>CAVQMQ010000012.1:0-24275 GCA_963713645.1 uncultured Acidobacteriaceae bacterium | reverse complement strand
TAGAGGCCAGCCGGGAACTCCGCTTCAAGAGAGCTGGCGTGAATCGTTCGTCGGCAAGATGACGAACGGCGCGGAATTGGGATTGGCACCCATCCGGGATTGGATTGCAGTGCGGCCCTGGTTCTCTGCTGGCCGAGGTGACCGGATGGCTATGCCGCAGTTCCGCGAAACGGCAGCACCTTGCCACCTCTTTGGGTACGCTCCAGAAAATCCGCCCAGTCCTGCATCATCTTGGCGCGTGGCTCCAGATAGAGTGCATGGTTGTATGCCGCGCTCACTGCATTCCGGGGAGCGTGCGCAAGCTGCAACTCGATATGGTCGTGAGCGTAGCCCTGCTCGCGCAAGATGGTGGACGCCAGACCACGGAAGCCGTGGCCAGTCATGCGCCCTTTGTAGCCCATGCGCTTTAATGCTGCCAGAATGGTGTTGTTGCTCATCGGATGGGCCGGGTTGAGGTCGCCGGGGAAAAGCCATTCGTTGCTCCCAGTGAATTCGCGCAACATCTCCAGCACTTCCAATGCCTGCCTGGCCAGCGGCACAATGTGCGGCGTCCGCATCTTCATGCGCTCGGCGGGTATGTCCCAGCGGGCGTTCTCCAGGTCAAATTCCCCCCACTTGGCTTCGATCAATTCGGTGGTGCGCACAAAGGTCATGGACATCAGTTTCATTGCCAACCGTGTGACCTGCTTTCCCTGATAGACCTCGATGCGTCTGAGCTGGGCTGGCAGTTCCTTGGCATCAACGCGGGCATAGTTGGTTTTGGGGGCAGATTTCAAAATGTCGCTGGGGCGAATCTCGGTGGCAGGGTTGCGTTTGGCATATCCGTGGGCAACGCTGTAGCGGAAGACCTGTCCCACGGTTTCAAGCGCTCGTTTGGCAATATCCCGCGCACCGCGATCCTGAATCGCATTGGCCATCGCCACCAATTCCGGCGCCTCGATCTCCGCAATCGGCCGCGCTCCGAGGCAGGGCAGAATATCGGACGCCATACGCCGCCGGACCGTGTCTACGTGCCGTGGGCTTTTCCCCTCCTGCCAATGCTCCAGCCATTGTGTGGTTATGCTCTGGAAGGAGTTCTCGACCGCGATTTTCTCAGCCGTCTTCTCGGCCTTCCGCTGCGCCATCGGGTCAACACCGGTCGCCAGCAGCTTCCGCGCCTCGGCGTGGCGTTCTCTGGCCTGCGCCAGCGAAACGTCTGGATACTTGCCGAGGGACATTAGCTTTTCCTTGCCCTCAAACCGATAGGACCAGCGCCAGAGCTTCCCGCCGGTTGGCTTGACCCAGAGGTAAAGGCCGCCTCCATCGCCAAGGCTGTATGCTTTCTCCGCCGCTCTGGACCGTTTGATCTCCGTATCGGTCAGTCCGGCCATGCCCGTTCCTCCCCGCTCAAATAAAGTACACCCACTTCAAAAACAGAATACACCCAAAAGTACACCCGCCAAAACACGGCTGCACCTGGATGCATCTGGACGCAGAAAGACGTAAAGCCTAGCATTTGCTAGGCTTTACGTCTTTCTATTGGATGTCTTGGGATGTTCTTGGAAGGAGTCCTGGCGGAGAGGGAGGGATTCGAACCCCCGATAGCCTTGCGACTATGTCTGATTTCGAGTCAGGTGCATTCAACCGGGCTCTGCCACCTCTCCGCGTGTTAATTCCTTTTCCTCGTTCTGCCAGAAAGCGCGCCTCGCGGCTCGCCTTGCATCACAATTTCCGGTTCCTTTTGGCTGCCGGCTCCCTGAGAAGATTTGCTGCTGAAAGCCAGATGATCCAGAGCAAAATCGGATGCAGCACGCCCATGTGCGGCGGCGACGTCCGAGCTGTGCTTGCCTTGCGTAATTCGAATCTAACCATTACAAGTCTACCGGCAAAAGGCGGTCGATTGCAATGCCTGCTCCCCCTCCAGTCATTGCCTCTTTGAATGCAGTTGGAGGAAAGACTGCCTGAGTCCGTGAACTGCAACGTGCCCGGCATCAAGGCCAACTGTGCGGCATGGCGAGTTTCAATCGAGCACAAAGCGCCGGACACCGCCAATGATCCGATGTAACCTGCGGCGAGATGGATGTTTGGACCGAGAGGTGTTGGCAAAGCTCTGGTGATCTGACTTCCGCCACGCTTGACTCTTCTGCCAAGATCGAGACGTCTAAGCTGCTCCTGAGCAGCGAATGCCCGCTACCAAGCGCCTTCAGCAAGGCTTCTTTCCGGGTCCACCAGTAAAAGGCTCTCTCTCGATGCTCTTGCGGGAGTGCCGCAAAGACGGGTCGTTCATTCGCCGCGGCGCAAGTACGAATTAGCTCCGCAGAGTTCATCTGCCGCTTCGCTTGCTCTACGTCCACCCCAAGCGAAACGCGATTGCTGACTGCAGTGACGGCCAGATCGCCGCTATCGCAGGTTGAATTGCGGTCTCTTCAGAGGTGAGCTGGGGGTCGTACTATCCGTAGGCGAAGACGATTTCATTCGTCTTGTGCGCCAGATATTGCGCAACTAGGGCCTGCAAGATTGCGCGCGCCATGGTGAACCTTCCCTTGTCGCAGTCGAATCGGAATTACATGGCTCTGTGCCGCTCATCCGCTGAGAGCACCTGAAAGGCCGACGCCTCATTGTTGGGGCGATCAAGTTCAACCGACCAAAGGTGGATTGTTCCGAAAGGCAGAGGACGCATGCTTTACAGAAGCGGGCGCGGCTAAGAAATCTGTTTGATCATCGCTTCGAGCCTCGCTGGAGCGAGATGCTCAAGCAGTGCGCAATTTTCTTTATCGGCAAGGCACGTTCCATCGTCTTTTCGTTTTATCGCAGTGTCGCGGCGGACAATGAAGGTAAATGTGCGACTATTGCCCTGAGTTCTCAGGGATAACTGCAACCGAACAGGAGTTCCGTCATTGAAACTTCAAGAAGAATCTGATATCGTCCAAGGCATCCTGGACGCTGCTTCCGATTGAGGGATCGACTTTGAGTTGGGCCAATCTCGCAAGGACCACATCCAAGTCCAGCTTTCGGTGAATCCTTGCGACGTGCCCCAGACAAGTGGCGGCAAGGCATCGCACGTTGCGGTCCTGATGACTAAGGAAAGTCAGGCACTGGTTCTGAACCCATCTCCAGTCGGAGTCGCAGTAGGCAGCGCTGAGCAAAGCGTCCAAGATATCGGTTTTATCTGTACTGCGCAGCAGTCGCTCGATTTCAGCACGATCTCTCTGAACGACCTCTCGGTATTTCATCACTGTCGATAGCTTACATCCCCAATGCCCGATCACACCTTCGCAAATAAAAATCCCTGCCCGGCGCTGACTGCCGGACAGGGATTCTTGTTTAGTCAAACAGCAGAGTTAGAGAACTTCGCCGTTGTAGTTCAGGCTCTCGATGCCCAGGAAGGCGGCGCCAGCGCCCAGTTCCTCTTCAATGCGCAGCAGTTGGTTGTACTTGGCGATGCGGTCAGTGCGGCTCACCGAACCGGTCTTGATCTGGCCGACGCCGGTGGCCACGGCGAGGTCGGCGATGAAGGTATCTTCGCTTTCGCCCGAGCGGTGCGACATCACCGAGGTATAACCGTAGCGTCGACCCAGGTCGATGGCTTCGAGGGTCTCGGTCAAGGTGCCGATCTGGTTGACCTTGATCAGAATCGAATTGCCCACGCCCTCTTCAATGCCGCGTTGCAGGCGCTTGACGTTGGTCACGAAAATGTCGTCACCGACAAGCTGAATGCGGCTGCCGAGCTTGTCGGTCAGCAGCTTCCAGCCGGCCCAATCGTCCTCGGCCAAGCCATCTTCGAGTGAAACGATCGGATACTGGCGCACCCAGTTATCCCAGAAGTGAACCATCTCTTCGCTCGACAGTTCGCGCTTGTCGCTCTTCTTGAAGACGTACTTCTGCTTGTCCTTGTCGTAGAACTCGCTGGAAGCGGGATCGAGAGCGATGGCGATTTGTTCGCCGGGCTTGTAGCCGGCGGTTTCAATGGCTTCGAGAATCAGCTCAATGGCTTCGGTGTTGGACTTGAGCGAGGGAGCAAAGCCGCCCTCGTCGCCGACCGCGGTGTTGTAGCCCTTTTTCTTGAGCACGCCCTTGAGGGTGTGGAAGGTCTCGGCAGACCAGCGCAGCGCGTCAGAGAAGCGCTCAGCTCCAACCGGCATGATCATGAACTCCTGGAAGTCGACATTGCTGTCGGCATGCGCGCCGCCGTTGAGCACATTCAACATCGGCGTAGGAAGAATAGAAGCATTCACGCCGCCGAGGTAACGGTAGAGCGGAATCTCCAGCGTCTGCGCCACGGCGCGCGCAGCAGCCATGGAAACGGCCAGAATCGCATTTGCTCCCAGCTTGCTCTTGTTTGGCGTGCCGTCGAGAGCAATCATCGTCTGATCAAGCAGCCGCTGATTCGATGCGTCAAGCCCTTCCAGTTCCGGCGCAATCACCGACTCCACATTGTCCACAGCCTGCAAAACTCCCTTGCCGCTGTAGTGGCTCTTGTCGCCGTCACGCAATTCCACGGCCTCATGTTCGCCGGTAGAGGCGCCCGAGGGCACAATGGCGCGGCCCAGCGCGCCGCTTTCCAGAATCACGTCCGCTTCAACGGTCGGGTTTCCACGCGAATCCAGTACTTCGCGCGCACGAATTTCAACAATCTCTGTCATATCGGTCCTCGCAATGCGGTGCTGTAGCCGGTCGTTGAGTTTTGGGCGACGATCCACGGGGAGAGCTTTTCCGGCTGCGCTCTCAATGGTGGTCAGAAGCTGCTGCACGTTGTGGGATCTCCTCTGCGTCCAGCGCTCAAGAAAACTGCGTTCCGTTTGGATTCTAGCAAACCCGACCGCGGCGCGGACTGTGGTCCCGGTCACAAACAGGCGAATCATTTCATTTCAGGGAGTTGGCCCAGAAGGGTATCTTTGCTGATTCTTGACGCTGCGGGTGCCTCAGCGCCGCGCTCAGTGCGACGGAGAATGTCGACCGCGTTAGCCTTATATTGGAAGGGTTGTCTGTCGGGCTTTTTCCGCCCGGTTGGCCGATTGATTTCTAATTACGCAAGACGCTTACGTGCAACTTCCCGCGCTATGCCGGGTCTAACAGATTAAGGACGAATTCGCTCCACCTTCGTCTCACGGAATATCTTGAATCACAGAGGAGATTTGGGATGAACAGGCCAATCCTTGCATCGGCATTTCTTGTTCTCGCAACCTGCGCTCTGGGAGCGCAGCAAGCCAGCTCGTCCAACCCCTATCAGGGCACCGCAAACCCTCCTGCAGATGATGCGATTATCACTACAGATAATGCACAAGCCAAACCGCAAGCCGGGAAGCCTGTTGAAGTCACACAGGATGCACCGGCGCAGCCAACTTCGGTAGACCCCTCGGTAAACAACCCTGGCGCTGCTATCATTGCGCCCGCAGCCGCGCCGCAGCCAACGCTGGACACACGCGCAACCGATCCCGACGGGGACATTGTGCAGCCCGTTCCGCTCGGCCCCGGCCAGATCGGCGAAGGAACAACGATCCGCGTCCGTCTGCTCGACCGGCTCTCAACAGCGAACAGCAACAAGGGAGACAGCTTTCGCAGCAGGGTAGCCAGCGACGTCCTGGCCAACGGACACGTGTTGATTCCCGCCGGCTCAGAGATTGACGGCAAAGTGGCGCAGGTGACGAGCGGCGATCATCTCGGTGGGCACGGCTCGCTCCGTCTGCAGCCGGAGACAGTGATTCTGGCTGACGGCTCCCGCTACAACCTCCATGCCGAACTGACCGGCACACCCGGAACGAGGACGCGTGTTCGCGGCGAAGGCATGGTCAATCCCGACTCGCGTATGAAGCGCGACAGCATTGAGTATGGTGGAGCAGTTACAGCCGGCGTGGTCACCGGAGCGCTGGTTGGTGGTCCCGTCGGAGCGGTCACTGGCGGGGCAATTGGCGCGGGCGTGGTAACCACGCATCTGCTGATCAGCCATCCTCAAGCAACGCTTGAGCCGGGATCGGTTCTGCTCTTCACGCTCACCGAGCGGCTGACACTGACTCCGGTAAGCGCAGGTGGAAATTGATCTTTTTCCGATCTTAACAACAAGCGCCGGAGGCCTCTGGCGCTTGCCTCATTTTGGAGCTGATTGCTTCGCCAGTTCCGCTTGAAATGCCTTCTCCCGGTCGTCGATATAATTCTTGTATCCAATGGGATCAAAGAAAGCATCGCGGTCACCCTTCTTCATCCGGGCATACTTACCTTCCAGATCGAAGTAGGTGCCGTGCGCACCAAGAAAGATGTCGCATGGCAGGCTCTTGAGCACCTCGAATCCTTGCGCATAGTCATCCGCGATGAGCGAATACGTGGGGTTGTTGACAAGTTTGTAGTCCGGACTAACATTCGGACCGCCGACGATCACAACGTGATATGTCTTGTTGCCATCTTTCACATCCATCGTCCAGGTTGTAGTTCCTTTGGTGTGTCCGGCCGTCAAGTGCGCCATCAGAACCGTTTCGCCCAGCTGCACTGTCTCTCCATCGTGCAATTCGTGATCGACATGCGTCGGTGGAAACTGCATATCCGGTCTCGCTCCGTATTGAAAGTCAGCTTTGCCGCCGGACTCAACTACCGGCACATCCGCGTCCATCACAAAATACTGCGCGCCGGTGAGCTTCTTCACCAAAGCCGATCCGGCGCAATGCTCATGATGCGCGTGGCTGATGAGCAGAATCTTCGTGTCGCTGAAGCGGAAACCCAAATGCTCTACGCTTTTCTGGAGTTGCGGCACATTGGCCTCCAGGTTACTGTTAATCAGGATATTTCCCTGAGGCGTGGCAATCAGGTAAGAGGCAAGATCTTCGCTACCGACGTAATAGAGATTGCCGACGATACGAAAGGACGGAAAGGGTTTAGACCAGGCAGGGTCATCCTGCGCCGCAACCTGCTCAACGAAAATCAACGCGACCAAGAGGAAAATACCGCAGAATACCTTGTGGCGAATCACTGTTCCCCCACTTTTATTACTTCGTTTTGAACTGCTTTCATCGCCCGTTCGAGATGCACTCCTCGCGAGCCTTTGATCAGAACCGTGTCGCCCTCTTTGAGATTCCCGCGCAGCCATTCACCAGCTGCTTCAGCATCGGGCAGGAAGAGCGCGGCGACGCCGCCCAAACATGCGGCCGCGGCCAAGTCTCTTGCGTTCCCACCGACTCCGACGACGATATCCAGCCGCGCCTCAGCAGCGGCGCGGCCACAGGCTGCGTGCAGCGCGGGGCCATGTTCTCCCTGCTCCAGCATTTCTCCCGCGATGAGTATCCGGCGGCAGGCAGGCCGCGTTGCGAGGGTATTGATCATTGAACGCAGCGCCTCGGGATTCGAGTTATAGCTGTCATTCAAAATCGTCGCGCCAGCGATCTCAATAATCTCGCCACGTTTGTCGCCTGGAGTAAGCGATGCGAGCGCAGTAACTGCGGCATCCAGCTCAACGCCAGCTTCAAGTGCGACAGCCAGCGCTGCCAGCACGTTTGCGGCATTGTGCGCGCCCAGCAGATGCAAGGTCAGCTTGCCTTCTCGCTCACCGGCGCGAAATTCAAGATGCAAGCCATTCAAATCTTCTGCTACGGATAGCAACTGGGGGGCAGCGCAGGGTCCGGCACCGAAGTAAACAACGCACCCCTGAAAATCACGACCGAACTGCGAGACATAAGCGTCGTCGCAGTTGAGAAAGGCCACGCCATTGGCGGGCAAAGCGGCCACCAGCTCAAATTTTGCCCGTGCGATGCCCGCCTGGCCATCGGCAAAATTTTCAATGTGAGCGGTACCAACGTTGGTAATGACGGCCCAGTCAGGCGCTGCGATGCGGGCCAGTTCCGCAATCTCGCCAGCATGGTTCATTCCCATCTCTACGACGGCAAATTCATGCTCCGGTTCAAGCCGCAACAGTTGCAGCGGCAGGCCGAAGCCGTTGTTGAGATTGCCGTATGACTTGAGCACGTTGAACTTCGCACCGAGCGCAGCGGCGATAGCTTCCTTCGTGGTTGTCTTGCCCGCCGAACCTGAAACCGCAACTACCCGCTTACCCCATTGCCGGCGTACATGCGCAGCCAGCGCCTGCAACGCAAGCAGCGGATCTTCGACGATCAGCAGAGGAACAGACAGAGCCGCATCGGTCAGTGAGGCCACGCGGGCACGCGCAACCACAGCGCCGACAGCGCCTTGTGCCACCGCCACGGCAACAAAATCGTGGCCGTCAAAGCGCTCTCCGCGCACCGCAAAAAACAGTTCGCCAGGGGCAATCGTACGCGAGTCAATCGAGTAGCTCTCAGCCATCAACGCGCCGGAGTTGGCGATGCTCGCTGGAGCTTCAAGCATTGCTCCTGCACCTATCGCCGCTTCCGCCAGGGACAATTTCATCGCTTTTTACCGTATTCCAATCTTTCAAGGATGGAAAGCGCAATTTCTGCATCGTCAAACGGAATAGTACGGTCAGCAAGAATCTGTTCCTTCTCGTGGCCTTTACCGGCGAGCAGGACAACATCGCACGGGCACGCGGATTCAAGCGCAAGGCGAATGGCCGAGGCGCGGTCCGGCTCGATGGAATACCGGACACCCGAGGCCTTTAACCCTGGTTCCACTTCGGCCAAAATCGCTAGCGGATCCTCGGAGCGGGGATTGTCGCTGGTCGCAATAACCAGATCGCTGCCTTCCCCTGCGGCCCGTCCCATGCGCGGGCGCTTGGTGCGGTCGCGGTCACCACCGCAGCCGAAGACCGTAATCACACGACCGAGAGACTGCGCGGTAATCTGATGGGCAAGTGCAGTGAGGTTGCGCAGAGCATCGTCGGTGTGCGCATAGTCCACAATTACAGTATAGGGCTGCCCCGCATTGACTGTCTGAAAGCGGCCCGGAACCGGCTTGAGTTGGGGGATAAACTCAATGAGATCAGCAAACACAACACCACGCGCATGAGCGGCGGTCAGCGCGGCAAGCAGGTTGAGAATGTTGACCTCGCCAGCCAGATGCGAAGCGACTCTGGCGCATCCAGCGGGAGTTTCGAGTTCGATAACTGCTCCGGCGGGAGTGAGCGAGTAACTTTTGGCGCGCCAATCGCCCTGGCCTATTCCATAACTAAGTACTTCTGCACCCGCCGCGCGCGCCGAAGTGGCTAGCTCGGCGGCATACGGGTCATGCGCGTTAAGGACCGCCACGCGCGGAGCAGGGTATTTCGTGCCGTCAAAGAGCAGGCGCTTGGCGGCAAAATACTTTTCCATCGTCTGGTGATAGTCCAAGTGATCGCGCGTGAGATTGGTGAAGACGGCAACATCAAAGCTCAGGCCACCGACGCGGCCCTGATCAAGGGCGTGGCTGGAGACCTCAGTAACCAGCTCGGTTGCGCCTTTGGTTACACCCTCCGCCATCAGTTCAAATAGGTCGCGCGATTCCGGCGTCGTGTGCAGTGAGGGACGCACCTCGCCGGCAACGTGATATTCAATCGTTCCAATAAGTGCGGTTTTTCGCGCGGCCTGATTGAGAAGCGCCTCGGTGAGAAAAGCCGTCGTCGTTTTGCCGTTGGTCCCTGTGATCCCCGTCACGGTGAGCTGCCGCTCAGGATGCCCGAAGAACGCGGCAGAGGCCTCAGACAACGCACGGCGCCCATTTTCCACTTCCAGTACCGGCAATCCAGCCTGGAAGACGAGAAGCTGGTCGAACTTCTGCACCGAGTCCGTGATGATACCCAAAGCACCGGCCTCAATGGCTTTATCTAGATAGCGATTCCCGTCCGTCGATCCGCCCTTCATGGCCACAAAGACCGATCCGGGCTTCACCTTGCGCGAGTCGTACTCGATGCCGGTAATCGGCTCCATAGAGTATCCGCCAGCGCCGACGGCTGTGATTTCGTCTATCAGTTGTCGCCAGTTCATTCTCTTCATTGTAGATCGCATCTCTATTATCCACTGAAATCCGATGTAACATGGTCACGTGACTGCTGGAATGAAATCGATTTACAACTATCTGAAAGCAGTCCGGTTCCAGTGGTCCAACCACCACGAATCGACTTACGCCGATCTCTAACGCAGGTTGGATGAATTTCCCGTAGACGAGTTCTTACTTGCCTGCGCCAATCACTGCTGTCCGGTTAACGACTAGCTTGCTGGCCGCAACCGCCTGATGTGCGGATGGTTGCGAGCGTTTTCGGGTGGTGTCGATTTGAAATTGCCGCGATGCTGATTCCAGAGATGTTTTCTGGAGGCGGCGGTGAACGCTGGCAAGGTGCTGTTTGCTCAGTTGATGGATTTCCTTCCCTGGACGTCGTTTGCCCGCAGCGTAGCCCGTTATGGCGGCGACCGTCGGGTGCGCAGCCTCAACTGCGCCGAGCAGTTCCGTGCCATGGCTTTTGCCCAGTTGACCTATCGCGAGAGCCTGCGCGACATCGAGGCTTGTCTCAGCGCACAGCCCGCTAAGCTCTACCCCATGGGCTTTCGTTCTCCCGTTCGGCGTTCCACTTTGGCAGAGGCCAACGAGAGCCGCGATTGGCGTATTTACGCGGAGTTGGCGCAACGATTGATGCTTCAGGCGCGCAAGCTCTACGCCAAGGAAGATCTCGGCATGGACCTCGACGCCGCCGCTTACGCATTGGACTCGACCACCATCGACCTGTGCCTGAGCCTGTTCCCCTGGGCGCATTTCCGCTCCACCAAATCCGCAGTCAAGATGCATACGCTGCTCGATCTGCGCGGCAACATACCAACGTTTATCCGCGTCACCACTGGCGATGTGCACGACGTCAACATCCTCGACGAAATCATCCCGCAACCCGGCGCTTACTACGTCATGGATCGCGGTTATCTCGATTACGCCCGACTCTATCGCATCCATTTGTCCTCAGCGTTCTTTGTCACACGCGCAAAGCGTAACCTCGATGCCAGCCGCATCTACTCCCAACAGGTGGACAAGCAGACCGGCATTCTTGCTGACCAATCTATTGCCCTCAACGGCTACGACAGCCGCAAGGATTACCCTGGCCATTTGCGTCGCATTCGCTATCGCGACTCGGACACCGGCAAGGATCTGGTCTTCCTGACTAACCAGTTCATGCTGCCCGCTGCTACCATCTGTGCCCTCTACAAGAGCCGTTGGCAAGTCGAGCTGTTCTTCAAGTGGATCAAGCAACACCTGCGCATCAAGGCCTTCTTCGGAAGCAGCGAGAACGCCGTCAAGACCCAGATCTGGATAGCCGTCTCGGTCTACCTGCTGGTCGCCATCGTCAAGAAAAAGCTCGAACTGCCCGGCTCGCTCTACACTTTGCTGCAAGTACTCTCGGTAACTCTGTTCGAGAAAATGCCCATTTCACAGGCACTTCAGCAGAAGCACTACACCAGTCAACTAACTCCAAACTCCAACCAACTCATTCTGTTCGACTTTTAACCGGACAGCAGTGTGCGCCAATACCTATCTAGAAGCTGACTTGGAGACGATTAAGAAACAGGAGCTTATTTTTGACCCCGAGTTCAAAGCAGTGACGAATCCGGCTTCAGTGGTCTAACCACAGCGATTCGTATTATGACAAGGCCTCGCCCCCATCTGCATGCAGGAGCCGTTGCATTGCCGGAACCGAAAGATACCAATCGCCGATTGCTCTCCAACTTCACTCGCGCCTACAAATCTTCTTGACATGCAACTAAAATGTTGCCTATTATTCTTCCCATGAGCGCAGACGTTGATAAGGTCTTCAAGGCGCTCGCCGCCTCCGAACGCCGGCTGCTGCTGGACCGGCTGTGCGCCAAAAACGGGCAGACGCTGGGAGACCTATGCAAAGAAATGGAGATGACGCGCCAGGCTGTGACGCGCCATCTCAAACTGCTGGAAGAGGCTGCGCTGGTGGCAACAATCTGGCGGGGCCGCGAGAAGTTGCACTACCTGAATCCGATGCCGATACACGAGATTGCCGAGCGGTGGATCGACAAATATGAGCGGGGACGCCTGCGCGCCCTGGCTGAACTCAAAACAAAACTGGAGGGAGAAACCGATGACTAATTCCGAGTTTGTCTACGTGACTTTTATCCGCACCACGCCGGAGAAGCTCTGGCGGGCGCTGACCGAACCGGAGTTCACGCGCCAATTTTGGATGGGAACAACACAGGAGTCCGATTGGAAGCTTGGCTCGTCTTGGCGGATTACAGTGCCTGACGGTCGCATTATCGATAGCGGCGAAATACTTGAGATTGAGCCGTACCGGCGTATAGTGCTGAAATGGCAGCATCATCTCTTTCCCGAGATGGCGGCAGATGGGGATTCACGCCTGACTTACACGCTTGAGGAGAAAGGCGATTCGGTCAAGCTAACCGTCACGCATGAAATTGCAAAGAGCGAGTCGAAGTTCATCAAGGGGGTGTCGAGTGGATGGCCCATCATCCTTTCGAGCCTGAAGAGTCTTCTGGAAACGGGCGAATCGTTGGCAGAAACCCGCCGCTGGCCGGAGGGAATGTAACACCTTCGCTATAAAGAAACTTCCTACCGCGCGCACTTGACGACGATCTTTGTTCCGGGAAGGACCATCGCCCCGGCGGCGGGAGCTTGTTCGCGGGCAGTGCCACTGCCGCTGATCTTTACGTCGAATCCGGCGGCGGCGGCCTGCTCAACGACCTTGCGGACCGGCAGTCCGATCAGGGACGGCACTTGCAGGCGTTTGGCCTCCGTGATGGGAACTGCCGTTGTGACCTGATGGCTTGCGCTCGGCGCGGAGGAAGCTGAATGTGAGCCAGCAGCTTGAGTGGCCGCGGTTGTATCGTTTGGCATCTTAGTCGGAGCCGCGGAATGATCCACGTTGGCGTGAGTTGCTGAACCGGTTTGGGCAGCACTCGCACTCTGGCTTTGAGTTGAGCCTCCACGCAGGTCTTTCGTCTGGCCCCCACGCAGTGGGTCGTCGGCGGGTAGGTCGTTGGCGGCGGCGTAGAGCGCATTGATGTCTTCGCCTTGCTCATGTGTGTCGTCTTCAGCAGGCGCAGGCGCGGGCTTTGCGCCGGGATGGACCGGATGCAACTCAGTATCGTGCGGAACTCCGAGATACTCAAGCACCTGCTGCGCAACCTCGGCAAAAACCGGCGCAGAGACGGCGGTGCCGTAGTAGGACGCGCCTTTCGTGGGGTTGTCGATCACAACAGCCACGGCGATCACCGGATTGTTGACAGGCGCGATGCCGGCAAACGACGCGATGTGCATCGTTTTCGAATAGGTGTGCGTTGCAGGATCAACTTTCTGCGCTGTGCCTGTCTTGCCTCCCGACGAGTAGCCATTCAGTTGCGCAGGTTTACCAGTGCCAAACAGAACTACACCCTCCATCATCTTGCGCATCTGCGCCGCGGTCATGGTGGACAGCACGCGATGCGCGCCCGGCGGCAAAGGATTGGGCAGATCCTCACCAACCTTGAACGGCTGCGGCACCTGCGGTAGCACCTCCGGTGCGTTTGACCCTTTTTCGTTTGCTTCTGGGGCGACCTGTCCGGGCATCAGTATATGCGGCGGCAGATAAACACCTCCATTGGCGATAGTAGAAACCATCGAGACCAACTGAACCGGTGTCACGGCCACTTCCTGGCCAATGGCGATGGAGCCGATCGACGAGCCGCTCCACTTGCTGACCGGACGCAGCAGACCGCGGGTTTCTCCCGGCAGTTCGACACCGGAGCGCGCTCCGAACCCGAAGTCCCGAACGTATTGATAGAAGCGGTCCGGACCGACCTTGAGCGCGAGCTTGACTGCGGCCACGTCGCTCGACTCCTCCAGTGCCTTGTGAACAGGAATTACGCCGTAATGTTCGCCCTGGTTGTCGTGAATCACGCGGCCGGCCAGCGTGATCTTGCCACCCTGACAATCGATGGGATCGTCGGGTGAGATCACATGTTGGTCCAGCGCAGCCGAGTAGGCAACCAGCTTGAAGGTTGAACCCGGTTCATAGACATCGCTGACCGCATGATTGCGCAGCAGCGCCGGCGTAGTACGCCGGAAGAGATTCGGATTGAAGGTCGGGCGAATCGCCAGCGCAAGAATCTGACCGGTATGCACATCCTGCACGACGACTGTTCCATTCGACGCCCCGGTCTGTTGCATCGCGTGATCCAGCGCGCGCTCGGCGAGGAACTGGATATTTTCATCAATGGTCAGTTGCAGATTCTGCCCCGGTTCGGGGTCGTGCTCGCTCGATCCCATGATGCGCCGGCGCGCATCCATCGCGGTGTACATCCGCCCCGGCACGCCATGCAACTGCGGCTCGAATTTCTGCTCCAGGCCGCCAAGTCCGTTGTCGTCCACGCCGACATAACCCAGCACTTGCGCGGCAATTTCGTTGTCTGGATAGAAGCGTTGAAATTCCTTTTGAAAATAGATGCCTTTGAGGTTAAGAGCCTTCACCGCAGCGGAAGCCGCGGGCGAGACACGCCGTGCCACCCAGGCAAATCCGTGGCCTGCGTCGAGCCGGCGAGCAATCTCTTCCTCGCTGGTCTGTGCATCCTGCGGATCGGTGTGAACAATGCGCGCGAGAGCTTTCGCCGCTGCCTGTTTGTCGTTGATCTCCGTGGGCACGGCGTAGATGGAGTCAGCCTGCACGGTCATCGCTAGCTCATGCAGGTTGCGGTCATACAAGACGCCGCGACGGGGCGCAACCTCAAAGGTACGCTGCTGCTGCTTCTGCGCGCGCTCGATGTATTCCTTGTGGCGAACAATCTGCAGCCAGAAGAGCCGAGCGCCAATGGCACAGGCCCAGAGCGAAAAAAACAGGCAGATAAGCCAGAAGCGCGCCAGCTTGAGAGGCATGGCGCGCTTGACGTTCATTCTGTTTTGGTTGGCCCGAATACCTGCCTCCATTGAACTGCTTCCCGTTGCAATAATAAGCGCTATTGCGCGGCAGGCGGCAGCGGCGTTATCTGCGCCAGCGCGGGCGCGGAGGAATCAATATGCGAAGCAGGATGAATCACCTGCCCCGGCTGCGGCTCGGCGAGACCCAGTTGCCGCGCCTTGTTATCGATGCGGCCTGGCTGCGTGAGCTGCGCTTCGTTTAGCCGCAACTGGCGATTCTCTTCGCGCAACTGATCGAGCATCTGTTTCTCTGCTTCGACACGATAGCCGCCTTCAATGGCGCTGAAGTGTTGCAAACCGTAGATCATCACCAGCGTCAGCATCGCTGCAATCGCCGCGGAGAAGACGCGCATCTCGCGCACACGGACCGGGTCCGACGCCTTGACCAGACGAGTGTTATCAAAGTGCTTGGCAAAGTAAAACTCCGGCGTGCGAACACCGCGGCGGCGCAATGCCTGCTGCGCCAGCAACTCGGCGTTGCGCTCGGCGACCCGCGCGCTCCAGCCACGTCCGCCTTCAAAGTAAGTTGTTGTCATTGCCGCCATGGTTTGCCTCCTTTGCCGATTTCCAACTTCTCCGCCGCTCTCAACTTCGCGCTGCGCGAGCGGGGATTTCGGTCCATCTCTTCATCTGTTGCCGTTACCGGCTTCTTAGTCAAAATCTCCCAAGTGCCCTGCCGTGCGCCCTCGCGCAGGCTGTCTTTCACTATGCGGTCTTCGAGGGAGTGGAAGCTGATCACTGCCAGCCTTCCTTCCTGCTTCAATAATTTCGGCGCCGCATCCATCAATGCCGAAATCTCACTTAACTCCCGATTCACATAAATACGAAGAGCCTGAAAAGTCCTGGTCGCCGGATGAATCCTGTCAGATTTCATCGCCGGGGCGGCTGCTGCGACAATCCGGGCCAATTCCCCCGTTGTCGTCAGCGGCCGCCCGCGGACAATGGCTCTGGCGATTCTCCGCGACCTCCTTTCCTCTCCGTACTCGTAAATGAGGTTGGCAAGCTCGCGCTCGTTTTCCTCATTCACCACTTGTGCGGCGGTCAACCCACTGCGCGTGTCCATGCGCATGTCTAAAGGGCCAACTACCTGAAAACTAAATCCCCGGCGCGCCTCATCGAGCTGCAGGCTGCTGACGCCAAAGTCGGCTAAAATGCCGTCCACGGAGGCCGGCGCTAAATGCTCTACCGCCGTACTGAAGGCGTCGCCAATCAGCGTCACCTTCGGCGCCTGGCTGCCCAGTTCTTCACGGACCCGGTCCAGATTCTGCCTGGCCAGTTCCAGCGCTTCGGGGTCCCGGTCAAAGCCGATCAAATGGCCTGTGGGTCCTAAGTGCCGGGCTACTTCCGCAGAGTGCCCGGCCATGCCCAGCGTGCAGTCCACGTAGGTACCGCCTGCACGCACCCGGAGAAAATCAATCACTTCTTGTAAAAGAACCGGCACATGGCGTTCTCGGCTTCTCGTCATGCGCTCCCCCTGAGGGGATTTCCCTCTAAAGCCAATCCTTCAACTGTGGCGGCTCAGAATCGCGGCCATAGCCTTGCGATCGTCCGCCGTCATCTCGTTGGCCGTCAGATTCTGCTCGAAGATCTCCCGGTTATGGACTTCCAGGTAAACCCTCATTCCGAAGACCGTCACTTCCGCATCCAGCTTCGCCGTGCCCCGCAAAATCTGCGGCAGCAACAACCGGCCCTGCGAGTCCAGTTCCACCTGCTGACCGTAGTAGCTGGTCAGGTTCAGGTACTTCTTCACCGCGTCGTCCAGGGTGCTCGACTCCGCCAACTGCTCTTCCCGCTTCTCCCACTCCGGCAAGGGCCAGATCTCGGCGCTCTTGCCGTCCGTCGAGGTGATGTAGAAGACCGAGACGTGATCCGCATCCACAATCTGCTTGAAAGCAGCCGGGAGCTTCAGCCGTCCCTTCTCATCGACCTTCGCCGGATGGTTTCCGCGAAACATTGTTTCCTCGCCTGCCACTCAGGTTGCCGGAGGTGGTTCAAAATCCCTTTTCCGGTCCACTCTAAGAGCAGATTTCGGCGCATCGGAGGAGATTTTCGGGTAATCTTGCTTTGAAAGCGGTGATTCAGCTCCCAAATTTTCCCTTTTACTCCCTTTTGCTCTACTTCTCAACGATCATAGCCCAGAAATCACTTCGCGCAAATCTGAAAAACAACGGAATGTGCCTGCGGGAGTCGATAAACCCAATAAATGGACGGAATAGTCTTATCTACACCCCAGACCACAATATCTAGTGTTTACAGATCAGGTTCATTGATCGAATTGAGGTCTATTCAGGGAATGAAAACAGGTATATAGGAGAATAAAAAGCGAAAGCTGGTTTGTCGGTCCGTTCTTCTTCACCCAATCCAACTGGTACGCCCAAAAATGCCAATCTGTACCCTGGCAATAGACGCATGTTCCATTTTGATGCGTTTTTCTAAACTTGCATCATTATATAAAATGATGCACTATGTCTCTATGAGAACCACCATCAATCTAGACCAGGAAGTCTACGAGATCGCCACCCTCTACGCCCGCGGGCGCGGTCTCACCCTCAGCAAGGCAATGAATGAAATGGTCCGCAAGGCTACCTCGCCCGAGCAGGAGGGTTCTCTGTCGCCGCGCCTGATGTGGGCGCCAAACGGCCTGTTGATCGCGCGCCCGACAGGGAGAGTCATCACGAATGAGATGGTGAAGGCGGCCTTGAAAGAGGACGAGTATTGAGCAATCCGGCGTACTTGCTCGACGCGAACGTCCTGATCGCTCTTACTCATCCAGAGCATGTTCATTTTCAGGCAGTTACAGAATGGTTCAACACCCCCGTGCTTGACTGGGGCATCTGCGCATTTTCAGAAGCAGGATTTCTTCGCGTCACATCCAATCCCAACGCCGGGGGGCTGACCATCGGCGACGCTACCAGCCAGATCTCTGTTCTCTCCAAGCAGTCTGGCTATCGATTCTGGCCTATCAACTCAGGTTGGGCTTCATTAACGGCTCCATTCAAGATGAGAATCCACGGCCATCAGCAAATCACCGATGCTTACCTTCTGGGACTCGCGATAAAAGAGAATGGAATCCTTGTTACGCTCGACCGGGCAATGAAATCTATGGCCGGTCCTCAATACAGTAAACACGTTTTGGTCCTGAGTTGACTCTTCGGACTCTCAGCACCTCAGATACAACTTTATCGATCTCTACGTATTCTTCGGTTGCTTCGCCCGCTCCACCACCATCTTCAACAGATAGAAGAAAACCAGCGCGTTGATCACCAGCAGGCTGACGCGGATCGGCGTAACCCGGTGGAAGACCTCATAACCCTCGATAGGAAGAAAAGAAGCGGTAATGATCAACGTAAGATACTCGGCCCAGGTTTTTTCGAGATAGAGGCCCGTGCCCTCGATCAGATCAAACGCTGCGTAGATGAAACCGACGGCGCTGATCCGGCGCAACATTTGATCGTTGACAAGAGATGACTTTGCCAGGATGTAGTTAATGACGCCAATAAAATGCGACTCTGGGCTGAAGCGCAGGTGATCAGCCAGGCGCTGCAGCACATCGCCAACGTCCTTATGCAGCAACCGGAGCGCGCCAACTCCAACAGCAGCAAAGAGCAGCGCCTGCCCCAGCTTGAAGGCAGCGATGAGAATCATCCATCGGTTGCGGTGGCGCTTGCTGGTTGCAGGTTGCGATGGGGAATCCGTCATGATCCTCTACCCGTCCGGGGCGAAAAAACTGGGGTGTATTGGTATACGTTAATTGATTTCTCCCCGTTCTCCCAATCAGGAAGTGATTACGAACGGTGCTTGTCCTATATTCAGGTACCCCCTACCACCGCTCGAGTTGCAAAAAATTGCCACACGGCGATTCCCTTCCCCGCCGCGAGCCGTCACAATGAGGAGTGGACGAAAAAGAAATTCAAAAGTGGATGAGTGGGCAAGACTGCTCTCAGTTGAAGATTCTGTGTCTGAGAATGATGCGTCGCGCCTTTCCTGCAGCGATGATCGCGGTCGTTTTTTTTGCGACCCGATTGGCCGCGCAAACAGAGCAGGCAGTGAGAAGTGAACTGCGCTCATCTTTCGGAACATGGCTCAGTGTGGATTGCTGTGGGATTCAATCAATTCCCTCTACTGGCCAGGAATCTGAGGCACAGCAACCTCCCTCAGCCGCCTCTGCAGGCCCTCCCGTCACCGTCCACGGCATCGTGCGCAACGCATCCACCGGTGAGCCTCTGCCGCGGGCGCTGGTGCGCATTGACGATGAGGTCGAGGCTGGCGCGCTCACCGATGGCGAAGGCCGCTTCGAGATCCCCGGTATCTCGCAGGGTCCGCATGGGTTTTCGGTGGTGAAGCCGAATTTCAGCAGCAAAGTAGAAAATGGCGACTTCGAGGGCTACGTTCCGCACCTGGTGCATGTTGCGGCGGAGATGCCGGAGCTTGCGCTGGCGCTCTCTCCGCTGAATGCGATCTCCGGCCATGTTCTACTCACCAATGGCGAACCGGCAATCGGTATTGGGTTGACATTGCTCAAGCTCACCGTACAGGATGGCCGCGCCAGTTGGATGGAAATGGACTCTCATCAGACGACTCCGGGTGGGGAGTTCAGGTTTTACGGTCTGGAAGACGGCAGTTACACGATCATGACCCAGCCGGAGTTCGACAACGAAAAGGCCAGCGCCCCGGCCTGCAATGGACCGGCTCCGGCAAAGGTGGAGGGCTACCCGGCGGTCTTTTATCCTTACGCGGCAGACAGCGCCGGGGCGGAGCGGATCGAGCTGGCGGGTGGGCATCAGGCCGAGGCAAATTTGACGTTAACGCTGGCGCCCTTTCACGAGATTCAGGTTGCGATGGGCAAGCAGGCTCCCGGCAGCCAGTGGCAGTTCAACTCAACATTGATGGATCATAGCGGACAGCGGCTGAATTATCCGCTACGCGAAGACGAAAAAACTCACTCGGTCTGCGCTTACCTGCCCGACGGAAGCTACACGCTGACTGTGGAAGGCTCGGCTCAGGACAATATGGTCTCGTTCCAGGGCGGCAGGGCTGGGCCGCAGGGAAACCGTGCTAAAACCCTGGCCGGATTGCTGGATTTCACTGTAGAAGGCCAAGCGCAGGGCCATTTGCGGGTTCAGCTCTCCTCAGGTCTCTCCACCCCGGTGCATCTGCACTACGAACCGGGAGCGCCTGCGCCAAAGCAGCCCCCAAGCGGCGGCCAGAATGATCCAGAGGGTGCGGAGCCGGAACCCGAGCCGCTGGGCCTTTGGGCGATTCGCGGCGGAGGGTCCGCACCGCGCGGAGGGATGATGGAGAGCGCGGAGCGAACGGATGCGGACCTATATCAATTTGATATGGTCGCACCGGGCTCGTACTGGATTCATGGCAGTGCCAACCGCTCTGGCATCTGCCTGGGGGCAGTGACCGCCGGAGGGGTAAACCTGGCGCAGACTCCATGGGTTGCAGGCGCACAGGGGACCGGCCCAGCCATTGAGGTGGTGCTCCGCACGGACTGCGCCAGGCTGACGTTGGAGTTGCCGGCCACGCTCACGGCCGACCTGCCAGGCGAGGAACCAGTGCTGTTTCTCTATCTGGTTCCAGAGTTTGACTCGGTGCAGCCGGTGCGGCAAACCACGGCGGTTCCTTCTTCTGGAGCAACGGTGTCGCTGGAGGATCTGACTCCGGGTAATTACCGCGTCTATGTCTTTGACACGCCAAAGTCGCTTGAGTATCGCAACCCCGCGGCAATGGATCGGCTCTCGGCGAAGGGCCAGCCTGTAACCCTCTCGCCCGGCGGCAGCGCCAACCTGATTCTGGAGATACCCGCCCGGTGAGACCTCTATCCAAATCGTTTCTCTTGCCGTCGACGCCGGTGCTCGCCCTTCTGGCCTGCCTGCTGGCCTTGCTCGGCATGATCCGCGCTCAAACACCGCAAGCGCCTGCGCGGCCTGCGAATTCATCTCATATGCCCGTCGTGTCGCAGAAGCTTTACCGCATTGCCGGAACGGTGACCAATATCCTGACCGGAGAGACCGTTGCCCATGCCAGCGTTTCACTGGTTGATGAAGTGACGGGCGAGACAATGCAGACGGTGGAATCCGCGCCGGACGGGCAGTTTGCTCTGGAGCCGGTTGCGGCAGGCAAGTATGCGCTGCGCGCCGCGCGCCGCGGCTATATTGCGGCGTTTTTCGACGAGCACGATGAATATAGCTCCGCCATTATGACCGGCGAGGGGCAGGATACGGAACACATTCCCTTCCGCATCAACCCGGGAGCGATGGCCTACGGCACAATCACCGACGATGCCGGGGAACCGGTGCAAAACGCCCATGTGATGCTGATCAAGCGTTCACGTACTGGAGGCCTGGGCGAGCATCTGGCAGGTGAGATTTCAGGCCAGACCGACGACGAGGGCAACTTCGAGTTCTGGAATCTACAGCCTGGAACCTATTTTCTGGCAGTGCAGGCGACGCCCTGGTTTGCGTTGCATCCGGTAACCAGCATCAGCAGCGCGACAGACAACCCCGAGCGGCGGAGTGCGACAGCGGCGCTGGATGTGGCCTACCCGGTAACCTACTACGACGCCCAAACCGATCAGGCCTCCGCAACGCCGGTGACGCTACGCTCGGGCGACCATGTGCCGCTGAATGTGATGCTGCACGCGGTTCCCGCAATTCATCTGCTCGTCCGCGGAGCCGACCTGCGCGGCAACAACTTCAATGCCATGCCCCATCTGGCGCAGACGGTGATGGGGCAGGAGGCAGAGACCTCGGTTGAGATGCATCCGGGCCCGCCAGGGTCGGGGCTGATGGAGTTTGCCGGGGTTCCGCCAGGCCATTACTCGGTGAGCCAGGGCGACCCGCCGCGAACCGTGGAAATTGATGCCAACGGGAGCGGCAGCATGGAGGTGAATCCCGCGCAGGGCGAACAGGCAAGCAAAGTGACGCTGAAGGTGCGCATGGCGGACAATTCTCCGCTGCCAGATAGGCTGGGACTCACATTGCGACCGCAGAATCAAGGGCAGAGAGACCGGCAGGGTGCGGTGACTAACGCCAGCCAGAGCAGCGCTGAATCCCTGGCTGGAAGCTTGACCGGCACATGGACAGGAGACCTGCGCCCCGGAAGCTGGGATGTGCTGCCCATCTCTGGCAATCACAGACTGGCGGTGGTCTCGATGCAAGGGTCGTCCGGCACAATGCAGGGCAGCAGGATTCAGGTGACGGATAAGCCGCTCATGCTGAGTATCGGGTTGGCCGAGGGCGCAACCCAAGTGACCGGCTTTGCCTTCAAGGATGGCAAAGGATTGCCGGGAGTGATGATCGTGCTGGTTCCGAAGAATCCGGGGGCAAACTGGGCGCTCTTCCGGCGGGATCAGTCGGACTCCGACGGCAGCTTTGGCCTGCGCGATGTGGTCCCCGGCCAATACACGGTGGTCGCCATTGAAGAGGGCTGGGAGCTGGATTGGGCGAAGCCCGAGGTGATCAGCCGCTATCTTCCCAAGGGAATTCCCGTCACAGTAACAGCGGCTTCAGGCAAGCTGTTCGAACTGGACAAACCAGTGCCCGTGCAGCAGCCCTGAGGCCGGCTCTGGAAACGCAATCTGGCAGCGCTTCATGGAATGGGGTGCGAGAGGATAGTCTAGGAGAGTAAGGACTTCGCAAACCGCGCCGTGATTAAAAATGGCGGATAGACGGCAGAACCGCCCAGTACAGAGTTGAGGAGAGTTACCCGTTGAAGAGCAAGTTTTCATTTACCATCTGGGCCGCGGTTGCGGCTGTGCTTTTGCCGCTGGCCTCGATGAGCCAGGTTGCCAAACCATCCGCAAAGGCTGACTCCGCCGACACTGCGGAAACACCCACTAAATATGAGATTTTTCTCGGCTACGGCTACACCAGCCTGAATCAGGTGCCAGACTCGCGCTATGGGCTGATGGGCATAACCGTCTCAGGGACCCGCGACTGGGGCAAGTATTTCGGCCTCACGGTCGACGCCGGCAGTTATGGCCATGCCACCAATACCGGCAACCCCGGCGACCCGACGGTGAATATGTTTCTGGCCGGCCCGGTGATCCATGCCAATCTTTACGGAAAGACCAGCGTCCTCGTCCATGCGCTGCTGGGCGGCGCGCATACCAGCGGTGAAAACGCGACCCCGAGTGTCTCCTTTGCCGGCGGTTTCGGCCTGGGCCTGGAGTATCGCCTGAGCCGTCGCTTTGCCGTCCGCGCCTACGGCGACGATATTTTCTCCTCGTTTGCCGTATCTGAAAACAGCACCCTATCTGCAGCTGCACAGGGGCTTTCACCCCATCGGCGCGGCAACTCTCGCGCCTCGGTAGGCGTGGTGTACAGGTTCTAGAGCGGTTCCCCAATAGATGTACCCTTGCCGGCTAAGTGCAAGGTGGCTTTTTCTTGAGGAAAAAGCCACGCAGCAGCAGTGGTTTCGGTGTATAGCAATTGGAGAACCGCTATAGGCTTATCGAGCTGAGTATTGCAAATTGAATAAAAGGAGGCGGATGCTTAGCATCCGCCTCCTTTTATTTGGCGCGAGATCATCGGCTTGAGTGGCAATTTTCTTTTGCATTGGGGCGAAGAAATAGGGAATGGACCCCGGGGGGGTGGGGGGTAGGGCGGGGGGGGTACGGAGCGGGGTGGAGTATGGACCAAAGAGGTTAATTGGTTAGGCAGCGGCGGTTTTTTGCTTTGCGGGTTGGCTGTGGTGCGCGCCTTGAGCCACCTGCGCGACGTAAAGGAGCCGTGCGCCGTCGGGGCCTTCGATGGCTCCGATGAGCATGCCATGCGCGGTGCAGGCGATGAAGTCGCGGATGTTGGCGGCGCCGGAGAGCACAGGCATGGCCCTGCGGTAGGCTTCACCGGCGGCGAGGCCGATAAAGACCTGGCCATTGCCGGCGGCTTTGGAGGCGTTGCCGGCTTGCGCCCAGGCGGCAACGCAGCGAGCGACGGCGGAATTTGCCGAGACGGAGGAGGAATCTTCGTCCGGTTTGGTGGTGGATGCGATTGCGAGCTGAGTGGTCATGCCGGTTTCTCCCGTGGGCGTGTGCGGCCCATCTTTCTATTCAGTCATTGTGCGCTTGGAGAGGGAAATCATCTGTAAAGCGGGGCGTTCTGGATGGAGAGATGAGCAGAAGTTCGTGCGTTCCCAGGTCTCAGAAGCGAGACCTGGGGCACCCGGCCTCGTGATTTCTTCAGGGAATCCCTTGCAACAATCACCTATGCGACTTTTGAAGTCAGCGGCGGTTTTACTGAAGGGAAAATGGACACGCTCGACAGGCAAATTGACCAGTCGAGCGACAGCAATCGCGGTCAATTCGAGGGCGGCTCTCAAGTCCTCAACCACATGAACTGTATGCTTCGTCGGGGAGTCTGGGAACGGTTTTCCGAGTCTAAATTTATGATGTTCGTGAATTCCATCAGGATCAAGCTCGATGAAAGAACTGTATGGAGTTCGCTTGAAATAAATCCTGATGCACCTTTCAAGGTCGTTAGGGA
>CAVQMQ010000011.1:0-24595 GCA_963713645.1 uncultured Acidobacteriaceae bacterium | reverse complement strand
AGAGCGGAATCCCTCGCCGAGGCCCACGAGAACCAGCAGCGAGCCGACGCCCCAGGCGATTCCGAACATGGTCAGGAAGGTGCGCAGCTTGTTGGCCAGAATCGCGCGGAAGACCTGGCCGAGAGTGTCAGAAAAGTTCTGCATGGGTTTTAGACGCCGCGAAAGGGCGTTCAGAGAGAGATACGCGGGAATGTTGGATTTGGTTCCCGTGTTTACCCTGACCCACAAAGTCGAAGGGGGCCTGTTCGTCCAGAGAGTCTTCCCTGGTCCCCAAATGCGAGGAACCTGGCGCACCAGCGACAGAGAATTTATGTATCAAACTCGCCCCTCATAAAAACGTACACTGCCTCCACAGGGTCATGAACTTCATCTTCCGCGTTTGGTGCGTATATTGAGACGCCGAATTGGCGACTTAAAAGACCTGTGCTATCGCATTCAATATTAGGATATTGGTTTTCCATCCACCCAACAACCTCGCTATAGGGCCGCCCAACAATTGTATGACCAAGGAGGGTTGGTTCTATATGACCAAGAAGGGTTTGTTTTGAAACTTTAAACATCTCGACCGCCGAGCAGCAATCATTTTCGTAGAAAACGTGCAGATCGCGACCAAGAAAGTGGTCTGTGGGTTCGGTCGAACTTGATGCTTTCATATACATCCTGAATTGGCCGCCCAAGAGGGGCCGAATCTCAGCGCGAGAAATTCCGAAGTGAACTGGTCCCACGCGAACATATGGGACAATATCGTATTCCATAGTCATTACCCCAGCACTTCAAAAATCGCTAATCAGTACGCCAGGAAAGCTCATTGCCTATGAAGAAAACTGGGGCCTCTGTAATTCGGGTGACATTGTCGTTGTCGTCTCTTGTTGTCCACAAGCCAGACTGCATGAGGTCGATGAATGGATTAAATTCACTTGGGTCAGCCGGAGCGCCTCGATGAATCCTCTGGTTCCAATCAACTACAAACGCGACGTAGTTACACACTCGACGCTCCAGTTCATTGGCATGCGTACATTCACTGAATTCAATCGTTCCATACCAAGTACCATCGCTAAAAAAGGGACCTTTGATAGTTCCCACTTCGAAGTTCGCACAGTGCAATTTCAAGTCAGAGGACATTTTTCTCCTCAGTACGGGCTGCTTCCGTTGCCATGATATGGTTTCGGAACAGTGGTCCACCGGGGAGTTGGAGCAACTGCCCCATCCGGCGGCACAACAGTCAACTCGCTCCCTTCATCCAGGAACGTCGACAGATAATAGTCGCAATTGCCGCAGGTAAATACGACTGGCATCGCTCGAATTGAAGTGATTCAGCTATATTTCAAGCGATTTTGGAACTGCCTCCTTTAGATACCATTGCCAAAATTCACGCCTTTTTCCCACGCTCGACTGTGGCTCCCAAGCGGCGCCGCCAGCGAACGCGAGTGATGATAAAAAACTGGCATCCCATCCGTAAGGATCTAAATCATCATCTAACTCTGTTTCCTCATTCTGCGGCAAACCAAAATACTCGTCTTTCAACGCAGTAGTTATAGCATTGACTGCAGCGAATCCTGCGTAGATTGAGTTGAATCGCTTTCCCTCGCACATTAATCCTTCAAGCTTCCCCCAAAAATTACTCTTGGCATCGTATGCAACATCAAAGCTCAGTCTGCCGGTCAAGTATTGTCTAACTGCATCCAACATCCACTGTGGGCGATCGTCTTCCGGAAAACCCTCTCGCCAAATCGGCAAAACGTGTTCCGCACAGAGTCGTGCAAGATTTGCACGTCGCATCAATCCCTCACTTATCACAGCCCTGGAATTCTCAACTCTCACCGGGCCATATGCTCGCCAAATTCTACGTCGATACGGTAACCTCAAATGGCCTTCACTATTGTCCGCTAAAGCTTTCTTGCTTTCCGCTAACAACTGCTCGATATTCGGCGGTACTTTCATTGGGCAGTGTGCTCCTTCTACTTAGGAATTTCAGTCACGGTACCATTTGGGTTGAAAATGCGGGTCATCTCAGGATCAGTAACAGTCTGAGGGTTGCCTGTATATTGTGCATTAGATTTGAAGAAATTCACACAATCTGGGCACATGGGCTTGGAAACTCCAATCGGATCGCCCGGACTCGCTATAGTCATCTGTTTTTCAGCATGAGAGGCGTTGAACTTACCGGGGAATCCTCCTTGATTGACCTGGTCAAAGGCACCTGAAGGTTTCAGATCATGGCCAATTTTATCTGAGTAAGCTGCCACGTCTTCAGGTGGAACTGGAGTATATCCATCAGGGGGATTGGGGTTCCAACCACTTACCGTTTTTGTTCCATCAGCCGCAACAGTCTTATTTTTTGTGAAGGTTCCCTCCTCGATTCTGGCGTTCGCTTCAGCCGTAGCCGATTTTTCGGCGGCTTGGGAAGCTTCAATAGCGCCTGGGGCCTTCTGGAGCGGGCACTGCTGAGTGATGCTACCGACTGCGGACGCCGGAAACTCCTTGTTCGCGTCATTCTGGATCTCGTCTAGATTTGGATCCACATTCTCTCCTTCCGCAGCCCGCCTGGCAAGCTTCCAGGCGTAATCGCATCGGCCACAATGTATTCGTTCTCAACTTTTATGCCGTCTGCATAAGCAGTTCGTTCGGTTCAGCGGCCAAGCGTGAGGGCTTCACGCCTGGCCGGGAACAGGCCGGTTCACTTCTCTCCGGAGTTCGTTGTGGGCGGCAGCGGAGATGGCTTTCATCCTCATGCCGGGGTCTGTCAAACGAGGATCGTCCAACACCGCCCTCACCGAAGGCAGGTTGGGGTTCGCGTCAAAATCGCCGTTGAAGACGAAGATCAACGCAATAAACTGGCAGACATCGCACTCACGAACTATCCCGTATCCCCGTGCGCGGACTATAGCGTGTTGGACCAGAGCCCTTACGCGGGATTCGCCCAGCATACGCGACTGGTCGGGAAAGTGCTTTGCGAGAAATGGCAACATGCGGTCTTCAAAACTCTTGCGAGCCGCTTCGGAAAATTTCTCGATCTGCTCTGGACGTATGGTCAGCATGATGTGACTATGACCTCTCTTGGGCTAGAGTGGTTTTCAATCAAGTTGCGGCATATAGTCTGGCGGTTGGAGCCGCTTTGGGTGTTGACCTGTTTCTATCTACCGGCGAGTGTAGCATTTTTAACGCAGCCTTCGCCAAGGTTAACAAATCTAATTCTGGCGGGGTCGCCGTTGCCGAGTGCCCTATCCTTGCGCTTTTTTCTGGTGCAAGGATGGGTGAGCACGGACCCCAACACGCCACGGTGAAGCCATCCAGCCGCACCGCAAGCCTTGTATCAGGGTACGGCTTCAGCCGTGCCGCCAGCGATGCAAGATGAGATGGCCTTTAGGCCCTGAGGGAAAAGCCGAACGGTTCGAAGATTATCCATTTCAATTTGATATCTGCCTCAGGGGCTAAAGCCCTCATCCGGTCAGGGGCCTTGCGGCTGGACTAAAGTCCAGCCCTGATACAAAGCACATGTGATGCGCCGTAATAATGATGCGCCATAGAACGTGTGGTTCCCGGCAAACGAGGGATTTCTGAAGGCTATTTCGCAATCGGCACGCGCAGGTCGCCGCCGGTCATCTCCTTGGGCAGGCCGAGGCTGAGCAGGCTGAGCAGCGTGGGCGAAATATCGCGCAGCGAACCGTCGGGGCGCAGACGGTAATGGCTGGCCTCTTCGCCCACATAGATCATCGGCACCGGGTTGGTGGTGTGCGCGGTGTGCGGCCCTCCGGTTTTCGGGTCCACCATCAGCTCGGCGTTGCCGTGGTCGGCGGTGATGAGCCAGTTGCCGTTGCGCTCCTTGACGGCCTTGTAGATGCGGTCCAACTGCGCGTCGATTGCCTGGACGGCGCGGATGGTCGGCTCCAGTTGACCGGAGTGGCCCACCATGTCAGCATTGGCGAAGTTGGCGACGATCAGGTCAAAGGCCGTATCGTTGACGGCTTTGACGATGGTGTCGCCGATGGCTTCGGCCTTCATCTCCGGGGCGAGGTCGTAAGTGGCCACTTTGAGCGAGGGAATCAGTGTACGGTCTTCGCCGGGGAAGGGAACTTCGATGCCGCCGTTGAAGAAGTAAGTAACGTGTGCGAATTTCTCGGTCTCGGCGACGCGGAGATTGCGCAGGTTGTGCGCCGAAAGGATGTTGGCCAGGATGTTATCCATCGACTCGGGCGGAATGACCAACGGCAGTTCGTAGAGCTTGTCATACTGGGTCATGCAGAGATAGTGCAGGTTTTTGGGAATCTCGCTGCGGGGAATGGTCTCGTCGAGCGACTCCCAGCCGTCGAGATTGCGTCCGCCCTGCTTGTTGAGGCCGCTCTCGCGCGAGAGAACGCGGGTGATCTGGCGGGCGCGGTCGGCGCGATAGTTGAAGTTGATGCAGACATCCTCGTCGCGTATCTGGCCGACGGGCTTGCCCGCGCCATCGACAACGACAAAGGGAATGATGAACTCATCGGTGACGCCGTTGTTATAGCTCTCCTTGATGCGGGCGACGGGATCGGGATAGGCTCCGCCCTCGGCTTTGCCGGTGACGATGGCGTCAAAGGCCTTGCGCTCTTTTTCCCAGCGCTTGTCGCGATCCATTGCGTAGTAGCGGCCATTAATGGAGGCGATTTTGCCTACGCCGTACTCGCGCATCTTCTGTTCCAACGCGGCAATGTAACCTGCTCCAGAGTTGGGACCGGTGTCGCGCCCATCCATGAAGGCGTGGACGAAGACGCGAGTCAGGCCGTATTCGCGGGCCGTGCGCAGCAGCGCGTAGAGGTGCTCCTGGTGGGAGTGAACGCCGCCGTCGGAGACGAGTCCAAAGAGATGCAGTTGCCGTCCACCCTCGCGCGCCTGCTGCATGGCTTTGGCGATGGCGGGGTCTTTTGAGAACTGGCCGGCGGCAATCATCGCGTCAATGCGGGTAATATCCATTTGCACAATGCGGCCCGCGCCGATGTTCAGGTGGCCGACTTCGCTGTTGCCCATCTGGCCGTCGGGCAAGCCGACAAAGTGGTCGCTGGCCTGGATCAGCGTGTTGGGAAACTCGCGCAGCAGCTTGTCGTACGCGGGCTTTTTGGCCAGCGCGATGGCGTTGTTGGCGGTTTCAGCGCGGTAGCCCCATCCGTCAAGGATGGTCAGAACAAGGGGACGCTTGGCAGTGGGCACGTAGGAACACCTCAGGGTCGATATAGATTCTGGATTCAGGATAAACTGCGCGGCTGCGGAGGGGTGTGGGCGGGGTCACAGGCGGGAACGGGCGCAGAGAAACCGTCAGCGCAAAGGGATTTGCCGCGCTGACGGTTGGTGATGTTCAAAAGTCCGCGGAGGCGCAAGTCTCCATTCACCAGTTGAGCTTGCAGGTCAACCAGCCAACGCCTTTTGCAGATTCAGTAGTGCGTCAGGATGCGATTCGCACCGCGCTTTGCACTGGATTTGGCACCGCATGAGGTCTCATGGGGCGCAGCCATCCGGCGGAAAGCCAGGAGCGGGGTATAACAAATTCTGACCATCCACAATCCAGACAGATACGTATATCAGGTGAGGGCGTCATAGGTGGGTGGCTCAGGGTGCGAGGACTATTACGATAGAGCCGGATCTCAGCCGGCACGGTGGACAGCTCTTCAGATTGGCACTTCGGGCAGATCAAAGGGCACCTCGGGAGAAAGATGGTCCAGGCAAAGCAGTACAGCAAGTTAAGAAGCCAATAGTACTGGAATAGTGATTGAGTTTTCAACATCTATTGTGCAGATAATAGTTGATTTTTGTTAAATTGCACAAATTTTTTCTTCAAAGAGCATAACTAGATGGTTTGGGATGTGAATTGACTCAAGTTGGTTGCCTGAGTGCAAAAAGTTCGGGGTTCCCACAGGAACCCCGAACCTGTGTGTGGTTGCGCTAGTAGTTGATGTGGATGCCAACGGTTACCACACGAGAGCTGCCGATGCTGCCGGTGACGGAGCCGAATTTGGTGGATGAAACTGTCTGGCCGCTTGTGTTGTTCGCGGTGGGCAGAACGTAGAGTTGCGATAGCAGGCTCTGTTCCTGCCCCTTGGCCGCCTCAATCTGTCCGTAGTTTGCCTCATCCGAGCAGCCCACGCAGGCCTGGCCGATCTGGGTCTGGTCCTGCGGAATATCGAAGCTCGGCGTGTTGGTGACGTTGAAGACGTTGAACTGGTATTCCATCCCCACCTTCTCTTTGATCCTGAAGTTCTTCCTCAAGGAGAGGTTCAACTGTTTCTGTGCTGCCTGGCGGAAGAGATTGCGCTGGCCCTTGGCAAAGCCGGTCTCAAAAATGTCGCAAGGCTCGCTTGCTCCGCAGGGAGGGATGCCGTTGGTCCCCGGCTGGAGGTAGGGAATGACAACCTGGCTGGGATCAATGGCCGGATAGTAGATGCCTGCCCCGGTCCGGCGCGCTCCCGATTGCCCGGTGAGAGCTGACTTGGGATTCGACGGATTAGCAATGGGAAGAACCGGGTTGGGCAGGTTGGGATAGTTGCCGTAGAAGAGGCTGCCCACAGCGCCATAGAACTCATACAGGCTGTACGGCTCGCCGCTTTGCAAAATGGTGATGCCGGTCAGCCTCCAGTCATTGGTCGCGTAAGAGAGCAGTGAGTGCGCCTTGGCGGAGTTGGGGACCTCGAGATTGAAACTGCCGCTGAAGACATGGGTGCGGTCAAAGTCGGACGAGGCCCAGGAGTCGCGCAGGTGGCTGGGATCGTCGCCGGTGAAGAAGAGGCCGATGTCGCTCTGCTCATCGAGGGCATGGCCGAATGTGTAGCTGGCGCCAAGCTGTACATGGTGGGTGAGGCGCTTTTCCAGATGCGCTTCGAGCGAGTCGTAAGCGGCGACGCCAACGGCCTTGAAGAGCGCGGCGTTCGGGCTGTAGCCGGGATAAGGGGTGCGCCAGTCGACGTTGCCTCCATCGGGCGTATCCCACGGTTCTGTGGAGATGGCCTTATAGCAGTAGCTGGGGCCGCCGGAGTAGCAGGGGATGGAGGTGTTGGTGTTCAGCACCTCATAGCCATAGCTGTAGTTCTCGCCAACGGGATGCGGCTCCTTGCCCATGACCATTGCGGGACTGGTGGGGGTTGAAATCTGCGGCTGGTTGAAGGGGATGGGGATCACACCATGCCGGCCGCGATTTCCGGTATAGCCGATGGTGACGGCCAGGTCAGGGCGCGGCTGCCACTGCATCTTGAAGGTGTAGTTGATGGAGTAAGGCAGCTTGTTGGCGCGGTCGTAGGCGCCGAAGTAGAAGGGTGAGTTGCACCCGGCGCCGTTGTTGGCGCTGTATTCATTGCTCAGGCCGCCGCAGTTATTAAACATGCCGTTCAACACTGCTGTGAGTTCGTTGGTAAAGAAGGCGGGGTTAGCGTTAGGAGGCGTGATGTTGAGGGAACCCATGGGCTTCTCGAAAGTGGTATTGGAAGCGCTGAGTTGCGCTGCCAGCGGAGGCGCCATGGTTACGCCGAAGGGACCGCCAATGCCGCCGCCAGCAGGCTGCGAGAGATAGCTGAAGAGCTCGCCGCGGTCGTAGTAGATGCCTGCGCCGCCGGAGAAGACTACCGAGCCTCTGTTTTTGTGCGGAGCCCAGGCGAAGCCCAGGCGCGGCGAAATTCCCCACTGGCGGCCGGTCAGCGTTGAATCGCTCGACGAAGCAGTCGGGAAGTACTTATTGTTGTGGGCCACCACAAAGCCGCCATTCACTGCGGTGAAGCCGGTGGTGGTGGTGCCCTGCACATCGTAGGTGCTGGGATCGAAGTTGAACATGTTGCCGTACTTTTCGGTGAGTCCGCCGTGGTAGTCGTAGCGGACGCCTGCGGTGAGGCTCAGGTTGGCAAGGATCTGAAATTTGTCCTGCGCGTAGCCGTCGATTTCGTTGGAGCGGTAATAGCGGTTGGCGTAGTTGCGGCCATCCGAGCCAATGGAGTCGAGAACGCTGGCGCTTTTGAGGTTTCCGGCGAGGAAGGTTGAAAAGTCCTTGGTATCGATCTCTCCCAGCCCGGTGCGCAGGTTGCGAATATTGAGCTGAGTGTAGCTGTAACCGCCGCCGGCCACCACAGTGTGTTTGCCCATTGAGAAAATTACGTTGGTGGAGGGGTTGAGGCGATTCTGAAAGTAGCCGTCGTCAACGAACTCGCTGTCCGGGCCGGTGGTCACGCTATCCGAGTTGCCGCTACAAGCTTTTTTGGCGGGTGCGGCGGTGTTTTTCGCGTCGCAGTTGAAGTCGGCCAGGGACATTCCGGGCAGCCCCGCGGCGTTGGGGAAAGCAATGCCGCCGGTGAGGCCAGTCAAGCCATCCACCTGCTGCTGGAAGTTGCTGTAGGTTTTTTCGCGCACCAAGCCCAACCGCTGCTCCCAGTTGATGCGAGGACCTAGAGAAATAGTATTATCAAGCGCGGCAACCTGTGCTCCGTTGTCTGTTGCTTCGGGAAAGCCGCCGAGGTGGGAGACCGTGAAGGGATTGAGAACCGGGTCGTGCTGATAGTAGTACTTGCCCGAGAGCCGGTCGTTCCTGGTGACGGAGTAGTCCAGAGAGGCAGCGGCCTCGTCTCCGGTGAAGAGATCGGTTCCGAGCAGCGTAGCGTTGGGGCTGCTGAGGTTTGCATTCTGCGCCGAAGGGATGAGGAAGTTCCCGTTGGGCAGCTTGGCATTGAGCAGCTCAACGGCAATCGGGTCCATCGTGTAAGAGGTGTAGTGAGTCGTTGTTCCAGTTGGATCGTACCAACTGTTCAGCGCGGCAAGCAGTCCCGTCGTGCTGCGGTCACTGGTCAGCCCAAGCGGGACGTTGACCTGTGAGATGCCCTGCGTTTGGTCCGTGGTGTAGAGGTGCTGGTATGCGCCAAAGAAGAAGAGCTTGTCCTTCCATAGCGGGCCGCCGACAGTGCCACCGGCCGTCCAGCGGTGCAGCGCGGGGTTTTCAAGAGACTCGGGCACATTGCCTAGCAGGTAGCCCTGCTTGAAGAAATAGGGAGCGGCGTTCAGGTCATTGTTGGCAAAGGTGCCGTAGACTTGCCCATGCCACTTGTTGGTCCCAGCCAGAGTACTGGCATCCACCTGCGCGCCGCTGGTCGCGCCCTGCTCGGCGTCATACATCGAGGCGTTCACCCGAATCTCCCCCAGGAACTCAGGCGGAGGCGAGGGCATGCTGTTGCCATTCGAGCCATAGACGGATTGTGAGGTCGTGGTGCCCCCCGCGCTTCCGGCGCTCGATCCTGATACCTCGCCAATATTGAAGTTCAACCGCTGCGAGGTGGCCTGGCTGGAACTCTTGCCGTTGAAGAGGTTGGTCACATCCACGCCGTTGACCTGGAAGGTATTCGACGTATCGCGCTGGCCGTTGGCCCAGATGGGCTGGTTGCCGAGTCCTGCGTTGGTGCCGACGCCGCTCAAAAGCTCCGCATTCACGCCCGGCGTCAGCACGGCGAGCTGCGTAAAGCTGCCGGTGGCCAGCGGGGCCAGCTCAATCTGCGTGGCATCCAGTGTATAGCCGTTGGTGGCGTCGGTGGCGTTGAGCAGGGGATTCGCTGTTACTTCTATCGACTCGCTGGCCTTGCCGACGGTCAACGTAACGTTCACTGTGGCTGCGTGTGCTTCCTGCACCCCGATTCCCTTGGTCGCGGTGGTCTCGAAGCCGTCCCGAGCAACCTTGACCGTGTAGGTTCCGATGGGGAGATTGAAGATCTGATAGAAGCCGTTGGCCTGCGTGGTTGTGGTGTGGGTTACGTTGATGGCGGCGTCGGTTGCCGTCACGGCTGCACCGGGAACAGCTGCGCCGGTGGGGTCAACGACGGTTCCATTCAATGCGCCCAGGGTCTGCTGAGCAAATGCTGGCAATGCGAAAACGAAAACAGCCAGCAGTGAACATCCATGCTGGACGGCACTCCTCCAAATTTTGCGATTCATAGTCTCCTCGTTTTTTGTTAACGGCATCGTCAGGGGTGAACTGGGGGATTCAACGGCCCTTGGGTGCGGATCTGCGATTTCATCGGGCAGGGGGTGCCGGAGAAATTGCGGATCAGGCTGGAGCCACTCGATGCAGTGGTCTCATCTTTGATTCAGACTGAGATACGTTCTACGTACAGGGATTGCGGTTTGAGGCCAGCGGCGATCCGGCTGCCACCGCCTTCTTGTCTAGCATGACCGTTCTAGTAGAGAATCTTGTTAAAAGTGGGTTACAAAATTGTAGATAGTTTGTCACTTATCGCTTTGATTCCAAAGGAGAAGTTTCTCGTCGCATTCAAATTTGGCGCGGAGAGCTGTGGGAAACTGGGTCGAAACTCCGGGCTGCACAGTTGTTCAACGCTGGGATGCGGCTCCTAGCCCATAACCGTTACATAGCTGGAGGGGCCTGCCAGTGTGCTTGGATAAGAACCATCCGGATAGCTTCCTTGCGGTGCAAAAAACGCAAGTGTTGCGAACGCAGATTTCAAGCGCATGATGCGTCCCCTTTCAAAAGCCGAGTACCCCGGCCAGGTTATTGAATAATGCGATGGTTTCGTTGCGTTTGTGGTCCGATAGATACGAGGAGAGCAGTCTCTGAGCATCCGGAACCATCATTGTAGTAACGCGACCAACTGCTCCTCCCTCAGCAAAGCCTTGCTTCCCTCGATTGCGCTGGAAGTCCGTGTGCATCAGCATTTGCTCACTGTCCAGATTCTTCTCATAAAGCACTCCGTCATTGGACATCAGTTGGGAGAGGAGAAAGACAGCTTCACCCGGATTGCAATTGGTTCCATTCCTATCCGCCGAAAAGAGCGCGGGGAAAGCCTTGATCGATGCCGCATGTTGCCTGAACTCTCTGACAGACGCTTCACTGGCCCTCACCGACGGCGGAGCCCCGATCTCCTGCATGAGGTCGTTGAAGGCCTTGACGACCGCTGCCTCGGGAACGAGCTTTCCGCCGCCCTCCCGCGCCGTTTGTTCTGCGTTGGCGAGGCGGTCTGCAAGGTGTTTCGCGAGTTGACGAACGGAGTTCTCATCCGCCGGATAGGGCATGATCGACCCTATCAAATCCTCGCTATATTTATGAATCCCGTCCGGATCAGAGGCCACAGCCTCTTGATTGAAGAGGCAGAACAAGATTTGAGCGGAATGTGGGGGTTGTGCCGCAGGCCGCTGCCCAGCAAGCTGAAGAGAAATAACCGAAAACATAACGAACATCAAACCCAGAGATTTCCAATGTCGCATATCCATCCCCCAGCAATCGGTCCGATAGTAGCATGAATTTTGAGAGCAATTGAGTTAATGATTCAAGTAGACGGGTTGACGAGGCTCGATGGATGATCGCTCATCCGAGCCGGTTCTTTGAATGCTTTTTCGCTGATTCCCCACGCCCAATGCCAGTTACGCTATGGGTTCCCCTTCCTTTGTTTGCCGGTAATTGCAGAAAAAACTCACGCAGCCACCCGCTATATTGAGTGCTGGCGATTCTCACGACCCTGCTCGGGCGTGATGAAATCTGGCAACGACACAAACCGTCTCCTCGACTGGGAGGACGAAGCGCCCGCGGTAGCTCGCGTTCGGCGCATGCGGCAGGATGTCCCTCGAAAGGGACGCATTCTGCCGGGCATGCCGCTCGAACCGGCTGACCCTTACGGCGCCGAATCTGCCGACAATGATCCTGTCGGTGGAGGCCCGCGCTTCAAGGAACCTCGCTTCAGTGCCCCGAGCAAATCGTGGGGCCGGCCTGCGGGAACGTTTACCCGCGTGGCGTTGGGCTTGGGCGTGCTTGCCGTTGTTGGCGGCCTGGCCACGACCGTGGTGATGGCTAAAAACTATCTCTGCCGCGACTCCCACTTCCGCATCACAGGCACTGCAAACATTCAGGCTGCCGGGTTGACTGAGGTCAGCCGCGCCGAGATGCTGCCCGTTTTCGGTGAAGATGTTGGCCGCAACATCTTCTTTGTTCCTCTCGCCGAGCGGCGCAAGCAACTGGAAGAGATTCCGTGGGTGGAGCGGGCGACGGTGATGCGTCTGCTGCCCGATCAGATTCGCGTCTCGGTGGTCGAGCGCCAGCCGGTGGCTTTTGCGCACCAGGGTGGACTCGTCGATGCCAACGGCGTGCTGCTGGATATGCCGGCCTCGATGATGGCCCAGCGTCATTATTCTTTCCCGGTTGTCACTGGCATCAATCCCAACGACCCGCCTTCGGCCCGCAAGGAACGGATGGCGGTCTATCAGCGCTTGGTGGGTGAGCTAGATGCCGACGGGCAGCACAACTCCAGCCAGATTTCAGAGATCGATCTGACCAATCCTGAGGATGCTCTGGTTACGATGCCGGAGCAGGGCGGCGATATTCTGGCACACTTCGGGCAGAACCAGTTCCTCGTTCGGTATCAGCGGTACAAGACGCACATCAACGAGTGGCGGCAGCAGTTTCCCAAGCTGGCTTCGGTCGACCTGCGCTACGACCAGCAGGTCGTGCTCGACATGGCCGGCGGCGCGACAGATACGCAGCCGGCGGCCATGGAAACAGCGGAGCAGAAGCCGGTCGTAACGGGTGAAGTGAAGAAGCCGGAAGCGGCGAAGGAAGAAGCAAAATCGGAACCTCCAGCGCAGGCGAAAGTCGTGAAGGCTTCAGCCAACGGCACCAGCAAAAAGGATGCAAAGACGCCGGCAAAGCTGAAGAAGACCACGACTCCGGCCAACAAGAAGAAGCGCGCGGACGCCAAACGGGCCGCGCTCAACGTAAACCACCGCAAGAGCGTCCCAGCCCCGCAACCGGCTGCGGCCGCGACTGAGGGTCAGTAGCCAGAAAGTACGAGACAGGGAAGAGCAAGAATGAGCCATCGGCCCGACAACCTGATCGTAGTGCTGGACGTGGGCAGCGCGCACACGCGCGTGCTCGCGGCTGACCTGAACGAGGGGGCGTTGCGTTATCGCGGGCACGGTGTGGTGGAGTCGGCTGGAATGCGCAAGGGGCTGATCGCCGATCTGGCTCCGGCGGCGCGGGCGGTGAAGGCTGCCAACGAGCGCGCGGAGTTGGTAGCTCGGGCCAATATCGATGAGTGCGTTGTGGGCGTGGGCGGGCCGCATATTCGCGGGTTGAATACCAACGGCGGTTTTGAGCTGGCCACACGAATGAGGGAGATCACCCGCGAGGATGTTCGCACTGCCGTTGAACGCGCCCGCGCGGTGCAGCGTCCGCCGGATCGCGAGATTCTGCATCTGCTGCCGAGGCAGTTCATTCTCGACGAGCAGCCGGGCATTTTTGATCCCGTCGGCATGGTGGGCGCGCGGCTGGAAGTGGATCTGCATATCGCCACCTGCTCGGGCAGCGCGCTGCAAAGCACGGTGACCTGCGCCAATCGCGCTGGCCTTGAAGTCAGCGAAGCGGTGCTCGAATCCATCGCGGCAGCAGAGGCTACATTATCAGCCGACGAGCGGGAACTTGGTGTTTGCCTGCTAGACATTGGCGCGCATTCTTCCGATCTGGTTGTCTTCTTCGAAGGAGCAGTCGCGCACACGGCATCTGTGCCTGTCGGCGGAGGGCACTTTACCAACGATCTCGCCGTCGGCCTGCAAATGCCTGTTGCACAGGCCGAAGAACTGAAGCGCCAGTACGGCCACTGCGTCGTTACTGCTATTCCGCAGCAGGCGGAGATTGAAATCGCTAACCCGCAGCCTCAGATGCTGCGTTTACGCACGATCGCGGAGATTCTGGAGCCGCGGGCGCGCGAGTTGATGTACTTCGTAAAAGAGAGCCTGCGCCAGGGGGGCGTGGTGGATGCGCTTGGCGCCGGTTGCGTGATTACCGGCGGCGGCGCGATGCTGCCAGGCCTGCTGGACGTAACCGAAAGTCAGCTACGTGTTCCCGCGCGGACAGGGATGCCCGTGCGGCTTTCCCATATGCCTGGCGAGCTGGTTCATCCCAGCTATTCCACGGCAATTGGGTTGCTTTTGTACGCCCATCGCACTCGCGTTACCCGTGCGGCGGAGAGCCACAGCCTGCTTGCCAAGCTGCGGTCTATCTTTGCGGCAAGTTTTTAGCCATCAACGCCATCAACAGGAGGCCGGAGACCCTATGGAACAGCAGAGGAATCAAAACGGAGACCAGCGCATTCGCCCAAACGAAGTGCGCAACACAGGCAGCTACGGGCTCTACACGGACGCGGGCCTGGCCGCCAAGCGCTCCACCGCGGCCCGGATGGTGGAGATGAAATATACTTCGGCCAGCAACGATCTGCTCTCGCTCAAGCGGCCTCGGAACACAACCATCCAGGACCCAACCACACAGGAACCCGCAGTGGAGGTACCCACAGTGAAGGAACCAGAAGTCATGCGCATTCAATATCACGACCAGGATGTACACGAGGCCCGCATCAAAGTCATTGGCGTGGGCGGCGGCGGCGGCAATGCCGTCAACCGCATGATCGCCGCCAAGATGGAGGGCGTGGAATTCATCGTCGCCAACACCGATGTGCAGGCGCTCAAGCTCTCGCTGGCTCCGGTCAAGCTACAGCTCGGCTCCAAGCTCACTTCGGGCCTGGGCGCGGGCGCAAACCCCGACGTGGGCCGCGCTGCCGCGCTTGAAGATACCGACAAGATCATTGAGGCCCTCGAAGGGGCGGACATGGTCTTCGTCACCGTCGGACTCGGCGGTGGCACAGGCACCGGCGCTGCTCCGGTCATTGCATCACTGGCTAGCGAGATGGGCATTCTCACGGTCGCCGTTGTCACCCGCCCCTTCGGCTTTGAAGGCAAGCGCCGCCAGCTTCAGGCCGAGCGCGGCTTGCGCGAGATGCTGGAAAGCGTGGACACGATGATCGTGATTCCCAACGAGAAGCTGCTCACCGTGGCCAAGGATGCGGGCTTTTTCGAGAGCTTTCGCATGGCCGACGATGTGCTGCGCCAGGGCGTGCAGGGCATCTCGGACATCATCACCATCCCCGGCATCATCAACCGCGACTTCTCTGACGTGAAGACCACGATGGCCGGCATGGGCCAGGCCGTTATGGGCATGGCGCAGCGCGGCGGCGCGAATCGCGCCATTGAAGCTGCCCGCGCGGCGATGGCTTCTCCGTTGCTCGAAGCGGACGCCATCGGCGCTGCCGGCGGCCTGCTCATCAACATCACCGGATCGAGTTCGTTGCAGCTTTCGGAAGTGAACGCCGCGTCCTCGATGATTCAAGAGGCCGCACACGAAGACGCAAACATCATCTTCGGTGCGGTTCTCGACGAGTCGCTCGGCGAAGAGGTCAAAATCACGGTGATCGCCACTGGCTTTCGCAACCAGATGCCCGAGCGCCGCGCCCGCATGTTGAATGTGGCCGAGACGCCGATCCTCTCCGTGCCCGTAGTTGATCCGGAGAAGTGGCTGAAGGAACCGTCGACGCCGGTGACCGAGGCACCAGCTGCACCGCCAGCACCGCTGCGTTTTTTTAGCGAAGTGGTGAACGAGCAGGCGGACAAGCGCGAGGCTCAGCGCCATGCTGAATCGCGGCGCACGATCGTCGAGCCGGTCACAGAGCGCGAGCCGCTGCTGGCCCCGCCGATAGCATCCGCCGAGCAAGAGCCTGCTGCCGCGGAGGCTGTTCGTCCGCGCTTTGTCGAGCTGATCGAGGAGCCGGAGTATACACCGCTGCCCCGCGATTATGCGCAGGATCTGGGCAACGGCCTGCGCGGCCCTGAGACTGTTGAGCAGAAGCAGGAACAGCCCGTTGCGACGCTCTTCTCCAGCTTTGAGGAAGAGCGCGATCTGGAGGTTCCGGCCTTCATGCGGCGGCTGCAATACTAGGCTGCTGCGCGCATTGCGATCAGGGCAAAGGGACGGAATTCGCCGTCCCTTTGCTGCATCCGACGGCTTTTGCGAGATGCGGAATCGTCTTGCCTCAAAATGAGCCAATCTGACGTCCGTAATCAGGAACGGCAAATGCTTAGAATGACTTGCAACCCGCGAGGCGATTGATATTCAGCAATCCAGCGCCAATCACTGAAAAATCGCCAGTTACTACCGGAGTACGCGGGGTGCAATCCTGCTCTCTGTGTTGTATAAGTAATCAATGACGTGCCGCCGGCAAAGCAAGTGGAGACACTGCCTGACCGTCAGGCACCAAAGTAAGCCTCTTGCACTGACCGTCTTGCGCAAGGGCCGATAAGAAATTAAGAGGCGCGATCTCAAAGAGACGCGCAACAAATGACTCCACCGATGAGGGGATTCACCCGGATGAGATTTTTCTCCAATTTGGCTCTTGTTTTGCTCTTGGTTAGCGCCCACTGTTCTTTTGCATTGGATGCTCCTCATCCTGTGCATCACGTCAAACCCAGCGACTTGCATTTGTCTGCGACGCATCGCACGACGCAACACCATGCGGTGTCCACTAAATCCGCATCCACGAAACCCACCGCAGCGCCGAGCAGCAACGCATCTCATTCCTCCGCTGCGCAGGGCAAACCAGCGCTCCGCAGGACAGGAATTTCCAGACGCCGTCATCATTATTATGGTGAGCGCTTCACTGCCAGCTCTTTCACCAAGGGCGTCGTAGGCGAAGGCGATGTCATTGCCGGCGAAGACCCGATAGTCCGCCAAGCAGCCATGGACGCGCTGGGCGATATGAATGGCACCGCGGTAGTGATTGACCCCGCCAATGGCCGCATCTTGGCGATGGTCAATCAGAGGCTGGCGCTGTCGCCCGGAGCCGAGCCTTGCTCCACTATTAAACTTACAGTCGCGCTGGCTGCGCTCTCCGAGGGGCTGGTCACCAAGGACACACCGGTCAAGCTCGACGGCTTCCGCATGAACATGACCCAGGCGCTGGCCAAGAGCAACAACCTGTACTTTGAAGAGCTGGGCCGCGAACTGGGCTTTGAGCGCGTTCATCACTACGCGAATGAGTTTGGCCTGGGCGAACTGGCGGGATACAACATCGACGGCGAGCAACTCGGCGTTTATCCCGATCAGGAGATTCCCGCCTCTGAAGGCGGCGTCTCGCGCATGTGCAGCTTTGGCCAGGGGGTCTCGCTGACCCCGCTGCAACTGGGCGCATTCGTCGCGGCTCTCGCCAATGGCGGCACGCTCTACTACCTGCAACACCCCACCACGCCGAATGATGTTTTGGGTTTTGAACCTAAGGTCAAGCGCACCCTCGATATCGCCAAATACGTGCCCGATATGGAAGAGGGCATGGCCGGCGCTGTCGAATATGGCACGGCCCGCCGCTTGAGAGCAAACTTCCAGGAACTGCCCATCTTCGGCAAAACCGGAACCTGCTCGGACAACGGAACCCGCTTCGGCTGGTTCGCCTCCTACTCCAGTTCTGCGCAGGGAAATTTGGTCACCGTCTTCTTCCTCGAAGGCGGGCGGCCTACGTTTGGTCCTCGCGCCGCCGAACTGACAGGACTCTTTTACAAGAATCTCTGGGCCAGCAACTGGTTCGCTCCGAAAAACCAGCAGGAAGCAGCGGTTCCAACAGTGGCTGGCGGAGCGCAGTAACTACAGAGCACGATTCATATAGAAAAAACGCAAGGGTGGAGCACCCTAAGTTACTATGGAAGATAGGTGGGCACCCAGCTAAAACGGTGGTGCAACTTCATCAGAATTAGATTTGTTACCTCGGCACACTGCTGTCCGGTTAAAAGTCGAACAGAATGAGTTGGTTGGAGTTTGGAGTTAGTTGACTGGTGTAGTGCTTCTGCTGAAGTGCCTGTGAAATGGGCATTTTCTCGAACAGAGTTACCGAGAGTACTTGCAGCAAAGTGTAGAGCGAGCCGGGCAGTTCGAGCTTTTTCTTGACGATGGCGACCAGCAGGTAGACCGAGACGGCTATCCAGATCTGGGTCTTGACGGCGTTCTCGCTGCTTCCGAAGAAGGCCTTGATGCGCAGGTGTTGCTTGATCCACTTGAAGAACAGCTCGACTTGCCAACGGCTCTTGTAGAGGGCACAGATGGTAGCAGCGGGCAGCATGAACTGGTTAGTCAGGAAGACCAGATCCTTGCCGGTGTCCGAGTCGCGATAGCGAATGCGACGCAAATGGCCAGGGTAATCCTTGCGGCTGTCGTAGCCGTTGAGGGCAATAGATTGGTCAGCAAGAATGCCGGTCTGCTTGTCCACCTGTTGGGAGTAGATGCGGCTGGCATCGAGGTTACGCTTTGCGCGTGTGACAAAGAACGCTGAGGACAAATGGATGCGATAGAGTCGGGCGTAATCGAGATAACCGCGATCCATGACGTAGTAAGCGCCGGGTTGCGGGATGATTTCGTCGAGGATGTTGACGTCGTGCACATCGCCAGTGGTGACGCGGATAAACGTTGGTATGTTGCCGCGCAGATCGAGCAGCGTATGCATCTTGACTGCGGATTTGGTGGAGCGGAAATGCGCCCAGGGGAACAGGCTCAGGCACAGGTCGATGGTGGTCGAGTCCAATGCGTAAGCGGCGGCGTCGAGGTCCATGCCGAGATCTTCCTTGGCGTAGAGCTTGCGCGCCTGAAGCATCAATCGTTGCGCCAACTCCGCGTAAATACGCCAATCGCGGCTCTCGTTGGCCTCTGCCAAAGTGGAACGCCGAACGGGAGAACGAAAGCCCATGGGGTAGAGCTTAGCGGGCTGTGCGCTGAGACAAGCCTCGATGTCGCGCAGGCTCTCGCGATAGGTCAACTGGGCAAAAGCCATGGCACGGAACTGCTCGGCGCAGTTGAGGCTGCGCACCCGACGGTCGCCGCCATAACGGGCTACGCTGCGGGCAAACGACGTCCAGGGAAGGAAATCCATCAACTGAGCAAACAGCACCTTGCCAGCGTTCACCGCCGCCTCCAGAAAACATCTCTGGAATCAGCATCGCGGCAATTTCAAATCGACACCACCCGAAAACGCTCGCAACCATCCGCACATCAGGCGGTTGCGGCCAGCAAGCTAGTCGTTAACCGGACAGCAGTGGTCCTCCATAAAAACATCCAAAGCCATCAACTGCCGTGATAAACTTCGCGCATTATGGCGAACGAGGCCGAGAAGCAATCGGACAAAAGCGTCGATCCGGGCTGTCCCGTTCTTATGGGGGAGAGGGGAGCGTCGCGCTGTGGGCGCAAGGTCGGCATTATTGCTCTCGGAGCAGACGAGGAGCCCGTTTGCCTGATGCACACGAAAGGGCTGTTCAAGCAGGCGGGATCGTTTCTGGCAGATTTCTGGCAGGAGTTTGAAAGAACTCTCACAGCCGCTGGCGAGAGTGAGGCTCACTTTGAAGGGTTCGTATTTCCGCGAGCCGATTTCAGAGGAAGAGAATTTCGCGCAGACTGCCACTTCGGCTCGTGCGTCTTTGCCGGGGAGTCGCTCTTCAGTCGGGCGACTTTTAAGCAGGGCGCTGATTTTCGCAATGCGGACTTTGCCAATGACGCGGACTTCAACGGAGCGGCCTTCGCTCAAGGCGCAAGCTTCACGATGGCATCCTTCCAGCGGAACGCACTTTTCGGCGGAACGATTTTTTCCGACGAGGGCGACTTCATCGCAGCTTCGTTTTCGGGGATCGCACAGTTCAGCGGCGCTCGTTTCCAAGAATCGGCAATCTTCAGCTCTGCGGTCTTTTCGCAGGCAGCGTTTTTTGCGGATGCGGAGCTCCGCGGAGTCGCCAATATGAATCGATGCGAGTTCCTGGAACAGGCGGAGTTCCGGCGCACGCGGTTCGTTCCTCAATATGAGGGACAGCCGAGCATTTACTTTTCCCTGGCCAGCTTTGCCAAGCCCGGCGAGATCATTTTTGACGCAGTCGATCTGAGCCGCGCTCTGTTTCGTAACTGCGATGTGGGCCAGGCGTTGTTTACTTCGTCGGTGCGCTGGGGAAACAGGTTAAGACAGGGCGGCCTGGCGATCTTTGAGGAGATGATCGGTCTCGAACAGGATTACGCAGCGGGATTGAAAAAAGATGGCCGACGCGACTACGCGAGCGTGGCGCAAATATATCAGCAACTAAAGAAGAATTACGACGCGCGCCTCGATTACTGGACCGCCAACGAATTTCATTTCGGCGAGATGGAGATGAAGCGCCTTGCCGGGCCAACCAGCGGCAAGTTGCTTGGGTTGCGGCAGTGGCTTCATCGCAGTCTGAGCCTCGTCGCTTTCTACCGCTGGTTCAGCGATTACGGCAACAGCTATCTCAAGCCAATGCTCTGGCTTCTTGCAATCCTCTTATTGACCGCTGCTGTGTTGCCCATCCCCGGATTGAAGCGTGAGAATCCCAGACGCACAGAGACCTACACCTCCGTCTGGCGCACAGCCGATCGTTGGACGCCCAATCTCTGGGCCGAGGCGCGCGTGCTCGGCAAGAGCACTATCACTGCTGTCGATACGGCCACATTTCAGAAGGGGGCAGAGTACTCGCCAGCTTATCCCTGGGGCCGGGTTATTGCCATCCTTGAAACACTGCTCACGTCAACCCTCTTTGGTCTTTTTCTACTTGCTATCCGGCGGCAGTTCAAGCGGTAATGTTTTTGGTCCTTATCTCAAACCCTGTTTCCGTGCATTTTCGCCACGGCTTCCTTCAGTTGCTCTCGCCCCGCCATGAGACAATTCCCTCGGCAGTCCACTGATTCCCCTACTCCCCGGCTGCCAGGAAAAACACTCGATGGCTTTGTCTTCAAACCTTCTGAACCTGCTCTTTGGACGGCCGCTGGCTACCAGCGAGGAGCGCGCCGAGCATATCGGCCCCATCGCCGGCATCCCTATCTTCGGTCTTGATGCTCTGAGCTCCGCTGCCTACGGCCCGGAGGCCGCGCTCACCCTGCTGATTCCGCTGGGCCTGCTCGGTGTGCAATACATCGTGCCGGTCAGCGCGGCCATTGTGGCGCTGCTGGCCATTGTCTACTTCAGCTACAGGCAGACCATTGACGCTTACCCCCACGGCGGCGGCTCGTACACCGTAGCCACCGAGAACCTGGGCCACGGCGCGGGACTGCTGGCAGCCGCTGCTCTGATGATCGACTACACCCTCACCGCGGCTGTCGGTATCTCGGCCGGTGTGGGTGCGCTGATCTCCGCCGTCCCCAGCTTGCAGCCGCATACTTTGGCGCTCTGCCTGGGCGTGCTGGCCCTTCTCACCCTCGTCAACATGCGCGGCGTCCACGACACCGGCGTCGTCTTCATGATCCCCACGTATCTGTTCACCGGAACGCTTTTGATCGTGATCGGAGTTGGCGCGTGGCATGTTTTCCAGGGAGGTCCGCTGCACCCGGCCTCGCCGCTACCCGCTATCCCCGCGGCAACCTCTGCACTGAGCATCTGGATGGTGCTCAAGGTCTTCTCTTCCGGCTGCACCGCGATGACCGGCGTGGAGGCGGTGAGCAACGGAGTGATGGCCTTCCGCGAACCCACCCGCCCCAATGCAAAAAAGACACTGACCATCATCATCGTGCTGCTTGCAGTTCTATTGGCCGGCATCGCTCTCCTCTGCCGCGCCTACGGCATTGCCGCAACCAACCCCGAGGGTCCAGGCTACGAGAGTGTGCTATCCATGCTGACCCGCGCGGTGATGGGCCACGGCTGGTTCTATTCCGTCACGATCGGCTCTGTGCTGCTGGTATTAGCTCTGAGTGCGAATACTGCCTTTGCCGATTTTCCTCGCCTGACGCGCGCGATTGCGATGGATAACTACATGCCGCATGTTTTTCTACTGCGTGGGCGGCGGCTGCTGTACTCGTGGGGGATTTATGTTCTGGTGGCGCTGACGGCGCTGCTGCTGATTCTGTTTGGCGGCATCACCGACCGGCTGATTCCTCTGTACGCCATTGGAGCCTTCCTGGCCTTCACGCTATCGCAGACCGGAATGGTGGTCCATTGGTATCGCAAGGGCGGAGCGCGGCTGCGCATGGGGGTGAATGCGCTGGGCGCGCTGGCCACGGGCGTTACAACAATCGTTGTTCTGGTGGCCAAGTTTGTCGAAGGCGCATGGATTACCGCGCTGTTGACTGGTCTGCTAATCCTGCTGATGCGCACAGTAAGACGGCATTACCGGCGCGTGGACAAGGAGACCTACCTCGATTTGCCTATCGTGCCCAGCGCGGTGGCCGAACCAATCGTGGTGGTCCCTATGGATCGCTGGAGCCGGGTTACCGAGAAGGCGCTGGCCTTTGGACTCTCGATGTCCAAAGATGTCCGCTGCCTGCATGTGCAGACTGCTGATGAACAGGACGAAATCTGCAAAGTCTGGGAGAAAGATGTAGCTGCTCCCCTGCGCGCCGCCGGCAAGAACATTCCCAAACTGGTGGTTTTGAAATCGCCCTTCCGCTATATTCTGGGGCCGGTGGTTGATTACGTCCTGGCCGCGGAGCAGGAATCCGAGACTCACCATGTGTGCGTACTGGTACCGGAGCTGGTGGTGCGCCACTGGTGGGAGAACCTGCTGCACAACCGCCGCGCCGACATGCTGAAAGTAATCTTGCTCATGCGCGGTAACCGCCGCATCATCGTTATCAACATTCCCTGGTATCTGGAGCGGGATTGAAAACGGCCCTTGCCGTTTCTGCCCCTGAGTCGTTAAAGTGACACGCACACGGTCATTGCGCGGCGCTTGCCTTACGGCGCGCGTTCGGTTCAGCGCAAATCATTCTTCCCAAAGGATTCTCCATGTCTTCCTTGCCCGTCTCCGTACCGCAAAATCGGGATATCGACTCCACTCTCCGCGAAAATCGCGTTTTTCCTCCTCCGCCTGAGTTCAGCGCCAAGGCCCACATCAAAAGCCTGGAGGAGTACGAGACCCTCTACAAGAAGTCCATCGAAGATCCAGAGAGCTTTTGGGCTGCCGTAGCTCAAGACCTGCACTGGTTCAAGCCCTGGGACAAGGTTCTCGACTGGGATCTACCCAATGCCAAATGGTTTGTGGGCGGCAAGCTAAATCTGAGTTACAACTGCGTGGACCGCCACGCCCTCGGCGCGCGCCGCGACAAGACCGCGCTGATCTGGGAAGGTGAGCCGGGCGAGATTCGCTGCCTGACCTATGCAGAGCTGCACCTCGAAGTGCAGCGTTTCGCCAACGCGCTCAAGGCCCTTGGCATCAAGAAAGGCGACCGCGTCGCCGTCTACATGGGTATGACTCCGGAGCTGGCCATTGCGCTGCTGGCCTGCGCACGCATCGGAGCCGTTCACTCGGTCATCTTCGGCGGATTCGCCGCCAACGCCATCGCCGACCGCGTTAATGATTCTTCCTGCGTCGCGATCCTTACACAAGACTCCAGCTATCGCCGCGGTGGCGAGATCAAGCTCAAGCAGACCGTGGATGAAGCCATGAAGGCTTGCCCCACCGTCGAGCACGTCGTCGTCTATCGCCGCACCGGCTCACCCGTTGATATGGTGGACGGCCGCGACTGGTGGTGGCACGACCTGATCGTCAACGCGCCCACCGAGTGCGCAGCCGAGCCGCTCGACTCCGAAGATCCGTTGTATATCCTCTACACCAGCGGCACCACCGGTAAGCCCAAAGGACTGGTCCACACCACCGGCGGCTACGCGGTGCAGACTTATCTGACGACAAAGTACGTATTCGACATCCGCGACGAGGATGTTTACTGGTGCACGGCGGACATTGGTTGGGTCACCGGCCATTCTTATGTGGTTTACGGCCCGCTCCAGAACGGCGCAACCGTCCTCATGTACGAAGGCGCGCCCAACTGGCCGGATTTCTCGCGCTTCTGGAAGATCGTCGACGATCACAAGGTCAGCATCTTCTACACTGCGCCCACCGCGATACGCGCCTTCATCAAGTGGGGCGACCAGCACGTCGAAAAGCACGATCTCGGCTCGCTGCGACTCCTTGGAACAGTCGGTGAGCCTATCAATCCCGAGGCCTGGATGTGGTACCGCGAGAAGATCGGCCACAACCGCTGTCCCATCGTCGATACCTGGTGGCAAACCGAGACCGGCTCCATCCTCATTGCTCCCATCCCCGGCGCAGTCGCAGCAAAGCCCGGCTCGGCCACGCGCCCGTTCTTCGGCATCCAGCCTGAGGTGGTCAGCAAAGACGGTCATCCTGTCCCCGCCGGCTCCGGTGGCCTGCTGGTTATTCGCAAGCCCTGGCCCTCAATGGCCCGCACCGTTTATGGCGACCCCGAGCGCTTCAGGGAGACTTACTGGAAAGACATTCCCGGCAGCTACTTTACCGGCGACGGCGCGCGCCAGGACGCCGACGGCTACTTCTGGCTGATGGGCCGCGTCGATGACGTAATCAACGTCAGCGGCCATCGCCTGGGCACGATGGAAGTCGAGTCGGCGCTGGTGGCTCACCCCAAAGTCGCCGAGGCCGCTGTCGTCGGCCGTCCTGACGATCTCAAAGGCCAGGCCATCTCCGCATTCGTCTCGCTCGAAAGCGGCAACCAGCCCAGCGAGGCATTGAAAGACGAGCTGAAGAAGTGGGTCTCGAAAGAGATCGGCTCACTGGCGCGGCCAGACGATATCCGCTTCACCGAAGCCTTGCCGAAAACCCGCTCCGGCAAGATCATGCGCCGCCTGCTGCGCGAACTTGCCACTAATGGCGAGATCAAAGGTGACACGACCACGCTGGAAGATTTCACCGTGATTGCCAAGCTGAGGGAGGCGGAAGAAGGATAATGCATGAGCAGGCAGTTTGGATGCCCCACCCTCGCCGCGTACTTGTTTTTGCCGCT
>CAVQMQ010000010.1:0-95741 GCA_963713645.1 uncultured Acidobacteriaceae bacterium | reverse complement strand
TTTGCAGAGTCTGTATTTGGACGGCGCAGCTGCAGTTGTAAAATAGATAAGTCGTGGAAATATGTTCCATGAATCTTCGTCGCTGTAGTTTGGCGCGCAAAATAGATAATCGTAATCGCCAGGATGTTCGGGAAGACGGTGAGATTCCGTCGCTGCCCCGCAACTGTGAGCGCACTTGCCCCGCAGATCGTCAGATCAACCGAGGGCAGGATTTCAGCCAGAGCTTTCCTTTCGCAAGGGAAAGCTCAATATGCCACTGGCTGCCCGCAATGAGCGCTGGGAAGGCGGCTGAAGAGGGCGCAAGCCAGGAGACCGGTCTTGAGCACTTTCAACCCGCTTGCGTTCCGAGGGGAACGAAGGAGCCAGTTATGTCTGTTCGTGTGTTTCTGCGCCGGTCATCGGCATTTATATCCGGTCCTGCTGTAGCTGGTATGAAATTCTTCTGCTCTCTCACACTTCTGATTGTCCTCTTCATGGTCACAGTCGCAGATGCGGCCTCTATTCGCGGTATTGTGACCGCTCCATCCGGCGCGCGGGTCACCGGAGCCAATGTCAATCTTGTCTATAACGGCAAGGTGATAGCCTCAGCAGTCTCCGCATCCAACGGCAGCTTTGAAATTACCACCGGCATCGAAGGCCGCTTCTTTCTCGTCATCTCCGCCAGCACCTTTCGCCAGGTAGAGACGCCAGGATTTTACGCCGGCCGTTTGGATTCCATCGAACGTAATCTCGTTCTTGAGCCGGAGTGGGTGCGCCAATCCATTGTCGTAACTGCGACCGGAGTGCCGACGCCGCAGGCTCAGACCAGCGAGGCGACCAACGTGCTTGGTTCGTTTGATCTTGATTTGAGAGACGATCTGACCAGCGCGCTGCGTTTGATGCCCGGCACAGCGGTCGCGCAAAGCGGCCAGATGGGCGCGCAGACCTCGCTCTTTATTCGAGGCGGCAACTCCGGTGCGAACAAAATTCTTGTAGATGGAGTCGATGCGGGCGATATGGGCGGACAGTTCGACTTCGGAGCATTCTCCACGACAGTCGTTCAAAGCGCCGAGATCTATCGCGGCACTAACTCCAGCCTCTACGGCGCGGACGCGGGCAGCGGCGTCGTCAGCCTGACCACTCCGCATGGCACCACGAGTTTTCCCTCGTTCATCTTCCGCGGCGATGCGGGCAGCTTCTATACCTCGCATGAGGAACTGGAAGCCGCCGGCACACATAACAAGCTCGATTATCTGGGCGCGTTCAGTTGGCTCCAGACCAATAATGATCTGGCTAATGATGAGTTCCACGTCGCAACTACAACGGCGAATCTCGGATGGCAGCCTAGCGGAAATACGCAGGTTCGCGCCACGCTCCACTACGGAGTTGATGCGACCGGCGTTCCGAATACCTGGGACTTCTATCATGTGGCCGACGACGCAACTCAGAAAGACCAGGACATATTTCTGAGCGCGTCGGTCGACAATCAGACCACCGCGGATTTTCATAACTCGGTTCGCTACGGGCTAACTCGCAAGCGCGAACAATATTCCTTATGGCAGACATCCGGTGGATATCAACCGTATAACAGCTATTGCTTCGGGCCAGCCTACCTGGGAAATTTAGTTACAATCACCGGCGCCAACGGCTACTCCGCTAGAGGACAGGCTGTACTTGACTGCACTACTGGTCAGGATCAGAACGTAAACAACCGCGACCAGCTTGCCTACCAGGGTGATTACCGGCTTACACCTCACCTGACCGCACTGATCGGCTTTCACTACGAAAACGAACGAGGTTCCGAACCGGGCAGCACATATTATCAGCCAGTTTCACCTACTAACTACGACTATCTCGCGGCAGTACACGGAGATTTCAAGGGCCGATTCTTTTACACTCTGGGCGGAAGTCTGGAGAAATACTCGTTATTTGGGGTCCAGACTTCGCCGCGCGCCGGGGTTTCCTATTACGCTCTTCGTCCGAAAAATGGAGCGTTCAGCGGAACAAAAATATTGTTCAATTACGGTGACGCGGTGCGCGAACCAAAGCTGACGGACGAGGACCAGTCGCTGTATAACTTTCTCGAAGCGAATGGCGGGCAATCGACGATTCAACAATTTCGCATCTCGCAATTATCCCCGCCAACCACCCGCACCTACGAAGGAGGAGTTGAGCAGGCATTCCTGAGTAACCATATCCTCTGGCGGACGAGTTACTTTCACAGTGAGTTCGGCAAGGAGATTGAATATATTGGTCTCGATCTGATTCCTGAACTGTTGCCCAATCTTACCCCGGCCCAGCAAAATGCATTGGGGCAAATTCTTGTGGCTGACCTTGCCTCAGGGTTCACCGTCAACACCGAAGCCTTCCGCGCGCAAGGCTTGGAGTCCTCGGTCGAAGGCGGCATCGGGCGGAATATCTTTTTGCGCGGCGGCTACACTTATCTCTATGCAGTCGTACAGCGCTCCTTCTCCAACGACGAATCATCAACCGGCATCGCAATTCCCACTTACAACGGGATTCCCATCGGAGCTTACTCGCCACTCCGAGGCGCGCGTCCCTTCCGCCGTCCGCCGCATACCGGTTTCTTTACTGCAACATATTCAGAGCACAAGCTCACTGCCGCTATCACTTCCGCTTTTGCCAGCCGCAGCGATGACTCCACCTATCTTGAAGGTGCGGATGCCGAGGGCTCGAGCAGCCTGCTCCTGCCCAATCGGAACCTGGACCACGGCTACGCCAAAATTGACTTAGGCGGGAGTTACAAATTGTTCGACTGGCTTGAGGTTTACATACGGCAAGAGAACCTGGCTAACAACCAGCACATCGCCCCCATCGGCTTTCCCAGCTTGCCAATGACCTACCGTCTCGGATTGCGCATTGCCTTGGGCAAAGCCAACAACAAGTGAGCCTCTACCGCTGAGCCAGCCTCGCACGATACTCTTGAAGTCAGCGTGACTCTGATAGATCCCCAACCCGACGCAGCCCCGCCGACAGACCCTTTGGAGAAGCTGCCAGCAGATCTGACACCTTTCATGCGCCAGTGGACCGCGGCCAAGCGAGAAAATCCCGATGCGCTGCTTTTCTTTCGCATGGGGGATTTTTACGAACTCTTCTACGACGATGCCGTGACTGTCAGCCGCGAACTGCAGTTGACGCTCACGGCGCGCGACCGGGAGCGCTCACAGCCCATGTGCGGGGTTCCTTATCATGCTGTCGAGGGCTACCTGACGCGCCTGCTCCGGCAGGGCTACCGCATCGCCATCTGCGACCAGATGGAAGACCCTAAACTGACCAAGAAGATCGTTCGCCGCGAGGTCACGCGGGTTCTTTCTCCCGGCACAGCGCTCGATAGCGGGCTCAGCCAGGACGAGAACAATTTTCTAGCTGCATATTTTGAGTCCGGCCCGCTCTGTGCCATTGCGCTGCTCGATGTATCAACCGGCGATTTTCGTACGGCAGAGTTTCAGGGGCCGACTGCGAGGCTGCAAGCCGCTGATGAAATAATCAAGGCCGGTGCGCGCGAGGTTCTGCTTGCAACCAGCGCAGACGTGCCTGCGCAGTTGGATCGGATTCAGGCGAAGACGCGCGTGGAAGACTGGGTGTGGACGCGCGATTTCGCTGTGCCATTGGTCGAGCGGCAATTGAATGTGCGATCACTCGATGGCTTTGGACTAGGTGGGCATCCCGCGGCTGCAATCGCTGCTGGAGCGGTGATCCACTATGTGCGTTCCACGCAGAAGAATGAAGCGCTGCATGTTGACAGCCTTAAATTTCAGGAGCACTCGACGGCGCTTGAGCTGGATCAGGTGACGGTGCGAAATCTGGAACTGATCGAGCCTCTTTTTTCTTCTGAGGACAACAAGGTTACGCTTTTTCACTGCCTCGATGAATGCCTGACGCCAATGGGCAAGCGGATTTTACGCGCGACTATTCTGCGACCACTGGTTGATGTGCAAGCGCTCGAAGCGCGCTATGAAGCGGTGGCCGAGGCGCATGGAGATCTGCTGAAGCGGGAGGAGATTCGCCGTAGTTTTGCGGGGATTCTCGATCTGGAGAGGCTTTTGGCGCGGCTCTCGCTTGATTCTGCAGGCCCTCGTGACGTGCGCGCATTGGCGGGCAGCCTCTCACGCTTGCCCGCATTAAAGACTGCGCTTCATGCGATGCAGGCCCGGCAATGGTGCGAGGTTTCCAATAGGCTTGATCAGCTCGTCGATGTCACCACGCTGATTCAGAGGACTTTGGTGGAAGAGCCGCCACTTACATTGGTAGATGGCGGCGCGATTGCCGCAGGCGTCGATGCGGAACTCGACGATCTGCGGACGATCTCGAAGACTGGCCGCCAATCAATTGCTGCCATTGAAGAGCGAGAGCGCGCCCGCACCGGCATTAACTCTCTGAAGGTTCGCTATAACTCGGTCTATGGTTATTACATCGAAATTACCAAGTCGAATCTCGCGCAGGCACCGGCTGATTATGAACGCAAGCAGACGCTGGTCAATGCTGAGCGTTTTACCACGCCGGAGCTGAAAGAATACGAGATCAAGATTCTCACCGCGCATGACCGGTCCATCGAGATCGAGAAAAGGATCTTTGCGGAGTTGCGGAGGACTGTTCTTGCAGCAGCTAGCCGCATCCGGCAGAGTTCTTCTGCGGTTGCGGAAGCGGACCTGCTGGCGAACTTTGCGCATCTGGCATCACTGCGGCATTATGTACGGCCGCAGCTTATCGATGAGCCAGTGATTGAGGCGGTTGCTGCGCGCCATCCGGTGATCGAGCAGTGGATGGAAGAACGCCGCGAGGGCCGATTTATCGCCAACGATCTATATTTGAATGCCGCAGGCGATGGGCCAAGCCTGCTATTGATAACGGGTCCGAATATGGGCGGCAAGAGTACTTATCTGCGCCAGGCGGCAATGTTGGTTCTACTGGCGCAGATGGGAAGTTTTGTTCCTACGGAGAGCCTTCGCTTTGGTTTGGTTGATCGCATTTACACACGGATCGGAGCCAGTGATAACGTAGCGCGTGGCCGTTCAACTTTCATGGTTGAGATGACCGAGACGGCGACGATTCTGAATACTGCGACAAATCGCTCGCTGATTCTTCTTGATGAGATGGGACGAGGAACCGCAACTTTTGACGGACTCTCACTAGCTTGGGCAACGGTTGAATATCTTCATGCCGAGACCGGCGCGCGCACGCTTTTTGCTACGCATTATCATGAGCTGACCATGCTGGCAGAGAAGCTGCCGCGTGTGCGCAATCTTCGCGTAGGCGTGAAAGAGGCTGCGAGCGGAATTGTCTTTCTGCATAGCATTGAACCGGGCGCGGCCAGCAAGAGTTATGGAATTGAAGTTGCGCGACTGGCGGGACTGCCAGCGGCTGTGATTGAGCGCGCGCGCCGTGTTCTGCGCCAGCATGAGAAGCAGGAGCGGCAAAGCGTTCAGGTCGAGACAGGCTGATCCGGTGCAGTTGACCATCTTTACTCCGCTCTCGCAGCGCATCGTGGATCGCATCGAAGCAACCGATGTGAACTCGTTGACTCCGCTGCAAGCACTGAATTTACTTGAGGAGTTACAGCAAGAATTAAAGGAGCGCGGATGAGCCTTTCCTTGCGCCACGCTGCCGGAAGCTTACTGGTTGTGGGTCTCTCCGGCACGGAGTTGACTGGACTGGAGCGCGCCTGGCTTAAGTTGGTGCGCCCAGCAGGCGTCATTCTTTTTAAGTGCAATATTACGGATGCATGCCAGACTCGGGAGTTGCTCAGCGAAGCCGCATCGCTTTGCGCGGCTAATAGCTTCCGTTGCGTGGATGTGGAAGGGGGAACAGTTGACCGGCTGCGCGATGGGTTGTCTCCGATGCCCTCCGCACAGGCAGTAGCGCAAATCGGAGATGAAAAGCTGATGCGCGAACACGGCGAACTGATTGGCCGCTCTGTGCGAGCTTTTGGTTTCAATACAACTCTGGCCCCGGTGCTGGATTTGGCATTGCCTGTATCGGCGCAAGTGATGGGGACGCGCGCGGTGGCGCCGAATGCGGAGGGAGTTGTAACTTATGCGCGCAATTTTCTTACAGGCCTGCGCAAACAAGGTGTGGTGGGCTGCGGCAAGCATTTTCCAGGATTGGGGAGCGGCACTCTCGATTCGCATCTGGCGACTCCGGAGATTCATCGCAGTATGCGCGATCTGTGGCGCGAGGATCTGGCCCCGTATCGTGGGTTGTGCAGCGAACTGCCGATGGTGATGGTGAATCATGCGGCCTATCCCGATACGCAGGGAAGGGATCTGCCTGCCTCCGCTTCGAGGTACTGGATTACAAAAGTATTGCGTGAGCGCATTGGGTACCAGGGGATTATCTTTTCTGATGACATGGAAATGGGCGGCATTCTGAAGTTTCTACCCATTGAAGATGCGGCTGTTGCGGCGATTCGCGCTGGGATGGACCTGCTCGAAATCTGCCACAGCCCTGAATTGATCTTGCGCGTTTATGAAGCGCTGATTGCAGAGGCAGAGCGCTCTGGTGCGTTTCGCGAATTGATGCTGAGCCGAGCTGATCGAAATGCCCGCCTGCGCAGGAGATTATTTTCCGGTGGTGTTGCAAGGGCACTAACAGAAAAACAGCTTGAGGCTCTACGAGGGAAGATTCGCGGCTATGCTGAAGTTATCTCGAAGGCACAGGTGATTAAGCCCGTATGAGCGCGAAGAGCATGACGGTTGCGGGCATCATGAGCGGAACTTCGGCTGACGGCATTGATATGGCGCTGGTGCGAATTGCTCAAGGCAAACTGCGGCCAAAGTTGACGCTTATTGCTCATGAAGGGTTCAAGTTTATCGCGCCGTTGCGCCGCTCGGTACTGGACGCGATGAATGCAACTTCTACATCAACAGCGGAGTTAGCGCGGCTGAATTGGCGATTAGGTATCGCATATGCAGAAGCAGTGCAAGCAACGCTGACACACCATGCGGTCAAGGTGGATTTGATTGGGTGCCACGGGCAGACTCTCTATCATCAGCCTAACGCCGTCGCTTATGCGGGCCGACGATTCAGCCTGTACCTGGCAGGCGGGCGAAGCGGCGGTGCTGGCGTCGACGTTGGGCGTTCCAGTGGTCTCTAACTTTCGCCCCGCGGATTTGCTTGCTGGTGGACAAGGAGCACCGCTTGTTCCTTTGCTCGACTATGTTCTTTTTGCCGATACCGAGCGAGGGAGGGTCTTACAAAACATCGGGGGCATCGCTAATTTAACTGCAATCCCTGCCGGGGCAAAGCAAAATAAGGTACTTGCTTTCGATAATGGTCCTGGAAACATGGTGATCGATGCACTGGCGCAGTTGCTCTACGACAAGCCCTTCGATAGGAACGGCGCAATTGCCGCACGTGGAGCGGTACTTTCCGCAGCGTTGAAAGAAGAACTGCGTCATCCCTACTTCAGGATCAAACCGCCGCGTACGGCGGGCCGGGAGCAATTTGGCCGCGAATTTGCAGCGCAGTTTCTGGCTGCCTGCAAGCGCGTAAGCAAGAAGCGGGAAGATGCGCTGGCAACTGCGACGGCTCTTACAGCTGAGTCTATTGCGCAGAGTTATCAAAAATATGTTTTGCCCCGGATGAGCGGCAACGATGTGGATTATATAGTTTCTGGCGGTGGGGCACACAATCAGACATTGATGTCGATGCTGGCGCGACGGCTTTGCCCGTTGGGTTGTACGCTGGCCACGAGCACCGAGTTCGGATTGCCTTCGGAAGCGAAGGAGGCCGCGGCTTTTGCGCTACTGGCCTGGCAGACCTGGCATCGGCTGCCGGGAAACGTTCCTTCTGCAACGGGCGCGGCGCGGCCGACGATTCTGGGTCAGGTGACCTATGCGTAGGCTCCTTTCGTTGCTCTGCCTGCTGGTATTTTCCGGCTGCCACTCGAATGCGAAGGATCCGCACACGGTTGTTTTTCTTATCGAGAGCAGCCCGGCGAATCTTGATCCGCGAACAGGCACAGACAATCAGTCAGAACGCATTGATGAGTTAATTTTTGATGGCTTGGTAGAGCGCGATGCGAGTTTTCGCTTTTTACCGGCATTGGCCGAGCGCTGGGAGCAACCGGACCCGCTGACGGTGATCTTTCATTTGCGCGCAGGTGTTCGGTTTCATGATGGACGCACTCTTACTGCGCGTGATGTGCTGTGGACGATCAACTCCATGCGCACCGGCGCAGTGATTTCACCAAAGGCTGCGAGCTATGAATCGGTTGACCGCATTGATGCTCCCGATTCGCAGACGGTTATCTTTCATCTGAAGCACGCGGACAATTTCCTGCTCAACAATCTTTCCACCGGTGCGATCGGCATTGTTCCCGAGGGCAGCGGGCGCGAGTTCTGGCGGCATCCTGTGGGCACTGGGCCGTTTCGGTTTGTCAGCCAGCAGATCGATCAGGATGTTGTTGTTGAGCGCAACCCCTTAAGTTGGCATGTTGCGCCAAAGATCGAGCGCGTTCGCTTTGCCGTGGTGCCGGATGGCATTACGCGCTCACTGGAGTTGGAAAAAGGGTCAGCAGACGTGGCCGTGAACTCGCTGGCGATTGATGCTCTCCCGGTGCTTGCCAGGCGACCGGATCTACGCATTGAAGAGACTGGCGGAACAGTTGTTCAGTACCTTGCGTTTAATATCCGCGACCCGCTGCTGAAAGATGAGCGAGTTCGTCAGGCCATCGCTTGCGCGATAGATCGCCGCCTGATTATTCAGACGCTGCTGGGTGGACATGCGCGCGAGGCTGATAGTCTGCTGCCTCCGACACACTGGGCATGGAGTGACTCGGGGCCGCATGTTGAATACGATCCTGCTCGGGCTGCGCAACTGCTCAATGAGACTGGATACAAACCGCTCGGCGATGGTATCCGCTTTCATCTGACGATGAAGACCAGCAACGACGAGGGAACGCGTCTATTGGCCGCGGTGCTGCAACAGCAATTGGCCCAGGTGGGTATCGCGCTGGAGTTGCGCAGTTATGAGTTTGCGACGTTTTATTCGGATGTGACGAAGGGCGCGTTTCAGATGTACTCGCTGCGTTGGATTGGCGGCAACGAGCAGCCGGATATTTTCGGCTATGCATTTTCGACGGCGCGATTTTCTCCGAAGGGCGCGAACCGCAGCCACTACTCCAACCCCAGACTGGATGCCTTGCTGGACGATGCCGCAGCCAATGCCGACCCTGCTCGCCGCCGCGCCGATTATGTGGAGGCGCAGCAGATTCTGGCAACTGATCTGCCCGCAATCAATCTCTGGTATACGAACTCGATTATCGTCCATAATCAGCGGCTGACCGGGATTGTTCCCACGCCTTCGGGGAGCTATACGTTTCTGGAGACGGCGGCGCTTGCCGGCAATTGATCCGCTTGATGGTACTTCGAAAGCTGCTGCCACGCGAACTCCAGCCAGTACGTCCATGAGATGCCAATTTCCCCTCTTTTTCTGCGATTTTTCACTGATTGAACCTTTTGCCGGGGTCTCTCGTCTACTGGAAAGAGAGAAGTTCATCCCACGGATTTCGGCTTCCGCCGGCCTGTGGAGAAACGGCATAGGAACGCAAGAAAATGATCGAAACGATTACATGCGGCGTACGCTTCCCACTCCTCTGCGCGGTATTGGTTACTGCTTCGGTTGCCACTGCGCAGGCGCCGTCCAAGTTTGTTGGTGCAATTAACGTAATCAACGGCTCAACGCTCACTGTCAAGAGCGACGCAGGAGATCTGCGGCAGGTCGATGTACCCGCCTCCGCGGTTCTCAAGCGGATTGCTCCGGGCGAGAAGGATTTGAGCGCGGCCGTGGTGATTCAATTGAGCGATCTGGCCACGGGGGACCGGGTTCTGGTGAAGCTTGACCCTAATGCAGCTGGGCCTACGGCGCAGGCGTTGCAGATTATCGCTATCAAGCAGGCCGATGTTGCCCAGAAGCAGCAGAAGGATCGCGATGATTGGCAGCGGCGCGGAGTGGGCGGGCTGGTTAAGAGCGTGGATCCTGCGGCTGGTGTGATTGTGCTGACCAGCGGCGCTGGCGTTACGGCCAAGACGATTACAGTGCACACGACGCAGGCAACGGTGCTCAAGCGCTATGCGCCGGCCTCGGTGCGCTTTGACCTAGCGCAGCCGGCGCCGATCAATGCGATTCATGCGGGCGATCAGGTGCGCGCGCGCGGCGCGAAGAATGCCGATGGGACGGAGATTGCGGCCGAAGAGGTGATTTCGGGGAGCTTCCGCAATATTTCCGGGACCGTAATTTCGACGGATGCAGCCAACTCGACGCTGGTGGTGAAGGATCTCGCAACAAAGAAGCAGGTGACGGTCCATATTACGCCCGATGGACAGATGCGCCGCTTGCCCGACCGCATGGCGCAGGCGCTGGCGGCGCGGTTAAAAGGCACGCAGAGCAGTGCGGCTAATGCGCCAGCCGCAACTGCTGGAGGTGCTCAATCTACCGGCGGGCAACAACGCACAGGCGGCGGTCAATGGGGTGGGCAGAGCGCAGGTCAGAGCGGCGGCGATCCGCAGCAGATGCTCAGCCGCGCACCGGCTATTCAACTTGGCGATTTGCAAAAAGGAGAAGCTGTGATGCTGGTCTCAACCGACGGAACGGCAGAGGTCACAGCCATCACGCTGCTCGCCGGCGTTGAGCCGCTGCTCGAGGCTCCCGCGGCCAGCCGCGATCTGCTCGCCAACTGGAGCGTCGGCTCGGGTGCACCAGACGCAGCGCAATAAGCTGGAACGCATTGGCAACAAACTTCATTCTTTCATACGCAAAAAATTCAGATGAGGGACTTGTGAATTCAGGATTTCAGATTCAATTCTTGAGGCATGCTTTGTTTGCCTTGGTACTTGGCATGACCGGTGCGGCCTTGTCGCAGGCACCGGCGCAGTCAGCAACTGCTGCGCAGGGCCAGGCGTCGCAAACGACTGCAATATTGCGCGGCCATATTACTGATCCAACCGGCGCTCTGATTCCCGGAGCGAAGGTGACGGTGACTAACCCGGCAGGGAAGCAGATTGCAAGCGCAGTATCTGACCCGGCAGGCGCATATTCCGTTACCGGCCTCGCGCCGGGAGCGTATGTCGTCAAAGCGACGGTGGATGGATTTGCGCCCTTTGCTTCGGCGACGATTCCGCTTGCTGCCGGCCAGGCGAAGCGCGTGGATATTTCCATGGCCATTGAGGTTGCGCAACAAAGTGTGACTGTCTCCGATGAGTCGCCCACGGTGAGCGTAGACGCCGGCAGCAATGCCAGTGCTGTCGTGATCAAGGGCAAAGATCTCGACGCGCTCTCGGACGATCCCGACGAGCTTTCAAGCGAACTGACCGCGCTGGCCGGGCCTTCGGCCGGACCCAACGGAGGCCAGATTTACATTGATGGTTTCACCGGCGGGCAACTGCCGCCGAAGTCGGCCATTCGCGAGATTCGTATCAATCAAAATCCCTTTTCAGCGGAGTTCGACAAGCTGGGTTACGGACGCATTGAGATTCTCACCAAGCCCGGAACCGACAAACTGCACGGGCAGTTCTTCATCATGGGCAACGATGATGTCTTCAACACCAGCAACCCGTTTACGCCCAACGTGCTGCCCTATAACCGCATTCAATACAACGGCACGATCAATGGCTCGCTCAGCAAGACGGCTTCGTTTTTCTTCAGCTTCGAAGAGCGCGACAATCACGATGTTCAATTCTACGACTATTATCCTTCGGTATTGAATTCGAGTAATGTATATGTCCTCTCGCCCACGCTTGTCGGCGGCAGTCTCGACAATCCACATGACCGCATCAATCTTTCTCCGCGCATTGATTTGCAACTGGGCCAGAAGAATACGCTCACGGCCCGTTACCAGTTCTATCGCGATACCGAACAAGGGGATATTACATCGCAGGAGTCGCCGACCCAATCCGTTATATCTCACTCGACCGAACACCAGTTGCAACTCAGCGATGCGGAAGTGATCAACGACCGTATTGTTAATGAAACACGCTTTCAATATGTGCGCGATATTGGGACCAATACGCCGGTCAGCACCGCGCCCACCATTCAGGTGAGCGGCGACTACACCGGCGGCGGCGCCTCCAGCCAGATTTCGAACAGCCATCAGGACCGCTACGAGCTGCAGAACATGACCACCATGAGCGTGGGCGCACATGCGCTGAAGTTTGGAACACGCCTCAGAGATTCTCGTGAAGCGATTACCACCGACGGGAATTTCAACGGTACATTCACTTTTACCGAGGCGAATTATCTGACCACGCTGAATACACCGGAAAGTTCGCTTACTTCCGCTACTGGACCAAGCAAGCTGACGTATACAACCGGTCCATCCGGCTTTACAGCGAACCTGTTCGACGCGGCGGTGTTCCTCCAGGATGATTGGAAGGCGAACAAGAACCTGACGATCTCCGGTGGCTTGCGCTGGGAGTCGCAGAATCATGTCTCTGACCACGGCGACTGGGCGCCGCGCGTGGCCTTTGCGTATGCGTTGGACGGCCACAAAGACGGCAAACAGGCTAAGACCGTACTGCGCGGCGGCTACGGAATTTTCTATGACCGCCTGCCGCTCGGCGACCTGCTTGCGGCGACGCGGCAAAGCATTACCGGCGACGGTCAGCAACAGATCGTTATCAGCAACCCTACCTGCTTTAACGCTGACAGTCTCACCCTGACGAACTGCGGTTCGGCGAGCAACACGGCAAGCACTAACGTTCTGGTTGCGCCGGGCTATCGGTCGCCTTCTACACAGCAGACTGGTGTGAGCCTGGAGCGGCAGCTAACCAAGACGACCACGCTTACCTTCACGTATCTGCACTCCTTCGGCGTGCATCAGCTAGTTACGCGCGACTCGAATGCTTATTTGCCGGGAACATTCCAGTTTGGCAGCAGCACCTTGACTGGAACACGCCCGGATTCATCGCTGGGCATTGTGGATGAATATTATCCTGAGGCGGTCTTCAAACAGAATCAGCTGATCGTGAATGTCAACGCGCGCCTGACGCCGAACTTCAGTGTGTTGGGATTCTATAGCCTGACTTGGGCCAACACGGACGGGGCGGGCGGAACGGCGTCGAACTCGTATAACTTGAGCCAAGACTACGGACGCGCCAGCTTTGCCTCGCGCAATATGATCTTTCTGATGGCGAATTACACCGGACCCTGGGGTATTCGCTTCAACCCGTTTTTGATTGCGCAATCGGGAAGGCCCTATAACATCACCACCGCCAACGATCTTACCGGCGATAACTTTTTCAATGACCGCCCGGCAGTGGTAGATCCATCGAATTGCAGCTCGGGTTCCGCGCAATATACGCTGACCACTACCTACGGCTGCCTGGACACGGAACCCTCGGCCACCGAAACGCCGATGGGTTACAACCTGGGCAATGGACCGGCGGCTGTGGCTGTGAACCTGCGCGTCAGCCGCGCTTTTGGCATTGGTCCCAAACTGGCGTCGGCCAATGGCCAGAACAACGACGGCGGTCCGGCTCAGCGTGGTGGGCCCGGGGGTGGCGGCCGCGGTGGACCCGGCGGAGGTCTTGGTCCCGGCGGGCTAGGTGGCGGCGGACGCGGCATGGGCGGCATGTTTGCACCAACCAACACCGGCCACAAATACACTTTGAACTTCAGTGCGCAGGCGTTAAACCTCTTCAATGACATTGACTATGGAACCCCGATTGGAACGGTTCCAACACCAATCGCTGGGACAAACAACGAATTCGGTTCGGGAGACCGCTTCGGCGAATCGACCAACCTGGCCGGCGGGATATTTTCGCAGGGTCCGGCGGCACGGCGTATTTTCTTCCAGGCGACTTTTTCGTTCTGAGTCCGGACTCACGCGCTGTTGTGATTTTTGTCAGAGGTGACGGGAATCACGGCAGTGCGTTTTGAGCCTTGCTACGCTTCCATACTGCAGACGGTCCAGAAGCGGCCATGCTGGTCAGCTATCCCGTCGCGCTCCCGCTCACCCTGAGCCGCCTGCTCCTGACCGATAGGGAGCGGTCCTGCCATGGAAGGACATTGTTCACATTGCAACGCATCGATTGAGCTGTTATGGAACTTCTGTCCGCACTGCGGTGTTGAGTTTACCCGGCGATCCGCGACGATAGCTGTGCCAGAACAGGAACCTCTGACGGAGCATGAGAAGATGCCGTACAAAGGCGCATATGGCGGGCTGCTCTTCGGGATGCTGGCCGCGCCAATTTTGATTGTCCCCGGCACGCTGCTTTGCCTCACCGGGCTGGGCGCATTCTTCGGGGTTCCGATGATCATTCTGGCGATCTTAGCGCCGTTGCTGGGCCCGATGATCGGCTTCGGCGCGGTGAGAGGGAAGTGCCCGTGGTGCGGGGCGATGGTGAGTTGCATTGGCCACGCCGACCATCTTTACTGCCATGCATGCAGCCAGGAGATCGTAGTGACGCATCACGCGTTTGCGCGCGCTGCTTAACCACCTGCGGCGGGATTGGCAACCTTCCCGCAGGAGCTAAATCCCCTGTGCCTTCTGTTTTTCGGCACGGCTGAAGTTGTACCTCACTACTTTGCGGGCTTGCTAAATGCAAAATAGAATAATTATTCATTCTTAAAAATATTTGTCACTATTCTTGTTGAGTCATGTCATAATGAGTCCACGCATGGAGGATTTGCATGGGCAATGCAGATTTCTGTCGATGGGCTTCTTCGTGCTGGAAGAAGATCAGATTCAGCCACGCCACTCACGCTAAATTGCGCATTGAGAGTATTCTTCATTCCGTTAACGGCTTGGATACGGAACAGCTGGCTGTATACCGGTGCCAATTTTGCGGAGGCTTTCACATCGGACATCACAGGTATTGTGAGCAGGGGAACAGAGAAGGGAGAGGAGAATTATGACCTCGCAGGCTGTATCGAATGACGTTACTTGCGCGATCGAGGTATTTCTGGCAACGGTATTGCTGCATCGGGAATACCCGGAAAAGAGCGACTTCACGATTCAAGAGATCGTAAACCGGGCAGCGAAAGAAGATATTACCGGCGAGATGCGTTCAGGGGTGAATGTGCATGCCTCCCAGCACTGTGTAGCCAATCGAGCGCCGAATCCTGCCAAGCACAGGATGTTATTTGCCACTGGAAAGCACACCCGGCGGCTGTTGCTGCCAGGAGATGAGATTCATCCGGGCAGGACGGGGAAGATATTTCCTGAAACGGACGAGGTTCCAGGAGAGTATTTGACCCTGTTGGAGTGGGCCAAAGGTCGCTACAAGCAGGGTCTCGCCGCAGCTTCCCAGTGGCCGCTCGATCCCGACGAGCGGGTACGCCAGCTAAGGGACGACACCATTCTTCCGCCGGGATCTATTTCTCCCGAAGAGGCTCCAGAAAAGCGTCCAAGGCACCTGGAGCGACTACTTCAGGCGCGAGGGATCGGAGCGCATCTGGCTGGAGACACCGACCCGGACGACTACATCCGCGAGTTGCGCGAGGGGTGGGAATGAGCCGCGTCTTTCTCGACTCCAATCTTTTCATTTATCTGTTCGAGGATACGCAGGGGCCGCGCGGCATTCGCGCACTTGAGATTTTCGAGGGGCTTTCCCGGCGGGGAGACACGGTGATGACTTCGGCACTTACCTTGGGCGAGGTGCTAGTAAAGCCGATTCGAGACGGAGACCGCGCATTGGAGGCCAAATACAAGGGTCTCTTGCGAGAACCCGAGGTAAGAGTCCTGGCATTCGACCGCGCGGCCGGGGAGATATTCGCTCTTCTTCGACAGGATCGCCGCATCAAAGCGCCGGACGTGATTCAACTGGCGACGGCCGCCTCCGCCGCCTGCGATCTATTCATCACCAATGACGACAGGCTGACAAAGGCGTGCGTGGCAGGGATTCATTTCATCACCTCAATGGAGCGGGCACCTTTCTGACCACCTGCGGTGGGGCTGGCGGCCTTCGGCGTGGCGCATTAAGCGGCGTGTGGCGTCAGCTTGATTCCCAGAGCCTTGATGACGCCGAGAAAGGTTGAAAGCCGTGGATCGCCGGTGGCAGAGAGGGCTTTATAGAGCGCCTCGCGGGTGACGCCGGCTTGAGCGGCAAGTTGGGTCATTCCGATGGCGCGGGCAATATCCCCAAGCGCGGTTGCGATCAACGCTGGATCACCGTCATCGAAGGCAGCTTCAAGATACGTAGCGATGGACTCGGGGCTGTCGAGATACTCCGATGGATCCCAGAGAGTGGTTTTATGAGCCATTTGCGGCCTCCAGCTCCTACATCGCGCAGTTTGCAGAGCCAGTTCGAAAAACTTCGGTCTGGCGGGCTTCCACCAGATGTTAACTATAGTTTACGAGAGGATTTTGTTCAAGCCTCTGGAAATGGGGTCAACGATCTCCGGCAGATTGAGTGAGCAGGACACTGTAGAAATGCTCAATAGAAAGCTGCCGGGCTGGAGAGTTATCAAGTAAAGATAGGATCACGCAAAACAACCGCCAGCATGTTCTTGCCGGAGATTGACCGATGAACCTCTGCCGCTACAAATTGCGCCAATCGGTATGCTCTCCAGAGTTGTGGGCGACCATACTGACTCGACGTGTAACGGTCCTCGTATGGTGCAAATGCGTCCAAATCTCTTTGCGGCAGAACAAGTGGCGATTTTGGTGTACGGAGTCTTACCTCGTCAATCAGCTTGTCCAGCCGATGGCTGAACGTATTCTTTGCTCTGTTGTGAGTTAGTCCTGCGTGGTGAGAGAGATACGCTTTGAGGGCTTTTTCTGTAACATCACGTGCACTGTGGACAGCTTTAGAATTCGGGCGTTGCTGACATAAATCGGTTATGGCTGAGTTGAGTCTCACGCTCCGTGCTTTCGATCATTTCGTCGAGAAATGATGGTTTAGCAACTATTTGTACCAATGATATGAAGCCTTGATCATAATCGAAGCAATCGGCCCATAATTTTAGGTATTCACGCATATCATCGCGCCGCGATGTTAAGAGTCGCTTTGTTTCTGCAGGCATGATTCGCAGCGCGTCAAGAGCGTTAACGGATGTAGTTCCGAAGACGATAGGGATTGACCCGCGCCAGAAGACGTCTTGAAACAAAAATACCCCTGTATATCGAGGGCCAACAAAACCGCCCTGCTGCAAAATCTCGTGCGGAATGTTCTCCATCAGGCGTCCTTCCCGACAATCTAATTCTAGGTCTTTGATTCGCAATAATCCATTGCGAAATACTCAATAATTAGGTTGCCGACTGCGTTTGGTGAAAATGCCGCCAGATTGTCTGGGCCGTTTTCGACGGCACCACCGCAGCAAGCGATTCCACCGTGGCCTGCTTCACATCGCGCAGGCTGCCGAAGTGTGTGAGGAGGCGTTGGCGGGTTTGCGCGCCGACGCCGGGAATCTCCAGCAGCTCGGAGTCTCTATCCCGCATCGTCCGGCGCTGCCTGTGGTAGCCGACGGCAAAGCGGTGGCTCTCGTCGCGGATCAACTGCACTAGATGCAGTACCGGCGAACGGCGGTCGAGCACCACCGGCTCCTCCTCGTTGCCGTAGAGATAGATGACCTCTTCGCGCTTGGCAATGGAGGCCAGCGGCGGAATCGACTCCAATTGCAGGGTCTCCAGGGCAGCGGCGGCGGCGTGGAGCTGGCCAAGGCCGCCGTCGATTAGCACGAGCGAGGGCATAGGCTGTTTTTCATCGCGCAGGCGGCGATAACGGCGCTCGACAACCTCGCGCATCGAGGCAAAGTCGTCCACGCCTTCCACGGTTTTGACTTTGAATTTGCGATAGGCCTGCTTGTTCATCTTGCCTTCTTCCCAGACGACCATTGAGGCGACGGTCTCCGCGCCCTGGATATGGGAGATGTCGAAGCACTCGATGCGCTTGGGCAAGTCGGGCAGCATCAATGCGTCGGCCAGCGCCTCCTGAATAGCTTTGCGCGACGGCTCCAGTACGCGGAAGCGCTGCGTGTAGGATTGCTTGGCGTTCTGGCCGGCGAGATCAACGAGGGAACGCTTTTCGCCACGCTGCGGGACGGCGAGCTCGATGCGATGGCCGGTGCGCTCGGTGAGCAGGGCGGCCAGCGACTCCCGCTCCTCGAAGTCGACGGGGACCAGGATTGCGCGCGGGACATAGTGCTGGTCGATGTAGAGCTGCTTGAGCAGGGCAGAGAAGAAGTGGCCGGCGTTGAAAGGGAACTCGGGAGTTTCGGATTCGTGCTTTTCCACCCTTTCCGCGGAAAGATGCGGAAAGGATGGGGCACCCAGCGTGTCTGGTTGATTTGATTCCCAGGTCTCAGAAGCGAGAGCTGGGGCGCCCGCAGGGGCTAAAGCCCCATCTTGCCTTTGTAGCTCTTGCGGCACGACTGAAGTCGTGCCCTGATACAAAGCGGATTCTGTACCTGTGGGTTCAAACAACTCCGGCAGCTCCTCCCAGAAAAATTCGCGGCGGTCGACAATCTTTCCAGCGCGGACATGAAAGAGATTCACGGCGATGCTGCCGTCCTCGTAGTGATAGCCGAAGACGTCGGTATCGTCATCCATCTCGGCGGTGGCGGCGCGCTGTTTTTCACGCAGTTGGCGCACGGTGCTGAGCTGGTCGCGGAGCTTGGCAGCGGCCTCGAACTGCTCCTGCTCAGCCGCCTCGGTCATGCGCGCGGCCAGTGTCCGCTCTAGCTCAGTGTGCCGGCCTTCAAGCAGCAGTTGGGCGTCGCGTACGGCGCTTCTGTAAATCTCCGGGGTGGTCAGATCCTGCACGCAGGGGCCGAGGCAGCGGTGAATGTAGTACTGGAGGCAGGCGCGCGGGTGGTAGCGGGAGAGATCGACCTTGCAACTGGGGATGAGAAAGCTGCGATGGATCAGCTCGACGACGCGCCAGGCGAGGCTGCCGGGAAAGTAGGGTCCGTAATACGCAGCGCCGTCCTTGCGCAGCCTGCGGGTGACAAATACTTTTGGAAAGCGGTCGGCGAGGGTCAGCTTCACATAGGGGTAGCTCTTGTCGTCCTTGAGCAGGATGTTGAAGCGGGGACGGCGCTCTTTGATCAGGTTGGTTTCAAGAGCCAGCGCCTCGGATTCGTTGCCGACCAGGATGTAATCGAGATCGACAGCCTCGCGCATCAGGGAGCCGGTTTTGGCGTTGGCCTGGGATGCCTCAAGCAGGTAGCTGCGAACCCTGGAGCGGAGATCCTTGGCCTTGCCGACGTAGATGATCTCGCCATCGGCGTTTTTGTAGAGGTAGACTCCCGGCTGGGTGGGCAGGCTGCGGATTTTCTCGTAGAGGTCCATGAAGAAGTTTATTCGTAGTATTCAGCATATCGGGTGTGAGCAATCCTTACCGAGCAATGTAATTCTTACACGGAAAGATTGAGCATAGAGGAGGATTGGGTGATCTTAAGATTAACTAAATCAAATAGATGAGGTGAGTTCTGGATTTGGACTCATGGTTGCACTCTTCCAGATCGAGAAATGGCCACCTGCACCGCACGGATTGGCAGAAGTGGCAAGAAAGGGGAATAGGACCATGCTCAGGATTCTCTTTGCGTTGGGGATTGCGTTGCTGGTAGCAAATCTGATGGGTTGCTCGACAAAGAATTATGTGCGTAACCAGACAGCCCCGCTGGTCGACCACACCAACCAGTTGGAAGATAAGACCGCGGACAACAATCGGAAGATCCATGACGTGGACGACCGCTCGCAGGCAGGTATTCGCCAGGCGCAGGGCGCGGCGGACAGCGCCAACCAGAATGCGCAGAGCGCCGGCAAAGCCGCTGGAGATGCGCAACTGACCGCGGACAATGCCGTGCATCGCGCCGATACGCTGGATAGCGTAGTGAAAGGGTTGGATAGCTACAAGCCGCTGGCCGATGTTTCTGTGACCTTTGGATTTGATAAGGCAGTGCTTACCGCGGATGATCGTGCGCAACTCGACACCTTTGCCGCGCAGCTCAACACCGTTCCCAGCTACATTCTTGAAGTAACTGGAGGGACTGACTCTACCGGCTCCGCTGAATATAACTACGACCTGAGCCAGCGCCGTGCTGATGCGGTGGTGCAATACATTGCCAGCAAGTACGGGGTTCCGGCGCACCGCTTTTATCTGATCGGTATCGGCAAGGACAAGGAAGTGGCAAGCAACGACACCCCGGAAGGGCGCAAGAAGAACCGCCGGGTTGAGGTGCAGCTTCTTTCAAATGGCGTCGGCGCGCAAACGGTTGCGACGACCGGCAGCCGGTAAAGGTTATTTCGATATATATAGGATCTCCCCCTTACTAACTAATTGATATAAATGATAAATCGAGAAGACAATGGACTCCGGGCCAGCCCCCGGAGTCCATGTCGTTTGGGGGGCACTCGGAGAGAATCAGGCATCAAAATCCTGCTTTCAGTGCAGAATGATCTTCGCGATGAGGGATGTGATTTTCGTAATATCCATATTGAGGTCGTTGCGAAATACTCGTTGCGGCTTATCCGTAAATTGATTTACTATTCTCGACGCCACCAACTAGAGCATTTTCGATTCACTTATTTGCGTTTGGAAATAGTGCATCGAAAATTCTGTTGCGGTAAATACGGCGGCATTACTCCCCCGCCCATCCGAGCGCAAGTTCTAGCCGCCTGCAAGTGAAGCAAGACCGAATCCGCAACCTTATGATGCGCACGGCGACCGCTCAGCGCTAAAGAGTATTTGTGCGTTCAATTCGGTTTCATCTCTCACCTACAACCTACAAAGGAGTAGTTCACATGAGATGAGGTGGTCCCGGTCGTTCGGACAGTTTTTGCTTTTTCCTTAAGTGGAAGTTCTTGTTTTTGTTTTTAGGCTGCCATGGATTCTGGCAGGCGGTTGAAGTATACCTGATCGGGCGTGTGCGCTTTCAGGCTGGAGTGCGGCCGGATGGAGTTATAGAACTCCAGGTAGCGGCCGATGGAAGTTCTGGCCTCGCTGACCGAGGCGTAGGCGTGCAGGTAGACCTCCTCGTACTTGATCGATTTCCAGATGCGCTCGACGAAGACGTTGTCGCGCCAGCGGCCTTTGCCGTCCATGCTGATCTTGATCCCTTCTTCTTTTAGCCGCCCGGTGAAGGCCTCGCTGGTGAACTGGCTGCCCTGATCGGTGTTGAAGATCTCCGGTTTTTCATTCCTGGAAAGAGCTTCTTCGAGCGCCTCGATGCAGAAGGAAGCCTCCATCGTGATCGACAGCTTCCAGGCCAGCACGCGGCGGCTGAACCAATCGACCACCGCGGCCAGATAGACGAAGCCGCGCGCCATGGGGATGTACGTGATATCCATCGCCCATACCTGGTTGGGCCGCGTGATGGCCAGGCCGCGCAGCAGGTAGGGGTAAATCATGTGTCCTGGCGCGGGTTTTGAAGTGTTGGGCCGGCGATAGATGGCCTCGATGCTCATCCGTCTCATCAGCGTGCGCAGATGACGGCGGCCTACCGCCAGCCCTTGATGGCCGAGCAAATCGCGCAGCATCCGGCTGCCGGCGAACGGGTAGTTCAGATGCAGCTCGTCGATCTGGCGCATCAGCCACAAGTCTTCGGCTGACACCGGACGCGGCTGGTAGTAGACCGTGCTGCGGCTGATGCCCAGGGCTTCTGCCTGTTGCGTGATGGGCAGATCATGCTCGGGGTCGATCATCGCCTTGCGCTCAGCAGGCCCGCCTTGGTGAGCGCCCCTTCTAAAAAATCGTTCTCCAGCGCCAGAGCGCCGATCTTGGCGTGCAGCGTCTTTACGTCCACCAACTCTTGAGCCGCTGTAGCCTTCGGTTCCCCGAAGACGCCAGCAGCGCCCTCCAGAAGCTGGCTCTTCCACTGCGTGATCTGGTTGGCATGAACGTCAAACTGCTCGGCCAGCTCGGCCAGAGTCTTCTCACCCTTGATTGCGGCCAAAGCCACCTTCGCCTTGAACGCCGCCGAATGGTTCCTGCGTGGACGTCTGCTCATCGGTTCTCCTCTTCTCAGCCATCTTAGGCTGCCAAAGAACAGAACCTCCACTTAAACCCCTGTCCGAATTTGCTACAGAAGATTTAATGTATGGATCGGTGTACTATGCATTGCGTTTGCGGCTAGCCTGGCTGGGGCGCAGAACGCGACCATAAATTATGCGGCTCCGCAACAAACGATTCGCGGTTTCGGTGGTGCTACGGCGTGGCTGGGAGAACTGACCGTTCCTCAGGCAGATGCTCTTTTCAGTCCTACAAGCGGTCTTGGACTCAGCGTACTGCGCGTACGTATCGATCCCACAGGGACGGCCGCCAGCGGTTGGGTTCCAAGCAATGGCGGGTGGCTCACCGAAGTAGAAAACGCTCAGGAAGCAGTGGCCGCAAATCCGAATGCTATTGTCTTTGCATCTCCGTGGACCCCGCCCGCCTCAATGAAGACCAGTTCTTCAAGCCAGCCTTTCTACTCCGGTACCTGCAGCCCGGCAGCGGGGTATTGCGGCGGCTATCTGAATCCGGCAAACTACGCCGCTTATGCTGCATATCTTGAGGATTTTGTCACATACTTCAATACCAATGCAGGCTTCAACCTCTACGCGATCTCGATGCAAAATGAGCCGGACATCGACGATGTCAATTACGAGTCGTGCAGCTGGACAGCGGCGCAGATGGACACGTGGGTGGCAAGCAATGCTTCGGTGCTGACCACTAAATTCATCATGCCGGAGTCTTTTAATTTCAACCAGGCGCAGGCACTGACAGCTCTCGACGACCCGAGCGCGGAACCTCTCATCAATATCGTTGCTGGCCACCTATACGGCGCGTCGCCCGCTCCCTATCCGCTTGCCGAGCAAGACGGCAAAGACCTGTGGATGACCGAGCACTACATCACGCCTGCAGGGTCGGCTCCGGCGATTGCCGATGCCCTCGCGCTGGCCGAAGAAGTCAACAGCTCGATGGTGACCGGCAGCTACAACGCATATATATGGTGGTGGATTTGGGACAACCCGAATGACGACATTAATTACGGCTTGATCAACTCCAGCACCACCAGCCCCGTTCCTACTTACTACGGCTATGCGCTTGGGCAGTTCTCCAAGTTTATTCAGCCGGGTTATGTCATGGTCAGCTCTACTGAGCCGATACCGGGTGTATTTGACTCGGCCTACATGGGCGGTGGCAACCTGGTGATTGTGGCGATCAACTCGAACACGACAGCCACTTCGTTCCCAGTCAGCTTTGCGGGCCAAATTGCTACTTCATTTACGCCGTACCAGACATCGGCAACTGAGACCATGGCGCAGCTCACTCCGGTGAGCGCCACGAATGGCTCATTCACAGCCACGCTGCCGGCACAAAGCATTACTACATTTGTGGCAGCGGCATCGACAACGCCAGGATTTACGATTGAGCCTGCAACGCCTTTGCTGTCTCTTGCCCAGGGAAAAACCGCAACAGACACGATCTCGGTGACAAACCTGAATGGGTTTATCGGCGGCGTAACCCTGGCCGTAGCCGGACTTCCCAGCGGAGTGACTGCTTCGTTTGGCACTAACCCAACTACCGCAAGCAGCGCACTTACTTTTACGGCGAGTAGCACGGCTACTACAGGCGCAGCTACCGTTACCATCACCGGCGTCTCCGGGACTGTAACCGCATCCGCCACGATCTCGCTCTTTGTCGGCTCTTCGGCGTGCAACATTGTTTACACTATTTCCCCGCAAAGTTCCAACGCATTTGGAGGAGCAATCACTATCAACAACAACGGCACCAGTGCTATAACCAGTTGGACTTTGGGCTGGACCTTCGCGAACGGACAAGCGGTATCGCAGCTTTGGAACGGAGTGGAAACCCAGAGCGGCGCAAATGTTACTGTGACCAACGAGAGCTATAACGGCACGATTGCCGCCGGCGGAAGCATGTCCCAGGTAGGATTTAACGGAACCTGGAACGGAGTGACCAATTCAGTTCCCGCAGCCTTCACGCTGAACGGAACCACCTGCACCAGCGGCGTGCAAACTTCAGGCAGCTTTACACTGGCTTCGTCTGCTTCAACCTTGTCAATTGGGCAGGGCGCAAGCGGCATCGACACAATTTCCATAACCGATGTAAGTCCGTTCGCGGGCAGCGTAAGTCTGGCGGCCTCAGGATTGCCGACGGGAGTTACAGCGGTGTTCGGCACCAATCCTGCGACTGGTTCGAGCATTGCTACATTCACTGCAAGCTCAACTGCGACTGTGGGAACGTCTACGGTGACCATCACCGGCGCATCAGGAACGCTCAGAGCGACCACGACCATCGCGTTGACGGTGACGGGAGTATCTATTGGCAGCTTTATGCTGACACCTTCGTCCCCAACGCTGTCGCTTGCTCAGGGCGCCAGCAGCACTGACACAATTACCGTGACCGACGTAAGCCCGTTTGCGGGCAGCGTAGCTCTGACGGTGTCTGGATTGCCGGCGGGAGTGACTGCATCGTTTGCGCCCAGTACAACGACTTCAACCAGCGTACTGACTCTGGCGGCGAGCAGCGCGGTGAGTTGTTCTGGAGCCACTGGTACTGTGACTATTACTGGAACCTCTGGAACGTTGACCGCAACGACTACGATTGTGCTGACTGTACCGGCGATATCGTGCTTTTCGCTCGCGGCTTCGCCGACAGCCTTGTCCATCACTGCCGGCAGCAGCGGGACTGATACGATTAGCGTGACTTCCATAAGTGGATTTATCGGCAGTGTAACTCTGGCGGCTGCGGGCTTGCCCACCGGAGTTACTGCGGCCTTTGGCACGAACCCCACCACCGGCAGCAGCGTGCTGACTTTGACAGCCAGCAGCACTGCTGTATCAGGAACCTCGACAATTGTTGTTACTGGAACCTCCGGATCGCAGAGTGCGACCGCGAGCATAGCACTCACGGTTGCTGCGTCGAATGGATTCACCCTGTCTCCATCGGCGGCTACGCTGTCTGTTGCTCAGGGCGCAAGCGGAACAGACGCCATTAGCGTTGGTTTCCTTGGCGCCCTTTCCTATCCTGTATCGCTGGCCGCTTCCGGGTTGCCGAGCGGGGTAACTGCTGCGTTTGCTACAAACCCGACGAGTGCATCCAGCGTGTTGACGTTCAGCGCGAGCAGCACGGCAGTTGCTGGATCGTATGCGGTAACAATTACTGGAACCGCGACAACCAGTGTGAGCGGATTTACCACTCCCCCAACTGCTGTCACTACTGTCACACTAATTGTGACTTCAACAGGACCGACCGTCGGCTGCCATGTGGTTTATACGATCTCGCCGCAGAATACGAGTGCATTTGGCGCGGCGATTTCGATTGAGAACACGGGCACTGCGGCGATGAGCAGTTGGACGCTGACCTGGACGTTTGCGAATGGCCAAACCGTATCGCAACTCTGGAACGGCATTGAAAGCCAGAGCGGCGCGAATATCACAGTGTCGAACGAACCCTATAACGGGACCATTGCAGCCGGGGCAACTCTTACCGGAGTAGGCTTCAATGGGACCTGGAACGGAAGCGCAAATGCTGTTCCCGCCTCGTTTGCGGTGAATGGAACGACCTGTAAATAAGGCTGCGCCGCCAGACCCGGATTCAAGTTCATCCGGGACAGTACGATGCAGAAGGCGGAAGTTCCTGGGCAAAACCTGGGGCTTCCGCCCCCTGTTTTTCGCACAGAAATATTTGTTGCATGGATTTAGTAAATTGATTTACTATTGCGTTGCTGCTTGGAACGCTGTCCGCAAGCCACAACACAAAATACGCCGATCTCGCTGATTTCCGGCAAGGAGCCAATCTATGATTCGCATTTTCTTCAGTTGCGTCCTTCTCTCAACATCCCTGGCCATCGTAGGTTGCGGCGGCGGAGGAGGCGGCACGGTAACAAAGACAACTCCGACTATCACATGGGCGACCCCGGCGGCTGTCCCTGTCGGCACCACGCTGAGCGCGACGCAACTGGATGCGACAGCTAGCGTTGCGGGCACATTTGTCTATTCGCCTGCCGCGGGCTATGTACTTTCGACTGCCGGCAGCGTTCCGCTGAGCGTTACCTTTACGCCGACCGATACGACGGATTACACCACGGCGACGTCCAGCGTCTCGATTACGGTGAACGCGGCAACAAAGACAACTCCGACGATCACCTGGGCGACGCCGGCGGCTGTCCCTGTCGGCACCGCACTGAGCGCGACGCAACTGGATGCGACAGCTAGCGTAGCAGGCACATTTGTCTACTCGCCTGCCGCAGGTTATGTCCTTTCGTCCGCCGGTACTGTGATGCTGAGCGTTACCTTCACGCCAACTGATACGACGGATTACACGACGGCGACGTCCAGCGTCTCGATTACGGTGAACGCGGCTACGAAAACGACGCCGGCGATTACCTGGGCGACGCCGACTTCGGTTGTTACCGGAACTGTGCTTGGCGCTGGCCAGCTCGACGCGACAGCCAGTGTCGCCGGCGCATTTGTTTATTCACCTGCCGCTGGAACCGTGCTGTCCACTGCCGGAACGACTACTCTTTCCGTTACCTTTACGCCGACGGATACGACCGACTACACAACAGCAACTGACCAGGTTTCGTTGACTGTAACGTCTCCAGTGGCGGGAACTGCCTACCTGGACTTCGGTTCGGCGAACCAGACGATCCGCGGCTTTGGCGGCTCAACAGCGTTTATGGGAACGATGAGCGCAGCCCAGGCAGACGCGCTCTTCGGCACGGCGAGCGGTGAGATTGGCCTGAGTATTTTGCGCGTGCGCATCGATCCCAGTTCGACGACGGGAAGCGCATCGAATTGGGGTGCGGAACTTGGCAATGCCCAAGCCGCTCAAACCGCGAGCGACGGTACTGCCAGCGTGTTTGCAACCCCGTGGACACCGCCCGCGGCATGGAAGACCAGTTCGAGCGGCCAGCCCTACAATACGAGCTGTAGCAGCGCAACCACTGGTCTTTGCGGGGGATATCTGAATCCCGCCAATTATTCCGATTATGCGACCTATTTGGAGAGCTTCGTTACTTTTATGGCGAGTGGCGGGGTAGACCTGTATGGCATCTCAATGCAGAATGAACCGGATGCGCAGAATGTAGGCTATGAATCCTGCTATTGGACCGGAGCGCAGATGGACACCTGGGTTGCCCAGAACGGATCGGTGCTGACCACCAAGCTGATCATGCCGGAGTCGGAGGGCTTCAATACCAGTTATTCCGATCCTGCGCTGGACGACGCCAATGCCGTGGGCAATATCGGAATTATTGCCGGGCATCTCTACGGAGTTTCGCCCTCTTATTACACGAATGCCGAAAACAAGGGCAAGCAGGTGTGGATGACGGAGCACTTTCTGACGCCTGCTGGCGCGCAGCCTGCGATAGCCGACGCACTTGCCGCGGCCGAAGAGATTCACAACTCGATGACTGTGGGCGATTACAACGCCTACGTTTGGTGGTGGGCAATTGACTGGAATCCAGGTAACGGGGTGACTAACAACGGACTGATCGATACCAGCAACGATCCGAATTATTACGGCTATGCTCTGGCGCAGTTCTCGAGGTTTGTGCGGCCGGGCTATGTGCGCGCGAACGCAACGCCAAGCCCGGTGGCAGGAGTCTATGTTTCGGCTTACTACGGCAGCGGATATACTGTGATCGTTGCTATCAACTCGAACGCTACGGCTATATCGTTGCCGATTGTCATTGAGAATGCAGCCGTGACTTCGGTGACGCCGTATCAGACAACGGCGACGGCTGGGGTTGCGGCACAGAGCGCGGTGTCTGTATCGGGCGATACATTTACCACTTCGCTCCCTGCGCAGAGCATCACGACATTTGTGCAGTAGGGGCAGGGTTTCAGTAGTGCAATGCTCATTGCCTCCCACCCTAGCGACAAAAAACAAGTACGTCGCGAGGGTGGGGCACCCAAAGTTTGGAAACTAACTGACGATTACTCCGCGCCGAGTTGCTGGATATGCTCGGCGCGGACCTGTTTTGCGGTGAAGAGAGTGAGGAAGGGCGCGCCTTGCGCCGCGCTTTCAACGGCGGGGCGGCCATTGGCCTCTTCGCGCTCGACGATGCAGACCACGGCGGCAACGGTCATTCCGGCTTCGCGGGCGGCTTCAATGGCGTTGATGGTGGATGCGCCGGTAGTGCATACATCGTCTACAATCACGACGCGCGCGCCTGATTGGTTGAATCCTTCAATGCGGCGGCCGGTGCCGTGGGCTTTTTCTGCTTTGCGCACCAGGAAGCCATGCAGCAGCGGTGCCGCCGGATGGTGAACGGCCCGCCATGCGCTTGCAGTAGCCACATTCGAGACGATGGGATCTGCGCCGAGCGTGAGGCCGCCTACGGCCTCTGCTTCGACATGATTTGCTTCCAGAAGTTCAAGCACGGAGTGCCCGGTGAGGCGTCCGCCCTCGGCGTGCAGCGTCGTCGTGCGGCAGTCAATGTAATAGTCGCTGGTGCCGCCGGAGGAGAGCGTGAACTGGCCAAGGCGGAAGCTGATGCGGGCGAGGAGGGAGAGAAGCTGCTGAGCGTGGTTTGAGATGATCATCGGATTTGATTGTAAAGGATTGTCGACGGCGTATCTGTTTGTCGGCGAGCTTAGTTGCCTCGCGTTAGGGAACCTCTGCGCAGGTTTGTGATTTTGCAGCGTGGGGGCGACCGGCGATCATTTTTCTCCTTTTGCTGCGGTTTACAAGGGAATGCGGCGAGGTTCAGTTCGTCTCTTTGATCTCCGCAGGCGGTTTTTCCGGCCTCCAGAGACACTACGCCGCTTGTGAGGCCAGCCGGTTGCGGTGTTGGTACAGGTTCACCAGCGCAAAGGCCGCGCAAATCCATTGGTGGTTTTTGAAGATGCCCCGGTAGCGCAGCCGGGTAAATCCAAAGACGCGCTTCAGGATGCGGAAAGGGTGCTCGACTTTGGCTCTAACTCGCGACTTAGCCGTGTTCTTGCGTCTGGCTTCTTCATCCACATAATTCTTGTATTTTGTCCGCCGGCAAGTCATATCCTGCGCCCGCGGCGCGGCGGCGCGGATGGTTTCGCTCTGGCCCTGATAACCGCCATCGCCCCACACCTTGCGCTCCTCGCCGTGCAATAACTCGGGCAGCATATGTTTGTCGGCCACGCTGGCCGCGGTGGTCGCCACCGAATGCACCACCGTCTCCTTGCTATCCACGCCGATGTGCGCCTTGGCTCCGAAGTACCATTGGTTGCCTTTCCTGGTCTGATGCATCTCCGGATCGCGCTTGCCGCTGGAGTTCTTGGTCGACGAGGGCGCGCTGATAATGGTCGCGTCCACCATGGTGCCCGTCGTGATGCGGATGCCCTTCGACTCCAGATAGCGATTCACCGTGTCCAGCATCTGGCCGCATAACTCGTTGCGCTCAAGCAGGTGTCGGAAGCGAAGGATCGTGGTTTCATCCGGCGCCGCGGCCAGGCCCAGATCGACCCCGGCAAAACGGCGCAGCACGGGCGACTCGTAAAAGGCCTCTTCCATGCCGGGGTCGGAGAGGCTGAACCACTGCTGAAGAAAATATGTCCGCAGCATGATCCCCAGGCCCACAGGCTGACGACCGTTGCCCGCCCTGGGATAAGCGGGCTCGACCAACGCCTGTAACTCGGCCCACGGAACCACCTGGTTCATCTGGTCAAGAAACAGCTCCCGCTTGCTTTTGCGCCCATGCTTCTCAAAACTCGCCTGCGAGGCAAACGTCTGCTGAAAACGCGCCATCTGCTTCATGCCTATAGTTTATCCAAGAATCACGCGGCTTGCAGACTTGTGCAGAGGTTCCTTAGGCCCGCATTGATCGCCGATCTGGCGCTCAGAGATCCGACCGCAAAGCGAGTGCGCAGCCAGCGATTTGCAGGCTCTGAATAGAATCTGGCGACAAGTTCGCCAAGCACACCCGAAAGAACAATAGCGATAATGAAGAGCGGAATGACCATGCGCATAAGCTTACCTGTGACTAAGAACAGGTTGAAGCATGCGAAGACAACGAACATATGAGTGAGATAGATTTCATAGCTGCGCTGGCCGAATACCAGAAAGGGGCTGAAGATGCGAGGAGCCTGCCACCCGGTCTTCGCGGCGGCAGCAATGATCATGCAGGTACCCACGGAGAGAATGCTCATGTCCAAACCGGTCTTCTCCAGGCCAAGCGTCGTAAGCTGCGGTTCAAATCCTAGACAGAACACTAATAGGGCCAAGCCAAGTCCAACGAAGGCAAGAATGACCGGGCTGGAGAGTGGGCGGCGGGAAACAAAAAGAGCAGTCAAAGAGCCGAGAGCGATGGAGTCCATCGCACCCAGATAGGAGTACTCCTGCCAGACCGGGTTGCCGTGTGCAAAGACGGTTCGCGCAAACGGACCAAGCGCCACAAAAGCTAACAGGAAAAACACAAGACCTTTGCTACGACCTAGGGAACCTCTGCACAAGTCTGCAAGCCGCGTGATTCTTGGATAAACTATAGGCATGAAGCAGATGGCGCGTTTTCAGCAGACGTTTGCCTCGCAGGCGAGTTTTGAGAAGCATGGGCGCAAAAGCAAGCGGGAGCTGTTTCTTGACCAGATGAACCAGGTGGTTCCGTGGGCCGAGTTACAGGCGTTGGTCGAGCCCGCTTATCCCAGGGCGGGCAACGGTCGTCAGCCTGTGGGCCTGGGGATCATGCTGCGGACATATTTTCTTCAGCAGTGGTTCAGCCTCTCCGACCCCGGCATGGAAGAGGCCTTTTACGAGTCGCCCGTGCTGCGCCGTTTTGCCGGGGTCGATCTGGGCCTGGCCGCGGCGCCGGATGAAACCACGATCCTTCGCTTCCGACACCTGCTTGAGCGCAACGAGTTATGCGGCCAGATGCTGGACACGGTGAATCGCTATCTGGAGTCGAAGGGCATCCGCATCACGACGGGCACCATGGTGGACGCGACCATTATCAGCGCGCCCTCGTCGACCAAGAACTCCAGCGGCAAGCGCGATCCGGAGATGCATCAGACCAGGAAAGGCAACCAATGGTACTTCGGAGCCAAGGCGCACATCGGCGTGGATAGCAAGGAGACGGTGGTGCATTCGGTGGCGACCACCGCGGCCAGCGTGGCCGACAAACATATGCTGCCCGAGTTATTGCACGGCGAGGAGCGCAAGGTGTGGGGCGATGGCGGTTATCAGGGCCAGAGCGAAACCATCCGCGCCGCCGCGCCGCGGGCGCAGGATATGACTTGCCGGCGGACAAAATACAAGAATTATGTGGATGAAGAAGCCAGACGCAAGAACACGGCTAAGTCGCGAGTTAGAGCCAAAGTCGAGCACCCTTTCCGCATCCTGAAGCGCGTCTTTGGATTTACCCGGCTGCGCTACCGGGGCATCTTCAAAAACCACCAATGGATTTGCGCGGCCTTTGCGCTGGTGAACCTGTACCAACACCGCAACCGGCTGGCCTCACAAGCGGCGTAGTGTCTCTGGAGGCCGGAAAAACCGCCTGCGGAGATCAAAGAGACGAACTGAACCTCGCCGCATTCCCTTGTAAACCGCAGCAAAAGGAGAAAAATGATCGCCGGTCGCCCCCACGCTGCAAAATCACAAACCTGCGCAGAGGTTCCTTAGACCATTCCGCAATGGCCGTTTCTTCCTAAGCCCCTTTCGAAATAAACTCTTCTGACCTGACGGTCGATGGGCTGGAATTCATGAGACGTGCCTACAGTAAATGGCTGAAGAGTCAAGATAGGGGCAACCGCCTGAAGACACTGCGCTTTTGGAAAATGAACTGGCGAAAATGAGGTAGACAATGCGCGACATGGAAGTTTACGACAAAGCAAAATATCACTATGAGGGCGAATACCCGAAGGCCGTGCCCCCTACGCAGGCATTTGTACTTACGGAATCTTTCCTTGGTTGGATCGCAGACAAAGAGCTGTTTAGCGAAGAGATTGCAAAAGAATTCGCTTCCAACATTGCTGAGTTCAAGGGACGCAAGCTTGCGCCTTCTGGGTTGTATGCCAGACTGGGCGGAGTTTCCGACGAAACTATGCTGCTGCAAGAAGGAAATCAGTTTACTAAGTATTACTTTGATTTTGAGGTGGGGAGATACCTTGGAGATTTCGAAGAACTTCTGGTGCGCGATCTTCCAAGCTTTTACCACGTTGCGGATAATTGGAGTAATTATGGGATAATTTCCGCCCGGGTTGACGAAAGATATGTTAAATAGAGACAAAGGCAGGGTCATCCAGTTTCTGGATAGATGGCAATGCCGTGTGCCCCTCGATTTTTTATCGACGGGAGGGTTCCCGCTATACAATGTGGGCTCATTGAGTCCATTTCGCATTCGCTCCATTGCATTCAATTGCCGGCTTCCGGCGCACAATAGGAATTGGATAAACGGCAAGTCCGCCCCTGTCGGTGGACTGGGAGGCGGCGCTGAACGGCCGGGGACAAGTCTGACATTTTAGACCGGGCACATATCTGACAGTTTTTCCTTTTTAGGGAAGTTTTTGTTTTTGTCTTTTCCCCGGTTATTGTTGTGCAGAGACAGTTTACAGGTAGCCGGATCGAAGCGCGCCAGCGGTAAGTTGGCGTAGTAGACACGGTAAGTCCCGTCTGCTTCCGGCATCAGCCCGACCGGCTCGCCCCACAAGCACTTCACTGAGAGAAACACATCATGTTTTTTCCAGCGGAAATGCCTATGGCCTTCACCGTCAGCACGCGCATCTGTTCCGGGTACTCGATCTCCGGCAGCCGCTCCGGGTAAGGCCGCGGCGAGGGTTCATAGACTGAGGCCGGAGTGTGCATGCCCAGGGCCTCATGGGGCCGCACATGGTTATAATCGTGGCGAAAGCGGTCCAGCTCCCGCTGCTGGCCACGCCAGTCCTCGGCCGGGCGCAGATCCAGCTTCAACGTGCGATGCATCCGCTCGTGGCGACCGTTCTGTTCTGGATGACCTGCCTCGATGCGCTCCGGCACGATCCCCAGCTTGATCCACCAAACCGCCAGCCGACTCAGTCCGCCCACCGCCGAGCTGGCAAACGGCGCGCCGTTATCGGTTCGGATCGCCCAGGGCAAACCGTACTCGCGGAAGGCCGCCTCGAAGATGGCCCGCACCCGCTCGGTGTCCGTCTTTTCCACCGCCTGCGAGCGCAGCAGATAGTGGCTGCAGGCATCGCTAATCGTCAGCGGATCGATGCGCGTCGCCGTCGCCCGATCCGGAACCAGCCCTTGAAGTCGGCGCACCACACGCGGTTCGACTCCACAGCATGGGCCAGAGGCTCCGTGTACGGCTCGGTCCGGCGCCGCTTTTTGCGCTCGACCACCAACCCGGCACGCTTGACGATCTCGCCCATCGTGCTGATCGCCGGCCACGCTCGGCCTGGCTGATCCCGCTCCAGAATCCGCTTCAGCTTACGCGGTCCCCAGGTCATGTGCGCCTGGCGAAGCTCCAGCACCGCTTCTTCGATCCCTAGCTGCCGTCTGGTTGGGATGACGCACGGCAGCCCGGTTCATTTCCACCAGGCCCGCCGGCCCGCCCTGACGGTAACGGCGAAGCCAGACATAGCCCGTCTCCCGGCTGATGCCGAACCGTTCGCACAGAGCCTTCATCGGCTCCTCATCGCGCTCATACTCGAAGACAAAGCGCAGCTTCTCCTCCATCACACTGCTCACTCTCCAGCCCATCTCGACGTTGTAATCAAATACCCATGGACTTGTGCAGTGTCAGCTATGCGCGCGGTTCAATCTGTCAGGGATGTCCCCGGTCCGTACCCCACGTGAAAACGCCCCCCCGGAAAAATAAATATACCACTGCTGTCCGGTTAAAAGTCGAACAGAATGAGTTGGTTGGAGTTTGGAGTTAGTTGACTGGTGTAGTGCTTCTGCTGAAGTGCCTGTGAAATGGGCATTTTCTCGAACAGAGTTACCGAGAGTACTTGCAGCAAAGTGTAGAGCGAGCCGGGCAGTTCGAGCTTTTTCTTGACGATGGCGACCAGCAGGTAGACCGAGACGGCTATCCAGATCTGGGTCTTGACGGCGTTCTCGCTGCTTCCGAAGAAGGCCTTGATGCGCAGGTGTTGCTTGATCCACTTGAAGAACAGCTCGACTTGCCAACGGCTCTTGTAGAGGGCACAGATGGTAGCAGCGGGCAGCATGAACTGGTTAGTCAGGAAGACCAGATCCTTGCCGGTGTCCGAGTCGCGATAGCGAATGCGACGCAAATGGCCAGGGTAATCCTTGCGGCTGTCGTAGCCGTTGAGGGCAATAGATTGGTCAGCAAGAATGCCGGTCTGCTTGTCCACCTGTTGGGAGTAGATGCGGCTGGCATCGAGGTTACGCTTTGCGCGTGTGACAAAGAACGCTGAGGACAAATGGATGCGATAGAGTCGGGCGTAATCGAGATAACCGCGATCCATGACGTAGTAAGCGCCGGGTTGCGGGATGATTTCGTCGAGGATGTTGACGTCGTGCACATCGCCAGTGGTGACGCGGATAAACGTTGGTATGTTGCCGCGCAGATCGAGCAGCGTATGCATCTTGACTGCGGATTTGGTGGAGCGGAAATGCGCCCAGGGGAACAGGCTCAGGCACAGGTCGATGGTGGTCGAGTCCAATGCGTAAGCGGCGGCGTCGAGGTCCATGCCGAGATCTTCCTTGGCGTAGAGCTTGCGCGCCTGAAGCATCAATCGTTGCGCCAACTCCGCGTAAATACGCCAATCGCGGCTCTCGTTGGCCTCTGCCAAAGTGGAACGCCGAACGGGAGAACGAAAGCCCATGGGGTAGAGCTTAGCGGGCTGTGCGCTGAGACAAGCCTCGATGTCGCGCAGGCTCTCGCGATAGGTCAACTGGGCAAAAGCCATGGCACGGAACTGCTCGGCGCAGTTGAGGCTGCGCACCCGACGGTCGCCGCCATAACGGGCTACGCTGCGGGCAAACGACGTCCAGGGAAGGAAATCCATCAACTGAGCAAACAGCACCTTGCCAGCGTTCACCGCCGCCTCCAGAAAACATCTCTGGAATCAGCATCGCGGCAATTTCAAATCGACACCACCCGAAAACGCTCGCAACCATCCGCACATCAGGCGGTTGCGGCCAGCAAGCTAGTCGTTAACCGGACAGCAGTGAGAAACAATATCTAACCGATTGCCAAATGTCGGGGGCCGCAGGTTCTCAGAATTTTCGGACCTGGGAAAGCACGAACCCAACCCCGCCTCCCGGCGGGAGGCCGCGAGAATAGCCCAGGGTGAAACCCTGGGAATCAGCCCCGTCCAAGGACCCTCCCGTCCCGGAGGGACGGATCGAACCGCATAAACACATGTACGCCGGGTACCCCACGCTCGCTGCGCTCTTGTTCTCGCGGGTAGGGTAGGAAAGCGAGAGGCGTGTTGGTCGCAAAAGCGAAGACCTCATCCGCAAGGGCGGCGCATCTGGTTGGTTGCGCGCTGTCGCAAAGCCTCAGGCTCTGCGGAAGAAGATTTAGCTTGCGCTAGGTAAAAGTGCTGTACACTGGCTCCGACGGTGAGAGGAGAACCTGTGATGGTAAATATTTTGACTATCGCTCCGACAATGATGAAAGGAAAATTACCGGAAACTTTTGGGCCGGACATGCATATTACTCAAAATCGAAATCAATTATGGGAGTTGGCGGAGAAGCTCAGGCTGGCGGCAGAAACAGCGGCACAAAATGCAGAAAATCAAGCGGCCCTAAATAATGAACAAGCGGCTCTAAATCTAGCGACGTATAACAGCCGTCGTGCGTACCTGAGGAACGTGGGGATAAAGTCTCAAGCACCTGCACCACCCCCTCCAATCCCACCGCGTTCTCCCTTGAGTGAGGAGGAAGTTCGTATACAAGCGTCGAAGGGCCATTCTATGAGTTTTGGCCCTGTTCGTGAGGCATTCTACGGCCCCAGTTGGGCAGAAATTTATTCGAGGACTCGGCAGGCTGGGTATGACCTCAACGATGCGGCTGTACAGGAACGATTAGGCGCTCTGTTGATGTATTACGCAAACAATGATATTGGATTAGGAGAGAATAAGGGTACTACCATCGGCGGGTACAAAGGTTTTGGCAATTCCTCCTTTGCGGCAATGGGTGCTGGATTGGACTCCAGTGGCCCCTCACACCTTCTTACGAGCCAACGTGATGGTGTGCCTGAGTCACCGACACTACAGAGGCCGAAGAGCCTGTCCAAAAACTAGAGCCGGTGCCTCATCCTTTCCGTGTTGCTTGCTCGCTTGCGGAAAGGGTGGGATCGCACGAACTCGATCCCACCTCCCGGCGGGAGTCAAACGTTAAATCTCAGGTCATACGTAATGCGAGTACTACCGCTATCGTTATCCAGGGTACCATGCAGCAGGTCATAACCGCGGAAAATGAAGGCTTGTCCGAACTGCAGCTTTACAGGCTCGAAATCGCTCGCGCCGCTTGACGACTCCACATACATGCTGTTGCTACCCCACACTGCAGTTACCGGCAGCCACAAATTAATCAGGTCGCCCGTCTGGCCGTATTCCCGGTCCCGGTGGAATCGCAGTATGGCTTTGGAGCCATGAAAGTTCACTCTCATCATGGCGGATTTCTGGTGCCCCTTGACCGGTCCGATAAAGCTGGCGATGTGATCGTAGATCAGGCTCTCTAGGAGCGGACCCGATTTTGCGGAGACAGCCGTGTGCAATGACTTGCCCACATCGAGGCTGTTCTGCTTTGCTGTGCACCGGGAATCGAAGAAATGTGTCTGATGCAGATGCTCCAAGTCATCTGTACCGAAAAACTCCGCTACCATGGCGCGAAAATTCCACCTGGTGGTGTCGTAACCAAATATGAGGCGGTTGGGGTAGACCCTCCCGCCCACTTCAAAGGCCTCTTCGCTTACATACTCCACCGGTTCGACTGCTTCAATCGTTGTGGGCACTCTCATCTCCGGAAACTCCTGTGCGCAATCGGGACTAGGAATCGTCTCCCTCTCCGCGCGCGAGCATTTTTGCCTTTGAGGCAAGCTCAAAGGCAGCCTTCGCATCGTCGGCGGCAATAATGCCTCTTTCACTCCCTGGAGCGAGCGCTTCGTCCGGAGCAGCAACTGCGTCGACTACAGCGACAGCCACGTCGACACTCACGTCGACACTCACACTCACGTCGACACTTACACTCACGTCGACATTCACATCTGTAGTCGCGTTGCTAGAGCTGACCAGAATCAGCACGACCACGATATTGCTTGGCGGCGGTGGAGTGCTTGCAGTCGTACCCGTGAAATTTACTTCGGTTGGCTGAGCGCCAGTCGTCCACTTCATTCCGTAGAAAGTCAGGTTACCACTCGAATCCTTAGCAAACTGAATGACGATGTTTTCGTTGTTGGGACCCGTCGTAAACCACGACAGTTCCTCAATCGGGGTAGTGGTTGCCGTTTCCCCTGTGTACACATAGTTCTGAACAGTTTCCGATCCCGATTGACCGCTGTAAGAGACAGAAGGAGCGGAGATCGTAAGCGTTCCATCCTTGGTGGACTGATCGTTCGAAACATTGTAGGTTGTGTACGTGCCGTTCCAGGCCGATAGAGGCTGTGCCGGCTGGACTGCTGTACCGAAAAGGTTGTTCCCCGACGGCAAAGTCCCGGAACCGGTCGCGTACGTTCCCGTAAAACCATTACTTCCATTGTTTTGATAGAACGACAGCACGGCCGAACTGGGATTATTCGAGCTCGCCTGCCAGACCAGCACTTCGCCGGTAAACACCGGGTTGTTGATCGTGACCCCATCGACGATAACGCTGCTGTTGGAGGAGTTTACCACCACAACCGGCCCGACCGTGTAGGTCGTCGAGGTCAGTTGCAAACTAGTCTGGTAGGTTCCGGAAATATCAACCCCGCTCATGTTTTCACTCTCCCTTTTTATTGGTTTGCGTCCGTCGTAACAAGAAACATGCTGTCGATCAAGTTCCTAACGCTCTCAGTCAAAGACTTTCCCTCTCAACCCACCGAACCTATACCTTTTCGGCCAGCGTCTCGTCTTCGCGCGCCAGCGTAACGGATGACTCCTCTGCTGGCATCAGGGGAGATCCCGTGCCAGTGCTGCCCACGAAGTTGATAGTGGAAGGCTGGTTGCCGTCCGTCCATTTCATTCCATGAAACTTCCCAGTCCCGTCATCGTCCTCCGAGAAGAGGAGAATGACGTTCTCGTGGTTGCCGCCGGCGGTGAACCACGCCAGCCCGGCATTTGCCTTGCCAACCGATCCGGTGTAAAGTAAGCCGCTCACCTTTTCTCCCACCCGGTTGCTGTAAGAGACACCATAGCTGTCGATGACGAGTTGACCGTCCCGCACCATGCTGCCGTTTTCCAGCATGTAGCTGGCGTACCTGCCGTTCCAGGCTGAAAGCGGCCTTGAAGGAGCGGTGGCCGATCCAAAGAGGTTGCTGTCGCGCGGCAGGCCGGCGCTGCCCTCGACATAGCTTCCGGCGAAGCTGCTTACGCCATCGCGATCATGGAACGATAGCACCGCTGAGCTTGGATTCCCGGAGACGGCCATCCAGGTCACGACCGAACCGGCGAAAATCGGGTTCTTGATTGAGACGCCGTTAACCACTACGGTGCGGTTGGTGTCGCTGACGGCGACCACCGGCCCCAGTGTGCTGGTGGTGGCGCCCGGTTGTTGCCAAGTGGTGATGTAGGTCTCAGAGAAATTGACGGAGTCCGGGACTGAAACCCCTTTTACCGCTCGAGTTACTGCGGCAGGGGTCGTCGCGTAGCCTTGCGAGCGTAGCCATGAGGCCAAATGCCCTTCGTATTCAAACGGAGCTATTTTCTTGTGCATCAGCGCCGAGTGCTCGGCCTGCTGAAAATCGCGGTATGCATTCGCCAATCGAGGATGAGTCAGAGCCGAATCCACAAAGCGGATAGCCTCGATATTCGGATCGCGCTTGCACAGCATTCGGGTGACACCGGGATGCCTGACCAGGAGTTGCCGGCGTTCATCCGCCGTCAGGCCTTCGCATTGATTGAGATATGCTCGCGGGCTATCACTGAACGCGGCCTGCGCCTGGGGATCAAGCATAAGTGTAAGCATCGTGTTGTAGAGAGCTTCAGAAGCGAAACTGTACATATACCCGGGCGGCGCGCTGTGATTATAGTTGTTGCGCTTGGCAATCTGCGAAAGGACATGATATTCCGGCCGATCACAGATAAGAGGCGTGAGGCCGGATTTTCCAGCTTTTGAAAGCCCAAGTTTCTCTCCCATCACGGGATCGTTTTCGCTGGCTTGCCGGGCTGCAATAAAGAACGTCGAGATCCCCGACACCTGCTGCCTGACCTCTGGCAAGCGGTATTGGGAAATCGTCTGCGCCTCAATGGTCGGACTGCCGTTGAACATATTCGCAACATAATTGATTGCTATATGGTCGGGGCCGTAGAACTGCTCCAGGTAGTCCAGCAACAACTCGAACTTTGAATTCTCATAGCCGTTGAATTTGAAACCCAAATCTCCGATACAGCCGACCTGAAACAAGATCAGATTGGCCGTCGTGTCGATATGGCGCTTGCGAAGTAAAAGATCGGTCGCCTCGTAGACCTGAATACCGGGAATACTTGGATCGACGCCGAGGTCGGCATAAAGACAGTCCTCGGCCAGACGGCCGGCAACATGACAGCATCATAGCCTTCGCTTCGCGCAATCGCGATCGCGTTGTGTGTAGGCGTCACGAATACTCCGGGATGGCCATAAAACAGCGCGCAGACGTACTTGCCCGAGCGTACTTCTTCCAAAGTCCTTTCGATCATTTGTGTATAGGTGATGATCCGCGATTTATCGTTGCCATAGTACTGGTAAAAATCGAATGAATTCGGGTTCTGCTTCTCGATCCACATATCGGTGATAGGGTCGGCGGCAGCATAGAGCACGATATCAGCCTGCTGAATATGCGCCTGGGCCTCGAGAGTGATGTGCCCGACCGATTTGATGCCCGAGCCGACAACAACCAATCTTCCCTTTTTGCTCATGAGCGTTCCTTTCATCTCCTTCGCATAACCCTGGCTACGCCAGGCGGTCAAGAATCTGCAATTCCACCGCAGTTAGTTCCGATCAAGCGTTAATGCCCGGCATTCAATTCGGCAGACTTCAGCCCGGTTGTCCTCGCTGCCCATTCTGGATGCACACAGAACTGATCCCCTAACCGCTACCCTTGACTGACAAGTTCCAAGCTCTTCGCTCCGAAGACACTGTTAACTCATACGGACGCGCTTACGCGCCGTGAGGTTACATTGCGCACTAATCCCCTGCCAGGTTAGTCGCGCCTCGCAGATGATGAGTATTTTCCTTCTTTGGCTATTTGTTACAGATTGCCGGAAATTTCGTAGCCCGCGCTATTCAGACCCCGTGAACAGCGAATTTAATATGCAACGGATCAGTACAAAAGTAAAGTTACTATAGGACGGTGGCCTAAAGTAACGTATCCCTGCGAGCCGGGGCCCCAGGTCTGGATTCTCGGACCCGAGATAGCACGCTCCCAAACCCGCCTCCGAGCTGGAGGCCGCGAAAATTGCCCTCGCTGAGCGCACAATCTATTCATTAAGCAATGGGGAAACAGGTTGATCCAGCTTTCGCGTTCCTTTTCGCGGAACCAGACGTGAAAGGGTAGCCCCTCCCCCTGCAAATATTTCTTCCTTGACAGGAAATTTTGCAGATAGTTTTAAGCAACCTAAAATCAACATCTCAAGCAGACTGCGTCGCGTAGAAAAAATAATCTGCAATTAGCGTAGCTTAAGTGGGCCGCTCATTTATTCCATAGCCTCATTGCTGAAAGGAATCGGGGGCGCAAAAGCAAAATCTCCTTTATTTGAGCGCAAATACAATTCAAAAATCTATAGCCGGAACTGCGACACTACTTTCGTCAACTGCGCGGCCGAGGCGCGAATGGCCTGTCCTGTCGCTGCCGTTCGTGCCGACGCCTCATGCGAGGCCGAAGCCAGCTCGGCGAACTGGGCGGCGTTGCCGGCAATCTGCTGGCTGGCGGCTGATTGGTGCTCGGCCGCGCTGGCCGTTCCCTCCGCCAACGTCCCTGTTATGCTTGCCTGATGAATGATCGCGGTGAGGATTTCGTGCGCCTTTTCCGTGCTGGCGCGCCCGGATTCGATGGTGTCACGACTTTCCATCACCGCCGCTGAAGTGGCTGCGGTCTCCTGCTGAATGCTTTCTACCATCTGCGCAATCTCTTCGGTTGCCGAGCGGGTATGCTCAGCCAGCCGCCGCACCTCTCCTGCGACCACCGCAAACCCGCGGCCCTGCTCACCGGCCCGTGCGGCCTCAATGGCTGCGTTCAACGCCAGTAGGTTGGTATTCTCTGATATCGCTCGAATCGCCGTCACCACCTTGCCGATCTCCCGTGAGCGCCCGTCCAGCCGGACCATCAGCTCATGGATTGAGGAGGAAGACTCGGCCACCTGAGCCATGGTCTGGGAGGCCGTCGCCATAGCCTCCCCGCCGCTGCTTGCTGTTTGGGACGATTGCCTGCTGGCCTCCGCGGTTTCAATCGAGTTGCGGGCAATCTCGCCGCCCTTGTCGGCCAGCAAGTTGGTGGATCGCAGCACCTCCTGAGCCAGTTGCGACTGCCTATTGCAGTTGGCCGAGGTGAGCGCGGTTTTCTCTCCCAACTCCGCCGCAGCATGGTCCAGAGTCTGCGCCGAGTCACGCAGCCCCAGCAATACTCCATGCAGATGTTCGATGGTCCGGTTCAGCGCCTTGCCCATCTCGCCTACTTCGTCGGTGGACTCGATTGTGGCGGCCACGGTCAAATCGCGGTTCGAGAGACTCTCCAGTACCCTGCACGCATCCTCTATCGGGTGGCTGATCAGATGCGAAAGCCGCCAAGCCATCAATAGATCGAGAAACACAATCATTGAGAGCAATGCGACAATCACGGCCTGAAACTGCCGTGCAACTCCCTGGACGGTCTGCCGCAGAGCTGCGGCGCGGGGATGAAGCGCGGCCTCACTGCCCGGTGCCTGCGATGGAATATCTGTCGTTTGAAGCGCCGCCCGCTCCAGATCGGTTACCGCCATGATCCGCTCAATTCCCCCCAGGCAGACTACGCCCAGAAGCACCGTAAAGAGGCACATCCAGCCAAAGGAGATATAGAGCTTCGTCTTCAAGCGAAGATTTGCAAACCAGGTCAAAGACGCGTTCCACAACCAAATCATTCCCAACATCCCCCGATTGAAGATGAAGTGCAGACAGAGCTTCAATGGGTTTATCGACGGGAAGGGCAAGGAAGGTTAAGGCGTCAGCCGCGAGAATCACGGCTGAGAAAATGCTGGTCCGTTTACGGAATGGTGTCCCACCCGATCCGCTCCGTGTTGGGCAATCAATAGCCGATCAAGAACGAGAGCCGGAACCGCCTTGGCAGTCCCGGCTTTCTCTTCTCATATCCAATTGAACCTCTTCAGCTTGCACAAACGGGTCGCGAAAAATCAGTTCGCGGCAAGCGGCGTAGACGAATAGAAACCCGTCAGGCTCGCCGATGCCAGAATCTCGTCCTGCCGACCCGCGTCGATCAACGCGTGGTACAGCGCTTCGGCATTCGAGGGGAAATTCGTGGATCCCGTCAGCGTCAGTTTGGGCACGCTCAGCGCGTACACCGTAAAGACATACTCGTGGCTGTCCGGTGCAATGCCGGTCGGCGGGCAGGGTCCGTCGTACTCCTTGCCTAGGTCGAAATCGTTTTCAATCTGCTGCCCGAAGGTGCTTCCAGCCACGCCCGCGCCAGCCGGCAACCCGGTAGCATTGCCTTTGATGTTATAGATGCCCCAGTGCGTAAACCCGGCCGTAACATCATACGTAACAACAACAAAACTCTGTGTGCCGAAGGGCGCGCCGCTCCAGCTCAGCTCTGGTGAGGCGTCTCCGCCTGCCGCTCCGTTGATGGAACAGGTATTTACGCCGTTCACCTGGTTGTTCAAAATCATGCTGATGGGCAAAACAGAGTTATTGGTGAATGTTGAGCTTTTGAGTTGGAATTCGCCTAATTGTGCCTGAGCTGCTAGGCCCAGAAGACCAATGGCAAGTCCAACAGAGGCAAGCATGCGAATGTATTTCATTGCTGCTGAAATCATTTCGTTCTCCTTCGTTGCAAGATTTGGACATACGACCATGAGCCTTCCACAAGAGAGGATTGCGCCTGCGAATTTACCGCACGAAATTGGCTCGGAAAGGCTTCGTGGGATTGTTGCACGAACAGCACCGCAAAGGGAACTTTAGGAATGTCAATTTCTCGTTCCTGTGGAATTTTATTAGGATTTGCTGCCCGATGGGGCGATACTAGCGTCTAACGAACCAGAGCGAAGCGGGTCGCCTCACCGGCTACCCGTTTTGCTTGGTTTCTGCTCTGGGGTCAGGTAGTTGGAGGTGGGGCAAATGGAATCAGCAACTTTTGGAAGATTGGGACGTATGGCCGTGCTGGCTGGATTGGCGCTGGCAACTACTGTCTGGGCGCAGAGCGGATCCCCTTCCGCTACGAGCCAGACCGATCCGCAGTCCGCACCAAAGGCGTCTTCCCCGTCTGGCCAGACGCAGACTACTCCTTCGACAGCCTCGTCCGCACCGGCTGAGGCACCGGGAACCGCCCCGGTTGCAACAACCGATGTTCCCGCACCAAAGGCAAAGGACTCTTCAACCGGCAAGCCGCAGGACAAACCGGCTCCGGGAACGACCCCGGTAGCGGGTGATGCGGCTGCTCCAAATGTCAATCCCGACAAAGTGATTGAGCCGGGCAGCGAGAAGGTCAACGTGAAGCCGGGATCGATTGACGATGTCAGCGCGGTGGGCAATCGCGACATCGGTGGCCGCGGGATGGGCAACTGGTATTCGACGGATGGCGAGATCAAGATGGGCCGGCAGTATGCTGCCGAAGTAGAAAAAAGCACCCACTTCATCACCGATCCTGTGGTGACGGAGTATGTAAACCGCATCGGCCAGAATATTGTCCGCAATTCCGACTGCAAGGTTCCGTTCACCATCAAGGTGATTGATTCGGACGAGATCAATGCCTTCGCGCTGCCGGGCGGCTTCTTTTATGTCAACTCCGGGCTGATTTTGAATGCGGACGAAGAGGCGGAACTAGCCGGAGTCATGGCCCATGAGACCGCGCATGTCTGCGCTCACCATGCGGCCCGCGAAATGACACGGTTGCAATACGCGCAGTTGGGCACGATTCCGTTGATTTTTATCGGCGGTTGGACGGGTTATGGCATCTACGAGGCGGCTGGAATCGCTATTCCTGTGACCTTTATGCATTTTTCGCGCGAGTTTGAGGCCCAGGCCGACTACCTCGGCGTTCAATATATGTACCGCGCCGGGTACGACCCGCAGGCGTTCATTACCTTTTTCGAGAAGATTCAGGCGCTCGAAAAACGCAAGCCGGGCGCCGTTGCCAAGGTCTTTGCCGACCACCCCCAGACTCCTGACCGCATCCTGCACTCGCAAGAGGAGATAGCCCGGATTCTACCGCCCAGGGACGAGTATACGGTGACAACCTCGGAGTTTGACGACGTAAAAGCGCGGCTGGCGCGCATAGAAAACAAGCGCCGCCTGACGGACTCCAAGGACAAGAATAAGCCGTCGTTACGCCGTGCCAGCACCGGCTCGGGCGACCCGACCAGCCCATCGAGCACATCGGATGGAAGTGGCAACTCCAGTGGAGACGACCAGCCTACGCTGCACCGGCGCGAAGATTCGAATTAGGGTAGCAGACCGTCCGTTTTGCAGATGAACTCCGGAGAAACCCGCCTCCGGAGTCCTGCTTTTGGGCTGAAAGCCGGTTTGTTTGCACCATCTGCTCCAATAGCGCTACCGATTGGGTTATCTGGAGAGCGCTGCACTACTGGCGGCGTTCTGTCTCATATTTGGACACTTTTATTCGCTCACCCGTCGCCACAAACGCGGTTAATTTCCTGTAACTGCCTGAAAATCCTTGAAATCACAGGCGAAACCGCGTTATATACAAGATGACCGGCAACTCTGCCGGTGAATCGCTGCAACAATTTCACGAGGAGGCAATCATGCGCAACGCTGCCCGGTCGAACCTGCTGGTTCCTGAGGTGCGTGAGGTGATGGATATTCGCCAGGCTTCGGATTACCTTGGTATATCGCCCGACACGCTTTATAAATACGCCTCGGAGGGTTTCGTGCCAGCGTTCAAACTGGGCAACCGCTGGCGCTTCAAACGCTCCCGCCTGGATGAGTGGATGGATCGTCAATCCGAGATGCAGGCGACGGAATCCGGACAGGATCCAAACCGCAGAAAACCGGTGCAGCCAGCCCTTTAAGCGTGGGTCGCGGAGGTGTTTTTCCATCGCGGTTTTGCCAAGGAGTTGCGCTCAGAGCGAAGAATCTGCGCAGGCCGTCATTGGTCCAGGGTTCGCCACCCGGCACCTACAGTTTTCTTTCCTGTTTTTTCGGCCTCTTGATTGGTATACTTTGAGAGTGACCTCTACTCTGCTTGAATCCATCTCGAATGGTAGCCACGCCGAGACTTCCCCTAGTCAGAAGCGAGTTTTGCTGCTCAAGCCTCGCGGCTTTTGCGCCGGTGTGGTGCGCGCGATCGATATTGTGAAGATCGCTCTGGAAACCTTCGGTGCGCCGATCTACGTGCGCCGGGAGATTGTTCATAATCGGTATGTAGTGAATGAATTGGCGGAAAAGGGCGCGATCTTTGTGCATGAGATCGACGATGTACCCGATGGCCAGCGTGTGATTTATTCAGCGCACGGGGTTTCGCCGGCGGTGCGCGAGCGCAGCAAGGGGCGCGGCCTCAGGGTAATTGACGCGACCTGCCCGCTTGTGACCAAGGTTCATATCGAGGCCGTCAAATTTGCCAAAGACGGCTATTCGCTGGTGCTGATTGGCCATCGCGACCACGACGAGATCGAAGGCACGCTGGGCGAAGCCCCGGATGTGACACAGGTGGTCTCGAATGTCGCCGAGGTTGAGGCGCTCGAAGTGCCAGATCCGAATCGCGTCGCCTATCTGACGCAGACCACACTGAGTCTGGACGAGGCGCGGGAAATCATTCATGCGCTCAAGCTCAAGTATCCGAATATCGCCGGTCCGCACTCTCAAGACATCTGCTATGCGACGGAGAACCGCCAGGTAGCGGTGCGCAACGTGGCGCACAATGCCGGGCTGGTGCTGGTGGTGGGTTCGACGAACAGCTCGAACTCCAACCGCCTGGTAGAGGTTTCGCGCAATCTGGGAACGATCGGGTATCTGATTGATAACTCAGCCGCGATTGACCCCAAGTGGCTTGTCGGGGTCAACACTGTTGCGGTGACGGCGGGCGCTTCGGCTCCTGAGGTGCTGGTCGAAGACGTTGTTAATTATTTGCAGCAAAACGGTTATGACAACGTCGAAGAGGTGGAAGTGATGCCGGAGAATGTCCGGTTCGGCCTACCGCCGGAGATTATTCAGGCGATTGGCGGGGCAGGCGGCACGGAGCCGGTTGCGGTTAGCTGACCGGCCTTAGCGCGCAAATCCACAATCACTGCTTTGCTCTCCTGGTTTCATCTGAGCCGGGTGAGAGAGCATTTTTCCTGTAGTAACTGAGGCGTTTCAAATCGCATGAGCAACCAACCACAGAAGCTTATCGCGCCGCGGTTCGGAAGACTGGACGCAGACTTGGCGGATGTTGAGTCTTCCATCGCGCGCTCGCGGGATTATCTTCTTTCTGAGCAGCACTCTGACGGCTACTGGTGCGGCGAACTGGAAGCCGACTCGATGCTTGAGGCGGACTATATTTTTCTGCATACGCTGCTGGAGAGCGGCGACCCTGGCCGGCTGAAGCGCGCCTTTGTCGAGATGATGCGCTACCAGAATGAGGACGGTAGTTGGAGCCTGTATCCTGGCGGCCCGGGCAATATCTCGCTCTCTGTAAAGTGCTATTTCTCCGCCAAGTTGATGGGCTTGAGCGCCGATGATCCGCGCCTCGCAAAGTGCCGAGAGTGGGTGCTGGCTCACGGCGGCGTGGTAGCGACGAACACCTTTACCAAAATGTATCTCTGCGCGCTGGGTCAGTATGACTACGACGCGGTGCCGGCGATTCCGCCTGAGATTGTTCTTTTTCCAAATTGGTTTTACTTCAACATCTACGAGATATCTTCGTGGTCGCGCTCAATTTTGGTTCCGCTGGCAATTATCTATGCCAAGAAGCCATTCAAGAAAATCCCTGACGAGCAGGGTATTGATGAGTTATATGTAGGCGGGCGGGCGAACTCGAAGCTGCGACCGCGCATGGATCGCAAGTCGATCCTTTCCTGGCGGAATTTTTTCCTTGTTCTGGACAGGATTACGCATTTGGCAGAAGCAGTGCATCTCCGCCCGCTGCGTACTCTGGCTTTGCGCGAGGCAGAGAAGTGGATGCTGGCGCGGCTTGAAATGTCGGATGGGCTCGGCGCGATCTATCCCGCAATGATGAACGCGATCATTGCGCTGCGCTGTCTGGGCTACTCGGAAGACGATCCGCAGGTGATTCGCGCCCGCGATGAGTTTGAGAAGCTGGGTATTGAGCAGCCGGCAACGGCGGAAATGCCCGAGCCTACTTTTCGCATGCTGCCATGCGCTTCTCCTGTTTGGGATACCGCGCAGGTTGTCTATGCACTGGCCGAAGCCGACGTGCCGCGCAACGATCCGCGCATGATCAAGGCCGTGGATTGGATGCTTGCCAAGGAAGTCCGTCACAAGGGCGATTGGGCTGTGAAGGTGCCAAATACCGAGCCGGGCGGATGGTATTTCGAATTCAACAACGAGTTTTATCCGGACACAGATGATACGGCGCAGGTGTTGCTCGCGCTGAACAAAGTGGACAATCCCCGGGAGCGCTATCAGCATCAGGTAGCCGAGCGCGCCATCGAGTGGGAGTTTGCCATGCAGTGCAAGAACGGCGGCTGGGGCAGCTTCGACAAAGACAACACCAAGATGATCTTTCAGTACATCCCATTCGCGGATCACAATGCAATGCTCGATCCGCCGACGGTCGATATTACCGGACGGATGCTGGAGATGCTGGCCCTCTATGGCTACACGCGCCAGGACAAGCGCGTCGAGCGGGCGATCCAGTTTATCCTTCGTGAGCAAGAGCCGGATGGAAGCTGGTTTGGCCGTTGGGGCGTGAATTACATCTACGGAACATTCCTGGCGCTGCGTGGATTGGATGCGATTGGCTTCGATCACAATGAACCGCAGATTCAGCAGGCTGCAGAATGGATTCGCATGGTGCAGAATGCCGACGGCGGCTGGGGAGAAAGCTGCGGCACCTACGACGATCCAAATACCCGCGGCGAAGGACCGAGCACTCCGTCGCAGACAGCCTGGGCGCTATTGGGTCTGTTGGCTGCCGGTGACGACCGTTCGGATTCAATCGCCAAGGGCGTTCGATGGCTGCTGACGCGTCAACGCGCCGACGGCAGTTGGGATGAGTCGATGGGGCAGGGAGCGACGCGCCAAGGTATCATAACTGGAACGGGTTTCCCCAAAGTCTTTTATCTGGCTTACACCTTGTACCGTCAATACTTCCCGCTGCTGGCTTTGACTAACTATCGGCGGGCCATGGAACGTGCGCACTAACAAGCGCTGGAGGTTATTCAAAGATGGCAATTCCTATCTCCCAGGTGTGGACGGTAGTGAAGTATGTCTGGAAGCAGAAGCTCAAGGGGAATGATCGTTATCCGCTGGTGCTGATGCTTGAGCCGCTCTTCCGCTGCAACCTGGCTTGCGCCGGATGCGGCAAAGTGCAGTATCCGCCGCACATTCTCAAGAAGCAGCTCACGCCCGAGGAATGCTTCGCCGCAGTTGAAGAATGCGGCGCGCCGATGGTGTCTATTCCCGGAGGTGAACCGCTGCTGCATCCGCAGATTGTCGAGATCGTCAACGGATTAGTGGCGCGGAAGAAGTACATCTACCTTTGCACCAATGCGCTTGAATTGAAGCGCCGGATACATGAGTTCACTCCGTCCAAGTATCTGACCTTCTCAGTGCATCTTGACGGGCAGCGCGATCATCACGATTTCAGCGTCTGCCGCGAGGGCGGATGGGATATGGCCGTCGAGGGCATCAAGGAAGCAGTCAAGCGCGGCTTCCGGGTTACGCCGAACTCAACCTTCTTCGATGGCACCGATCCGAATAGTGTGCGCGCTTACTTCGATGAGGTGATGGCGCTGGGCGTTGAAGGTATGGTCCTCTCGCCGGGCTATAGTTACGACAAGGCGCCAGACCAGTCACATTTTCTGGGCCGCGCACGTGTCCGCAAGCTCTTTCGGCAGATTTTGTCGAATCGCAAGAAGTCGTGGAAGTTCAATATGTCGCCGCTATTTCTTGAATTCCTGATGGGCGACAAGCAGTATGAGTGCACACCGTGGGGTTCGCCCGCGTATAACATCTTCGGCTGGCAGAAGCCCTGTTACCTGTTGCAGGATGGCTATGCAGAGACCTTCAAGGAATTGATGGAGACAACCAACTGGGAAGGCTACGGCGCTGCCAGCGGCAATCCCAAGTGCGCCAACTGCATGGTGAGCTGTGGTTATGAACCCTCTGCGGTGGTCGATGGCTTCCTCTCGCTGAGCGGTTTCTGGGGCATGGTTAAGGGGAATTTCAGCATGTACAAAGACGAGCATGCGCTCCGGCTGTTGAATGAGCCTGCTCCTCACGGGCATCTCCCGCTTGTGCAGATTGCACAGCCTGTCCATTCGCTGGAGGAGACCAACGCATGAGCGCTGAAGTGTTGAAATACTCGATGGCGCAGGTTGAAGCGTTGGAGATTGCCCCCGGCTTTGAACATCAGAATCTGGAAGGATGGATTCCCGAGTTGGCCGACGAAAATAGCTTGCGCGAGGCGCTGGAAAAAGCCTTTGATTATCGCGGCGATGTGACCTTGACGCTCAAGAACGGAGAGCGTGTTGAGGCGTATATCTTCAACCGGCATACCGGAGTCTCTCTGGCCACATCTTACGTGCATTACTTCACGCCGAGCGCGCCGGAAAAGCGCAAGGTGAGCTATGCCGAGATTGCACGCCTTGAGTTTACCGGCAAGGACCGCGCCGCCGGCAAGCACTGGGAAGATTGGGTCAAGAAGTACAACGAGAAGAAGGCTGCCGGAGAGAAGAATATTGCGCTGGTGCCGGAATCGCTGGAGTAAATGCTATGGAGGGTACCGTTCAGGAGTGTGGATGCATCGCTCTACCGGAGGCCCTCCAGGCAAAAACAGGCTTTACCCAGGCGCGACTTTTGAGATCGAAGTTACTCCAGACGGTACTGAGATAATACTGACGCCTTTGAAGACACGCCCTCCAAGCAATCCCAAACCTGGTGTTAAATGCGGGTAGGCACGCACATAGTCGAACTATGAAAGTCTTTCTAACTGGGGCGACCGGATTTATAGGCCATCATGTGGCTCGGGCGCTTGCCGCCGAAGGCGCCGATCTGCGTTTGCTGGTCCGCAAGACCAGCAATTTGTCTAATCTTGAAGGCATCGCGGGCGATACGCATGTGGGCGATCTCTCTGCAGCCTGAATCGCTGCGGGCGGGGCTGGAAGGTTGCGATGCTGTCGTTCACGTCGCCGCCGATTACCGGCTCTGGATACCCGATCCGCAGTCAATGTATCGCGCCAATGTCGATGGCACTCGTGAGCTGTTGAGATTGGTGCGCGAGGCTGGCGTACCGCGCATGGTCTATACATCGAGCGTAGCGACGATGCACTTCCACACCGATGGAACCGTGGTGAACGAAGACACGCCGGTGACACTGGCCGATATGGTGGGCCACTACAAGCGCTCCAAGTTTCTTGCTGAGCAAGAGGCAATCTCCGCAGCGCAAAATGGTCAGCAGGTCATCATTCTCAATCCCACTTCGCCGATTGGAAGCAATGATGCAAAGCCCACGCCGACCGGGCGTATCTTTGTAGACTTTTTGCAGGGCAAGTTTCCGGCGTATATGGATACGGGGCTTAATCTGGTTGACGTTTCTGAGGTTGCGCGGACTCATGTTGCGGCTTTGACGACAGGTCAACCGGGGCGGCGTTACATTCTTGGCGGAGAAAACCTGACTCTGAAACAGATACTCGACAAGATAGCGGAGATTACCGGGATTCCATCGCCGACGATGAAGATTCCCTTTGCGGTTGCGGCGAGTTATGCGTTCTTCGAGGAGTGGATCACCGGGCGCATTCGCAAGCGTGAGCCGAGGGCGACGCTTGAAGAGGTCCGAATGGGCCGTAAGAAGATGTTTGCTTCGAGCGCGCGCGCCCAGCAAGAGTTAGGCTTTCGCATTCTGCCCATTCAACCGGCAATGCATTCGGCGATTGAGTGGTTTCGCGCACACGGGTACGCGCCATGAGCCGCGTTGCGATCATCGCTGCGTTGCACCGAGAGATAGCTTCACTCGTTCCAAGCTATGATTTGCAACGCGCGGCCATCTCAGGAAACAAGGATGTTTCACTCTGGACAACTGATCATTCAGTCGTTGCAATCGCCGGAATGGGAGCGAACCGGGCCGCGCTAGCTGTTGAAAGCGCACTTTCTACCGGTCCAATCTCCGAAATACTCTCAGTCGGCTGGGCGGGGGGATGTGGCTCAGGCATTCAGGTTGGCAGCGTTCTTAGGCCTTCGACGGTTGTCGATGTGCGGACGGGTGAGCGCTTCCAGTGCGTCGGTGGAGACGGAAGCACACTTGCGACGGTTGCTGCGTTTGCCGGACCAAAAGAGAAGCGGCGGTTGCATGAGGCCTATGGCGCAACAGCTGTAGATATGGAAGCGGCGACGGTGGCGCGACTGGCTGAGATGCGCAAGTTACCTTTTCGCGCCGTGAAAGCGATCAGCGATGCCGAGGATTTTGAGCTGCCGGGGATCGAGCGGTTTCACACCGAGGACGGGCAGTTTCGCGAGGCAGCGTTTGGACTGCATGTTGCGCTGCGGCCCCGGTTGTGGAGACCTGTTCTCAAGATGGCCAAGGGAAGTAAACTAGCTGCAGAGAATCTCTGCGCCGAGCTGGGGCGCGAGATTGAACGTTTCCGGGAAATGAATCCATGAGCCAATTATCCGTTCAACCCGATCTAGTCGCTGTGCCTGTGATTCCGGCAACAATGCGGGCCGTGGTTTACCGCGGAGTGCATGATCTGCGGCTGGAGACGGTTGCGGTGCCGGAGATTGGGCGTGGAGAGCTGCTGGTGAAGATTGCGACCTGCGGCATCTGTGGAACTGACCTCAAGAAGATTCATAGCGGATCGCACTCCGCGCCGCGCATCTTTGGCCATGAGATGGCGGGGACGATTGTCGCTGTTGGCGAGAGCGTGACGAAGTTTGCGCTAGGTGAGCGGGTGATGGTGCATCATCATGTTCCCTGCGGCGAGTGCTACTATTGCCGCAAGCAGACTCCTGCGCAGTGCGCGGTGTACAAGAAGGTTGGCGCGACGGCTGGCTATGAGCCATCCGGCGGCGGATTTGCCGAATACATCCGCGTAATGGATTGGATTGTGGAACTGGGCGGAGTGATTCGGATACCGGCCGATATGCCGCTGGAGCAGGCGGCATTTATTGAGCCGGTGAATACCTGCCTGAAAGGCGTGAAGCTGCTGAATCTGGCCGCGGATGAAACGGTGCTGGTGATTGGCCAGGGTCCGATTGGCGTGATGCTGGCAGCGCTGGCGCGTCGCGCTGGCGCGCGCGTGCTGACCAGTGATCTGTATCCTGAGCGCCATGCAATAGCAGCGCGATTCGGGTTGAGTGAGCCAATTCACCCTGGATCAGAGGATGTCGTCGCGAGAGTTATCCGGGAGACGGAAGGGCGCGGGGCCGATGCGGTGATTTTAGCCGTGGGCGGCAATGGGCTGATTCGCACGGCGATGGATGCGGCGCGGCCGGGCGGCAAGGTGATGCTCTTTGCGCAGACGCAGCATGGCGAGGCGGTGATAGATCCCGGCGCGGTGTGCATGGATGAAAAGAGCCTGATTGGCTCTTATTCGGCATCTGCGGCGATTGTGGATGAGGTCACAGAGCTGGTTCTTGGAGGTTATCGCAACGGATTCGATCTGACGCAGCTGATCTCGCATCGTTTTCCGATGGAAGAGGCCACCGAGGCAATAGAAATCGCTTCTCACCCCACAGCGGCGTCCATGAAGATTATGATAGAACCGGCTGGGAGTTTGGGAGCTGCGGGCGATGTGCCGGCCCGGGAAAGCGCAAGAGGGTCCGAATGGCGACAACCATGAAGGCCGCAATTCTCCACGGCCGCGAAGATATTCGCATTGAGCATGTGCCTGTGCCGGAGGCCGCTCCGGGTGAGTTGATTGTGCGCGTGGGCGCGGCGCTGACCTGTGGAACCGACCTGAAGGTCTTTCGGCGGGGCTATCATGCGCGGATGATTGTGCCGCCTGCGCTGTTTGGGCATGAACTGGCCGGCACGGTCGTTGAAGCCGGCGCGGGCGTAACAGAATTTAAAACGGATGATCGTGTAGTTGCACTCAATTCTGCGCCCTGCGGAGAATGTTTCTTCTGCGCGCGCGGCCAGGAGAATCTCTGCGACGATCTGCTTTTCAATAATGGCGCCTATGCCGAGTTCATTCGCATTCCCGCGCGCATCGTCGCCAAGAACACACTGCATGTGCCGGATCATGTTCCCCTGGAACATGCTGCGCTGACTGAGCCGTTGGCTTGCGCCGTGCATGGCTTTGAAGATTCCCATCCGCACCCGGGCGATACGGTTGCGATTATCGGCGGCGGGCCGCTGGGCTTGATGATGCTGCATGTGGCGGCGTTATACGGTTGTGAGGTAATTGCGATTGTTAAGCACGACGGGCAGGTAGAGGCCGCACGGCAGTTGGGCGCAGCGCATGTGGTGCAGACGTCGAATATCCGCACGGCAATTCGCGAGACCCGCGCTCTGACTCCAGGAGATCGCGGCGTGGATATTGCGATTGAAGCTGTAGGCGTGCCCGAGGCGTGGCAGGAGGCAGTCGAGCTGGTACGCAAAGGCGGCACGGTGAACTTCTTCGGCGGATGCGCAGCGGGGACGCACGTTACACTGGACACCAATCGCATTCACTATAGCGACATTACGCTGCGTGCCACCTTTCATCACACTCCGGCGATCTGTCGCAAAGCCCTGGAACTGATTGCGGGCGGACGTTTTCAAGCGACGGCCTTTATTACCGGCCACGCGCATCTTTATGAACTTAATCGCGTCTTTGAGAAGCTGATGAACCGCGGCAGTGAGATCAAGACGGCTATTGTTCCCTGAGATTTTTTCATGATAGAAGCAGCCATGCAACAGGAGTTAATCGCTCGCGGATGGGCCGCGCTGCCGGAGAGTTATAGGATTCCCGAGCGGACGCCCACGCTTGAAGATGCGCGCGCGTGGTGCAGGCATCTGGCTGATACTCACTACGAGAACTTCCACGTAGCATCGTGGTTTTTGCCTAAGGCGTTGCGTCCGCATTTTCATTCCATTTATGCATATTGCCGCGTCTCCGATGATTTGGGCGATGAGGTGGGCGACCGCTCGGCGGCCTTGGCGCTGCTTGATTTGTGGGGCGAGGAGTTAGACGCGTGTTACGCGGGGCGCGCGCGGCATCCGGTGTTTGTAGCATTGAGCGAGACGATTCGCGCCTGTTCTATTCCCAAGGAGCCGTTCGCAGACTTATTGGTGGCATTTAGGCAGAGACCAGAGTGTAACTCGCTTTGAGACGATGCAGGATGTGCTTGGCTATTGCCGGTATTCGGCGAATCCAGTTGGCCGGTTGGTGCTCTACGCCTGCGGGGAAACGAGCGAAGAGAACTTCCGCTTATCGGATGCGACTTGCTCGGCGCTGCAACTGGCAAACTTTTGGCAAGATGTCAGCGTGGACTTCAAGAAAGACCGCGTATATATACCGCAGCAGGATATGCGGCAATTCGGCGTAAGCGACGAGACCATTGCCGCGGGCGTTGCCACGCCTGAGTTTAGAGCGCTGCTTGAGCAGGAAGTAAATTATGCGCGTGTGCTTTTTGAAGAAGGCTTGCCGCTGATCGGCAAGGTGAACCGCGAACTGGCGCTTGATCTGGACCTCTTCAGCCGTGGAGGGCTGGAGATTTTGCGCGCCATCGAGCAGGCTGACTATGATGTACTGAGTGCGCGGCCTGCAATTGGCAAACGCACAAAGCTGAGCTTGGCGCTGCGCGCGGTAACTGGAAAAATGCTGCCATTTCTGCGCCTGGGGAATGCGGCGCAAGGGAAGACTGCTTGATACAAGTACTGCCATTGGAAGCGGCTTATGCTGAGTGCTGCGCAATTGCCAGACGCGAAGCAAAGAATTTCTATTTTTCTTTCGTTGCATTACCTGCGCCGCGGCGCAATGCTATCTGCGCTATCTATTCATTCATGCGCAAGGCGGATGATCTGGCCGATGAGGAGAGTTTGCCACGCTCGGAACGGCGCAAGCAATTGGATTCCTGGCTTGCAGAGTGGCGCGGTGTCGCAGGCGGAGCCGATACATCAGATCCGGTCTTTCTTGCAGTACGCGACGCGGTCGAGCGATTCGCGATTCCGTTGAGTCTGTTGGATGAGTTGGTGGCCGGGGTAACCATGGATCTCGATCATGCTGCATCGGATACGCCGGATACCTATGCCACCTTCGATGATCTTTATCGTTACTGTTATCTGGTGGCTTCGGTCGTTGGGTTGGTCTGTATTCGCATCTTCGGCTATCAGGACCGTCGCGCCGAGAAACTGGCGGAGAAGACAGGGATTGCTTTTCAGTTGACGAACATATTGCGTGATGTGGCCGAGGATGCGGAGCGCAATCGCGTCTATCTGCCGCTGGAAGACCTTGCAGCACATAGCGTTGCACTGGAGTCGCTTCTGCAACGTATTCCTGGAACGCCGCCTGCGGAGAATGAACGAAAACTCCTTGCGACGATTGGTCAGCGTGCGGAAGAGTTCTATCAGGCCGCACAGGAGTTGCTGCCGTTGATTGATCGCGAGAGCCGGCCAGCTTTGTGGGTGCTGGTTTCCATCTATCACGCCCTGCTCAAGCGGATAGAACGTGCAAACTACGATGTCTTCTCGCGGCGGGCCAGTGTGCCGTTGGTGCAGAAACTTTCTATACTAGCTATTGGCATGTTGAGGATGGGTCTAGCGCGGCTTACAAGCTGAGACTCTAAATTCGTTCTGTTCTTAATAACCACTGAATGTATGGAAGGAAGGTTCGCGAAGAATGGACGTTCTCCGAAAGCTTCTGAGCTGGCAGTTCGCCGTGGCATCGATAGTGTGTGCATACTGCGCTGTTCGAATTATGCCCAAAGGAGTAGTAAGCCTATTTCCCACTCATCCCATATTGAGCGTTATAGTCGCAACTTTGTTTCCAATTCAAACATTTATCTACGGGGTCGCTTGGTGGAAAGTATGGAGAGAAAAGGCCCATTCGCGCGGTTGGGGAGTTTTGGCAAGCATATTTTTCGTTGCTCTTTGGGTTGGCATCGAGGTTCTTAATCATCTGATGCCGAGGATACACCACGCAAACTTAGTGATAATTCCCGCTATCGGTATTGTGAGTATTGTCGCATTTCTCTGGCCTGATAGAAGACAAGAGTTTGTCTCTGCTCTTGAAGAGTCTGAGGAATTAGAAAGCGACAGCACCCAATTCTGAAATGATGAACGCAGTCCTATGAGCAGAGATTTGAATTCGCTTGCGAATGCTTCTCCGAAAAGTGCCACTGTTATCGGCGCCGGTGTCGCCGGGATGAGTGCTGCCTGCGCGCTTGCCGACGCGGGGTTCCATGTGCAGCTTATCGAGCGGCGTGGCTATCTGGGCGGGCGGGCTTCGTCGTATCTGCATCCGGGCGTGAATGAAGTTATCGATAACTGCCAGCATGTTCTCTTTGGCTGCTGCACTAATCTGATGGGATTTTATCGGAGGATTGGAAACGCGGAGAAAATTCACTGGACCAGCGAGATGACGATGATTGAGCCGGGCGGGCGTCGCTCGGTGCTTGGTCCTTCAGAATTGGGTTCACTTACACTGCCGGCGCCGCTGCATGGGGCGCTTAGTTTTTTGAATACGAAAGCATTCTCGCTGAAAGACAAGCTGGCGCTGGGTCGGGCGATGCGAGCAATGCTTCGGCCTGCGGCAATGAAGGATACTGGGGAGTCTCTGGGCGATTGGCTACGGCGACACAAACAGACCGAGGGCGCGCTGAATCGCTTCTGGCGGTTGGTGATTGCCAGCGCGTTGAATGCGGAGATTGACGAAATTGCCGTGCCATATGCAGCCAAGGTGATTCGTGAACTGTTTCTGAATTCCGCTGAAGCGGGCAGCATGGGAATGAGCCGCGTTCCGCTGAGTGAGTTATATGCGGGTGTAACTCCTTTCCTTGAAGAGCGTGGCGGAAGTATGCATTTGAATACGCATGTGGAGGGTGCTGCGCGGGATCATCGGGCAGGGAAGTGGACGATCTACACGCGCAGCGGCGAGTTGGTTTCTGATTATGTAATTCTGGCGTTGCCTTTTGAGGCGACGCAGAAACTGTTACCGCATCTGCCGGTGGAAGAAGGCAAGGAAAAGTTGGCGCGCCAGATTGAGCAGCATACACATTGGCCGATTTGCAGTGTGCATCTCTGGTTTGACCGCGAGATCACGGAACTCGAACACGCGGTGCTGTTGGACCGCGAGATTCACTGGATGTATAACCAGTCGAAGCTGCAGACCGGGCGGGGCGGGCATTACATTGAGTTAGTCGTGAGTGCTACACGGGCCTTCGCGGCCCTTGATCGCAACGATGCCATCGCACTGGCTCTACGTGAGCTTGCGGAGTTCTTTCCAGAGGTGAAAGAAGCAAGGTTAGAGAAAGTTGCGCTGATCAAGGAAGTGCGCGCGACCTTTGGCGTTCCGCCGGGGATTGATGCTGCGCGGCCCTCTGCTGTTTCTCCGTGGCCGAATCTCTTCCTGGCTGGCGACTGGGTGCGAACCGGTTGGCCTTCGACAATGGAGAGCGCGGCGCGCAGCGGGCATTTGGCTGCGGAAGCGCTGGCTTTGCAGGCAGGGGAGCCGTTGACATGCTTGGAGCCGGATTTGAAGCCGCGGGGATTTATGCGATTTATATAATTCAGATGTAAGTTAATTAGATTTTCAGTGAGCCAGAAAATACACTCCGATACAAACAAGCACAGCCGCGGTCCAGCGGCGTCGATCGACATTCTCTTTGAGAAAAAATTTGCCGGCAATAGCGTTTGTGACCAGCGTAAGCGAAGCCGTGGCCGGTCCGGCGAGGCTCAGATTGAGATGATTCAGCGCGAAGAGCAGCGAGAAGAAGGCCAACGCGAGAAAGCTGACACCGGCAAAGAAGAGCGGGCAGGTGAGGACGGCGCGGATTGCGCCCTTCAAGCCGGAGTGGGCACGAATGTTATCTAGGTCGCCGATGGACTTCATCGCGGCGGCGATGAGGACTTCGCCAACGGTAGAGGCGACGACGACAGTCTGCGATCATCGCGGCAGCGGCCCAGAATCCTGGGTGTATTTCAGTGGAGGCAAGCATCATTGCAGTTGCGCCTCCTGTTCTTCAATGACTCCACCAGTCTCAGCAACAGCTCGTTCCGTTGTGGATGGGCCTTGAGCAACAAAGCCGACGCCGATGGTGATCAAAAGCACTCCAAACCAGCGCTCCAGCGAAATGGTCTCATGCAACCAGAACCGCGAGAGCAATTCGATGATCACGTTGCCAAAGGCCGAGGCCGGCAGAACGTAGGTCAGATCGGCAAAGGAGAGCGCGGTGAGATAGCTGGCAAAAAAGCCAATAAGAAAAACGATGCCGAGCGCGATCCAGGGAGTGAAGACGGCGGCAATGAGCGAAACAGGATGAGCGATAGAGATGGCCGGCAAGCTCGCCATGCCACGCGAAAGGCATGAGTCGCCGATGGGCGCGCAGACGGAGACCAGGCCGAGAACCATGTATTGCCGCGCGGCGAGGGTTTGATGGGCCATTCGTGAATCAGTCCTGAGGGATTAGATTCTTCAAGTCAGCAAAAGTCTCATCGCAGCGCCAGCTACTTCTGTGCGAATGGGGCAACCAAGCTCAGTTGGTTGCCCCATCTGCGTGCAAAAGTCGAATAGCGTACCGGTTACGCGCCCGCGCCGACGGTGGCAGGCGGTTCTGATTGATGGGAGCGAGCGGCCTTGACCATCTTGTTGCGCTGGGAACGCAGCTTGAGGAAGGCTTTGGCCTCAACATACAGACGTGGAACGTCACGGTTGACGACGGCCTTCCAGATAACGCGGAAGGCTGCCTTGGGCCGGAAGTAGTACTCGTCGTAGAACCGATGCACCATTTCCAAAACGTAGTCTGTAGGCAGGCCGGGATACTCGATGTGCGCCATCTGGTGGCCGCCTTCGTCCATCATTGCGCCGTTGTTCACGATGAAGCCGTTGGCTTTGGCGTAGTCGTAGAACTCCGTGCCTGGATAGGCGTGGGCAATGGAGACCTGAATCGTCTCGACATCCAGCGACTTGGCGAAATTGATAGTGTTGCGGATGGATTCCTTGGTTTCGCCTGGAAGGCCGAGGATGAAGTCGCCGTGAACGGTGAGACCGATGTCGTTGCAGTCCTTGGCGAAGGCGCGGGCGCGCTCGACGGTTGCGCCCTTCTTGATGTTTTTGAGAATCTGCGGGTCGCCGGATTCAAAGCCGACGATGAGCAGCCGGCATCCGGCGTCCTTCATCGCTTGAAGGGTTTCGCGGTCGGTGGTGACGCGCGATGTGCAGCTCCAGGTGAGGCCGAGGGGCTTGAGCTTGGCGCAAAGCTCGATGGTGCGGACCTTCTGAATATTGAAGGTGTCGTCGTCGAAGAAGAACTCCTTGACCTCGGGGAAGTTTTGCTTGGCCCAGGCCAGCTCGGCTGCGACGTCATCGGTGGAGCGCTTGCGCCATGCGTGGCCGCTGAGTGTCTGCGGCCAGAGACAGAAAGTACACTGCGCGGGGCATCCGCGGGTCGAGTACAGAGCAATATACGGATGCAGCAGGAAAGGCACGTTGTAGCGGGTCACATCCATGTCACGCTTGTAGATTTTGGTGGCCCAGGGCATTGCGTCCAAATCTTCGACCTGGGGACGGTCGGGGTTGTGGACGACCTTGCCGTTCTCCTTGTAGCTGATGCCGAGAATTTCGTTGAGGGGCTTTCCCTGGGCGAACTCGACGATGGAGTAATCGAATTCGCGGCGGCAGATGAAGTCCAGCGCCGAGCACTCGTTGAGCGCCTTGTCTGGGCTAGTGGTTACCGGCGGGCCAACAAAGGCAATGCGAATGGAGGGGTTGGCGGACTTGATAGCCTCGGCGAGACGCTGATCGCCCTCCCAGCCGACAGTCGAGGTAAAGAGAACCAGGAATTCGTAGTCCTTGCAGATATTGATGGTTTCCTGCGCGGAGACGTGGTGGGGCGGAGCGTCGAGCAGGCGGGAACCCTCAAGCAATCCGGCGGGGTAAGCCAGCCATACCGGATACCAGTAGGACTCGATCTCGCGGGTTGCGGGCCAGCGGGAGCTTGCGCCGCCGTCAAAATTCTCGAACGAGGGGGGATTCAGTAAAAGCGTTTTCAAAGGCATAGGCATCTCCTCAATTTTAACATTGCGGCGGATTCCGGGCCGGTTATTTTGTGGGCGGTCTACTTTGCGTGCAACTCGTGCAGCCAGTCTTGCATGTGGCCGAGGGCGTGGAGCAGGTTCAGCCGCGCTTTGCTGAGGTCGAGCGCGGCGTCGAGGGAGTCCTCAAATTTCTGGCGCTCGTCGATGCGGGCCAATTGCTCGGCCTTGGGCGATAGCTGCGCCGGCGCGCCGGGGGCGTTGCCCGCCCCGTTGCCGAGTTCCAGTTGAGCAAGCACGGCGTGGAGTTGCTCATCGGCGATCTGCTGTTTGAGGCCAGCAATTTCGGCCAGAGCGTCCAACTCGCGAATAGCGCCCGTAAGCGTGGCGATCTGAATATCGTTCTGGCGCTGGGCCTGCTCGGCTTCAACGGTGGCGCGAAGGGCGTCCGCGGAAGATTCTCTGGCTTTTGCGCCGCGGCCCAGATCGAAGAGCGGCAACTGAATTGAAAAGCCTGAGGAAAAGTTAGTCGTTGGGAGTGGCCGTTTGTAATAGGCTCCCGCATCGTTCAGAATTCCGGTGCTGCGCAGGTACTGAGCGCCGAAGCCGACTTGGGGAGCGAAGCCGCTTAGCATTTCTCCGCGCGCGGTCTTCTGTTTGGCGAGGGCAAGCATCTGAGCAGATTCAATGCCTGGGAGGGCGTGCGCGGACGTCTCTGCCGATACTGCGGGAATCTCCGGAATGCTGTCGTGATCGGGCGTGATGGAGCCAACGGGGAGCCCGGTCTGCGTGGCGAGTTGTTTTGCAAGCGTTCCGGCTCGTGTCTCCAGATGCAACCGCTTCAGCCTGAGCTGGGCAGCGGTCAACTTGGCTTGCAGGAGTTCGCTGAGAGGGTCAACACCGGCCTCAGCGCGGTCCTCTTCGATCTTTACCAGACGGTCCGCTAGAGCCTCCTGCTGATGGGCAGCTTCCAGCTCCCGGTCAACAGTATCAAGCTCTATGTAGGTTGTCGATACATCCAGAGCAGTCTGTTCGCAGGCATCCTTCAGTGCGAGCGACGCGGCCTTCACTCCAGCGCGCGCCGCGTGAATATACTGTTGCTGCGGCAGGCTGAAAACCAGCGATTGCGCGCTGCCGTTCAGGATGGACGGCACGCCGCCAGTAAATCCGACAGAAGGGAATGCAGGAAGCCCCGAGCCGAACTCCGCGCTGGGGATATATGCATCGTGTGTCTGATCGAGCACCGCTGTTGCTTTTTGCACATCAGCCTGGGCGAGTTTGACGGCGCTGGAGTTGCGCTTGGCTAGATCTACAACCGTAGCCAACGAAACCTGGGCCGGAAGCAGTGTAGAAGAGGCGACCAAGAGCAGTGCCAGCAAAACCGGCGTCCTATTGATACGGAATAGAGATTGTGCGATATTGAATCCCACCCTAGCCGCAAAAACAAAGGCGCGGCGAGGGTGGGGCACCCGCAGGAGCAGTTGTAAAGCCCGGCAGTGGCGCGAATTGAGAACGGTCGTCATATTTTGATTCAATGTGTCTTATCTTGCGTGGGCTTGTATTCTCGGGCCAATTCAAAAGCCGCAGCCCGGTCTTGCAACGCGCCGTCGTGGTCGCCAAGCTGGTCTTTGATCTTTGCCAGGCGCGTATGGGCGACAAAGGCTGGAGCTTCCTCGGTCTTCAACGGGCTGGCCAGATAATTCTCGAGCATCTTTGCGGCCAGCGCAGGGTCGCGGTTGGCGCGGGTTAGCACCGATGCGCCGTTGTAGAGCGCGACAGCAGCGTGTTTATCGCGATCGGCAGCGCTGATGCCGGTGTGAATGGCGGACTCCATGTCTTCCCAGCGGCTGCGCTTACGGAAAAAGCTGGCCAGCGCCATCCATTGGAAGGCAGGATGAGTGCTGGCGGCGATTGCCTGGTGGAACTCCCGCTCGGCTGTAGTGAAGTCCTGTTGCCCAGCCGCGATACGAGCGCGAAGTTCGTGGGCGCGGGCCGGGTCTACCTTGTCGAGCTGGGCCGCGACAGCGTTGGCCTTGTCTGTTCCGCCGCCGACAACGCCTGGAGCCGAGGAATAAAACTCGCCTAGATCCGCAAGCGCCCCGGCATTGCGTGGATTCAACTGAACGGACTGTTCGAACTCAGTGCGTGTCCTCTTGGCCAGAGAATATGCGTTGAAGAACGTGGCGCGGTCGGCTTTTTCACCCAGTGCCCGTCCCAACCACATATGGTAGTCCGAGACACTGCTGTCGAGCTTGACCGACTGCTCGCACTCGCCAAAGGCTTCGTCCCAGAGCTCCAGCGTGAAGTAGACGCGGCAGCGGAGATTATGCATCTCGGCCAAGTTGGCGGGGGGCAACGAATCCGGCACGAGCAGAGTCAGCGCTTTGTCAGCTTCTCCGTCTTGCAAATACTGATTGGCCTGGGCCAGAGGGTCGAGAACTGCTACCGGCTCGGATTTTGCGTGATGCTTATGCGAAGACTGAGCGCAGACGCTCAATGCCGCGGCTGCTGCGAACAGACTGGCGAGAAATATCCTGGATGGAGAGACCGACCGCATCAGCGCACAACCTTGATGGGCAGGCCCTCTTGCAGAGATTCGCCGCTGGTAGTCCCGGTGGCTACGGAATCGCCCTCCTGCAAGCCAGAGAGGATGGCAACCTGGGTCATGTTGATGGCGCCAGTGGTCACAGGGGTCTTGCGCAGTTCATCGCCCACGATTTTGAAAACGTAGGGCTTGTCATTTTCGGAGTAAAGAGCCAGCCGAGGAATGCTGAGGGCGCTGGCATCGCTCGATGTTGTTACCGTGACAGTGACATCGGTATCCGGCAGCAGGCCGCTATCGGCATCATCAATCTGCACCAGCACCTCGCCTACATAACGGGTCCCGTACGCGATGACGGTCACAGGCGTGCGAACGATATGCCCATGCCAGAACTGACCTTCTCTGGCATTCCACTTGATCAGAATTTTTTGACCCACTGCCAGTTCACCTATCTCCGGCTCGTCGAAATAGGCCCGAACGCGCACGTGGCGCAAGTCTGCCATCTGCAACAACAGCTTGCCTTCCTCGACAAATTCTGTTCTGCCGGCATTGAGAGAGTAGACTGTTCCAGCAACCGGGGCGTGGATGGAAGTTTGATCAACCACCTGCCGGGTAGCAGCCAGATTTGATTGAGCATCGGCTAGCGCGGCCTGCGCGCGGGCAACTTCAGCCGAAGAATAACGGCTGTGCGCCTGTTCTTCCGCCGCGCGCAAGCTGGCCTCGGCAACCTCCAGACGCTGGCGGGCTGCGGCAACCTCACTGGCAGAAGCTGCGCCTGTGGACTGCAGCTTGGTCAGAGCGTCCAAATCCCTGCGCGCCTGATCCCGTTCGAGCTGCGCCTTGGCGAGATCCGCAGCCGCAGCCTGCCGCTCCTCCAGGGTGCCATTGTGCGTGACGGATTCGAGCGCAGCCTCAGCGGATTTGACGCCGCTTTCAGCGGTTGCCAGCCGTGCCCTGGCTTGAGTCGAATCCAGCTCCATCAGCAATTGTCCAGCCGAAACATTGTCTCCGGGTTGCACATAGACAGCCTTAACTGTCGAAGCGATTGGAGCGTGAAACTCGTAATTCACCTCCGGCTCAACCCGGCCGTTGGTGCTCACTGAACTTTCCAGCGACTCATGCGCAGCCCGGGCGGCGCGCACCGGCAACCGCTCCCGAGAAGCAGCGCGCACTGTGAAAAATACTACAACGAGGATGAGAACGGCCGCGCCCCACCAGATCCAGCGCCGGTCCAAAGGCTTTCTATCTTCTGTCATTCAAGCAACCTGAGACAGTATATAAGACTCGGAAAGTCGCCTGAGGGCGCAAAAATATCAGGCAGAGATCGAAATGGCCAGAGAATCCCGCTGCTCGTACAATGAAAAGATGGCACTTAAAGAACGCTACACCGACGAACACGCCGCTGCCGGACTGGATTTCCCCTTCCCGGCGATTGAGACCTGGCCCAATCAGTTTCCCGGCTACGAGATTCAGATTGACGACCCGGAGCTGACCTCGGTCTGCCCCAAAACCGGGTTGCCGGACTTTGGCGTGTTGACGATTCGCTACATGCCGCGAGCCCGCTGCCTGGAGTTGAAATCGCTGAAAGAATATCTTTTCAGTTACCGCAATCTGGGAATTTTTCAAGAGAATATCGTCAACCAGGTGCTGGAAGATGTGGTGAAGGCCTGCGACCCGGTATGGGCGGTGGTGAAAGGCGACTTCAGGCCACGTGGCGGGATTTCGACTATCGTCGAGGCGCGCTGGCCGAGGCCGAAGGAGCCGGAAAGCAGCAAGTCAGCAAGTTAGCTGGTCAGCGCGAGTTACCGAGAGTGCGTGGAGCATCGATACTTATCCGTAAACCGGAAGGATTCGATTGGAGGCCAGCACGAACTCTCTGCGATAATCGGGGTGAATTCAGACCGTAATCTGGACCATATCCCGCTTGCCGACAGCCGCTCAGCCAACCCGCGCCCGCCTCAGCCCCGCAACCGCGACGCTGCTACTGCTGATTGCGCTCAACCTGCTCAATTACATTGACCGTTATATTTTGCCCGGCGAAGTCTCGCTGATCAAGGCCGAGTTTCATGCATCCGACCAGCAGATGGGAGCGCTGACGACAGCGCTTTTTTTCGTCTACATGTTGGTTGCGCCCTTTACCGGCTGGCTGGGCGACCGCTTTCGGCGCAAGCCGCTGATTATCGGCGGAGCGGTTTTCTGGAGCCTGGCTACGCTGGCGACTTTCTGGGTCCACGATTACTGGACGCTCTATATCCGTCACGCGCTGGTGGGGGTGGGTGAGGCGACATTTGGGTTTATTGCTCCGGCGGTGCTGGCCGATCTTTACCCGCCGCGAGAGCGCAACCGGATTCTCTCGATTTTCTATCTGGCAATTCCAGTTGGAGCGGCGATTGGAGTTGAGGCCGGTGGAGCGCTTGGCACGCATTGGGGTTGGCGGATGCCGTTTTTTGTCTGTGCGATTCCTGGCCTGGTTGTCGCGGTAATCTACGGTATCTATGGAACTGAGCCGGTACGCGGCGCGAACGACCGAGTGCGCCCGGCGATGAGCCGGGCAACTTTCATCGGGCTTTTCTCCAGTCCGGCATATCTCACTGCCAGCTTTGGCTTGGCTGCGCTGACCTTTGCGATGGGAGGCATCTCCGCTTGGGTCCCGACGTTTCTTGAGCGCATCACCGGAATATCACTGGCTCGCGCAGACCTCACCGTTGGAGCCATTACAGTTATCGACGGCATTGCCGGAACCCTGGTCGGCGGCTGGCTGGCACAGCGCTGGCTGCGCACCGACCACCGCGCACTTTATCTGCTTTCTTTCTGGAGTGTCGCCCTCACCTTGCCTTGCGGCGCGCTGGTCTTCTTTGGCCCAAAAGCCTGGGCTGTTCCGGCGCTCTTTGCCGCCGAATTTTTCCTCTTTCTCAATACCGGACCATTGAACACCGCGATTGTGAACTCGGTTCCCGCAGAGATTCGGGCGACGGCCATCGGGCTGAATCTCTTCTTCATCCACTTTTTCGGCGATACCTTCTCGCCGCAGATTATCGGCTACCTCTCCGACCGTTCAAATTTGAGCCTGGCTCTGGGGGCGACGCTGGTGGCGCTGGTTGTCTCCTGCGGATTTCTGCGTGCCGGCGCCCGGTTTGCCCCGTCACTGGAGGCTGAGTCGAGTCAGCCTACCCTGTGAGCGGTATCACAGACGACTCTTTTGTTCACCACGAATGATGCAGAGGGTCGAACGGTTCACAGAATGGGATGGACGGCAAAAAAATGGAACTGGGCAGTTCCCAAACGTCACATCCCCTTGGTCAAAGCAGCCCCAAAACTGTTACGTTGTAGCTGAAGGATTTCTTCCCGAAGATGGTCTCAAGTCCTTATTTTTCACTTGCGGTACTGTTTGTGGCGGCGCTCGGCTTTGGGTTGGCTCCGCTGGCGCTGGCATGGCTTTGGGGAAAGGTTTTCTCGCCTGCCAAGCCCAATGCCCTCAAAAACGCCATCTATGAGTGCGGTTTGGAGTCGAAGGGCGATGCCTGGATTGAATTCCGGTCGGCTTACTACCTGTACGCAATCATTTTTTTGATCTTTGATGTGGAAGCAGTCTTCCTGTTGCCCTTTGCCGTGGCCTTTACCGGGCTGGGGGTGCAGGCTTGTCTGGCCATGTTGGTCTTTGTGCTGTTGCTGATCGAGGGCCTGGCCTGGGCATGGGCCAAAGGCATTCTGACCTGGGTGTGAGGGCAGTGAACAGTTAATAGTGGACGGTCAACAGAGGACAGTGGTTGCAAGCAATGCATACGGGAAGAAACTATTCTCTGTTCACTGCCGACTGTTCACTGTAGAGGAGCGAAGCGACGATGGTTGAAGAAGGTCTGAAGATCGAGTTGGGCAAGCAGGGCGTCTTCGTCACGACCATCGAGGAACTGTATAACTGGGGCCGCCGCAGTTCCATCTGGCCGATGCAGTTTGGTCTTGCCTGCTGTGCTATCGAGATGATTGCCACCACCATGGCGCGCTACGATCTGGCGCGCTTCGGCGCGGAGGTTTTTCGCCCGTCACCTCGTCAAGCTGACCTGATGATTATCTCCGGCACCGTGACCAAGAAGATGGCTCCGCAGGTGGTTCGCCTCTATAACCAGATGGCCGAGCCGAAGTACGTCATCGCGATGGGGGCCTGCGCCATCTCTGGCGGTCCCTTCAAGCAGGGCTACAACGTGCTGAAGGGGATTGACCGCTATATTCCTGTCGATGTGCACATTCCCGGCTGCCCGCCGCGTCCCGAGGCGCTGCTGCATGCTTTCATCACGCTGCAGAAAAAAATTGACGCCCAGCCGCTCACCGGAGAAGGCCGTCCTCGTCATCTGGATGCCGAGGCGCAGGGGCTGTTTCCGGTGCCCGAGCAAGGAGAACACGATCTGGAACCCACCTCGAATCCAGGTGTCTGGACCGTGCCGGTGGTGATCCGATGAGCCTGACGATGGAAGCCATCAAGTCGGCGATTGAATCAGCCGTTCCCGGAGCAGTCGTAGAGTTGGTGACCAACCTCAGCCCCAGCGGCCAGCACTGGCTGCGTCTTGACGCTGCACATGCACCGGCAGTAGCGACATTTGTTCGCGACGGACTCGGCTTCGATTACCTTTCTAACGTGACCGGTGTGGACTGGCCGGATAAAGAGATCGCCGAGAAGGTTAAGGTCACACGCTCGGTTACAAAGACTGTGGACGGTGTCGAGCAAACCGCCGAAGAAACTGTCGAGGAGACTCGCAAGCGCACCGAGCCGGGCTGTCTGGAAGCCGTCTATCATCTGTTCTCCGTTGCCAAACGCGAGGGACCGCTGGTGCTCAAACTACGCACAGTGAATCGCTCGGACCAGGTCGAGTTGCCTTCGCTGACGCCCATCTGGCGCGCAGCGGAGTTTCAGGAGCGCGAGGTCTTCGATCTCTACGGAATCGTCTTTACCGGCCATCCCGACCTGAGGCGACTGTTGATGTGGGAGGGCTTCAAAGACCACCCCATGCGCAAAGACTATGTGGAGCCGGACGATTTTGAGTACGAGCCGACCGCCCACGATGAGGTGCTGGCCCGCGTTACGGCACGACAGGCCGCAGCTCAGCCGCAAACGGGAGCTGGTCAATGAGCGACGCGGTGATTGAAAAAAATCCGAGTCTGGCAAAGCCCGATGGCTGGAACCGCCCGCCGGTAATTGAACCCGACGGCGAGGGAGAGTTGCTCGAAGTAGCAATGGGTCCGCATCATCCCTCGACCCACGGCGTCTTCCGCATGGATGTGGCTCTGGACGGAGAGCGCGTCATCCGCTTGAAGCCGGTCTTCGGCTATCTGCACCGCAATCACGAGAAGATCGCCGAGGGGACGAGCTATCTGGCGTCGATGCCCTACACCGACCGGCTGGATTACTTCTGCTCAATGACCAATAACTGGGCCTATGCGCTGGCGGTCGAGAAGCTGACCGGCCAGGAAGTTCCCGAACGCGCTGAATATATTCGCGTCATTACCGCTGAGTTGACGCGCGTCCAGAACCACGCATCAGCCATCGGCTTTCTATTGCAGGAGATGGGCGCCAGCGGCACACCCCTGATGTATGCCTTCCGGGAGCGGGAAAAGATTCTCGATCTCTTCGAGGCGCTCAGCGGCTCGCGGATGATGTGCAACTACATGCGTTTTGGCGGTTGCCGCGTGGATGTTTCGACTGCGTGGCTGGACGCGGCGCGCAAGGTTGTCGCTGGCCTGCCGGGATTTGTAGATGAGATTGACCGCTTCCTCACCAGCAATGAGATCATCATGGCCCGCTGTCAGGGTGTGGGAATTTTGAAGCCGGAGCTGGCTGTGAATGCGGGCATCAGCGGACCGATGCTGCGCGCCTCGGGCGTCAACTACGACATCCGCAAAGTGGACGAATACGGCATCTACAACCGCTTCAAATTCCGAGTACCGCTCGGCGATCATGGCGATATCTACGACCGCTACATGGTGCGGATGCTGGAAGTACGCGAGTCGATCAAGATTATGGAGCAGGCTCTCAAGGAGATTCCCGGCGGACCCATCATGGACTCCAAGGCCAAGATTCGCGGCTTCCGTCCCAAGCCCGGCGAGGCCTATGGACGGATTGAAGCGCCGAAGGGCGAACTTGGCTTTTATCTCATCAGTGATGGCACGCCGAATCCGTATCGCTACCGGGTGCGGCCACCGAGCCTGATTAACCTGACGGCTCTCGAAGATATGACACTGGGACAGAACGTGGCGGATGTTGTTTTGATTTTTGGCAGCGTGGACATTGTGCTGGGCGAGGTAGATCGGTAAATGAGTACCTGTCGGTGAGCAGTTAAGAACTGATAACTGATAACTGATAACTGTTCCGGAGGATGTAACTTGCTGGGCGAGGGAATACTGAAAGGGTTGGCGGAGACGGCAAAAAACTTTGCTGGCAGCTTTGTCTCTGCGGATAGGCTGACGACGGTCGAGTATCCGGAGCAACGCATCGCTCCTATCGAGGCCACGCGCGACTTTCCTTTTCTTGTCTACGACGGCGAGGATTGGGAGGCGGGGATGCGCTGCGTCTCCTGCCAGATCTGCGAGAAGGAGTGCCCGCCCAAGTGCATCTATATCGTTAAGTCCACCGACAAGAAGCCCGACGCGCTCGGCAAGCCGCAGTTTTATCCAACGCGCTTCGACATTGATATTTCCGTCTGCATGAGCTGCCAGATCTGCGTCGAGGTCTGTCCCTTCGAAGCGATCAAGATGGACACCGAGTTTGAGCTGAGCACCACCGACCGCTTCGGCGGCCTGCTGCATGATCGCAAGCAACTCTCTCGCTCCAACGAGTACTATCACCGCATTCATCCCACTGAAGCCGCCGAAGTAGATGCGCGGTTGGCAGAGGAAAAAGCCAAGGCCGATGCCAAGGCCAAAGCCACTGCTGAAGCTGCCGCCGCAAAGGCCGCGGCTGCGGCCACGGCAACTCCGCCTGCGGGAGGAGTCTAGCAGATGTCCGAGTACTTCGATCAAATCTTCGTTCGCCTTAAGCTATTGATTGTCGGCTTTCTGCCTGTAGCTTGGCAGCCTGTCGCAGGCATCATCCTTTGTGTTGCTGCAATTATTTCGATCTTTCCCGGTCTTTTCGCATTCACCGTACTGCTGGAGCGCAAGGGCCTTGGTAGGATGCAGAATCGCATCGGACCCAACCGCGTTGGACCTTTTGGAATCTTTCAGCCGATTGCCGACGGCATCAAATCGTTGACCAAGGAAGATATTGTTCCTTACAGCGCGGATGGAGTAGTGCATTTTCTCGCGCCGGTCGTGCTGGTCGTCGCTGTCTTTCTCGGATTCGCCGTTCTGCCCATGGGCAAGAACATGGTGCTGGTCGATGTAGACGCCAGTTTGCTCTTCTATTTCGCCATCGGCGCGTCCACCGAGTTATCGGTCTTCATGGCCGGCTGGTCGAGCCGTAATAAGTACTCGCTGCTGGGCGCCATGCGCGCCGTGGCCCAGATGATCAGTTATGAGGTGCCGCTGTTGATGTCGAGCGTGGCCATCGTGATGATGACTGGGTCGCTTTCGCTCGTCAAAATTGTTGAAATACAGAATCACTACAGCGGCATCTTTCCCCATTGGTTTATCTTCACTCCGTGGGGATTCGCAGGCTTTATTTTGTACGCCGTGGCAGCTACGGCCGAGACCAATCGCTCTCCCTTCGACTTACCTGAAGGAGAATCCGAGTTAGTCGCCGGCTACTTTACCGAGTATTCCGGCTTCAAATTCGCGCTCTTCTTTCTGGGCGAATATCTTGCAATGTTTTCCATCTCAGGGCTTGGTGCTACGCTGTTTCTCGGTGGCTGGTCGGCGCCATTCTCGTTTCTTACCTGGGTCCCGTCGTGGGTCTGGTTCTTCGGCAAGGTGATGACTTCGATCTTCGTCTTTATCTGGATGCGCGGAACTCTGCCCCGTCTGCGGCAAGACCAGTTGATGAACTTTGCCTGGAAGTTCGTTCTGCCGCTAACGATGATCAATCTCTTCGACGCGGCCATTTGGCGTTTCCTCCCCGAGGGGTGGCTGCGTTGGGTCATCTGCTCCGCGATCCTGCTGGTCGCATATGTTGGCATGGGCCGCATTGGCATGAGCCGTAAACACTTCGGGCCAAGGAGCTATCGCTATGCGGAATAATTCCTGTGGAGCTTTGATGGTTGGCTGTGAACTGCGCCAATGGCAGTTTGCACAAGGCTCCTATGAAAGGACAGGCCGCGCATGAGCTTTGCCTTTTATCTGATTTCAGCTATTTCAGTCGCTGGCGGACTGGCAGCAGTTTTGCTTAAGAACACCGTGCATTGCGCGCTGGCGCTTACTGTTGTTTTTGCCGGCCTTGCGTTGCTCTTTCTGCAACTGGATGCGCAGTTTGCAGGCTTCGCGCAGATTCTTGTCTATATCGGTGCGGTCGCAATTCTGGTCGTCTTTGCGATTCTGCTGACCAAAGGCTCGGAGACTCCGAAAGATGGGGTTTTCAGCAAGACCTGGCTTGCCGGACTTGTCGTTGCTGCTGCCGTATTCGCCGTCTTTGGCTGGGCCGTTCTGCAAAGTGGGTCGGTGCTTCCGCATCAGACTGCCACGCCGCAAGTCACCGTTGCACAAATTGGAACCGCCTTGATGGCCCGCTACGTTTTGCCCTTGGAGATTGTTGCGTTGTTGTTGACCGCCGCATTAATTGGCGCAGTGATAATCGCAATGCACGATAAGGAGGAGGCGAAATGACACCTCTGACTGGATATTTGATGGTTGCGGCGCTTCTGTTCTCCATCGGCTTGGCCGGCGCGCTCACCCGGCGCAACGCAATCCTGGTTTTAATCGGAATTGAGTTAATGTTGAATGCGGCTAACCTGAATTTGATCGCATTCTGGCGCTACGGGCCGCACCCCGAGGCATTGGCCGGCATGATGTTCGCAATCTTTTCAATCGCCGTAGCCGCTGCCGAAGCAGCTGTAGGCCTTGGACTGGTGATTCAGATCCACCGTCATGCGCATACGACGGATCTCGACCAGATGAACAGGATGAAAGGGTAAGCCGGTGATCGCACAATCCATCCCGTTCACTCCGCAAGAGGCCGCCTCAACGGTGACGCAACTGTTGTGGCTCATTCCAGCAGTGCCAATCATTGCCGCTGGGATTATTTCGATTCTCAAGCAGCCGATGCGCAAGCTCTCTGCAGCACTCGCCATCGGCTCACTCGGCTTTTCTCTTATCCTTTCGCTCTTTGCCTTTGCTCACGCCGTCGCTGGATGGTCGCACAGTAACGCTGTTCGTGAGACCGTCAACTTCACCTGGATTCAGGTCGGCAACATCCCCGTCGAGTTAGGCTGGGTGCTTGATCCGCTTTCGGCAATCATGCTGGTGATGGTCACCTTTGTCGGCCTGTTGATCTTTATATACTCCACCGGCTATATGGCCCACGACGAGAACTTCACCCGTTTCTTTTGCTTTCTCTCGCTCTTTGCCGGAGCGATGCTGGGTGTGGTGATCTCAAATAGCTTGCTTCTCCTCTTCATGTGCTGGGAGTTGGTGGGACTTACCTCCTATCTATTGATAGGCTTCTGGTATCAGAAACCCTCAGCCGCGGCGGCTGCGAAAAAAGCTTTTCTCACCACACGCGTTGGCGATGTTTTCTTTTTGCTCGGAATTGTTTGGCTCTTTGCGCAGACCGGCACTCTGCTCTTCTATAGTGATGGCGACGGTTCAATGGAACCAGCGGCTCTAGCCGGCCTGCTCTCGCATCCAGCGGCTCTAGGACTCACCGCTGCTGGTGCTATAGGTTTGTTGATCTTCGCCGGCGCGGCAGGCAAAAGCGGCCAGTTGCCATTGCATGTTTGGTTGCCGGATGCAATGGAAGGTCCAACACCTGTTTCAGCCCTGATTCATGCGGCGACGATGGTTGCCGCCGGTGTGTATCTAATCGCGCGTGTCTATCCCCTGATGCAAGCCGGTGCCTTGGCCGGCGGAAGTACCACATCGCTGACAGTGGTCACTTGGGTGGGCGCATCCACCGCTGTCTTTGCCGCTCTGATCGCAGTCGCGCAAAACGACATCAAGCGCATTCTGGCCTATTCGACGGTATCGCAACTGGGTTACATGATGGCCGGCCTGGGCATGGGCGGCGTTGCTGTTGGCATGTTCCACCTGATCACTCATGCGTTCTTCAAGGCATTGCTCTTCATGGGCGCGGGTTCGGTGATACACGGTTGCCACGAAGAGCAGGATATCCGTAAGATGGGCGGGCTTAAGTCCGATATGCCGCTCACCTTTGCGACCTACGGAATCGGAATGCTGGCGTTGAGCGGGTTCCCCATATTCTTCTCTGGCTTCTGGAGTAAAGACGGCATCCTCGAAGCCGCACAGCATTGGAGCGTTGCGCGAACGCCGTTTTATATGCTGGTTTTCGGTGCGCTGCTGACGGCCTTCTATATGACTAGGCAGGTCGCTTATGTTTTCCTCGGTCACTGGCGCGGACACGGCCAGGCGCATGAAAGCCCTAAAGTCATGACCATGCCGCTGGTGATACTGGCGTTCTTTGCCATGGCTCTCGGATTGATAGGGACCCCTGCGTGGCCTTGGTTTCATTCATTCCTTGAGGGCCACAGTGCGGGGATCGACCTTGATCGCTTTACCGAACCGGGCCTGCTGCCGCTGATGGGTATTTCAACGTTGGTGGTCGTCGCAGGCATTGGCTTGGGCTTGATGCTCTATGGAGATCGCTCACCGAAGCCGGAAGCACCGGACGCATTGGAAAAATCTGTTCCCCTGCTGTGGGGATGGCTGCGGGACCGCCTCTATGTAGACGAGTTATATGCAGCGACAGTGATTGCATTTTACGCATGGGCAGGACGTGCTGCCGACTGGCTTGATCGGCGCGTTTGGGGCGGGGCTGTCACCAGTGTGGCCTGGACCTTCCGCGGGTGGGCGAGTTTGAATCGATTTCTCGATACCGATTGGGTAGATGGCAGTTTTGATAAAGGCTGTGAAGAAATTGCAACCGGCGGCGGCTTGCTGGCGCGTATTCAGACCGGCCGCGTGCAAACCTATCTGAGGCTCTTAGCTGGGGCCGTTGTGATTCTAACTGCAATTCTCATCTGGAGCAGCCGGGCATGAGCGGAATTCCTATATTGACGCTGTTGACCCTTCTGCCCGTTGCCGGAGCAGCGGTTGCGCTCTTCTCCGGAAAACATGCGCGCAGTGTGGCGCTGGTAACAACCCTGATTGGCCTGGCTCTGGCTCTGCTCGTCTGGACACAACTTCCCGCAGACGGAAGTATCGGGCTAACGGAACACGGCGCATGGGCGCCCTCAATCGGTATTGAATATGTATTAGGCGTAGACGGCCTGGGAGCGTTGATGCTCGTGCTCTCTGCATTGGTCACGCTTATGTCTGTCGACGCCGCGCACCGCGTCCATCGCCAGCCGCATCTCTACTTTGCGCTAGTACTCTTGTTAGAGGCGGGACTCTTCGGGTCTTTTACGGCGCTGAATTTCTTCCATTGGTTCTTGTTCTGGGAACTTAGTCTGCTGCCTGCATTCTTCCTGATCAAACTTTGGGGAGGAGCGAAGCGCGGACCTGCTTCGACGCAATTTTTTGTATATACAATGGCTGGCAGCGTGGCGTTGCTGGTGGCGTTTCTCGCAGTCTTTCTATCTACCGGGAGCATGGACTTTGGGCATCTGACCGCACTTGCTTCAACTGGAGAGCTAGAGCAGACTGATAATTGCGCATCTAGGCCCGGTAACTCCATGGCTCGCTCTGGGCGTACTCGCCGGATTCGCTGTGAAGGTGCCGCTGTTTCCATTCCACACATGGCTCCCCGCCGCATACTCGGAGGCCCCTTCGCCGGTAACTATGCTACTAACTGGCGCAATGTCTAAGATGGGCGTCTATGGCTTGCTGCGAATTGCTATCCCGCTCTTCGGACATCAATATGCGGCTATCCGAACCCCTCTCTTAGTGCTTGCGGTTGCAACCGTTGTAATGGGCGCATGGGCTGCTGTTGCACAGAAGGATTTGAAACGCGTCTTCGCTTACTCCTCCGTTAATCATCTGGGATACTGTTTGCTCGGCATTTTTGCATTGGCAGTCCCCACTACTGGAATCGATGTTGCAAACAGTCAAGCCGCTGCCTTGAACGGCGTGATTCTGCAGATGTTTAATCATGGTGTTACCGCGGCGGCGCTCTTCTGGTTTATAGCGATGATGCAGGAACGCAGCGGCGGCCAGCGAGGAATTGACGACTTTGGCGGATTGCGCAAACCGGCGCCTGTGTTTTGCGGCCTGATGGGAATTGCGTTGTTCTCTTCACTGGGCTTGCCGGGACTGAACGGTTTTGTAGGTGAGTTTCTGATCTTCCGCGGAGTGTTTCCGCTGGCATGGGTCGCGGCTACTGTCTCTGTTTTGGGGTTACTAGTCACTGCCGCAATCGTTCTAACCGTGATTCAGAAGGTCTTTACCGGTCCTGTGCCGGAGCGTTGGTCAGGGTTTCCCGATCTTCATGCAGGTGAGCGCATGGCGCTGGCCCCGGTGATCGGACTCATGCTTTTGATTGGTCTTATGCCGCAATTGATTGTGGATAGTATCAACCCAACCGTACAGAACCTGCTGGCTCACTGGAGATTTTAATGTTGGCGTGGACGATCTATCTCTCGTTTGCCGGCGCGCTGCTTGAGGCATTGTTGCCCAAGGGCAAGCCTGCGCTGGCCCGATGGCTGGCGCTCGCGATCACTGTTACAGGCCTGGGCATTTCTGTCGCTGGATTCATCGCGGGGATGGGCCACGGGCGTATGCTCATCATCGATCTGCCTTGGGTGCCAGCGATGGGCATTCACTATCTCCTCGCTGCCGATGGCATCAGCCGCGTGCTGGTTTTACTTACGGGACTTGCCGCCGTCGCAGGTGTTCTATTTAGTTGGAATATTGACAAACGAACCAATGAGTTTTTCGCTTTCTATCTTGCACTGATCGGCGGCGTCTTCGGCGTCTTTCTCAGTTACGATCTTTTTCTGCTTTTCGTCTTTTACGAAATCGCCATTGTGCCAAAGTACTTCATCATTGCTATCTGGGGATCGACGCGGCGTGAATACGCGGCAATGAAACTGGCCCTGTATTCCTTTGTCGGTTCGGCAATGGTGTTGATTGGCCTGTTAGCTGCGTATGCCACGGCGGGCAGCCAATCCACCGGCATCGTTGCAATGAGCCATGCGAACCTGCCGGTAAGTTTTCAGATGTGGTGTTTCCCGCTGATCTTCGTAGGCTTCGCGATTCTGGCAGGTATGTGGCCCTTCCACACCTGGGCGCCTACCGGCCACGTTGCCGCGCCGACTGCTGCTTCGATGCTGTTGGCCGGAGTGGTGATGAAGCTCGGCGCCTATGGCTGCTTGCGCGTTGGTATCGGACTCTTTCCGCACGGGCTTGATCCCTGGGGATTCTCGTTCATGGGCATCGGTTCCTGGCGAGATGTATTTGCACTGCTGGCCGTGATCGGAATCGTTTATGGCGCGCTCGTAGCATTGGCGCAAACCGACTTCAAATTTGTCATTGGTTATTCGAGCGTAAGTCACATGGGGTTTGTGCTGCTCGGCCTGATGACGCTGAATCAGATCGGTGTTACAGGCGCGGTTTTGCAGATGTTCTCGCATGGCATCCTGGCCGGGTTGCTCTTCGCTATTGTGGGCCGCATTGTTTACGAGCGCACACATACGCGGCAGTTGGCAGAACTGGAAACCATGCATCTCTCCAAGCGCTTGCCCTTTGCTGCATGGGCCTTTGTGCTGGCTGGCGCGGCCTCGATGGGCTTACCCGGCTTTTCCGGATTCGTTGCCGAGTTTCAGGTGCTGGTCGGTGCTTGGAAAGTGAATCCCTGGTGGGTAGCTGCCGCAGGTGTAGGCATCGTGGTTGGCGTGGCGTACACGTGGCGCGCGGTGCAGAAAGCATTTTTCAGCGATGTGCCGCCTTCGCCGCATTTGCATGAGCATGGCCACGAATTAGCGGCAATCACTTGGCCGGAGATTGCTGGAGTTACGTTATTAGGCGGAGTAAGCCTCGCAGTCGGCCTTTGCCCAGTGGTGCTACGCGCGCTACTTGATGCTATTGAACCTGCGGTGAAACTGCTGCTTGCGGGAGGGGGACAATGAACTACGCAGATCTCTTCCGTGTGACATTACCGGAAACGGCGCTCGAAATTGCGGCACTCGTGGTGCTGGTTGTCGATCTTGGTTTTCTGCGCAAGGCCGCGCTCAAAGTGCGTGTGGCTGTTGCGGCGCTGTTGGGTGTTGCGGGCTGCGGTGCTGCGCTCTGGGCACTGCAGGTGTCAGGTGTATCTGGCTTTAGCTTCGATGGCGATGTGCTACTAAATCAAGGTGGATACATAGCTGCGGCGCAGGCGGGAATTCTGATTCTCACTGCCCTTGCATTGCTGTTGCTGATCGATTCAGCGTTTACAAAGCATGTTGGCGAATATGTTGCGGTGATTTTGATGGCGGCTACCGGCGGTCTATTGATTTCAGGCGCGCAGGATTTGCTGGTGATCTTTGTAAGCCTGGAATTGTTGAGCCTTGGGCTCTATATCATCACGGCTTTCGCAAAGAGTTCGGCGAAAAGTGCCGAATCAGCGATCAAGTACTATCTCTTCGGTGGAATGTCAGCTGCATTCCTGCTCTTCGGATTTAGTTATCTCTATGGAATGAGTGGCAGCACAAATTTGGATGTCATTATGCAGAGCATTCCGGTCGGAAGCTCACCACTTCTCTTTCTTGCCTGGGTACTCATTGTCGCTGGACTTGGTTTCAAGGTAGCGGCGGTCCCATTCCATCTTTGGGCTCCTGACACATATGAGGGTGCTCCCGCTCCAGCAGCAGCCTTCATCGCATCCGTCTCGAAGATAGCGAGCTTTGCACTTATCCTGAGCATTTACCAAGGCATGTTCCAACCCGGAAAGGCTTGGAGTGGTCCGCCTGCGGTCATTAACGAAATATTCCGCACTGAATTCGGAATATGGCAACCGCTGCTTATAGTCTTTATCATTGTCGCGGCATCCTCGATGATTCTGGGCAATTTGGCAGCATTGGCTCAAGTGAGTGTTCGCCGCTTGCTTGCATACTCCGCAATCGCGCACGCCGGTTATATCCTGCTCGGAGTTGGGACTTACCGCATCTATTCAGGTCAACAGGATCCCATCCATTTCATACTTGATTCGTTTGGACCAAATCTTCGAAGCACGAACGCCGTGCTTTACTACGTCCTGACTTATGGCCTGACAACCATCGGTGCATTCGGCGTTATTTCTGTGGTGGAAAAAGCAACGGGCAGTGACCGCATTGATTCTTTTCTTGGCTTGCATAAGCGTAACCCGCTACTAGCAGCGGTATTGCTCGTACTATTTCTCTCGCTAGCAGGGATTCCGCCGCTCGTTGGATTCTGGGCCAAGTTCAACCTCTTTGCCGCGGTGCTGGGCGTTTCGGCTGGGCCGGTTCCATTCACTCTCGTCGCTCTGGCCATTGCGATGAGCGCGGTCTCGCTCTATTATTATCTGCAAGTCCTTAAGCGGGCCTATGTGATGCAGGCGATAGACGAGTCGCCAATCAAGACGCCGCCGGTTACGATGGCTGTGCTGTTGCTGATCGCTGCCGCAGTTGTGTTGTTAGGCGTCTTTCCGGCGCTCTTGCAGAATTGGATTCAGAGCTTTTATCCGGTGCTATAACTCGCGTTACGATTTCCATGTTTTATCCGGCGCTGTGCAGAGAGTTTCCAAGCTGCATTGATTGCACTTTGGCTTGCGGGCATCGCAAACTGCGCGACCGTGATGAATGAGCTGGTGAGAGAAGCTGATCCATCGGCTCTGCGGCAAAATTTTCATCAATTCCTGCTCGACCTTTTGCGGTGTATCTCCTTTGGCCAATGCCAAGCGGCGGCTGATACGAAAGACGTGCGTGTCGACTACAACTCCTTCAGCTTTATTGAAGCAGACACCGAGAACTACATTGGCGGTTTTGCGCGCCGCGCCGGGGATTGTGATGAGTTCCGCCAGTGTCTGAGGAACCTGCCCGCCGAAATCTTCCATCACCTTACGGGCCGCGCCTTGAATTGACTTTGCCTTGTTGTGATAGAAGCCGGTTGTGCGGATGAGCGCTTCCAACTGAGGAAGAGTTGCTTTGGCCATTGCCGCCGGGGTAGGGAAGCGGCGGAATAGCTCAGGCGTAACCATATTTACGCGAACATCCGTGCATTGCGCGGAAAGAATTGTGGCAACGAGTAGCTCCCAGGGGGAGCGATGCGTCAACGCGCACTCGACGTTGGGGTAAGCTTCGTCGAGGGCTTTGAGAATAGCTTCAATCCGCTCGGGGGCAAGAGCGCGATTCTTTCCTGACGCACTTTTGGCTGCTTTTTTCTTTGCTGGAGTAGGCATGTATTGAACAAGCTCCTTGAAATTCCAGTCAATAAATCTCGCAATACGTCGATACAGCATCAGAAAGTCAGTGGCGATATCTCATTTCACATTGCCGGAAGCAGCATCCGCAGCAGCAGAAAGCCTGCTACGCCTGCGAAGAAGATCAGCGCCATGCGGATGCCGGGTTCGCGGTTGACTTCAGGAACCAGGTCAGTGGCAGCGACATAAATGGCGACTCCAGCCGAGATGGGCAGCCCATACGGCAGCCAACCAGGAGCCAACTCAATAATCAGCACTCCCGCCAATGTAGCGACGGCCAGAGCAATTGCGGAGTAGAGCGCCATGGTCCGGCTTCGTCCACTGGCCAACATTACAGAGGCCATTGTGAACCCTTCTGGCGCCTTGTGCAGAAAGATGGCAAAAAAGATCAGCCAGCCGAGCAGGTTGGAGACTACGAAACCAGAGCCGATAGCGACACCATCAAAAAGAGCATGAACGCCCAGGCCAGCCATGACCGAGTTGCCGGTGTGGCGAGAGACAAACTCGCCCGCATGGGTCTCTTCGCCGAAGTGAAAGTGAGAGTGGATGGTGTGCTCGAGAAGATGAACGATACAGTATCCAGCCATGATGAGAACCGGGCCGAGTCGAGGGCTGAGCTTGATGCTTTCTGGAGTCATTTCCAGGAGCGCGGTGGCCATCAGGAATCCGGCACCGAGGGCGACAAAGTAACGGAGATAGCGCTCCACGCCGCGTGCTCGGACAAGCACCAGGCCGCCCGCGACATCGGCTAGCGCGGCCAGCAGGCCGAGGAGCATGGAAAGCTTCAACATTGGCCTAGCTCGGGGTGTCTTTCAAAATCAGAAAATAACAATCGCATCCTTTTGCGATGATACAGCAGCAGGGATTCATGCGATATTGATGCGGACCGGTCAAGCAGGGCAATCGCATGAACTCAAGACAGTTCATCCCTATCGTCCGCAGTCTCAAATCTCACCCAGAAAAAGCGAGGGAAAGGCGAATGGACCCCGGGGGGAGGGGGTGTTTTTCACGGGGGGTACAGACCGGGCACATGGCTGACAGAGCAAACGGCGGCCCCAGCTTCAGGGTAGCTGGATGCCGGAAATAATCTGCAAATCAGGTTCATGCGATTGCCCTGGCCGGTCAAGGCTCAGCGATGTCCGCGCCGCCGTATTCAACGGAATGAAGGAATAGGCCGCGCGCTGGGGCGGTTGGGCCAGCAGCGGCGCGAGCACGGGCGGCAATCATCGCCGGGATGGAACCCGCTTGGATGCGTCCGCGCCCAACGTCGAGCATCGTTCCTACCAGATTGCGAACCATGTGATGCAGAAAACCGCTGCCGCGAACGCGATAGACCATGAGAACTCCAGCCTCTGTCTCCCGACGTTCCCACACGGAGGAAAAAATCTTTCGCACTGCCGATGGCGGTGCCGCGGGCTCTTCTGATTGTTCGGCCAAAGCTGCGTCTGACGTAGAACTTCTAGCGCGCAGATCCGGATCGGTGGCGGCAAAGCTCAGGAAATCATGCTCACCGACGAAGTGCGCGGCTGCTTGCTGCATTGCCTCCAGATCGAGCGGCCAGGGATATGCGTAGACATAGCGAGCCATGAAGGGCGAGCAGATTTCACCGTCGATTGATTTTGCTGAAAAGACACGATACTCGTAGGTCTTGGCGACGGCTGAATGGCGCGCATGAAACGTGCTTCGCACTATTCTCGTCTCATGGATGCGAATCGACGGAGGAAGAATGCGGTTGAGTGCGAAGTGCAACTTCTCGGCGGGGATGGGTGTACGCAGCTCAAAGCTCGCCACTTGGGCCAGTGCATGAACTCCGGCATCGGTGCGGCCAGAGCCTTGAGGGAGCGGGGCTTCGCCTGTGATGCGGCCCAGCGCGGTTTGCAACTCTCCCTGCACGGTAAGTTCACCGGGCTGTACTTGCCAGCCGCGAAAATCAGTGCCATCGTAGGCCAGAGTCAGCTTCCAGTTGCAGAGCGCAGATTCAGTTTTCTCGTTTTCGGAAGTATCGTTCATAGGATACGTTCAACAACAGAGTATCGGAACGCGCTTCCATTCGGCATCTGCGCGGAGAAAACCCCAGGTTTTAGAAACAAGACCTGGGGTTTCCATACACTTTTGGCTCGGTCATTACAGAGTCATCTATGACGGCGGACGAATCTCGCTGGATGTTCCGCCAGCTGCTGGCACGTAGCCCTTCAGCACATAGTCCATTACCATACGATCTGCATTGAATCGCCAGCCCAGCGTGCGGATGGTGCGCTTCATCCGCTTGATCCAGCCGCGAGGCAGACCATCGCGGTCGCGATGATAGTAGAGCGGAATCAGCTCCTCTTTGAGGACGCGATAGAGGTCTTCGCCATCGCGGCTGTCGTGAATATCAAGGTTGGAGTGGGTTCTGCCGGTGCCGATGGCAAAACCGTTCAGCCCATCGTAAGCTTCTGCCCACCAGCCATCAAGTACCGAGAGATTCAATCCGCCATTGAGAACCACCTTTTGCCCACTGGTTCCGGAGGCTTCCAGTGGCCGGCGGGGATTGTTCAGCCATACATCGACACCCTGAACAAGATGGCGGCCAACATTAATGTCGTAGTCCTCGACAAAGGCAAACTTGTCGGCAAACTCCGAGTCGCGCATCATCTCCGCGATCTGCTGAAGTACCTTCTTGCCTGGCTCGTCATGCGGGTGAGCCTTGCCCGCAAAGAGGAACTGAACCGGGCGCTTGGGATCGTTGACCATCGAGGCCAGGCGCTTGATGTCGGCGAGCAGAAGGTTGGCGCGCTTATAGGTGGCAAAGCGGCGCGCAAAGCCGATCGTCAACGCATCGGGAGAAAGAATTTTTCCCAGCTTTTGCAACGTCTCTCGGGGTTCGCCGCGGCGCTCGGCCTGCTCCTGCGCGCGGTGGCGAACAAAATCCAGAAGTTGCGCCTTGAGGCTGAGGTGCGTCTCCCACAGCTCGCCGTCGTCGACGTTTTCAATTTCCACCCAGGTCTGTGAATCACCGCTGCGCTGCTGCCAGCCAATGCCGAGATGCCGGTCATAGAGGCGGCACATCTGCGGAGCAAGCCACGAGGGCACATGAACTCCATTAGTGATATGGCCGATGGGAACGGCGTCTTCACTCCGGTTCGGATAAAGACATTGCCACATGGCGCGCGAGACCTCGCCGTGCAGAGACGAAACTGCATTGGCGCGGCGTGAGAGCTTGAGGCCCAGCACAGTCATGCAGAAGGGTTCGCCATGATCGTTGGGTCGCTCACGGCCAAAGCTCATCAGCTCGTAATGGGAGAGTCCGAGTTGATCACGCAGCGGTCCCAGATGCTCTTCGATCAACTCGGCATCGAAGCGGTCATGGCCGGCAGGAACGGGTGTGTGTGTGGTGAAGACAACCTCTCGCGGAACCAGACTGGCTGCAGCATTGAAGCTGATGCCTTCTTCTTCCATGCGATTGCGAATCGCCTCGAAGACTGCGAAGCCGCTGTGGCCTTCATTCAAGTGGAGAACACCTGGCGTGATTCCCATTGCCTTGAGCGCGCGGAAGCCGCCCACGCCCAGCAGCAGTTCCTGACGGATACGGGTACGGCCATCGCCGCCGTAAAGCCGCGAGGTCAGTTCCAGGTCTTCGGGCGCGTTGCCGGCAACGTGTGTATCGAGTAGCAGCAGATCGCAGCGGCCTACCTTGACGCGCCAGACCTTGGCGCTGATCAGCCCGCTGCGCGTCTCGATTGAGATCACGACCGGTTCGCCATTCTTCCCAATCGCCGGTTGCATCGGCAGCGAGTTGACATCGGTTTGCACATATTCTTCACGCTGCCAGCCGCTGAGGTCGAGCCGTTGCAAAAAATAGCCCTGCCCGTAGAAGAGGCCGATGCCGATCAGAGGAATATCGAGGTCGGATGCGCTCTTGATGTGATCGCCGGCAAGTACGCCCAGGCCGCCAGAATAGATCGGCAGCGACTCATGCAGGCCGAACTCGGCAGAGAAATAAGCCACTGGCCGGGGGCGCAGGACACCTGCATGGGCTGCGCCCCAGGTGCGGTCAGCGTTCAGATACTCCTGCTGGCGACGGTAAACGTAGTTGATGCGGCTGTGCAGGACGAGTTCGGTGGCGCGGCGTTCAATCTCGCCCAACGGAATTTCGCTCAGCAGTGAGATAGGATTCTGATTCAGTTGCCGCCAGCGCGTAGGATTGAGATCGCGAAACAGCGCGATGCAGTCATGGTCCCAGCTCCACCATAAATTGCGCGCCAGCGCCCACAGCCGCTCCTGCGCCGGGGCAATGAACCGGTCCAGCGTACGCGCCTCGCTGACCACAGGCGCTACCTGGTGCGCCGCCTCGGTCAACATGCGAATCTCGTCCTCGCGGAAGACGCGCGCCTCTTTGGTCTGCACAACCAGCACGCCTTGCAGAACGCCGCGATCAATCAGCGGAACGCCCAGGAACGAGTGATACTCTTCTTCGCCGGACTCTTTGAAATATTTGAAGCGCGGATGCTTGGTTGCATCCGCGACCGCAACGTGCATTACCTGTTCGGCGACCAACCCAGCCAGCCCTTCATGAAGAGGCATGCGCAGCTTGCCAATGGAGCGGGGATGCAGGCCTAGGCTCGCGGCCAAAACCAGATTGGACCGGTCCGGTTCCAACAGATACGCGGAGCAGACATCGGTCTGGAACCTGGTGGCGATCAGAGCAACGACCTTCATTAACGTGTCAGCCGGCTTGCCTTCTACCTCGGTCAAATAGGTGATCTCGTCGATCGTCAGAACATGGCTGGCTTTCTCTTCCAGATGAGACTGTGTCATTTGTTCCCCTTCTACATGTATCCCGCGCAGATGTGATTGGTGCAATTGTCCCGGCTCCCCTTCAGCGAATGCCGCGGAAAGAGCGGGTTATGGAAGAAATTCTTCGAAACAGTTGCTGCCGGTTCTGAGTAATCTGACCGGTCGAGGGCGGGTTGCCCTATCCGGGTGTATCAATGGATGGATTCGACAATATCATCAAAATCCAGATTCAGAGAGAAAACATCAGTGCATTTCTTCGACCAGGCGTTAAAGATGTATCCCTGGCAAAGTCGTGACAGCGAGAAATCTGTACGACCTAAAAGGCTCTCACGATTGAAATAAGGAATCCATGTGGAACGGGTGACAAGGGGAGATTTTATGAACGCGGCGGGAACCGCCGAATCGGCAGAATTCTTAGCTGACTGCAGCAAATTGCGGATAAGGATTCCGCTGGCCAGGTTGCGACCTGGCCAGCCATTTTGGCGGTTCTGATGGGTGGCAGAATCCCCTAGCTATGCGTCTCTATCACGGCCTTCGCGAGATTTCGTGGCCGGTCGACATCTACACCGTGTTCGAGCGCCATGAAATATGCGAAGAACTGCAGCGGAATCACTTCGCAGATGGGCAGCAGATGCTCCGGCGCCGGATTGACGTACACGCAATCGGAAACAAGTGCGGCTGTTCGCTCATCTCCGCGATTGGCAACAGCCACAACACGCGCCCCTTGCGTTTTCATATCCCGCAACAGCTCCAGTGTTTTTTCATAGCGCAGCACTGAGGCTTCCAGATTGCGATCCACTGTAGCCAAAACCACCAGCGGAACTTCGTCGCTGACCAGCGCATTCGGTCCATGCTTTAACTCGCCCGTCGGATAGCCTTCCGCGTGGATGTAGGAGGCTTCCTTGAGCTTCAGCGCGCCCTCCCGGGCAATCGCATAGTGAATCCCACGGCCAAGATAAAGAAAAGTGGAGGCGGATCGGTATTTTGCAGCTAGAGCGGCCATCGCTGTCTCCCAGCCGGACAATTGCGCCTCGATGAGGTCGGGCAGGGAATTGAGCGTGACAATTGCCTGCTGTAACTCTGCTTCTGAAATTCTCTTGAGGGCTTCTGCTTCGTAGAGAGACAGCACGCAGAGTACAGTCAGTTGACCGGTAAAGCTCTTGGTTGCGGGAATCGCTTTTTCTTTGCCTGCGGCCAGCGGCATAGAGAGATCTGCCTCGCGCGCCATCGTCGAATTTTCAACATTGGTAATCGCCAGTGTCCGTTGTCCGCGTTGGCGCGCCTCGCGCAGCGCAGCCAATGTGTCTGAGGTCTCGCCGGATTGCGAAAGCACAATCACACTGGGGTTGCGATGGGCGATGCTGACCAGACTGCTCTGGGATGCGCCGAATCGGCAGCTATATTCGCTGGCGTACTCCACATCCACGGCCAGTCCGCATTGGTCTTCCAACAAGATTTCGGCAGCCAGGCCACTGTGCCGGCTTGATCCACTGGCTGCAATCAGAATCTCTCCGTGCGGGTTGCGCCATTCAGTGAGCGGCGCAATGTAGGTTGGATTCAGCTTCATTCCGTCCAAGTAAAGAGCCAATGTCCGGCGTATTGCTTCCGGCTGCTCATAGATCTCGCGTAACATCTCATGAGGAAATTCTCGTTGCACACTTTCTCCTTAGTTCATTTTATCGGCTGATAGGGGCAAGGACACGACAGGCCGACTGCGAGTTGCCTTGTTAAAGTCCGTCTGAAGGTACTTCAAATGTGACCAGTTGCGAGCGAAAGCCTCGAGTGCGAATTGCTCCATAGGTGATGCCTGCAACCATCCATACCGCGCCGAGCCGAAGCGCTGACTGATTGAGATGGAACCAGATGAATCCGCAGATAACGAAGCCGAGGAAGGGCACAATATAACGGAAGTAGTTTTGCTGCTCATTGCGCATTTCATGAATGAAGGCTGCGGCGTTTACGCCCATGAAGGCAACAAATGCGCCGAAGTTCAGGATCTCGCGGAACGCGAGGCTGGCGCGCTGACAAGGTTTCTCGGGGAAGGTCCCGACGCCGCGGTAACCGCCGCGATGACCGCATTGGGACAGACGAAGCCGGCGGCCCGGCGGGCCCGGGTCGCGTCGGCGATGCGCCAGGCCAAGCGCCAGGTCGCGCTGGTCTGCGCCCTGGCCGATATCGGCGGCCAGTGGAAACTGGAACAGGTCACCGGCGCTTTGTCGGCCCTGGCCGAGGCCACGCTTAGCCTCGCGGTCGCGCACCTGCTGCGGGCCGCGCATGACGCCGGCGAGCTGCGACTGCCCGACCCCGACAATCCCGCTGCCGGTGGCGGATTTACCGTCCTCGGCATGGGGAAGCTCGGAGCGCGGGAGCTGAATTACTCGTCGGATATCGACCTCGTGCTGCTGTTTGATCCCGCCGCGCCGATTTATACCGAGCGGACGGCCGATGACGCCATGGTCGGATTCGCCGCCCGGATCGCGCGCGGTCTGGTCGGGCTGATGGAGACGCGCGACGCCGACGGCTACGTGTTCCGCACCGATCTGCGGCTGCGGCCCGATCCGGCCGCGACGCCGCCCGCGATCGCGATCAGCAACGCCATCACCTACTACGAAAGCATGGGCCAGAACTGGGAACGCGCGGCGATGATCAAGGCGCGCCCGGTCGCCGGCGATCTGGCGCTGGGCTGGAGCTTCCTGGAGGCGATCCGGCCGTTCGTCTGGCGCCGCGGCCTGGATTTCGCCGCCGTCGCCGACATCCAGGCGATGAAGCGGCGGATCGACGAACACAAGGGCGGTGCGCTGAGCGACGGCCGCCGATCCGGTGGCGCGCATCGCCGGCCACAACGTCAAGCTGGGCGAGGGCGGCATCCGGGAGATCGAGTTCCTGGTGCAGACGCTGCAACTGGTCTGGGGCGGCCGCGATCCGGCGTTGCGCGACCGCACGACGCTTGGCGCGTTGCGGCTGCTGACGCGCGCCGGCCATGTGCCGCGGCGGGCCGCGCGTCGAGCTGGAGGAGGCCTACCGCTTCCTGCGCCAGGTCGAGCACCGGTTGCAGATGATCAACGACCGGCAAACCCACGTCCCTGCCGGAAAAGCCGGAGGACCTGGCGCGCATCGCGCATGTTTCTGGGGTTTCCCGACGCCGCGGCGTTCGCCAGGACGCTGATCCATCAGTTGACGCCGGGTACGCGTGCATTACGCGGCGGTGTTCGAGGTGCTGCCATCGCCCTTGTATGACACCGTCGCTCAGGCCCGAGCCTGGATTTCCGCGGCGACGACCCCTCCCCGCCCGCGACGATCGATGCGTTGCGGCGCATGGGGTTCGCGGCGACCCGAGCACATCGTCGCCGCGGGTGCGCTCCTGGATGGCGGGCCACGTACGTGCGCTGCGGTCGGCGCGGGCGCGCGAACTGATGGACGTGATGCTGCCCGTCGATCCTGGCCCGCATCGGCGCGCAGCCGCATCCCGGACGACACGTTCAGCCGGTTCGACCGGTTCCTCAGCGCGCAGCCCGCCGGCGTGCAGTTGCTGTCGCTGTTCCAGCGCAATCCGCCGTTGCTGGACCGCATCGCCGCGGTGCTGGGTGCCGCGCCGCCGCTGGCCGATCATCTGGCGGCGAATGCCGTCAGCGCTGGAGGGGCTGCTGTCGCCCGAGGAGGATGACGCTCCCGCCGCGCTGCGCCGCCGGCTGCGCGACGCGCGCGGGCTGGAGGAGGCGATCGAACTCACCAGCCGGGCGGTGAAGGAAGAGGATTTTTCCATTTCGGTCGCCACCATGGAGGGACGGCTGGACGCCGATGCGGCGGGCCTGCGGCGCACCGCGATGGCGGATGCCGCGCTGCGGGCGTTGCTGCCGCCGTCCTGGCGGATTTCACCGCGCGGTTCGGCCGGGTGCGCGGCGGCGGCATGGCGGTGGTCGCTCTGGGCAAGGCCGGCGGGCGGGAGATGATGGCCGGGTCGGACCTCGACCTGATGCTGATCTACGATCATCCGGCGGACGTCACGGAGAGCCGCGGCGCGCGCGCCATGCCGGTCAGCCAATGGTTCGTGCGGCTGGCGCATGCCTATGTCGCGGCGCTGACCGCGCCGGGGGTCGAGGGCCGGCTGTATGACGTGGACATGCGGCTGCGGCCGTCGGGCAACAAAGGCCCGGTGGCGGTCTCGCTGGAGGCGATTTCGCCGCTATCACGCTCACGACGCCTGGACCTGGGAGCGCATGGCGCTGACCCGGGCTCGGGTCATCGCCGGACCGGCGGCGTTGCGGGACCGGGTGCGCGCAGGCGATCGCGACCGCGATCGCCGGCGATGCGAGCACGGTGCGGCAGGACGCCGCCGCGATGCGAGTCGCGGATGCTGCGGGACCTGCCGCCGGACGGACCGTGGGACGTCAAGCCCCGGCCCGGCGGGCAGATCGAGGTCGAGTTCGTTGCTCAGGTGCTGCAGTTGCTGCATGCGCGGGGCGATGCCGGAGGTGTTGAGCCCGACCACGCGGGAGGCGCTGCGGCGGCTGCAGATGCCGGCGTGCTGCCGGCGCCGTGACGCCGCGTTGCTGATCCGGGCCGATCACACGTGGCGCACGGTGCAGGGCATGCTGCGGATCACGGTCGGTCGCGACGCCGGGGAGACGCTGCCGGAGGCGTCGGCACGGCCGCTGCTGCGCGCGATGGGGGCGGCGGATTTGGTCGCGTTGCGGGCGGAGTTGGATGCGCTGGCGGGCGAGGTGCGGGCGGCGTTCGTGCGGTATGTGGGCCGGTGGAATATGGGTTATGACGTATGATGCTTGGCGGGCATGATGGGTTAATTCGTGGGGCGATTTCGTGCAAATCGGCTCTTGTGGCGCGTCGCCATTGTAGCTGACTGGATCGTCGACGGAATGCCGCCGGATGCGGTTTCTCCGAATGGGCACGAATGGCAAATCTGGCGGACGCGTCGATTACATCGGCAGAGTATTCGCATGTCCGCATCGATTTCTCAGCGACGCGACGGACATCATGTTGACGATCGCCTCGGCCACGCTTCGATGCTGTGTCGCGCGCTGACGAGGGGACGATCGGAGCCTCGAGTGATGGCGGTATTGATCTCGCGTCAGCGAGAGCCAACGGCGTCTGGGCGCCACTCATCGTCGGGCATGCGCGGGGCGACGACCTGATCATGAATTGCTCGGTCAGGAGAGCGACGATTCCTGCGCGCAAGAAAGGCAATATCGTCGGTAACGCTGAAGAACTCGACGCCATGCTGGCGCGTGGCGAGAGCGAGACCGACTGGGCCCGGGTCATGGCCAAGACCGGGGAAGAACTCGCCGCCGACATGGCGAGCGACCCCGCATGGGACGGCGTGCCCGAGGATGGGTCACCGCGCGCATAAGGCCACTGGCTGGCCGATCCCGGCAGGAGAACAAGCGCCAGGTCACCGTGCGCTTGGACGCGGACGTCCTCGACCACTTCAAACGGTCAGGGGCGTGCGACTGGCAGAGCCGGATGAACGCCGTGCCTGCGCGGCTTCGTCGATCGGGATCCAGGCAACCCGCCGCTGAGCCTCCCGGTGGGCGAGCGCGGTTGACTCAGCCGCATTTCCCCGCCAGTCTGAGCGCATTGGCGCGCGGATGGTTCCCGCGCCGCGATGGGGAGATCGGACGATGAGTGTTCAGGAAGGCGACGTCGCCCCGGACTTTGAAATGCCGGCCACCGGCGGCCGGACCGTCAGCCTCGCGGCGATGAAGGGCAAGCCGTTCATCCTGTATTTTTACCCCAAGGCGGACACGCCCGGCTGCACCAAGGAAGCCTGCGCTTTCCAGGAAGCACTTCCGCAACTGGGCAAGCTCGGCCTGGACGTCATCGGCGTCTCGCCGGACAAAATGAAGCCGATCGAGAAATTCGCCGAAAAATACGGGTTGAAATTTCCGCTGGCGTCGGATGAGACGAAAACGGTCGCGGAACGATACGGCACCTGGGTCGAGAAATCGATGTACGGCCGGAAATATATGGGCATGGAACGAAGCACATTCCTGGTCGGCGCCGACGGCAAGGTCAAGAAAGTCTGGCGCAAGGTCAGCGTGACCGGCCATGCGGCCGACGTGATGAAGGCGGCTCAGGCACTATAGCGCGGCACGCGAAATGGTCCGGCTCGCGCCGGGCCGGCATTCGATCCGTAGGGAGGCATCCAGGCCGTGGCCATCAAATACGAAAAGCGCGACGGGGTCGCGTACATCACGCTGAACAACCCCGAGAAGGCGAACATCCTGGACAAGCCCACGTCGGACGCGATCTCCGCGGCCTGGATCGATCTGTGGGAAGACCGCGACATCCGCTGCGCCATTCTCACCGGGGCCGGCGACCGGCATTTCTGCGGCGGCCACAACCTCGCGAAACGGCCGGACATCACCGAGGAAGAACGCGAATATCTGCGCACGCAACGCATCTACTGGCCGCTGGCGGGGACCGTGCATGGGCAGAAGACCGGCGTCGATGGGCGCATGGGCGATCATTACCCGCGGGTCTGGAAGCCGGTCATCGCGGCGGTCAACGGCTGGGCCGCCGGCGCCGGGATGTATATCCTGCTGGCGTCCACCGACATCCGCATCGCCAGCGCCGAGCACGCGCGATTCAAGTTCGCGCTGACGACGCAGGGTTGGGTCGGCAATGGTCCGGGCGCGGCACTGCTGGTCAAGCAGTTGCGTTACGTCGACGCGATGAAAATCCTGCTGACCGACGAGCCGTTCGATGCCGCCGAGGCGTTGCGCATCGGCCTGGTCAATGAGGTCGTGCCGCATGCCCAACTGATGGAGCGCGCGGAAAGCTACGCCCGCCATCTGGTGACGATGCCGCCGGTGGCGTGCGCATGATGAAGGAGTTCGTGGTGCGGTTCGGCGATCTGCCGACCGATCAGGCGTGGCACGTGCAGAACCTGATGAACAACCTGCTGATCCAGACGACGATGGACGGCGAGGAAGGCCGCCGCGCGTTCAACGAAAAGCGGCCGCCGAACTTCACCGGAACGCTGCGCCGGCGCGGCGAACCCTGGGAGGAACCGGAAGGCGACGACGCCGAACGGCTGGACCGCGCTTACAGAAGTGGAGAGTTCTGAACAGGCCGATTCCGGCCGGGCGCGTCCGTCATGGCACGGCTCGACCGCGCCATCAATTAACCGCACGAATGTGTGGCCGGACGATGCACGGTCGAGCCGGGGGATGACCGGGATGACGAAAGTGCCTTAACCCAACTTCGCGGATTCTGTGGCTTGAGCGCGAGCTAAGCCGTTGAGCCCCATGGTGCACGCCCGCAAAGGTCTTCACTACATTGGCGTTGGCGGCTGTGCGGGACCCGCGGTGATCCTGGGGGGCGGCTGTGCCGGAAGGCGCAGCTTCAGCGTGTCGAGCAGCAGGCGCAACGCGCGTTCCGGTTCCGTATACCGGGTCAACGTCAGCTCCCGCCCGTCGGTGGTCGGCACGTGCACGTCGATCATCTGCACCGCGGCGAAGTCGTCCAGCACGGCACGTGGCGTCAGGCCGGGGGCGAACGCCCGCAATCGTTGACGCAGCGTGGCGTGGAGGCTGTAGGCCAGGAAGGCGATAAAGATATGTGCCTCGATCCGGGCTTCGGTCTGATGGAACACCGGGCGGATCGCCAGATCGCCCTTCAGGGTCTTAAACGCCTGCTCTACCTCGACCAATCGGATGTAATAATCCCACAGCTTCGCGGGATCGTCCTTGGGCAGGTTGGTGCGCAGCAAATATCGACCTTCGCGCAAGCGGGCGCGGCGCAGTTTCGCGCGATCCAGCCGGAAGCTGAAGCTCGCGCCTTTGTCGGCGACCTTGACCACGACCAGGCGCCACGCGGCTGGTGCCCGAGCCCGCGCGGCACCGAGGCGCATCAGCAATTCCTCGCGGCTGAGGTCCATCTCGGCGAGCTGCTTCAGGCGGCCCCACAGCCATTTGAGTTGCCGTTGGCGCATCGCGCGTTCCTTGGCCACACGCGCCTCGCTCTCGGCGAAGACATAAAGTTCGTTGTCCTCGGAGAGTAGTTTCACCTGCACGCCGGGACGGGCCTGCTGCCAGGGCAGTTGCAGAAGACGCTGTTGCAGCCGGGTCAGGCGACCCTTCGGTGTGCCCACCAGATATTGCACTGGCGGATCGGCGGCGCGCATCTCCTCCAGCACCGCTTCGGTTGGAATACCGCGATCCATCAGCCAGACGCGGCGCGCCTTGCCGTACAGCCGCTCGATGTGGGCCAGGAAATCGCGCAAGGTCCGGCTGTCATTGGTGTTGCCGGCCATGACTTCATAGGCCATCGGCAGACCGTCCGGCGTCACGACCAGCGCGATCACCACCTGCGCGCAGTCCGGCCGGTGATCGCGTGAATAGCCGAAGCGGCGCTTGTCACCTTCCGGGAACGGCGGGTTCGCTTCGAAGTAGGTACTGGTCAGATCATAGAGCAACACGTCGAAGTCGGCGTTGAACAGGTCTCGCCAACGTTGTTGCAAGTGCCGGAACAGCGCGTCCTTGTGCGCCAGCAGACGATCATGACAGGCATACAGCTTATGGATCTCCGCCAGATCGGCATCGGTCCCCAGCAGGTCACCGAGTGCGGTGCCGGCGAACCATTGCCGGTACAGCCGCCACTCGCTGCCCGGCGCGATCAGCCGGTACGCGGCCAGTACGAACAACACATGGTCCCAGCGCGTGCCTTTACGACTGGCCGGTAAACGCGGCGACCAGAACCGATCGAGGTGCAGTTCTTCCCATAAATGCAAGGCCAGCCAGCACGCGCCCCACTGGCGCGGCCGGCGCAGGCTGAGTTCGGACAGCCGCAAACGGACGATCGAGTCGTCCGGCAGAAGGCCTTCCGCGCGATCGTCCGGGAACAGCGACAGCGTTCGAGGCTCGGTCTTCCCGTCCTCCAGCACGGCGATCGATTTGCGCCATGCCGCCCTTTGGCTGTCGTTGATCTCGCCAAGATAGAGTAGCGGGCGCTGCACCACGCGTTTGCCCGCCACACGACGGCTCTCCACCACGCTCCAGTAGCGGTGCTGCTTGCCGTCCTTCCAGCGAATCGTCGAGCGCAAGAACATGACGACCACTGACTATCCACATCGGATGCCGCGTGGGAACAGGGTAGGTCTTCACTACAACCAATTCCGGGGGCGCCTCGTGTCAGGGACTGGGAGTTTTGTGCGCAGATTGCGAGAACCGGGGTTGAATTCGCCGAAGTTGGGTTAACCGTTGTACGGACAATGCCGGCAGCCGTTGCCGCAACAGTTGCCCCGGCGCAAGTGGTAAGCGGCGGTGAACACGACAGCCGCGCCTTCCAGGTAGTAGTCGAGCCCCTCGACCGGAGCGCTTTTCGCGCCGGTACGGCGATCGTCGCCGGCTCCGTTCGTTTTTGCCGCGAAACCTCAACAGCGAGGCACCGCGGGCACAGGCAGCCCAGATCCGCGGCGACCGGCGGAATTGGCGGCAGGTCGCCACACCAGCAATGTGCCGCGCCATCGCGAGGGCCGCACCCGAAATCCGCCCCACACCGCCAGCATGTCCGGGACCTTGTGCTGTCGAACGAAACGCCCGCGGCGGACGTCACGGAGCGGGCCCCCAATCGGGGCCAAGCCGCGCGAACGCGTCAGCGGTCCACTCCAGGCACACCGGTCGGGATGGATCAGATGTGCCAGCAACTCCGTCCCCTCGATCAACCGCGGTCCTGAGCGTGCGAAATACGCGTTCGCGTCCACCGCGAAAAGCAGCCGGCTTTCACCGCGGGAAGTTCCGACCAACCCGGATACGTGAAAATCTCTTGCGCGCGCGCCACGGTTGTTGGCAAATCAAACCCGCAAGGCATCACGACCAGGACCTCCGGCGCCCAGCGCAGCACGTCGTCCCAGGCAACGCGCACGGAATACGCGCCCTCCTGGCCGAGTTCGTCCACCCCGCCCGCTAGCCTGACCATTTCGGGCACCCCAGTGGCCGCTGCAATGCACCGGGCTGGTCCACTCCATGCAAAACACCCGCGGACGTCGGGAGATCGCGCGCGTTGCCGCGGAGATCGCGTCAATCGGGCGCGGCCCGCCGCGATCAACGCTTCGGCCTCCCGCGATCGCCCGGTCGCCTCCCCAAGTTCACGCAAGTTGTCGAATATTCCGGCAAGCGACTGAGGCGTAGAGCCATGCCGCGGTTCGCGGCGAAACAGTTTCAGCACCGCGTCCACTTCCATCCCCGAAGGTGCGCAAACCTGGCAGAGGTCCTGCGTCAGAATCAGGTCGGGCGCGAGATGCCGCAGCATTGTGTCGTCCACTGCATAAAGGCTGAGACCGTCGCGCGTCCGTTGCGACACCGCGACATCTATCTCCTGCTCAGTCATCGTTTCGATTGGCAGCACGCCACGCACCACGACCGGTTTGCCGCGCACCTCGGGCGGGAAATCGCACTCGTGCGTGACGCCCAGCAACCGGGGACCCAGCCCGAGGGCGCAGGCCATTTCGGTGGCTGATGGAAGGAAGGAGACGATGCGTTGACCGCCGGCCATCGCGGTCAGGCGAATTCGACCCGCGGGGGCGCCGTCTCACGCAATGCGGCGAAGCGCCGTTCGAGCAAAGCGAACCCGCCGAACAGCAGCGCGGTATACAACAGGTCGCCTTGCACCGTGTCCAGAAAAACGGGATCGCGGCGACGTAGCACGCGAGCAGGCCCTCCGTTGTCATCGGGTACAGCGAACCGAACGCCCAGACGCCAAAATTGGAGACGATGAAAAACACGATGGAACTCGCCAGCGCCGCGCCGGCGATCCTCGGCGCCGAGCGCCTGGTTCGCAGCCATTGGCCGATGCACACGATCAACGCGAAACCCAGATAGTTCACTCCCATATCGCCGCGATAAACCCCAGCACCACATCGCTGAGGAACAGCGACGTCAGCGGGACCACGAACGCCATTCTCCGGTCGGACGGGTCCGCGCCGCCGAACAGCGCGACCGCGGCGATCGATGCCAGATTGGGTGGATGCGGGATCAGGCGCGATAGCGCCGCCGCCACGATCATCGCGACCAATACCGTCCATCGTGGATTGAGCATGCCTACCTCCCGCCGTTCATTCCAACGGCAACAAATCGCAAAACCAAAAGGCGTCACGACAGACTGTTTCGCCGAACGAAAACCGCACAGCGTCGCGGAACATCGGTCCGTCGAAAACGAATGTATGAAATTCTCCGTTCTCTCCGCAAGGATCGACATGGGGCGGCAGGTCCGCCAGGAACTGCTCGTCGATCACGCGGCCAGCGAAAGCCGGGTCAAGTTGCGCCGGATCGACGCAGACCACGGCGGTTTTCGAAGCCGAGCGCGATGAACTCCCGGATCAGCGCGGCGGTGTCCCGCCCCCAAACCGGGTAGTGCCCAATCATGTCGTGCTTCGCGAGCATCCGCTCACGATACGCCCTGACATCCTCGAGGAACAGATCGCCGAACGCCACCGACCTGATCCCCCGCGCATGGAAGGCGGCGAAGGCCTGGCCCATCGCCGCTTCGTATCCCTCGTTGCCGGCGCCCTTCGAGATCTCAGCCTG
>CAVQMQ010000009.1:0-70628 GCA_963713645.1 uncultured Acidobacteriaceae bacterium | reverse complement strand
TTGCGTGGCCATTACAATGCGTCGAATCACGATGCCCCCTTGACTAGATTCAGTATCAAGTTTCGTCTTATGTGTCTAGAGCACGCGGCAGAAGTCGGGGTTCTGCCTGTGTTTGCACAGCGGGCTCGCGGTCTTCTCCAGAATCTCTGGAGAAGACCGCGGTAACAATCTCTTATCCGTCTTTTCCCATCATCAGAGTCTCCAAAAAATAGTTCAATTGATAACGATGGTCCGGGCAAGCTTCTGATTCCTCATCGCCCGCAACACGTCTCGCCGAACCGATCATCACGATGACCGCAATGCCACAAAAGACTGCGTTACCTCTAACCCCAAAGCGGCGGAATCCGTGCATCAGCGCAAATGCCATTCCCGATGTTACTAGAAGGGCCACCACAGTCAATGGAGGAATGGGTCCAATCGCTGCCGAAAGAACCCCGGTTCATAAGAAAAGGATAAAGCCGAGTTGGATCTTGATAGGGAAGCCGTACGCCATCAGGCGCCTTACTTATGATCCGCGCCCTTATCGTTTAAGCCGCATAGTATTGAAACCGTACGCATACTGTCACCCAGGCGTTCCGCGTCTCCTCAAATGAACCGCGAACTCAGCGCTCCTTATGGCATATTCTATCCATTACATTCAACAGCTTTGCAATAGCTAGTCAAAGCCAGCAGCGGGAAATAGTGGCGATACATCTGGAATGCTAAATAGAAGACCTTCGGGAATCCGGTCCCTGTGTAAAGCGATTGCATTGCATCTCCGGCGCCACAGGATTCCGGCCATCCTCCATCTGTGCTCTGACGGATCAGAAGCCAACTGACTCCTCTTTCGATCGATTCGGAACGAGTATCCCCTACGGCCAACAGTGAAAGTACCGCCCACGCTGTTTGTGACGGCGTGGAAGGTCCAATTCCGCGGCTACTTGGACCGTCATAGCTTCCGCAGGTTTCTCCCCATCCGCCATCGGAATTCTGAATGCTCCTGATCCACTTGGCTCCCCGTTGAACACAAGGTTCATTGTGATCGATGCCGATAGCCTCAAGTCCGCGCAGGACGAGAAAGGTTCCGTAAATATAATTCACACCCCAACGCCCAAACCAGCTGCCATCCGGCTCTTGCTCTCTGTAAATGAACTGGATTGCTCTCTCAATGCGCTTATCAGCTCGGGAGTAACCATAGGTGGACAGCATCTCCAGCATACGCCCGGTGATATCCACGGAAGGCGGATCTAGCATCGCGTTGTGGTCGGCGAAGGGTATGTGCTGGAATATTACTTTTATGTTATCCTTATCGAAACTCGCCCACCCGCCGCTCTTGCACTGCATGGCGAATTCCCATTTGATAGCACGTTCCTCCACGTCCCTTTGATAGCGCTCTTTGGCCGTTTCTACCTTGCTCAATGCCAGCAGTACCTGCGCGGTGTCGTCTGTGTCGGGATAGAATTCATTATTAAATTCGAAGTACCATCCCCCAGCTTCTGTGTTTGGCACCTTCACGGCCCAATCGCCTTTGTGCCGAACTTCCTTCGACAGCAGCCATTCGGCGGCTTTGATCATCCGAGGATCGTTCTCTGGGACTCCTGCCTCACCCAACACAAAAACCGCTTGCGCCGTGTCCCATATAGGCGATGTAGCCGGCTGCATGCGGAATGTTGGGCTTGGTATCTCTGCGGTCGCAGGGTATTCGATTCCTAGTTTTTCGAACTCGTCACGCGCGCGAATCACCTGCGGATCGTCTTCTGAATATCCCAAGCACCGGAGCGCAATAATGGTATTCAATATTCCCGGATAAATCGCCCCCAAGCCATCTGACATTTCAAGGCGCTCAAGTATCCATTTCTCCACACGCTTCAGAGCCAGCTTACGCAATGGACGAATATTTACCGCCTCAGACCAATGAATTATACGATCAATTCCTAAAAAGAAAGTCCGCCAGGAGAAGAAATTGCCTCTGTCAATGCGTAAGCGGAGACTTGCATGGTCCCGTCCACCCAGGTAAAGCTCATCGATTCCCTTCTCTTTAGAGATTGACTTGAAGGGCTTCTTTGCGTAAAGAACTGCCAAGGGGACAAGGATGGATCGTGACCAGGATGAGATCTCGTAGATGTTGAAATAGAACCACTTGGGGAACAGGATGATCTCCGGTGGAATCGCCGGCACGGCGTCGTAGTCGTATTGTCCCAGAGCGCAGAGATACATCTTGGTGAATGTGTTGCATTCGACAACGCCGCCATGGTCGAGCACCCATGCACGGCACTTGGACAACCGTGGGTCCTCTGCCCGGACACCCATGAGTTTAGCGGAAAAGTAACACTTGACAGAGAGTGATATGTTGCCTGGGCCACCAGGATATAAACTCCAACTGCCATCCAAGTTTTGGAAGCGCATCATCTCGACAAATGCCCGCTTCAGCCGATCCGGGTCCCCGCTCTCAAGAAGAGTATGCAGAAAGATATAGTCGGCCTCGAGCATGGAATCTCCTTCCATCTCGCCGCACCAATAACCATCTGCATGTTGCTGGGATAGTAAGTAGTCCCGTGAACGACCAATTGCCGCGCGCAACTCGGCAACGTTCGGCGCCGTCCGATCAAGTCTCCGCGTTTCAGATTGTACATCCACGTGTGACCTCTTGATTGATGCGTGAAAATCTGAGATCTTTTCCGCAGATTCAAGAACCGTTGCACATCCCCAGAACCCGTGTTGATGCTGACTATTCTACATTGTGATTTTCAAGCCGACAAGGCCTTTGGGCGCGCTTCCGTGCCAGGCCTATTCCTGCCCCGCCAAAACCCGCGCCGCCTAGCCATAAGGCTGCTCGCGGCTTTCGACCTCAAACCGGATTTCCTCGCTGACCTCGCTGACCTCGGCAAAACCGGCCAATCGCTTCCAAACTCAACTTCTCTACGCCGTACAAGCGGATGTTCTCTACCCAGTGTGACCGCATCTTCAGGTTCATCGTGTATTGGAAGAGTGTAAGTTTTGAAAAGCGTCGACTATTTATGGTAATGTCAAAAAATTCTTGGCTGGCGGCGAGGGCATAGAGCCAAAGCGCTCATCCAGCTTCAGCTCGGGACTTCCGAACGGATTCGGAGCAAAAAACGGCGCCACGTCAGATGACCCAGAGCTTTCAACCCATAAGAGTGAAAGTTTGGCGGCCGGGGACCGTCAGCGTAGCCAAGCACATCATGTTCTTTTATCATCAACACTCAGTTTTTAGGAGGTGCGGAGGTGCTAGATCTTACTTCACCGGAGTTTCGCCGCAACCCGTTCCCAACATACGACGCCGCGCGAGCCATTGCTCCTGTGATGCGCGATCCTGGCCGCGGTCATTGGCTGCTCTTTGACTACCAGAGCGTGCGGCAGGCCCTGACAGACCACGAAGCCTTCAGTTCCGACATGGCCTCGGCAGGACTCCCCAACCCAGAATGGATGATCTTTTTGGACCCACCGCGCCATGTGAAGTTGCGTGGCCTGATCGCGAAGGCTTTTACTCCGCAGGCAGTAGCCGGCTTGGAGGGGCGCATACGCGCACTCTCATGCCAGTTGTTGGACGCAGTGGAGGGCGCGTGCGCGATGGATCTTGTGGCCGACTACACGGCGCCACTGGCCATGATGGTTGTGGCGGAGATGATTGGCATACCTGCGGCGGATTGGCCGCGGTTCCGCGCTTGGAGCGATGGCATTCTGCGCCTGAGCGAAACGGTGGCAGCGCCGGATTCCGGAGCCATTGCGGCCTACGCGGGCGTGCAGGCGGAGATGAAGCCATATCTGGATGCGATCATTGCGGACCGCCGCGATTGCCCCAGGGACGATCTGCTGACCCGGTTGATTCAAGCTGAAGTGGACAGGGAGCGGCTGACTGAACAAGAGATTGCGGGGTTCATCGAGTTGTTGATTCTTGCCGGACAAGAAACAACCTCAAACCTGATTGCGAATGCCATGATCTGCTTTGCCGAGCATCCCGAACAGCGGAAGCTGCTCGCGGCCGCGCCGCAGTGGAGGCCTGCGGCGATTGAGGAGGTTTTGCGCTACCGCTCACCGGTGCAGTGGCTGCTTCGCGCAACCTTGCACGATGTGACGCTGCGCGGCCAGACCATTCCGGCGGGAAGTCTGGTGATCCCGATAATGGGTGCAGCCAACCGCGACCCGCAGGTCTTCGCGGAACCGAACCGTTTCGATATCCGGCGTTCGTATAACCCGCATATTGCCTTCGGGCACGGCGGTCACTTTTGCATTGGGGCGCCGCTTGGGCGCTTGCAGGCACTCATCGCTCTCGAAGATATGTTTGCCCGGCTCTTCCAATGGGAGTTGGCCGGAACGGAGTCGTGGGAGCTGCGGGCCGCACTGCATATGTACGGTCCGGCGAGCATGACGGTGCGATTCCAAGCGCAGGCGTAGACGCGGAGGCTTCATCTCGGGCCGCTGCGAGCGTGGCGGTTCGAGCCGAAGGTACTCTGAAAGCACTGCCGGATGCCGAAGCGGATCAGCTATGCGGAAATGGCTTTTAATTTTACCAAATCTTAACAGAAACACAAGCACTACGATTTGAGGCTAACTGTTGCGAGACAGAGACAACTGCTTGGAACGGTCACTCCTCATTCGAGTCAGAACTTCTGGATAGATCTTTGCAGTGTGTGAAGCACTCGCCGTTCGCATCAAGCGATCCCAGACGCTGAAGTACAATCCATAATTCACTCGTGGGCTAGTGTGATGTTTAGCATGTTTAGTAGAAGTGGTTATCCAGCACCACGGTACGGTATTTTGATGTTCTGCTGGAATTATATCTTTGCCTGAGTGTGCATATGCGACGTAAAGTGTGGCAATCGTTTGAAAGATGGCAAATGAGATAGGATGTATCGGTATCAAGAATGCCAGCATCCATACCAGAGCAGCCTCAAGCGCAGCTTCTGGACAACTGAAGCGAAAAGTAGCAAAGGGAGTTGCATGAACCGAGAGGTGATGCTCCATGTGGATGAGCCTATAAAGGCACGGGGTGTGGGTTAGACGGTGTAACCAGTAAAAAAATGTGTCATACAGTACGAGCAGGCAGGGAATGGAAAGCACAAACCACCAATAACTATAGGCGTGGATATCCGTATAAACAAGGGTGTGACGGCCAATTGAACTCCCATTTATTAATGCGTTCACGCATGAAAATATCAGGATCGTGCGCAAGGATGTAAAAATCTCTCGTAACACTTGATTTAAGGTAAATAACTCGGACTTCGGTTCGCACTTGATCGAGAGTACGGGGGTTCCTCTCAGCAGGAAAACAATTCCAGCGAGAAATGCGTAGCGGGTCGCGTAGAAGGACAAAGAACCCCAAAATGTCTCGCGAGCTACACTAAGCGTGAAACTATGCATTATCTCTTCCATGAGTAAACTCCAGGTGGCCAAGGTGTGGATTTCCGCAGTCTTGCTGGTAATAAGGAATTAAAAGCGACAAGGACCGAGAAGGCTAACGGCTCGATAGACGCAGCACTCGCTCGTCACTACATCTTGCGATCATACGTCTATATCGATTTGCTAGTGTGAACATTCCAGGAGGTCTTACCCTTCGCTTGAGGGTATTTGAGATTTTCCGTGATAGAGTAGGTCCAAGCTGCAGATGTTGCACGACGTGCAAGTGGGTAGTGGCGCTTTACGAATGGGGAATCGAGGCTTGGATAACCCTAGGACGATCTCGGAGTACACTGCATCCGAGTGCTATTTACCTTACACCACAAAGAGTGACGAGTCAAGTAGTTGCGCAAAAGCGCGAATGCTGGTAAGTGTTATATATTCAATAGTTTATGCCCAACGGTGTTCTATTGAAGTTCCCGGAAAATTTGTACCATGAAGTGACGCCGGCTGGGATAGCGCGCATGCGCCGCCCGCGTGGAGATCATAGGTTCGCGCTCCAGAATGCGTCGCGGAGCAGGACCGCTTAGCATCTCATGAGCCTCGTCTACCGAGGCCGGCAGCATGATGCCAGCTGGCGTACAGAGGCCATGAAAACCGCGCCGCTGGTCGACGGACGTATGTTATACAATCATGGGCAGCGTACTGTCGGGCGTGGACTCTGTAGTGTGGAGACCCGAGCGCCATGATTGTAAACCGGCGCGCTTTCGGCGGTCGCTACCAGGAACAGCCAGCGACGATCCATTAAGAGTCTGGAGTAAAGTACTTGAAGATTGCGGTCCGCCTCAAAGCAGATTCTGAACCATACGATTCAGGCCACGCAACCATCGGTACTGCTGGTAGCGTTGCCGACCATCAAGCTCTCGCGAACACCCTTGAAAGCGCGGCTGCCTGGGCCTTCGCCGCCCAAGAGGACGAAGGCTTTTGGGTAGGAAATGTAGACACAAATGTGTGCATTGAGGCTGAGTGGCTGCTCGCTAGCCATATTCTTGGAGTGGGCCTTCCTGATGAGGAAAAAATCATTGAAGGTCTTATTCGCAGGCAACGCAAAGACGGGTCATGGGAAGTTTACTTCGATGCTCCTGAAGGTGACATTAACGGTACAGTAGAGGCATACGCAGCACTCACAGCAAAGGGTTTTAGTGCAGACGATCCGATCTTGTGCAGGGCCCGCAACTGGATACTGGCGCACGGTGGTTTGTCGCGAGTTCGTGTGTTCACGAAATATTGGCTATCCATGATCGGCGTGTGGCCATGGAGCGCAACGCCAAACCTGCCTCCTGAAATCATCAGACTTCCTTCCTGGTTTCCGTTTAATATCCACAATTTTGCGCAGTGGGCTCGCGCCACCCTTGTGCCATTGGCGGTTATTGCGGCGCGTCAGCCAGTATGGGCGCTCAAAGGGAATAGAAGGCTCGAAGAACTTTTCCCATCTGGTTATGAAGCTTTTGATTTTTGGCGCACATCAACATCGCCTGCATTATTTTCGACCGAGTGGTTCTTCTATAAACTTGATTGGGCGCTGCACAAATGTCAGAGCGCGGGCTTGTTTTTCGGAAGACACTGCTGTCCGGTTAACGACTAGCTTGCTGGCCGCAACCGCCTGATGTGCGGATGGTTGCGAGCGTTTTCGGGTGGTGTCGATTTGAAATTGCCGCGATGCTGATTCCAGAGATGTTTTCTGGAGGCGGCGGTGAACGCTGGCAAGGTGCTGTTTGCTCAGTTGATGGATTTCCTTCCCTGGACGTCGTTTGCCCGCAGCGTAGCCCGTTATGGCGGCGACCGTCGGGTGCGCAGCCTCAACTGCGCCGAGCAGTTCCGTGCCATGGCTTTTGCCCAGTTGACCTATCGCGAGAGCCTGCGCGACATCGAGGCTTGTCTCAGCGCACAGCCCGCTAAGCTCTACCCCATGGGCTTTCGTTCTCCCGTTCGGCGTTCCACTTTGGCAGAGGCCAACGAGAGCCGCGATTGGCGTATTTACGCGGAGTTGGCGCAACGATTGATGCTTCAGGCGCGCAAGCTCTACGCCAAGGAAGATCTCGGCATGGACCTCGACGCCGCCGCTTACGCATTGGACTCGACCACCATCGACCTGCGCCTGAGCCTGTTCCCCTGGGCGCATTTCCGCTCCACCAAATCCGCAGTCAAGATGCATACGCTGCTCGATCTGCGCGGCAACATACCAACGTTTATCCGCGTCACCACTGGCGATGTGCACGACGTCAACATCCTCGACGAAATCATCCCGCAACCCGGCGCTTACTACGTCATGGATCGCGGTTATCTCGATTACGCCCGACTCTATCGCATCCATTTGTCCTCAGCGTTCTTTGTCACACGCGCAAAGCGTAACCTCGATGCCAGCCGCATCTACTCCCAACAGGTGGACAAGCAGACCGGCATTCTTGCTGACCAATCTATTGCCCTCAACGGCTACGACAGCCGCAAGGATTACCCTGGCCATTTGCGTCGCATTCGCTATCGCGACTCGGACACCGGCAAGGATCTGGTCTTCCTGACTAACCAGTTCATGCTGCCCGCTGCTACCATCTGTGCCCTCTACAAGAGCCGTTGGCAAGTCGAGCTGTTCTTCAAGTGGATCAAGCAACACCTGCGCATCAAGGCCTTCTTCGGAAGCAGCGAGAACGCCGTCAAGACCCAGATCTGGATAGCCGTCTCGGTCTACCTGCTGGTCGCCATCGTCAAGAAAAAGCTCGAACTGCCCGGCTCGCTCTACACTTTGCTGCAAGTACTCTCGGTAACTCTGTTCGAGAAAATGCCCATTTCACAGGCACTTCAGCAGAAGCACTACACCAGTCAACTAACTCCAAACTCCAACCAACTCATTCTGTTCGACTTTTAACCGGACAGCAGTGTTCGGAAGAAAAGATTCAATCCAGCTATGCATAGAATGGATTGTTCGCCACCAGGATGCAGACGGAACATGGGGCGGCATTCAGCCACCTTGGATCTATAGTCTTCTTGCGCTCAAGAACGAAGGATACGCTTTGAGCCATCCGATCCTCGACAGAGGATTAGAAGCCCTATCAACGCATTGGACATTTTCTCGCGCTGGCGCAAGCTATATCCAGGCAACTGAATCGTCCGTTTGGGACACACTCTTGACGCTGCTAGCGCTGCATGAAGCCGGATATAGTATAGATAGGTGCGAGGAGATGCAGAGGGGCGTTCAGTGGGTGCTTGCGAAGCAGGCTACACTGCCAGGAGATTGGTCGCTAACAGCCAAGGGTGTCGCGCCGGGTGGCTGGGCATTTGAACGCGCCAATGTATTTTATCCCGACGTTGATGATACCGCAGTTGCACTCCTGGTTCTGGCAAAGATTAGGGATGGCGCCGAGATGCTCCGTGATCAAATCGACGAGTCGATCGCACGAGCAGTAGAGTGGACGCTCGCAATGCAATCCTCGAATGGAGGTTGGGGAGCGTTCGATCGGGACAATAACAAAAACATTATTTGCAAAATTCCATTCTGCAACTTTGGAGAAGCTCTAGACCCTCCGAGTGTCGATGTTACAGCCCACGTGGTGGAGGCCTTTGGCGCCTTAGGATTCTCGATCGACCACCCCGCCGTCCACAAGGCCATTCTTTTCATTCAAAACGACCAAGAGACAGACGGAAGTTGGTTTGGCCGCTGGGGAGTAAATCACATATATGGTACCGGAGCAGTATTGCCGGCACTTCGCTCGATTGGAGAAGATATGCAGCTGCCGTATGTTCGGCGAGCTGTCGATTGGATAGTATCAAAACAGAATCCAGATGGAGGATGGGGCGAGACTTGTGCTTCCTACATGGAAGCTACTCTGCGCGGAGTGGGTGTAAGTACCCCTTCTCAGACAGCCTGGGGCTTAATGTGCCTACTGGCAATGGAAGATGGCCGTTACGATGCTTCTATTGCGCATGGTGTTGACTATTTATGCCGGAACCAGACTGCCGCTGGCACTTGGGAAGAAGAACACTATACTGCTGCTGGTTTTCCAGGATACGGTGTTGGTGCGCGGACAAACTTGAGCGCCAAGCGTCTTAATATAAGACTCCACCAAGGGAATGAGCTTTCTCGCGGATTTATGTTGAATTTCAACTTATACCGTCATTACTTTCCGCTGATTGCCTTGGCTAGGACCGACAAATGGTGGAGCCGCTCAGATTTGCAGGTGAATGCTTAGGGAACTTCTGCACAGGTGCGTAATTTTATAGCGAGAAGACGACCTGCGATCATTTTCTCCGATGCCGGCAAATCTTCCTCCGACTTGCAGTGGTGATTCATCTCCATGCACTAAGAATGACGCCAATTATAACGGTCGCATCTCTCGAAAGATGCGACCGTTTTTATGCGCGGAGAGTTACTGCACTGTGAGGAGGAATAAGCCGGTTGCTTCGTTGTTTCCGGATGTCCCGGTTAGCTTAACTACCGCCTTAACGATGATTTCTCTAGAAATTCTGGTTTGAAATGGCCGCCTGATACAGAACTGCCAGGATTTACTATCCTGGCAGTCTGCTTGGTTAATGGTTGAAATGAGGATCTCATCCCCATTGCGGAGAGCCTATCCTCACAATCGCTGCCTTCGCGGAACGCCATTCGTCGTCGGCCCGGTTTATTGCACAGCAAACGTCGCCGAGTAGAAGTTCCAGTCGGGGTTGTCCTGGTTGAGGGTGAGGGTTTGCGTGCCGGCCGGCAGCGTGACGGTGGCGGTTACCGTCTTCCATGTCTCCCAGCCGCCGGTGTTTGGAACATTCACCGAGCCGGTCAGGTTGGTTCCAGCGGCGTTGGAGAGGTGGAAGGCGTCAGTCGCGCCGTCGTTCGAGGCAACCGCGAAGGTGACCGTGTAGGTGCCTGCCGTGGCCACGTTGACGGTGTATTTGAACCACTGCCCGGCCTTGGTCCAGCCCAGGTCGTTGCCGCCGCCGGTGGCCGTGGTTGTTTCCAGGTCCACGCCGTCGGTGCGGTAGCTGTTATCGGTTCCGTTGACGGACAGTACGCTGTAAGCCACGCCCTGGCCGCCGGTGTCGTAGTTCTCGGCCTTCACCGTGCCGGGGATCGCCGCCGCCGTGCCGCCGTAAGGGGCTTCGGACGCCGCCGCAAACGTCGCCGAGTAGAAGTTCCAATCGGGGTTGTCCTGGTTGAGGGTGAGGGTTTGTGTGCCGGCTGGCAGCGTGACGGTGGCGGTTACCGTCTTCCATGTCTCCCAGCCGCCGGTGTTTGGAACGTTGACCGAGCCGGTCAGGTTGGTTCCAGCGGCGTTGGAGAGGTGGAAGGCGTCAGTCGCGCCGTCGTTCGAGGCAACCGCGAAGGTGACCGTGTAGGTGCCTGCCGTGGCCACGTTGACGGTGTATTTGAACCACTGCCCGGCCTTGGTCCAGCCCAGGTCGTTGCCGCCGCCGGTGGCCGTGGTTGTTTCCAGGTCCACGCCGTCGGTGCGGTAGCTGTTATCGGTTCCGTTGACGGACAGTACGCTGTAAGCCACGCCCTGGCCGCCGGTGTCGTAGTTCTCGGCCTTCACCGTGCCGGGGATCGCCGCCGCCGTGCCGCCGTAAGGGGCTTCGGACGCCGCCGCAAACGTCGCCGAGTAGAAGTTCCAGTCGGGGTTGTCCTGGTTGAGGGTGAGGGTTTGCGTGCCGGCTGGCAGCGTGACGGTGGCGGTTACCGTCTTCCATGTCTCCCAGCCGCCGGTGTTTGGAACATTCACCGAGCCGGTCAGGTTGGTTCCAGCGGCGTTGGAGAGGTGGAAGGCGTCAGTCGCGCCGTCGTTCGAGGCAACCGCGAAGGTGACCGTGTAGGTGCCTGCCGTGGCCACGTTGACGGTGTATTTGAACCACTGCCCGGCCTTGGTCCAGCCCAGGTCGTTGCCGCCGCCGGTGGCCGTGGTTGTTTCCAGGTCCACGCCGTCGGTGCGGTAGCTGTTATCGGTTCCGTTGACGGACAGTACGCTGTAAGCCACGCCCTGGCCGCCGGTGTCGTAGTTCTCGGCCTTCACCGTGCCGGGGATCGCCGCCGCGGCGCCGCCGAAGGGGGCTTCGGCTGACGTGATGGTGAGCGCAATGGTGGCGCTGGCAGTCAGCGAGCCGGAGGTTCCAGTGATGGTGACCGTCGAGGCACCTGCGGTCGCCGTGCTGCTGGCCGTGAAGGTGACCACGCTGCTGCCGGTGGTGGGGTTGGTGCCGAACGCGGCTGTTACGCCGCTGGGCAGGCCCGTTGCAGTGAGTGTGACACTGCCGGCGAAGCTGCAATCGTCTGTCACTGCAATAGTGTCAGTGCCGCTTGCGCCTTGAGCAATCGATAACGCGGACGCCGACGGCGTCAGCGTGAAGCTGCCGGCCGAGGTTGTCGTACCTCCCAAGGGGAACTGGATGCTCGCGAGCAGGGATTGTTTCAATGCACTAGGAGGCGTTGCATCGTAATTACTGTCGAGCAGTGCATAGCTGTCTTCGCCATTCAAGGCCCAGTAGGTCCAGTTGATTGCCTTGTTGGTACTGAGGTAGGAGACCAGGCTCTGAAACCATTGTCCCTGGCTGCCCGCGGTGGTGCTTTCGATGTCGGTGCTGGTGTTGTCGGTGCCGAACTCGCCCAGCCATACCGGCGCAGTGCCAGCCGTGCTGATATACCCAAAGAACTGGTTCCAGATGGCGTCCAAGCTGGTTGCGGTGGTGCTGCTGTTAAACCAGGTTTGCGCGAAAAGGTTTGGACCGTAGTCGTGCGCCGAATACACCAGATGGTTGGCCGTGTTCAGCACAACCGGGAAGTTGGCGACGCCAAGCAGGTTTTCACCCTGCCAAGCACAGGTTCCGCTGTAGCAATCGCCACCTTCGACAAAGATGAGCGCTTGCGGATTGATGGCCTGGATTGCGTCTCCAGCAGCTTCGGCAGCTACAGGCCAGTTTTGAGTCGTGAGGGTGGTGGGGCAGTTACCTGTAACCGAAGTATCGCCCGTCCAGCAAGAACCGCCCGACGTGTCGGAGTGAGGCTCATTGCGCAGATCGAAGCCGATTACGGTCGGATTGCCGTTGAAGGTGAACTTGCTGGCGCTGTAGCGGGTGGCCATGGTCTGCCAGTCGGCAATCCAGTTTGCTTGAGGATAGGCGCTGGTATACCACAGGCCGCTGGCTTCGTTGCTGTCTCCAGCTTCGGAGCGATGGTTATCTAGAATCACGCGCAGGCCGATAGACCCGGCGTAACTGACAATTGTGTCCAGATCTTCGATGGCGGTTTGTCCAACCAGGGCAGTGTTTGCAGCCACGCCGTTGGCGTTGGTCGTGTAGTTGGTGGGGACCGGATTGCTCTCCACCATTTGATTCGAGAATGGAATACGGATGACGTTGTATCCCAGGCTCTGAATGTCGTTCAGGATGGTCTTGTAGTCCTGCGCCCATAGTCCATGAGCCAGGGCATCGGTAGTCTCAAATCCATACCAGTTGATTCCAGCAATGCGAACCTGGTTCCCATTCGAGTCGAGAATCTTGTTGCCGCTGGTATGCCAGTAACCCGCGCCAACAGTGCTGGTACCGACTGAGCAGTTGGCCGTCACGGTAAACGTCACCGCATTGCTGCTCGTGCCGCCCACGCTGACAATCACGCTTGCCGCGCCCGCAGACAGCGAGCTGGGTACCGTCGCGGTGATAGAGGTGGCCGACCAGGAAGTAACGGTTGCTTGCACACCGCCAATGCTCACCGTGCTGGTTCCTTGAGATGCGCCGAAGTTTGTTCCGGTAATAGTGATAGACGATCCGGCAGCTCCGGAGGTTGGGTTGATTGAGGTAATGCTTGGCGCTGCGGTCACTGCCGCCGTAACCGTCAACGCGATGGTGGTAGTCGCTGTCAGCGATCCGGAGGTTCCGGTAATGGTTACAGTCGATGTTCCGGCTGTGGCCGTCGAGCTGGCCGCGAAGGTTATCACGCTGGCGCCTGTCGCCGGGTTAGTTCCAAACGCGGCAGTTACACCCGAAGGCAATCCAGAGGTCGCCAGAGTTACACTCCCGGTAAACGGACTTACATCCGTCACGGTAATCGTGTCCGCGCCGCTCGCGCCCTGTGCTATCGACAACGTAGAAGCCGACGGCGCCAGCGTGAAGCTGCCCGTGCTCGCGCCGGGTACCGTAAGCACGATGGTTGCGGAGTGAGTGATTGTGCCGTTGGTTCCCACGATGGAGACGTTGTAGGTTCCGGCAGGCGTCGTGGTTTGCGAATTGAAATTTACAACGCTGGTGCCGCTGGCGTTAAACGACGAGGGGGCGAAGTTGGCGTTCGCGCCCGCTGGCAGGCCACTTGCACTCAAGGAGACACTGCCCGTAAGTCCGCCCACAAATGTAACTGTGATCGTGCTGGTGGGATTGGAATTCACAGGCAGAGAAACCGCCGCCGGGGAAACCGAGATGGTAAAGTTCGGCTCTGCCGTTACGGTCAGTGTAATTGTCGAAGTTTCAACTGTAGTTCCGCTGGTTCCGGTCACAGTAACCGTAGCCGCTCCGACCGTAGCCGTGTTGGTTGCGGTAAACGTAAGCGTGCTGCCCGCGGATCCGGTAACCGAGGCCGGACTAAATGTAGCCGTTACGCCGGCCGGCAGTCCGCTCACCGTCAATGCAACGGCGCTGTCAAAGCCGTTGATCGCTGACACGGTAACGCTGCTGGCTGAACTGGTTCCCTGCTCGACAGACACACTGGCCGCAGAGACCGAGAAGCCTGGAGTGGTGGTTGCCGGAATTGGCGGATAGGCGTTTTGCACATCCTCAACAAACTCGGTGAGCCAGAAAGTGCCCGCCGGAGGCGAGTCGGGAATCGAGTTGATCACCATGCCATTCGCCAGCGCGTTGGTATTGGTTGGATTGCAATTTGGATCGCCTGCGGTTGAAGTTACGCCGTTGTAGACGCTGCCGGGGTAGTTGCCGTCCGATTCTCCCGGCGGCTTGACCCAAACGTAGGCATTGAGATTGGCAAAATACCCAGGGTTCACCGTCGGAGGCGTGCCAATTCCTTGATTAGCCTGGTTGCACCACTGGCCCATATCGTCACGTTCGTCAATCTTGGTTGCATCCACGAAGGTATTCAGCACGGTGCTGGTGCTCGCGGCGGTTGGCCGCAGAGGTCCGCCCCAGCCGTTGCGCGAGGTGTCGATCAGAAAGCCGATTGTGGAGGGGAAACCGGCGCCTGTCAGGCCCGTATAAAACTCCTGGGCGTAGTCAACTTCATCAATCTCCGGGTTGAACGAGTAGAAGGTGGAGGATTCGACTTCGTTGCCGCCGATCTCTTCCGTGGCGGTCATGAACGGCTCTTTGGTCGGGCCGTAGTTGGCGGTGTTAGTGATAATTCCATCAAGGCTGGCAAAGCCGTCTGTCGTTCCCTTTGCCACATCGGCATAGAAGGGGAAGGCAAGTGCGGCGCCTTGAGTCCAGCCGAGCCATCCATGGTGGCCGATGTCGAGGTAGTTATATGCATTGGGGAGAGAGTGGAATTGGTTGAGCGCGTACTGAATTCCCTGCACATATACGCCGCTCTGCGAGTAGGTCGGATAGCTCTGGCCGTCGTTGGCGGCAATGCAGTTAGACAACGAATAACTATATCCAGTGTTAGTAACGATATTGGGAAGCGAGTCGTCTTCTATTACCAATACAAAGCGAATATTCGGGTTGGTCGAGTACTGTGCCAGAATATTGTAAATGGGAGTGATGTAATCGTTCTCGTACTCTTGGATGCCCGTGCCGGTCAGCGGCGTCGTATAACCTCTCGGCGTGTCATTACCGGCGATACTGAGTTCGCCATTGGATGCCAATGCGGCGCAATCGCGGTCAGGAAGATCGTAGATCACCAGTTGGACAACAACCGGCTCGGTGCCTTTTTGCTGGGCAAGAGCGGCGGTAATATGCCCCTGAAGGCCTAGGCGTCCGCTGTTTACGCTACCGCCGGCAATGGCCGCGATGCGGTCTAGCCAGACGAAGGTAGGATATGTAGCTACAACTGACATCTGAGCCGCCAATGTAGGATTCGCTGATTCAGCGGCAACAGCAGTATTTACTTCTGTAGTGTAGTCCGGGCTGACGTACACCGTCGCGCCGGCATAAGGATTAGAGACATGTGTTACTTGAGCGAACGCGCCCGGAGCAACAATGGTTAGAAGCAATGCCGCAAGTACAAACCGAGAGTATTCAGCAAGACGGCTGAATGCTCTAAAATTGCAGGGAGTGAAAAAATTTCGAAGCATGGTATCTCCTTGACATCTTGTGTACTCGTGCACACGAACTGACTCATGAGCGTGAGCGCACCCGGAACGCGAAACGAAGATCAAGGCAAGAAGAGAGACTATAAAGAGTCTGTTTTCAGGTCTAGCTGGCCTGTGCAATCGGATTCATACTATAGATGTTGACTTAAACGCTGTTAGACATGCAAAGACGTCGCTTTAGTGTATGGCACTCGGTTCACCAAGAAACGTACGCTTCGGAGTTTCTGTTAACGATTGAGACGTAAGAATCTTAGATTAGAAGATTCCCGTGCGATCTCATTCGCGTATACGTTCACAATCCCCGCCGTTTTCACGGAAGACAGAAAAGATCTGTTCTTCAAAGATGGCTAGACTGTATCACTTTGCGAGGTCAGCGTCAAGAAAATGCGATTCATGTTCAGGGCAAACGTACCTTAATTGTTGTGTGCAGCGGGGGTGTGGGGGACGAGATGGAAGATGGGGTGTCCCCTGAAGCATTTCGCCGATTTGCTCGATCCGCGTGTGGAGCAGACGCATGAGCCTCTGCCGGAAGAGATTCTGTTAATCACCATCGCAGCCATTCTGGGTAGGTCCACTCATCAGCCGCGTCGACCTTTGCCTAGGGGGGATTTATATCGTAATGTATTAGGCTGAAAATAAAAATATAGGTTTTGTCCTAAATAAATTCACACCAAAAGTACCCCATTCAAGAATTGGGTGGGGCATATTTTGGATTGTCCTTAAATGGCCACACTCGCGAGTTTTGTACGACTCGAATTTTTAACCACATGTATTTTCAACAACATGCTGGCCAGTGGATGACACCTTAGACCATGCAAAGCTATCTTAGCCCGATAAACAGAGCGCCAATGAAGCGTATCTTCACGTCCTCTTGCCGTTAAATGTCCGCCTACAGCTCTTCCTCCGTCAAATGTCATTTTCAGCTCAGCCTCAAATCGCGAAAGCAGAGATTAACCGAGAACTCTTCCATGTCATGGAAGAGGTCATCGGTTCGATCCCGATCAGGTCCACCAATAAATCCTTACAAATCAATAGCTTGCGGAGATAGAAAAACCTCCTTCCCAGAGCGCTTGGTGTCATTTGGTGTCAAATTTCCAAACACCTTCACGGACACAGCGCCGCGCTTGAGCACCTTCCCTCCAAAAGCCACCGTATCCGGTAATGGCTTCACCGTCTTCCGGTGATTTTTATCCGACGACTTTCTCAACTCCCGATTGATGGAGTTGACCGTCGCCTGCACGCTCTCGGGAATCTCCTGCATGTAGACATCGGTCGTCGTCGCCGTCCGTGAGTGACGCATCACACCCTGCACGTCCTTGACGGTGCCCTTCTTCTGAGCCAGAGTCGCAATCGTGCGCCGGATGACCTGAAACGTCAGCTTCGGCAGTTCCAGATCGCGGGCCAGCTTGTGAAGCACCCGCTTCCGGAAGTTGTCGGTGTCGAGGAACCCTCCAACTTCGTTGGCGAAGATGAAGTCATCCGGAGACAGATGCGGCAACTTCGTCTTGTCTTTCGACGCAGCCTCTCTAGCCCGTTCCTCACACTCCAACCGCCATGCCTCCAGATCGTCCGCGAGCTTCCGCGGAATGTGGATGACCGTGAGACTCTTTTTGGTCTTTCCCCAAGGACGAATCTTGCCCTTGTAGACGGTCTCCGTGATCTTCAACGTGCAGGCATCGTAGTCGAAGCACTTCCAACGGAACGCCAACAGCTCACTTGGACGGAGAGCGTTCGTCATATCCAACTCCAGCAGGATGCGATCCCGCAGAGCCAGTTCCATGAGAGCGAGGCCGAGCTGATCCCAGGTGAGCGTTGTTGTGTCGGTCTCGCGCAGTTGCACGGGCACTTTCACTTTGCGCGCAGGATCTTTGGCGAGGAAGTCCTGATCGACTGCCTCGGCGAAGATGTCCCGAACGTATGCACGCATTTGCAGCACTCTATCCTTGGACCGGGTTATAGCCAGCTTGTTGAGATGGAGCTGCAAGCTGAACTTATCGAAGTTGACCAACGGAATCTCACCGAGCGGGTCGATGAGGTCACGCTGAATGAGAATCTTTTTCGTCTTCGCTGTCTCTTCTTTCCAGGCAGCTTCTTTCAACGGAAGAAAGCGATTCTCTACGAACCAGGCGAAGGTGACAGAGCCATCGTTCATGATTCTGGTAGGGGAGCCTGGCTCCCCTATCTGTTTTGTGATTTCACGTTGCAGCGCTTCGCGAGCCTCGAATTTGGACATCTTCGATTTCAGCCCGAGAATGACCGGAACGCGAACGGTCTTTTGCTCGTCAGTGGTCGGGTCATTCACCACCTTGCGGTAGTACCCATACCACTGTTTTCCACGAGGTGTTACAAATCCCCGTTGGTGCGATGTACCCATTCGTTCCTCAGTTTCTGTGGCGGGAAAGGATGGGGCCTATCCATATTTTACCGGAGTTTTGGTCGCAAGATAGGGGTCCCGGAGCCACATTGAGAACGCATCAAACGCTCATCCATCAGCCGATAAAACAGCTTGCAAATGACCGCATGTCCGTTTGCCTCATGCGCGCCGACGCATGGCACTTAGTCGCTCTCGCTCGTCGATGAATGCTTCAATGCCGCTTGTGCGATAGCGCAGCGCTCCATCGCCCATGCGAATGACGGGCAACAAAGGCTTCTTCCTGGAAGAATGGTCCCAGACCCAATCGGTGCTGACATTGAGGCGTCTGGCGACATCCTCAGCCGTGAGAAGCGGCTCAGCTTCCGCAACACTCCTTGGAGGTTTGCGAAGCCGCTGAAGAGAGCGTTGGCCTTCGTTCGATGCTCGGCTTCCAATCGGTTCGGGTCTATCGAAGGGATGAATGATCTCGGACGGATTTTCCATTGGGCACCTCATGCGATCGATTAGCTTTGAGCGTGAGGTCTCCGCAAGTGTCAGTCCAATATTTTTTATCGATTTCGCCCCAGTTTTTATCTATGTCACCTTCATTGAAACCGGGAGATCTGTGGTTACCTCAAGGAGTCCGGCTCCCTCCAAGAACCTTATTGACACATCGGCTCCCTTCCGAACTATAAGATTTAATGCGGGTTTTCCACAGCCGACTGGCTCGCGGGCTTGTGGGATCGACGAAAGCCAAACGGAGCGCCGAGGCCGATGTCAGATTCCCTCACATTCCGTCTTCTTCGCTACATCAAAGCATCCGCCGAGACGCTGAACTTTACTCGCGCGGCAGAGCAGGTTTTTGTCGCACAGTCGTCACTCAGCCATCAGATCGGGAAGCTCGAAAATAACATTGAGCTTCCAATCTTCGACCGTTTGCAGAATGGTCTCCAGTTGACCGCCGCAGGCCGAATCATTGCCGCATACGCAGAGGACACTCTGCGAGAGTGGGACCAAACACTGGCAATGGCCCGAGCTGTTCAACGCAAAGAAGTGCCTCCTCTGCGGCTCGGCTTCTCCTCTTTTGTCAACGCAAAGCTACTGGAGAAATTTCGAGAAAACTACGAAGGGATGTTCACCGGTTGTGCAATTCGACTACTGAGCGGAGATCCACTACTTTGCTTGCAACGCCTCGATGCCCGAATACTCGACTGCGCCATTCTGCCATTGCCAATCGATTCGAGTATTTATTGCGTTCAGCATATCGCTCAGTCGCCATTAGTGGTTTGTATGCGATCGGACGATGTCCTCGCTGATCGTGCGCAACTCGATATTCATGAGGGTGCGCAGCGCATTACAGTATTCCGTGACCCCGAACTGCATCCATCCGCGCATTCCCGCCTTGTTGAGATGTTCGCGGAAATAGGAATCTCGATCCATGTAGCGTGTTCTGCCCGCACTCCCTCAGAGATTCAATGGATGGTCAAAGAGCGCTACGGTCTTGCCCTGATCGATCAGTTATGGCCTCTTGATTCCGGACTCATTACGCGACCAATTGCAGGTGTCAATTGGTCGGAAGATACGGCGTTCGTCCGTCTGAAGCACGCCGATCATGTTGCGATCCCATTCGTCGAACGATTCTTCCTGGAGAGTTCATCAGATTCGAGAAGAAAGAAGCGTCCACTGAAGGCGAGCCCGCCAGAGCAATTAGAGTTGCTTGGCTGAAACCGCACCCACCCGCCATAGGCAAAATGTGTGGCGAAATCGATAAGAAGTCTTGGACGAGCCTGCGAAACGGCATTAGCTTCCCCTCATGGCGATTGATACACGCCACAAGGAGAATGCCCATGTCACTTCGTTCATGCTTCCGAAATCACAACCTCAAACGAAAGCTCAGCGATGCCATCCGCGCGATGGCCCCAACACTTCTTGCACTCTCGTTTGCCGGCGTGGCCCATGCCCAGGGAACGATGGACTTCTCCGGCGCGACCACGCTGATGACCACCTTCAAAACCTTCGCCATCTATGCGGGCGCGGTCATCTGCTTCGGCGGACTGATCTTCGCCGGGATTCGCATGATGAGTGGCAGGTTCCAGGACGCCATCCCCGGACTCTTTGGCGCGCTCTTCGGCGCTGGAGTCCTTGGCTGGGGTGCTGGCTGGATTGGCTCGCTCACCGGGCAGACGATGCAGTAGGGGGCGACCATGGCCAAGCGAGGAGAGCCGTTACCGATCAATCAGGCGCTCAACAGGCCACGAGCCAAGCTCGGATTGGACCTCAGCGCATGGATGGCGATTGTCTTCGTCTGCGTAACGGTTTTCCTCGTTGGGTTCCGCGTCGTGGCGCTGATCGCTTTTCCGTCGCTGGCCGTGAGCGCATGGCTGATCGTCCGCAAACATCCGAAGATGTTCGAGCTTTGGGGCTTGAGTCTGAGCCAGAGGTCCTACTATGACCCGCGTAAACACTGAACAACAGAAGTACACACCGTGGTTCGCCAAGGCAGGGGCCGCGTGCAGCATCGTTCCGATTGCACGCTTCGTCAATGACCGCATCTTCGCGTTGAAGGGCGGCGGTTATGGGTGTCTGTTTTCGCTCGCCGGTATCGATGAAGAAGGCGTGACCGATCAGGGGCTTGAAGCGCAGGTGCGCTCGATTGAAGGTGCGTTGCGAGGGCTGCCGGAAGGCGCGTGCCTTTATCAATACACGCGTGTCATGTCCGGCTATGACCTGCCGAGAAAGACCGCTTACTCAAATTCAGTTACCCAGGTTTTCGTCGATGACCGATTGGGTTTTCTCGACAAATCGGCGGGCTTCCGCCGTATCGATTTGCATTGGTGCTTAACGCTGGAGCCGCCGAAGGCCACTGCCTTCGCGCGCAAGCCGAAGGATCACGGTACTGACACAACGCGAATGTTGGCCGATCTTGAGAAGACGGCAACGCTGCTCGAAGGGCATCTCAGCGGATCGTTGGGATTGCGGCTTCTCGAAAAGAATGCGGTATATCAGTTTTTCAGTTATCTGTTCAATCTTGAAGAGTGGGCCGCAGCCTACATATTGACCGCCGATGACGGCGTGGACCGTCAGATTGTGAACAGCCCGGTTTCATGGCACAGCGACCATCTCACTATTGGCCGCCGATACGTCCAGATGTTTTCTCTGAAGACGACGCCGGAAGCATCGCGCCCCTGCCTGTTCTCGGGACTAATGGCGCTCGATTGCGACAGCATTCTGTTGACGACCTGGCGGCCCAAATCGACCGCCGCAGCCAGAGGCGAGATCGATGCCCAGGAGAAGTTCATCTCGTTCTTCAAAGTCGGCGTGCTGACACGGGTGATGAGCGGGCACGATGTGGCCTCACTTGAAACCGGCGCAGGAGCGCGGGCTGCGAACACCCAGGTCGATGACCTGGGCGAGGTCATCCGCTCGCTCGACAAAAAGGCGCAGGGCGAGTTCTCGCTCCGCTTCCTTGTGGCCACGCGCAGCGTGGACGAGCTGCGCGGCATTGCGCCCGCCGTGCATCGTGTCTTCGTCGATGCGCGGGCGCAAGTCATGGAAGAGACGTTGGGCAATCTTTCCGCGTTCTATGCGATCTTCCCCGGCAACCACAAGTTCAACGTCTTTCCGATGTGGCTTGCAGAGGACCACCACGCGCGGCTGTCATCCGTGTTCGCTCCCAATCTTGGCCATCCGTATTCGGAAGACCTCGATAACGAGTATTTGAATATCTTCGAGACGCGCACACGGACGCCATTCTTTCAGGATGTGTATGTGGACGGCGTGCGCGTGATGCTGATCCTCGGGCCGACGGGCACCGGCAAAAGCGTTCACTGCAACATGGCCATCGCCCATGAACAGAAGTACGGCGGGTTTACCTACATCTTCGACATCGGCGGAAGCTACGAGAGTGTGGTCGAGTTGTACGGCGGGCGCGTGGACCGCATCGGCAAAGACGGGCCGCGCGTGAACCCCTTTCGGCTAGAGCCGACCGAGAGCAACATCACCTTTCTCTATTCGTTCGTAAAGCTCCTGCTGATGAACGGCGGGGCTGATCTGGAGCCGGAAGACGATGACGTGATCCACAAGGCGGTGCGGGACATCTACCTGCTTGACGCGGAGAATCGACGGTTGTCGAATCTCTTCCTGCCGAAAAAGCTCGACCGGTATTTGTCGAAGTGGGTTGGCAAAGGCGTCTATGCCGCCATCTTCGACAACGTCGATGACAGTCTCTCGCTCTCGCGTCTTCAGTGTTTCGACTTCCAGGGTGTGAACAACGAGCAATACGCCGACCTGATCGAACCGTTGATGGTGTGGCTGCTGCGCCGCATCAACGACGTGCTCTACAACCCGGCCAATCTTGGCGTACCCAAGCACATTCTCATCGAAGAGATTTTCTCTTCGATGAAGAACCGGCAATTGCTCGAAGGCGCGCTCGCTTCGATCAAGACCGTGCGCAAGAACCTGGGCGGCGTGACGATGATCGGCCAGTCTGCCGAGGACTTGGGCGCGAATGCCGACAACATCGTGAACTCTTGCACGTCGTTTCTCTTCTTGAAGGATGCCACCTTCAATAGGAAACGCTACGCGGAACTCTTCAAGATGACCGAGCAACAGCTCGCTCTCTTCGAGAGCTTGCAGGATCGCGAAGGTCTCTACATGCGCCGCGACGGATTGACCAAGGTCGTCAAGCTCAATCTCGATAACCGCAGCTACGCAGTCTTTTCGACCAAGCCGAAAGACCGCGTGCGCCGGTCCAGGCTGATCGCCAAGTACGGACTCACGGAGGGAATCACACGATTCTCCCAGGGCGAGTCCGAATAACCCCAACACCACACCGCAGAAAGGACTTGAGAATATGCGCTCCACCATTTTTGTCTCTTTTTCCGTATGCATGATGCTGGCCGCAAGCCAACTTCATGCCTCAACCGAAACGCATCCTCTGCAACCAAGCGCGCCGCGCACGGTCACGGTGTCGGAAGCGGATACGCCGCCGCAGATTCGCGCCGGGCTTCTGCAATCGACGCTCATCCTTCTACCCAACGAGGAGAAAGTCGCTAACGTCTTCGCTGGCGACACGGTGAACTGGATCTTCGACGGCGGTCATGTCGCTTCGCGCTTCATCAGCGTCAAGCCCAAAACGGCGAACGCGGTCACGGACATTCACATCGTCTCCGACCACGGCAACGAATACACCCTTGCACTGCGCGAGGTTTCCGATGATTCCGATCCACACTTCGATTCCAAAGTCTTCATCGCTCCTGGCGATCAGGCCGCCAAGGACCGGCTGGCCCAGCTTCCGGTGTTTGTGCCGGTTGCCGAACTGGATAAGGCGAAACAGGAAGTTGCTGCCGCGAAGGCCGCTCAGGAGGCCGTACTCAAAGCCGAAGCGACGAAGGCCGAGCAGTATCGCAGCGAATACCCCGGCTCGCTGCACTTTGACTACGCGTGGGACGAGCGCAAGGGGAAGCAACTCGGACTCCAGCAAATCTGGCGCGACGACAAGTTCACCTACCTGCGCGGCCAGTTCCAGGAAACGCCAGCGCTCTACGAACTGAAGGACGGCAAAGGATCGCTCATCAACTTCGATTTCAACGGTGGACTATATACCGTGCCGAAGCAGTTGGAGCACGGGTATCTGGCCATCGGCAAACAGAAAGTCGAATTCCATCGTGAGGGAGGCGCGAAGTAGCCATGACAGAGCAGAATCCAAACGCGCCCGCCACAATTCCAGAACAGCCCGATGCGAAGCCGCCGCTCAAAAAGAGTATGCCGGTGGTCATCGTACTGGTGGCGATTCTCGCCATACTCGGCATCGCCAACGTAACCAGCCTTCTGCGCGGCAACAAGAAGGCGGCGCCAACAAGCGCGCTGCCGATGCGTCCGGCCTCGCCCAGCGCGCAGCAGGTATCGAGCTTCGAGACACAGCAGCAGTTGCAGGCGCAGCATGATGCCGAGGAAAAACAGCGTCAGCAAGAGTTGCTTGCGGCGATGCAGCAACTTCAATCTGCAGAAACGCCCGGTCCCGAGTCTTCCAGCGCCGCGCCGATGACGGCGGCGCAGCGTGATGCGATCTACGGCGGCAGTTCCAATGCGCCGCAGCATACCTCGAATGTATCGGAGGCGCAAGCCGAAGCCAAGCAACGGGCACTGGCGCGGGAAAGACAAAAGCAGGACGCCATCAACAGTGACACGATGGCGATTGACTTTGCGCGCGCTGGAGAAGCTACAACCGGCCCATCACCGAATGCTCCGGCGTCCACCGTGCTTGCGGAACGCGCGGAAGCGCCCTCTTCAGCGAAATCGGAAGAGGTAACGTCCGCCCAGTCCGCCGGCGGCGCGCCGTCGCAGAGGAGTTCCAATGCTGCGACGGTATCGGAACAATCACTGGCGGCGAACTCCAAAACCGATCCAATGGGGCCGTATCCGTTCGACCAGTATCAGGGCCGGCTCTATCGAATCTTCGAGGGTACGGTTCTCGAAGGCGTTGTCACCAACCACATCGACGGCGGACTCAACGGGCCAATTCTGGTCATGCTGACCACCGATTACTACTCCCACGACCATCAACAACTGCTCATGCCGCAAGGCACGCGTCTGATCGGCACAGTACAGAGCGTGGGCAGCGCACAGCAACGTAAGATGTTCGTCACCTTTCATCGCGCCGTCTGCCCGGATGGTTTCTCTCTCGACTTTGACAAATACATCGGGCTTGACCCGCTGGGTACAACGGGACTCGCCACCAAGGTCGATCACGGATACTTCCAGGCCTTCGCCGCTGCCGCCGCCATAGGCGGTATCGGCGGCCTTGCGCAGATCGGCAACAACGGTAGCGTGCTCAACCCCTCCACCGAGATTCGCAATGGCATCTCGGAGCAGATGGCAAGCGAAGGCGAGCAGATATTGAATCACTTTCTCAACCGCTTGCCTGTCATCACCCTCAAGGAAGGTTCGCGCGCCCGTGTCTATGTGGGGCGCGACATTCTGATTCCGTCCTATGCGGAACATCGCATGGACCCAACACTGTAGCGCCGGAGACTGGCCATGATTGAGCAGAGCGAACGATCGCGGCATCTGATTGAGGTTTCGCGCCGCGCGATGCACCGTGGTCATGATGCATGGGCAGCGTTCAACTTGAGCGACAAGGTGACGGTGGCGCTTGTGCTCAATCGTGCCGACTGGCTCGAAGAGTTTGGCTGCACCCTGGCCGAAGCCATCGAGGAGGCGGGCGAGGAATGGATCGTCGTCATTCCTCGGATTGCCCGCGAGCTACTCAACGAAGGGCTATGACACGGCTCGGCAGCCAATTCAACCAACAACGAGGAGGTAGTATGGCAATTCAACTCAAGAAGCAGCGTAAGTGGCTCGTAATCACCGCCGCTGTTCTATTGACCGCAACGCCGAGCTTTGCGCTCTTCGGTATCGGCGACATCGTCTTCGACCCGACCAGCTATGCCAGCCTGATTCAACAACTGACCACGCTCCAGATGCAGTACAACATGGTCAAAAATAACATCACCCATTTCTCTCTTAAGCAACAGTGGCAAACGACGCTGCACAAGCTCGAAAACGCAAACGTCGCCAATATGTTTGGCGAGACGGCAGGCATCAAGATTGCGCTCAACTCGAACGCTCCTTCCACTTCCGCGACGGCGTGGAAGACGGCCACGGTCTCGATGAATAGCGGCACGAGCAGCTACCTTGCAGGGCAGTCACTTGGCAGCGCGCGCATCTCGCAGCTTGCCATGGTCGAAACGTCTGATTCAATCTCGCCCGACTGCCTTACAGCAGTGGGCCAGTACCGGACCAACAGAACGGAGAACTCAACGGCCAATTCCTCGCTTCTATCAAGTCAGTTCGACATTTCGAGCGGCACGAACAGCGAGGTTCAGCAACTCAATCTTTTGAACGCATCCGAGGCTCAGAAGTTGAGCGAGATGCAATCACAGGGAACGCTCCAGTCCTGCCTTGCCGGGCAGATGACCGTCGCCAACATGGAACGGCGCAATGCCGCCGTCGAAGACATCAATACCGCGGCCTTTGTGCAGCAGCAACGCTCAACGAACAATGTCAGTGCCGCCAGCGAAAGCAACACCTGGCGAACCTATCTTCCGTGAGTTGAATCCAGGCGGCGCTGACCAGTCTGGCCAGCGCCGCCCTTCCCACTATGAGGTGACGACCATGATTTCACCGACGCTGTTGGCCCAGGCGCTTACCGAGCGCCAGTTCCGGCGTGGATTGGCTCTACCAGTTCACGAACAATCTGACGAATCTGACTACGCAGAACGGCGGCGCATTGACGCAGCTTGGACTGACCGAGCTGAGCTGCATTGCGCTCTTCACACTCATCAGCATGGTCATCAACTGGAATACGTCAGAGATGACAGTATTGCGCTTCCATGCGCACCCGGTCCGCGCCGGCGATCTGACCCACTTTCTGTTGCGACTGATTGTCTGCTGCCTGCTCATCAATTACTGGGTGAATCCGCTCCCCGGCGCGAGCTTCGGACTCAACCACTTCTTCAGCTACATCGCGCAGGCTATGGTTGCGGCATTCGACCAGAGTTCGCTCGACAATCTGCTCCAGCTTTTGAAAACGGCTGGAGACAACACGTCGATGCCTTCGCTGACCGCTCCGGTCCAGATCCTCTGCTACTTCTTTGTGCAGGCACTGCTGGGGTTGGCGTCCGCGATTCTCTTTCTGATCAACTGCTCTTCGTTCATCCTCTATGGCGTCACGGCGCTCTTTGGACCAGTCTTTATTCCGTTGCTGATGACCAGGACATTTCGAGGGAAGTTCTTCCACTTTCTCGACGTGCTGCTCAGCTTCGCCATGATTCGCGCCGTGGCCGCCGCATTCATCTTCGTGTGGGCTGGTTTTCTGAATACCTTCATTCAGCAAACCTTCAACGGAACCTACTCGATGGAGATGTGGCTCGCCAATCTCATTCCCTGCACGATGGTCTTCATCGCCTTCATCATCAACCTGCTCTTTATCCCGAGCATGACGCAGGCGATCTTCGGCGGCACGGCAGGCATGGCCGACAGCGTATCCAAGGTTGGCGGAGCGGTTGCTTCCATCGCCATGATGGCCGGTTGAGAGGAGCGCCATGTGGACCTATCTCTTCAGCTTTCTGCTCCTGCGTCGGCTCAGGCTTGCCAAGCCCATTCGGTATGCGCTCGCGGTGTTCCTGATTGGCCTCATGCTCGTGGTTCTCATCTACACCGCGATCCTGTTTCTCAACCTTGCGGAAAGGACGAATGCCAACCCATGTCCACGCGCGAATCTACTGCTGAAACTTCCCTGACGCCTGCGCAATCGCTGCTCGTTGACCACATCGGCAACGAGGTCTATTCGTCCCACTACGCCGAGCGGAAAGCATACCGGCTTCATCCTCGGCTGTGGCACGGTCATGCTGCTCGCTTCGCTCGGCATGAACCTGATGCTGGCGCGCCGCCCGGTTGCGAATCGCTACATCCGCATCGACGAGATGGGCCGCGCCCAGGCGATCCAGTATTCAGCGACTTGAACTACAGCCCGCGCGAGGGTGAAGTCCGCACCTATCTGACCGATTGGGCGAACTACCGCTACACGGTCAACCGGGACGTGATCGCCAAGAAATACCCGCTCAACTACTACTTTCTCTCGCAGGCATTGGCTTCGCGCTTGATGGCCGAAGACAACGCGAACCACCTGGTCTCCCAGGTTACAGCAGGGCAGATCGAATCAAGCGACGTGCAGGTCCAGAACGTGACCATTACGACGATGTCCGAGGAGATGCTACAGGGCGCGCGCATTGCCCGTGGAACGGCTCTGATGGCCGTTGATCGGTTCTACTCCGCGCAGAATTCGCACGAGCCACGCACAGAGCATTGGATGCTCAGTATCACCTACTACCTGAACCCGAAACAGGTCAGCGATCAGTCCCGCGTCTATCCGCAGTACGAGTTCATCAATCCGCTCGGATTGACCATCACCGAGTTCCACGAAAACCGCGTCTCTGTCTCGATTCTGCTCCGCTAAAGCAGGACGCAACAGCAGGAGGAACGAAGTGAGCTTCGACCTGATTCTGCCGTTCTTCCCCGAGGAATTGCGCGAGCTACTGCTCGATCCGTCGATCTCCGATCTGATGATCAATGGGACGAGCGGAGTCTTCGCGGATCGCAATGGCGTCGTCGAGCAAATCGCGCTCTCGCAGCCGTACACGAACGAACGCTTGCAGGCAGCGATTGAGCGCGTTGCGCGCATCCTCGGGCAGGACTTGACGACGCAGAATCCGATCCTCAATACGCGCTTGCCCGATGGCTCGCGCGTGGCCGTTGTCGGCTCGCCTTCTTCGATCAACGGCCCGACCTTTACCGTGCGCAAATTCAACCGCTGGTTCACCTCCGATGAACTGGTCAAGGCGGGCAGCTTGCCAGCCCATGTTCGGGATGCAGTTGTGCGCCTGATCGAGAGCCGAAAGAACGGCATCATCGCCGGTGGAACCGGCTCGGGAAAGACCACTCTGATGAAGGCTTTGCTCGATCATGTTCCGCTGCGTGAGCGGCTGATCGTGATCGAGCAACCAGCCGAGTTGAAGGTTGCCCATCCCAATGCCGTTCGCTGGGAGGCGGTCGCAGAGATTCCCGGCCAGGTTGCCGTCACTCCAAGCCAGCTTGTTGCCGCCGCTCTCCGGCATCGTCCCGACCGCATCATCATGGGCGAAATCCGCGACGAGTGCGGCTATGACCTGTTGCAGGCGATGAACACTGGCCACGGCGGAACGCTCTCGACATTGCACGCAGATTCCGCCTCTGATGCGCTCGACAGGCTGGCGGATATGGCGCTCAGCGCCCGAACCAATCTCGACCAGCAATTCATCCGGTCGCAGACCGGAAAGGCAGTGGATTTTGTTCTCTACTGCGAACGCGATTCCACGGGCCGACGCCGGGTACGCGAGCTGATCACCGTGAGTGGATACAGCCACGCGGACCAGTGCTTCGTGACGGAGGAAATCTACCGGGCTTCCTCCACGGCGGCGGCATAAATTCAGCGCGGATCGCGAGGATGGAAGCGCGAATTGGAGGCACGGCTATGAAAAGCCTTCTTGGGCACGGTGAAGCAAACGGAATCACGCCCTTGCTGTGCGCTCTTGAGCGTAACCACGCCGAGTGGAAGACACGCGATACCGGGCGCGAGATGCGGCTCTTTGTCCAGAGGTCAGACGCGAGAAGTGTGGATCTGGTTTGCCGGAGAATGGCATCGCCAGGAAGCGGGAGCAGCGTTGTTCTTGAAGCGTGTCTCCCAGTTCCATTCCTCACTAGCTCGGTCACTGCTTCGGGGCCTTTGCGACGCCCGGCGGCAGGCTCGCTCTTCTGCTTCTGCTGCGCAGCCCTACAGGTTACGGTTTCCATCTGCGATGGACCCTCCGTAAATGCAGAGCTTCGGCCTTGGGAGTCGCGCCCACTCGCATAGCTTCGCAAGGTGTGACCCGAGCAGATCGGGAATTCAAAAACGGAGACACGAAAATGTATCAGAACAAAGCTATCCTCATCGGCTTCCTTGGCGGCGACGCCGAAGTTCGCACCGGCAAGAACAACCAGAAGTTCACCACCCTCTCGCTCGCAACCAAGACCTCTTACAAGGACAAAGAGTCCGGCGAATACATCTCGCACACCGAGTGGCATCGCTGCTATCGTCTTCGGCAAGCTCGGCGAGTTCGCGGCCACGCTCAAGAAGGGCGCGCACATCCAGATCGAGGGCGAGATTCGCCACTCCGAGTACACGCCCAAGAAGGCGAAGAAGCCGGTGCGCACCGACTCGATTCGCGTCAACTCCATCCTCAAGCTCGACCGCGCGGAGAAGGCCGCCGCGGAAGAGCAGGAAGCCAACGAAGAGTTGCCCTTCGACGAAGCGGCCGAATAGGCCGCTCCCCTCACGGTGAAAGCCCGGCATTGTCCGGGCTTTCCTACTGGAAATGCCCGTGGAATCGCGTTCTTGAGAGGTCAGCTTATGAACCGAATTGCCGCCAACTTCCTCACCCGTTCGTTCGCTTCGTGCGAAACGATTGCGCTCCTGCTGCGCCGGGAAGATGCGCCCCGGCCACAGCAGCGCGTGGTAACGGTTGAACAGGTTCTTGCGCCGCGCTATATGGCCTGGCTCAACTTCGAGAATGACAACGGCGCGAACATCTATGTCTCCGCCAATCCGCTCCACGCAGGCAGCCGCAAGCGCACCAAGGAGTGCATCGCATCCGTCCGCCACATCTATATAGATATTGATGACGGACGGCGACGCCCGGCTCGCTGCGCTGCGGGCGTCCGATCTGGTTCCCACGCCGACCGCGATCATCTCGACTTCGCCGGGCAAATATCAGGCGCTTTGGCGCGTCGCCGGCTTCGACTTCGAGCGTCAGGAACAGACGCTCAAGCTGATCGCCCAAGCCTTCGGCGGCGATCCCGCTTGCACCGACCGTAACCGAGTGCTGCGCGTTCCCGGTTTCCTCAACCGCAAGTATTCTCCCGCGCATCCTGTCGCAGTCGAATACCCAGCCGATGCGATCTACGGTCCAGACGATTTTCGGCTTGAGAATATCGCGGTCTCTTCCGTGCTGCCGCTCTGCGGAGACGCACGGAAGAAGCCCGCCCATTCAACTCCGTCGAAGCACTCGCATTCCGAAGACGATTGGGCTTGGGTTTGCGCGCGGCTTGCACACGGTATGGACGCCGCGAAGCTGACGCGCGAGCTTGCTTCGCGCCGCGCCGATAAATCCGATCCTCTCTACTACGCCCAACGCACCGTCGATGTCGCCTCGGCTCGCCTTTGGCTGGCCGATGGCATTCCCATCGACGACGTGATCACCATGCTTGAAGTCCGCCGCCGCTTTGAGATTCCCGCCGCACTTTGCTCGGCTCGTGCGCGGGAGATTGCGGCCACCGCTCAGCGCATGATTGCCCGTCGAAAGACGGCCTGATTCCACAGCCCGAAGGAGACCGATATGCCACTGCTTGAAGTCACACAAACCCGCCACATCAGCGCATCCATTCGATTGACTGATACGACCGCATTGCAGGTCGATCAGTATGCCGCATTCATCCACGCTTCCGCCGACGATGTTGTCGAGCAGGCGCTTGCCTATGTCTTCTCGAAAGACCGCGACTTTCAGGAGTTCCTGAAGTCGTCCGAAGCGCAGCGCATCACGCCGACTCTGCGCATCCGTCGTGCGCCTGCTTCCGAAGCCGCTGAAGCGCCTTCAAAGCCTGCATCGAAAGCGGCAGTCGCAGTGGGAGCGAAGGCATGATTTGCCTTCGCTTTCCTGCCCGGACCACTGCGGCGCTGCGCGCCGGAAGAATTTTCGATACTCCACCCCTCATAGGGAACTGTTTAGCTCCCTGCGGGAGCCAATTGGTTCCGACAGAAAATAAACAGGTTGTGAAATCGCGGGAACTCATAAGCTCCACGCGATTTTGACGAAAGGAGCAGATTTCATATGCCAATTCTGGGCAACGAAATGAAGCGCCGCAAAGGCGCAGTGAAAGGGCGCGAGTGCCGTAACCATTCACTCAACACCAAGCTCACCGCTACTGAAGCTGCTGGTGTGGATGCCGCCGCAAACTCCGAAGGAAAAGCAGTTGGTGAGTGGTTGCGCGACCTGGTGCAGGGAGAACTTGCAGAAGGCGGCCGTCGATTGCAGTCCCTGGCCATTATGGGAGAAATTGCGGCACTCCGGCTTCTGCTCATCAACACACTTGAACCGCTTCTGCGTGGCGACAAGATGACCACGGAGCAGTTCAAGGAGATGCTTCGCTACGTGAAGGTAAACAAGCGCAAGGCGGCGGAAGACACTCTCGCCAGCTATGCGGAAAGGAGCACGGAACAGATATGAACACTACGCATTGGGGACGCAAGGAAACAATCGTTACGCCGCCGCAGGCTCCCATCTATAGCTACGCGGCCATCGCGCTGACGCTGATTCTGACCACTGTGTTTCTGCGCATCTATATGGGTGCGTTCATGCCGCCGCTCGAACGCTACGACCTCTGGCCGTTCATTCAGTCCGGCGCACTGACCGGATTGAAGCAGACCGGCCAATACCAGCTACTCGACGTTTCGGATGACCATCTCCATGCGCATCCTGCCGCCTCTGCCGATGTTGAGCCGGGTGTGACTACGATAGAATTCGCCCGTCCGCTACCACTCCAGTTGACCAGGAGCGCCCGCGCCGCCGGGTTGGTTTACCTCTATCGCGGACCGAAAACCGTCTACCGGAATGGGCCGCTTCATGCCTACCTTCAGCAGTTCGTCTATGGCGGGCACAGCGTCGCCGGAGTCTTCCGCTGGCCGCTGCTCGCCGGGCTTGCCGTGCTGTTAGGCGTGCTCCCGCTTGCCGCGCGCAAAGACGTCGATCGATTCCGTGAGATGAAGTATGGGCGCCTGCTCAAAGGCCCGGTTCGCGTGACTCCAACCGGATTCAATCGCGCCGTGAAGGGCGATGGCGTTGGCTTCAGAACCATCGAATCGAAGAAGCTCATGCGCATTCCCCGGCTCGCCGAAGGGCAGCACATCGAGCTGATGGGCGACACAGGCGCGGGCAAGACCCGGCTCATCATGCAGCTTCTCATGCAGATCAAGGAACGAGGTCACTCGGCCATCGTCTACGATCCGGCCTGCGAGTTCGTGCAGCGGTTCTATGACAGCAAGAACGGCGACATCATTCTGAATCCTCTGGACGCCCGCTGCCCTTACTGGGGGCCGTCCGAGGAGTTGCGCCGCCGCGCCGAGGCCAAGGCGATTGCAGCCTCGCTCTACCAGCCGACCACGGACAAGAAGGGCGAGTTCTTTACCGAGACGCCGCAGAAAATCTTCGCGCATCTTGCTGACCTTCGGCCCATCTCCCGAGGAGCTTGTCGAGTGGATGGCCAACCCCGACGAGATCGACCGCCGCGTCCAAAATACCGAGATGGCGACGATGATCGCCAAGGGCGCGCAGCAGCAGCGCAACGGCGTATTGGCCTCGCTCGGCCTGATCGCCGACAGCCTGCGGATGCTGCCACGCAAAGACAAAACGCGGAATCATTGGAGCGCCACCGATTGGTCCGAGAACCGGAAGGGCTGGATCTTTCTGACCTCGAAACCCAGCGAGCGCGAGGCATTGCGCCCGCTGCACAGCCTGTGGATTGATCTGCTGGTTTTGCGGCTCTTGAATGAGCCGAAGGAAGGCCAGCATCCGGTCTGGTTTGTGCTGGACGAGTTGGCCAGCTTGCAGCGCCTGCCGCAACTCCACACCGCCATCACCGAGAACCGCAAATCGAAAAATCCGATTGTGCTGGGCTTCCAGGGAAAGGCGCAGCTTGAGTACATCTACGGCCACATGGCCGAGGTCATGCTCTCGCAGCCGGCAACGAAAATCTTCCTGAAAACCACCGAGCCGAAGGCCGCCGAGTGGGTATCGAGCGCCATCGGCAAAGTGGAAATTGAGCGGTTGCGGCAGACCCATTTCGACGGCAGCCGCACGGGAAAAAACTTCACGCTGGAGCGTCAGGTCGAGCCACTGGTGATGGACTCGGAAATCTCCGGCCTGCCCGACCGGCACGCATATCTCAAGCTCGGCAACTACGTCGCCTGCTTCTCATTTGCCTACCACGACATCCCGGCAACGCAACCGGCCTTCGTGCCGCGCCCGCTCGACGACGATGAACTCGGCTTCGACCCAAAGACGCTGGCGAAGAAATCGGCAGAGCCACGAGGTCATCGAAGAAAGCGCCGAGTCCATCCAGAGCGGATTCTCATTGGGAGACTGAGCCATGCTGAAAATCTCGAAAGCCCTTTCCGCAGGCAAACTCGAAAACTACCACAAGCAGGAATTCACTTCGCCGGACCAAAGTTACTGGAGCCAGGGACAGACCGTGCAGGGCGAATGGCAGGGCCAGCTCGCCGAGAAATACGGCCTCGCTGGAGCCGTAAGCGCCGATGAATTCCACCGGCTCTCGGAAGGTCAACACCCGCAGACCGGCGAGCAACTTGTCCAGCATCGGCAATCCTTCGAGTACCAGGACGCGAATGGAAAGACAATCAAATCCGTCGAGCATCGTGCCGGATGGGATGCGACCTTCAGTGCGCCAAAGTCGGTTTCGCTTGACCGCTCTTGTTGGCGGCGACAGCCGGGTCCGCGAAGCTCACCGCATGGCGGTCACGACCGCTCTCGGCGAGTTGGAGCGGTACACGCAAGCGCGGATCGGTGGCAATCATCCCGCCGAGTCCACCGGCCAATTCATCGTCGCGAAATTTGAGCACGACACATCGCGGCCCGTCGATGGCTATGCCGCGCCGCAGCTTCATACTCACGCCGTTATCTTCAATGTCACCGAGCGTGCGGATGGCGTTGAGAACGGAAAGCAGGCGCGGGCGCTACAGCCGCAGAGCCTCTTCGAGTCGCAGCAGTTTGCAACTGCCGTCTACCAGTCGGAGTTGACCTTCCGGTTGCGCGAGTTGGGCTACGAGATCACGCCGGGCAGAAGCGGAGCGCCGGAGATCAAGGGTTACTCGCAGGAGTATCTTGACGCGTCAAGCCAGCGCCAGAATCAGATCCTTGCACACATGCAGCAAAACGGTCTCTCCGGCTACGAAGCTGCGGAAATCGCCGCCCATGCCACCCGCGACAAAAAGCAGATTCAGTCGCCCGCTGAGGTGCTCGCGGCGCACCGCAAGCTGGCCGTCGAGTACGGCAATCAGCCGAGTCAGGTTGTGGCGGCGGCGCGTGAGCGGACCGAAAAGAAATCTGTCGAACGCGCTCCCGAGAAAGCGCAGAAGGCCGCGCAAGAAGCAGTGACCTTTGCCCGCGAACGCAGCTTCGAGCGCGAAGCCGTCACCGACGAGCGCGCCCTCTTCCGCGATGCCTTGCGGCGCGGTATGGGTGAAACGACCTACGCTCAGGTTCGCGCGAGTGTTGAACAGCGTCTGGCCTCCGGCGAGTTTCAGCTTGTCACGGCGGGGAAGCACGGTTCCGCGCGGCAGTTCACCACGGCGGAGACCATCCATGCTGAGAAGGAAATCCTGCGGCAGATGCGCCAGGGGCAAGGCCGCGTTGAACAGATCATGCCCGTTCAGCAAGCCGTTGCACATACCGCCCAATATCCGATTCTCAATTCCTCGCAACGCTCGGCGGCGGAAGAAATTCTGACCTCGCGCGACAGAATCCAAGGTCTGCAAGGAAGCGCCGGCGTGGGAAAGACCACGGCGCTTAAAACTGTGCGGGAGGCCGCCGAGCAGCGCGGGATGATTGTCGAGGGCTTTGCCCCGACATCACGCGCCGCGCAACAGCTCCGCGATGCTGGCATTAATGCTGATACGCTGCAAGGTTTCCTCGCCCGGCATAAGCAGCCGACCCCGGAACGCCACCTATATATGGTGGATGAGTCCAGTCTCGCCAGCACCAAACAGGTGCGCAATTTCCTCGCCAAACTCGACCCCGGCGACCGAGTTCTCTTCATTGGCGACACGCGCCAGCATCAGGGGGTGGAGGCCGGAAAGCCCTTCGAGCAGTTGGTCGATGCAGGAATGAAGACGGCGCGACTTGACCAAATCGTGCGCCAGAAAGATCCCGAGTTGCTGAGCGCGGTCGAGCATCTATCGCGCGGCGAAGTGGCCGAAGGCGTCGCGCTTCTCGAACAGCAAGGGCGCATTACGGAGATTGCCGATCCTGAGAAGCGCATCGCCTCGATTGCCCGGAACTATGCCGACAATCCGGCCAACACCATCATCGTTTCTCCCGACAATGCTTCGCGCCGCGCGATCAATCACGCGGTCCGCGCGGAGCTGCAGCAACGCGGCATCGTCGAATCTGAAAACCACTCGATGCGCGTGCTTGCGTCGCGCTCAGACATGACCGGCGCTGACCGGGCATGGGCCGCACGCTATGAGGTTGGCGACGTGCTCCACTACCAGCGTGGCAGCAAGACCCTCGGCATCGAGCAGCACAGCTACGCGCGCGTAGTCTCGACCGATCCAAAATTGAATCTGCTGACCGTCGAAAAGCCGGACAGTCAGCAGGTCACTTACGATCCTGCCCGGCTGCACGGTATCTCTGCTTACCGCGAGATCGAGCGCGAATTTGCCGTGGGCGATCGCTTGCAATTCACCGCGCTGAATCGTGACCTGGGCGTCGCCAACCGCGATCTTGGAACTGTGCAGAAGATCGGCGTGCATGGCGAAATGACCGTCCGCATGGATGGTGGCAAGGACAGGACAGTCACATTTGATCCGGCTGAGATGCGGCACTTCGATCACGGCTACGCTGTGACCTCGCACAGCTCCCAAGGGCTTACCTCGGAGCGCGTCTTGGTGAACATGGACACCAATGTTCACCCCGAACTCATCAATACCCGCTTTGCCTATGTCTCAGTCTCCCGCGCCTCGCACGACGCGCAAATCTTCACCAATGACGCTGCCGCGCTTGCTGAAAATCTTAGCCACAATGTTTCCAAGGCGTCTGCAATTGATCTAGGCAAGAATCAGTTTCCGGGAGCAAACATCGGTTTGCAGAAGGTTACGGCCCTAGAGAAGGCAGCAGTTGTTGGGTTGGGGGTGAGCCTTTGAATTACGAATGCGTCTGAGTGCTCTTTACTCAAGCCGCTCTTCCAGGTTGGAAAGCCTTTTCACTAAATATGGCTTATTGATCAGAGTGGCCATCTCCGGCCCCTTATTGTAGGGCTTAATGAAGCGCAAAACGTGATCTTTCAAGCCTGGTCCACAAGCCTGACGCCGCCAATGTCCTCGCACCGTAAAGCGAACCGATAGACTTCGCTTCGCTTCCGGAGCAAAGGTCGTGATAGCCTCCACCGCCGGAACACCGGCACCGACGACGATATAGGGAAGTCGTGAGGCGTGTCTCGCTGCCTGCTTCAGTTCTTGGCGCTTCACCCTTGACGAAATTTGGTCGATTTCTTGCTCAACTGTCTCTTGGTCCGAAAGCCGATGCTCAAGCTCCGCATCCGCAGATGAGATGTAGAGCACAGCGTTCAAAATGATTCGGAAAAACTGGAGACCGTCGGTATAGAAAAGACTGTCTTCAACCGTCTCCCATTCGCCCTCTGCACTTACGTGCTTTCGTTTTTCGATCTGGGCATCCAAGTTTGCCCAATCCGTTGTAAGCGCTTCACCAAGGGTCCAGTCATCATGGAGGCAGAGCCGACGGGTGACCATCAGATGGTACTCTTCGCGATTCGCGTGAAACGCAATAATGTTCAGCTGGCGATAGGGCTGATCGGAGACCTTCTCGGTGAGGACGAGAAAGACCGAGATCGGAGCCTTGTAATCGATCAGTGTTCGGCCTTTTTGTTCGGGATGGGCGGCCCAATGCATTTGATAGAGAGCATCGATCGATTCCCTGCTGGTTAAGACGAACATGCAGGCAGGGAACGGGAGTTCAAGAAGCGGTGCAACAACATTCATTTCCGTACAGGCGAGATGCTGGACCAGCCCATCCTGGAGGTAAAAGGTCTTCGTGCCGAAGAGCTCGAAGTTGAGCAGTGCATAATACCTCGTACTCAACTCACGATGCTGCCATTCAATGATGTTCCAGGCTTCCGGGTCCCGCTCCGCTTCCCGTTGAATGATCGTAGGAGGAAGGCCCTGCTCTCGGGAAGCGGCTTCGATCAGCTTCTCATATTGGCGCTGCCAGACTTGCTCGACACGCGAGGGAAAGCTTTCGAGATCATGGAGGGCGTCTGTTGTGCCATTCTTTTTGAGAGTCTCAACGTCTTCCCCGATTGCCCGATATATATCGGCATCGACGTATTTGCGGACATCATAGAAGGTGGGCGCTAGCAAGGGTGTCTCCTGTGGAACTCCGCATGGGCTCTTGACAGAAACGATGCACTTTCGAGTAGCACCAGTGTGGAGCGTTGATAAATTCTTGTTTGGTCCTTAGTCGGATCGTTGAGATTGGCCCCAGACAATATTCAGGGCTCTGTATACACTCGTTGTCTTCAAGTAACTGCTCGAAGATCTCGCTCGCGATTAGTGCGCCACAATGAAAACAGCAAAAGGTGAAATGCTTGCGTCTGGAGCTCTGCGCCCAGTGCCAGCCGGGATAGCTGACCGCCAAATCCATTTCTGGATGTTCCGCAACATATTGTTGCACCCTGCGGACGATCCATGGCGCGCCAGCTTCCTTCAATGGGCTCGCCACCAAGTTCTCGAACTCGTTCACTGGTAGCTGATCGTCACAGGTAGCAGAACATTCCGTCGGGCAGAAGACATGAAAATCCTTGTGACAGGCCCAGCATTCGTGAAATTGGAAAATCGTGATCCCTTTGGCCGTCGCAACCCGTTGGTTCGCGCACCACCGAAACTGACGATTGAGGAGGGCAGATACTGCTTGCGACAAAAGCATCTGGCGGCTTCCGATCCTGACCTGATCGGGTGGCATGCCCTGCTTCAGGGCCGCAAAGGGATTCTCTCCACTGGAACCAAGCGGGAACACCGGAATGTCGGTTTTTGGAGGCGGTGGAGGTTTGAGAGCGCCATATCCGTAAAACCAGCAGCCTCGGACTCCGTCATCTCCATACGCATGTTGTCGTGCAGCCAGTTCAGTAAACGGAATGGTCGATAACTGCATCTCGAATGCCACTCGAAGGCTTCCCCTGGTGGCCATCACGTCCGCCCGCCAGGTACCATCAGGGCCGCATACTTCGACATCGCCATTCCAGCCCGTGTCTCGGACAGCTCGGAGGACGATGCTCTTGAGCAGGAGATGCTCAGCGCTCTCTGGAGCCGGCGTGCATGTATCAGAGCGGTGCGCATGCACGAAGTGCTGAGTGCCCAGTTTGCTCACGCGCATGAAGCCTCGGCCTCTACAGCAGCCCAACTCGATTTCCGGCCTTTTTGCGCGCAGAACTTCCCATTCCGATGGGTCCAGGAGCGAAGCAATCTGTCGTTCTCCGTCAATGTACGCGGATAAGGGCATGGGATTTGCTGTTTACAGTCCGTTAGGACGATGATACCGCTGTTGATCCAAATGGAATCACACCGTATTACTGGATACCGCGCATTGTAGTGTGGACAACAACAATGAGGGTCTCCAACCGGAGGAAGAAAATGTTTACTAGGCCGAAAGGAAGCCAACGAAGACGAATTCACGCTACCCATATCACCCAGAGTCGCACTATGCCTCCCATCCAGATCGTTTTGTCCGGCCCGACGGTCGAGAAGATTCTCGATCTGTTCTCGCCGCCAACGACTGTTCTACCCCCAAGCGAACGCACAGAGGTTCACCGTCTGAGGCCCACGCTACGGCCCTGGATCGGCATCATAGACCAGATCCTCAAGGAAGATTCGCTGGTTCCCGCGCGATACAGAACCACGGTCATGCAGATTCTAAACACATTGCGCGAGGAGCATGGCTTCACTGGGGGTTATACGGTAGTGCAGGAATACGTACGGCAGGCGCGCGCCGAATCTGGACTAAGCCCGAGTCGCAGATCGCGAAATGTTCGGAAAAAGTCGCTGCCTGTGCAGTCGGCCATTCAAGCAAGCGCGGAGGCCTCGCTGGCCACGAAGACCACGACCGATCATTTGACTACCACGACCAGGCCGCTTCGTCTGTCCCTTCAGCCCAGGAAACCAAGCAGTTCAGAAGAAGCCGTGTTCGACTGGATGCAGAGCATCGTGCAGGGCACGATGCCGCTTGAATCTCTTGCCACCGAATTAGGCGAACTCCCGGAGATGGAACTCAAGGTGTTGTTCTCTACCGCGACAAAGGGGGAAAGACCCACTCGCAATCGCGCACTCGTCGTGCTGGCCTACGCGCGCGGAATCAACTCCTCTCCGATCTGTTCCTTCCTGCAAATATCGAAGGGTTCGCTGTTCCGATATTGGAGGGATTTCCAACAAGGAGGGACGGAAAAGCTGTTTTTCAGAAAGCCTCGCAGTGACAAAAAAGCGTGCATTCCAGCCATCCAGAATGCGGTCTTTTCTTTGTTGCACTCTCCGCCCTCCGCACATGGATTCAACCGCACGACGTGGCGTCTTGCGGACATGAAAGCAGCGCTAGGAGAGGAATATAACGATGCGATCAGTTGCGACGTGATTCGAGAAATCATTGTCAACGCGGGCTGGAAGTGGCGGCTCGCACGAAGGGTGTTAACGAGCAGTGATACTGAGTACAGAGAGAAGGTGGATCGAATCAAGAAGACCCTGGCTGAACTCGGAAAAGACGAAGCGTTTTTCTCGGTAGACGAATATGGTCCGTTTGCAATCAAGAAAAAGGGCGGACTTAAGCGGGTCGCGCCAGGCGAACAATACGTGGTTCCACAATGGCAGAAGTCGAAAGGTTATTTGATCTTGACCGCAGCACTCGAACTATCAGCGAATCAACTGACCCACTTTTACTCTCGCAAGAAGAATACCGGCGAAATGATCAAGCTTGCCGACACGTTGCGCGCGAACTATCGTGGGTACCGAACGCTGTATCTCTCGTGGGACGCGGCTTCGTGGCACATCTCCAAAGAACTATCTGAACACTTGGAGGAGATCAACTCGACCGCAGAGACAGATGGAGCGCCTATTATCAAGACGAGGCCACTCCCGGCCGGCGCACAGTTCCTGAATGTGATCGAGTCAGTTTTCAGTGGCATGGCGCGGGCTATCATCCACAATAGCGATTATTCCTCGGTCATGGCTGCCACTGAGGCTATTGATCGGTACATTGACAAAAGAAACGCTCACTTCCGCCAATATCCGCAGCGCGCCGGAAAGAAGATATGGGGGCAGGAGCGGGTCCCAAGCTACTTCGCAGAAGAGCATAACTGCAAAGACCCGATGTACATGTTCCCTCAATAAGAAGGAGATCTTAAGATACCGGCAATCTTCCCCACTAGTCACGCTAGCCGACGCGTAATGCTTGACTGTCGTGTGCTGATAATATTTGTCGGTCCGTCAATAACCGCCATCGACGAGGCAATCCGTCACTCGGCAACACCTGCTCAATGCTGATGTGCTCTCTGTGAAACAGCGCGTTTATGCGAAACCGTGATCGACGCCCCAGGGTCGCCTTTAGGGCCTTGCGGTCCCTCTGGCCCCGGAGGTCCTTGTAGCAGCTTCTGTAAGTCAGGGTTTGTACGAATTGCCTTGGCGGCGGCACTACCTGGCTGTTGCATGAGAACGGTGGCGCAACCCAAGACAGCAATTAAGACACTTGCGGATGCGAAATTGCGGATAGCAGCATGTGCAACAGCCATCTGCGTGACTTTGGCATTGATGTTATCTTCCATTTGCAAAAGACGCCTGCAATTCCGCAATGCCGTTTGCCGATGCTGTTCTGCAGGTCCCACCTCTGAGCAAGCAACGTAGTCTTCGATGCTTCTTCCGATCCAGCTAGCGCGTCCTAAACCTTGAATCGCAGCTAATGTCGAACTGATAATTTGAAGGCTCAGATACACCAGCGCGGCACAAGCAACGAAACGGACACTTCGGGAGCTGTCGCTTAGCCCACCATTCACGATTGCGAAGATTCCCCCGATCAATAGACTCGATGTGATCGAGGTCAACCCCAAAATACTGCCGAGCCTTGTTTCGACGCTTTTGAGCCGTTCAGTTTCCTCAGCGCATAATTCGGCGTAGCCTTTCGCAATCGCTTCGGGGTCTGTGTGTATCTCGGCAAACTGCAACCGATCCTGTTGTAGTCGTCGCTGGTCATCGCACTTCTCTTCCGATAAAGGCTCCACCGTTGGATAAAGCCAGTCCAGTAGATAACGCCAATCCAAGTAATCGGCAAATTTCATTTCGTGCCCTCCGAAAGCCATTCCGCGATGGAATGCGAGATTCCAAGGGATAGCATCTCGTCAATCCAGAGCCATTGGCCATTGGGATTGATCTCTAAGAAGACGTAACGCCCATCGGGAGTCAACACGAGATCAATAGCACCGTAGGTCAGCGACAGTCGCGACATCAGTTTCAAGAGAGATTGATGCAACGGTTCCGGCAATTCGATTGGGGCGTGCGGCAGCAATGGGTTTTCTGTTTTACGCCAGTCAATTACCGCATTGGGGTCCGATTGGGAGTCAATCGACACCGCAAAGAGCTTTCGGCCAACGATAGTGACACGGATGTCATAAGCCTTCGGGAGAAGTTCTTGGTAGATCGTGGGACTCAGTGCGGCACCCGACAGATCATTCATCACCTCGTCCTCTAGTTTGGTCGTAAAGACAGCACACTCGACACCGTTTTTGACGACATAACCGCTTCGTACCGGTTTGGCGATGATTGGGCCGTGTTGCCGGTAAAAATCCCGGATGCTCTCTGGCCGATTAGAGATAAGCGTCTTCGGTATATCCAGCCCAAGTTGAGCTGCCACTTGTAATTGATAAGGCTTGAACTCCGCTTTCCAAATGGCTCCAGGATGGCTCATCCAGCGAGTATCATGACCGATCAGCCCTCCGATGAGAGCACTTCGATTTTCGCGCACGCAAAAGTCATAAATGCCAGAATCCATTTCAGTAGGCATCGTTGGTACGCGAAGACGCCGATACCATACAGCCCCAAACCAGTTCTCTGTGCAGGCTCTATCGAAAAAGATCGCAGATGGTTTGGTGACGCCGATCGAATAATCAATGACTCCAGAGAAAGGGAGGTCTTCTGTGTTAACACGGACGACAGATGTCCCCATATCCTGCAACGCACGCACTACGGCGTCCGTCGCCAGATCCACGACCGTACTGATAATCAGAATGGGAGATTTAGGAGTAATCGGTGGACTCCTGCGCCACGGCCGTCTTTGTTTGGCCATAACCTAGAAGTTCGATGTGTTGCGATGCAGATACCCAAGCGCCTTGGTGCTCGACCTCTGTAGTCTGCGTATCTGGATTCTGCCGTAGACGCGGGTGTGGCTGGGCAACAAGTGGCGTTGCAAAGCGCGACAAAAGTGGTTCGCTCGCCATGAGAACTCTTCCTTTCAATTGTCGTCTGTGGATTCTTCGGAAACGAAGGTTACAGACGTTTGCCCGGAATCAGAACGAGGGCTGCTGCCCGGTCGAACACTCGCCGGCAAATCTTCCCGTTCTGTCTCGAAATCGGCCCAAGGCCGATCCGGGGTCTGTTGGTCGGACTGCCCTCGATTACTCATCGTCAGTGGTTTCATTTCGTACTCGTGTGAAGCGGGTCTCACCGCGGCTATTCAAGGAAGACTCTGTAACGACGAAATTCCGTTCGGCGCTCGCCGCATCGATCCCTTCAGCCCCGCCAGATTCACGGACGTGTCCGAGCGGTGTCGCAAAGCGCAATAGAAAAGGAATGTTAGTTGTCATCGGTTGTCTCTGTTCTTACCTCAGTTATACGAGTAGCCGCTTCCCATGGCCCTGTGGCTGTAAGGCTCACTGCCGCAGGCAGTTCCTCGTCGCTGGTCATAGAATCACGTTTGTCGAACAACTCAGTTTGGGTTGCAGGGCGAGTATCCAAGGCAAACAGCATACATTCTCCTTGTCGCGCACGAGCCACTTCTTGGTTTGTGTGCTTCTGGACTGACATATCCATTGAAGCACACATTATAAAGCCACGAACTGACCCTATCAAGCCGATGAACGCTTGGGGGAAAGCTTGCTCTCTCGCTCAGTCGCCGGCCTCTAATTCAAGAGACCTGAAGAACGCGGTTCCCAGGTGAGTTTGGCAAGTAATCTTGTCCCAACTGTGGCAATTGAATGGACAGGTAGCCGGAAGCAAGGCATACGACCTCTCCAGCAAGAGACGGAAGGCCTCATCTACATGGTTGGGAGGACGACTCCTCCCTGGTTCCAGTCGTCAATGGTGCCGACGTCTTCCACCACCCTCCTCAGCGGGTCCGTTCCTTCCCCGCAACACCCCTCCCTGAAAAGTAATGCGGTGCAGCCTTCGGCTGGACCACCGGTTCGACATTCATTTCCCGGCGAACTCTAGGCTCCGTTCGGCTCCTTCTGTCAACTCCGCTTGTGCAGCTCCGCGCGGCATAAAAACCGCCGTGCTCGCTTCCGCGCCCCTTGCGGGCTTCGGGAGTTGACAGCGCCTCTCTGCGCCCAATTCGCCAGTCATGAAATGAATGTCTTTTTTTAGCCCTCCCAGGGCTTAAAAACGGCAAATCTCACTCCGAAGGAGCCGAACATCATGACCTACGCAGCTACCAGCACCAACAACAACGCCACCGCCGCGCCGCACAGCAAAAATGCGGCGGACCGCAGCGAATCCCCTTACCAGCAGCGCACCACGCAGCGCGACAACCCCACACAGCAACTCATCAAGCAGGCCGTGGATTACCTGCTCCAGCAGCTTGAAGCGGGAAAGAGCGAAACCTTGACCGCGTATCTCGCGGCGATGGCCCGTTTCCATGCCTATTCTTTCGGGAACATTTTGAGCATTGCGAGACAAAGGCCAACGGCGACCAGAGTCGCAGGGTTCCACACGTGGAAGGAGTTGGGCCGGTTTGTGAAGCGCGGCGAAAAGGGTATCCAGATTCTCGCCCCGATGGTTGGACAACGCCGCAAGAGAGACGACCCCGACCGCAACCGCACGCAGGACGACAACGGCAAGCCTGCGCCCATGCTGATCGGCTTCCGCGCCGTCTACGTCTTCGATGTGGCGCAGACCGAAGGCGCGGAACTGCCCGAGTTCGAGCACTCGATTACCGGCGACGTGGGTGAGCACCGCGACCGTCTGATTGATTTTCTCGCGCAGCAGAATATCGCCCTCGAATACACCGAGAACATCGCGCCCGCGCTTGGCGTCAGCTACGGCGGAAAGATTGCCATTCTGCCCGGCCAGTCGCCCGCCGAGGAACTGGTGACCTTGGTCCACGAACTAGGGCACGAATACCTCCACAAGTCCGACCGGCGCACCATGACCACCGCCACCGTGCGCGAAACCGAAGCCGAGGCCGTGGCTTTTATCGTGGGCCAGGCTATCGGCCTTGAGATGGGCCGGGCGTCGAGCGACTACATCCAGATGTACGCGGGCAATGCGGCGCTCGTGGCCGAAAGCCTTGAAGTCGTCCAGCGTACCTCTGCGGTGATTTTGGACGCCATCACCGGAGAATCGGCCACCACGCAGAATGCGCCGAAGGTCTCAACACCCGAAGCGCAGGACGCAATCGCGGAGGTGGCGTAATGCAGACTCTTCTCCGCATCCTTGAGCGGGCCGGAGGCTACCGGCCCGCGCTCTACCTCAAAATTGAGAACCCGCCCTACATGGCCCTTGTCATCGAGGCCACGCCGGAGCCGGGACCGTTGAACTTGCCTTCGATTTCCATTGCGCACTACGGAGAGCAGAACGGCGACCTGATGCGCGACCCGGAGATGTGCTTCGAGTTGTCGAAACCGCCGCTCTGCGGCTTGGGATTGTCCAGTTTCTATTTCAGAAATGACTATCTCGGCGTCGAGCAGGTGTCGCGCTATCGGGACGGAGAGAATTACGTTTTCGTCCCCGACCTCTACGAGCAACACGAGCAATTTACGCGGCAGTGGGACAAAAACCTCCGCGATCAAGGTTTTCTCGAAGCCTTTACGGACAAGTCGATTCGCGTCTAGTCCGCTCCCTGCGGAGCGGAACCGGCCCGATGTGTCTCCGCTCCGCGCGCCTTCACCCTTCAACCGCTCGAAAGGAGCATACGAAAATGACCACGACTGTTATCAATGCCACCGAGTACCGTGACCTTCCACTCTCTCAACTCACCGAATCGAAGACCAATCCCCGCCGCGTCTTTGACGAGGCGAGCCTCAAAGAACTTGCCGCGTCAATCCGCAGCCAGGGCATACTTTCGCCGTTGCTTGTTCGCCCGCTCACCGAATCCGGCTTCGAGATCGTAGCCGGGGCGCGGCGCTACCGTGCCGCGCAAATGGCCGAATCTGCCACCGTGCCAGTGCGCATCGTCCATCTATCCGACGCCGAAGTGATCGAGGCGCAATTGGTCGAAAACCTGATTCGCGCCGAGATTCACCCGATGGAAGAGGCCGAGGGGTTCGCCCGGCTTTTGGCGTTGGAGGAACCGAAATACTCCATCGAACACATAGCCGCCCGCGTGGGCAAACAACCGTCTTTCGTGGCTTCGAGGTTGAAATTGGTTGACCTTGTGCCCGTAGCGGTCGATGCCTTCTACGCCAACGAAATCGGCGTGGGCCATGCGCTTTTGCTAGCGAAATTGCCTGCTGATATGCAGCAACAGGCGCTTTCGGCCTGTTTCAAGGAGGTATACAACAACGGGGCAAAACCGGCGCGGATTCTGCTGCCCATGCGCAATCTGCAATTCTGGATTGAGTCGAACGTGTTGCTTGTCTTGAAAGATGCGCCTTTCGATAAGCGCGATGCGCAGCTTGTTCCCACGGCGGGCAGTTGCGCCGATTGCCCCAAGCGCACCGGGCACAACAAGCTGCTTTTCGGCGACGACCTCGGCAGGCAGGGCGACCGTTGTACCGATCCCGGCTGCTATCAGGCCAAGGTCTCGGCGCAGGTGGCGAAAACTATTGCCTCGAAGCCGCAGCTTGTGCAAATCAGCACGGCCTACGGAACGCAGAAGGAAGGTAGTCCGGTTCTGCCGCGCAACAAGTACACCGCGATCCGCGACGACAAGCCGAAGTCCAACGACGAGGCGAAACGCCCGGAGTTCAAGGTATGCAAGTTCACTACCGACGCCATCGTTACCGAGGGCAGCGAGATTGGAACCGTGTATAAGGTGTGTGCAAACCCGGCTTGCCTCGTACACCACCCGAAGAAGGCGAACGGCGCAAGCGCGAACGATGCTGCATTCAAGGCCGAGCAGGAGAAGCGGCGCAGGGAGGAGGCCATCGCCAACGCAACCGGCCTCCGCGTTCTCTCTGCAATCGGCGCGGCAGTCCCGGTACGGCTGATGAAACGCGACCTCTTGTTTCTGGCCGAGCGCATGGTCAACCTGCTGGACGAAAACCGCGCCACGATCCTCGCCAAACAGCACGGCATCAAGAAGACCAAAGAGAACGAATCAATCGCCAAGCTGTTCACGGCCTTTCTTCGCCGCGCCGACGAAAGCACCTTGGGCCGCGCCGTGGTCGAGGCCGTCGTCTTGCTCACCGCCTCGCGCGGCAACGCCTCGCACGTTCTGCGCGAAGCCGCCGAGTTTTACAAGGTGGACGTGGCCGCAATCACGACCACGGTCAAGCAGGAATTCACCGCCAAGGAAAAGGCGAAAGCGGCGAAGAAGGAAACGTCCAAGCCGTCCGCTAAGGCCGCAAAGAGAGCGGCGGCGTAGCAACTCAATCAAGATGTATTGTGCGGAGCCAGAAGACCGGCTCCGCATTGCCCGTCTTGCCCGCCCGTGTGTGTGGCTCCCGCCCCAGCGGGAGCGCCTTCTCTCGCCCTCCCGACGGGCATTAGTGCTTACCAGTATCGATAATGAACACCACCGCCGCAAGCAGCGGGGGTGTTCATTTGGAAAAATCCGATATTGTCCGCAAAAATCAACCCTGGGATTCGTCAGGGCGGGTGATCCAAGCCGAAAGAGCATCTTGAATAGCCTCCGTCGCGTGTTCGTCTTCACACATGACGATGCGCCACTCGTCCCCACGCCTCGCAAACGCCAGCCCATGAAGCACCATCATCTCGCGGATCAGATCGTAGATCGGAGTAAAGATTTCGATGGATTGCCACGCATATTCGGTTAGCCACAATTCATGTAGCACCCGACGCAGACGGACAATCAAGGGATGAATCCGCGGATGCTTCTGGAACAGCTCTGAGACGCGGGGAGCATGGTCTTCGAGCGTCAGTTCCAGACCGTCCAGATGGCCCAGAAAGTATCCGGCATGGATAAACACGTCTCCGAAGAGCTGCTGGATTCCCACGAAAACGTCTTTAGCGTTTCGATCCTGCCGAAAGGCTGCAATCTGCGCTGACGAAGCGGCAAGGCTCTCTTCGAGAGCACGGCAGAAGATACCTTCAAACTCTTCGACAGCTTCCGGGCGGAACATGGCGGAAGACCGGCACGCGGCATATTCGCTCCACACGTCCATCGCTTTCAGGAACGTCTGCCGGGAACGGTCGCCGCACTCCAAAGGGCGGCCATAGGCATCAGGGAAGGAGCGGTATAGATGGCCTTCATGGTCTACATGCGCAGCTTCGTGGGCGATGCAGGCATGGGCCAACGCTTGCAAATCCTTCTCCGGGGAGAGCGCCATCAGGCCAACGCCTGCCCGGAGCACAATATGGAACCTCAGTTCCTTCTCCCGCCACACAGCGACCGTCCGCGCCATCTCCATCGTGTCAGGCTGATCGCTCATCTCCAACGGAATCTGCCCCTCCGGCATTCTCTGCAAAGCTGTCGCATCGGCCCGGCAATCACGGGACAGGGTAATCCCATCCAGAGCGCGAAGATCCATGCCGAACAAAGCGAGCGCATAGAGGATTTGTTCGATTGCCATTGTGATGACTTCGCGCTCATTCTGGGATTCATAGCAGAACGTGGCAATGGTGCACCGATCGGGGAGCAGGAGCCTGCCTTCTTTGTCGGGACGGAAGCACAATTCACTCATTCGGAAGCTCCCTCACAATGCCCGATACGGTACGCGGAAAGTTGGAGAGGTTCACAGAATGAGAGTCTGGACCGGAAAAGAAGGCGGTCGCACCCATATGAGCTGTTTATCACATGCCGCAGGGGGGACGATGCAGGTTTTGTCTCAGGAGGGATCAACAACAGCTCCTCAACCAGGTAGAAGGGAGAAACGTCTGCGGTGCGCCCCCGCAAACTACCCATATAACCCGTGATCGGGGAGTTGGAAAGCCGACAACACTCGGCTCCTGTGACCTTTAGCTTTAGGGGCCTGGACATTCGTCACAGGCACCCCGACCGCAAAGGCATAGGGGTTCGTACGCGCAAATTCGCGCGCTCAAGTGTTGTTGGGGTTTCCACACCCCAGGACGGCGCGTGCCCGTCCCAAATCCATCATCGGACATATGGCCGGACTTGGCAATCTCTGGATGCCGTATGGTTAAAGGTTCCATCAAAGGCCTCTCCTTTCGGGAGGCGGCCTCCTCCCACGCTCCAGCCGCACATCGCGTCTTCCGCTTCCCACCTCAGCGGCCTGTTTCTGCCGCAACGCGACCCTGAGAATTCATGCGTGCTGACGCACGCTAATAAGGAAGACAAGCCGCTAAGGGGTGAGTGTACCGGGACATACGTTACGCTGTGGAGCTAAGACATCCGTTACAAGGCCCTTGCGGTGGCGATGATTCCAGTTGAGGGGTACGACAAGACATATATCTCGCCGTCGAAGCCGTAGGAATGTGGGAATCCCAAAGGGACTTCCAAAGAGTGTGGGAAGGGGGGAAGCCGGCCTCATGGCTTTCCATGCTTTCCACACTCCGTCATTTCCATGGCCTGCTTTTCGTGCGGCGAATGCTGGATAAACCGCCACCACCCAATGCAATGTGCCACACCCGCCAAAAGGCGTTTACTGAGACTCATCCTCTTTACTCGATCCGAGGACATCGCCCCACTGTCAAGTCAATGCTCAAAGGCCTTAATTCGCAGGTTGGCGAAGTACGCCTCGGTCCCGACACCGATCCATAGCGCTACTGCTCCACTGCAATCGCCTAACTTGAGATCATTCACGAGCAGCGTAGGCTGCAAAGCTCCGTTTACGTAGAGCCGCATCTTGATGCCATTGACTTCTATCTTGAGGTGAGTCCACTCGCCGGGAATGAGGTCTGTGTACGACTCATACTTGCCGGGTGATTCAGTGCGCAACTTCAGCCATTCGTTTTCAGGAAAAGAGGCGTACTGTGTCGAGTGGTTTCGCCGCTCCTGATCGTCGGCCCGCCCATTCGTTGGACGTATGTAGACGTAGTCGTACTTGGAAGCATCAGGTGGCACGCGGAACGCAATTCCAACAAAGCCGCGCGCCAGTGCCGGCGCATTGGCCTGAGGCATTCCCGCCACGTCCACTTCGATAGTACCGTCATGGAACGAGGAACCTTCAAGTACGACGATGCCGCCTCCTGTCCCTGACTTCTGCGCATCAAAGACCGCATCCGTACTCGGCAGTGACCTCACTCGAACAGCATTTCGTCCTCGATAGGACAAGCGATCCACCGTTACGTTGTGTGGCTGCAAACCTTTGTAGGAGTCCAATCGATAAGACTGAGCGGCAATTCCAATGGGCACCAGAAAGGTCACAATGAAGACCGCACACAGTGGAAGTTGCTGGCTGATCCTGGATACGCTAGAACGCATACGGGCGAGTCTCCTGGGCTATGCCGAAGGGCCTACTTAGCCGGTTGTGAGAGCGGCATACCTTTCGTTCCGGCGTAGAAGACGATGAAGGTCGCGGGTTGATCGCCAACCAGACCCCGATGCGCAGTATGGACCGTCTCCGGCATCACCTCGCCTGCCGTGAAATGCTTCTTGTTGCCGTCCTTGTCTTCCACGGTGATCTCACCGGAAAGAACGTAGGCAAAGCTCGGCATCGGATGAGAGTGCCAGACTAATTCCTTGTGCGCCGGAATGGTGATCTTCGCCACGACAGGTTCTGCCGTGCCCTCCGGGTACGCGCCGTAGGCTACGCCATTCCATGAGGCGTCCGCGCGCATCAATTCCTTCACTTCAATACCGCTGTCCGCTTGCCGATCCGTGTTCACATCTCCTCCACTCTCCAGGAATATATTCGATGCGTCCGCGGATTGCCTGATCTGCTCGGCATCGTGAGGCAGGATAAATCCGGCTTTCAGGAGATCCTGCGTGGCTTTTTCGAGCTCTCGAACATAACTGGCGTGATCGTGGTATCGTGCTTTGAGTTCCGCGGGACTGTAGTCGGAATGAAAACCAGCCAGCATGCATGTTCCCGGTCCTGAGTTGAATCCTGAATTCCGAGCTGTCGGCGCCGCCAATTGCGGCAGGCGTATACCGCCCAGCAACTCTCCATCCGAATCATGCTTGAGAGTGCCATCCGGATTGCGCTCGAACTGCGGTGCGGAAGGAGCGGCGGTACCATCGTTGATCCAACGATTCAAGTGCTCGTATGCGGAATTGAGAACCATCTCGGTTGGCACTTTGCTCCAAAGCGGGTTCTGCTTGCATCCCGGAGTTGCTTGGGTGAGGGATACTGGCTTGCCGTCGGGAGACTTTAGGAAGCCGTCTCGCAGGGTCTCTACATCGATGTATTCATTCATCTCCGGAAAGCTCACATGCGAGGTGCCAGCAACTGGCCATCGGCGCAGATTTGGGCCATCGCTTGCGACGCTGATAACTGCAAACGTGGCTCCAAACTCCGTGCCCACGCTGATGGCCGGAATCTTTGTGTCGCCGCGCAGACTTCCGGCGGCGTCGTAGTACAGAAATCCTTGATAGAGGTTGTGAAGTGGTTGGATCGAGTTGTAGTAAGTTGTGAGACGCAGCGCTGATTGTGATTCTCCGGCGGCGATCAGATGCTTGATCGCGAGTCCTGCCAGCGGATCACTCGGCCCTTGGTGACTCAGGAGGGCTGCGCCAACCTGTCCGAAGATATCCCACGAGAGCACATCACCGCGGTCGTCCAGCGTGCCCCCTTGCGGGTCATCATTCGAAGCCTCGGCGCTCAACGTGCTATATCGAGCAGGATTCCAGGCATTCAATTGCTTGATGCCTACACGCTGGGCAGAAACACCTATCCAGACGTATCCCTCGCGCATCAGGTAATCATGCGAGCCGCCCCAGCAGAAATCAATGTCCTGTCCGGCAGAGACGTTGTACCACTCCACCACGACGGTTCCATTGAATCGCTTTGGATTCGATGGCTTTCGAACCACGATCCTGGTTTTGTACGGATAACCGCTGTCAACAAGCGTCGCAGTTTCTAGTGGGGTCTTGATCCTATATCGATTTGCAGTTCCGCTGGCGTAATATTCCTGCTCTTCATAGCCGTGTATTGCAAGATCGACAACCGATGCATTCAGCGGATGAGTCCCCGGCACGACGACCTTTTGAATCTCTGCCGGAGGGACAGAACTGGATGCAAACAGCGGAGACGACGTCAGGTTGGCAATCGCCAAGACAGTTGCTGCAATGGCTATGGGCGCGGAGTACAAAATCCTCTTCATCGTGATGCCTCTTCTTTTCAATCCACTTCCTTGTTACGCTTTCGACTTCATGAACAATCCAGCACCGACCTTGGCCGCCTCAGATTCGGCAATTGGATGCAGGTAGTTTCGCTTGGTCTGGTCAAGCTCCAAAGTTACGGATTGGTCTGTGACCTTGCTTCCAAGCAATTCGAGGAAGGAGGAATCGTAGTCGGCATATTCCAACCTCTCTCCCGTACCGGTCCCGGTGAGCCTCCGATTTCCGCCAAAGCGGCAATCAATGACCTTGTAGTGCGTATCCTTGGACGGATTTGGAGAAGGACCGAATTCGCGCCCGCTCTTTCCATCCGTGTCGGCCGATGCAGAGGCGAGACTCTGATAGGTCCACACATAGTTCGAGTTCGACACGACATTGTTCCGGCAATCAAAATCATTGGCCGTTGCCGCAGTCCATATAGCGCTTCCGTAGAGGCCGTGGCACACACAATTCCGCATCGCATGGCCTGTGCCCGCGCCAAGCCAGTAAACTACCGCAATCTTTGCACCGTAGAACACACAGTGATGGACCACGAGGCCACTGCCGCTACCAATCACGGCCACATGATTCGGATTCGTCACAACGTCTCCGGCAAACAAACACTGGGAGATTTCGAGATCGTCAAGGTTGGTATTGAATCGTGCGATTGGGTAGACACGCTGCAAGAATCCTGGCTTGGGAGTTTCAACAACGGTCTCACCGAGTACTTTCAATCCCTGAACGGTTACATGACTCGTCTCAATCTGGATTCCACAGGCCGAGCCGCCTTCCGGCAACACCATCGTATGAATGAGCGTCGGCATTCGCCCGGTGTGCCACTTGGGATCATCCGGGAGCACCTCTGCCCGAATCGTCAACCGCGATGTTGCGGTAAACGATCTGTGCTCTGGTTTGAACAGGACTGTTTCCGACAAGGCGTATATGCCTTCCGATAATATGATCGCCACTGGCCCAGTGCCTGCACTCTTATTCACGCGACGTGCCGCCTCGGCCAGAGTACGCAGGGGGCTCGACTTGCTGCCAGCAGCCCCATCGGCACCACGCGACGGATGCACATAGAGCGTGTTGTCAAGAATAGTCGCAACGGTTCCTGTCTCCTGGGCTAAGATCGCTTTGGGGTGCAACAGCGCACCCGCCGCTCCTGCTGTCAAAGAAAACAATTGAATTGCCTGCCGCCGACTGATTGCCGAACCGTTCCGTGCCATCCCATCCCCTCCCGTTCCACCTTTTGACGACGCGCGGGCCCTTTCTGTGAATCTCAGTCAAGAGGCTCCTGCGCGCCGTCGGAATACGCTCAGCCTAGAGCCAGCTTGGCTTGGCCTCTACCGGCACGCCGTCGGTTTCCGTAAAGCCCTTCAGGCTGCCTGTCTGAGTTTGAATGCAGATGTAGCTCAGAGATGAGTCGGCGTCGGCCTTCACGCAGCGCGCAGCCACGGAATCGAGCCGCAGAACATCGCCTTCCAAGACGGCAAACTCTTCGCCATCGATGTAGAACTGCCCTTTGCCTTTGAGAACGATGTACAGTTCCTCGTTCTGCTTGTGCGCATGAACAAACGGAACGCTCACGCCCGCGGGCAAATTGTTGATCGACACCTCGGAGCCCGTCAGTCCGAGCTCCTCGTGCAGCGTTACGCGCCCAATCTTGCTGATCTCTCCGATGGACGATACCTTAAAGTTCTTTCCCGTCTTCATGTCGTTTTTCTCCTTGGATTCATCTCCTCGCTATCGAAAAGCTCGCGCACTTAAAATCGCTGTTCAAACGAGTCGCTCTTTTCGTATTGCGAAAGATGTCATTTCGTCCTTTTGACGAGCGTCGGGAGAGGAGTGTGAAAACCCTGGACCGATTTGACGGATTCACACTCCCTTTTGGCGAATCGTCTAATCAGCAAATGGGTTGCACGACATCAACTGCCTGCCTAGGATGAGGGAGCTAGGCTGCCCCGACATGACGCAACCAGTACGTCCCAGTCAACACTTCAGATAATCTGAATGGTTTCCAGTGGAACGAAAACAAAGGAGATGAAGAGATGATATTGAAAGGTGTTGCGCTACCACCGCTTAAGAATGATGGACGGGATACAGGCAATCCCCCTGCCATGCCGTTTTGGGAGATGAGCATCGCATCCGATGGACATTCAACCATCGAACAGCGTTGGCTGGACGCATTTTCACTGCGCAACGTCAGCGGCGAGGCGACAGCGATTTGGATGCGTCAGTTTCCCGGAGCCGTGAAGGCGGTTTGGTTCAATATCCTGCCTGTGGGTTGGGTTGGTGAATGGCATCCCAGCCCTGCACTGCAATGGGTGGTACCGATCTCAGGACGTTGGTTCATCGAAACGCAGAGCGGCGTTCGAGTCGAGATGGGGCCGGGCGACATTCATTGGGGAGCCGACATCGTAGCAGGCGAAGTACACGGCCAGGTTGGGCATCGGTCAGGTCAGCTAGGAGACGTCCCCTGTGTTCAGCTCATGGTGCAGTTCGAAAGTACAACCGAACGGGACGTCGCCGCCTCCTGAAAGCAGGAGGTCACCGAATCGATAAGGCAACTGAGATGATTTGCATTCATGATTCAGAGCAGATACGGACCTGATTTCACACTAGGTCAAGCAGGTTCGTCGAATGATCAAACAGCTTCCGTATCGCAAGCACCGTTGCCGCCAAGCAACAAAGAGAGGTCAAATGCAAAACGAGATCTATTCTATCTACCACGTAACCGTGGAGCCGGAACACTTTGCCGAGTTCCGGACGCTGGTATCAAAGATTGTCGCCGCCACAAGCAAGGAGCTGGATACTCTGACGTATGAGTACGTCGTGAATGCCGATCACACTTCCGTTCACATCATTGAACGCTACCGCACACCCGGCCTTTTGCCGCATGTAGAGAAAACATTCGCACCGTTCGCGGAGGAGTTTTTGTCTCTGGCGAAGATCGAGGAGCTGTTCGTCTATGGCGAAACAACACCAGAAATTAGAGCCAAACTGGATGGATTTGGAGCAATCTATCTGACGCCGTTTGATGGTTTGGACCGATAAGAGTGACAAGACATCAAGAAACATCGTCATTGTGCACCGCTATGTCGAAGAAAATGCAGATAGATTGCCCAGTGCGGCGGCATGGCGTCACTTGAAGCTGTAATCTGATCTCACATGGGACACCAGGATTTGTCGAAATGTTTAGCAATGGAACGCGGAGGAGTCAGAGATGCCTGAAACGCTTGAACTAATGACACAGCAGGCAATTGCCGGAGATAAGGATGCACTTGAACGCCTCGTGACCGCACTGCAGGGAGATCTCTTTGGTCTCTCGTTGCGGATGCTGGGGAATCGGGAGGACGCGGAAGATGCAACCCAGGAGATTCTCATTCGTATTGTTACCCGGCTCTCGCAGTTTGATTTCCGCAGCAAGCTCAAGACCTGGGCCTACCGCATCGCAGTCAACTACGTCCTTGACGTGAAAAAGAGCGCGGTAGAGCGCCTGAATAAGACCTTCGAGCAGATGGCTGGGGATATTGTAGGGGGACTGCAAGAAACATCTTTGCCCGAAGCAGAACAATCCTTTCTGGTCGAGGAGGTAAAGATTGGATGCAGCATGGGGATGTTACAGTGCCTGGATCGTGAGCATCGGATGGCGTACATTCTCGGCGAAATCATGGAGTTGCAAGGACCTGAGGCCGCGGAGATTCAGGAGATCTCTCCGGAGTTGTTTCGCAAGCGTCTGCAACTGGCGCGAACAACCATGCTGCGCTTCATGAAGAGTTACTGCGGGTTGGCCTCGGACGAGGCGCCCTGCCGCTGCAATCGGCAAATCCCGGTTGCCCAACAAGTAGTCAAAATCAGCGGTGAGAACTGCAACTATGCAACTGCCTCAGTGTCGTTTGCGCAAAGTCGGGATATGGTGCGGCAGGTAGAAGAGGCGCGGTGGGCTCTTCAGGTGCATCGCACTAACAACCCACGCCCTGCATCCATCGACTTTGCCAGGCAACTGCTGACGGTGCTGGACGCGCACCGAGAATCCGGCTCGGCCATGTGAGGCCATCCAATCAGAGCATTGTTCAAGGTTCAGAAAGGGTTCTCTTCTTTTCGACGGGTGCCTCTGTAATTTTGCTCCACCAGTCGGTCCTCATTTGCTTATGTCATTTCTGTTTAGCGGGAACCAGGTGCACCCGAATCGGCTCGCCATCTTTCCGGCGTCGTATCTTCCCATGTTCGAAAAGCGCGGTAGAACGAGCTTGTGTCCTCGAAACCGAGAAGGTATGCAATTTCGGTGAGCGGCATTCCGGGCTGACTCAAATATTCACGCGCGAGTTCCTTCCGAATTTCCGATAGGAGCTCGCGAAAGGTTGTACCTTCGTCAACAATCCGACGTTGCAAAGTGCGAACGCTCAGTCCAAGCTCGCGAGCCACGACGGAAGCGTCCGGCCTGCCCCCCGCAAGCATGCGCTTGAGTATCCACTTGACCCGTTCGGCAACTGTAGCTTCAGCCTTTGCTTGCAGGTTGTTCTTATCGAGTTGTGGTTGCAGCATCTCCAGCAACTCCGCGTTATACGTGACGAACGGACGCTCGAAATCAGAAGAATCGAATATAAGGACATTGCGCGCAGCGCGGAATTTGACCGGACACTGGAAGAAGGCTCGATGCACTCCTGTCCGTTCCAGGGGCCGCTTCAACTCGATGCGTTTGGGATTAAACGGTTGCTCAGTGCCACGCCTGCCCATTTCCACTAACATCGCGAACGTCACATCCGTCAACAACGGCGGCTCGTGCAGACGACCGCGTTTCCAATTCCATTCGATTGAAGTTTCGCCTAGATGTTCGTTGATGCGCATTTCACTTGCCCCGCGAATCTGCAAAAAGCGCTCGTGCCGCGTGATTGCATCCCGATAATCACGAGCGTAATAGGCCGCCAGCATGGAGGGGGGTAAGGCCGCCGCATGAAATAGACAGCCCATCTTCAGGCCGATTGCCGGATCGTTCGACAACTCGCCGATGGCATCCCAGATAGAAAAGAAATGAGCATCGGAGATGCGGCTCTTGTCGTCCTCAATAAACGTGAGTGGCAAACCCGCGCGTCGTAGGACAGATGCCGGCTCAACGAGCAGCTTGCGAAGCACCGGCCAGAACTGCCGTGGAATCCTGAACCGACTTGGGGTAGAGATCGACATTGGTCCAAACCTCGACAGGCGCAAGCGACACGCTTCTTGAGTGGCCGCGAACCTTCCGACAGGGCACTTTCGCCGAATGCGGCAACTTTAACTAGTAGCATATCGCGACAAGCCAGTTGCGTCGTACGCCAAACCAAGATTTGGCGCATTTCGCAACAACAATGGCGCGAATCGTTAATTACTTGCGGTTTCAACACGCGCAGAATCGATCCTGTGCTCAATATTCTTCTATCCACTCACGACGCGCTTTGCATCCTGGCGATTTGCTTTGGAGTATTGGTGTTGTCTGGCCTGCTTACGAGGCGCTTGGCCTGCAGGCGGGTAGTGTGGTTTCTGCGCTTCAGCCTGGGAGCCGACATCGCCGTTTTGCTCTCTCAGTTCCACCATCTGCTCCCTTCACAGAAAGTGGCCATGCTCTCGGTGTACACCGCGGGCGTTATCGTCCTTGCCTGGCGCGCCTTCCACTTGTATGGCATGTGGCGTTACGCATTCGCATTCACGCTGCCTGTCGTTCTCTATCTCGACACACTCGCGCTTTCGATTCAGGTCTTCAACCACACGGACGCTCTAGAAGGTTTCGGCGTCAGTAACTTTCGAATCGTGCAGATCTTGCTGTTGACGGTCTTTGTTGCTCTTGGGGCCGTCGCAGCGAAAAGATCTTCCTCCGTGACCACCACCTAGTGGACACGCAACCAATCGCAAATCGCAAGCAGCAATCTCACTAACACAAAGACAATCACGTCAAACGAGGTGGGCAAATGAAGTTTGAAGTCACGAGCGCGTTAATAGCAGTCTCTATCTTCGCCACAGCTTCAAGCTTTGTGGCCGCACAAGAAGTTCAAATGTCACCCGGCACGGTTGTTGTTGGTTCGGGAAATGATCTTCGATGCAGGCTCGAAAAAGGTCTGCGCATCACCAAGCCTGGCGAGCCAATCACGGCTAAGCTAACAGACCCGATCTACGTCGGCACAACTCTCGCTATTCCGGAAGGCGCAACCATCAAGGGGTACGTCTCATCTGTTTCGACGGCCCCTTGGAACAAGCGAACCGGCCGACTTGTTAGTGGCGACTTGACGCCGCCGAAGTTTGCGACTGTGACCTTTGACCGCGTGATCCTCTCCGACGGAACCGCAATTAAGGTTCACACGGACGCGACCGTGGGAATCGTCGGAATAAAAACGGCACAGTACTTGCCAAAGTCTCAAAGGCCCGGTATACGCCAGAAGGCTACGGAAGCGCTCAAGCCTCTTTCTGCACATAACAAGCTGCAACGAATCAGCGAAGCTGCCTTGAAATCCCTGCCGTATCACCCTGAGTACCTCGAAGAAGGAACAGTTTTCGACGCAACCTTGACTGAGCCAGCCGAAATCGCGCTATCTGCTCAGCCTGCCCCTGAGTTCAGTCCGTTGCCGGGAGACAACTATCTTCACCTGCGCCTCCAGACGGCTTTGAACTCAGAGATGATCGCTGCTGGCACTCCTATTAGCGCGGTGGTCTCACAGCCTTACTACAATTCGGATCGCACCCTTCTCTATCCGGAAGGAACGAAGCTTGAAGGCGCCGTTAGCAAAGCTTCTTCGGCTCATAGGATGAAGAAGAACGGCGGGCTCCTTTTCTCCTTCGATTCCGCCCAGACACCTGACGGAACAACGAGTGAGTTGAGTGCGACTGTTACTTCGGTCCAGGTCGCAGGGGGTGGAAGGCTTGCTGTTGGTATAGAAGGCGACTTGAAAGGAACGACGTCGCGCTTTGATCAGTCTGAGTGCGCCGCTGTCATTTATCAGTCCGGTGATGGCAACTGCCGATCCAAGCCTCAATAAAACCGCCCTCGCACGAGGAGGAGCAGGGTTCGGAGGGTTCGGCCTATTGGGCGCCGGCGCGGCTCAGGCGTCGGCAGGAACAGCAACTGGCTTCGGCTACCTTGGCGCGGCGAAACAAACGTACGAGGCTTTCATAGCCAAAGGTCTGAATGTGAACCTCCCGGTTAATACCCCAATCTTGATGCGCGTCGATGAGAGGGCGCGCATCAAGATTGGGGTATTAACCGGGAGGTTCACATTCAGACCTTTGGCTATGAAAGCCTCGTACGTTTGTTTCGCCGCGCCAAGGTAGCCGAAGCCAGTTGCTGTTCCTGCCGACGCCTGAGCCGCGCCGGCGCCCAATAGGCCGAACCCTCCGAACCCTGCTCCTCCTCGTGCGAGGGCGGTCTTATTGAGGCTTGGATCGGCAGTTGCCATCACCGGACTGATAAATGACAGCGGCGCACTCAGCTGATCAAAGCGCGACGTCGTTCCTTTCAAGTCGCCTTCTATACCAACAGCAAGCCTTCCACCCCCTGCGACCTGGACCGAAGTAACAGTCGCACTCAACTCACTCGTTGTTCCGTCAGGTGTCTGGGCGGAATCGAAGGAGAAAAGGACCCGCCGTTCTTCTTCATCCTATGAGCCGAAGAAGCTTTGCTAACGGCGCCTTCAAGCTTCGTTCCTTCCGGATAGAGAAGGGTGCGATCCGAATTGTAGTAAGGCTGTGAGACCACCGCGCTAATAGGAGTGCCAGCAGCGATCATCTCTGAGTTCAAAGCCGTCTGGAGGCGCAGGTGAAGATAGTTGTCTCCCGGCAACGGACTGAACTCAGGGGCAGGCTGAGCAGATAGCGCGATTTCGGCTGGCTCAGTCAAGGTTGCGTCGAAAACTGTTCCTTCTTCGAGGTACTCAGGGTGATACGGCAGGGATTTCAAGGCAGCTTCGCTGATTCGTTGCAGCTTGTTATGTGCAGAAAGAGGCTTGAGCGCTTCCGTAGCCTTCTGGCGTATACCGGGCCTTTGAGACTTTGGCAAGTACTGTGCCGTTTTTATTCCGACGATTCCCACGGTCGCGTCCGTGTGAACCTTAATTGCGGTTCCGTCGGAGAGGATCACGCGGTCAAAGGTCACAGTCGCAAACTTCGGCGGCGTCAAGTCGCCACTAACAAGTCGGCAGGTTCGCTTTTTCCAAGGGGCCGTCGAAACAGATGAGACGTACCCCTTGATGGTTGCGCCTTCCGGAATAGCGAGAGTTGTGCCGACGTAGATCGGGTCTGTTAGCTTAGCCGTGATTGGCTCGCCAGGCTTGGTGATGCGCAGACCTTTTTCGAGCCTGCATCGAAGATCATTTCCCGAACCAACAACAACCGTGCCGGGTGACATTTGAACTTCTTGTGCGGCCACAAAGCTTGAAGCTGTGGCGAAGATAGAGACTGCTATTAACGCGCTCGTGACTTCAAACTTCATTTGCCCACCTCGTTTGACGTGATTGTCTTTGTGTTAGTGAGATTGCTGCTTGCGATTTGCGATTGGTTGCGTGTCCACTAGGTGGTGGTCACGGAGGAAGATCTTTTCGCTGCGACGGCCCCAAGAGCAACAAAGACCGTCAACAGCAAGATCTGCACGATTCGAAAGTTACTGACGCCGAAACCTTCTAGAGCGTCCGTGTGGTTGAAACCTGAATCGAAAGCGCGAGTGTGTCGAGATAGAGAACGACAGGCAGCGTGAATGCGAATGCGTAACGCCACATGCCATACAAGTGGAAGGCGCGCCAGGCAAGGACGATAACGCCCGCGGTGTACACCGAGAGCATGGCCACTTTCTGTGAAGGGAGCAGATGGTGGAACTGAGAGAGCAAAACGGCGATGTCGGCTCCCAGGCTGAAGCGCAGAAACCACACTACCCGCCTGCAGGCCAAGCGCCTCGTAAGCAGGCCAGACAACACCAATACTCCAAAGCAAATCGCCAGGATGCAAAGCGCGTCGTGAGTGGATAGAAGAATATTGAGCACAGGATCGATTCTGCGCGTGTTGAAACCGCAAGTAATTAACGATTCGCGCCATTGTTGTTGCGAAATGCGCCAAATCTTGGTTTGGCGTACGACGCAACTGGCTTGTCGCGATATGCTACTAGTTAAAGTTGCCGCATTCGGCGAAAGTGCCCTGTCGGAAGGTTCGCGGCCACTCAAGAAGCGTGTCGCTTGCGCCTGTCGAGGTTTGGACCAATGTCGATCTCTACCCCAAGTCGGTTCAGGATTCCACGGCAGTTCTGGCCGGTGCTTCGCAAGCTGCTCGTTGAGCCGGCATCTGTCCTACGACGCGCGGGTTTGCCACTCACGTTTATTGAGGACGACAAGAGCCGCATCTCCGATGCTCATTTCTTTTCTATCTGGGATGCCATCGGCGAGTTGTCGAACGATCCGGCAATCGGCCTGAAGATGGGCTGTCTATTTCATGCGGCGGCCTTCCCCCCTCCATGCTGGCGGCCTATTACGCTCGTGATTATCGGGATGCAATCACGCGGCACGAGCGCTTTTTGCAGATTCGCGGGGCAAGTGAAATGCGCATCAACGAACATCTAGGCGAAACTTCAATCGAATGGAATTGGAAACGCGGTCGTCTGCACGAGCCGCCGTTGTTGACGGATGTGACGTTCGCGATGTTAGTGGAAATGGGCAGGCGTGGCACTGAGCAACCGTTTAATCCCAAACGCATCGAGTTGAAGCGGCCCCTGGAACGGACAGGAGTGCATCGAGCCTTCTTCCAGTGTCCGGTCAAATTCCGCGCTGCGCGCAATGTCCTTATATTCGATTCTTCTGATTTCGAGCGTCCGTTCGTCACGTATAACGCGGAGTTGCTGGAGATGCTGCAACCACAACTCGATAAGAACAACCTGCAAGCAAAGGCTGAAGCTACAGTTGCCGAACGGGTCAAGTGGATACTCAAGCGCATGCTTGCGGGGGGCAGGCCGGACGCTTCCGTCGTGGCTCGCGAGCTTGGACTGAGCGTTCGCACTTTGCAACGTCGGATTGTTGACGAAGGTACAACCTTTCGCGAGCTCCTATCGGAAATTCGGAAGGAACTCGCGCGTGAATATTTGAGTCAGCCCGGAATGCCGCTCACCGAAATTGCATACCTTCTCGGTTTCGAGGACACAAGCTCGTTCTACCGCGCTTTTCGAACATGGGAAGATACGACGCCGGAAAGATGGCGAGCCGATTCGGGTGCACCTGGTTCCCGCTAAACAGAAATGACATAAGCAAATGAGGACCGACTGGTGGAGCAAAATTACAGAGGCACCCGTCGAAAAGAAGAGAACCCTTTCTGAACCTTGAACAATGCTCTGATTGGATGGCCTCACATGGCCGAGCCGGATTCTCGGTGCGCGTCCAGCACCGTCAGCAGTTGCCTGGCAAAGTCGATGGATGCAGGGCGTGGGTTGTTAGTGCGATGCACCTGAAGAGCCCACCGCGCCTCTTCTACCTGCCGCACCATATCCCGACTTTGCGCAAACGACACTGAGGCAGTTGCATAGTTGCAGTTCTCACCGCTGATTTTGACTACTTGTTGGGCAACCGGGATTTGCCGATTGCAGCGGCAGGGCGCCTCGTCCGAGGCCAACCCGCAGTAACTCTTCATGAAGCGCAGCATGGTTGTTCGCGCCAGTTGCAGACGCTTGCGAAACAACTCCGGAGAGATCTCCTGAATCTCCGCGGCCTCAGGTCCTTGCAACTCCATGATTTCGCCGAGAATGTACGCCATCCGATGCTCACGATCCAGGCACTGTAACATCCCCATGCTGCATCCAATCTTTACCTCCTCGACCAGAAAGGATTGTTCTGCTTCGGGCAAAGATGTTTCTTGCAGTCCCCCGACAATATCCCCAGCCATCTGCTCGAAGGTCTTATTCAGGCGCTCTACCGCGCTCTTTTTCACGTCAAGGACGTAGTTGACTGCGATGCGGTAGGCCCAGGTCTTGAGCTTGCTGCGGAAATCAAACTGCGAGAGCCGGGTAACAATACGAATGAGAATCTCCTGGGTTGCATCTTCCGCGTCCTCCCGATTCCCCAGCATCCGCAACGAGAGACCAAAGAGATCTCCCTGCAGTGCGGTCACGAGGCGTTCAAGTGCATCCTTATCTCCGGCAATTGCCTGCTGTGTCATTAGTTCAAGCGTTTCAGGCATCTCTGACTCCTCCGCGTTCCATTGCTAAACATTTCGACAAATCCTGGTGTCCCATGTGAGATCAGATTACAGCTTCAAGTGACGCCATGCCGCCGCACTGGGCAATCTATCTGCATTTTCTTCGACATAGCGGTGCACAATGACGATGTTTCTTGATGTCTTGTCACTCTTATCGGTCCAAACCATCAAACGGCGTCAGATAGATTGCTCCAAATCCATCCAGTTTGGCTCTAATTTCTGGTGTTGTTTCGCCATAGACGAACAGCTCCTCGATCTTCGCCAGAGACAAAAACTCCTCCGCGAACGGTGCGAATGTTTTCTCTACATGCGGCAAAAGGCCGGGTGTGCGGTAGCGTTCAATGATGTGAACGGAAGTGTGATCGGCATTCACGACGTACTCATACGTCAGAGTATCCAGCTCCTTGCTTGTGGCGGCGACAATCTTTGATACCAGCGTCCGGAACTCGGCAAAGTGTTCCGGCTCCACGGCTACGTGGTAGATAGAATAGATCTCGTTTTGCATTTGACCTCTCTTTGTTGCTTGGCGGCAACGGTGCTTGCGATACGGAAGCTGTTTGATCATTCGACGAACCTGCTTGACCTAGTGTGAAATCAGGTCCGTATCTGCTCTGAATCATGAATGCAAATCATCTCAGTTGCCTTATCGATTCGGTGACCTCCTGCTTTCAGGAGGCGGCGACGTCCCGTTCGGTTGTACTTTCGAACTGCACCATGAGCTGAACACAGGGGACGTCTCCTAGCTGACCTGACCGATGCCCAACCTGGCCGTGTACTTCGCCTGCTACGATGTCGGCTCCCCAATGAATGTCGCCCGGCCCCATCTCGACTCGAACGCCGCTCTGCGTTTCGATGAACCAACGTCCGAGATCGGTACCACCCATTGCAGTGCAGGGCTGGGATGCCATTCACCAACCCAACCCACAGGCAGGATATTGAACCAAACCGCCTTCACGGCTCCGGGAAACTGACGCATCCAAATCGCTGTCGCCTCGCCGCTGACGTTGCGCAGTGAAAATGCGTCCAGCCAACGCTGTTCGATGGTTGAATGTCCATCGGATGCGATGCTCATCTCCCAAACGGCATGGCAGGGGGATTGCCTGTATCCCGTCCATCATTCTTAAGCGGTGGTAGCGCAACACCTTTCAATATCATCTCTTCATCTCCTTTGTTTTCGTTCCACTGGAAACCATTCAGATTATCTGAAGTGTTGACTGGGACGTACTGGTTGCGTCATGTCGGGGCAGCCTAGCTCCCTCATCCTAGGCAGGCAGTTGATGTCGTGCAACCCATTTGCTGATTAGACGATTCGCCAAAAGGGAGTGTGAATCCGTCAAATCGGTCCAGGGTTTTCACACTCCTCTCCCGACGCTCGTCAAAAGGACGAAATGACATGTTTCGCAATACGAAAAGAGCGACTCGTTTGAACAGCGATTTTAAGTGCGCGAGCTTTTCGATAGCGAGGAGATGAATCCAAGGAGAAAAACGACATGAAGACGGGAAAGAACTTTAAGGTATCGTCCATCGGAGAGATCAGCAAGATTGGGCGCGTAACGCTGCACGAGGAGCTCGGACTGACGGGCTCCGAGGTGTCGATCAACAATTTGCCCGCGGGCGTGAGCGTTCCGTTTGTTCATGCGCACAAGCAGAACGAGGAACTGTACATCGTTCTCAAAGGCAAAGGGCAGTTCTACATCGATGGCGAAGAGTTTGCCGTCTTGGAAGGCGATGTTCTGCGGCTCGATTCCGTGGCTGCGCGCTGCGTGAAGGCCGACGCCGACTCATCTCTGAGCTACATCTGCATTCAAACTCAGACAGGCAGCCTGAAGGGCTTTACGGAAACCGACGGCGTGCCGGTAGAGGCCAAGCCAAGCTGGCTCTAGGCTGAGCGTATTCCGACGGCGCGCAGGAGCCTCTTGACTGAGATTCACAGAAAGGGCCCGCGCGTCGTCAAAAGGTGGAACGGGAGGGGATGGGATGGCACGGAACGGTTGGCAATCAGTCGGCGCAGGCATTGGATCGTTTTCTTTGACAGAGGAGCGGCGGGTGCGCTGTTGCACCCAAAGCGATCTTAGCCCAGGAGACACCAACCGTTGCGACTATTCTTGACAACACGCTCTATGTGCATCCGTCGCGTGGTGCCGATGGGGCTGCTGGCAGCAAGTCAAGCCCCCTGCGTACTCGGCGGAGGCGGCACGTCGCGTGAATAAGAGTGCAGGCACTGGGCCAGTGGCGATCATAGTATCGGAAGGCATATACGCCTTGTCGGAACAGGCCTGGTTCAAACCAGAGCACAGATCGTTTACCGCAACATCGCGGTTGACGATTCGGGCAGAGGTGCTCCCGGATGATCCCAAGCGGCCACCGGGCGAATGCCGACGCTCATTCATACGATGGTGTTGCCGGAAGGCGGCTCGGCCTGTGGAATCCGATTGAGACCAGTCATGTAACCGTTCAGGGATTGAAAGTACTCGGTGAGCCCGTTGTTGAAACTCCCAAGCCAGGATTCTTGCAGCCAGTCTACCCAATCGCACTATTTAATACCAACCTTGACCATCCGAAATTCCCAGTGTTTGTTTGCCGGAGACGAACGACGAATCCGAATCATGGCGCCGTGATTGGTAGCGGCAGTGGCCTCGTGGTCCATCACTGTGTGTTCTACGGTGCAAAGATTGCGGTAGTTTACTGGCTTGGCGCGGGCACAGGCCATGCGATGCGGAATTGTGTGTGCCATGGCCTCTACGGAAGCGCTATATGGACTGCGGCAACGGCCAATGATTTTGATTGCCGGAACAATGTCGTGTCGAACTCGAACTATGTGTGGACCTATCAGAGTCTCGCCTCTGCATCGGCCGACACGGATGGAAAGAGCGGGCGCGAATTCGGTCCTTCTCCAAATCCGTCCAAGGATACGCACTACAAGGTCATTGATTGCCGCTTTGGCGGAAATCGGAGGCTCACCGGGACCGGTACGGGAGAGAGGTTGGAATATGCCGACTACGATTCCTCCTTCCTCGAATTGCTTGGAAGCAAGGTCACAGACCAATCCGTAACTTTGGAGCTTGACCAGACCAAGCGAAACTACCTGCATCCAATTGCCGAATCTGAGGCGGCCAAGGTCGGTGCTGGATTGTTCATGAAGTCGAAAGCGTAACAAGGAAGTGGATTGAAAAGAAGAGGCATCACGATGAAGAGGATTTTGTACTCCGCGCCCATAGCCATTGCAGCAACTGTCTTGGCGATTGCCAACCTGACGTCGTCTCCGCTGTTTGCATCCAGTTCTGTCCCTCCGGCAGAGATTCAAAAGGTCGTCGTGCCGGGGACTCATCCGGTGAATGCATCGGTTGTCGATCTTGCAATACACGGCTATGAAGAGCAGGAATATTACGCCAGCGGAACTGCAAATCGATATAGGATCAAGACCCCACTAGAAACTGCGACGCTTGTTGACAGCGGTTATCCGTACAAAACCAGGATCGTGGTTCGAAAGCCATCGAATCCAAAGCGATTCAATGGAACCGTCGTGGTGGAGTGGTACAACGTCTCTGCCGGACAGGACATTGATTTCTGCTGGGGCGGCTCGCATGATTACCTGATGCGCGAGGGATACGTCTGGATAGGTGTTTCTGCCCAGCGTGTAGGCATCAAGCAATTGAATGCCTGGAATCCTGCTCGATATAGCACGTTGAGCGCCGAGGCTTCGAATGATGACCCGCAAGGGGGCACGCTGGACGACCGCGGTGATGTGCTCTCGTGGGATATCTTCGGACAGGTTGGCGCAGCCCTCCTGAGTCACCAAGGGCCGAGTGATCCGCTGGCAGGACTCGCGATCAAGCATCTGATCGCCGCCGGAGAATCACAATCAGCGCTGCGTCTCACAACTTACTACAACTCGATCCAACCACTTCACAACCTCTATCAAGGATTTCTGTACTACGACGCCGCCGGAAGTCTGCGCGGCGACACAAAGATTCCGGCCATCAGCGTGGGCACGGAGTTTGGAGCCACGTTTGCAGTTATCAGCGTCGCAAGCGATGGCCCAAATCTGCGCCGATGGCCAGTTGCTGGCACCTCGCATGTGAGCTTTCCGGAGATGAATGAATACATCGATGTAGAGACCCTGCGAGACGGCTTCCTAAAGTCTCCCGACGGCAAGCCAGTATCCCTCACCCAAGCAACTCCGGGATGCAAGCAGAACCCGCTTTGGAGCAAAGTGCCAACCGAGATGGTTCTCAATTCCGCATACGAGCACTTGAATCGTTGGATCAACGATGGTACCGCCGCTCCTTCCGCACCGCAGTTCGAGCGCAATCCGGATGGCACTCTCAAGCATGATTCGGATGGAGAGTTGCTGGGCGGTATACGCCTGCCGCAATTGGCGGCGCCGACAGCTCGGAATTCAGGATTCAACTCAGGACCGGGAACATGCATGCTGGCTGGTTTTCATTCCGACTACAGTCCCGCGGAACTCAAAGCACGATACCACGATCACGCCAGTTATGTTCGAGAGCTCGAAAAAGCCACGCAGGATCTCCTGAAAGCCGGATTTATCCTGCCTCACGATGCCGAGCAGATCAGGCAATCCGCGGACGCATCGAATATATTCCTGGAGAGTGGAGGAGATGTGAACACGGATCGGCAAGCGGACAGCGGTATTGAAGTGAAGGAATTGATGCGCGCGGACGCCTCATGGAATGGCGTAGCCTACGGCGCGTACCCGGAGGGCACGGCAGAACCTGTCGTGGCGAAGATCACCATTCCGGCGCACAAGGAATTAGTCTGGCACTCTCATCCGATGCCGAGCTTTGCCTACGTTCTTTCCGGTGAGATCACCGTGGAAGACAAGGACGGCAACAAGAAGCATTTCACGGCAGGCGAGGTGATGCCGGAGACGGTCCATACTGCGCATCGGGGTCTGGTTGGCGATCAACCCGCGACCTTCATCGTCTTCTACGCCGGAACGAAAGGTATGCCGCTCTCACAACCGGCTAAGTAGGCCCTTCGGCATAGCCCAGGAGACTCGCCCGTATGCGTTCTAGCGTATCCAGGATCAGCCAGCAACTTCCACTGTGTGCGGTTTTCATTGTGACCTTTCTGGTGCCCATTGGAATTGCCGCTCAGTCTTATCGATTGGACTCCTACAAAGGTTTGCAGCCACACAACGTAACGGTGGATCGCTTGTCCTATCGAGGACGAAATGCTGTTCGAGTGAGGTCACTGCCGAGTACGGATGCGGTTTTTGATGCGCAGAAGTCAGGGACAGGAGGCGGCATCGTCGTACTTGAAGGTTCCTCGTTCCATGACGGTACTATCGAAGTGGACGTGGCGGGAATGCCTCAGGCCAATGCGCCGGCACTGGCGCGCGGCTTTGTTGGAATTGCGTTCCGCGTGCCACCTGATGCTTCCAAGTACGACTACGTCTACATACGTCCAACGAATGGGCGGGCCGACGATCAGGAGCGGCGAAACCACTCGACACAGTACGCCTCTTTTCCTGAAAACGAATGGCTGAAGTTGCGCACTGAATCACCCGGCAAGTATGAGTCGTACACAGACCTCATTCCCGGCGAGTGGACTCACCTCAAGATAGAAGTCAATGGCATCAAGATGCGGCTCTACGTAAACGGAGCTTTGCAGCCTACGCTGCTCGTGAATGATCTCAAGTTAGGCGATTGCAGTGGAGCAGTAGCGCTATGGATCGGTGTCGGGACCGAGGCGTACTTCGCCAACCTGCGAATTAAGGCCTTTGAGCATTGACTTGACAGTGGGGCGATGTCCTCGGATCGAGTAAAGAGGATGAGTCTCAGTAAACGCCTTTTGGCGGGTGTGGCACATTGCATTGGGTGGTGGCGGTTTATCCAGCATTCGCCGCACGAAAAGCAGGCCATGGAAATGACGGAGTGTGGAAAGCATGGAAAGCCATGAGGCCGGCTTCCCCCCTTCCCACACTCTTTGGAAGTCCCTTTGGGATTCCCACATTCCTACGGCTTCGACGGCGAGATATATGTCTTGTCGTACCCCTCAACTGGAATCATCGCCACCGCAAGGGCCTTGTAACGGATGTCTTTAGCTCCACAGCGTAACGTATGTCCCGGTACACTCACCCCTTAGCGGCTTGTCTTCCTTATTAGCGTGCGTCAGCACGCATGAATTCTCAGGGTCGCGTTGCGGCAGAAACAGGCCGCTGAGGTGGGAAGCGGAAGACGCGATGTGCGGCTGGAGCGTGGGAGGAGGCCGCCTCCCGAAAGGAGAGGCCTTTGATGGAACCTTTAACCATACGGCATCCAGAGATTGCCAAGTCCGGCCATATGTCCGATGATGGATTTGGGACGGGCACGCGCCGTCCTGGGGTGTGGAAACCCCAACAACACTTGAGCGCGCGAATTTGCGCGTACGAACCCCTATGCCTTTGCGGTCGGGGTGCCTGTGACGAATGTCCAGGCCCCTAAAGCTAAAGGTCACAGGAGCCGAGTGTTGTCGGCTTTCCAACTCCCCGATCACGGGTTATATGGGTAGTTTGCGGGGGCGCACCGCAGACGTTTCTCCCTTCTACCTGGTTGAGGAGCTGTTGTTGATCCCTCCTGAGACAAAACCTGCATCGTCCCCCCTGCGGCATGTGATAAACAGCTCATATGGGTGCGACCGCCTTCTTTTCCGGTCCAGACTCTCATTCTGTGAACCTCTCCAACTTTCCGCGTACCGTATCGGGCATTGTGAGGGAGCTTCCGAATGAGTGAATTGTGCTTCCGTCCCACAAAGAAGGCAGGCTCCTGCTCCCCGATCGGTGCACCATTGCCACGTTCTGCTATGAATCCCAGAATGAGCGCGAAGTCATCACAATGGCAATCGAACAAATCCTCTATGCGCTCGCTTTGTTCGGCATGGATCTTCGCGCTCTGGATGGGATTACCCTGTCCCGTGATTGCCGGGCCGATGCGACAGCTTTGCAGAGAATGCCGGAGGGGCAGATTCCGTTGGAGATGAGCGATCAGCCTGACACGATGGAGATGGCGCGGACGGTCGCTGTGTGGCGGGAGAAGGAACTGAGGTTCCATATTGTGCTCCGGGCAGGCGTTGGCCTGATGGCGCTCTCCCCGGAGAAGGATTTGCAAGCGTTGGCCCATGCCTGCATCGCCCACGAAGCTGCGCATGTAGACCATGAAAGCCATCTATACCGCTCCTTCCCTGATGCCTATGGCCGCCCTTTGGAGTGCGGCGACCGTTCCCGGCAGACGTTCCTGAAAGCGATGGACGTGTGGAGCGAATATGCTGTGTGCCGGTTTTGCGCCATGTTCCGCCCGGAAGCTGTCGAAGAGTTTGAAGGTATCTTCTGCCGTGCTCTCGAAGAGAGCCTTGCCGCTTCGTCAGCGCAGATTGCAGCCTTTCGGCAGGATCGAAACGCTAAAGACGTTTTCGTGGGAATCCAGCAGCTCT
>CAVQMQ010000008.1:0-131143 GCA_963713645.1 uncultured Acidobacteriaceae bacterium | reverse complement strand
CCGCCCAGGCCGTCTCGATATTCCCCATCGGCGCGCTGACCTGGATGCCGGCCACGCGATCGCGGACGCGGGCCACCGACTCGCGGGCGATCTGGATGCCGGCGGCAAGCTGGTCCTCGCGGCTGGTCACCGCGGCCATGCGCTCCATCACCGCGTCGGGCACGACCACGCCGGGCACCTCGTTCCGCATGAACAGGGCGTTGCGATAGCTGACCAGCGGCCAGATGCCGGCCACGATCGGAATGCCGTGATGCTGCACGTCGTCGAGCATCCGCAGCAAGGCGTCGGGATCGAAGACCGGCTGCGTGATGGCGAACTCGGCGCCGGACTCGATCTTCTGCCGGAAACGGTCGATCTCGCGCTTGCGATCCAGGGCCGTGGGATCGAGCCCCACGCCGATCACGGCGAAGGTCTGCGGATCGATCGACTGCCCGCCCAGATCGACGCCCTGGTTGAGCCGCTTCTGCACGGCGGCCATGCCGATGGAATCGGCGTCGAAAACGCCGGTGGCGTGCGGATAATCGCCCAGCTTGGGCGGATCGCCGGTGACGAAGAGGATGTTCCGCACGCCGCAGGCCGCACAGGCCAGGAGATCGGCCTGCATGCCGATCAGGTTGCGGTCGCGGCAGCAGAAATGGAGGATCGGCTCGATCTGGGCCTCGCGGAGGATCCGCTCGGCCGTGATCAGCGGCGAGATGCGGGCACTGGCCCGGGGACCGTCGGGGATGTTGATCGCCGTGACGCCGCGCTCGCGGAGCGTGCGGCTCTTGGCCACCGTGGAACCGAGATCGTAGCCCCGCGGCGGCACGAGTTCCACGGTGGTCACCCACTCGCCGGCGGCCAGCCGCTTGCCAAGCTGCGACTTCTCGGCCAAGCGGCGCCGCCGGCTTCAGCGGCACGGCCGCGGCCGGTTTCACGGTCGGCTCGGTCCGCCGCCGGCTGAGCGGCTTGATCGTGCGGGCATTTCGCGGATGTGCTCCGGCGTCGTGCCGCAGCATCCGCCCACGCACGACGCGCCCAGGTTCACGAACCGCTTGGCGTATTCGGTCAGGTATTCCGGCGAGCAGAAGTAGATCCGCCGATGATCCACTTCCCTGGGGATGCCCGCGTTGGGTTGCACGACCAGCGGCAAGGCGATCACGCGGACCGCCCGCTCGACGGCGCCGAGCAGGCCGTCGGGCCCGGTGCCGCAATTCAGTCCCCAGGCGATCGGCTGCGGCCCGTCGCCGGGCAGCGGGGCCAGCAGGTGTTCGATCGGCTCGCCGGCGACCGATTCGCCCTGGCCGGCCACCATGCAGGAGAGGATGAACGGCACTTCGGGCTGGCGGCGCATGGCCGCGGCACACTGCTGCGAGGGCCGCGCGCGAAGGCTGCGTTTCGAAGATGATGAAATCGGCCCCGCCTTCCCAGAGCGCGGCGACCTGCTCGGCGATCATCTCCTCGATGGCTTCTTCCGACTGCCATTGCGTGGCCAGGGGGCCGATCGATCCGGCCACGAGCACGGGCCGATCGGCCGCGTCGGCCACCCGCCGGGCGATCGCCGCGCCGGCGCGGTTGATGTCGCGGACCTTGTCGGCCAGGCCGTATTTCTCCAGGCCCGACCGCTGGGCGCCGAAGGTGTTGGTCGTCAGCACGTCGGCCCCGGCCTCGCAGTAGTCGCGATGGATCGTCTCGATCAGTTTCGGGTCCGAGAGGCACAGTTCGTCGAACGAGCGGTTCGTGAAGACGTGGTGCCGGTAGATCTCGGTGCCCATCGCGCCGTCGAAGACGAGCACGCCGCGGGCGAGGGCGTCGGTGAAACCGGTCGGATTTTGAGGGCATGAGGATTTCACCTGCTGATCACCACGATCGCCATGTCGGCGTTCAGGTTCGGATCGTCGTAGACCTTGCAGCCGGCCTCGGTGTCGAGGGCGATCTGCTGGTGGATCTTGATCTTGTTGTCGCGGCAGAAGTCCTCGAAGTCGGCGATGGAAAGGAAGCGGACGTTGGGCGAGTTGTACCAGTGATAGCCCAGCAGCGAGCCGGCCCGGGGAGCGCGGCCTTCTTCGTAAAGATGCTTGCGGAGCTTCCAGTAGCCGATGTTGGGAAAGCTGATGATCCCCTGCCGGCCGACGCGGAGGATCTCCTTGAGCACGCCCTGCACGTCCATCACCGCCTGCAACGTCTGCGAGAGGACCACGAAGTCGAACTGCCCGTCGGCGAAGGCCGACAGCCCGTGATCCAAGTCGGCCTGCACGACGTCCAGCCCGCGGCGGACGCAGGCCAGGATCGCCTTCTCGTCCAACTCGATGCCCATGATGTTCCCGCAGCCGTGGCGGCGCAGGCGGGCCAGCAGTCCGCCGTTGCCGCAGCCCAGGTCCAGCACGCTGGCGCCGGGCGGAATCAGTTCGACGATCGAGTCGTAGTCCAAGCGGCGGCTGTGGAAGATGCTCGTCGGATCCTGGCAGCTCAACTCGTCCAGGGCCACGTCGGCCAGCGTGTCGTCGGCCGGCGTGCTGCGCTGTCGAGATTCGCCAGGAAGGCCCGCATCGTCTCGCCGTAGATCGGCAGCTCGTCGGCCAGCAGGAAGGCATCGTGGCCGCAGTTGCTCTTCACGTTGCAATAGCTCACCGGCTTGCCTTCGGCGATCAGGGCGTTGACCATCTTCTCCGACTGGAACGGCGGGAAGAGCCAGTCGGTGGAAAAGCTCATCAGCAGCCAGCGGCATTGCGAACTGGACAAGGCCCGGCGAAGCTCCTCGCGCGAGTCGCCCAGGTCGAACAGGTCGATGGCCATGGTCAGCGCGAGATAGCTGTTGGCGTCGAACCGCTCGACGAACTTGTCGCCCTGGTAGGCCAGGTACGAGCCGACGGAGAAGCGGGTCTCGAACTGCGTCTGCACCTGCCGGGGCTGCAAGCGATGGGCGTCGAACTTCTCGATCATCGCCTCGCGCGAGAGATAGGTGATGTGGCCCAGCATCCGCGCGATCGACAGGCCGACCGTCGGCCCCGGACCGTTGCCGTAGTACTGGCCGTCCTGATAGGCCGGGTCGCGGAGGATGGCGTTGCGGCCGACGACGTCGAAGGCCATGGCCTGGCTGGTCAGCCGCGGCGAGGTGGCCAGGGCCACGGTGCCGGCCACCATCGCCGGCAATTGCGTGGCCCAGGTCAGGGCCAGTTGCCCGCCCAGCGATCCGCCCACCACGGCCCGCAGCCGGCGGATGCCCAGATGCTCGACCAGCAACTTCTGGACCTTGACCATGTCGCGGACGGTGATGGTGGGGAAATCGGCCCCGTAGGGCCGGCCCGTTTCCGGGTTGATGCTGTTGGGCCCCGTCGTGCCGCGACAACCGCCCAACAGGTTGGGGCAAATGACGAAGTAGCGGTCGGTGTCGATCGCTTTGCCCGGCCCGACGACGAGGTCCCACCAGCCGGCGGTATCGTCCGCATCATGCCGGGCGACGTGCGAATCGCCCGACAGGGCATGGCAGATCAGAACGGCGTTGTCGGCCGCCGGGCTGAGCGTGCCGTAGGTCTCGTAGGCCACCCGCACGACGGGCAGGGAGCCCCCTTCTTCCAGGGCAAGAGGTTCCTGGAAGGTGACATATTGGGCATATTTCAGCGGAACAGCCGAGCGAACGCTGTCGCTGCTATCGAAAACGCAAGTGTCGGTCGCCATGCGTTTTAGTGTATAGGACGGGAGCAAGAGGGGAAAAGGGGCGTTAGCGTTCGTGACATGAATGTCACCGTGCTTGGAGGACTCACTACGAATAAGATGGTGCTTGGGTGGTCGCAGTTACCTTCGCCTCTATACGCAGCAATTCGGATCCGACCTATCGGATCGGCTGCTTGCGTGTAGGTTTGGCAGCGCGGATATAACGCCCGGCCGGTCACTCAGGTGACGAAGCCGTCTGGTCAGCGATTCAGAGTCCCAGCCTGGCGGCGGTTGAATGTAATGGCATTGCAAAGCCAAGCCGGTATCCTCAGGTTGCATGAATGTAGTCTCCAGAACCCACTGCCGAATCAATCTCCTGAATCGGCAACTCCCTTGGATATTGCGGCCTCGATGAACCGCGTTGCCTCGGTACGATATCTACGGTCGGACCGAAATTCGGGTCTCTCGTTCAAAGACTCGGTTCCTTGACTTCCTGCAGTTCAGCACCTTCGAATTCATCGTGCGAGCATCGTGAGTATCCTAGACGTCTTGCCCAGCTCCTCGATTGGAATCGAGTCTATTGAAGCATGTTGATTGTATCATCTGACATTTCTATCCCTGCGACGCCGCCAGCGCCTGTCGAAATCGGCCTTGATGTCCTCGATGTCTTCCAGCCCGGCGCTCACGCGGACGTAGTCCTCGGTCACGCCGGCGCCGGCCAATTCGGCGGGCGTCTGCTGGCTGTGGGTGGTCGAGGCGGGATGGATGATCAGCGTCTTGGCGTCGCCGATGTTGGCCAGGTGCGAGGCCAGCTTGGCCGACTCGATGAACTTCTGCGCGGCCGCCCGGCCGCCCTTGATGCCGAAGCCGAGGATCGCCCCCGCGCCTTTGCACAGGTACTTCTGCCCCAGCTTGTAGCCCGGATGCGAAGGCAAGCCCGGATAGTTGACCCACGTCACCAGCGGATGCGACTCCAGGTGCCTGGCCAAGCGCCAGGGCGTTCTCGCTGTGCCGCGGCATCCGCAGGTGCAAGGTCTCCAGCCCTTGCAGGAAGAGGAAGCTGTTGAACGGGCTCAAGCGCCCCGCCCAGGTCGCGGAGCCAGTGCGTGCGGCAGGTGATGATGTAGCACAACTGTCCGACCGCGTCGTGGAAAACCGCGCCGTGATACGACGCGTCGGGCTGGGTGAACTGCGGCCACTTGTCGGGCTCGCGGGTCCAATCGAACTTGCCGCTGTCGACGATCACGCCGCCGATGCTCGTGCCGTGGCCGCCGATGAACTTCGTGGCGCTATAAATCGTGATGTCGATGCCGTAGTCGAACGGCCGCAGCAGGATCGGCGTCAGCACCGTATTGTCGCAAACGACCGGCAGGCCGTGCTTGTGGGCCACGTCGGCAATCGCCTCGAAATCCAAAACGTCGTTCTTGGGGTTGGCCACCGACTCGATGTAAACGGCCCGCGTGTTCGGCTTCACGGCCCGGGCGATGCTCTGCGGATCGGTGGCGTCGACGAAGGTGACCTCGATCCCCAGCCGCTTGAAGGTCTGGGCGAAGAGCGTGATCGTGCCGCCGTAGAGGGCCGCCGCCGGAAATAATGTGCGAACCGGAGTGGGCCAGATTCAGCAGGGCGACGGTGATCGCCTGCTGCCCGCTGGAGAGGGCCAAGGCCCCGATGCCGCCTTCCAGCGCGGCCATCCGCTGCTCGAAGACGTCGGTCGTGGGGTTCATCAGCCGCGTGTAGATCCAGCCCATCTCCTTCAAGGCAAACAGGTTCGCCGCATGCTCCGTGCTCTTGAACACGTAGCTCGTGGTCTGATGGATCGGCATCGCGCGGGAACCGGTCGTGGGGTCCGGCTGCTGTCCGGCGTGCAGTGCCAGCGTGCCAAGGCCAAGGGGACGGGTGGAGTCAGAAGCGCATAATGAATTCCTTTCAGGACGGAATAATAGATTACCAAGTTTACGAATATTATAGTAAATGCGGGGGGACCGTCAATCCGCGGGGTGTGGCTGAGCACAGCGAATTTGATTGTCGAAGGCCACGCCGGCCTTGATCGTAACCTCGCCACCATGGGTACACGGTGCCCGACCGCTTTTCAAGACGGCCGGTTCCGTGTAAGACCAATCTTCGCGCTTTTGAAAAGCGACGGCAAGCGTTCGCGCTCCACATTACAGCCGGATCACCGTTGTTCCGCTCAGCCGCCGGATCAAGTGCCGCATTTCCAGAACGCTTAGCGTGGCCAGCACCTGCGGCACGGGCAGCCCGCTTCGCACCACGATCTCGTCGATCGAAGTGGCCTCGCAGTGAATTACGTCGAGCACTTTCTGCTCCATGTCATTGAACAGCAGCTCGGCCGGATGATGCACCTTGCGGCCGTCATCGCGAGGGGCCGCTTCGACCAGGGGGCCAAGCTGCTCCAGCACGTCATCGGCCGATTCCACCAGGATCGCCCCGTCGCGGAGCAGGCGATGGCAGCCGCGCGATGCGCGGCTGTCGACATTGCCCGGCACGGCGAAATATGCAGGTTAAATTACCTACTGCATTATATCCGCATCGGACGCGATGGCCAGTCGGGGACCGCGAGACGACCCATTGTCCGTTATTTTGGCAACTTTGGCGACCCCCGTGGTTGCCGCTTACGCGCTCGGAATAATTTTCAGCGTAATGGTTTTTTCTTTGGATAGCGGGTTTAGAACTCCCCTTTGGACACCCGAAAAATCAGGGTAGAACTCCTTGCGAAAAATCCGCTTGTCAAAATATAAATGTTGGGTATCATTGGAATGGACACCGACGAACTGACGAAAGAGCAAGCGAGGCAATCAGGTATTTTTTTCAGAAAATAGGAAAACGTGAAATGGCGACCCCCACTTCCCCACCACCCAAACCTGGACGACCAGGAACACCCCCACCCCATCAGCCGAAACCTGGGCGACCGAAATAAACGGTTTTTGAGCCGCCCCCCTGAAAACCCACGCTGAACATTCAGCGTGGGTTTTCTCTTGCAAAAAAGGGGGAAATGAAAATCATAATTCCCGATATTGGCGAGAATGCCAAAACCACAGTCAGTGAAGAAATGAGTAGGTGTGTTGCGAAAATCTCGTGGGACGAACTAATAAGCCGTATGACTGACGCTGGAGTCGCTCCTGTGCCTTTGGCTATGGTCAGGCATTTTGAGGCATCCCGCTTGAAGTTTTATGGGTATGGGTCAAGATTCAGAACACAGGATGGCTCTGATGCCAATGAGAATTCCGATTGGGATATGCTTGTTGAATGCGAGGACGAGGATTGGGAGCGACTACAAAATGGACTTGGCTTTTGGTATCACAAGTGGACTTGCGGGCGTTGGAAAGGGGACACAGCACCCGAACAGCCAGTTTTCTGTAATTATCCACACGAACAGACCAAGATTAGGGGAAAGTCGGTCGGAAAACATAAGCATAGTGTTAGCGTGCGGAAAATAACAGACCCCGAAAGCGACATTTTTCGCAAGGATAAAGGCGAATGGACTAATCCGCCAACGGCAAGTGAATACACTGAAATTGTATAAAACCTAACGCAGCCGATGCGATACAACGGCTACCTTTGGGGCGATGGTAAACCCTCCAATAGAAAAGCCCACGCTGGTCCCCAGCGTGGGTTTTTCTCTTCCCGTGAGAATGAACAATGACCGCAGACGAGTTTATTACCGAGTTGTTTCAATACACCGACCCTGACTATGAAGTTGTTGTTGCCACTGGAACGACCCAAACGCCGATTGCCTACATCCATCGGAATGACGCTGATAGAACCTTTGTCATTACGATGGAAATTGTGGACACCCCGCACCACGCACCCGCCACACCCACAACAGACGAAAACGGCAGGGTCTTGCGGAACATACAAATTGAACGGAACATACCCCGCTACAAAATAACCAGACGCAATCCCCGCACGTCGCCCAACGCTGACGCTGAACAAAACATACCCAGACGAGCAATAATCAGACGCAAAATTACACGCCCCCCAACGCCTGAATAAAGGAGATAGAACTTATGAAGAAATTCAAGAAAGTAAAAATGACTGACTACGAAGCCCGAAAGATGGCGACCACCCTGATTGAAAGATTGGGTGATAAAGACCGTTTGCGGCTGCTGGCGGAACGGGACAAATACCCGACCGACGATGAAGAGGAAATGGAAAAAGAAATTGTGGGTGGTGGCTGGACGTCCGATGTTATCCGAGGTGACTTGATTGAAGATTTGGTTTCAGACTTCACGGGCAACGGATGGACTGCCCCGAAGACCTACGCCGAATACCTTAAAGGTGAACCCGTGGACTTCTTCAAGGACACCCAACGATACACCCGTGACGCTGACTAGCAACCAACTCGATGCCAAACAACAACGCCCTACGCTTGTGAGACGAACCGCCGCTGAACATACGCGGGCTGATGAACCCGTTTCGCCCGATCCGTTTTAATCTGCATCTTATGACCATCGTGGCAATGCACAAGGCCGATGAAGAGGTTGACAAACTTCTCATTAGGCCCCCGCTGCTTGCGATGTGCGGCCCGTTGCGCGTTAGCCTGATAGAAAAGGTCGTCGCTGATTACGCGCGGGTAATAGCCTGCTATAGGCTTTCCTTCGGGTACTCTTTCCCCCTTATCATTTTTGGTGGAGGGTTGGAATTCTCCAAGGACTTGGCGATTTTTCAGAATCCATCCGACAAAACTCGTATGCCAGTGTTTCGCCCGACCCAAGGGTTGAAACCGTCTATTTAATTCGTAGTTGATCTGCTTTTGTCCTATGCCTTCGGAGGCTTGCTCAAAGATGAATTGCAGGGCCTTGCGGCCCTCATTCTTGACCTCGAATCGTTGGGCCTCGTCATTCCATTCAAGCCATGTAGGACATACACGGGATATGATTGCTCCCTTTTGGGCAGCGTCCCTCTTTGCCTTCCACGCGGCCCCGATCCGCTTTGTCTTTTCTCTCGATTGCTCATACGCGAGTTGCAACTGGACAATGACGGATATCACAACAGGCATATCGTCTATGGTGTTTTTGTCAATCGTCATTTCGGGATCGAGGGTCTGTATCGTGATTCCGCATTCGACTAGCTCACAGAATGCACGATACGCCTTGCTAGTCCGCTGGCGCGAGAAACGATCAAGTCTTTCCAGCAACAAGATTGACCCCCGTGGTATCGGGCTTTTGGGCTGATTCGCAAGGGCGATGAACTTTCCAAGGTCGCCCGTTTCAGGGTCAAGGTTTTTGCCCTTGAAGGCCGAAACCCCATAATCTTTAAGTCGAACGGAGGTATCCAAGGTATGCTGCGGAAATCTTGCCATCCATGCCGACCGCATTGCATTTTGACGCCTGACAGAATCCCCCGCTGACTGCTGTTTATGCGAAAAACGGACATAGGAAAAGACAAGAGCCATGATGGTCTCTCCCGCGTTTTATGGGGTCAAACCGCTACATTATAGCCAGTAGGTAATTTGACCGCCATATTGAACACATCGCGGCCTTGCTCCATAGCATGCCGCGACGTAATCAGCGCCGCGGATCGCTCGGCCGCTTCGACGACGATGACTCCCAGCGACATGCCGCTGATGATGCGGTTGCGCTGGGGGAAATGCCCGCCAGCGGCGACGATCGCGGCGGCTGCTCGCTGATCAATGCCCCGCTGGCCGCGACCAAGTCCGCCAGCTTGTCGTGCTCCGGCGGATAGATGTTCATGACGCCGCTGGCCAGGATGCCCAGCGTTCGGCCGCCGGCATCCAACGCGCCGCGATGGGCGGCCGCATCGATCCCGCGGGCCAGCCCGCTGATGATCGTCAGCCCGGCCCGGGCAAGGCTGGCCGCCAACCGTTCGGCCTGCCGCAGTCCGTAGGCCGTGCCGTGACGCGTGCCGACGATGCCGATGCCCAGGGCGTCGGCCGGTTTGAGCGTACCGCGAACGAAGAGCAAGCCGGGCGGATCGGGGATCTCGCGCAGGGCGCGGGGATATTCGGCGTGGGTCTCGGTGAGGATCGTGATGCCGTGGCTGCGGCAGAGGGCGATTTCGGCCTTCGGCGTCGATCTCGTCGCCGGCGCGAATGATCCGCTCGGTCAGTTTCGGCCCCACGCCCTCCACCTCGCGCAGTTCGCTGGGGGCGGCCGCCAGCACCGCCGCCGGATCGCCGAAGTGGTCCAACAATCGGCGGCGAATTCGCGGCCCAACGCCATCGACCAAGGAAAGTCGCACCGTATCGATCAAATCGGCATCGTGGTTGGTCATGAAGGCGGCAGAAAGAGATTTTTCTGGGGGAACCAGGAAAGCCGGGATGTTCCGGCTACTCCGTGTCAGGGCAGCGAATCCGAATATAGTGCGGGTTGGCCGGCGAGGCAAGCGGTTCAAAGCACTCATCATGCTCCGCGCGACAAAAAGGCATTCCACGGGGCTCAGGCCGCGTTGACCGGTCTGAAGCCTCAGGCGGATTGCACGTGAAGAAGTCGCTCTACGTGCTCCTGCACGCTGATTGGATACCGTGCGAGAATGCGAGGAAAATCCGCATCGCGGACTCGCGCCAGATTCCGGAAAGTGACCAGGGCCTCCGGCGCGGTCCCCTGCCGCCGTGAAAGATAGACATAATCGCAAAGCGCCTGCGCTGGAGGAGCCATCGCCCCTTCGGACACGGGAAAGTACACCCCGCTCCGCACGCATGCAAAGACCAACCGCCCGACCGGCGTGACTCGCTCCCGCGCCGGGGACTCCGCCGGTCCGTGAAGCAGGTAATGGTGACGGGCACCTGGGTCACCAGGTTGTAGCCGATAAAGCGCGTAGTGACCGGTGATGTAGGCGTGCGAGTCGATTGCCGGGACCAAGACTTGCGGCGATACGGCGCCCGGCAGGCCGTACAGCCCGTGAGCATACTTCGCGATGATCTCCTGGTCGCGAAGCCGCGCCAGTTCGACATTCAATGCGGCCCGGGAAGTGCCGGCCACGTTTGCCAACTCCGTCACGGTGAAGAGGACCTTTCCATGCCGGTCGCGCTGCTCCTCCAGGAATTTTCGCCAGGCGTTGGCTTTCATGACGACAACTCCTTGCCTTGGTCAAGGTGTCGCGGAGCAGGCGCATCACGGAGTCCCAAATCATTGCGGCGCCGCCCGCCGCGCGGAGGTTGGCGGCCACCGCGGGGGCAACCTGCTCGCCGAGCAACCGCTCGATCTCCCGCACGTGGACGGCCCGATTTGTTTCAAACCTGTCGAGCCTCTCGATGGCGTCCGCAAGCGGCAGAGCGAGTTTTCTCAATTTTTGCGACAATCGCGCGGGGGCGTCGGGCCGCAGGGCGTCCTGGAACAGGAAAACGTCCAGGACGTCGCGTACCCGGCAAAATCGCGCGTTGAGGAAAGCGAGGATCTTGCTCTCGATCATGTCCGCATCGGACACGGTCAGGAACACCGTGCCGGCGATCGTGCGAACCATCGGCGGATCAAGACGGGCGACACGCGTGATCTCAATCGGGATCTCGATCCGGCTTCCGGGCTCGGCAACGCGGTAAAACGCCATCTCGATAATTCGCACTGCCGGAGATTCCGCCCCAGGACCGGTGGCAGGCCGTACGTCGCCATCGTAACCAAACTGCCGTTTGACCTCCGGCAGCAGTCGGCTGCGAAGAACATCAACGATTTCCGCCTGCTTCCGCTGAAGATCGCCTTCCCAGTGGTAGTCGATATCGGCCGACGCCCGGGCACTGGCGTTGAGCAGACGATAGCGAAAGCCGCCGATCAAACAAAGCTGATGACCAACCGGATGGGTGGCGATGATCGTGGCGGCGAGCGTCTGGATGCGTTCAACAATTGTCAGAATTCATGCTTTCCATGTAGTCTAAATATAACATAAGTGTTATATTTGGCAACTGGTGATGCTATGGCAACTCCGGTGCGTGGGTCTGGCTATTCGGCCCCTTTCTCGGAATCCTTTGACGGAGATAGAATGTCGGCCTTTGGCGCGTGCCTCCAGCGCCAGATGCTCGCTGGCTGCAACCTCGCCTTCCTGCGCCTGGGCATTGGCTGGGGCTGAGTCCAAAACAGCTTCGAAGGCCGTGCGCGCCGCGTCGAAGTTACCGGCTTCGAGCAACTCAGCGCCCGTGCTCCGCGGAGCATCCGCCGACGGTGCCTGAGCTGTTGCCGGTCTTACTGGAACAGCCAGCAGCACGCAGACGAAAAATGAAAAGGAGATGCCGGGAACCGCGCCGGCAACAAGCGGCCCGCGTTGATGCCCGGCGATCTCGGTGACAGTTTGCATGAGGGTGCACAAATGGATTCGGGGTGCTCCGGCAAAAGCCGAAGCACCCCGAGGTTGATGGTTAGAAGTTGATGCGACCGGTGAATTGAATGTTGCGCGGTATCATGTCATCGCCTCCGGGGACGCCAAAGCTGTTCAGGCCGGTAACTGCTCCTGGAGCGGTGCTGGGCATCGCCTGATGGTGACGGTTGAAGGCGTTGATCATCTCGGTCTTAAACTGGAACTGCACCTTCTCGTAGATCGGGAAGTTCTTGACAATGCTCAGATCTTCCGAGAGCCAAAGGGGTCCGGTGATTCCGCCGGTAACGCGAGGAATCGCCTTCCCTCCCGCAATCAGAGGCGAACCGCCGCTGAAGTAGTAGGGATCGAAAGAGCAGTTGCCAAAGCAGCCGGGCGACCATTGGCGCAGCCAGTTACCTCCCCCAAACGGAGAAGGACCTTCGGCGTTTTGGTCAACCAGGTAGGCATTGGCCAGCGATACGCCTGGATCGGTCGCGCTGATTTGACCGGCGGACGAAACGCCGGGTTGAACCAGGACTGCTGATTGAAGAAGCTCGCTCCGTTCTTGCTCTTCTTGAAGGCGGCGCTGGCCACGTTGGCGATGTCTCCATTTGCCGCCGCGCCCAGCGTGTAGCGGAAACAGTTCTGATAGTATGGGGCACCTGTTGCACAACCGAACTGAATCGGCGCGCCGGTCTGATAGCGATGAATGCCACCGATCTCCCAACCGCCAATCACGCGGTCAAGCAAGGCATTGTCGTTGAGATACGTGCGGCCCTTGCCAAACGGCAGTTGGTAAAGGTAGCTGATGGAGATCTGCTGCGGCACGTTCTGCACGCTGACAGCCTTCTCTCCATGCAGATCGGAGCGCTGCGACTGTGCTCTTCCAGCGTAGTTTCCAATCGCGGAATCCGCGTCTGTCTCGTTCTTCGACCAGGTATAGGAGACCTGCAGGTTGAATCCCTGGCGGAAGCGGCGGTTGAGAGAGGCAATCATCGACTCATAGGATGAGTGCCCCATGTTCTCCAGGCAGCAATCGTCGGCGATATAGTCGTACTGTGGATAAGGCCGGAGCGCCTGCCCAACCGGGCCGGCAAATCCAGACCAGGGCGCATTGACGCCCAGTGACGAGCCGCCCAGAGGAATCCACTCGTTTTGATTGGTTAGATGATCGCCCATGGAAAAATACTGCGGGTCGATATTGTTGACGTTGCTGATGAAATTGGATTTGAGGTTTTGCGCGGACAGAGCGGAGTAGCCGATCGTCAGGATGAGATCCTTGGCCAGTTCATTCTGCACCTGCAACTGCCATTGCGTAGTCTGCCCTGGCCTGCCCATCTTGGGCTGGATCATTCCGCTGCCCACTGCATAGAAGCAGTTTGTGGTTTTGCACTGATCCTGCGTGGGATCGGTATTGGGAGCAAAGTAAGAGGGAGTCCACAAGCTGTAACCGCTGTCCAGTTGGAAGGCCGGAGTATAGCCGGCCGCAGTTCCGGGGCCGGTGTATAGACTGCCGACGCCCTTGTTTTGTGTAAAGCCTTGCGCCACTGACCCGCCGAAGTCCGCGTATTGCAACGGAGCATAGATGAGCGCAGCTCCTCCGCGCAGCACAACTTTGTCGTGGGTATTCGGCAGCACATAGGCAAAGCCCAGGCGTGGCGCAATGTCCTTCTTCCAGGTATCCGCCCAGGCCTTGTTGCAGCCGGTGCAGTTGGTGGCAAAGACCAGAGCGCCCGGCAATCCGCCCGCCGCCGAGTCCGGCGCGGTAAGGCTGAAGTTCGAGGTACGATTGAGCGCCTCGGTGCGGGGCACATCGACATCGTAGCGCAGGCCGGCATTCACCGTCAGGTGAGCGTTGACCTTGATATCGTCCTGGATGAAGCCCGCCCAGTAGTGCGAATTCCAGCGCGGACTGTCGTTGAAGACGGTTTGATTGGAGTTGTCCACATCGCCAAGCTCGAAGCCCGCCAGACTGTTGCCGCTGTATTGCCAGTTGTTACTGGTAGCGGCAAAGGCGGTTTCAGCATGAAGGAAATTGATGGTCGGAATGTTTTGGTCGATGACCGAGTATTGCTGGTGGCGGAAATCGAAGCCGGCCTTGATGCTGTGACGGCCTCTTTGCCAGACAACGTAGTCGTTGAAGCGCAGGCCGTTGTCGACGTTGTCGCCGTTGTAGCCGGTGCCCCATGCAGAGTACGAGTCCAGACCATCCCAATTGACGATAGGGAAAGCCTTGGAGTAGAAGTTGGGCGCTCCAGCCGTGCTCAGGTTGACCGAAGAGACAAAGTTCTCGCCGAAGTTCTTGCTGTTGGTGCGGTTGTAGCCGATGTTCACGTGGTTCAACAAAGTCGGCGACAGCGTGGTATCCCAGCCCAGGCGCGTGTAATGCGTCTGGAAGTCCTGCGGCCAGCCGCTATCGTTGAAACGCCCAGGAAGATTCGGAAAACTGCCCTGCCAGTGATCGTTGTCGCGCGAACTATACGATCCGAAGATCTTATTCTTCTCGCCAAGATCCTGATCGATGCGCACTGTAAAGGTAGTGTTTTCGTTCGGCTCCACTTCATCATTCGCGTAGTTGTTGTAGAAGCCATAGGGAGCATTCGGGGTCGCCGTCTGGTTGGGTGCCGGCAGTCCCGCCATCAACGTCTTGGCTGCACTGCTCATCTCGGTGCTGGGAACCTTGTTCCCTGCGAAGGGCTGGCGGCAGGGAAGACCTGTGGGGTTCGTCGCGGTAATTGCATCGCTCGATGTTGAAGGATCGAATATCTGGTTCTGGATGACCGGCTGGCCGGTGCAGGGGTTGATCTGCGTGGTCACGGCACCCAGGTTGGCGGAGAAATCGCCTCCTACTTCCGCCGTGGTGGGCACAGTAGCGACAACGTGTTGCCCCTGCTTGAGCTGATACTGCTCCCAGGCAAAGAAGAAAAAGGTCTTGTCTTTACCGTTGTAGAGCGCCTTATTCCGGTCGAACGGGTTGGGGATTCTGATCGGTCCGCCGAGAGTGCCGCCGTAATCGTTTTTGCTATCCTGCTGCCGCAGATAGCCTTCGCAATTGGTCGTAGTGGTCAGGCTGTTGCCTGTGCAGCCGTAGTACTTCCAGAAGCCATTGCTGTACCAGTCGTTGGCGTCGAAAGCCGCGTTCTTTAGGATCTCGAAAGCCGTGCCATGATACGCGTTGGTACCACTCTTGATGGCAAAGCTTTCCAGGCCGGCGGTGGAGCGACCGAACTCCGCGGACGGCACCGAGAGAGTGACCTTGAATTCCTGAAGAGCTTCGATAGAGGGTGAGGTTTCGTCGAAGGACGAACCGTTCTCACTGCGCTGGATGCTGGCTCCATCGAGCAGCACCTCGGCACCATAACTCTGTCCACCGGAGAGCTTCATGAAGAAAACACCGTTGTTGTTGAGTCCGCCCACGCTCTGTCCGCCGCCCGTACCGGGGCCAGTGGTGCCGGGGACCAGAAACGAGAAAGATTCGGGAGAGCGAAGACCGCCGACGCCCGATGCCACTGCCAGAGGCAGCTCTTCGATCTGTTGCTGCGTAATGGTGCCGCTGAGGTCGGAGGACTCGCTCTCAATGGTGGGTGCGCTGGCGTCTACCTTGATATTTTCGGTTACCGCGCCAGCCCTCAACGTAACGTTGAGCACCGTGGTCGAGTTGATTGTGACTTCAACACCGGTTCTGGTCGCGGTCGCGAAGCCGGGAGCGGTCACCGCGACGGTGTAGTGCCCGATAGCCAGCTCATTGAAGTGGTAGACGCCCACCGAGGTGGAAATCGTCTCGCTTTTGACGCCCGTATCGTCGCCCGTGGCTACGATTTTTGCGCCGGGGACAAACGCGCCCGTCGCGTCGACGATGCTGCCGGCCAGTTCTCCGCGCGTGGACTGCGCGAACGAGAGAACCGGAATAGCCAACAGGCTAAGCAGAAGAAGACCAACGAAGCTGCTCCTGGACAAGAGCTTGCTCATACACCCCTCCTGAAAATTGATGCTGCCAAGTATGCCGTTCAGTTTTTTCCCTGACGGTTGCTTCTCCATCGCTACCCCTTTGTTGCTGCTAATCCGGGTTAGAGATTGATTCACGATCTGCCTCCTGAGCAATCAGTTGTTCGACTGGACTCCCTCCGCCTCCTTCTTGGTGTCTTTCCGGGCGAGGGATTCGTCGTTTCGGATGTTATTCCTTAGCCAGTACACTCTGCTGGCCGCAGGCAACGCAGATTTGATCCGACCATCCACCGGCGGTTGAGTAAGCGTTTACTCGTAAAATCCCGGCTCAATGCCTTTTCAAATCAGGGCCGATTCCAACACTTGGACTGCAAAACGTGCAACGCTATTAACGGCTTGCTACCCGTTTGCTGGTATTTTCGTTGATTCTAAGGTGCTTAGAATAATAAAAACCATCCAAAAGTAACGTTTGGCGTCCCCGTTTGCTCGAATGCTATAGTGGGAACACCGGCGGGGACCGCGTTTTCTATGTCTGTATCCGATCCATTATTGGGGTCTACTGGACTCACTCCAAAAGAGATCGGTTTGGTGCGCGACCACCTCAAAGAGATCCTAGCCAGCCACGTCTTTGCCGGTAGTAAACGAACCCAGGATTTTCTCCAACTGATCGTAGGACACGCTCTTGCCGAGAACTTCGACAAGCTGCGCGAGCGGATGATCGGAGCCGAGATGTTCGGGCGACCGGTCGGTTACGACACGGGAAACGACTCGGTAGTGCGCGTCAAAGCCACCGAACTGCGCAAGAAGCTCGCGCAGTATTACGTTGAATCTAAAGGGAAACCAGCCGTCCGCATTGAACTTCCCAGCGGCTCCTATGTACCCCACTTCCACTTCCAGCAGTTGGAAGCTGAGCAGCCTTCTCCCGCCATCCCGGTAACTTCGGTTGAGCCAACCACCGCTCGGCCCCAGGAACCGCCGCACGTGGCTCCGGCGGCTCCAAACCCTGAGCCACTCCCGATTCCCACGACGAAACCTCGGCGCCAAAACCGCATCCTGATTCTGGGCCTCCTGGGATTTGCACTCCTGTGCATGCTCTGGTTACGCCGCCTTCAAAATCTGGCACAGCAGAGCTGGTGCGCAGCCGGAGATCCACTCCATTGCCATCCTGCCCCTGGAAAACCTCTCCGGCGATCCGGCGCAAGAATACTTTGCTGACGGAATGACGGAAGAGCTGATCAACGATCTGGGCCAGGTTTCCACATTGCGCGTTATCTCCCTGACCTCGTCCATGAGCTACAAGGGCACCAAGAAGAAGCTGCCCGAGATCGCCCGGGAACTGGCCGTGGATGGCGTCGTTGAGGGGGGAGTGCTGCGCGAAGGCAATCAGGTGCGCATCAGCGCCCAGTTGGTCGATGCCAGAACAGATCGCCCGGTATGGGCGCACACTTATACCCGGGATATGACCGGCGTTCTCGCCTGGCAGGGAGAAGTGGCGCAGGACATCGCCGAAGAGATCCGCATCAATGTGACGCCAGTGGAGCAGGCTCGGCTGGCCCGTAGCCGCCCGCTCGACGCCGTCGCTCAGGATTTTTATTTGCGCGGCATCCTCAAATTGGACCTGGATGATTGCAAGAGCGCGAACGAGTTTTTTGAGAAAGCGCTGGAGAAGAATCCTAACTACGCACAGCCGCATGCAGCCCTGGCTACCTGCTTCGGCCGCATGGGCGAATCGGGCCGGATGCCTTATCGCGAGGCGTTTTCCAGGCAGAAGACCGAGGCCGCGCAGGCGATCCAGCTGGACGATTCCCTGCCCGAAGGCCATGCCGAGCTGGCGAATGCTGCAATGACCCTGGACTGGGACTGGAAAACCGCGGCGACCGAGTTTCAACGGGCCAGGGAACTCAATCCGAATTCTGCCCCCATCCACACGAAATATGCCTTTTACCTGGCGCGCACAGGGCAAATGCCGGAGGCAATCGCTGAGGTGGAGCGTGGCGTCGACCTGGACCCGGTTTCCTGGCATTCCTTCCATGCGGAAGGGTTTATCTATTACTATGCGCGCCAATACGATCAGGCGCTTTCGCTGATCCAGAGAGTGCGCGCTCTGGACATCAACCCGCCCGATTGGAGCTTTCTTCTCGGTGAGGTGTATGCGGAAAAAGGCATGTACCCGGAATCCATTGCCGCCTTTCTCAAGTCGGGCGACGGCATTGACACTTTAGGCCATCTGGGCAATGCTTATGCGCGTGCGGGCCGGGTGGACGCGGCCCGCAAGACCATTGCGCAATTGCAGCAGCGGGTAGAGAAGGATAGCGTGGGCCGCTACGAAATCGCGCTCATCTACGCCGGGCTTGGCGATAAACAGGAAGCCTTTCAATGGCTCGATGAATCCTACCAGGCGCACGATGTGGGCTTGATCTATCTCAAGATCGACCCCTGCCTTGACCCCTTACGGTCGGACCCGCGCTTTGACGACCTGTTGCGGCGCGTGGGCCTCAATAAATAGAAGAGCACTCCCGCACAAAACCTTGATTCTGATCTCCCTCGTCGCATCGGCGCTGGCCGAGAGTGCAGGTCACGCCCCATAATAGTGCAGGTTCGCCCCGAGCGGTTCCACGATTGCTGTACCTCGAAACCAATGCCCTTAAGTGGCTTTTCGCCAAGAAAAAGCCACCTGCTGCAAAGTCGGAAAGGGCGCCTTGATCGTGGAACAGCTCTAGAGCGTTCCACGATTTGCTCTTTTGGATTCTCCCTCGAATCCGCATTGATCTCTGCCGGAAGTGTGTCATGAATATCAGTTTTGGAATTCTGCGGTTGAAAGATTCACGACGCCCGCTGTTCGCCTGCCTTCTGCTCTGTGCGCCGCTCCTCCAGGCCCAGTCGGCTCCGGCCGCGCCCAGCGGGGCTGTCGCCCATCTGATGCAAAGCGGCGCGGAGGCCATTCACCAGGGAAAGCCCGCCGATGCCGAAGGCTATTTTCGGCAGGCCATTGACGCCGCTCCAGAACTGCCTGATGCCTACCTCGGGCTGGGAATGTCCGAACTGCGCCAAGGCAAGACCGCCGAAGCCGAAGTGGCGCTGGGCAAAGCGGCGGAGTTGGCTCCGCGATTGCCCGGTGCGCACATGTTCCTCGGCATCGCCCAATACCAGCGAAATCAAATGGACGCGGCGATCGCATCTCTCCAACAGGAAGTCGCAATCCAGCCGGAAAATGTTGAGGCTCTGACCTGGCTTGGCATCGTCGAGCTGGGCGCGGGGCACGCACAGGAGGCTGTGGGGCCGCTAGACCGCGCCGCGGCGCTGAGTCCCAGGGATCCTAATGTCCTCGATTATCGTGGCCGGGCACATACTCAGGTAGCCGAGGAAAGCTTTCGCGCCCTGACCGACCTCGATCCCGACTCCTGGCGCGTTCATCGTGCTCTCGGCGAGTTCGCTGTCCAATCCAAGCAATACGAACAGGCCATTGCTGAATATCGCAAAGTACTGGAGAAGCAACCCAACGACCCCGACATGTACGAAGCGATAGGAGACTGCTATCAGCGCCTGAGCCGTTCTGACGACGCGGCCCACGCCTACGAAAGCGAATTGCAACTGAGTCCGAATAATCCAATCGCGCTTTACAATCTAGGCAGAATCCAGGTTCAGAAAGGCGATGCCGGGCGCGGCGTGGCGCTATTGCGCAAAGCGGTGGAAGCCAACGCTCTCGCAGCCCCTACCTACTACTACCTCGGCCTTGGACTTGCACAGACAGGTCACCCCGAGGAGGCCGCGCAGTGGCTGGAGAAGAGCCTGAGCCAGTCGCCCTCTGACTTTATCCGGCAGGGAGCTTACTTCCAATTGGGGCGCGTCTACCAGACCCTCCATCGGAAAGACGACGCCGAGCGCGTGGCGCGCCAATTGCAAGAGTTCGAAAGCAAGAGACGAGCTACACCGACCGAAACCGCACTCCCTGCGGCACCAAAACAATAACGATTGAGTAGATCTGCGCTTTGCCGTGCGGAGCGGCAGCGCCCCCTGGAGCAGCAGAAATAATGAAATTGACGCGAGAACGCCTGACTGCTCTGGTTGGAGGATTCCTCTGGACATCTCTCTCGACGGGGAGCGCAGGCGCGCAAATGCCGCAGCAGGAAGCGCATTCGGTAACTCAACCTGCATCGTCCGCTGCTGTTCCTAGCAACTTTGTAGAGATCACAGAGAAGGCAGGCGTCCATTTCCTCCACCAGGCGCCGCACACCTCGCGCAAATACCTGATTGAGACGATGGGTTCGGGCGTGGCGCTCTTCGATTGCGACAACGACGGACGGCTGGATCTCTATCTGGTCAACGGAGCGCCTTTTCCAGACCCCACTCCCAAGGGATTTATTCCACAGAAGACCGGACCCGAGTACTGGAACCGCATGTACCATCAGAAGTCCGATGGCAGCTTCGAGGACATCACGGAAAAATCCGGCTTGAAAGGGGTCGGTTATGGCATGGGCGTGGCCGTGGCCGATTACGACAACGACGGCTACGAAGACATCTTCGTCACCGGCTACGGTGGCAATCATCTCTACCACAACAACGGCAACTGCACCTTCACCGACGTGACTGAAAAAGCCGGCGTGGGCGGCAGCGGATGGTCAACCTCCGCGGCCTGGGTAGATCTGGACAACGACGGCCTGCTCGACCTGGTGGTGGTGCGCTACGTCACCTGGGATTGGGAGGATGTCTGGTGCGGCGAGCATCGCGAGGGCTATCGCGGCTACTGCCATCCCGATTATTTTCCCGCCATTCCCATGCTCGTCTATCACAACGACGGCAACGGCCATTTCACCGAGGTCTCGCACAAGCTCGGGCTGGACAAGCCGGCCAAAGCCCTGGGCATCGCCATTGCCGACTACGATCGCGACGGCCGTATCGATCTGTACATCGCCAACGATTCCATGCCCGAGTTCCTCTTCCATCAAAAGCCAGATGGGACATTCGAGGAAGTGGGCCTGGAATCCGAAACAGCGGTCAGCGCCGAAGGACAAACCTATGCCGGAATGGGCGTGGATTTTGCCGATTACGACAACGACGGATGGCCTGACATCGCGGTCACCAACCTGGCCAACCAGCGTTACGCCGTCTATCGCAACAACCGCGACGGCTCATTCGACTACACATCCTATGCCAACGGCATCGGCGCAATGACGCTGCTGCACTCCGGCTGGAGCCTGCGCTTCATTGACTACGACAACGACGGATGGAAGGATCTACTCATCGCGCAGGGCCACGATCTGGACACCGTCGAGACCATCTCACCGCAGCTTCACTACCGCGAACCCATGCTGCTAGCTCGCAATACCGGCAAGAAGTTCGTTGACGTTTCCTCTGTCTCTGGCGCTGTCTTTCATGAGGCGTGGGTGGGCCGCGGCATGGCCATCGGCGATATCGACAACGATGGCCGCATTGACGCTGTCGTCTCCACCAATGGCGGCGCGGCGCACATCCTGCTCAACGAAACGGTTACCGGCAATCACTGGATCACCTTGCATCTCACCGGCCACAAGAGCAATCGCGACGGTATCGGGGCCGTTGTAAAACTCACCACCGCACAGGGATCGCAGTGGGTGACGGCAACCACGTCGAGCGGCTATCTCTCCGCTAGCGACCCGCGCGTACATTTCGGACTCGGCGATAGCGCAGTCGCAGACAGCATCGAAATCCGCTGGCCCAGCGGTATTGTACAAACCCTTACTAATGTGAAAGGCGACCGCCAGATTCAGGTCGATGAGCCGGTCGGGGTTGCTGCCGATAGGTCCGTTCCAAGGTGATTAGAACTAGAGTGCATCGGCGGAATTTTTGAAGCTGTTGTTTGGCGAAGGAACTTCGGTTAGCATGGCGAGTGAATAAGCTGAGGAGAAAGCATGTCTCGAAAGCACAAGTTTCTTGTTGCACTTACTCTGATTTCTGCCTGTTCGTCCGCTCCGCTAGCCCTCACGCAATGCAAGAACCTGATCACCCCTGTGCCACACCATGCAATGAAAGCGGCCAGTGAGCCTCGGGACTTCGTCCGTTTCCGCTACTCTCTGTCCACCTTCGACTCACTCCTAGTGCAGTCGCACGAGGGCGCAGAGACTTCGATCGGGCCGTACGATTTTGGCTTTGTGATCGAACGGGAAGGTAAGACGATTCAGAACGTGACTCTGCGCAAATTGCCGGAGTTTCGACACCAGGACTCTTTCTTCTCACAGGTTTTCACTACGCTTTATGTGTCTCGCGCATGTGCGAGCGGAGGTCCAATCTACTTCGTTACGATGAAATATATGGGCGACGAAATCAGTCCGGCCCTTGTCTTCACATTGGTTCCTTCAAAACAAGGATACGAAGTTTCCACACTTCCGATGATTCGTGGTGGGGTTGTGGATGTTTCCATGGCTGACCCGCATCAGCTCAGGATTTGGGAAAATTTGGAAGAAGACGACTGTAACGCCTGCGAAACAGCCTATAGGATCACGGAGTATGAGATTCGAGACGCCAAGCCTGTCCGAATTCGGCAATACCGAACACGGCACCTCTACACCACCGGGGACTTCGATGAGTCACGCATCCGATTCATACCGTGAAAGTATTTCGTCGGATAGCAAATCAGCAAGAATTTGCGGCACGACTAAAGCCGTGCCCTTTCAAAGCTAAACTTAATCCAAAGGTGCTCCGGCCCCGGAAATACGGCAGTTCCTAATCCCTGCTGTGTTCCCCGTAGAGCGCCTGACTAAGCGCGAACTCGGCGCGCGACTTCTGCATCTCGCCCGCCGCACGATAGGCATGGCCTAATTCAAAGTGCATCTTGGCATTTTTAGGATCCAATTGGGCGGCAATCTCCAGCTCTTTGATGCCGCCGCTCGTGTCTCCCGTGTCCACCAGCGCCCGCCCCAGTTTTTCGTGGCAAGCAGTAGAGGTCGCGTTGATAGCTGCGGCGCGGCGCAGGAAAGGCACGGCCTCCGCGGACCGGTCATGGTCAAGCAAAAAGCTTCCCAAATCCAGGAACGGCCATTCGTCCTTTGAATCAGTGCCGGCCCACTCTGCGGCTTTGCGCAGGGCAACCTCCGCCTTCTGCGGTTGGTTTATGTAGTCATAGATGAGGCCGAGATTTTCCTCGGCCTTCAAATGATCCGGTTTGATCTGGAGAACGCGCACGAACGCCGCCTCAGCTTCCGGATAACGGCTTTGCGAATACAGGCAGCGGCCCAGGCTATACAGCACATCCGCGTTCCCAGGTTCCATCGACACTGCGATCTGAAGCCAGTGGATGGCGTCGTTGTAATCATCCAGAAGCACATAGTCCAGAGCCACGGAGCGAAGCTCTTCGGCGTTGGGTTTTTGCAGCCGGGCTGCCTGGGTATAAGTTTCCAGTGATTCCTTCGGCTTGTTCTCCAGCCGCAACACCTGGCCGAGCTTGTAGAGCGTGGGCGCGGAATCCGGATGAAGCGCGAGATCGCGGCGCAACCCGGACTCAATCTCCGCCGAGCCTACCGTCGCGGGCACTTGCTCTGAGCCTCCTCCGGAAGGCACGTGAGCTTCCTTGGTCGGCAGCTGGGCCACGGCATTCAGGCAAGCACAACAAAAGAGAACTCCAATTGCCGCCCTCTGATCCTCGCATTGACCGAACAGCCTCATGAACTTCATCCCCGCCGCGCCCCGAACACTCTCACATCGCGAATGCTCAAAGTTGTACCGGCAATCCGAACCGGCAATCAGAGTTTATCGCCTTTACGCGGAGCTTGGACAGTAGGAAGTGCAAAAGCTTTCACAAGAGCGGGCGCACAGCGCGCCTGCGGGCTTGCAAGATTATTTATATCGTGTAACGATATAAATATGAAATCTGATTCCCCGGTTCTCAGTTCTGATTCCCTGATTCGCGCCCTGGCGGAGTTCCGCTTTGAGTTGCGCGGGTTTCTGCAATTCAGCGAGCTTGCGGCGCTTGAAGCGGGCTTGCAACCGCAGCAGCACCAGCTTCTGCTACAAGTGGCCGGAGCCCCCGAGGCGACTTCAGTAACGGTGGGATACGCCGCGGAGCGCCTCGGGCTGAAACACAATAGCGCGGTCGAATTGGTTGATCGTTCAGTGCGCGAAGGACTGCTGGTTCGCGTGGAAGACCCCACCGACGGACGCCGCGCCCTTCTGCAGATGACGCGCAAAGGTAAGCGGGTACTGGGCCAACTCTCTGGCGATCATGCGCGGGAGCTGAACGAACTGGCCCCCCGTCTGGCGCGGACTCTGGCGCAGATTCGCATACTTGCGCGCAATGGCGTCAACGTGGAGATGCGATGAGATCGCGGCCCTCTGCGTTACGCGACTTTACTGTAGACCGCCGGGTTTGGCTGCTAGCGACAGTAGCAATCTTTATCGGCACGGGCGCTACCGGACTGGCCGTCCTCTTGCTGCGGGCCATTGTGCTCTCGACCAATCTCTTCTACTACCACAGGTTCAGCGTGATCGCGGTCGGCCCGGCACAATCAACCCTGTCGCCGTGGCTGATGCCTGTGATTCCTGTGATTGGCGGCCTGCTGGTTGGACTGATGGCGCATTACGGATCTGACAAGATCCGCGGGCACGGAATTCCAGAAGCGATAGAAGCAATTCTGCTTCGCGGTGCGCGCGTCGATCCCAAGGTAGCTCTGCTCAAGCCGCTCTCCGCCGCCATCGCCATCGGATCGGGCGGACCATTTGGCGCGGAAGGGCCGATCATCATGACCGGCGGAGCTTTCGGCTCGCTGGTAGCGCAGTGGCTAAAGCTATCGGATGCGGAACGGACAACGCTTCTGGTGGCCGGCGCGGCGGCCGGCATGTCGGCAACCTTCGCCGCGCCGATCGCCGCCATTCTTCTTGCAGTGGAGTTGTTGCTCTTCGAGTGGCGTCCGCGCTCTCTGGTTCCGGTGGCGATTGCCAGCTTGGTTGCCGCGCTATTGCGCATCGGTTGGCTAGGCCCGGGACCGCTTTTCCCGCTGGAAATGCACGCTGCAATTCACCTCAAAAGCACATTTATTGCTGCTGCTCCGCTGGGAATACTTGTCGGCCTTGTGTCGGCTGGACTGAGCCGGCTTATGTATGGCTTTGAGGATGCATTGGAGCACATTTGCGGACGGCTCCGAATGCATTGGATGTGGTGGCCCGCGATTGGCGGCATCGGTGTTGGAATAGGCGGCCTCTTCTTTCCGCGGGGATTGGGCGTAGGCTACGACAATATTGCCGAACTGCTGCGCGGCAATGCGCCCTTCGGTCTATTGCTCGGACTGCTCGTGGCGAAGTCGTTGATGTGGGCCTTTTCACTCAGCTCCGGAACCTCCGGCGGCGTCCTCGCGCCTTTGCTGATGATCGGCGCTGCGCTGGGAGAATCGGCGGCGCAGTTGGCTCATTTGCCAGGTGAATCGCAAGCTCTATGGGCTTTGCTGGGTATGGGTGCAATGCTTTCCGGCGCGCTGGGGGTACCGCTGACCGCAATCCTCTTCTCGCTTGAACTCACCCGCGCACTGCCTGCGGCATTGCCTCTCGCTCTTGCCTGCATGTCTTCCTATCTTGTCACTTCGCTTGTGATGCCGCGGTCCATTCTGACAGAGAAGCTGAGCCGGCGCGGTTATCACTTGTCGCGCGAGTATGGAGTGGACCCGCTGGAGATGGTCAGCGTATCCGACGTTAAGAAGGATCTTGTCCTTCAGTCCGCGTCCGAAGTGCCAGGCGGTTCAAGTGCATTGCCCGAGATCTTTGCCTATGCAGATGAAACCTGCCGGGCTGTTGCAGAAGAGATGGCTACCTCCGGCCTGATGAACATGCCCGTAGTCGACCGTGCGACGGGGCGCATCTGCGGAAGCATCACCGCGCTTGAGTTGTTGGCGGGGAGAAAACGCTCAATGATGCGCGAGTCTGAACGAAGCAGCTTCTACGGGCGCGCCTAGTGTCCTGTCTCTGAAGTTCGCATCAGAAAAATATGTCATCCTGAGCGACCGGAGCGAAGCGCAGGGAGTCGAAGGACCTGCGCTTCCGGTTTCAGAATTATGCAAGGAACCTTCGAGACAGGACACTAGAACCGGGTTATGACCTGGTTTTCGGCACCCAAAGATTTTCCTCTCACGCTTTGCTGGCAACGTCCGCAAGCGAAGCGGTGACGCTCTTTTTGGCTGGTTTTGCTTCGGCAGACGCGGACTGAGACTTGCGAAGGTCTTCACCTAAAATCACAGCTTCTGCAATCTCGCGCATCGACTTGCGGCGCTGCCGGCTCTCCGTTTGCATCGCGCGATAGGCTTCGTCTTCACTCAACGAGAGATCGCGCTGCAGAATACCCTTGGCGCGGTCCACGGCCTTTCGCGTCTCCAACCTTCCCGTGAGCTGAACATTCTCCGATTCCAGACGCGCCCGCTCAATCTCCGCGCCCACCAGAAATCCCAGCATCGAAAGAAGCCGCACTTCGTTGGCTGAATGCTGATAGGTCAGCCGGTGTTGCAGGTTAATCACTCCGACAACTTTGCTGGCGCAGAGAATGGGCGTGCAGAGCATCGCTTCAAAGTGGTCTTCCGGAAGATTCTTGAAGGCCTTGAAGCGAGGATCATTGCTGGCATTCGCGGAGATGGCCACCGGCTCGCGATGTTCTGCAACCCAGCCCGTTATCCCCTGCCCATATTGAACGCCCAGCCGGTCCACTAAATCAGCGTGCGGGTTCTTCGAGGCGCGAAGCACGAGCTTGTCCTCGTCCAGCACATAGATAAAGCAGGAGTCGCATGGGATCACCGATGCCACGAACTCGACAATACGGTTCAGAACTGTGTGAAAGGAATCTGCCGAAGCAATGCGGCTGCTGATCTCGTGCAGAAAATCAATCTGCGTCAGCCCATCGCGGAACCCTGCCATGGTGGGCGTTGAAAGCGCAATGCGTGGAATCGGCGGCCGCTCCTGGAATTGCGCAATCGCTGGTGTGTTCAAGTCTTCTGTTGATTCCGTATCCACAGAGGCTGTAGATCCCAACACCTCCGCGCCGCGCTTTTGTTCCAGTACTTTTCCCGCATACTGGGCGGCTTCGTTGACAATGAAGCTCATCTTGGGCCGCGATGGCTCAAAATCAGGCGAGATGCCATAATGCGTCAGCTCTTCCGTAGTCGTAGGTCCGATGGAAATGATGGCCATCGAATGCAAGCCCGCGCGCATTGCGGCCACGCACTGCATGCGCTCGGCAACCTGGAAGAGATGAATCACCTGCACAGCGGTCATGAACAGAAAAACATCGTAGGCGCCGTCGGCAATGCCCTGCACACAGGCTTCCAGCGGCGCAAGGTCCTCGGGCAGTGCCCACTGATAGACCGGAACCTTGGTCACGGACTGGCACTTCAACGTGATGTCAGCAAGAAACTCCGGGTTCGACGCGCCATACTCCTGCACGGCGACACGCATTGTGCCGAGCGAAGCACCCAACTCCTGCTCAATGGCCTGCATCAGTTCGCGCCAAGTCGCAGGCTCCGCTGCAGTTGCCGCCACCGGCACCTTGAGTTCCCGCAGAACCGTGTAAGGCTTGGGTCCGCGCGCCGCTACCTTGACCTTGCGCAGCGCGTCGAGAAAGTCTTCCCGATCAATCTTTGTAGAGACGGCATCCACCAGCGCCCGCACGCCGATGCCGGTAAAAAAAACAGCCAGGTCATACTCGCCGCGCAGCAATCGATGCGCAAATTCAATCGCCTCGGTATTGGTCGACAGAGGAATTTCGCGCATGCACGGGACGACAAAAGCCTCACCGCCGTAAGTGCGGATAAGCTTCGCCACCTCGCTGGCGCGGCGGGACTCGAGCGAAAGAACACGCAGTCCTCTGAAGCTCGCATGAGCCAAGTACACCCTCCCACTCGCGGCGCCGATTCTGCGCCGCTGCTATTGCCGGTCACGCTCTCTGTAGTTGCTCCGGCAGGTTGACCTTCTGCTTGCAGGCAGTATCCGCGGATACTGGGAAAATGGGAAGCCGGATGAAGTGATTCTAGACAGAGATGCCTCAAATCGCAAGGCAGAGCGCGAAATAGCGCATGGCCGTGCACGGGTCACTATGAAGTGGCGATCTGCATTCGGCGCAAAAAATATGGGATTTCTCCGGATTCCCCCTTGATCCTTATGCGGGAAGGCGCTACTATGCACTCATCAGGCAGGCGACGCAGCCTTCCTGTTTCCCCGAAACCCCGCACCCCGCTGTGCCGGGTCCCAAGAAAAGAAAAACATTTCCATGCTCCGTGACGAGCCTGAATGCGCCGCATTGCTCGCGGCATTCGCTCCAGTCCCGACGCCGCTCCGCGTCTTCGCGTGAGTTGGCGATCCACTGAATCTCTGTGCCTAAAACAATGGTGCCGAGTATTGCAAAGGACACTGCATGGAAGCACTGGCAACAAACCCGTCTGCATCCTTCACCGCCGAGCAGCAGCAATATCTGCTGAGCTTCTTTGCCGGCGCGCTGCAACGAAGCATGCGTCCCTTCGTGGGGCACACGGCTGCGGGACTCATCACCGACAGCCCTGAATCCGGCCCGGCAAACCTAGCAGAGCCGACGGAGGAAATCTATTTCGGAACGCCGGTTTCAGATCTCTGCCGCGAAGAGCTGTGGAAGCATGAGCAGAATCCGCTGGATATATGGGACAAGCTGCTCGCACATGCCGATGAGAATCGCGCGCCTGCCCCGGACGATCTCTTTCGTTTCAAGTTTCACGGCCTCTTTTATGTCGCCCCGGCGCAGGATTCGTTCATGCTGCGGATGCGGGTTCCCGGCGGCGTGTTGACTGCAAATCAGTTGAACGGACTGGCGGAGATGGCTGCCGATTGGGGTTCGGGGCGCGCCGATCTGACCACGCGCGCCAACCTCCAGATTCGAGAGTTTCAGCCCAGAGACATCGTCCGGGTTCTCAACAAGGTGCAGTCACTCGGCATGAGCTCGCGCGGTTCCGGCGCGGACAATATTCGCAATATCACCGCGTCGCCGATCGCGGGAATCGACGCAAGCGAGCTTTGCGATGTAGCACCGCTTGCCAATGCGCTGCACAGCTACATTCTCAATTCGCGCGACATGTACGGCCTGCCAAGAAAATTCAATGTAGCCTTTGACAACGGCGGCGCGATCAGCGTGGTGGCCGACACAAACGACATTGCATTTGTGGCGACGCGCGTGGGTGAAGGCCGAGGCATTCCCACTGGAGTTTACTTCCGCGTGCTGCTGTGCGGCATCACCGGCCACAAGCAATTCGCCAGCGACTGCGGTCTGTTATTGCGGCCGGAGCAGACGGTGGCCGTGGCCGCGGCGATGATTCGCGTCTTCTGCGAGAATGGCGGCCGCACGGATCGCAAGAAGGCACGGCTGAAATACCTCATTGATCGTTGGGGAGTGGAAAAATTCCTCGAAGAAACAGAAAAGCGTCTCGCCTTTCCGGTCATTCGTTTTCCGGAAGCGGAGTGTGAACCGCGGAATCCAATTGATCGCGCTGGCCATATCGGCGTTCATGCGCAGCGCCAGCCGGGGCTGCACTACATTGGCATTTCAGTCCCGGTTGGGCGTCTTCCCGCGGATCAGATGCATGCCCTCGCGACTATCGCCAAAGACTTCGGCAGCAGCGAACTGCGATTGACCGTCTGGCAGAATCTGCTCATCCCGAATATCGCCACGGATCAGTTAGAACCGGCTCTGGCGGCGATTCGCGCAGCCGGTCTGGATTGCACCGCCGGCACAGTGTTGAGCGGAACCGTAGCCTGCACAGGAAATCGCGGCTGCCGCTTTGCCGCCTCTGACACCAAGGCTCATGCGGTCGAGCTTGCAAATCTTTTGGATGCGCGCTTCAAAATTGAGCAACCCGTCAATCTGCATGTAACCGGTTGCCCTCACTCCTGCGCGCAACACTACATCGGGGACATCGGCCTGCTGGGCACAAAAGTTTCAGGGCAGGAGGGATATCAGGTCTTTCTCGGCGGAGGTTCTGATCAGGACCAAGGCTTGGCGCGCGAACTGATCGCCGCCATCCCCTACAGCGAGTTGCCTCCCGTGATGGAACGGCTCTTTGCCGCATACATGCAGCATCGCTTGAGCAACGAAAGATTTCTCGATTTCAGCCGCAGGCACAGCGTCGCCGAGCTTCAGTCCTTCTGCGAGATCCAACCCTTCAGCGAGATCAAGGAGCCGTCATCGCTATGAGTACGACAATCCCCCAAATTCCAGACAATGCCCCTTTCACCGAGGAGCAGCGCATCTGGCTCAACGGCATGTTGGCGGGCATGATTGCCGCGCTAACCCCGCCGTCAAGCATGGAAGCAAAGGCTTCGCACCGGATCGCCGTGCTCTACGCATCGCAATCCGGTACGGCCGAAGGCTTGGCGCGCAAACTCGCCAAAGAACTCAAGGCGCAAGGGCATGTCCCTGCTGTGTCAACGCTGGTCGGTTACACGCCTGCGGCTCTCGCAGCGGAGAAGTATGCCGTCTTCATCGCCAGCACTTACGGTGAAGGCGAAGCTCCCGACGGGGTGCAGCCCTTCTACGAAGAGTTATGCCTGGAGCACTTCCCGCGTTACGAGAAGCTTCACTACTCAGTGCTTGCACTGGGTGATCGCCACTATGAACAGTTCTGTAAATTTGGCGTCGACCTGGACGCGAAGCTGGCTGCGCTGGGCGCAAATTGCATCTGCAACCGTGTCGAATGCGACGTGGATGTGGATGAGCCTTTCGCGCAGTGGAAGGCATCTCTGTTGCCGCGCTTGCAGGAGATCGGCAGCGGGCCAAAGCCTGTCGAGTCCGCTGCTCTTCCGCCCGCCACAGCGCCCAGACCGGCGCCTGCAATAGCGTTTACACGCGACAATCCTGTATTTGCGCCGGTTGTGGACAAAAAGCAGTTGACGCAGAAAGGCTCCAGCAAGGCTACGCTGCACCTTGCATTTTCCATTCAAGACACTGGAATTACATACGAGGTGGGTGATGCCTGCGGTGTCATTCCCAGGAACGACCTCAACCTGGTCGCGGAGATTTTGCAGCACGCCGGATTCAACGGCAATGAGCATGTCCAGTGCGGCAATGCGGGAACAACCACGCTCCACGATGCGCTCACGCAGCATCTGCAGATTACCCGCCTCAACCGCAAGCTGGTCACCGAGTACGCCAGGCTTGGCCAGTGCAGGCCCCTGCTTGAGCTTCTCGCGCCTGAGCATCAAGCTCAGTTGGAAAGATATGTTTATGATCGCGGGTTGATTGACTTGCTCCTCGAGTTTCCCGGAGTCGTTGATGATCCGGCTGATCTGGCGGCAATGCTTCCCAAACTCACGCCGCGGCTCTATTCCATCTCGTCCAGTCCCGCTGCACACTTCGGCGAAATTCACACGACGGTCGCCGTTGTGCGCTATCACTCCCACAACCGCGAACGCGGCGGCGTCTGCTCCACTCTTTTTGCGGACCGCGCCACGGTATCGGATCGGCTGCCGATCTATATTCAACCCAACAAGAAGTTTCGCTTGCCGGCGGACTCCGCTGCTCCCATCATCATGATCGGTCCCGGCACTGGAATCGCGCCTTTTCGCGGCTTTCTGCATGAACGGCGCGCCACGGGCGCAAGCGGAAGAAACTGGCTTTTCTTCGGTGAGCGAAGCGCTTCAACCGACTATCTCTATCGCGATGAACTCGAGGCCATGCTTGCTGATGGTCATCTTGCGCGGCTCGATACCGCCTTCTCCCGCGATCAGGAACGCAAGGTCTACGTGCAAGACAAAATGCTGGAGCAGGCGCAAACCTTCTGGAACTGGCTCGAGGAGGGTGCAAGCGTGTACGTCTGCGGCGACGCCTCGCGAATGGCGAAGGATGTCCACGCAGCCATTCAGGCAATCGTCTCAAGCCAGGGCGGCATGAGCGCCGAAGCGGCTGACGAATATGTGGATTCGCTCAAGGAGCAGCATCGCTATCATCGCGATGTCTATTGACGAATCAGCACGCAGGAGCAGATTGGAACTGCCTTCAATCAACGCATTGCTACCGGATGGGAACGGGGACATATGGCCTTGCCGCTTCACGAGCGCGCCCTCAGCACGGATGATAGAACGTTCGTTCGCCTGACCACCGATCTGCCGGAGTCAGGCGAGCAGTCGCTCTTCGATCTGGTCGCCGCTGCGCGCGTGCTGGAATGGCCAAAGAATGCAACGCCCGCGCTCATTCCTCAACGAGAATTGCAGGAGGGCGAGCAGTATCGCTTTCACTTCAACATGACCAAGTGCATCGGCTGCCGTTCTTGCGAGATCGCCTGCAATGAGCAGAATGGAAATCCAGCGGAAATTCACTGGCGGCGCTTTGGTGAAATTGAAGCAGGCACTTGGCCCGATACGCGGCGCAGTTATCTTTCGATGGGATGCAATCACTGCCTCGATGCAGAATGCCTGAAAGGATGCCCGGTCGAAGCCTACACCAAAGATTCGGCGACGGGCATTGTGCTGCATTCGGCCGATGCCTGTATCGGTTGCCAATACTGCGTCTGGAACTGCCCCTACAGTGTGCCGCAGTTCAACCCGGAGCGCGGAGTCGTAGGCAAATGCGATATGTGCCACGGACGCCTTGCGGATGGCCAGGAACCGGCTTGCGTGAATGCCTGCCCCGAATCAGCCATCGAGATTGAAATCGTGAACATGGCCGAGTGGCGCGCGGATTATGCCGCGGCCGAGTCGCCCGGAATGCCTGCCGCAGGGCATACCATCTCAACCACGCGCATTACGCTACCTGAAACTGGATCGCTCCTATACGAGCGCGTTGACCTGGGCCACATTCAACCGGAGCACGCGCACCTCTCGCTGGTTTTCATGACAACGCTCATGCAGGCTGTCTCGGGTGCGCTGATCTTCGAGCTGCTCGGTAATAGCGTCTCCGCAATCACGCTGTTTGCGTTGTTGTTGATTGCGTCGGTGGCTCTCGGGGTCTCCACAATGCACCTGGGCCGGCCTGCCTACGCATGGCGCGCATTGATGATGTGGCGGCGTTCCTGGATCAGCCGCGAAGTCCTCCTGTACAGCCTCTTCTTTGCCGGTCTCGCCGCGATGGCTGCGCTTTCGGTTGTTGGCGATCTATCTGCGTCTGCCCATCGCTCCTGGATAGATACTCTTCCTGCAATGCACTTTTTTTTGCTGCCGGAAGCTCTTCAAACTGCCGGTTGGATAACTGCGATTTTCGGCGTCGGCGGCACAGTTTGCAGCGCATATATCTATCTGGTTCCGGCACGCCCCGCCTGGAACATGATCCACACGCCGCTGGACTTCCTGCTTACCACTGCGTTGTTGGGTTCGCTGCTGGCAAGCGTGCTGCAAATCGCTGGCAGCGCCGTGCCAGGATTGGCATTAGTGCATTCGTATAGTTCCACGCACTCTTCAGTCAACCCTCCGATCTATACTGTTCTGCTCTCCGCGGCTCTCTGGTTTCTGAATCAGATCGTGCGTCGGATTCGCCTCAGCTATTCCCGGCTCTTTGAGCGCCGCGCCAGCGCGTCGCTGCTCGGTACTGAGTCCTTGCAGGCCATCCTGCTCTCCTCTTTCGCTCTCGTTGGAGTCGCGACGTTCTTTGCCTTCGCTCACGTTGATGCAATTGCCTGTCTGACTGCACTGATCGCTGTCCTGTTGACCCGCTATCTCTTCTTTGTTTCGGTGGTGCCCTTGAATATGGCCCTCACCTTCGTTCGCGGAGGCCGCCATTGAGTTCCGCCAAACAATTGTTGACGCGGCTGCGCCAAAAACTCGGCATTGACACCCTGCGCGAAAAATACAGCTATGGGCACGACGCGCGCTTCGGAAAAGTATCTGTTGCACGCGTAGCGGATCGATGGGTGAAGACAACCTGCGGGTATTGCTCTGTTGGCTGCGGCATGGAGGTCGGCGTCAAGGATGGCAAGGCCGTTGCGGTGCGAGGAAATGAAACTCACCCGGTGAATAGCGGCAAACTCTGCCCCAAAGGTCTGAGCGAGTATCACACGCTTACTGCTCCCGGCCGGGCCACGCAGCCCTTGCTACGCAAGCAGGACAAGCTTGTTCCGGTAAGTTGGAATGAAGCCCTCGATACCATGGTTGATAAGTTCATTTCAATCCAGAGCAAGTGTGGAAAGCAGTCACTGGGCGTCATCGGCACCGGCCAGCTTGTCACCGAGGAGTTCTATACACTGGGCAAGCTGGTGCAGCTCGGCTTCGGAACATCTAACTTTGACGGCAACACCACGCTTTGTATGGCCAGCGCAGTCTCAGGGTACAAGTTATCGTTCGGCAGTGACGGGCCTCCCGGCTCATATGCCGACATGGAAACAGCCGACGTGATTCTGCTGATCGGCGCGAACATTGCAGACAACCATCCCATCCTTTGCCAGCGGCTGGAACGCAATCAGAATCGCACTCTGATCGTGGTAGATCCGCGAGTGACCAAGACGGCGATGATGGCCGACCTTCATCTTCCTGTCAAGCCGCGCAGTGATATCGCGCTCATCAACGGCATCGCTCGTATATTGATTCGCGAAGGGTTGATTGATCGTGACTATATTGCCGCTCATACGAATGGATTTGAAGAATTCGCAAAGTATGTCTCTGCCTTCCATCCCGAGTACGTTGCAAAAGTGACGGGCCTGAGCGAAGAAAATATCCTTTATACCGCCAGACTCTACGGCAATGCCAAAGCGGCATTCATCGCCTGGACGATGGGAGTCAATCACTCCACCCAGGGCGCGGTCACTGTAGCCGCCATCAATAACCTCGCGCTGATTACCGGCAATATTGGCCGCAGTGGCGCAGCACCATTTTCAATTACGGGCCAGTGCAATGCAATGGGCACACGCGAAAGCGGCTTTACATCCAGCCTCCCAGGCTATCGCAAATTCGAGGTTCTTGCGGATCGCGAAGAACTGGCCGGTCTCTGGAAGATCGATGCAGAACGCATTCCGGCAGCGCGCGGCCTGGCTTATCCGGATATTATCGAGGGCGCTGTTGCAGGCAAGATCAAAGCGATGTGGATCATCGCCACTAACCCGGCTGTCTCATTTCCCAACTACGAAGTGCTGCAACAGGCTTTGACCAATGTCGAGTTTCTCGTCGTGCAGGATGGTTTTCATCCAACCCCCACCACCGAATTTGCGCACCTGGTCTTGCCCGCCGCCATCTGGGGAGAAAAAGAGGGAACTTACACAAACTCCGAGCGCCGTATTAGCAAGGTGAATGCAGTCGTTGCTCCGCCCGGAGAAGCACGGACTGACTTCGATATATTTCTCGACATCGCAGGGCGGCTGGGAGTTCGCACCGAATTGTTTCCCGGATGGCAAACCTCGCACGATGCTTTCCTTGAGTGGCAGGCGGTTTCCAAAGGACGCATGTGTGACTACAGCGCAGTTACATGGCAGCAGATTGAAGAGCAGGGCGGCGTTCAGTGGGGTGGTGAGCGGCTTTATCAGGACGGCGTCTTTCCCAACCCCGACGGCAAAGCGCGGCTGCATTGCGTGCCGTGTGAGCCATTCACCGAACAGCCCAACGACGAATACCCTCTCATTTTGAATACCGGCCGCACCGTCGAGCATTGGCACACGCGCACCAAAACCGGCCAGGTGGCTTTGCTCAATACCATGGTGCCCTACGCATGGCTCGAGATGAACCCGCTAGACGCAAAGCGCCTGCAATTGACGACGCGCGACAAGATCACAGTTATATCGCGCCGCAGCCGCGTTCCTGGCGTGGAGTTACGCATTACGGGAATCGTTGCACCAGGCCAGGTCTTCATGCCATTTCACTTTGCCGAGCATAACTCGAACCTTGTTACGCTGGGCGCTTTCGATCCCATCTCGCGTGAACCGAATTTCAAGCAATGCGCGGTGCGCGTGGAGCGAACCGTCTCTTCCGTCTTCAATCAGGTTTCAAACAAGAGTGAAGCCGCTGGCAACGACGCCTCAGCACGATAGCGCTCTGAGAGAGTGCGCAACACACAGCAACACAAATCCAGCTTCCCGGAGTTATAGCATGGCCAGTATCAAAACATTCATGAAATCGGGGCATCCCCCTACCCTGTTGGCCGCCTTTCTGTATTTTGATTTCAGCTTTGCTGTCTGGGTGCTGAATGGCGCAATGGGTCCCTTTATTTCCGACCAGTTCCATCTGACACCGGGACAGATAGGTCTAATGGTTTCCGTTCCCACGCTGGCCGGCGCACTGATGCGCTTTCCGTTGGGCGTGCTCTCCCAGTACATCGGAAGAAAGAGCGCGGCGATTGTGGAGATGTCGGCGATTGTCGTTGCACTTCTTTACGGATTTTTCTTCGTGCGTTCGTTTGACAATGTGCTCGCAATGGGCGTTCTGCTGGGTATTGCCGGAGCCAGTTTCGGCGTGGCCTTGTCGCTAGGCTCGGGCTGGTTTCCAAAGCAATACAAGGGCCTCGCAATGGGCATTGCGGGCGCGGGTAACAGCGGCACTGCGCTTGCCGCGCTGTTGGCGCCTCGGCTCGCAATGCACTTCGGCTGGCAGACGGTCTATGGGTTTGCGGCGGTCATGATGCTGCTTCCTCTTGCCGTGATGATCTTCTTAGCAAAGGAACCGCCAGACACAGAACACCAATCCCTGTCTGGGCACCTTAAATGCCTTTGGGATCTCGACGGCTGGGTCTTCAATATGATTTACATCATCACCTTTGGCGGCTTTCTTGGACTCGCGACCTTTCTACCGTCCTTCTATTACAGCCAGTTTCATGTGACCAAGGTCGAAGCGGGGTCGCTGACCGTTCTGGCAACGCTAACCGGAAGCTTGACCCGAGTCCTGGGCGGATGGCTCTCTGACAAGATCGGTGGACTGTGGACACTCGACATTGTCTTCCTTGTTACGCTAGTCGGAATCGTGGGACTGATGCAGGCGCCGTCACTGCTAGCAACTACGCTGCTCTTCATGCTTTGCTTTGCGGCGCTCGGAGCCGGCAACGGAGCGACCTTTCAGCTTGTTCCTCTTCGCTGGCCAACAACAACGGCCGTCGCGGGCAGCATGATTGGAGAGATTGGCGCGCTCGGCGGCTCCATTCTTCCCAATCTTCTTGGCCAGTCCAAGCAACGCACCGGATCTTATTTCATGGGCTTTCTGATTTATGCAGGCATCGCGGTCTTTGTCTTCCTCCTCATGCAAAGCTTCGCTCGGATTTGGACAAAAAAGTGGGTGAAACAGGGTGGCCGCGCACTCGATTCAATGCCGGTTCACGAAGCGATTGCAGCAGATTAGAGCGGTTCACCGGTAACTGTACCGTTGCAGGCTATGTTCAAGAGTGGTTTTTTATTTGAGAAAAAGCCACTCTTTAGCAGTGGTTTCAGCGTAAAGCACCTGGAGAGACACTATGTCCAAAGCCGTTCTCAGAGACTTCTTACTCGATGGTTATTTCCATCCCTTTACCGTTGTCGGCAACGGTCGCCTGCCAGCGATGGGTTGCGCCATTCCATTTAGTACTGAGAGGCTCACCCGCCAGTATTGCCTGTCCATTACTGCTTTGCCAGCCATATACTTCAACCGAAATCTGCGACCACCAGGACGGATAGCTTCCCTGATGCGGACCTATCCGGATGTGCAGCTTGTTCTGCTCCACCACACAGGTGCTATCCATGCGAAGAAATTTTCCTTCTTTAAAATCATAAGACTTGCCGTCGTCAAGATAGAGCGTTCCCTTGCACCCTTCGCCAACATATACGCGCAACGTGAGAGGACCTGCGGGCGTATCCATCGTGCTTTGCGCCAACGGCGCAATGGGCAGGATTGAGCCGCCGCGAACATAGAGAGGAAGATGAGCTGGACTGGGTTGAATAATCAGCGGCTTGAACGGCACGCCGCCTGCCGGGGATGGCGCACCTTTGCCTTGCTCGGCATCTTTGCTCCGCGCAGGATCGGTGCGATCAATTCGTTCCCCAGTCCAATAGTCGAACCATAGGCCGGGCGGCAACAATACTTCATACTTGTCGAGTTCGTCGGGGTAGGGTGCGGGCGCGACAAGAATATCCGGACCGAAAAGAAACTCCGCCGGCGCATCAAGGTCGATGGGATGCCCGTCCTCTGCCGCGTCTGGAAATTCCAGAAAGAGGGGCCGCACGATCGGCAGGCCGGTACGTGACATTTCTTCTGCCGTCGTATAGAGATACGGCATCAGCTTATAGCGCTCTTCAATGTAGCGGCGGCGAATTGCCTCCTGCTCGGGACCGTTGACCCATGGTTCCTGGTCGTTGGTTCCGATAGCAGTGTGATCGCGGTCGATGGGCTGAAAGGCCGCAACCTCCAGCCATTGAGTGAGTAGATCTGGTTGCGGCGAATCGGCAAAGCCGCCTACATCCGCGCCGCTCATCGCAAAGCCGCTCAAGCCCAGGTTCACAAGCATCGGAGTCGTAAGCCGCAGATGATTCCAGGTGGAGCTATTGTCACCGGTCCATGTAGCGGCGTAGCGCTGCCCGCCGGCATAACTTGCCCGCGTCAGCACAAAGGGCCGCAGATTAGGTTCCAGTGATCTCAGGCCGTCATAGGTCGCGCGCGAATTCTCCATGCCATAGACATTGTGAATTTCAAGATGGCTGGCGGTGCGCTTGGTGAAGCCGGGTTCATCAATGCGGTGTTGAATATCATCAGGCATGGTTTTGGAGGGAACGCCGAAGATTGCCGGTTCATTCATATCGTTCCAGAATCCGGCGATGCCATCGGCGACAAAGCTCTTATAGAGCGTGCCCCACCAGGCGCGCGTCTTTGCCTGCGTGAAATCGGGAAAAACAGAATCTCCCGGCCACACCTTGCCCACATAAGTCGAGCCATCGGGATTCTTCACAAAATGATCGCCTGCCGCTCCCGAGTCATAAGGCGCGTATCCGGCATTTGGCAGCCGCGCGATGTGCAGATCGGTGATGGCTACTAAATGAAAGTTTTGGATTGCCAGATCTTTCACCATTTGCTCGAAATTCGGGAATCTATCCCGATTCACTGTAAACGGTCGATTATTTTGCTGGTAGTCAATGTCAAGATAGATAGCGTCTGCAGGGATGCGATCTGCGCGCAGGCGATTGGCGATCTCACGCACCCTTGCTTCCGGATAATAGCTATAGCGTGATTGTTGATAGCCGAGCGACCAAAGCGGAGGTATCGGCGTCGGACCGGTGAGCCACGCGTACTCTTCCACTACCTGCTTCGGGTTGGGTCCATATAGCAAGTAATAGTCTACTGGGCCGTCGGGAGCGCCAAAAGAATATGCGTTCGAAAATTCCTTGCCGAAGTCAAAGCTGCTCCGCCATGTGTTATCGAAGAAGACTCCGAGCACGCGGCCTTGGTTCCAGGATAGAAAGAATGGAATGCTTTTATAGATTGGATCGGTCGACTCCTGCCAGCCGAATGAATCGGTATTCCAATCCGTGAATGCTTGATTGCGCCTGTCAAGCGGACCGGCTTTGTCTCCCAGTCCAAAGAAGTGCTCATCTGGCGCCATAGTCTTATAAAGTCGAAAGGATGCGCCGTGAAACTCTACGGGCCGCATATCCTTCTGAAGAACATGGCCGTCAAGATCGCTCACTGTCAATCGCAACTGATCATCGAAGTTTAGCCGCAGCGCTTTGGTCTTGAAGCCGTCTTTCAGCGCAGTCACTGGAACGCTCGCTCTGCGCGGCTCGTCGAGAACTGCCCAGGATGCATCTTCGCTGAAATCACCATTCAAGGCGGCACGGACGCGAAGCACGTCCTCGCGCAAAGCAGTTACGCGAATCGTTACTCCGTTGGCAGATAACTCGACACCGCTTGGCAAGGGTTTGACCTGGACCATTGCGGGACGCATATCCATCGCGCCCTGCGCCAAGCTTCGTGATGCCGGTGAAGCGACGGCTGCGACAGAGAGTACAAGTGCTATTAAACCGCGAGTGCGAATCATAAACCCCTGCCTGCCCTAAGCCCGCAATATAGCGCAGGAAAGGACAATGTTATATCCGATGAAGAGCTATCTTACCTCGTAGACGCTAAGTGAGTCAGCGGCTTCCTCAATCTGCAATTGTCCATCTCTTGCCGTCGGAGCAATTCCCGCAGTTGGCGCGAGAAGAGTAAACACCGTACATCCAGCCAAAGCAGTCTCTTCCATTGGCAACTGCGCAGTCTTTGTGATGGTTGCCTTGCTGGCGACAATCAACAGGCGCGTATTGGAGTGATTCGCGGAGCAGCCTGAGTCGTCCTGCGCGCGAACAAAGGCGAAAAGATCTGCATCGGCATACAGGTTCTGCTCGATCCCAGTTTGCTGCGCCGGATGAGCAGCTCGCATCGCCAGCAATCCGGCTGTCCAGGCGAAGATATTCTGTTCATCCGGCGTGCGGCCAGCCTCGGTGAAAGTGCTGTGCTCATCTCCTGCGAAACCGCCGGGAAAATCGTGGCGGTTGTCCGGGTCCTCACCGCCCGTCATGCCAATCTCATCGCCCGAATATATCTGCGGAGTTCCGCGCAGTGTGGCCAACAGACCCAGCGCCAGCTTCAGTTTTGGTATCGACCCATTGGCCTGGGTGAGGAAGCGGACAGTGTCATGGTTGCCGATGAATGGAACCAGCCGCTCAGGATGAGGATAGAGCGCATCCTGCCGCAAGACTCTGGCCAACTCGGTCATCGGCTTGTCTTTTGTCAGCACGTCGCGCAAGGTGAAGTACACCGGAAAATCGAAGGGCGTATCGAGTCCGGTGTCGATGCCACGGTGCGCTGCTCCGCCCGCAAAAAACGAGGTCACTTCGGGATCGCCGTTGGAGATTTCGCCAACCGTGGTGAGACGGGGAAAGACACTGTGCAGCGTGGTATGAAAGTCCCGCCAGAAGGCTCGATCGACATAGGGAAAGGTATCGAGACGAATGCCGTCGAGATTCGCCGTCTCGACCCACCACAGCGCGTTCTGGATCAGATACTGCTTGACCAGCGGATTCTCGTGGTTGAGATCGGGCATGGAGTCGGTAAACCAGCCTTCGGTAACAGCACTCCAAGCTTGCCTGGGAGCATGAGGATCGACAAGATCCTGAAAGTTGCTCTGCGTGGCGCGATGATGTTGAAGGGTGCCGTGCAACCAATCGGGAGCAGGCGGATCAAGCACCCAAGGATGTTGAACACCGATGTGATTGGGCACAAAATCGATTACCAGCTTCATGCTGTTGGCGTGCAAAGCGTTGGAAAGATGCTGGTAGTCTTCGAGCGTACCGAAGTGCGCGTCCACTGCGTAGAGATCGGTGGCTGCGTAACCGTGATACGACTCCGGCATAGCGCCGTTCGAGTCCACAGGCGTGGTCCAAACGGCGGTAACGCCTAACTGCTTGAGATAGCCGATATGCTGCTCAATGCCGGCGAAATTGCCGCCATGCCAGCCGCGCGGCAGGGTGCGTTCATAGAGCGAAGTCTTGTTGCTCGCCGTTGAGGATGCGCCCTCGGCGAAGCGGTCAGTCATAATGAGGTAAATTATGTCGGCGGGTGAAAAACCGAGATGCGCATTGGCCGCATGTAAGCGCTCTGCTAATGGAAAAGCTTGCTGAGCGCGTCCGTGTTGGTTTTCGGCGGTGATTTGCAGAGTTTGCGCGGCGGCGGATTTTGTTTGAAGCCAAAGAAATACCCAGTGGCCGTTCGCGGAGATCTGCGTGCGAGTCAGTGCGATTCCTGAGCCTTCGACGGTGAATTGCGCGACTGTGAAGTTTTCGCCGTGAACCAGCAGCATCGGATCGGGAAACTGAATCCACCATCCGGGCGGGTCGATTTTATCGATGCGCGGAGCCTGCGCCCAGCTTCCCACAGACGCAAAACAAATCCCGAAAAATAGAGAGATAAAAATCCGCAATCGCACAGTGTTCTCCGGAGATCGGCTCACGCTGCCGTGAACCGATATGTCTTCCGCGCCTGCCCTTGCCTGGCATAAGACGAAGACTCGTGATGAGAAGGAATTTCCGCGGCAGCCCGATAAGAACTGCCGCGGTGCTTGAACGGCTACAGCAGAATCAGAAGGTGAATCTAGCCGCCAACTGAATCTCACGATTGCTGTAGACCTGCACTCCTTCAATCTGGCCGAAGTTGCCGCCAGTATAGTTGGAGTTGGGGTTTGTGAACTCCGCCGAGTTCAGGACGTTGAATGCATCCCCATGCAGTTCCAGAGTCTGCTTGTCCGTGATGTGAACATTTTTCTGCAGGCTGAGATTGACTGCGCGATAACCCGGTCCGTAGACCTGGTTGCGGCCAAGCGTACCAAGGCGCGTGTAAGTAGTAGCGTTTGAGACACTGCCGATGCCGGAGGTCGGATCCGCGAACGAGGCCGGATCGAACCATTGTCCAGAGATGCTCTTCGGATACTTGATAGGAGCAATCAGGTCGGGCCGGTTTCCGGGCGCGAAGTGCCCAGTAGACAAGTCAACCGGAGTGCCGCCCTGTACGAAAGCGGTCAAGCTGGTCTGCCATCCGCCAACGACCCAATCAACAGGGCGCGAAACACCGCCGAGATACTTCTGGCCGTAACCAAAGGGAATCAGATAGAGCATCGATGAACTGAATATCTGCCGAATGTCCTGGCTGGAGTTTCCGTAGCCGGCCATTGGATCGTAGTAAAGCGCAGCGGTCTGGCCCTGGAATGCTCCCGGCGAGTCATCCAGCGTGTGCGACCACGCGTAGGAGAAGGTGGCGGTCAATCCCGTTGCGGCGCGGTACTCGGCGTGCAGTTGCAGCGCGTCGTAATTGGAGATGCCGTTGTAGTTGTTGTAGTTGATACCGCCAAAGGTCGGAAAATTCTGCTTGCCGGTAACGAATTGATTGATGTTATACGGGTAGTAGGTGGAGAGATTGCTGCCCCTGGTTCCAACATAGGCAATATTCGTTACGGTCCTGGCTCCAACCTGGCGTTCCAGTTGCAGGTTCCACTCCTGCACCCTGCTGTTCTCGTTCTTCTGGTTGACGGCAATCATGCTGGTACCGGCCGGCGGCGCCTGCGGGTTGAAACCGACAAGGCCGCGGGCGGGCAGTGCGGTGGTCACAGTGGAGGGGCCGGTGTAGCCCATGCAGTTGTAGCCGCCATCAGGCTTGTTAGGCGTGACCGAGGAGAGCTGGCCTGTAAAGGTGGTGCAGTATCCGTTGGTGGCCAGATAGCTGCTGCTTCCGGAAAAGGGCACTTGCTCGCCGAGCTGGTTGCCGATGCCGCCGTAGTCCGGGAAGTAAAACATGCCGTAGCCGCCGCGCACGACGGTTTTGCCGTTGCCGAGCAGATCGTAGGCAAATCCTACGCGGGGACCGAAGTTGTGATAGTCCTGCGCTATGATGCTGCGCGAGACGCCGTTGACGCCCGCCTCAAGAACCGTGCCGTTATTGATGTCAAAGGCAGCTTGCTGGTTGTGGGCTTCATAGGGGCGCGTGAGCAAATCCCAGCGGATGCCAAGGTTGAGAGTGAGGCGGCGATTCATGCGCCAGTCGTCCTGGGCAAAGATGCCGTCTTCCTGGCTGATATTGGCGAAGTAGCCGGATTGCGAACCGATCTGGTAGTTATCCATGCCGCCGGCCAGTAATTCGGAGACTTCATACCCAGTGAAATCGACCGTGCCTTCGTCGATCCAGAAGTAGCCCTTGCCTTCCTGCGGGTTGAAGAACGAAACCTGGCGTCGGATGAAGGTGCCGCCGTATTTGAGAGAATGATTGCCGCGCGTCATGCTGACGGAATCGTTGACCTCGTAGGTGTTTTGCGGCACGGCGTAGAGGCCGTAGTCGCCGGTGTATTCGAGGTCGCCCTTCCAGCCGCCGATCAGCGCGCCGCCGGTGGTTTCCTGATTGATGTTGGCGTTCACGATGCCCAGGTTCTTGGATACATAGTCGCCATACATCGGCGGCGTGTAGCCATAGTTATCGCGGCTGTACGCGATGTGCGCCTCGTTGACGATGGTGGGCGAAAACGTATGCGTGTAGCCGATGTCGATGCCGCGCGCGTGGGTGGGATTGGTTCCGGTGCCGCCGCCTGCGGGAAGATTCTCGAACTCCGAGGTTTTAGAGTTGACCGAGTTATCGTAGCTGTAGCGGACAAAGGCCGTGTCGTTGGACGAAGCGATCCAGTCGATTCTGCCGTCAAAGGTGTTGTACTTATTGTTTTCCGATTGATTATCCAGATAATTCTGCAGATAGCGGTCGGTGCGCGTGGGCGTCGGGAAAGCATTGAGGTAGTTCACCGCCGCAGGGTTCAGGCGTGCGGTCGGAATCACATTCGGATGTCCGTTGTAGCTGAACTGTTGCGGCGCATTGACTCCCGCCGGGTCGCAGGTTGTGGGGTCAAAGATCAATCCAGGGCTGGTCGAACTGGCCAGGCCGCCTGGATAGCAGCGTGGATACTGCGTCTGGAAGCCCGAGCCTCCGGAGTTTGCAGCCGTCAGCAGCTCGCTGAAATCTCCCGTGCGCATCAATGCAGTGGGAACGGTAAGGTAGTGCGAGGGGACGGCAATGGTCTCGCGCAATGCCTGATAGTCGCCAAAGGCGAAGAGCTTGTTCTTGAAGATGGGTCCGCCGATGGCGAAACCGGGCTGATTGCGCAGAAAGCCGCCCGCAGGAGTCTCCGGAGCGCCGTTGAAGCGGTAGTTGTTATTAGAGTCGAAGCTGCGGTCGCGATAAAACCAGAAGGCCGAGCCATGAATCTGATTGCTGCCGGACTTGAGGGAGCTGACGACGACTGCGCCACCTGCGCGCCCGTACTCAGCCGGGGCTACGCTGGTATTTACCTTGAATTCCTGGGTTGCATCGACGTTAGGGAAGAAGAGAATGGTGTTCACCAAGCCGTCGTTATTGTCCACGCCGTCGAGGATGTAGTTGTTCGCCTGGGGGCGGAGTCCGTTGATCGAGAGCGCGGCGTTACCGGTCTCGTTATTGCGGATCGTCTCGGTCATATTGCTGCTTCCGCCGCCGCTCGCAGCATCGCCGTAGGCGCCACGGCTCACGCCGGGGGTAAGCAATGCGAGCTGGCTGAAGTTACGACCATTCAACGGCAGTTCGGTAACCTGCGCGCCTTCGATGGTCGAGCCGATGGTTGCATCCGAGGCATTGACCAGCGGCGCAGCAGTTGTGACCTCAATGGAGCTAGAGGCGCTAGCTGGCTTGAGCTGGTAGATGAGGTTCTGCGTCGTAGACACCGTGATGGTCACTGCGGCGGATTGCGACTGGAATCCCGTGGCTGCAACAACCACCGAGTAGCTGCCGCGCGGCACGGCGAGAATTCTGAACTCTCCCACGGCATTCGATACGGCGGTGAGCTTTTGTCCGTTGTCAGCGTTGGTGGCTGCAACGGTCGCGCCGGGAATCACCGCGCCGGTGGGGTCGGTAATGGATCCAACGATGCTGCCGGTATCAGCCTGCGCGAACAGGCGATTCGCCGTCAGGCTGGCCAGGAGAGCTGCACAGGCCAGCAATCCAATGCGAAATAGCTTCTGCCCACTGGGCAGGTTGTTGTTTCTCGTGTACATCACAAACTCCTCCGGAATCGTCGTCGTGCGTGGATAACTTCGTTTGGCTAGCCGAGAGTTCTTTGCCGAATCCCCGCCGCCACGCATGACAAAACGCTTCCGCAACAACGACCGTCAACCTTCCCTGCGCCAATTCCCAATCAATTGATGATCTCCAGGCAAGATTATTGCTATTAACCGTTTACGGGAAAACATCTTTCCAAAACAGGACCGTTTTCCGAAGCGTCAACTCCAAAATGAACCAGTTTCCTCCTTTGTGCCGTAAACTGTTTCGCGGAGACAACGCAACCGACAATGGAGATGGAAGCCCAAAAGGAAGTTACTAGGGTGCTGCAGTTCGGCCTCTTCGAGGCAGACCTGAAGGCCGGCGAACTGCGGCGCTCCGGTGTACGGGTCCGGCTGCAGAGCCAGCCCTTCAAATTGCTCTCCGTGTTACTTGAGACACCGGGCGAGGTGGTTAGCCGCGAAGATCTGCAGCAACGGCTGTGGGGTGCGGATACCACCGTCGATTTCGACCACAGCCTGGGTATTGCGGTGAACAAACTGCGCGAGGCTCTGGGCGACTCAGCCGAAAGTCCCCGGTTTGTTGAAACTCTGGCCAAGCGCGGCTATCGCTTCATCGCTCCAGTCAAATCCATTGATCCCCACTCTGCCAGTGGGCCGGATCAACCTGCCGCGACGGTTGCGGTCATCGATGATTCTGTCGCCCTGGCCAAGACGGCCGCCGGCTGGCGATGGGTTGCTGCGGCTCTGCTCTGCATCTGCCTGGCGATGGGAATCTACCTCGCGCTGCGCACCCCGGCGCGCAAGCCCTATCGCGTGGCGCAGGTCACCTACTCCGGACATATATTGACCAACGATCCCAACGATCTGGAGGTTGAGAGTTTTTCGAGCTCAGCGGGAGATGGCACCCGGCTCTATTTCTCACAGATCGATAATGGAACTCCAACTCTGGCTGTCGCATTGGCCGCAAATGGCGAGATTGGCCGCTTCCATCTGCCCTCCGAGATCGGCGCACCTCTGATCGGCTCGCTTTCACCCGACGGCTCGCAGCTTGTGGTGCGCGGGCACCTGCAGGCCGAGCCGGAGCAGCCGCTGTGGATTGTTCCTACGCTGAATGGCGATGCCCGGCGCGTTCCGAACGTGGTCGCGCACGACGCCACCTGGATGCCGGACGGGCGGCGGCTGCTGATTGCGCACGGGAACGATCTGACGATTGTCGGAGCGGACGGAAGCGACCCGCACAAGCTGCTGACCACCGGCGGACGCGCCTTCTGGCTGCGCTGGAGTCCCGATGGCGCGCGGTTGCGCTTTACCCTGCGCGATCCGAAGCGGCAAACCTCGGAGCTGTGGGAGGTGGCCAGCGACGGTGGCAATCCGCATCCGCTGCTGCCAGGCTGGAGCCAGCCTTCCACGGAGTGCTGCGGAAGCTGGACCCCCGACGGCAGGGATTTCGTCTTTCAGTCGCGGCACAGCGGCCACAGCGACATTTGGGCGCTGCGCGAGCAGCCCTGGCTCTTCAAGGACCGCGAACCCCGGCAAATCACCAACGGACCGCTGGACTATGAGGCGCCCAGCACTTCGCCGGGAAGCGATCGCGTGAACTTCATCGGCGTCAACGCCCAGATTGAGCTGCTGCGCGCGCTGCCCAACACTTCAAACTTTGTTGCGCTGGACCAGAACCTCAGCTCAGCCGCCCTGGCCGAATACTCGCCCGATGGCCAGTGGGTTGCATGGCTCAATGCCGCGGACGGTTCGTTGTGGCGAAGCCGGGTCGATGGCAGCGAGCGCATTGAGCTGACCACTACGCCGCAACGCATCTTCGCGATGAAGTGGTCTCCGGATGACAAGCGGCTGGCATTGATGGCCGAAGAACCGGGGATGCCGTGGAAGATCTACCTGATTGACGCAGAGGGAGGGAAGCCCACGCCGCTGATCAACGAAGATCGCAACGAAGCCGATCCGGATTGGTCTGCCGACGGGCAATCGATGGTCTTTGGGCGGCTGCCCAACCGCATGGACAGCGGCCAGCCAAAGGCCATTTACCTTGTGGATCTTCAAAGCCGCGCGGTGACGGAGATCCCCGGCTCGGAGGGACTGTTCAGCCCACGGCTCTCCCCCGACGGCCGCTACATCGCCGCAATCCGCCTGGACCAAAAGGCGCTGCTGCTCTTCGACCGCTCCCGGCAACAGTGGAGCACGCTGACCACGCACGGCGCAGGCGACCCCACCTGGTCGCGCAACAGCCGCTTTCTCTTCTTTCAGGATTTCCTTGAAGCAGGCAAGCCCATCTATCGCATTGTGATTCCAACTGGGCAAATCGAAGCGGTAGCCACAATGGCCAATCTCCGCCCCATCGCCGCCACCGACTACCGGTTGATCGGCCTTGCGCCGGGCGACCTGCCGGTGGTGAGCGCGCATACCTCTACTGTGAATCTTTACAGCGTGGACCTGAACGAGCGCTGAAGCAGCTCAGCGGAAGGGCCGGCTCTTTACGATTCCCTGCCCTTCGCGGATGGTGATGAGCTGGTTGGCAGCGACGCCGGAATATTTTTCTCGTAGCCCAAGCGGCCAATGAATCTCAATATCCGTGGTGGTTGCAGTGCCGAGGCCGAAGTGAAGCCGCGGATCGTTGGCGGAGAGAAAGCTGGACTGGCTGAGCAGTTCCTGCATCTGCACTTTTCCTGCGTAACGCGCCAGCACGCGCGCACCGATGCCACTGCGATTACTCTTTGTTCCTTCGAGGCGAATCTTGATCCAGTGGTTGCCGCTCGGCGCGTCGTTGCGGAGCAGTGAGGGCGGCTCATTCACGTTCATGATAAGCACGTCCATGTCGCCGTCGTTGTCGAAGTCGCCAAAGGCCGCGCCCCGGCCGCAATGCGGTGTGGTGATGCCAGGGCCGGCCTCGGCGCCTGACTCGATGAACGTGCCGTCGCCCTGATTGCGAAAGAGAAGATTGGGGCTGCGCGCGGGAAACCGCGGGCTGACGCGGGAAACTTCGGGGTAAACGCTGCCGGTCGAGGCAAGGAGATCTGGGTAGCCGTCGTTATCGAAATCCACCAGCCCAATGCCGAAGACAACGAAGCGGTTCTCCTTGCCAAGACCAACCTCGATGGTCACGTCGTCGTAATTGCCCTTGCCGTCGCTGCGGTAGAGTCCGGTGGCCTGATTGTAAAAGTGAGTCTTTGCCAGGTCCGTGTGGCCGTCGAGGTTGTAATCGCCCGCGCATGCGCCCATGCCGCCCATCTTGCGCCCCTCCCCGCTCAGCGCCAGACCGCGAAACAATGCTTCTTCGCGAAAGGTACCGTCGTGGTTGTTCATCAGAAGCAGAGAAGGCGTCGAATCGCAGGCCACAAAGATATCCGGCCATCCGTCTTCATCGGCATCGATGGTCAGCGTCGAAAGCGCGTAATATCCGCCGAAACCCGCGATGCCGGATTCTTTGGACACGTCGGTAAAGGTGCCATCGCCATTGTTGCGGTAGAGATAATTCTGCGCCTTGGGAAAACCCTGCGGGCCGCACATCACCGGCACTCCCTCGTAATTGCAGTTAGGAACCGCGAGCGACGGTTTGGGAGCATTGGCCAGATCGATCTCGAGATAGTTCGACACAAACAGATCGAGCAGCCCGTCGCGATTGTAGTCAACAAATGTGCAGCCGGTGCTATAGCGCGTCTTGGGATGCAGCAAGCCTGCCTTGGCCGTCACGTCGGTAAAAGTGCCATCTCCGTTATTGCGATAGAGAATATTTTGCCCGTAATTCGAGATAAATATATCTTCAAAGCTGTCGTTGTTGTAGTCGCCGATGCAAACGCCCTGCGCCCACCCGCTGGCACTCAAGCCGGCCTTGGCTGTTACATCGGTAAAGGTGCCGTCGCGATTGTTTTTATACAGGCGGTTGCTTGCATTCGGTGGAGTATTCTCAAGCCTGCGCCCGCAGAGGATAAACAGGTCCATCCAACCATCGTTATCGTAGTCGATGAAGGCGCATCCCGCGCCCATCGATTCCACGATGTAAGTAAAGCTGTCGATCTCGCCGTAGACCATCGTCTCGGTGAGTCCCGCAGCGTGGGCCACATCGACAAAGCGAGAGAAGGGTGTGGCGGGTTTCGCCGGGAGCCCGCGCAACGCGCCGGGAACCAGCACCGGGGCCAGAGCAGCAGGAATGCTGCCAAGCAGCCGGCGGCGCGTCCAGGATGCGGCGCATTGAGACTCGATCCGATTGTTCCTGCTTCCCGACAAGCATTCTCCTCGACACTCCCTCGTAATGTTAGCGGGAATCCTGCGCAAGTTTCTGGCTCAGCGAAAGTGCTCCAGCATTCTCCGGCTCCAGCTTCAGAGCCGTTGCCACGGCCTCTCGCGCTTCCTTGATGCGCGCCTCGGTGGCCAAGGTCGCAGCCAGCGAGACCCACGCTCGCGCATTGCCTGGAGCGAGCCTGACTACGAGCCGAAACTGCTCTTCAGCCGCGGAGTTATTGCCACCCCTGAACTCCATGTAGCCAAGATCGTAGTGCGCAAGCACAAAATTCGGATTGGCCTCGATCGCCTGCTCCAGCGCCTCACGCTGGCCTTTACTATCGCCCATCGCGTCCAGCACCTGAGAGAGACGGTAGGCAAGCCCGGCATCCTTCGGCTCCGCTGCGCAGGCCTCGCGATATAAATCGGCAGCCTTCCGATTGTCTCCGTCTTTCGCTGCCTGCGCGGCCTCGGTTGCCTTCAGCACGGCCTGCGATTGATCCGCTTCATCCTTGACAGCCTGCTGATAAAGCTTGAGCTGCTGCTGTGCTTCTTCGGTTTTGCCCAGCGTGCGCAATGCCTTGGCCAGCTCAAAGCGCACTTGCGGCTCCGTTGCGCCCAGCTCAACTGCCTTTTCAAGTTGCTCCACCGCGCCTGCGGGTTCATGAAGCTGCGCCAGCACCAAGCCCAGGTTGACGCGAGAGTTGAAATCGTTGGGATTGAGCGCAACGGCTTGCTCAAGATGCCTGCGCGCTGCGGGATAATCGCCCGCCTTGCGCTCCAGCAACCCGTTGAGGTTGAGCAGGTCCGCGTCCTGCGGAGCCTGCGCCAGCAATTTGCTTCCCAGCGGCGCTGCCTTCTCGTTGTCGCCGACTACGACCAGCGTGCGCAAATAAATGCGCTGCGCCTCAATGTCGTCAGGCTTCGTGTGCGCGATCTCTTCGGCCAGTTTTTCTGCTGCCGCGTAGTGGGACTGATGGACTTCAAGCGAGACCAGCGCGCTGGTCAGCCCGTCAGAGTGAGGATCGCTCTTCAGCGCCTCCGTCAATACCTGCGCGGACTCGTCGAACATCTCCGACTTGCGGTAGGCACTGGCCAAGTCGAGTGTCAGCGCCTCATCGCGCGGAATGGAGCCGAGCCGCGCGATCACAGCCGCATAATCTCCACTTGCAATCAGCGATCGGGCCAGCCCGTCCAGCGCGACTTTCGACGAGGGGTCAATCCTCAACGCGGCCTCCCACTCAGCCATAGCCTCGTTGTCGCGTCCAAGACTGGCCAGCGCAGCGGCCAGCAGCACGTGTAGCCGGACCGATCCCGGCTCCAGATTGAGTCCGGAGTGAAAGGCTTCAACCGCGCAAGCCAGTTTGCGATTCTCGCTGAACCATCCACCAAGAGCGACGTATGCATCGGCGCTCGGGTGCCCGCGGAGTTGGGCCTCCAGCAAAGATGGTCCGGTGCAGGTTTCCGCCCCAGCCGGCTGCATCGCTCCCATACCTGCCGTACCCACCCAGCCAGCGAAACAAGCAGAGCAAATTAGCCGGCTGCGGAGATCCGCACGGAATGCGATGATCGTGCCGATTGAACTCCTGATACGAGAAACGCGCATGATTCCCAAGGCCCGAGGATAATCGAGCGCTGACACCCCGCGCAAGAATGCATCAACACCGGGAGAAGACCGGCTCCTCTCGGGGCCGGTCTGTTTGTTGGCTAGAAACCCTCACATTTGCCGGATGCCTTTTGAATGGCTTCCCACAGGGATGCAGCTTTTGAGCCTGAGTATCCCGGCGCGAATCTGATCGCCGTTGACTCCGCCGTAGCCAAGAATGAGGCCTCCTCTGGCCGGATGTTTCGCATAGCAGGCGCTCAGCGGTATCACCGAGACGCCAGCTGCGGCAGCAGCCCGCGCCACCGACCCATCGTCTACTCCGCGTGGCAGCAGCGCCACCAGATGCATCCCTGCCTCTGAGCCAATCACTTCCAGCAGATTCGACATCTCGTCCCTGATCGCCTCAACCAGTGCGGTGCGCCGCTCCATGTAGAGCATTCTCATGCGGCGAATGTGACGCGCGAAATGTCCTTCGCGGATAAAGTCGCTCATGACCAGTTGATAGAACGTCGAGGAGAAGATGTCGGAGGCCTCCCGTGCCGCCGCGAATGCGGGAACCAGGTCGCGAGGAATAACCAGGTACCCCAGCCGCAAGGCGGGAAACAGGACCTTGCTGAATGTTCCGATGTAGATCACCTTGCCGGCGGTATCCATGCCTTGCAGCGACGCAATCGGACGGCTTCCAAACCTATATTCGCTGTCGTAGTCGTCTTCAATCACCCATGCTCCCGTCTCGGCGGCCCACTGCAGAAGGGCAATGCGCCGCGCAGCGCTCATCGTCATCCCGGTGGGATATTGATGCGAAGGAGTAATGTAAACAGCGCGGGCGCTTCCGTTGCGGCGAATGAACACGGGTACGTCCATGCCCTCCTCATCCACTTCCGCCGTGACCACTCTGGCTCCGTTCGCGATGAAGGCATTCCGCGCGCCAGGGTAACCCGGTTCTTCCATGCAGATGCGCTCACCGGGATTCAGCAAGACATGCGCGCAGATCTGCAAGGCCTGCTGCGACCCGGTTGTCACCATGATCTGCGAGGCATCGCACCGCACTGCGCGGCTTGCGCCAAGGTACTCGGCAATGGCTTCTCGAAACGGCAGATGCCCCATCGCATCTCCGTAGGCCATAGCGCTGAGCGGCCGGTTCCGGGAGTGGCGAACCGACAGCTTTGACCAAACATCCAGAGGAAACTGATCGAGCGCAGGCAGGCTCACTCGAAACGCGCCCAGAGTGCTTAGCCCGGATTCCACGGGAGTGCGCATCAATGCCGCGCCGCGCTGCGATATCCGGCGAGGGCCGCGTTTCTCTGGATTCGCGTTCGCTTCTTTGCCTGCTTTCCCCGCAGCCGGACGCAGGGATTCATCCGGAATCAGCCGAGCCACGCACGTGCCCGCCCCAACAAAAGCCTCCAGATACCCCTCGGCGAGCAACTGCTCGTAAGCATTCAACACAGGGATTCGGGAAATCTTCAGTTCAGCCGCCAATGCCCTGGTAGACGGCACCCGATGGCCGGGCCGCATCCGGCCGTCCAGAATGGCTCTCCGAATCCAGTCGTATAACTGCCGGTAGATCGGAGTGTTCGCGCTCCGGTCGAATGCGATGGGCGAGAGAAAACTGTCAGAAACGCGCTTCATTTGAGACCGAAGTGGTTATAGAAGATTTTCTTCATCTGGTTATTGTAGACGACCACTGCGCAGGCTAATGTTTACCTGACCGGTGGCCGTGAGCACGGCATCCCGGTGAATACAAGGAGGTCGTTTTGAATACTTTGAAATTCATTCCCGCTCTTCTCCTCGCGTGCGGGAGTGCGAGCCTTTTGCAGCCTATGTACGCTGTTGCGCAACAAAGCTCCGCAAGCGCCAGTTCTCAACCCGCTGCGCGCGACGGACAACACGATTTCGACTTCGTTGAAGGCTCCTGGAAGATCCACCTGAAGCGGCTTGCGAATCCTCTCACCGGCTCAACAACCTGGACGGAGTATGACGGCAAAGACAGCGCGCGCAAATTCTGGGATGGCCGTGGTTCCTTCGATCAATTCGAAGCGGACAGCCCCTCGGGCCACATCGACGGAATGACCCTTCGCCTTTACAATCCGCAATCGCATCAGTGGAGCATCTATTGGGCCAACGCCAAAGACGGCGCGATCAGCCTTCCCGCGACGGTCGGCGAATTCAAGAACGGAGTCGGCGAGTTTTACGACCAGGAAGCTTTTCACGGGCGAATGATCTTTGTTCGCTATGTCTGGTCGCAAATAACGACGAATTCAGCCCACTTTGAGCAATCATTCTCCGATGACGGCGGCAAGACATGGGAGGTCAACTGGATCACTGATCAGACGCGGATCAGCGACGAAGCAACAAACATGCATTGAAGTCCACTCGCATCCCTGTTCCGGAAATTTGCGCACAAGTTTCCGGACAGTTTCTCAGACCGTACGTGCCGCCGCCTGCTGCCAGTAAACCGGGTAGCGTTCGTCCATCACCCGCGCAAATCAGCGCCAGCGAGAATACCGGAATAGAAGCGAAGCTACGCACGGGAAATTCCGTCTTCCTGCCGATGAAAATGCTCATTTTCCGGCCTGCGCATCCAAAAAGCGCCAGCTCGGCTTCCAATCCGGAGTGAGCGTCTTCTGCTCCAGAATCGCGCGCAGCATCTCCACCGGCATCATGTTCTCGTGCAGCACGGCGTCGTTGAACTGCCGGTCTGTCATCCGTCCGCTCTCCACCAGTTCGCGGCGCAGGGCGCGGAACTGCATCCCGCCCACCAGGTAAGCCGACTGATACAGCGGATCGTAGCTGCCGTTGAAGGAGCGCCGCACCTCGGCGACCGCGTTGTCGCGCTCGTGGCCCACCTCGTTGACCAGATAGTCGATGGCCTGCTCCGGGGTCATCTGCCCCAGGTGGAAGCTGAGCGAGAAGATGATCCGCGCGCAACGGTGCATCCGCCAGAACAACGCACCGACCCGCTCTTCCGGCGTGCGGTCGAAGCCGCGATCCCAGAAGCTCATCTCCCAGTAAAGAGCGTTGCCCTCCACCCAGAAACCGGTGGAGAAAAGCTGCCGGTAGGGGCGGTAGCGGGCCGTCGAAAACTCCTGCAGCCAGTGGCCCGGTATCAGCTCGTGGAAGACCGTGGCGTGGGCGAAGCTGATGTTGTTGCCGCGCATGCTCATCAGCCGCTGGTCAATGGTCATCGTGTCCGTGGGATAGCTGACGCTGATCGTGTCTCCGCCGGTAAAGAAGGGGTTCACCAACTGGCGCTCGGGCGACATCATCTCCATCCGCCAGCCTTCGCGGGCCAGGGGCGGCACGGTGACAAGGTTGTTCTTCTCGGCAAAGTCCGCGCCCTCTTGGGCCAGGTCGTAGATCAACTGCGGCTGCCGGCCCGGCTCCACATACTCGCTCTTCACCTTTTCGAGCGCCTTGTGCCAGTCGTCGCCGTAGCCCATTTCACGGCTGGCTGCGAGTATCTGCTGCTGGCACCAGACCATCTGCTCCCTCGCCATCGCGATCAGCTCCTCAGGCGTATAAGGAATCATCTCGTCGGCGAGCTGGTCGACGAGCGCCTGCCGTCCCACCGGCATTCCGATGACCGTGGCCTTGTCGTCAGGCGCAACGCCGGCCATCTTTTCGCGAAGAAAAGCTCCGTAGTCTTTCAATGCGGAATCCAATTGCTTGTAGGGCTGCGCAGCCCACCAGGAAAACCGGGGATCGTAACCGCCGTAAAACTCGAACCAGCGATGCAGTTGATCGCGCAGCTCGTCCAGATCTTCCGCCGCCCGCCAGGCGTCGATATGGTTGGGGCGCGCTGTAGCAGAGCGCGCTTCGAGATCCTTGCGTTCCGCCGCCAGCTTGGCCGTCATCGCGTTCAGCCGCGTAGCAATCTTCTCGCCGTCGGGCGGCTCAATCGCCCTCCGCTCACCCTCCAGCGCGAATATCTCCGCCGCCACCGGCAACAGCGGCTCCACCTGCTTCCACTGCGTCTCTTCGAGCGCCAGCAGATGCTCTTCGCGGGTCAGATGGTTAGCCAGCAGCAGATAGTCAGCCTTACCCTCCTGGTCCAGCGAGTCGAAGCGAACCCCGGCCAACTGCTTGCGCGTTTCCGCGATGAAGCGGCTCATGCGCTCCCGAGTCATCGGAGACAATGGATCGTTATAGACACTGGCGAGCAGATCGTGATCCGTGGAGTACCGCTCGATGAGCGTCTGGACCGGATTGCCCGAACCGGTGCCGAGCTGGGATGGCTCCGCCGCAGCCAGCAATGCAGGAAAGCAGGCGAGCAGCGCAGTGCTACAGCAGAGAACAGCACGGAAAATAAGGCGCAAATGCGGCAGCGTCAAGGGAAGTCTCCTGGGCGAAAACTCTATCAGCAAAAGTAAGTGCCGTTTGTCAGAATTCATAGTATACGAAAATGAATATATTGCGGAAAACTGAAAAACCTAAAACTCTCATCAACCTGCGCATGATTGCATGCAGAGCATACCACACGACAAAGTTGAGATTTCCTGTCTGCCGGTTTCCTCTACAGTTTCAAGCGCAGGCCAGATTTTTTACTGGTTTTGCAGTCCCTCCGGTTAAAGAATGCAGGTTCCAAGGTAAAATCACATCAACGTATGCAATTTTGTAGACATTTTTATGCGTAATTCCTCCCTGCCGCTTCGTATCGAGGTGGTTGACTCCCACACCGGTGGTGAGCCGACCCGTTGTGTGCTCTCCGGCGGTCCGCATCTAGGCGTCGGCCCATTGGCTGGTCGACTGGAAAAATTGCGCGACCAGCACGACATCTTCCGCCGCGCTGTGCTGTGTGAACCGCGCGGCTCCGAGGTGCTGATCGGCGCACTGCTCGTCGAGCCTGTCGATCCGGCAGCCGCAGCCGGGGTAATTTTCTTCAACAATGCCGGATACCTTGGCATGTGCGGCCACGGCGCCATCGGCGTCACCGCCACACTCGCTTACCTGGGTCGCATCTCGCCCGGAGTGCATCTGCTGGAGACCCCAGTCGGCGATGTCACGGTCGCGCTGGCCGAGAATAACGAGGTCACCATCTCCAATGTCGAGGCTTATCGCCATCGCGCCCGCGTGCCGGTCGAGCTGCCCGGCTACGGCGTCATTCACGGCGACGTGGCTTGGGGCGGCAACTGGTTCTTCCTCATCGAAGAGCATCCCTTCCAGCTGACCCTCGATTGCGAACCGCAGTTGACGGCCTTTACCTGGCAGGTGCGCCAGGCGCTGACCACCCAGGGGATTACCGGGGCCAACGGCGCTGAGATCGACCATATAGAGCTGTTTACGGCAGCCCACAACCCAGCCAATCAAAGCCGCAACTTCGTCCTTTGCCCAGGCAAGGCCTACGACCGCTCTCCGTGCGGAACCGGCACATCGGCAAAGATGGCCTGCCTGGTTGCGGATGGTAGGCTCTCGCCCCGCCAGTTGTGGCGGCAGGAAGGCATTCTTGACACCGTCTTTACCGGCCGCGTGGAGCTGGACGGTGACCGGATTCTGCCCTACATCACCGGCTCTGCCCATGTAACCGCGGAGTCCACGCTGATCTTCCAGCCCGACGATCCCTTCCGCAACGGCATTGCACACTGTGGGAACTTGGCCGGATGAGCACGGAGCGCGTCTTCGATGTAGCCATCGCTGGGGGCGGCATTGTCGGCTGCGCCTGCGCCCTGGCCTGCGCCCAGCGCGGGATGAGCGTGGCGCTGGTCGAGCGCGACGTGCTGGGCAGCGGAGCCACTGCGGCGGGCATGGGCCATGTGGTGGTCATGGATGACTCCGATGCGCAGTTCGCCCTGACCCGCTATTCTCAGCAGCTCTGGAGCCGCCTCGAACTGCCGCCAGCAGCCGAGCATCGCCCGGTGGGAACGCTCTGGATCGCCGCCGACGCAGAAGAGATGGCCGGGGCCGAGCGCAAGCTGCAACAGTATTGCGAGCGAGGCGTTCCGTGCCGGCTTTTGACCGCCGCCGAACTGGCCGCCGAAGAGCCGAACCTGGCCCTCGGACTGATTGGCGGGCTACTGGTGCCAGAAGATTCAGCCGTTTATCCGCCTGTAGTCGCTCTCGAACTCGCCCGCTGCGCGGAAAAACTGGGTACGCGGCTGATCGTTGGCCGCGCCGTCCGTTCCATCGGGGAAGGCCGTATACTACTCGACGACGGCACCGAACTGCGTGCCGAAAAACTGATTCATACCCTAGGCGCCGACGCCGTTTCCCTTTGGCCGCAGTTGCCAATCCGCAAGCGCAAGGGCCATCTGGTCATCACCGACCGCTATCCGGGCTTTGTCCGTCATCAACTTGTCGAGTTGGACTATCTGAAAAGCGCGCACAGCACCAAGGCCGATTCCGTCGCCTTTAATATGCAGCCGCGCTCCACCGGCCAGTTGCTGATCGGCTCGTCGCGCCAGTTCGGAGCAGAAGACTCCGAAATTGACCAGCCCATTCTGAGCGCGATGTTGGCCCGCGCGGCTCTCTACATGCCTGCGATTGCCGGACTGTCCGCTATTCGCGTCTGGACCGGCTTCCGCGCCGCTACTCCCGACAAACTGCCGCTGATTGGCCCTGTCCCCGGCGACCCAACCCTATGGCTTGCCACCGGTCACGAGGGGCTGGGCATTACGACTTCTCTCGCTACCGCCGAACTGCTGGCCTGCGCTTTCACCGGCACAGAGCCGGCTATCGCGCCCGAGCCATATCTGCCTGCCCGCTTCGGCCTGATGGCCATCTCTTCACCGCATTCGGCTGCGACTCATTCATCTGCAATAGATTCATCTACAACCATTTTGGAGAAACTATGAACTGGACCGGCGTTCTACCCGCCATGACTACCGCCTTCGCACCGGACTTCACTGTGGATCACCCCGCAGTTGCCCGCCACGCGCAATGGCTCATTGAAAACGGCTGCACTGGAATTGTCTGCCTGGGCTCGCTGGGCGAGGCTTCGACACTGACGTTTGAGGAGAAGTCCGACATTCTCGAAACCGTGGTTGCCGCGCTAGGCGGCAAAGCTCCGGTGGTTGCGGCCGTCTCCGCGCTTTCGACCGCTGAAGCTGTGGACACTGCGCGCGCGGCCCTCACCGCCTGCTGCTCCGGCCTGATGATCCTGCCGCCCTACGTCTACAAAGGCGACTGGCGTGAGAACAAGGCCCATATCACTGCGATTCTTGAGGCAACGCCGCTGCCCGGCATGTTGTACAACAATCCCGTGGCCTACGGGGTCGATTTTCTGCCCGAGCAGATTGCCGAGCTCGCCGCAGAGTTTCCCAACCTCGCGGCCGTAAAGGAGTCCTCGACCGACGTGCGCCGCGTGACGGCCATTCGCGCCCTCGTGGGCAGTCGGCTCTCCGTGCTGGTCGGCGTCGATGACGCGATTGTCGAAGGCATTCATGCCGGTGCAGTGGGCTGGATTGCCGGCCTCGTCAATGCCTATCCGCGCGAGTCCGTAGACCTGTTTCGGTTAGCAAGCGAAGGCAAAACCAAAGAAGCCTTCGAGCTGTACCGCTGGTTCTTGCCCCTCTTGCGCATGGACACAATTCCAAAGTTCATTCAGTACATCAAACAGGTGGAGCAGGAAGCCGGCATCGGCTTAGCCCGGGTCCGCGCGCCGCGCATGGAGCCGGTTGGCGACGAGTTGGCGGAAATACGTGCAGCAGTCCAGTTCGCCCAGGCAAATCGCCCGGCGGTCGCCGTCCCCAGCACCCCTTACGCGCTGTAGTTTTTTCACCGCTCGATCCACCCGAAAGATGGGTGCCCCCGGTCTCGACTTTGAGACCGGGGAATGTACACGAAATTCGGAGAAGCAACCATGACTCTTACCGGACAATCCTTCATCGGCAGCGAACGAGGCGCGCTGAGAGGAACGCCGATTCAGGCCATCAATCCTGCCACGGGCGAGCATCTGGCTCCGGTCTACGCCTCCGTCTCAGCGGACGAGGTGAATCGGGCAGTCGAGCTGGCGGCCAGCGCCTTTGCAGCCTATTCGGCAACCAGCGGCAAGGCCCGCGGCGCGCTGCTACGGCGCATTGCCGATAAGCTCGATGCCCAGCGCGAGCCGATTGCCGAGCGCGCGCACCTGGAAACCGCTCTGCCGATGCCCCGGCTGCTGGGCGAAGTAGCGCGCACCACCGGGCAGCTTCGCCTCTTCGCTTCCATCGTCGAAGAAGGCGATTGGGTGGACGCGCGCATTGACTCCCCCCTACCGGATCGCCAACCACAGCCCCGGCCCGGCCTGCGCTCGATGCTGCGACCTATCGGGCCGGTCGTTGTCTTCGGCGCAAGCAACTTTCCGCTGGCTTTTTCTGCTGCCGGAGGTGACACAGCCGCAGCGCTGGCCGCCGGCTGCCCAGTGATCGTCAAAGCCCATTCGGCGCACCCCGGAACCAGCGAACTGGTGGCCGCGACCATCCAAGAGTCTGTCGCCGCCGAAGGACTGCCCGAAGGCGTCTTCTCGCTGCTTTACGGTTCGGGCGTCGCGACAGGCGGCACGCTGGTCCGCCATCCGTTGATTCAGGCCGTCACCTTTACCGGCTCGCTGGCTGCTGGCCGCTCACTTATGGACATGGCAGCTGCGCGTCCGCATCCAATCCCCTGCTTCACTGAGATGTCCAGCGGCAACCCGATCTTTGTGCTTCCCGGCGCGCTGGCCAACGACGCGGAAACTCTGGCCAGGAACCTCTTCAACTCCTTTACGCTGGGCGCAGGCCAGTTCTGCACCAAGCCGGGAATCGTCTTTGTGCCGGAAACGCCGGAGACCGCCCACTTCATCAGCAAACTTAGCGAATTGGTTGCGCAGGCCCAGCCCTATACATTGCTCACTCCCGGCATTGCTCGCGACTACATACGCTCTTCAACCGAGCGCGCCCATCAGGCCACTCTGGCCGCAAAAGCGCCGATCCCGGATTCAGCGCCAGCCTGCCCAGCCAACGCGCAGCTCTTCATTGCAACCCTGGATGGGTTTCTCAACGAGCCCGCGCTCTCTGCGGAGATCTTTGGTCCCACCACGCTGCTCGTTCGCTGCCCCTCTACAGTGGATTTTCTCCGCGCAGCCCAAGCGCTCGACGGCCATCTGACCGCGACCATCGCCGGAACGGAAGAAGAGCTGGCCACGCAGCCGGAGCTGATTCGTATCCTCACGCAAAAGGCCGGCAGACTGCTCTTCAACGGCTTTCCAACCGGGGTCGAGGTCTCGCACGCAATGGTTCACGGCGGACCTTATCCGGCCACCGCTGACGCACGCTTCACATCCGTCGGCACTCAGTCGATCTTCCGCTTCGTCCGCCCGGTCTGCTATCAAGGTTTTCCGGATTCTCTGGTTCCTGCCGAATTGCAGGCGGCCAATCCACTGGGAATCCTGCGCCTGGTCGATGGCGTCCCCACACGCGAACCGCTGCCGTCTCACTCACGGTAAGTACATCCTGCATAAAGAAGAGGACTCATTTAGTATCTCTCCTAACCGTGTTGCTTACGGCCATCGCGAACAGGGAGTTGTGGGAGTGGAACCGTTTCGGATTCATGTCGCGGACGAAGTGCTCGAAGATCTGCGGGCGCGGTTGCTGCACACAAGATGGCCTGACCAAATACCCTGCATCGGCTGGGAACAGGGCACCGAGTTGGACTGGCTACGGTGCCGCGTATCCTACTGGGCGCATGAGTTTGACTGGCGTGCCTGGGAACAGCGGCTCAATGCGCTCAACCACTTCACCTGGGAGGGCATTCACTTTGTGCACCAGCGTGCGGCATCGGGCAAAGGCGTACCGCTCATCCTCACGCACGGCTGGCCCAGCAGTTTCCTCGATTACGTTGAGATGCTGCCCATGCTCAAGGACTTCGACGTGGTCGTACCCTCCCTGCCCGGCTATGGATTCTCGCCGCGCCCACTCAAGGTTGGTATCAACTACAGGTATGTTGCGGAGCGCTGGCACCGGCTTATGGCTGAGCTTGGGTATTCCCGCTATGGCGCGAGCGGGTATGACTTTGGGGCCGGGGTGACGACGATCCTTGCGCTGGACCATCCCGAGTCGGTGATCGGGATTCATCTCACCACACTGGAGTCGGATCTTGCCCCCGTCGTGAACGACACGGAGCTGACCGATGCCGAGCGTTCCTATCTCGCGGTGATCCGGCGCTGGGAAACCACGGAGCGCGGCTATAGCGCGATCCAGTCCACCAAGCCGCAAACTCTCGGCTATGGGCTCAACGATTCCCCAGCGGGCCTCGCCGCGTACATTGGCGAGAAATGGCGCTCCTGGAGCGACACCATGCCGCCCGATGATTTCTTCTGCGCCACGCTCACCCTGTACTGGGTCACGCAGACCATTACCTCATCGATGCGCGACTATTGGGACAATCGCTGGCACCCGGTCGTTCCCGCTTATGTCGCCACGCCCACCGCATTTGGTGTTTTCGCGCGCCAAACCGTCTCCGAGGGCGAGCCGCCGCGCTCGTATCTGGAGCGTATCTACAACATCCAACGCTGGACGGTCTTTCCGCGCGGCGGGCACTTCGCCCCGGCTGAGCAACCAGCAGCGGTCGCCGGAGACCTCGCCGCTTTCTTCCATGACCTGAGCTGAAGCCCATACTGACGATCCGCACTCCCAGAAGCACTGCTGGGGGGTGCGCCATGTCCCTCGAATTTGGGGAAATGGGAACGCACAATGCTGGACATATGTACCGAAAATGGGTGCCCCACCCTCGCGACGTTCTTGTTTTTGTCGCTAGAGTGGGAGAGCACGATGCCGGATGCCCCAGACCAGGGTCTCCATGAACAGGCCTTCATCCGCAGCGCAGGGGATTTCCTACCAGCTTCCGCGCTCGCCGAAGAGATCGATCACGTGCGCCAACCGCTTGCAGCCATTCTCCCAGTTAACGCAGAGCGCGCGCTCCAGCCGGTCCGGGTTGCCCTCCAGCACCGCGGCGATAATCTCCTCGTGCTCGCTGACAGAAACATGCAGCTCGTTGATGATCGAGCTGGCGTACAGACGCCAATAGCGCTCTGTCTGCGGCTCAATAGCGCGGTGCAGCGCGGTCAGCCGCGGTCCCGAGCCGGCCTTCACCAGCACGCGATGGAACTCATGGTCCAGGTCAAAGATATCCGGGCCGTTATATGTCCGCTCCCGCGCAATCTTGTCCAGCTTTTCATTGATCTGCTTCAGACGGACCGCCAGTTCATCCCGCTCGGCCTGGGGCAGCGCGGCGGCGCGGCGTCCGGATAAACCTTCGATGCGGCCAATGATCGGATACAGCTCGTTGGCGTCTTCCTTGGTCAATGGGGCGACAATCATCCGCGACTTGCTGCCGTTGCGGTACTCGAGAATGTAGCCTTCGCGTTGCAGCAGATAGAGCGCGCCGCGCACCGGCGTGCGGCTCATGTTCAGGTGCTCGCACAGATCGCCTTCGACAATCCAACTGCCCGGCGCAAGATTGCCGTGAACGATCAGATCGCGAACCCGCTGGAATGCCGTATCGACGCTTGTCCCATGTTCAGCCTTGGTCGACCGCTTCTTCAAATCCTTGGCTTCTTTTGTTGCTGAAGGTGCCATTTGGCCTTCACTTTCAGGCTTCAAACTACGCTGGAATCGCACCCAGGTTGTTTTCCCGCCAGTATCTGAAAAATGGTTTCAGCCGAAATCATACCACTCATGTATCTTCATTTGGATACATTGGCCGTCAGCGGAATTCAAGATCTGCAACAAACTGAAAGATCGGCAGCACGTCGCAGAGTTTGGGATAAACCATCACCGGGTGCCCAGGTCCCTCGCTTTTGGGGACCGGGGAATGCACAGACTCAAACATCAAGAGCTCAGTAGCCCTCAAAATCCTTAGTCGCGTCCAAATCAGCAACGAGCGTGGAAATTCTTGCAGGAAAAACCGGTGGCCGGACGCTTGGCTGCCCCCAGCCGTAGAGAAACTCAGTAGCCGCACCGCAGATCCTGCCCTGGCACGCACCCATGCCGCAGCGGGTATGCAGCCTGGCTTCGCGCGCTGAGTTACATCCCAGCAGCGCCCCGTGCACAACATCTTCACAGCGGCAAACCACGGTCTCCGGAACCGGCAAAGTTGCGAGTTCCGGACGCAGAGCGAAAGCGAGCTCCATGCGCCGGGAAAAATCCCGCACCCGGCGCAGACGGCCAAGCAGCTTACTCGCTTCAGAGGTGCGCTCCGCCGCGGCCCAGCCGGCAATTTCGCCTTCGATCAGCGCTTTCTCCAGGCCGCCAATCCCGGTCAATTCGCCCACGCAGGCCACGCCCGGAACCGAACTTTGTTGCAGGGAATCCACTTCGACCGTGCCGTCAATAATACGGCTGCCCAGCAGGCGTGGCAGCTCCAGATTGGGAACAAGGCCAAATCCGCAGGCCAGCCAGTCGCAATGCAGGGTGCGCTCCGTGCGCCCGTTCGTCACAATCACCTGCTTGACACGGCACTGCCCCTCAACCCGTTTCACCCACCAGCCCAGCCTGTAAGCCGCCGAGTGCGCTCGCAGCCGGTAGCCCGCGCCCTCGACGATTTTTCCCGGCTGGGCCAGCAGCGGGTGCAGACCAAACTGAGCTACTTGCGCCACAGAGGCTTGCTCGAAGATGCCCACAAGCACTGCGCCGGCACTCGACAACCCCGCCGCCACGGCCAGCAGTAACGGCCCGCTGCCGGCTACAACCACTCGCTTGCCGCGCGGGTCTAGTCCTCCCTTGACCAATGCCTGCAGGCCTCCAGCGCCCATCACTCCCGGCAAAGTCCAGCCGGGGAAGGGTAAGAACCGCTCCCGAGCGCCGGTGGCCAGAATTAGACGTTTGTAAGCCAGATCGCAGCTCTCAGTGCCACACTCCAGGCGCAGCCGCTGCGGCGCAGGGGCATCCACCACCTGCCGACCCTGCCATATTTCGCAGTCCGAAGCCTTCAGCCGGTCTGTCCAGCGGATAAATTTCCTGCCGTGGGGATATTTGCCTGCATTGTCGGAGCGAAATCCTCTCCATATCTGCCCGCCCAGAGAGGGATTGTTATCCAGCAGGCAGACGCGCTTTCCCACTTCAGCCGCAACTGCGGCAGCGGCGATCCCGCCAGGGCCGGCCCCCACTACCACGAGATCGTAGGCCGCGCTCATCCCGTTACCACCTGCATCCCCGGAGCGCAGGCCAACTGGCAGCTCCGCTGCTGCGATACTCCGTCGATGGTTACGCGGCACTCCATGCAGACGCCCATCCCGCAGAGCGGAGAGCGCGCCTCGCCATTGACAGAAAGCCTGCATGATTCACCCGACATCATCACCGCTGCGGCCACGGTGGTTCCCTCGGCAACTTTGACCGGCCTGCCGTTCACGGTGATGGAAATCTTGCCCTCGCTCAACCGCTTCCCCTCGTCAGTACCAGAGCACAAGGAACCTGTGATCCTGATTCATATAATGCGTACAATTTTGTATATCATAACCGAGACGACAGGGATATTCTCTTCCCTGAAAACCAGAACTCGCTGTTGCCTCAATCAGGCTTCGATCTCGTCGATGTCCACGGCCACGTTGAGTATGTGGTCACCGCCGCCTTGGATCACGCCATACAGCGGGCTAACGTCTCCGTAGTCCCGGCCCCAGGCAAGCGTCACGTGCCCGCTCGAAGGAACCACATTGTTCGTCGGGTCAAGATCGATCCAGCCTTCTCCGGGGCAATAAACAGAGACCCACGCGTGCGATGCATCGGCGCCCACCAGCCTCGGCTTGCCCGGTGGGGGATGGGTCCTCAGGTATCCGCTGACATAGCGCGCCGGGAGCCGCAGTGAGCGCAGGCAGGCAATCTGAAAATGCGCGAAATCCTGGCATACGCCGTGCCGCTTGCGAAAAACCTCATCGGTGGTGGTGCGGACATTGGTCACTTTCGAATCAAAGCGGAAATCGCTGTGAATGCGCGCCGTCAGATCAAGCAGCCCTTCCATCAGCGCGCGCTGCGGAGTGAAGGACTCAAGCGCATACGCCGCAAACTCCGGGCGCGTCTTGATGCGCGGCGACTCGAAGCTGAACTCGTAGGCTGCGAACGCCTCGGCACTTCGATCACCGGTAAGATGCCGCACTGCCTCTTCCCACGCAATCGTACCCTCAGGCAACGGGGCTGGATTCTCTTCCATCCTCACTTCGCTTCTGGCTTCAACCACCAGCTCCTTGTGCGGCTCCTGAACGGTGAAGAAGGAGAGCAGGTTTCCGAAATAATCGACTCGCTCGGTGACCGATGCCGGCGCAGGCTCGATCTGCACTTCGTTACTGAGCAAATGCAGGTTGTGCGTAGATCGTGGACGCAGGCAAGCCACATGCTTGCCCACCGAGACCGGATGCCTGTAACTGGTCGTCGTGCGATGAACGATTTTGTAGATCATAGGCCTACGGTGATGGGCAAAGTACGAGCGTGGCTGAAGTACCGGCTCGAAAGATTATTTGACCAGGAGGGCAGCAGCACTTCCAACCCTCTCAAGAAATGCTCCAGCCGGTTGAGTCCCTTGGCGGAGCTTGCCGCGCCGGGGAGCGGATAGCTCATCTTGCGCAGATCGAAACCGCGCAGCAATGTCAGCGCTTCCCTCATTGCGTTCAGGTCTTCCGGCAAATGCCTTGGGAGTTGCGTGTAGAGATGGAGGAGGTGCGTCAACTGAAAGTCCAGAGAGCGGGGGTTGCTCTCATCGGCCATCAATGCATCGAGCACCGCCAAGGGTTGTAGCGTGGTGTAATAGCGCGCCCGGTACGACATCGAGCTGTCGGCCACTTCCAACAGGCACTCCAGCAACGGCCAATCCGATTCGTCGAGCGGCCGCGTAATCTCGCGCAGTTGCCGCGAGAGAAACATCGCGCGCTCCAGCCGCCGGCCAATGCTCATGAACAGCCATCCGACGCCGCGATTGATGTTTTCACGTTCCATGCCTGAAAACGCCGATAACAGCTCCAGACATCCTGTCAGCATTGGCGGAATCTCCAGGAAAGGCGTGTCCTGACCGGCCGGAATCGAAGTACACAACTGGCCGAGCAGGAAAGTCATATCGGCCGAGAGGCGTTCGCGCACGCTGCCCCCGACGCGCGCAATCTCACCCAGCGTGGAGGCAATGCTGTCTGTGCGTCTCGCATCACTGACAATAGAGATCAGTTCCCGCTCAAAATCCGCCGGTGTAATGTTTTTGTGCCGCTTCGGCATCTTGCTCTGGCGAGTTCCAAGACAGCTATGCAGCCGCAGCAGGCAGCCGAATTCGGCTTCGCCGGCGCGGCGCGCGCGCGCGGCCATCGTGCGCGTAATGCGAGCCATGGCCTCGGCCCGTTCCACATACCGGCCCAGCCAGAAGACGTTATCCGCCACGCTGCTCGGTACGCTGGGAGCTTCGCGGCGTAACGCCACAGGCTCGCTGCGCGGATGCAGCATGCTGAAGGTGTCTACAGGGCTGTCGGACAACGCCCACACATCCTTGCTATGCCCGCCGCGCTGCATCGAGACCACCGATCCACCCACTTCGGCAACCCGCACCAGGCCTCCGGGAATCGCCGTCCACCCCGAGCCGGTGTTCAGCACATAAGCACGCAGAACCAGAGAGCGCGGGTAAAGATTGCCATGATCCCAAACCGGCGCATTGGAGAGAACTATCTGCTCCTGCGCCACATAATCATGCGGACGGGCGCATAACTCCTCGGCCAGCTTGTGCCGCGCGCCCTGCTCCAGCTCCGCGCCAAAGACCGGCTCCATGCCGCGCGATGGAAAAGCCGGCTTCACCACCACCGAGTCAAGATTCTTCAGCACCCAGTCCAGCGCATATGGCTGCCCGCACCACCAGGTTGCCACCGATGGCAGCTTCAGCCGCTCGCCGGTTAGATAGCTCGACAAGCCGGAAAGAAAGGGCATGATCGCCGCCGTCTCAATCACTCCGCTGCCCAGCGCATTGGCAACCTTCACACTCCCCGCGACAATTGCATCCACCAGCCCCGGTATGCCGAGCAGCGAATCGCTGCGCAGCTCCAACGGATCGCAGAAGCTGTCATCCACCCTGCGCAGGATCACATCTACCTGTTCCAGCCCGCCTACCGTCTTGAGAAACACGCAGCGATCGCGGACCGTCAGATCGGCGCCTACCACCAGCGTGAAGCCCAGATAGCGAGCCAGATAGGAGTGCTCAAAGTAGGTCTCGTTGAATGGGCCTGGAGTGAGCAACACAATGCGCGGGTTCGCGACTCCGGCCAATGCAGTCAGCGCCTCCCGCTGTGCGCGGAAAAACGGCGCAAGCCGCAGCACATTCGAGTCTCTGAAGAGGGCCGGCAGGACATCGGAGACGATGGTGCGGTTTTCCAGAGCATAACCGCTGCCCGACGGAGCCTGCGTGCGATCCGACACCACCCACCATTGCCCGTCCGGTGAGCGGGCCAGATCGACGGCAAGCATGTGCAGATAGCTCTGCGCGGGCACGCGCACACCCACCATTGGCCGCAGATAGGCCGGGTTGGCATACAGCAACTCGGCGGGAAAATGCCCATTCAAAACCAGACTCTGCGATCCGTACAGATCTTCGAGCAGCAGGCTCAGCAACTGGGCGCGTTGAATGATGCCCGCCTCGATATAGCGCCACTCTTCTGCCGAAATCAAAAAGGGCAGCACATCGATCTTCCAGGGCCGCTGCGCCCCGAGGGGATCGTTGTAAATGTTGTAAGTGATGCCGTTCTCGCGAATCCGCCGCTCCGCCCGCCCCCAGCGCCGTTCCAGCTCATCGGGTCCGATGCCTTGCAGCGATTCCATCAGCCGTGCCCAGTGCGCGCGGGGAGTCGCGCCGTCGGCAGAGGCCTCGTTGAAAGCCTCTCCGCAAGGGAGCAGGCTCTGGTATAGATTGACAGTCACGACTCGGTCCCCGGGGTTCTTGCCCCTGATTTTCCGGCAGGCGGCAGACGCAGGTCAAGCGTAGAAGGAAAGATCGAATTGGTTTCTTCCTCGGGCGTTTCCATTTGGACCGGCGCGCCCAAGCTGGCTTGAAAGCGCTCCAGCCGCCGCTCTTTGGCCTCGCCAGCGCTCACCGGGCGGCCTGGGTAGATGCGGCCGTCGGGAGGCGCAACAAAATAAGTACACTGGCCAATCGAGCGCCCCTTGAAGCGATCAATCACGTTAAAAACCAGCGGCGCATGGACAGGAATTGTCGGATGCAGCGTCTCGGAAAGCCTGCGCGCGCGAAAGCGTACTCCGGCGACCTCGACGCCGTTTTCCGGCGTGGGATGCAGCGGAACACGCCGTCCATTGCAGGCAACAACATAACGCGATTCGCGCGTTTGCCCGGTGAGCTTTACCTGAATTCTCTCCAGCGATGAGTCCACACTGCGCACCGTGCCTCCTGAAACCGTCTCCTCCGGAAGCACATTCCACGGCTCAAGTGCGTGGCGCAGTTCCAGTTCGACGCCTTCGACAAAGATGCTTCCAATCTTCGGAAAACGAAATTCCAGATGCGCGGCAAACCAGTCTTCTTCGAAATCAATGCTGGAACGACGCAACTGCCCAAGCACGTCAAAGAGATCGCGCTTGGCCGCATCCGGCAGCATGAACCGGTCGTGCAGCTCTGTGCCCCAGCGAATCAGTTTGCCATCGAAGGGCGTCTTCCAGAACATGCAGACCAGGCCGCGAATCAGCAGCATCTGCAGCAGCGTCATGCGAACGTGCGGCGCCATCTCAAAGGCACGCAACTCAAGCAGTCCCAACTGCAAGCCAAAGCCCTTCGGCGCAAAGAGCTTGTCCACGCAGAACTCCGCCCGATGCGTATTTCCCGTTACATCCGCAAGCAGGTTGCGGAACAATCCATCCACAACATACGCCGGGCAATCGCCTTGGGGCAGATGCCGAAACGCGACCTCCAGCTCATACAGCGCATCCAGCCGCGCCTCATCCACGCGCGGACACTGGCTGGTCGGCCCCACGTACATGCCTGAAAACAGGTACGAAAGCGCGGGGTGGTTCTGCCAGAAGATCAACATGCTGCGCAAAAGGTCGGGCCGGCGCAGTATCGGGCTGTCAAACAGCGTTGCTCCGCCAATCACAATGTGGCAGCCCCCGCCAGTCGCCATCTCGCTGCCGTCGTAGGCGAGCTTCTCGGTCGTCAGGCGGTTGCGCCGCGTCTCTTCGTCCAGCACCCGGTTGATCTCTTCGAGTTCATCCCAACTGCTGGCTGGCGGCAAATTGACCTCCAGCACGCCGGGATCAGGCGTCACGCTGAAATTTCGCAGCCGCGGATCGGAGGCTGGCGCGTATCCCTCAACCCAGACCGGCATCTTGAGATGTTTCGCGGTATCCTCGACAGCCGCGACCAAATCCAGATAATCCGCCAGCACCGGCGCGTAGGGCAAAAAGACATGCAGCCGCCCTTCGCGAGCCTGAACGCACAGCGAGGGGCGAATCAGCTCCGGCGCGGTCTCTGCATCGCGCGCAACGGCAGGCAATGGATCGGGCTTGGGTTCAGCCGCAAACAGCTCCATGTGCACAGGCCGGATCAGCGGCAGAACGGCGTGATCGTCGAGCGGCGCGGCCTCGTAAACATATTCAAGCTCATCCGGCGCAACCCAGGGAATCGAATCGGTCGAGATGCGATAGCCGATTGGAGAATCCCCGGCCAGCAGCTCCAGCCGTTCCGGGCGCGGGAACCACAACTGGCTCGACCAGCCGATCTGCCCTTCCGGCTGCCGGCGGCGAATGGGAACAATGTACCCGGCAGGTTCCGTTGAGTCTGTTCCCGGCTCAAATGCCGGCAGAATGTTTTCGCTGCTCACTTGAAGACGCCGCGTCAGCGCGGTGGTAAATTTCAGCGCCTCCGCCACGCCGAATTTGTCGTCCTGCTCCTCATTTGCAATCAGCCGGACATCTTTCCACACCGGCACTCCGTCCGTGCGCCAATAGCAACTCAGCGCCCAGCGCGGCAGCGGTTCACCCGGATACCATTTGCCCTGCCCAAAGTGAAGCAGCGCCCCCGGCGCCATCTGCTCGCGCAACCCTCGAATCAACGCCATTCCCTGCGTTCGCTTCTCGTCGCCCAGCGCGTCAATATTCCATTGCGGACTCTCCGGCGTCTCAACGCCGACAAACGTCGGCTCAGCGCCCATCGTCAGGCGCACATCGTTCACTGCCAGATCCCGGTCAATCCCATGCGCCAGTTCGCGCACTCGCTGCCATGCAGCCTCGGTAAATGGCCTTCCCGGTTCCGCAGCTTCATTCAAACGCCGCACCGTGAGGCTGTAGCTGAACGCGGTGTCTGCCAGCTCTACAGTGCCTTCAATCGGCGCGGCCTGCACCGCGGTCGGCATGCACACCAGTGGAATATGCCCCTCGCTGGCAGCCATACCCGAGGTCGGGTCCAGCCCAATCCAGCCCGCACCCGGCAGATAAGCCTCCGCCCAGGCATGAAGGTCAGCCGAATCAGCTTTCGGCGCGTTCTCCTCAGCGCTCGCCAGTTGAATCAGGTAGCCGGAAACAAATCGCGCCGCAATGCCCAGATTCCGCAGCATCTCCACCAGCAGCCACGAGGAGTCGCGGCAAGAACCGGTGCGCGCCTGCAACGTCTCTTCGCAGCTCTGCACTCCCGGCTCCAGCCGTGTCACATAGCCAATATCGGCCTGTACCTTGCGGTTCACATGCAGAAGAAAATTGATCGAGCCGTCCCGGATGCCTCGAAATTGTTCCAGGTAAGCCTGAAGCAGCGGTCCCGGCGTATCCACAGAGAGGTAAACCTGCAAATCCCTGGCCGTCTCGGCAGAGTACTTGAATGGAAATTCCTCAAACCCCGGCTCAAGCAGAAAATCGAAAGGGTTCGACGGCGATATATCCGCCACCAGGTTCACATCCACCGCAAATTCGCTGGTCTTCTCCGGAAAGAGCACGCGCGCGCGGCGGTTGTGATGCGGGTCCAGTTGCCAGTAGAGATGATGATTGGCGGGAGTAACCTCAAGCGAATAGCTGAGAATCGGCGTGCGGCAGTGAAGCGCCGGACGCAACTGTATTACCTGCGGTCCCAGCGAGATCGCCTTCTTGTACCGGTAATGCGTCCGGTGGCTCAGCGCAACTTGTATTCCCATCCACCCTCATAATGGCCCACGCCTGGAATTTTTGGGGTTCACCGTCCTTCGACACCCAATTGCGTCGTGGCCAATCAACTCGTCAAAAAATCTGGTGTAACGACAAGTTAACATAATCGAAAGCGAACTTCGCATTGACTTCTGGTATAGCCGCTTGATCATCCGCGCCACTGATCGTGACAGAGTGAAAATCAGTCCGCTAGTATTAAAGGTTGGCGAGACCGCTTCCAGGAGCTTGTTGAACAACCCCGGTTTTGTATCAGGGAATGACTTCAGTCATTCCGTAGATGCCGCAAAACCAATAAGGGCTTTAGCCCTTGCGTGTGAAATTCGCGGCTGCTAGCTGCTATTTCAACAACTTCCTGAATCTCATTCAACCGCTGAAAAGCGTTTGCAATGAGAGCTGCGGTTCTTTTTGAGAGCGCAAAGAACGGACCCTGGAGGTCAGCAATTGGCAGCTTCAATCCGGTTTTCGCGATCGACGCACTGGATTCCATCTGCATTCTTGCTGCTGACCATCTGCGCACACGCGGTTGCCGGGCAAACCGCTCATCAACCTACTCCCGCTTCAGCCGATGCGCTTCTGCGTGCCGGTGTTACCGCGCAGCAGCGTGGCGACAATCGATCCGCGATCGACGATTTTCAAAAGGCATTGGCGATCCAGCCCGGCATGATAGAGGCCCACGCCGGACTCGGCGCAGCCCTGGCCGCCACCGGCCAATTCGACGCCGCCATTGACGAAGACATGCGCGTACTGGCAGCCGCCCCGGACAATGCTGGCGTGCGCACAAACCTCGGCATGGCCTATTACAACAAAGGCGATCTGGCCCACGCCCGGCAGCAGTTCGAGACCATGCACCTGGCCTCGCCCCGCGATGTGCATCTCGCCGTAATGCTCGGATACGTCTACATCAAGCTGGGACGGGAAGCCGAGGCGGTTGATCTGCTGAGTCCGCTTGAGCCGGCCAACAAAGACAATATGGACCTGGAATATCTCTTCGCCTACAGTCTGATCCAATCCGGCAAGGGACAGGACGGCGTTCCGCTCATGGAGAAGGTGGCGCAGGCCACCCACAGGGCCGATGCCTACGTAATTGCCGGCTCCACACGTCTGCAACGGTTAGAAATGGACTCCGCCCTCCCCGATCTGGAAGCCGCAATGCGCTTGGACTCCACAATTCCCGGACTTGCTACGATGATCGGGCAAGCCGACTATGCACTGGGGAATATGAGCGGTGCAGCCCTCTCTTACCAGAAAGCATTGCGCGCCGACCCTCGCGACTTCGACGCCAATATCGGCCTCGGCGCGATCCGGCTCAAAGAGAAAAATTATGAGAGCGCGAGGCCGCTGCTTGAACTCGCTCTGTCGCTGCGGCCCACCGTTCCGCTGGCCCGCCTTGAACTAGCGAAGCTGGACGACGCCACCGGAAGATATACCGAGGCCGTGGCGACGCTGGAAGAGTTAGTAAAGGCTGAACCCAACTACTTTGATGCGCACTGGGAACTGGCCAACGCCTATTTCCAGCTTGATCGTCCCCAGGACGGCAAGCGCGAACGAATGATCGCGCAGCAGATACTGGCTCGGCAGCACAACGACGATCCGGTTGCTAAATAGCTGCGATAGAACTATTGCGGCACAGCAAGAGCCTTGAACAATTCCCCATGCCAGCGGCTTTCAAGGCTCTTCCTGCTTATTCCCATCAGTCAACGGCAGGGCTTTTCATGCTGTATCAGTGCGAGTCGCCGTCATGATTGACGTCGCCGCCTTGCGATGCCTTCAATGCTGCAGGACTCAGGGTCACAGTGTCTGTTTGTGCGGTGGTTGAAACTGCTTGGGTTGGGACAGGAGCTGGAGCCGCCTTGTGAATATCAGGCTGACTCGTTACAGGAGCAATGGAACCAGGAATTGACAGGCTCATGAATCACCTCTGGCTTCTTTATCGACCGCTACCCATGTGGCAATACGGCCAGGCACATGAAGTTTTCGTCATCATCGCAGGACCGTGAAAAGCAACCGCTTATGCAGAGATGGCCGGCAATCTGACCTCAATTTGCGCACCGCCCTGGGCGCGATTGCACGCCGAGACACTGCCCCCGTGAGCGTGCACAACTGCATCCACGAAGGCCAGGCCCAGTCCATGACCACTCGACTCTCGCCCCTTGATGCGCCGTTCAAACAGATGCGCAAGCACCTTAGGCTCAAAGCCTCGGCCATCGTCGGTGAGCGCTAAACACGCAAAACCCTCCTGAGTGCTTAAGCGGATTGTGACCGTCCCGGCAGCTATCAGGTGCTTTAGTTCGTTGTCGAAGAGATTTGCAATCATGCGGTGAACCAGCGCCGCGTCAGCCTCGACGAACAACGGGCCAGTGCTCTCGATCCTTACCTCTACGCCCTTTTCTGACATGGATGGCCCGTAAAGGTCGCTCATCACTCTGAGCAGCTCATCCAGATCCACTTTGCTCCGGTTCAGTCGTAGCGCATCGGCCTTGGCCTCGGCAACATCCAATGATTTGTTCAGAAAGTCGGCAAGCCTGTCCAGCTCTTCGATGGCTGAGGCAATCTGCTCGGATGAGCTGCGCTCGGAGGCTGCCGACAATGACATCTCCAGCTTTCCGCGGATTGCCGTCAAGGGGCTGCGTAGATCGTGTGCCAGTGCGTCGGTAATCGTATGCAACTGATGCATCGAGCTCTCAATCCGGTCCAGCATGTGATTGAGAGTCAGCGCAAGCTGCGCTACTTCATCTCTGCGCGCTGTAGTCGGCACCCTGGCTGTAAGGTCAGAATGGCCGATACCCGAAGCCGCTTCAGTAATTCTGCGAACATGACCCAACATGCGGCGCGTGGTGAAAAAGACAATTCCGAATCCGAAGAAAACAATCAACAGCCACCAAAACAGAAAGCGAAGACGAAGATTCCTCAGTACCCTCAACTCGTCCCGCTCAGAGAGTCCAAGATAGATCAGGCTTCCGTCGTCCATTTGGATTGACGCCACTCGAAACGGAATGGAAAACCCGCTCACCGCAAGATCCGTTGGACGCTCCGGTAGAACATGCGCCGCCTGAATTGCCTTGAGGTTGTTCAGTCCGTCACCGGCTCCAACCCACAACTTTCGCGAGCCATCGCCGCCAATCTGGAGAAAGAACACCGAGTCATTGGCATTGCCACTTCCCGGCTCCTTGTTGGGAACTTCCTTGCCGGCGAGTTCGGCCACTTCCCCGACAACCCTTCCATACAGAGCGTCCTTCGGTGTGCGCTCGGCTACATCGCCCAGAACTTCAACTTCTCCCGAAAGCCAGGCATCGCTGCGGCGCTGAATATCGTTGGCGACGAAGCGGTGCAGCAAAATGAAAACCAACATGGTTGCGCAGGCAAAAGCCAGCGTGGCCCACAACGAGATACGCCACGCGGCGCTGCGCACTACCGGCTTAGCCGTCTTTGAGGACATAGCCCACTCCGCGCAGCGTACGGATCAGCGGCCGCTGCCCCTCGCCATCCACCTTGCCGCGCAAGCGATAGATATGCACATCCACGACATTTGTGTCCGGCTGGATGCGCATCCCCCACACCTGTTCAAGAATCATGGAGCGAGTAACCACGCGGCCCGTATTGCGGCAGAGATATTCCAGAAGCACAAACTCCTGCTGTGTAAGCTGTAACAGTTGCCCTGACCGCGTCGCCTCGCGGCGCAGAAGATCGAGTTCGAGATCCAATACACGCAGCTTGGTTGCCTCCTGCGCGGATGGGCTGTTGCGCTTGAGCAGATTGCGCAAGCGGGCCAGCAACTCGGCAAGTGCAAAGGGCTTGGTCAGGTAATCGTCACCGCCCTGCTCCAGGCCGCGCACTCTGTCATCCACGCTGCGGCGCGCGGACAGAATCAGTACTGGCGCGTGGACTCCAAGCTGGCGCAAGCGAAGAATCAGGCTGATACCATCCTGGTCAGGGAGGCCGAGATCGACAATGAGTATGTCGAATTGCCCTTTCGTAGCCAGGTGTTCAGCGCTTCGCCCATCCGCCGCTACTTCCACCAGGTATCCCGCCTCCGTCAGCGAGGCGCGCAGGAAGCTTTGTATATCGATCTCGTCCTCGACCAGCAAGAGCCGCATGAATGGATATTAGTGCATTGGCTCCTGTCCTGGATTTCATCTCATCGCAACAGAGTCAACCAAATCGCATTCAGTCACCCCGATCGCATCGAAATGACGGGATTGTCATACTCTTGTCGGCAAATTGTCTCTTGGCCCAAATTATGGGAGCCCATCTCGCAGATGAACAAATCGTCATTGAATGATATGCGAAAACTGCTCCCCGGGGCTGTACTTTTTCGTCTCAACTCTGAAGACTAGAAACAGGCTCCTCATCGCGAGCCGCGGTATCTGAACTATTTTGAAAGTTGCAGGAAGCCCACGTGAAGTTCATCGTAGGAACCGGAGGGTCGGCAATGCAATTGAATAACACAGTGAGTTCAAAGCCATTTTCGCAAGCATTCAGTGCGGGTCTGCCGCTACCGGCAGCACTCGATCCGCATCTGGAAGAGGCCCTGCGTCATGTGCTGGACAACCCGGGAAGCCTGATCCGCCCGCGTATGATCTATCAAATGGCAACCGCATACGGACTCCAGCATGACTCCGCCAAAGACCTTGCCATCGCACTCGAATATTTTCATACTGCATCGCTTCTCTTCGATGATCTGCCCTGCATGGACAATGCAACCGAGCGCCGCGGAGTCCCATGCGTGCATCTTGCCTACGGCGAGGCCGGCGCAATTCTTGCAGCCCTTGCGCTCGTCAATCGCGCCTACGCAATGAGCTGGCGCGCGGTCTCCGGCGCTTCACCGCAGATCCAATCACGCGCCCTTGAATATATCGAACAGCGTCTCGGCGTCGAAGGACTGCTCAACGGACAGAGCCTCGACCTCCACTACGCAACCCTGCCTCACAATCGCCAGACGACAGAAACCATCGCGCGCGGCAAAACGGTTTCATTGATCCGTCTTACGCTGGTCCTCCCTGCTCTGATCGGCGGCGCATCTGCGCGCGAGTTGCAAATGCTCGAGCGGATTGCACACTGCTGGGGCCTCAGCTACCAAATGGTCGATGACCTCAAGGATGTGCTCGGCAACGCGGCTCAAGCAGGGAAAACAGTAGCCCGCGACCTGCTGCTCGACCGTCCCAACGCCGCATCGGCAATGGGAATTCCCGATGCGATCCAACGTCTCACGCGCTTCATTCGCATCGGCGACAGAACGCTTTTCCGGATTCTGAAAACCAGGCCCCACCTGACGTTTCTTGAAAAACTGCGCAGCGAACTGGAAGAGGAGCTTGTCCGGGTCACCGGGCACTTCTCTGCAATTCCCGTTGGAGAGTGTTCGTGATCTTTCTCAAGTTGATTGTGACGAATCTGCGCCGCCATCGCATCCGGTCTTTTATCAGCATTGCGGGCATCGCCTTCAGTGTCGCGGCCATGCTAACGGTGGTCACCATCCTGCAAGGCGCTATCGGCATGTTCTCCGGAATCCTATCGAGCGATAGCCAGATCATTGTCTTCGAGCGCAATGTCTCTGATCTTTTTTTCAGCAATGTCCCCGCTGCGGCGGTCGAGCAGATCGCCTCATGGCCAATGGTCGCTCATGCTGATCCGGTTCTCTTCGGCATCGTCTCCAGCGCCGGTCATCCCATCATCACCTGCTTTGGCGTCACCGCTGCCGATGCGCGCATTCGCAAAGCCACTTGGACCGCCGGTGATCGGCTCCGGTTCGGACAGCACGCAGACGATGTTGTCCTCGGAGAACGCGCCGCAGGTTTCCTCTCGACAAAGCTCGATGATCACGTGCCCATTGGCCACGGCGTCTTTCATGTCATCGGGATTCTGCACACCGCAAATGGCTTTGAAGATGGCGGCGTCTTCATGCCGCTCAGTTCAGCGCAGAGCTTCTTTCACAAAGAGGGAACCTCCTCTGTCATCACCGTCAAGCTGCGCAACAAAGACAACGCGGATGCTTTCAAGGCGATGGTGACAGCGAAGTTCTCCGACCTCATCGGCCTCCAAGACGCGGAGTTCAGCCGTTCCTATTCGCAATTCAGAATCCTCAAGGCCACGGCCTGGGCAGTCGGCGGATGCGGCTTGGTTCTGGGCGGCCTCGGCGTCGCCAACACGATGATCATGTCGGTCTTCACGCGTATTCGCGAGATCGCCATCCTGCGCGTCAATGGCTTCTCGAACGCGCAGATCGCCACCATGATCTTCGGTGAGTCCGCAGTCGTGTCTTTGCTGGGCGCAGTGTTAGGCCTTGTGACAGGAACCTGTCTGCTCTTCACGCTCAAGCTGATTCCGGCTCTTCACGGCTATGTAGATGTGTCGATTCAACCAGTGGTCATGCTGATCGTGATCTTGCTGGCGCTGCTCACCGGCATCGCCGGAGCACTCTACCCTGCAGCCTATGCCATGCGCGTCCGAGCGGTGGAGGCGCTGCGATTCGAATGAATTCTGTGAAGGAACAACTCAACAATCAGCCGCGCATCGTCCTCCGCTCCAAGGATGTATGGAAGAGCTACGACGACGGTGCGATTGCAGTGCTCAAGGGCGTTGATTTCGAGGCCTTCGCCGGCCAGACGGTTGCCCTCTGCGGCCCCTCCGGCTGCGGAAAAAGCACGCTGTTGCACTTGTTCGGCGGTCTGGACTCGCCGGATCGCGGGCACGTCGCCGTCAATAACATCGAGGTTAACAGCCGCCGAAACCTGCTGCGCCTTCTGCGCCACGAGGTCGGCTTCGTCTTTCAGTTGCACAACCTGATTCCCGATCTCACGCTAGAAGAGAATTGCTTGATTCCCTCCGTCGCGGCCGGAACAGATCGTGATCTGGCACAGCAGCGCCTGCATCAACTCACCGAGCGCACCGGCCTGACTCATCGCCTCGGCCATCGCATTCAGAAGCTCTCCGGCGGTGAGCGCCAACGCACCGCGCTCTGCCGCGCGCTTATGAACAGTCCAAAAATTCTGCTGGCCGATGAGCCGACCGGTTCACTCGACGAGAAATCCAGCGGCGCGGTCTTTGAGTTATTGCTGGAGATCGTTGCCACCGAGCAGGTGACTCTCTTGATGGCCACGCACGATCGCAACCTTGCCAGACGTTGTGACCGTTTGCTCGAAATGCACGATGGGAGGATTCATGCATCCGGCTGAGCCGAATCTCTCATCGCAGAATGCGCCCAACGGTGTCATCAGTGCAGTGTGGCATAGCCTGCTCTGGCTTGTCGTTTCGAATGCGATTGGGATGCTGATCGCAATTCTTCTGCTCTTTCCCGCACTGAATCCATTCCTAGGCGAATGGACCTACGGGCGCTGGATCATGGTTCACATGAATCTGGAACTCTACGGATGGGTGAGTCTTCCCTTGGCGGCATTCCTTCTCAAGGTCTTTGGAGCAGATCGCGAACCCTTCGCGCAATGGTGCAGGCCGGTTCTGTGGGTGTGGTCCGCGGCGCTCGGCGCAGGCGCGTACTCCTGGCTCTCCGGCCATTCCAGTGGCAAGCTGTTTCTCGATTGGTCCGGCTACGCGCGCATCTTCTTTCCGCTGGCGATGCTCGCTCTGTGGCTGCTACTCGCCCTCGCATTTGTTTGTGGCTCGAAGTTCGCAACCAACACAACCCTCCCCGCACGATCTGCAAAAATCTTTGCCCTCGCTTTTCTACTGACTGTTCCATTCCTGATATATCTCGCGTCAGGTCCGTCCTACTACCCGGCGATCAATCCCGATACCGGCGGCCCCACCGGCGCAAGTCAACTCGAGTCTTCGCTGATCATTGTCGCGATTCTCTTGATGCTCCCCTACGGCCTGACCCGGCGAACTGCACGCCGCTCCAAAGCGGTTGTAATCGCGTGGATTACGCTGCTCGCGGAGTTTCTTCTATGCTTCGCACTTGGCCGAGCCGATAGCAGCCATCACAGCCCCGCGCAGTTTCTCTCTCTCGGCAGCCTGCTCGTCTGGGTGCCGCTCATCCCTCTTTATTACGCGGCATTCTCCTGGAACGAAAACACGCGCCGCTGGCGCATTGCAACGTATCTCTGGTGGGCGGCTTTGGTTGTTACTGGATGGATATTCTTTCTTCCCGGCGTACTCGATCACTTCAAATTCACCGACGGTCTTGTCGGCCATTCCCTGCTGGCGATGGCAGGCTTCGTCACCAGCCTGCTGATTCTCGTATTAGTCCAACTTCTCGGCGAAGACGGCAGGATCTTCACCAGCAAGCGATCCTTCTACGGCTGGAACCTTGGCGTACTGGCTTATGTTCTGCTGATGTTCATCGCCGGATGGCGCGAAGGCGGCGACCCGGCCTTCACCATTGTTCCCACAGCAGCGCGAGACACCATCTACATCCTTCGCCTTGCAGTTGGCGTCGTGATGCTGGCCTCGTCCCTTGACTGGCTCATCGAGGCCTCGTCTCTCCTGCACAAGCCAAACAAAATATCCACAATTGCCGTGGAGGAATTGGCCGCATGAACCGTTCCATCCTCATTGGCTATCAGCTACTCATCGGCCTTTCGGACACATTGACCGGAACGCTGCTCATCCTCGCTCCGGCGTTTACGTTGACGTTGATGCGCGTGCACGCTCCCGATGATGCGCTGCCCTTCCTCTCGTTCATCGGAGCATTCGTACTCTCCGTCGGGCTCGCCTGCTTTTATGGCGCTCTTCTGACGCTGCGCGGCGCCGGCCACTGCCGCATTGAAATGATATGGGGGTTGACTGCGATCACCCGCGCCAGCGTGGCTTCTCTGGTTATTGCTGAGATTCTCAGCCATCGGCTTGAGGCTGGCTGGGCTACAGTCGCCCTTACGGACGGTGCATCCGTCATCATTCAGGCAATTGGTCTGCGCAAAGGCTGGCTACGCAATGTCGCACACTAGACACAGCCGCTCCGGATGGCAGGGCGCGTGCCTTGTCGCAATCACCTATGTCTATTTCCTGATCTTCGCGCAGTTCGCTTTTCTCAAGCGGTTGGCAACCCTTGGCATTAGCGGCAATCACTTAAATTCCGTCATGGCCGCAATGGCCAGCGGCGGCATTCTTCTCAGCCTTCTTGCGCCGCGGCTGAATTTCTTGCCCGCGCCGAATCTGCGTCTTCGCATCGGACTCATCATCTGCAGCGTAGCTGCGTTCAGTTCGCTGTTACCTCTCGGGCTTTTCACAATCATCGCAGTCTCGTTTCTCATCGGCGCAGGGCTCGGCCTGCTTACAGTCACCCTTGTCACTCACCTGCGCCAATGGACAGGTAACCGGAATCCCCTGCTCCTCGTCGGTCTGGGAACAGGCGTTGGCTACCTTGTCTGCAATCTGCCTCCATTCTTTATCGCCTCCGCCGAAATGCAAAGTGTAGTAGCAGGCTTGTTGTGCCTCGCCGGAGTCGGAGCAACGCTGTTCCCTGCATTGGTGCCGCTAAACGAATTGCGTGTTGCGTCGAAGCCCGCACTACCGTTTTTCTCTGTACTAGCTTGCTTCACTGCGCTGGTATGGCTCGATTCCGCAGCCTTCTTTATTATTCAGAACACGCCATCGCTCAAGGCCGGAACATGGCAGGGATCACTGCACCTCAGCGCCAATGCTCTTCTGCATCTCGTCGCGGCTCTGATCAGCGTATGGCTGCTGCGTCGCAGAAGTCTCTCAGTTATCCTCTCCGCCGCATTCGTTGTGCTTGGTTCCGCGTGTCTTTTGCTGCTTGCGCCCCGATGCATAGTTCTAGCCTCTATCTTCTATCCCGTCGGTGTCTCGCTTTACTCCGTGGCGCTGGTCGCTTATCCCGCCCTGCTCAGCCCGGCCACATCTACCGCGGAGCGCGGCCGCCAAGCCGGATGGCTCTACGCGATTGCTGGTTGGGCAGGTTCCGCGCTCGGCATTGGCATGGGCCAGCACCTTGGGTATATCCCTCCGCTCTTCGTGCTCGCAGCTGGAGCGGTCATCCTGCTAACGGTACTGTTCCGCTTTCTTCTGCGGCGCAAGCGCGAACTTCTGCTCACCGTAGCGATCCTTATTGCATCCCTCTCATTGGATCGCATCGTCAACGCCACGCGCATTTCAACTCCGCTCTCGCAACTCGAACACGGAAGGAAAATCTATATCTCTGAGGGCTGCATCAACTGCCACACCCAGTATGTACGTCCTAACTCGCCGGATGTCTTGCTCTGGGGTCCAGTTGAATCCTTCCAGCAACTCCATCAGCAAAAGCCTCCCCTCATCGGCAACCGCCGCCAGGGTCCAGACCTTGCCGAAGTTGGCAGTCGTCGCTCAGAGTTGTGGCTGAAGGCACATTTCTACAACCCGCCCGAGGTCAGCGGCGCTTCCATCATGCCTTCGTATGCGTTTCTCTTTCAGAACCAGCGCGGCGATGATCTTGTCGCTTATCTGATGAGCCTCAAAACCAGCGGAGCCGAGGAGCATCAGAGTGCCGAGTTGCTTTGGCGTCCGTCTGCCGCTGCGATCGCACAAGCCAATCCGATAGACGGCGAACAGCTCTTTCAGCGTCATTGCTCAACATGCCACAGCGCCAACGGACACACGCGCCTCGCATGGAAATCCAGCTTCAAACAGCTGCCTCCCGATCTTGCCGTTGGACCTTTCTACTACCTGACGCCTTCAGGAATAGTTGTAGATCGAGTTGCGCGTCTGGCTCAAATTGCAAAATTCGGCGTCCCCGGAACCGATATGCCCGGCCATGAATATCTTTCTGATCAGGATATTTCATCCATTGCCCTTTGGTTGTCGCAACAAATCGCACAGCCGATTCAAAACCGATAACACCATCATTTAGGAGACAGACTATGAAGACTATTGCAAACCCTCTCTTCCTCGCGCTCCCGCTGATCCTCGCCCCGGTTGCGTTTGCTCAGCATCAAACCTTCACCGTTAATCCTGACCCAAGCAAAGTTGCCTTTGCGCTGGGCGGCAGCGGCCATCACGTCGACGGAACCTTCCACGTGCAAACCGGATCAATTGATTTTGACCGCGGCGCACAGACAATCTCCGGCTCCATCGTCGTCGCCGCCGGCAGCGGAAACAGCGGCGAACCAAGCCGCGACAAGAAGATGAACTCAGACGTTCTGGAAGTGGCCAAATTCGCCGAGGTCTCCTTCATGCCCAAAAGCTATACGGGAACTGTCGCCGCCTCGGGCGACTCAACGATCCAGGTCACCGGCGTATTTACGCTGCACGGCACACCGCATGACCTGACCGTACCCATGCAGATTCACATAGACGGGGCAACTCTCACGGCGAAGACACAATTTCAGGTTCCCTACGTTCAGTGGGGCTTGAAAGACCCAAGCATCTTCATCTTGAAAGTCGCCAAGGTGGTCGATATTGATCTAACACTTGTGGGTAACCTGGCTGGCGCAAAGTAGCGCCCCTGCAAACGAGAATAGGTAAACGCGGCGAATCTCTCTGAGTGTTATGAGACACGCGAGATTCGCCGCGATCTTGATTTGTATCGCAAATCTGTGTTACACCGGCACATGGATTTCACATTTTCCGGGGATGCAACACTGCTATCCGGCAGTGCGCTCTTAGCCTTCAAAGTTCGCTTCCGGTTCTGGCAGCTTGTCGGTATCGCTGGCAAACCATACGTACAGCGTTGGCAGCAAAAAGATTCCGATCACCAGATTGGCAAGCAAGCCGCCGACAATCACGATGGCAAACGGCCGCTGAGAGTCAGAGCCGATGGCATGCGACAGCGCTGCCGGCAGCAGGCCCAGAGTCGCAACTAACATGGTCATCATAATGGGGCGAAGCCTTAGAACAGCACCGCGAATAGCAGCGCCTTCAATCGCGTAGCCGCCGGCCCGCAGTTGGTTGATGAATTCGATCATGATGACGCCGGTTTGCACCGAGACGCCAAACAGTGCAAGGAAGCCGACAGCCGACGAGACCGAAAAATTGGTATGCGTGATAAACAAGGCCAACGGGCCTCCGATAGAAGACAGAATGACTGAGATCAGAATGAGCGCCGCCCACTTATACGAACGGAACATGGTATACAGGATGAGAAAAATACTAATCACTGTTACCGGCACCACAATCTCCATGCGAGCATTGGCGCGCTTCTGGCTCTCATACTCGCCGGCCCATTCCAAGTGGTATCCCGGTGGTAACTGAACATTCTTGGTCACCTTGGCGATGGCTTCTTCCACGGTCGATCCCAGATCGCGTCCACGCACCGAATATTTGATTGCGATATAGCGCTGTCCGACTTCGCGGTTGATCTGCTCGGCTCCATCGTCTGTGCTGATCTTAGTAACCTGACTCAGAGAAACACGCTCGCCCGAAGGGGCAAGCAGACGAACATTTTCAATTGCCTCGCGGGTATCGCGATACTGCTGCTGATAGCGCAGCGTAACATCGAAGCGAGCCTCGCCCTGCTGTACTTGCGTAACTGCGTTCGCACCGACAGCAGTCTGCACCGCATCCTGAATATCCGATACGTTGATTCCCCAGCGTTTGGCCGCGTCGCGATCAACTTGTAAATTCAGATTTGGCTGCCCGACAATGCGGAAGATGCCCAGGTCCTCGACACCGTTGACAACCTGCATCTGCTCCTTAATCTCATCGGCTTTTTTTTCAAGAGTGCGTAGATCGTCCCCGTATAGCTTGACCGCAAGCTCACCCTTGACACCTGAAACCGCTTCCTCCATATTGTCAGAAATCGGTTGAGAGTAATTCCATATCACTCCAGGGAATTTTGAGAGCTGTGTGTCGATAGCGGCGATAAGTGCGTCCTTATCCTGCCTGAAGACAGGCCGCCACTCTTTCTTCGGTTTCAGGTCAACAAAATACTCGGTATTGAAGAATCCTGCGGTATCAGTACCATCATCGGGACGCCCGGTCTGGCTCACGACCTGAGTTACCTCGGGAAACGACGCCATGACAATCCTAGCCTTGTTCGTGAAATCAACACTTGGTGTTGGCCCTTCGCTAGGCGGCAGCGTGCCACGCACCCAGATGGACCCCTCGTCAAGATGGGGAAGAAACTCCGACCCAATGGGACCGCCAAACGTCAGATAAACTGCAATGAGAAAAAGCGCCGCGGCGATGCCCAAAGTAGTTTTGCGGTTTTCAATGGTTGCACGGACCGCGACGCTATATTGACGGATCAGCCAGAGCATAATCGGGTTGTTCCACTCCTTCGCTCCTTTGCGGAAAAAGATGCTTGCCAGTACCGGGGCAATAATGATTGCAAAGACCAGTGCGCCGATCAGCGCAAACGTAACTGTCCACGCCATCGGCTTGAAGAGCCGCCCCTCCACGGCTTTCAAGGTGAAAATCGGCAGATAAGAAGTGATAATAATTCCACGAGCGAAGAAGACCGGCTTCATTACCTCGCGCGCGGCCCGTGCAATCTTCTCCGCCGGAGCGGATTGGTCTTCTTTATTCGCAAGATGCCGCACCATGTTTTCGATCATCACGACCGATCCATCAACCAGCATCCCGAAATCCAGCGCTCCCAATGAAAGCAAATTGGCAGGAATATGGCTGAGGTCCAGGCAGATGGATGCAAACATCAACGCGAAAGGAATAGTAAGAGTAACTATAATTGCGCCACGTACGTTGCCTAGGAAGAGAAAAAGAATGATCGCGACTAGAATCATTCCTTCCGTCAGATTATGCTCGACTGTTTCGACCGTATAGGCCACCAATTTGGAGCGATCCAGGAATGGAACCACCTTGACGCCTTTGGGAAGGATTCCGTTGTTCAGCGCGTCTGTTTCCTTATGGATTCCCTGCAAAACTGGATCGGAATCGTCGCCCTTCTGCAGCAGAACAATCCCCTCAACGGTATCCGGATTATCCACAATTACGCCATCTTCGCGGTGAGTCGCCTTGCCGATCTGCCCCAACCGGATCTTGGCCCCTTGCGTCACCGTGGCAATATCCTTAACAGTGATGGCCGCGCCGCTCTGTGTTTTGATAACTGTATCTTCAATATCCTGCACGCTGGAATACAGTCCAAGCGACTGAACGTTGATCTGCTGTGAGCCCTGCTCAATAAAGCTTCCGCCGCCGTTTGTATTGTTATTTGCTAACTGCTGCTCTACCTGGCCAATAGATAGACCATAAGATACGAGCTTCTCCGGGTCCAATCTGATCTGGTATTCCTTGGTTGGCCCGCCGAAGCTGGAAACGTCCACTACTCCCTTGACGCCTTTGAAGGATTTCTCCAATTCCCAATCTTCAAGAGATTTCAACTCCATCACGTCGTAGGACGGGTTAGTGCTCTCAAGCGTGTACCAATAGATCTGTCCGACTGGACTCCAATCCGTCCCCATCTGCGGAACCAGATTGGCCGGCAGGCTTACCTGGCTCAACCGCTCAAGCACATGCTCGCGATTGATGTCGCTTGTCGACTCATCGTCAAAGATGAGCATGAGGCTGGAGATGCCGGCCAGCGTTGTCGATCGCAGGTGGACCAGATGCGGCATACCTGCCATCTGAATCTCAACTGGCACCGTAACCTGGCGCTCAATCTCTTCCGCGCTACGGCCCGGCCACTGCGTAATCACCTGTACATAGTTATTGGCGACGTCCGGATAGGCCTCGATCGGCAGCCCGCGAAAGGCAATCACTCCCCATACGGTCAGCACCAGCGTTCCCGCCAACACCAGCGCTCTATTCTTGAGTGCAAAATCAATCAGTGCGCGAATCATCTACCGGCTCCGCGTTTTAATAGTGGGTGAGCTTGTCGCCAACTGCCTGTCTTGGGGAATTTACCAGAGCCGCTCCATCTTGTCATCAGCCGGAATAATACACTAATCGCTATCCTGCATGGAAAGCATCGCAGGCTTGATTAGATTCACTTTCCTGACATCGCAGGCTGCGCTGCCGCTTGCTTTCCCACTTCGGACAGCATCTGGTTCACCTGACCTTTTTCGGCGTAGTTCGGGTCCACGGCCAGCAGCTTCCGCCAATCGGCGGCCGCACTCGCGCCGTCCCTTTTTGCCTTCCACTTCACCAGGCCGCGATTGAAGAGCGTATTGGGATTGTTCGGCGCATAGCCGAGCGCCTTATCGAACTCGGCAAGCGCCCGGTCGGCATCGCCCATATACCAGTAGGCAGTCCCCATATCGGTGCGCACGGCTGCATCCGAGGGCCGGGCCTCAAGCGCGCGTTCGTAGTAGTCAACGGCGATAGGGTACTGTTGCGCGTCGTAATATAGGTTGCCGATGCCTATGAGCAGATCAGGATTTTTGGGCTCTGCTTTAAGCTTCTCCACCAGAGGCGCTGCCTGGGCATCCGCCATCTCTTTCAGCCGCGTGGCAGTGGGCGCTGCAGTGCCCACTTTATTCCCTTGCGCCGTAGCTGCATTGGCCATTGGCGCGGAGTTGCTTGCTGCCGTGGTATTGAATCCGCGAATCGTCCAGCCACCCGCAATGCCCACGACAAGGCAGACCGCGAACAACAGAGCTGCCTGCCCTCGCGTCCATTCTCTGGTTTGTCGGATATCTGTCATTGCTTTGCGCCTCGCGTTCCCGGCTCTTCGCCAAGCGTCGTCATCACATCGGCCATCAGTTTCAGTACAGCCGCCTTGCGGTCGGGACTCAATTGCGGATTGGACTTGAGCAACATCTGCCAGGCTGCCAACGCGCCCTTGCCGTCCTGCTTGCCCTGCAACCGGATCATACCCAGGTTGAAGAGAGCATTCGCGTTCTTGGGGTCGATACTCAACGTCTGATTCAGTTGAGCGATCGCTCCATCCGCGTCGCCGCCTCGATAGATGCTGATCGCCAGCTTTGTGCGATAGTCAACGTTCTTCGGCTCAACCTGCACGGCTTTGCCGTAATAGGCAACCGCCTCGGCGAACTGGTGCGTCGAATGATAAATGCCTCCCACCTGCACCAGCAATGCGCCGTTGTTGGGATCGCTCTTCAGCTTTTCGAGCAGCGGCGCGGCCTGTTTGTCGGCCATCTGCTTCATCTCTTGCAGGCTGGGCATCCGTCCGCCGCTTGCCACGCTGCCAGTATGCGGAGACCGTACTGCGCCTGAAGCCGGTTGCGCCTGCACAGCCGTTCCCTGCTTCATCTCTGCGAGTCCCGGCATCTGTGCAGCATTGGCCGCGCTTGGCAGAACCGGAGCCGTTGCGGCGACGGACGCCGGTTGCCCAGGAGCAGCCGGCGCATGAGATCCCCCCAGCAAATAACCCGTCGCCAGCCCGCCCAGCAAGCACAACCCAGCCATCGTGTAAACCTGCACCGTCTTCAGTGTGGGAATTGCTTTGATCGCTGTTGGTGCCTCGTTGACCATTCCTTATCTTTTCTCTGCTCAAATGTGAGACTGCTCACAATTACTTTAGCGGGGAGGGAAAATCCGGCAGGCACTCTGCATCACGCAGGCGTGTGATGACTATCACAAAGAAGCCTTTAATTACCATGCGTGACTCACATCACAGAGGGTGACTCTTGTCACCTGAATAAATACAGGGAGCATGTCGAGTGTGTGCGGAAGCCTTAATCCACGGCTATCTGCATTACACAGGGTGATGGGACTCACGTATGAAAACGATACACTCCGTAACCGATTTTCACTCGCCCTTACACCAAGGTAAGGGTACGGGACAGTCTGCCAAAGGAGTGCGAGTTCCGGCAACCCGCTATCACGCTGGATACAAGAACGTTAGCCTCAACAATCAATTAGGGATGCCGCCCAGGAACGCTTGCGCTCACGGCTACGGCATCGGTCAGGCAGATGTTGTCCAGGAAGGCTGAACTGACGAAAGCGCCGGAGAGGCCAACATCGCAGTTCAGTCGAGCAGCAAGAGTGAGCACCAGGAGGCTCTACTACATGAAACGCATTTCTTTAATCTCCCTGATGTTTCTGGCAGGCGCCGGCTTTGCGGCGGCCCAGATCACCACGCCGTCTACCGACGTACTCGGCGCACATCTCAATTACGGCCGCGGCTGCGCTGCCTGTCATGCCCCACATAGTGGCGCATACGGCAACGGCAACGCCAAGACCGCCGATCCAACCTCGGGCAACGTCGCTCTCTGGGGCGAGGATGTCGGTAGCCTCTACGGCAAAACCATCACCACTGGCGGCGGAGCTGATGTAGAAGTCCTGCCCACCAGCATGGCGGCCATCACGCCTGACGTTTCCGGCCTGCTCACCTGCCTCAGCTGCCACGACGGCAACTACGCGCAGGGTGCCATGATGAAGAACCAGGTCTATGAGACCCTGCCCGCCACCTACGGTACCGCCAACACCATCCCAACCCTGCTCGGCAACGACGGCACCACCACCGGCAACTACCTCAACGATCACCCGGTAGGACTCAATGCCGTCATGGGTTGCGGCGGCCAGTACAACTGGGATTGCACCATCAGCGCGACGGGCGCGGTGCAGATGAACGGAGCGGGCTCCAGCCTCTTCGTCACCAACTACGGATTCTTTGTCTCGCCTGGCACCTATAACAACCAGCCCGTTGTGGTTTGCACCACCTGCCACAACCAGCACTTGATGAACGTGGTCAAGGTCACCAACGGACCGAAGTCCGGCCTGACCAGCGGCAACTACGCGACCATGTTCTTCCTGCGCGGACCCTACAACCCGGCCAGCGGCACTGCGAACAGCAACCAGACCGCGCAGTTCTGCCGCCAGTGCCACGGTGGCGAGTCCAACGAAATGAACGGCAGCACCGCTGTCACAACCTTCTAATCGACCTGCATAGAACGGGGAGGGGCAGTTTCCCTCCCCATTTTTTTGCAAAACACTCGACGGAAACCGGAATCTGAAGGTCCACCATGATGCACAAACTCACAACTTGCGGATTCCTTCTGCTGGCACTCACCGCTGCCGACGCACAGGTGGCCTCTCACGCACCAACCGTCCTCAAGCAGCAAGCTACACAGCAGCCGAATGCGCTCACGCAGATCGCGGATAAGCCCGTGGCGCGCGTCAACGGCACGGTCCTCACCGATGCCGATCTGGTCCGCGAAGAATATGCGATCTTTCCCTACGCCCGCCAACACAACGGCGTCCCCAAAGAACTGGAATCTCAGATCCGCGATGGCGCGCTGAAGATGATCGTCTTCGAAGAGATGGTCTATCAGGAAGCGCAGCGCCGCAAGATGACCGTGCCCGCAGCGAAGCTGCAACATGCCGAAGAGGATTTCCGCAAGCAATACGCAACCCCCGAAGAATTCAACGCATCCCTGCAGGCCGACTTTCACGGTTCTGAAAAATTGCTCGAAGAGAAGATTCGCCGCTCGCTGCTGATTGAAGCCTTTCTGAAAATTGAAGTAGAAAGCAGGAGCAGTGTCACGCCGGAAGAACTGCGGGCTTACTACGAAAAGAATCCATCCCGATTCCAGCACCCCGAGTCCTACACCTTCCAGACGATTTCCGTTCTCCCTCCCCCAAACGCCACCGCCGATCAGTCGAAGGAAGGCCGCAAGCGCGCCGAGCAGGCGCTGCAACAAGCGAAAGCCGCAAAGACAGCGGAGGAATTTGGCCTGCTCGCCGAGAAGCTCTCTGACGACGATTACCGCGTAATGATGGGCCAGCATAAGCCTCTTCCTGTTGACCAGCTTGCCCCGCAGGTGATCAAGGCTCTCGCGGCAATGAAGCCCGGCGATGTCAGCGATCTCATCCAGATGGATCAGGCCTACACCATCGTTCACCTCAACGTGCACACCCCGGCAGGCAAAGCGAAATTTGAAGAGGTGAAAGCGCAACTGGAAAAAGAACTGCACGAGAAGAAGAAAAACGACCTGCGCGCCGACCTGGATAAAAAGCTGCGGCAGAGCACGAAGGTCGAGATTCTGTAAGCAATGCGAAACGCGCCTGGATTCCAGGCGCTGGCCCTCAGCGGTTCTCCAATTGCAGTACACCGAAACCACTACCGCTGAGTGGCTTTCTTCCCGAAGAGAAAGCCACCTGCACAGTGTTGGCAAGGGCACACCGATTGGAGAACCGCTCTACAAGAGGCAACCGGCAACGCTGCATTGAAAGTCGGACGGCAAGCGATACCGGATAAGGGAATGAGATTCAAGGCAGTATGCACAGCAGTCGCACAGCAACGAATTCCTGGCCCGCAGCATCTTTCCTGCTGGCTGGGTTTCTGCTGCTCGCTTTTCCGGCCAGCGCACAAATCAAATTCGGCGACTTCAGCACCGACCTGAGTGGCACGATTGCGCCGGGTTATACCGCCGATTACGGCAATCAGACGGCTTCCGATCATACCTGGACCGTCGGCGGAGCAGCCAATTTCAACGGCTCCTATTACAACCCGAATTTTCTTTCCTTCAATGTCGGTCTCTACCTGAATCAATCGCGGGCCAATTCCAACTTCCAGTCCATCTCCGATGCCAGTGGCATCGATGCCTCCGCCAACATCTTCGGCGGCAGCCGCTTCCCCGGTTCCATCAACTATTCCAAGGCCTACAACAGCGAGGGCAACTACGCCGTGCCCGGCATGGCCAATTACGTCACCCACGGCAACAGCGATACCTTCGGCTTCAACTGGAGCGAGAACCTCCCAGACGCGCCAAGTTTTTCCGCCGGATTCCAGATGGGCTCGAGCCAGTATTCCGTCTACGGAACCAGCGATCAGGGACAAAACGCATTCCATTCCCTCAACCTGCACTCCGGCTATAAATACGCGGGCTTCGTCATGGGCGCCTATTATTCCCTCGGCGGCGGCCATGCGCTCATCCCCGAAGTCGTCTCCGGCGAAGCGGATTCAGAATCTAAGTCCAGCAGCAGCGCCCTCGGCTTCAATGTCTCGCATGTTCTGCCCCTCAAAGGCTCAGTCTCCGCCGGCATCAACCGCTCCAGTTGGAACAGCGAATACCTCGGCGCAGGCTCTAGCGGAACCATTGACATGATGAACGCCCTCGCTGCCGTGCATCCCGCCGGCAAGCTCACCGTCTCGGTCAGCGCGAATTACTCTGACAATCTCGCCGGGCAATTGGAGCAGTCCGTCGTCGCGGCTGGCGGCGTGGTCTCCGGAACAGATTCAGACCAGTCCTCCAACTCGCTCGATCTGCTGGCGGTAGCGAGTTACGCTCCGCTCGCCGATCTGCAGGGGTCTGTCTTCGCCGAACGCCGCTCCCAATCCTACCTCGGCCAAGACTACGGCGTGCAATCCTACGGCGCAAGCGCAACCTACGCTTATGCGCTGCTCGACGGCACCTTCAACGCGGCAATGACGGTGACTGAAAATACCGCCGAAAAAACCGGAGAAAACTCCCTGGGATTTTCAACCACGGAAAACTACTCCAAGCAGCTTCTTGGCTGGCAGGTCAACGGCTCCTTCGGCTACGCCCAGAATGTTCAGACTCTGCTCGTCACCTATACGAACTCCTTCTATAACTACTCGGCCAATGCCCGCCGCCGCTGGGGAAAATTCAACGTGAGCGCCGGCGCGGGAGCCTCGCGCACAGGTTTGACTGAAGATGCAGGCACCGCCAACAGCAGCCAGAGTTACAACGCCAGCATCGGCTATGGACCGCTGATCACCGCTACTGGCAGCTACTCCAAAGCCAGCGGACAGGCTCTTGAAACCGGCTCCGGGCTGGTGCCAGTTCCGGTTGGCACGACGACCAGCGACTCTGATCTGGTCAGCCTCTTCGGCGGCAACAGTTATTCCATTGGACTATCGAGCACGCCGGTGAAGAAATTCGTCATCGCGGCGGCCTATTCCAAATCCCTCAGCAATACATTCAGCAACTCGATCTCCTCCACCAACCAGAGCAACCAGTTCAATACCCTGGTGCAGTACCAATTCCGCAAGTTGAATTTCAACAGCGGTTTCGCCCGCATCGAGCAGGGCTTTAGCACCTCCGGCACAGCGCCGCAGGTTGTATCCTCGTTCTATATCGGAGTCTCGCGTTGGTTCAACTTCTTCTGAGAGCGATGCGGCGGGAACCTCAGCGCGCGGCCCTGTTGCTGGCCGTCATCGCGCTCACTCCGCTCTGCGCAACCGCGGCAAACAAGCCCCACGCCACAACGCCCGAGCAGTGGGAGATGTCGCTCGATGGCGGCCGCAAGCTCACCTGGCAGCGCAATTTCAGCTCTGAGTTTGAAGTCAAGCCCAATCGCGGCTTCTGGAACAAGCTCGTTGATGTGATCGCCGGCGCGCCCGATTATCACTCTCTCGTCCGCCCCTACAGCATCGCCGTTGACTCCCACGGCCGCATCCTTGTCACCGATCCTGGCGCAGAGGGCGTGCATATCTTCGACTTCACCGAGCGCAAATACAAATTCATCGAGCGCAACGAGAAAGACAAAAACCCGATGCGCACCCCGCAGTGCATCGCCGTCGATGCCCAGGACAATATCTATGTCACTGACTCCGACGCGGGCAAGATCTTCGTCTTCGCACCCAGCGGCAAATTCCTCCGCGTCCTCGGGAGCGTCAAAGGCGAAGGTTTTTTCAAGCGTCCCACTGGCATCGCCGTTGACTCCGCAGCCCAGCGCATCTATGTGACGGACACGCTGCGCGACCAGGTCTATGTTCTCGACATGGAAGGCCGCGTCCTTCAGACCATCGGCAAATCCGGCCAGGCCGACGGCGAATTCAATCTCCCCACCGAGTTGCGCCTCGACGGACCCAACCTCATCGTCGTCGATGCCATGAACTTCCGCATCCAGGTCTTCGACCGCTCCGGCGCATTCCAGTACGCCATTGGCAAGCTCGGCGACTCGCCCGGCGCAATCTTCCGCCCCAAAGCCGTCAGCGCGGACTCTGAAGGCGATCTCTACATCGTCGATGCCCAGTGGGGCATGGTGCAGGTCTTCAACCGCCAAGGAGAACTCCTCTATAACTTCGGCGAAGCAGGAACCCACGCCGGCCAGTTTCAGTTGCCCTCCGGCCTCTTCATCGATTCATCCGATCACGTCTTCGTCGTCGATTCGTTTAATCGCCGCGTTCAGGTCTTTCAATACGCGGCTCTGAAAAAATCCGCTGCCGGAGGAACCAGGTGAACCTCCGGTTTCTTTGCTCTTTTTTGCTTCTTGCTTCCGCCAGCGCGCTCTCCGCGCAAATCTCCGGCGACGTGATGGGCATGCATAGCTTCGGCCCCGGCAGCAAGTCGCCCATCACCGGCGCGCGCCCCGATGCCTGCGCTTACTGCCACGCGCCCCACTCAGGACTCAATCGCGGACTGTGGAACCAGAAGCTCACCACGCAGACCTACTCCGTCTACAGCAGCGATACTGAAACAAATAAAAGCCGCCAGCCTACTCTCGGCGCTGACAGCAATCAGTGCCTCAGTTGCCACGACGGTACCGTTGCTCTTGGCACTACGGTGGTCTACGGCCAAGTCACCACGCATGGATCGATGTACTCCACGGATGTTTTTGGCAGCAACCTGCAGAACTCACACCCCTTCAGCCTGGTCACGCCTCTCAAAGACAATATCGACCTCGTTGCAACGCTTGCCGCCGGCGGCAAAACCGCCGACCCCACCGGCGCGGTCAAGCTGATCAAGGGCAATGTCGAGTGCTCCTCTTGCCACAATCCCCACGTCCAGGCCAAAGACACTGTCTCGCTGAACTTTCTCGTAAAAGATAGCTCCAGCGGCCAGCTTTGCCTCGCTTGTCACGACCCCACCCGCCAGTTGAGCGGCCACGTCAACCCGCTCGCTGACTGGGCCATCAGCGCCCATGCTCTTTCGACCGATAAAATTTCTCCAACCGCGTTGCTGGGCAGCTATCCAGCCGTCGCCGGAGCAGCTTGCATCGCCTGCCACGCGCCACACAATGCAGCCGGGGCATCGCGCATTTTGCGCGGACCGAACGAGCAGGACTGCATCGCCTGCCACAATGGCGCGAACGTCTCGCCGATGCCCACCTACGCCAACGTCTTTGCCGAGTACGCCACGCCAAAGGTGGGCCATCCCTTCCCCACCTCGGCCAACCCGCACGACGCCGCCGAGAGCACGCTGCTCAACAACAACCGCCACGCCACCTGCGTCGATTGCCACAGCGCCCACGGGTCCGAGGTTGTCGGCACATTCCCGCCCGCTCCGGCGATTCGCGTTTCGCAAAAAGACGCGGCGGGCATCAGCGCCACCGACGGCATCACCGTCCTCACCCCCGCCGTCAACCAATATGAAAGCTGCCTGCGCTGCCACGGCACAAGCTCGGGCAAGCAGGTGCAGCCCATCTACGGCTACTTCCCGGTCCGCGCCGTCTCAGCCGGTGACCCGCTCAACCAGATTCCGCAGTTCGCGGCCACGGCCACATCGAGCCATCCGGTCACGCATACGAACAACAGCACGCTCACCCAGCCCAGCCTGCTGACCAATATGCTCAACCTTGACGGAGCTACGCAGGGCCGAGCTATGGGTACGCAGATTCTCTGCTCCGACTGCCACAACAGCGATGACAACCGCGAGTTCGGCGGCATTGGCTCCAATGGTCCGCACGGCTCGCGCTGGACGCATATCCTCGAACGCCGCTACGAGTTCAGCCAGGCCGCCGCACCTGGCCAGCTCATCAACAATCTCTTTCCCAATCCCGATCTCAGCGTCAACGGACCTTACGGTCTCTGCGGCAAATGCCACGACCTCGGAAACCAGATCATCAAAAACACCAGTTGGAGCCAGCACAGCACCCACATCAACTCCGGCTTCAGTTGCTCTGCGTGCCACACCGCTCACGGCATGGGAGCCACCAGCGGAACCATCACCGGTGAGCGGCTGATCAATTTCGATGTCAACGTAGTGGCCTCGAACGGCGGCCTGCCCATCAGCTACAACCGCACCGCCAACACCTGTGTCATGGTCTGCCACCAGGCCGCGCATAACGCCGACGGCTCCGTCACGCAAACCAGCGTGCGCAAAATTGTCGGCGTAAAAAAATAAGAAATTATCACCGCGAGTCAAGGAGTAGTGTAGCCATAGATTAGAACGGCTTAAGCCTAAATGGTGAGTGACACCGCGTCCTATTTGCCCCTGTGCACACAAATGTCCGTCTTGACATCCAGAACCTTCCAGGGTACAGTCTGTGACTAGCTGGACCTCCTTAGTCAGCGCTTGACACGCCAACGCAACCCAGATTCACGAAGCATCGTTCCTATTGGCCCTGCACGGGAACAAAGCAGTGTCTGCTCCATCTTCCCCTATCTGTAGTGCAATTAACTAAAAACCTTGCTTTGCAGTTGCCTGGTTTCAGAACCCAAGGCGCGGCTATAGCCGTTTTCCAATTGGTGTAGAGCGGAATTGATGTACTCAAGTGACTTTTTACTCAAGAAAAAGTCACCTTGCACAATTTCAGCTACTCCACAGAAATTGGAGAACCGCTCTAGTAATCCGCGTCCACCCACAATCCGTGACCATCACAATCCGAAAATGGAGAGGTTCCTATGAACAGCACAAATTGGAACGTGACCGGAATTCTGCTCGTCTCACTTTTGGCCAGTGGGCCGATCGCCAGAACGCAGCAAGCCCTGAAACCAACCCTCGCTTTCACGCAACCTCCGCTCGTCGCCAATTATGCGGAAGGACTCTACAATGAGTACGCCACTGCAACCTCCGGAGCGATTTCCTTCAGCGTAGAGACGCTCGAGTCCGGCGACATGACGGCCCTTGCAGGCAAGCCTTTTAACACGTTGATCACGGTGCCCGAGTACCGCATCCTTGCCGACCAGACCGGAACCATTCTCAGCAATCCCCGTTTTGCCGTGCCGGAAGATCCGGCCTACGGGCAACGCAACATGGAAGATCAGGCAGACAGGTTCGCCGACTTCGGGCTTCCTCTTGAAGACGGTTCCTATCGCCTCCTTCAGGTAAGCGCAACCATCGGCGGAGATCAGCGCTCCCACGAAGCGCTGGAGTTCTGCTGGTCCGGACTCGATCACTGCGCGGTGCTTGATCCGGTCGTGGACTACCTGCAGACGAAGGTCGAAACCCGCCTTCGCCTGAAGGCGGAAGGATGGGGGCCGCGGGTGACATATCTAACCCAGCCCGCAAATGCCACTACCTCCCGGCAGCCTGCGTCTGACGCCACCTCTGAAGCAAAGGGGACATGCGGTCTTGCGAGCCACCCCAAGGACTATGGCCTGACTTATACATGGGCTCATTACGACGCAACCGGTAAGGATATTTACGGGATTACCGTGTGGACCTTGAGTCTGGGGGAGCAGCAGGCCGGCATTACCTGCGATACCAGTTGCAAGCCGCAGCCGTTTGCTCTCAGCAATACCTCCAGCGGAAGTGGGTGGCCTGGATACCACTTTGGTCATGACAATAAGGGCGTTACCGGAACAACGGGCAGTACAAGCCGGACGATTGCTCAAACAGATGGCGACGTGGCCTTCGTTGGAAGTGCTTCTGTCTCGGTAACGGTCGAAGGAAAGGGAGATGGCATCAGCCTGAAGTGGGACTTAAGCTCAGCCGCCTACTCCAACGGAGGAACATACACCGATTCCTGCGCGTATTTTTGAGCGCGGAATAAATGGTCTCCCAGGTTCCGCTTTTTGGGACCTGGGAAACCACAGACGTTTCCCGATCCCGACGCCAGGCTATAGGAGATTGGTCAGGGGTGCGGCCAAGACCTCTTGTGGACACGCTGCTGGCAGCAACCGCCGTACAGCACGATCTGACGCTGGTTACGCGGAATATCCGCGATGTGCAAGGGACTCCAGTGAAGCTGCTCGATCCGTGGACGGAGTAGGGGGCGGCTTCTATCTGAAGATCGTGAGTGGGACAACTCGCCGTCGAACTGTACAAGATACTGATTCATAATCCGCATGAATAAATAAAATCAGTTCGTTAGAACGGCATATATATACTTGACTCACCATCCGCGTGCGTAGGTGGAGCTATCACATGCTCCGGCAGTTCCTTCATAAATTTGCTCATTTCTACGGCGTAGACAAACCTATTTGCTGCAGAACCAAAAGGTAAGCGTGTTTTCAAGCGGTGTCACGCTTTAACCCTCACCATTGGTTTGTCAAGTATATTTATACCCTAATGAGACTTATGAGACGGATAAACCTGCAAAACCGGCCCAGTCGGCGGTATTTGTTACCAAAATGCTACCAAATTTCCAACCAGTGGGAGGCAGGTCAGCCCGTGGGGAGCTGAGGGGGCACAGCTCTTGACGACAGGGAACGGGTTTTTCGAGCGTCCGATTCTAAACTCGCCTTCCGTTAGCAGTTCGATGTCCACACCGCATCATAGCCACAACCCCTTTGGTTCCGACTACGCCGGATTAGGAAAAATCAAACGCAGAGACACTGAGGGCGCTGAGGTATAACGCAGAGAGGATGTTCTTGCAGACGGCGAGCGCGGAGGTGCAGTCGCAGGATCGCTGTCCGTTTGAAGGGCGCTGCCTTTCATTTTTCTCGACGGATAGCCGCCGAGTGCGACGGTTTCGGTCCTTACACAAAGCGATCTTGCGGGGACCCGCCCACCTGCCAAATGCTATAATCTTCGAGTTCCTATCCGATGCAACTTGCATTGCGCAGAGGTGCGCGTGAAAACCATGGAAGCTCCGATGCAAAATCGAGTGCACTCGCATAAAGACAGGCGCTGCTGGATCGCAGCGAATATGATACTGGCGGCGCTGCTGAGCGCGAGTCCGGCTGGCGCGCAGTTTGAGACCGAAACGTCGAAGAAGCTCTGCGGCTTAGTGCAGCCAGCCGATCTGATGGTACTGCTTAAGGCCTCCAAGCCGCCGACTCTGACGCCCAGGATGTACACCTGTATGTGCATGGCGCCAGAAAAGGGCAAGCCGCCGGCGTACTTAAGTATTTCCTTAGTCCAGGCGGAAAAGGGCGAGAGTCCGGAGCAAGCGTTCACACGCATGCGGGCACATGCCATGAAAGACGCCAGGGTACTCCATACCCGAGATGAAAGCGGAATCGGCGACCACGCGTTCGCGTACTTCCAAGAAGGGGTGCAGGGGTTGTTCGTGGTATTCACAAAGGGCCAGGGCATTATATTTATGAGTTCCCCCTACTCAGACCTGGATACGCTCCGGCCGATCGTCAAGAAAGCCGTTGCCGCCTATTGAAATCGAGGCGGTGCGCGGCGATCAGACCCCCGGCGGGTGGACCACATCTCAATCTTTCATAGAAGCTGGGTGCCCCATGTCCCTCGCTTTTGGGGACATGGGAAAGCACAAACTCCGCGCTCCAGATTAAAGAAATTAACCATCCATCAATGCATAATGAAAAAGTCGGAGGGAGCAGCGGCCTTCAGGCCGCCGAATCCAGCCTCACCAGCAACCCTGCTTTAGCCGCGGGCCTTTCGATTCAGCTGCCGCGATAAAAAGGCCCGGGCCTGAAGACCAATACCCAGTGCCCTAGGTCCGAATGTCTCGGCCCGGGGCGCCCAACACCTGTCCAGCTCGAACACCTGCGTATAGAAGAACTCAGCGCCGGAGTTCATGGATTAGCTCACGATAAACCCATACAACGAATAGAATCGTCGCCGCAAGCTCAAGAGCGAAGAGCTTTACTTGCACGAGGATATGAACGAAATCTGCTCTGGTGCGCCTTTTAGGCGCACGAATACGGTGATGATTCATAGTTGATCGCGCAGAGTCGCCAGAGCAGGCGAATATAGAATACCACATCGAGGCAAGTGTCAAAGGCCTAATCGAGTACAAAGAATGGCTATCCTATGCCCCTCGCATTTCTGGACATGAGAAAGCATAACCCTCCAGGCTTTTCATTCTTTAATATCCGCCGAACGCAATCAGTATATCCGGGCACTAAAACACCGTTCCCGCCGTGCTGCCATTCATCTCATTCGACAAATCTCCGTGGCACTGGCGGCAGAACTGCGCCGTCTGGTTTGACTGCGAGTTAGTATCCTTCGGGTTATAGGGGCCGCGTAAAAAGAACATCGTCGCGTAGTTGCCCGCAGGCAGGCCGGAGTTCGTTCCGTGAGTTACCGTCACCACATTCATCGTGTGCGGATTGTGGCAGGTGGTGCAAACCACCACGGCGCTGTTGTTATAACTCCCTGGCTGCACAAAGAATCCGTAGTTAGCCACAAACTGGCTGGAGTTCGCGCCCTTCATGCTCACCACGCCATTGGCCTGTGAGCAATCCCAGCCGTTGCCGCCGCACTTGATCACCGCGCTTAGTCCTGTTGGATGCTCGTTGAGATAATTGCCAGCGCCGGTGCTGTTATTGCCCAGCAGTGTGGGCACGGTGTTATGCGTTCCGTAACTCGCGGGCAGCGTCTCATAGAGCTGGTTCTTCATCATCGCGCTCGACGCATAGTTGCCGTCGTGGCAACTGAGGCAGGTCAGCATTCCGTTCACATCCGGCGTAGTGGCCGACATGCTGGTGGGCAGCGTCTCGACAAATTTGCCTCCGCCTGTAGTGATGGTCTTGCCGTAGAGGCTGCTCACATCCTCGCCCCAGAGCATAGAATTGCCGGAAGCGGAGTCGGCTTTTTTTGTGTTGCCGTTGCCTTCCGATCCGCTGTGCGGAGCATGGCAGGCCGCGCAACCCCGGCCATAGTTCAGGTGCGCGCCCAGCACATCGGTCGTCGCCGACACGATCTGCGCCGGGGCGAAGCTTGCGGTAGCAAGAAACAGCAGGACCAACAAAATAATTCGAATCATTGAGGAAAACGCTCCTGACCTGCGAGTCGGTTGCATCCTCAACTGATCGGCTTCTGTTTCTGCTTCTTCGTTGGCAACCGCACGCGTCGGCGTTACCTAAGAATTCCAGCCGCTTTCGTTTTGGTTCAGCGCTGTGGTGATTCCCGCGTTGGGATCACCACAGCGCCCTCCGGTAAGGTCGGCACTGTGATATAAATCACCGTCGCAGATTCCCTCCGCCATTTCTAATACACATGAGAAATTGTTGTTCTTCCGTTGCTTGCACCCGTCCGCGTGTGCCGGCAACCTGCCCGCAATCTGAGCGGTTCTCCAATTCTTGTGGGGTGGCTGAAATGGTGCAGGGTGGCTTTTACTTCCACCCCAGCGACAAAGACCTGTCGCTGGGGACCCCGGAAAGGAAAAAGCCACTGTAGAGCATCTACTCCGCTCTACACCAATTGGAGAACCGCTATAGCCTGTTTCGGAGTCGGTATGCAGTTGGTTCCTCATCGCGCGTGGTGCCGAACGGTCGCCAAGTCCGGCTGTCACACGCCGCGGATTTTTCTTTGGGCCATTTTCTTTGCGATGCTGGCCGCGCGCGCCTCGGCCGCCGTTCATCCCGTGCCGCTCGACCCCAAGAACCGACGCCGCCAAATGCGTGGAGTGCCACGACGACAAGAGCAAGGGCAAGTCAGTTCACTCGGCGATGGCCGCCGGCTGCCTCGGTTGCCATGAGGTCCGCGTCAATAAAGATGTCACCCGAGTCAAGCTGATCACCGCGACGCCGGTATCGCTCTGCATCAGTTGCCACGCGGATAAAAAAGCCGCCGACATCAAAGGCACAGTCCATCCGCCGGCGGTGCGCGACTGCCTCACCTGCCACGATCCCCACGTCAGCGACAACAAGAATCAGTTGCTCAAGCCGATGTCGGGCAGTGAGAAAGAAAACCTCTGCCTCAGTTGCCACAAGACCGGGCTGAATGTGCCGGAGAAGGGCAGCCGCCATGCAGCGCTCGAAGCAGGCTGCGACGCCTGCCACCTGACCCACAAAACCGGCGCTGAGCCGACAGTTGAGAACCGCTTCCATTTGACCAAAGCCGCCCCCGCGCTCTGCCTCGATTGCCACGATGCGAAAGATCCAGAGCTGGCCAAGGCCCATCAGAATCAGCCCTTCGCCACGGCCAACTGCCTGGAGTGCCACGACCCGCATCAATCCGCCGCGCCCAAGCTGATGGCCAAGTTTCAGCATGTGCCCTTTGAGGCAAAGAGCTGCGAAATGTGCCACGCGCCGGCCAAAGACGGAAAAGTCGTGCTGACGCAGACCGACGTGAAAGCACTCTGCGTTACCTGCCACGACGACAAAGCCAAGCTCATCGACTCCGCGAAAGTGCCGCACCCCGGCGCGGCAGGCGACTGCACCGATTGCCACAGCCCGCACGCCAGCAACGAACCCGGCCTGCCCAAGACAGATCCGGTGAGCATCTGCACCGGCTGCCACACCGACATCGGCGACCTGGGCAAAAAGCCGTTCCACCATCAGCCCGCCTTTACGCAAGGCTGCGCAACTTGCCACACTCCGCATGGCGGCGACAACGATCACCTGCTGCGCGCCAAGGGCAATGCGCTTTGCCTTGAGTGCCACGGACCGGATTCGGCTCCGCAGCCTGTCGCGGACCAGCATCTGCTGACGATCTTTAACGGCACGGTCAAGCTTCCTGACGATTACTACAAGAAGAACAAGGTGGCTATTCTGCCTTTGCGCTTTGGCCTCGGGCACCCAGTCGAGTACCATCCTGTCTCGGACGTGATGGACCCGACGAATCAAACAAAAGTGAAGACGCCGCTCAGTTGCCTCAGTTGCCATCAAGCGCATGCCTCATCGCACGCTGACCTGTTGGTAAAAGACCAGGAAAACAACATGGCCTTCTGCGACAACTGCCACAAGAACCGCCTGAATATGAAAGAAACAACTTCCCCGGAGAAGTAAACGGAGTTTGAGATGAACTACTTATTCACGAATTCGCCTCGCGCTCCCAGGCTGCTCGCTGCCTTCCTGCTGCTCTCGCTCACCCTTCCTTTTCCCGCCAGCGCAGCGAAGAAAAAGGCCGACACTCCTGCGCCCGCTGTCGGTCCGCGCAAATTCCCCTTTGACCCCTCCAAGCTAGTCTGGCCCAGCCCGCCCAACATCGCCCGCGTTCGCTGGCTCGACTACTATGCCGGCGCAAAGATCGATTACACCCCGGCAGCCAACGACAAACCCAAGGCCACCTGGATGGACCGCCTGGCGGGCGGGCAATCGCAGGCTGAAAAATTTAATCCCAAGACCTTTCCCTTCCAACTTATCGGCCCCTACGGCATTGCCATCGACTCCAATGGCCTGGTCTATGTGGCCGATCAAAAGGTGGGCGCTGTTTTCATCTTCAACACGGTTACACGTGACGTACAGATGATTCGTAACGGCTACGAGGCTCACTTCGGCTGGATCAACGGTTTGGCCATCGATGACGATGACCGCCTCTTTGTCTCTGACGGCAAGATGCACCGTGTGATGATCTTCAACAAGAAACATGAAGTTGAAGGCCAGATCACCGAGGGCCTCGAAGACCCGGTCGGCCTGGCCATAGATACAGCCAACCGTTTTCTCTACGTCGTAGATACTCAGCAGGACCAGGTCATCGTCTACGACGCGGACACACTCAAGCTGCTCAGGCGCATCGGCACCGGCGGCAAGAATCACTTCCTTACCAGCCCAGGCGACTTCGGCGCGCCGCAGGGCGTGGCTCTCGATCAGGACGGCAATGTCTACGTGACCGACACGCTGAACAATCGCGTCGAGATCTTCGATGCCGACGGCAACTTCATCAGCCTCTTCGGCAAGCATGGCGATGGCCCCGGATGCTTCGCGCGGCCCAAGGGTATCGCTGTTGATGGCGACGGGCATATCTGGGTGGCCGACGAGATGGAAGACCGCCTTCAGGTCTTCAACCGCGATGGCCAGTTGCTCACATATATCGGCCAGGGACACGGCGAGTTGCCCGGCCAGTTCAAAGCCCTGGTGGGTGTAGCGATCGACAAGTACAACCGGGTCTTCACCACCGAGCAATTTCCCGGACGGTTGCAGGTCTTCCGCTATGTGACCGACGCGCAGGCCGCCGCGGAAAAAGAAAAGCAGGACGAAGAGTTGCAGAAGGCCGCCGACCGCAGACAGAAAGCAGCCGCGCCTGCTCCGCCTGACAAACCCGCAGACGCCGCTCCTGCGGCGAAGGACAGCTCTTCCGCCAAGCCGCCAAGCCAATAGCGCTGTAGATCAGAATACTTGCTCCTCAAAAAATCCCCCCAGGCCATTGCAGCCTGGGGGCAATTTTTTATAACGTCGCAACGCAATACGCCGCTTTACCTCTCAATAGCATTTTCACGGATCGTAGAAGCTTTGGGTGCCCCACCCTCGCGACGTACTTGTTTTTGTCGCTAGGGTGGGAGAGCAACCATCTTACAGAACCCCTGAAAATGCTCAGTGAATAATCACCACGTTCATGCTCCACGGAGCCAGGGTTAACGTCAGCGGGAGCGCCGGCGCGCCGAGGTTGGTGGTAATCGGCGGAGCCCAGGTGTTGGTTGTGGCCGGGTTCGACTCGTCGTAGATCGCCTTGTCATAGGTCGTTTCCGTCACGGCGGTTGAAGTTGTCTTGCCGCTCACTGTAACCTGCACTGTCTCGCTGCTATTTTCGTTGCGGTTGAACAAGACCAGCGCTTCGCCGCCGCTGTTGGTGGCCGCGTAGGCAACCACATCGGTGGTGTCGCCGGTGACGCTCGGGGTCAATACATGCTCGCCATCGATAAGCACCTGGCTAAAGAGTTGAAACGCGATCGCCGTGGGATTCGGGGTGCCGAGCGAACCCGCGTTCGGGCAGGTAGAATCCAAAGATCCGTCGGAGAAGACATTGTAGGCTCCGAAATCCTGCCATCCATAGAGCGAAGCACTATCGTTTCCGGCGGTACCGTTGCAATTGCCGAAGCCAATCCACCAGGTTGCGCGCGATACCCCGTCGTTCATCATTTCGCCCAGCACCTGGCCTGCAAACAAGCCCTGAGTAATCGACCAGCTCTGTTTGCCAGGATTGGAAGATACCGAGCCCATCTCGCCCACGTAAATGGGCGTAGCCGCCTTCCCGGCAGAACTCAGTTCGCTCTTGATGATGTTGATATTCGTGGTCAAACCCTGAGCAGCCTGCTGCACCAGGAAGCTGTCGCTTTCACCCCCCGGGCCCTGCGGATAGTAGTGGTATTCGACAAAGTCAAATTGCGAGTCCGCGAGTACTGTCGTATCCCAACCGGCAGTGACATCGTCCACGGCAGGCGCTCCGGCATCGACAGCGACACCCACCAGCGTTTTCGGCGATGCCGTTTTGATTTGCTCGTAGTAGCCGTTGCTGGTGCTAGTTCCTACAGCGGCGGCGTATGTTGGAGGATCCCACTGCACCGAATGCATGTCGGTCTCCCAGTGCCCGTATACTTCGTTGCCTACCGTCATGTGGCTCACCGTCACGCCGAGAGTCAATGCGTTGGCCGCCCATGCGGCAGCCTCACTTGGCACGCCGCCCCCATTGCAGGCCGCATTGGTGCCGTAAGCCGCTGTGAGCGCAATATCCAGGCCGGCCGGAACCGCCAGTTCGCTGACAAAGTCCGCAAATGTGTCGCTTGGAAAATTGAAACTGCCGGCGGGGCACAAACTCGGGCTTGAAGGGTTGTTGCTGGTGCCTTCCCAATGGTAGACGTCGGCAGTCGATCCGCCCGGCCAGCGCACCGCCTTGATGCCGCCGGTCTCGAACGGGGTCACTGCGTCCGCGAGAGTCGCATCGTTCCAAACGGCCATGTTCATGCCGAGAAGCTGATTGGTCACTGCAATGCCAGTACTGGCTGGATTCACCGTCACGGTGGCATTGGCTGCCGTAATCGCAGTTACCGTAAGCGAAATAGTCGTGCTCGCGGTCAACGATCCAGAAGTTCCCTTAATTGTTATTGTGGAAGTTCCAGCCGCAGCCGTCGAGCCTCACGGTAAATGTAACCACGCTGGTGCTGGCTGCCGGGTTGGTGCCGAACGCCGCAGTAACTCCCGACGGCAATCCAGACGCCGCCAGAGTGACGCTGCCCGCAAACGGACTTACATCGGTCACAGTAATTGTGTCCGTTCCACTTGCGCCCTGCGCTATCGACAAAGTGGACGCCGAAGGCTTCAGCGTAAAGCCGCCTGTCCCCGTCGAAGTTATCGTCAGCGCTATCGTGGTGGATGCTGTCAGCGAGCCGGAGGCACCGGAGATCGTCACTGTCGATGTTCCGGCAGCGGCCGTCGAGCTTGCGGCGAATGTTATCACGCTGGTGCCCGTCGTCGGGTTAGTCCCGAATGCAGCAGTTACACCAGAAGGTAATCCAGATGCAGCCAGAGTTACACTGCCGGTAAATGGACTTACATCAGTTACTGAAATCGTATCCGTCCCGCTCGCGCCCTGCGCTATCGACAAAGTAGACGCCGAAGGCTTCAGCGTGAAACTGCCCACGTTGGTCGTTCCGCCGCAGGTAACTCCGTTGATTGCAAACGATGTGGGAATTGCATTGGTAACATTGTTCCAGGTCCCGTTGAATCCCATGCCGGTATAACTTCCTCCGGCGGGAATGCTGCCGTTGTAGCTCTCGTTCTTTACTGTTACGTTTGCGCCGCTTTGGGTCTCGACACCGTTCCACAGTTCCGAGACCGTCTGCCCGTTGGCAAAGCTCCAGGTCAGTGTCCAATTGGATATCGCGGTGGTTCCCGTATTGTTGATGGCGATCGTGGCGCCAAACCCGCCCGACCATTGGCTGCTGATTGTATAGACAACGCTGCAGGCGGTCTGAGCGGAGGCGCGCGGAGCAGCATAAGTTAGAAAGAGTACCGCGAGTACTGATAAGTACCCGGTCAACCGGCGAATAGCTGCACGCCGGCAAGGGGGAGTGGGCTTTTGAGACATGGTTTCTCCTTGTACATCACATGACCGACCGAGATCATAGAAATGATCGTGCTTCGAGACATGATGCCGATATCTTTGTCCGGATCCTGGGGTTGGGCAATATAGCGGTTCACCAATTGGAGCAGAGCGGAGCTGATGCTCTAAAGTCGTTTTTTCCCTTAAGAAAAAAGCCACCTTGCACCATTCCAACCACTCCAGGGGTATTGGAGAGCCGCTCTAATCAACGGACCCGTTGGATGATCCTTCTCAAACTGTCAAATTAAGAAAAACGATTTTTCAATTCCGCAGATCAGCTGCACTCGTTTGAAGCACGGCGGAAACGGCTTCTCTTCGGCGATGGTGACGTTATCTTCTTTTGGTAACGTCTGTCAACAGAAAAATCGCGCGAGTGGCAACCCTGCCCGAATCTCCGTCCTCGGTCAGCCATCCACCCGGCCCGTCAGCATGAAATGAGCATCAAAAAACGCGCTGCCGCGCGCTGTTCGCTTGCCGGCAAAGATAAAAAAGTAATGCTCGCGACTAATACACGTTGATCTAGATTCAAGACGAATAAAAACTTACGTAATATATCATCCCGGATCGGGATAGTTACTACTCGCAACTTACATCCTGTGCTCGCCGTCACAGGCAAGTTATTTGAAGAAAGGCGTACAGTCTCCTTCGGAGTAGAGGTCCAGAACGGAGGAACTTATGTTCAAACCCCTCATACTTACAGCCTTGGCTGCGGTATTTATTGTTGCCATGGCCTCGGCAGATCAGCCAAACGGAAAAGTCACTATCCCGGTGGACAAAACCACGCCCACCAGCGGCAAACTGATGTTTACAAGCTATTGCGCACCTTGCCACGGCACCGACGGCAAGGGCAACGGCCCCGTCGCACCGGCATTGAAAACGCCGGCATCGGATCTAACAATGCTGAGCCGTAATAACCACGGGAAGTTCCCGGATACGCACATCGTGAGCATTTTGCAGTTTGGAACAGAAATGCGCGCGCATGGTTCGGCACAAATGCCGGTTTGGGGACCAATCCTTGGTAAGATGAACCAGACCAACCCCCAGGAGAAGCAGCTTAGAATCAGTAATCTGAGCCGCTACCTGGAAACTCTTCAGGTTAAGTAACCGCCGGCGGCCCATTCGCTCCCGGCTCAAGGGAGCAAATGACAAAACCGCGCAGGCCGAAACCTGAAACAACTCAAGCAGCGCCCTGGACAGCCAAGGCTAAGGGGGGAAAAACCTTTCCGGGCAGTCCCAGGGTGCCGCTTAACCAAAGCAAACAGGCCGCTTCCCGCGGTCCGCAGCGCGAGAACCCGCCGGTCGCGCACTCTTCCGGCCAGGATTCCCCAGCAAAACCCTACCCTAAGCCAAAGCCTCGGCCCACCAGCACCAAGCCGCACAATCAAGCCTCGCAACCGGCCAAACAGCGTTCAAGGGTCATTGGCGCTACGATCAGCCGCCGCGCCGCTGATCGGCTTCGCGTCGGCCATCTCTGGGTCTACGCCTCGGACATCGAGTTCATCGAAGCCGGCCCCGGCGAACCGCCAGCGTTGCTGCCGGTTGCCGATAGCCGCGGCCTGCTGCTGGGAACCGCGCTCTATAGCCCCACCTCGCAGATTGCGCTGCGGCTGGTCTCCCGCGAGGCGCTGGATGAAGCCGCGTGGCTGGCGCTGCTTGAAGCCCGCCTCCGCTCCGCCATTCTCCGCCGCTTGCCTCGACTGATCCGTCACATGCCTCGACTGATGGATCAAGCAGACTCCTGCCGTCTCTGCTTCAGCGAAGCCGACGAACTGCCCGGCCTGATCATCGATAAATACGGCGACCTCATCATCCTGCAACTGCTGACCAAGGGACTCGACAATCCGGCCGTCCGCGCAACCTGCGTTCGCGTGCTTCAAGAAAAGCTGAATCCGTCCACCATTTTGGAACGCCCTGACCCGCGCATGCGTGAGTTGGAAGGGCTGGCCGCACCCAACCTCACCCCGCTCTGGGCCACCGACCCCGCCAACCCCATCACCAGCACACAGTTCAAGCTCAACGGCCTGCTCTTCCATTTCGATGCCAACGCCGGGCAGAAGACTGGAGCCTTTCTTGACCAGAGCGCAAACTACATTGCCGCTCATCGGTGGGCGTGGCTCCTCGCTCCAGGCGGCCGGGCGCTGGATGTCTGTACCTATCAGGGCGGCTTCGCGCTTCATCTGGCGCGGATCTGCAAAAGAGTGACGGGCATCGACTCGTCCCGTTCATCCCTCGAAGTCGCCGAACGCAACCTGGAAGCGAACCGGGCGCAGCTCACCGGCGAAGTCGATTGGGTTGAGGCCGACGCCTTCCAGATTCTCCGCGACTGGTCGGATGCCTGCGAGATCTTCGACACCATCGTTCTCGACCCGCCTGCTTTCGCCAAAAGCCAGCGCGCAGTAGAAGGAGCCTTGCGCGGCTACAAGGAACTCAATCTGCGAGCTTTGCGCATGATGCGTCCCGGCGGCCTGCTCATCACCTGTTCCTGCTCGCATCATGTAAGCTGGGCCGATCTTGAAGCCGCCGTTACCTCGGCGGCAGCGGACGCGCATCGTCGCGTCCGCTTGCACGAGCGCCGTGGCGCAGCGCCCGACCATCCGGTGATTCTGGGCCTGCCCGAGACCGAATACCTGAAGTGCCTGGTGCTGGAAGTGGAATGACGATGCTCTGCTATGCGCGAGCCATGCGCCGGCCACTTCCTGATTCGTCCGGCACGTCACCCGTGTGAGGTCCTTTGCGCCAGAGACGTATCCATAATCGCCGCCAAAAACCCGGCCGACTGGCTCGCTCGGCCGGAACAGCAGCCGTTTTCATCGGCTGCGTCACCGCCCGCAACTGTGCCAGTGTCTCTTTCACCTGCGCCCTCAGCGCTTCCGCCTCAAATGTGCAGGAGCGCAGATACGACGAAACCGTTACTCCTGCCTCTGCCGCGCGCCGATGCAGTTGCTCACACTCCGCCTCGCTCATGCGGATGGTGACGCTGGCCCGCAGCAGGTTCCGTTCCATGCGCGTTGCCATCCGGCGAGATCCGCCATAACTATGGCTTTTCCCGAAGCTGGATTCCGCCGCTGCCGGGTTGAAGGCCGGCGATCCGGCATAGGCTGGTCGCGCCTCTTCCGTTGTGGTGGATACTTGCGGCTCGGCGGTGCGCTGATAGGAGGAAACCGGATCGGGTGCCTGTGTCAGAGACTGGTCGTCCAACGTTGCCGGAGTAGTCTCCGGCCTGTAGCGGGCATGGGCGCGCAAGGCATGCTCGTAGCTCAGCGTGGCCACATCGTCCTCCAGCCCCTCATTGCTCCAACCACTCGACGGCTTTTTCGCCGGGGCGGCCAGCGAGGCCAGTAACGTGGCGAAGCTTGCCGAATTGACAGAAGTCGTGTTTGCATCACTCTGTTGCATGGCTGGAGCATACCTGCGAGCGAATGCAAATGGTGAGAGCTTTCCCATCTTTCTGAAATAAGGGATTCCAGATAAGGACGCGCTCCAATCCAGTTTCAAAATGAAACGCTCTGGGTTGTCCTACAAATCCAGGTTGTCTTACAGGCAGCTGCGCAGGCCGTCGAATCTCATTCCATCTGGTCGGGCAGAACCCTTCCGGGGAGTTCGAGCAGCCGAGTCACAGCCTCGGCCGTCATTGGCCGCGCCATCAGGTACCCCTGGCCAAAACGGCATCCCATTTGCTTCAGCAGCCGGTATTGTTCGCGGGTCTCAATGCCTTCCGCCACCACATCCATCCCCAGCACGCGAGCCAGTTCAATAATGGTTCGGACTATTTGCAGCGCTTGATCGCCTTCCGCCATGCGGGAGACAAACGAGCGGTCAATCTTGAGTACGTCAAAAGGAAATGTGTGCAGTTGGTTTAGTGAGCTGTAGCCGGTGCCAAAGTCATCCATCAGCAGCGAGACACCCAACCGGCGCAGGTTGATCAGGACTTCGAGGGCAATGCCCATATTAGGCATCAGGCTCGATTCGGTCAACTCCAGGCCGAGTTGGTGGTTGGCAACGCCTGACTGGGCCAGCAGGCTCGCCACATGGTCCGCCAGACCCTGCCGGGAGAATTGCCGCGCAGAGAGGTTGACGCAGACGCGCAACGATTCATAGGTGGCGCTCTGTTGATTCCAGTTCTGAATCTGCTGACATGCCTCGGCCAGACCCCAGTCCCCGATCGGCAATATCAGGCCGGATTCCTCCGCTAACGGAATAAAATCCCCCGGCGGCACAAGTCCCCGCACCGGATGCTGCCAGCGAATTAATGCTTCCAGGCCAACGATTCTGCGCGTCGCAAGTTCTACCTCCGGCTGGTAATAGAGCACAAATTGACCTTGATCCAGCGCGCGGCGCAGATCCGCCACCTGCGGCCAGCTGTGATTTTCAGCCGCTGCCGCCTTGGTCTCTTTCCGGGTTGCACGGCTCCGGCGCACCCGCCGGCCGGTGTAGGCTTTCCGCAGCTTGCCCAGTTCCAACTGGTTGGTCACCATCTCGGCCAGGCTCTCCAGAATGCCCACTTCCTCCGCGCCGATGCTAGAGTTCGGCAGCTTATGTAAAACGGTGAGCGTCCCCAGAATCTCACCCTCGGCAGCGCGCACCGGAACGCTGACGAAGGCGCGCAAACCATAGCGCCGGAGTTGCATCTCCTTTCCCTTCATTTGCGGATGCAGTCTGACATCGGAGACAACGACAGGGCCGTTTTCGGCAAGAACCATATCAAAAATCGAGTTTTTCCGCGGAACCTCGCGAATTTGCTCGCCCCAGCTGGACTTGGCCCAGAGCCGGGTCTCATCCCCAAATCCCAACACAACCACATCCGCCTGAAAATACTCGGCGGTCAGGCGCGTCAGCGTGTCGTAGATTGCCTCCGGCTCCGTGTCCAAAATCCCGGTTACGTGGAGCGCAGCCAATCGGTCGGCTTCCAAAATGCCATCCTTTTTGCTGGTCTCCAATACGATCTGCGGCATTTCAGCTCGTCTCCCTAGTCTCGGCAATTCCATCGGGGCACCAAAAAATCCCGTCTTTGCTCATTCCACAAAGCCATTCCAGAATGGCCGGGATTGCGCTGACTTCAAACCACACTTGGTGCAACAGGCCACTTCATTGAAGCGCAAGACTGGCTCATTCGTCAGGCTGCGATACAAGTGGCCATCGCGGCAAGCGAAGCACACGGGAGTTCCCATCCCCTTATCGGAAGTAATCGGTAAAGACATGAGATCACGCCGGAATTTCCCTCTGCGGGTCAATCCATTTCTGCTTTTAGCTAGTGCGCCGTTGGACTTGGACCCGTTTCTGTCCAAAGAAACGCCAGTTCGTCGGCGTGTAACTGCATCTGCGGCTCTACGCCTGAACGGATCGCAAACGCCTCACCCCCTACGGCGGTTAGCGCAGGTCCGAGGGCTGTTTCCCTGAGAAGGATCGGACGCCCTCCTGTGGAGCGCGCCTGTAGCAGCGCCGTCATTTTGCGCACATGGAGCGGATCTGCCCAGGCGCCAGTGTCGGAAGTCGTGAGAAGAACCGCCGGATAAGCCGTCTTCGCCTTCACATTTTGATAGGGAGAGTATTTAGCCAAATAAGGAAACTGCTTTTCCTTCTCCGCCGATCCAAACTCCCCGGTCCACAGCGCCCCATTGCCAAACTTTTGATACCGCAGCATATCCAAAAGAGGATCGGCGCAGACCGCTGCTGAAAAAAGCTCCGGGTGCTGGGTAAGCGCAACTCCAACTAGCAATCCGCCTGCGCCTCGGCCAAGAATCGCGAGATGCGCCGATGAAGTGTACTTGTTCGCAATCAGATACTCCGCTGCGGCGAACCAGTCGTCGAAGGCGGTCTGTTTTGTGTCAAGTATCGCTTGCCGGTGCCAGCTTTCTCCGTACTCACCTCCGCCGCGCACGCCTGGCAATGCCAGCCATCCGCCCTGCTGCAACCACCAGGCGTAGACCGGACTCCAGCGTGGCAGATTGCTCTCGCCGAAGCTGCCCGTTCCCGTCATCAGCAACCGCTCCGTCCCGTCCTGCTTCAGCCCTTTCTTCCCTGCGATAAATATTGGGATTTCCATGCCGTCCTTCGACTTCACAAAGACCTGCTTCACCTCGTACCGCGCCGCGTCGAAAGGCGCCTTTGTCTGCCCAAAGACCTCGCGTTTGCCGGTCAAAGTATCCAGCCGGTAGACAACCGGCGGATTCAGCACCGACTCCACCCTCAAGAATCCGTACCGGGCCTCGGTCCCGCCCGCAACCGCTGAAACCGCCGCGATTCCCTCCGCGTCTAGTTTCCCTGCCGCTTTTCCATCCAGCGCATAGGCTGCGTTCCCCGGCTTGCCGTCATTCAATCGCGTCAGATAAATCTTTCCGCCCACAATCGAAAAATTCTCAATCGGCGCCAGCCCTTCAGGAATCACTGTCGGCCAGACGTCTGGCAAAACTCCCGGTTCGGCCTTTAAGACCCTCCCCTTCGCCGCCTGATAATTCGTCTCCACGTACCACTCGCCCTTGGTCCAAACCGCCTTGAACCGCGCATCCAGTCCCCAGACCAATAGCTCAAAAGGCGAACCCGGCTTCTTCAGATCGCGAAAGACAATATCCACCCGCCGCGCCGGTACGCCGCGATCAATCTCCACCACCAGGTAGCGCCCGTCATCGGTAACACTCGATGTGAAGAGATCCGTTGCGCCCAGCTGCTCGCTGAAAAACTCACGCCCAAAAAGCAGCACATCCCGGCTGAGGCGCATTCCAATTAGATGCTGATAAAGCAGTGTCCCAGCCTTCCCCACCCGCGTGTAATAGACTCCTTTGCCATCCACGGTGAAGTTCACCGAGCGGTAGACCGCAAGCGGCAGTTCATCTTCCAGCGTTTTGCCCGTCTTCACCTCCGCCACATGGATCGCCGTCTCTTCCGCGCCGCTTTCCCGCACCGCATAAGCGACTAACAAGCCGTCGCGCGATACATCCAGCAATTCAACCGAAGAATTCGCATCCCGGCTCAGCTTTGCCGGATCGATCAACCGCTCGTCTTTTGCCGCCCACCCCCGGCGCACGTAGATTGACGCCTGCTCTTCGCCGGCCAGCCGCTTCTCAAAGAAAAGATTCCCACCCCTCTCCACCGGCAGGCCCCACTCCGAAACATGCTCCAACGCATCCAGATCATCCACCAGATCGGGCCGTATCTTCGCCTGGCGCATATAGCGATCCGTATACGCGTTCTGGGCCTCGATAAAGGTTTGCGTCTCCAGGCTCTTGGCATCTTCCAGCCAACGATACTTGTCAGTGATCTTGGTTCCGAAATAATCGTCAATAACCGGAACCGCCTCGGCTGCCGGCGGCGCAGGCAATACAATCCCGTCGCGGCCGTGAATCGCTTGCGCTGTCGTGCTCGGAATCGTCTGCGCTGCCGCAGCGCTGATCCCAACCCAGAACACCAATCCCAATCGAAAGGTCTGCTCCATGCAATGGTTCATGCGGATAAGGATACGCAAGAAAGCCGCCCGCGTTATCCTTAAATCTTTGGCGGGGGATTTTTCTGGCATCCGGAAGACACCGCCGCTCAGGGAGCGCAACCAAATGTCCGAAGAGACCGCCGTAACTCCGCCCATCGCTACCATTGCCACCCTCGGCCAGCATGAAGGCCAATCCGTCACCCTGCGCGGCTGGCTCTATAATCTGCGCGAGAGCGGCAAACTGCTCTTTCCCATCTTTCGCGACGGCACTGGAACCGTGCAGGGCGTGGCGCATGTCAAGAGCGTTCCCGCCGAGGTCTTTGAATCCCTCAAGGGACTCACCCAGGAATCCTCGGTCATCGTCACCGGCAAAGTCCGTGCCGACAAGCGCGCCCCCGGCGGCTTCGAACTCGATGTCGAAGGACTCGAAGTCGTTCACCGCATCCCCGAGTCCGACCCTTACCCCATCAGCCTCAAAGACCACGGCGTTGATTTCCTGATGGAGCACCGCCATCTCTGGGTCCGCTCCCCGCGTCAGTCAGCCATCCTGCGCATCCGCGCCGAGATAATGCGCGCGGCTGCCGAGTATTTCGACACCAACGGCTTCATCCGCACCGATCCACCGATCCTCACTCCGGCAGCCTGCGAAGGGACTTCGACGCTCTTCCCAGTCGATTACTTTGGCGATCCAGCCTTCCTCACTCAGTCCGGCCAGCTTTACATCGAGTCTACCGCGCTCGCATTGGGCAAGGTCTACAGCTTCGGCCCAACCTTCCGCGCCGAAAAATCCAAGACCCGCCGCCATCTCACTGAGTTCTGGATGATCGAGCCGGAGGTCGCTTATCTCGACCTCGACGGCCTGCTCGAACTGGCCGAAAACTTCCTCTCGCACATCGTGCAAAGCGTCCTGAAAAACCGCGCACCGGAGCTAGCAGTCATCGGCCGCGATCCGGAAAAGCTCGCATCCATCGCGCCGCCCTTCCCGCGCCTGCGCTATGACGAAGCCGCCGATATGCTCAATCAGGCGCATAAAGACGGCCATCTCGAAGCTCCTTTTGAGTACGGCAACGACTTCGGCTCGCCCGACGAAACCTGGCTCAGCTCGCAGTTTGACCGTCCGGTGATGGTCCATCGCTATCCAGCCAACGTGAAGGCCTTTTACATGGAGCCGGACTCTCAAGACCCTCGCTACGCACTCTGCGTCGATGTCCTCGCTCCCGAGGGCTACGGCGAAATCATCGGCGGCTCGCAGCGCGTTTCGAGCTATGAACTGCTCAACGCAAGAATCGAGCAGCACAACCTGCCCAAGGAAGCCTTCCAGTGGTACCTCGACCTGCGCCGCTACGGCAGTGTGCCCCACAGTGGTTTCGGCATGGGAATCGAGCGCGCCGTTGCCTGGATCTGCGGACTCGACCACGTCCGCGAAACGATTCCATTTGCGCGCACTCTGCACCGCATCTATCCGTAGAACAACTCAGATGTTTTTTGCTTGGATACTTTGCAGTAGAACAAAGCTGGGTGCCCCATCCATGCGACGTACTTGTTTTTGTCGCATGGGTGGGATGGCAGGACGCCAACCTGCCGAAACAAAAAAACAAAATAATTTACGAAATCACGGCAACTTTGGCCCGTTTGCCCAGCCTCACCACTATCCGCGCCGGCACTTCGATGAAGTAAACCCTGGCACGCCCGAACAATTCTCCATCAAGCTTGACTGCATTTTCGGCTATCTTGCGATTCGCTTCTGTGCCGCTGGCCGCGAGTCCCATCTTTACTAACAGTTTAGGAATATGTAACTCCCCTTTAGGCCCGGTCACATCCGCGAACGTGATCAAAACCTCTTCGAGGTCCTCAGCGACAGCCTTCTGCTGAAACATCCGCGCCCAGTTCTCATCCGCGTCCGCAGCTTCTTCCCCGCCGTGGAAGCCCCCGGTAATCTCCCGCGCCAGCCACTTCTTCACTTCCATCGGATGCATCGAACCTGCCGCCACTGCTCTGCGTAGGGCGTCAATCTCCGATTGCGTTAGATCGGTCAGGAAGAGATAATACTTCCACATCAGCTCATCGCTAATGCTCATCAGCTTGCCGTACATCTCTGAGGGAGGCTCGTTGATGCCTATCGCATTATTCAGCGACTTAGACATCTTCTGCACGCCGTCCAGCCCTTCGAGAATCGGCGTCATCAGCACGATTTGCGGCTTCTGCCCATAGTGCCGTTGCAACTCGCGCCCGCAGCCCAGGTTGAAGCGCTGATCGGTGCCGCCCAGCTCCACATCCGCCTCCAACGCCACCGAATCGTACCCCTGCATCACCGGATACAGAAACTCATGCATGCTGATCGGCTGCTCGGCTTGGAAGCGTTTGTGGAACTCATCCCGCTCCAGCATCTGCGAGACGGTAAAGTGCGCCGTCAGCCGGATCGTTCCCTCAAAGCCCAGCTTGTCCAGCCACTCGGAGTTATAGCGCACCTCGGTCAGCTCTCTGTCGAGAATCTTGAAGGCCTGATCCAGATACGTTTGCGCGTTCACATCAATCTGTTCGCGGGTGAGCGGCTTGCGCGTCACGTTGCGGCCCGTCGGGTCGCCGATCAGCGCGGTAAAGTCGCCCACCAGAAAGATGACCGTATGGCCCAACTGCTGAAAGTGCCGCAGCTTGCGCATCAGCACGGTGTGGCCCAGGTGCAGGTCAGGCGCGGTGGGGTCAAAGCCGGCCTTCACGCGCAACGGCCGCCCGGTTTTGCGGCTCTCTTCCAAGCGCTCGCGCAGGTCGCTCACTCGGATAATCTCCGCCGCGCCCTTTTGCAGCAGGTCCATCTGTTCGTCTACAGCAATAAACTCGCTCATGCCGTCTTTCAGTATAAGGTCCACTACCGCCAGTCCCGGACGCAGCGGACTTTCTCAGGGCAACCGCGTCAACACCGCTTGTCTCAACCGCGCTTTCTTTCGTCCCGTAGGGACGCTGCGACAATAGCCCCGGATGCAGCGAAGCGAAATCCGGGGAACCAGTGGCCGCAAATTTCCGCGCCCCGTAGGGGAGCGGCGATCCCCACCAGCGCCGATTCTTGATTCATGCAATTGCCCGGCGGATTTCTCTGCTGCGAGTTACTTTTTCAACAAGTTCTTACAGCGAAGTCGAAAGAATTCCATCCCTCACCCTACGGATTCTTGGTGTAATTCCAGACCACCTCGTGACATGATGGATTGCATCTCTCTTCCGCAGTTTTAAGGAGCGCCCTGTGAAGCGCCTGTTAAATATTCTTCTCGATCCGAAAGCCATTGCAGGCCTCTTCCTGCTGGCAGTCCCTGCGATTATTGCCGTATTCAATCTGACGCAATATCTTCCGGACTCGATCAAGAAGCAAGCCAAACCGGAAGTTCTCACTCCAATAGTTACTTTAGCTGTTTGGATTTTCCTTGCCATCCTCTTTGCTCTCTTTGACCTTGTTCTGAATTTGCGCAGGCATCCCGACGGCAAGCCCAAGCCGGGCAAGGTTGCAATCTATGTAGCGGAACTCAGGGGCGACAAAGAGAACTCGCACCGGAAACATATCGTTGATACTCTCACAGAGCAGCTGGGGGAAACGGTGCAGATTCTTCACGCCGGAAAGGAATTCTGCGGCAAAGAGACGGGCAATCCGGGAGATGACGCACTCGACGCCAATCGTAAAGGCCAGCTTTATCTCGATCACAAGAAATACAAAGGAGATCTGCTCATTTGGGGCCAGGTCATAAAAGATTCTCAGGTCGTAAAGCTGCGCTTCACCTCACCGGCGTATAAAGTTGCGGCGCAGGGACGGTTTACCTTCGACCAGGAGATGCTCCTCACACAAAAGTTCGATGCTGAACTGGCAGCAGCTCTTGCCGCTATTGCGGCGCAACTGGCGCTGCCAGCCGTGAACCCGGGCAAATATGTTGGCGATGTCCTCATCCCCGTGGCTGAAAAGCTCGGCAAAATCGTTGCCAATCTCCCCGAGTCGATGAGACCGGATCAACGCGGTCTTCTGCTCCGCTCCTATGCGTTGGCAGAGTTCACGATTGGAGAACAGCGTGGCGATTCTGACGCGCTCAAACGGGCCATCGCGGCCTACCGCGAGGCGCTCAAGGAACGGACACGAGAGAAGGTTCCGCTCGACTGGGCGATGACACAAAACAACCTCGGCAATGCGTTCTTGAGACTAGGCCAACGCGAGAGCGGCACTGAGCAATTGGAAGCTGCGATCACAGCCTACCGCGAGGCGCTCAAGGAATATACGCGGGAGAAGGTTCCGCTCTTGTGGGCGATGACGCAAAACAACCTTGGCACTGTTCTCTCGACTCTCGGCGAACGAAATAGCGGCACGGAGCAATTGGAAGCCGCGGTTGCAGCCTATTGCGAGGCGCTCAAGGAATATACGCAGGAGAAGGTTCCGCTCGACTGGGCGATGACACAAAACAACCTGGGCCTCGCGCTCTGGAGACTCGGCGAGCGCGAGGGCAACACAGAACGCCTGGAAACAGCGGTCGTAGCCTATCGCGAGGCGCTCAAAGAATATACGCGGGAGAGGGTTCCGCTCCAATGGGCCACGACGCAAAACAACCTCGGTCTTGCGCTCTGGAGACTCGGCGAACGCGAGAGCGGCACTGAGCAGTTGGAAGCAGCGGTCGCGGCCTACCGCGAGGCGCTCAAGGAATATACGCGGGAGAAGGTTCCGCTCGACTGGGCGATGACGCAAAACAACCTCGGCACTGTTCTCTGGACTCTCGGCGAACGCGAGAGCGGCACTGAGCAGTTGGAAGCCGCGGTTGCGGCCTACCGCGAAGCGCTCAAGGAATATACGCGGGAGAAGGTTCCGCTCGACTGGGCGATGACGCAAAACAACCTCGGCGCTGTTCTCTGGACTCTCGGCCAACGCGAGAGCGGCACTGAGCAGTTGGAAGCAGCGGTCGCGGCCTACCGCGAGGCGCTCAAGGAATGGACGCGAGAGAAGGTTCCGCTCCAGTGGGCCATGACGCAAAACAACCTCGGCACAGCGCTCTCGATGCTCGGCGAACGCGAGGGCAACACGGAACGCCTTCATGCAGCGGTCGCGGCCTACCGCGAGGCGCTCAAGGAACGGACGCGGGAGAAGGTTCCGCTCGACTGGGCGATGACGCAAAACAACCTCGGCCATGCGCTTGAGTGGATGGGAGAACTGGACGATGCGGCTGACGCTTACCGGCTGGCGCTGGAAGTTTTCACGCCCGAGAACCACTTCCCGAGATACACAGGAACCGCCGGCAACCTCGCCCGCGTGCAGGCAAAGCTGCGCGCCGCTCAAATGGGCGAAGACCCGCAACCCAAATCCGCGCCCATTCCCGTCAAAAATGGCCCAAAAAGCGCCTGAATCAGCCCGAAATACAGGAAAAAAAGCGCAGAAAACGCAGTCTTTTTGCACTTTTTCTTCTGGTCTATGCCAACAAAATGCTGCGTGAACCGCCCCGCAAGCCGGCAAAATTCACATCCTGAAAAATCTGCCCTTACTCGCCCCGCAGGCCGACAATTTTCCCGCCAATGCGCCCGCGCAGCCGCGTCAGCACATTCGGAGGCACGAGGCCCGCAACATCGCCGCCAAAGCTGACCACTTCCTTGACCATCCGCGAGCTGACAAACGAGTAGCGCCCCGCCGGCTGCAAGAAGACCGTCTCAATATCCGGGGCCATCCGCCGGTTCATCAGCGCCATCTGGAACTCATGCTCGTAGTCGGAGATAGCTCGAATGCCGCGCAGAACTGCTGTCGCGCCCAGCTCGCGGGCAAAGTCCACCATCATGCCGTCAAAGGTGGCTACTGATACATTGTCGAGCGCGCTGGTCGACTCGCGCAGCATCTCTACCCGCTCATCAACCGTGAACAGCGGATTCTTGACCGGATTATTGAGAATGGCGACCGTGAGGTGCTCAAAAAGCCGTGCCCCCCGCTGGATCAGGTCAATGTGACCGTTGGTCGGCGGATCAAACGTTCCGGGATAGAGGGCCTTTGCGCTCATCGGTGTCTCTATGCGGATTCTAGCAGCGCGTGGCGGCGAGGCCTCGCCGGAATCCCGCGTTGTGAACTGCCTTCCGGGCACGCTTTTCCGAATAGACTATCTTCTATGAGATCTGTCGGATTCGATGCGATTGCGGCCCCGGATGCCCGCGTGCTGATCCTCGGCACGTTGCCGGGCGTCAAGTCGCTGGAGCAGGTTGAATACTACGCTCATCCGCGCAACAGCTTCTGGTGGATCATGGGAGAACTCGTCGGCGCTTCGCCTGACCTGCCTTACCAGCATCGGCTCCGCCAGTTGAAGCAAAGCGGCATCGCTCTCTGGGATGTCTGCCATGCCGCCGAGCGCTCGGGAAGCAGCGATGCAAATATCCTGCTCGAAACCGTGCAGCCGAATAATTTCAACGCATTTCTAAGCTGTCATCCGCGCATTGAAATGATCTGCTTCAACGGCCAGGAGGCTGAAAAGCTCTTCCGCCGCCTGGTCCTGCCACTACCCGCCGGCATCCACCCTATCCCGCTGCAGACGCTTCCATCCACCAGTCCAGCCAATGCGGGGATGACGCGCGAAGAAAAACTCTTGCGCTGGCAGGAAGCGCTGGCGCCATTCATCCGATTCAAGAAGGCATAGGGAATGCGGAGATTCACACCAACGAAAAGCGGCTACCCGCAGGCAGCCGCGTTCAGTGTCATTTGGCGAAGATTACCCCTTGCGCGCACGCACGGCTTCCTTGGCCTCTGCCGGTCCGGCCACCGGCACTGCAGGAACCTCTGCGCTGCCGCCGCCAATCCCCAGCTTCTTGCGCAGCTCGGTATCCATCTTGGCGAAAATTTCCTTATTTTCCTTGAGGAAGGTGCGCGTGTTTTCGCGGCCCTGGCCAATGCGTTCGCCGGCGTAGCTGTACCACGCACCGGATTTCTCGACGATGTTATTGGCCACGGCCAGATCCAGCACATCGCCCTCGCGGCTGATCCCCTCGCCGTATAAAATGTCGAACTCCGCCTCGCGGAAGGGCGCGGCCACCTTGTTCTTCACGATCTTGACCTTGGTGCGCGAGCCGGTCACCACATCGCCTTCCTTCACGGCAGCAATGCGGCGAATGTCCACGCGGACCGAGGAGTAAAATTTCAGCGCGCGGCCGCCGGTCGTCGTCTCGGGATTGCCGAACATCACGCCAATCTTTTCGCGCAGCTGATTGATGAAGATCAGCGCCGTGCGCGATTTCGATACCGTCCCGGTCAGCTTGCGCAGCGCCTGCGACATCAACCGCGCCTGCAAACCCATATGCGAGTCGCCCATCTCGCCGTCCAACTCGGCCTTGGGAACCAGCGCGGCCACTGAATCCACCACCAGCACGTCAATCGCGCCACTCCGCACCAGCGCCTCGGTAATCTCCAGCGCCTGCTCGCCGCTGTCCGGCTGCGAGACCAGCAAATTGTCGGTGTCCACGCCTAGTTTTTTCGCGTAGCCGGGGTCGAGCGCATGCTCGGCATCTACAAAGGCCGCCAACCCACCCAACCGCTGCGCCTCGGCAATGATCTGCAGCGTAATCGTCGTCTTGCCCGACGACTCTGGCCCAAAAATCTCAATCACGCGCCCGCGCGGCACGCCACCTACTCCCAGCGCCGCATCAAAGCTGATCGAGCCAGTGGAGATCACCGCAATCGGCAGCAACGCCTCCCGCGACCCGAGCCGGACAATCGACCCTTTACCAAACTGTTTTTCGATCTGTGAAAGGGCAAGTTCTACGGCTTTGGCGCGATCATCGGCAATGGCCATCAGTTCATCTCCTTGGGGGCAATCCAGGCCGTCGCACTCCAAAATTGAGTGAGTGAGAATCAAAATTCCTGGAAGGCATTTCGATGGGATTGTAGCAGGGCTGGACAGAGATTGATAGAAAAAAATAGCGAAGATTTGGCGAATACTGTTAATGATCAGGAAAGTTATTCAATTCATGACACTTAGGACAATCCCACTTGCGCCTATTCTTGCCCTGATTTGTCGGACTGCACCATCCCGGAGGCATCCGCAGAGGCGCATCCCTTCAGCCCGCATATGCCCCAATCCGCATCTCCCGGCTGGTCAGCGAGTCGCAATCGCGGTCCAGCGTCTCGTAGGCGGTGTCGTTGTCTTTGCGGAAGGCCCGAAAGGCCTCTTCGCTCTCCCAGCGGTCGATGGTCAGGTAGTTGCCCGGCACGTAGGCGTCGCGCAGCAACTCGGTGCCCAGGTAGCTCGGCGAGGAGCGGAAAAGCTGCGCCCATGCACCTTCCGGCCCGTAAGCGGCCTCAAACGCGGCAATTTTCTCCTCGGCAATCTCGAACTGCCAGACAACGACAAACATGCGGTTCCCTCGACTGCTCTTATGGTATCCCAAGGGCTGCTGCCGCTTCTCGTCCCTCGGCACAACCAGCATTCCTTGAAAGATCCGCGAACATCACTGAGCAACAAAATCCGGAAAACTGCTGTCCAGGTTTGCGCCAAATTAACCGTAACTGCGGTATTATGAGCGCAGGAGATCGTTGCTATGACCACTGAACCCGAAGCCCTCGCGCCTGTCGAAGAGTCTTCAAGTGCATTGCGCGTGATCGGATGGTGTTCGGTGGGAGTGGCCGCTCTGGCCCTCGGCATCTATCTGGGCCGCGAACTGCGCAGCCGCTATAAATTCAAGCGCCGCACCCCGTATGACTTCTACTCGAATGCCGGCGAACAGCAAGCCAGCGAATTCGGCATGGGCATCTAAGGAACCTCTGATAAAGTCGATGTTTTGATTGAGTCGATGTTTTGAAAGGGCACGACTTTAGTCGTGCCGCAAATGCAGCAAAATCAGCGTGGGCTTTAGCCCCTGAGGGAAGCTTTGCTCGACTCTATCACTTAATCAGAGGTTCCCTCGGCAAGCATCAATCTCGATAAGCCGCGTTCAAACCTGATCGATCGACAGCCCAGCCAACTCCCGCACCAGCCGCACCGTCTCCACGCTCACCGTCACCACCTGCCCAATCAGCCGCACTATATATTCGGGATCGTCCTCCCGGTTCGGATCGTTCACAATCCCCGACCGCGCATCGGTCGAAACCCTGTACTGGTCCACCACCCACTCCAGCGCGCTCCGGTTGCCCAGCCGGTACTCCTGCGCCTCCGCCGGAATCCCGCTCAGCGTCAAAAACTCGTTGTACTTCAGCACCGTCTTGTCCTTCGAGAGAGACATCTTCTCCACGCGCCAGTCTAGCTTGCCCGTCTCCCTGCGCTCCAGCGGATATTCTTCTTGCTTCTCGTATTCAATATGCAGTTTCATCAACGCCGCGCCAATCTCCGCATACTTGCGAAACTCCGGCGCCATCGGAATCCGCGGCAACTCCCGCTTCAAATTCGCCGCATCAGAAACTCAAGCAATTTCTTTTCGACTTGCTCGAAGTCCTTCAGTTCGCATTCCCAAATTACGAGAATCTTCCATCCTAGTGTGCGAAGAGCTGCGACATGCGAACAGTCTCGTTCAACATTCTTAAGCAACTTCGGCTTCCAGTATTCACGCCGTGATTCGGGAATGCGGCCTTCGCGGCACCCCTTATGCAAATGCCAAAAGCATCCGTGAACAAAAATAACCTTATTCAGCTTAGGAAACACGAGGTCAGGTTTTCCAGGAAGATTGGCAACATGCAACCTATACCGAAAGCCTTGCGCATGAACAAAACGGCGCACAAGCAACTCAGGCTTGGTTCCTTTACTGCGGATGCGCCGCATATTCTCTGAGCGCCGCTCAGCCGTGAGTGTATCTGCCACTTGAAGCCTCTTTACACGGCAAGATCGAGCGGAAGATCGGATATATCGCGGAGGCGTTTTCCGTTGGTCATTGTTGACATAAGTTCTTTCGCGTCATCCGATCCGCACTCTTCGATTGTTTCTAGAAGCTCGTGGAGCGCAAAGTGATAAACGCAATCGATATCGCCAGTGCCAATTGCAATCGATGCAAGCCTGCTTGGACTCGGTTCTTCCGTTACGACAACAATATGAGGAAGCCGTCCTTTGCGGTTGCGAATCAGATTTAGCGCTTCGGAGCGTGTATTCTGCGCGCGGTCACTGCAATACAATCCACAGATTAAAGTTTAATCCCGGGGGTCTCCTTGAACCTTTCCAGAAGCAACTTGATTTCTGTCTCTGCAAAGATTTGGCAGTCGGAATACAGTTTTGTAAGGAGGGCAGGTAAAGCCTCCATAAGTGTCGGAAGGAGTGCTTGATACTCTGTAAACCTACCACGAAAGACACGAATACGCAGCAGGTTTTCATATAACCTCATTCCCCGTTCGTCCGCATCTGGAAAGATCGTTCCCCAATACCGGCATGTCTGGCACGATGCGGCGCACCGAGTCCCATCGTGTGACAAAAAGGACTCCCAGCCTGTCTCGGCAAGCAAAAGAACCCTTAACGCGTCATCACGGCGCTTTTCGCTGTTACATTTCCTGCATGCAACCAACACATTTCCCGGAACGTGAAAACCCGCCCGAATACGGTTCATCCCATCCAGGTGCTCAATCACCGCTTCCGATGCCGCGAGATCGCGGGAGCAATATGGACATTGGTTTGCGAAAGATTGCCGAACAAGGCTCCCGTATTCCTCCCCGTCCACTCTGAGTTGCCAATTCTGTGAGATTACCTTGCTCAAATCGTGGAGAAACATGCTGATTAGCTTGTTCGCCACGTCTGACTTAGCCCGTCGGGTAGCTGTACGGAGTTGGGAGGTTGGGTCTTTCACTGACCGCCTCCCAGTAGCCAGTCGACCTCAACATCCAAGGCTGTCGCGAATGCCTTTAATTCGTAGTCGAGGACACGTCGCAGGTTGTTTTCGACCTTCGCAATCGCAGCCCGATCCATCAGAACACCAAGCAGGGCCAACTTGCCCGAGAGCTCCTCCTGCGTCAACGGAGGCTTGGCAGCACATCGTGCTTCCGCTATCCGCTTTCCAGAGATATTCGTTCCACCTTGACGTTGCGGCACAACGAAAGAGTATCCTCTGCGAAGCACAAAAATGTTCTACAATAGAACATCGTCGGGATTTCTGAGCTTGGCTATTTCCCGAGATCCTTTGGCCAGAGATTTAGAAAGGAGCGACGATGGGATATTACACGCAGTACAGCTTGCGGCAGGCACGAAATCCAATATCTGAAATCGACTTTGCCGAGTTGATCGCATCTGACGAAACAGCATCAGCCGCACTACGGCCTGACGGGGATTCACGGAACCCTCGGAAGTGGTATGAGCATGAGGACTCCCTGTGTGCATGGTCTATGCGCTACCCAAGCACTATCTTTTGCCTTCATGCTGAGGGAGAAGACACTGATGGAATTTGGGATAAGTACTTTATGGGTGGTGCACTGATTCACACCGAGTCGTATAACGGACTTTCAGAAGTCAACTTAGAAAGCCTCTTGAGTTAATCTCGATCTGCGGAGCTGAGGAACTCCAAAATCCGATGAGTTGAATAGCTTCCAATCGCTCCAGTAACCCAACTTGCTCATTTGTTTTGAGAACGCAGTCCGATAGTCGGTGAAGATCGCGTCGAGGATGCCGCGAACGTTCTCTATAACCACGGCACGGGGCCTGATCTGTTGGATGATTCGTAATGCAGTGGGGAACAGATTGCGTTCATCCTGTGAACCGAGTTGTTTTCCGGCCTTAGAGAATGGCGGGCAGGGCAGTCCGCCTGCAACCACATCTACATTTGTGTATGGCCTAGCGTCGAACTCGTTAAGATCGCCTCGGATCACATTCCAATGCGGGCGATTGAATCGAAGGGTCTTGCAAGCTGCCTCGTGGATCTCGATTAAGGCAGAGTGGTTGAAGCCTGCCTGTTCAAAGCCAAGCGCCTGGCCACCTGCCCCCGCACACATTTCTAAAACTCTCATCGGATTTCAGTGTAGCGAACTTCGTGCAAAGCTAATAGACATTTCGATGCGGCAGCGAATTTCTTGTTCATCTCCGCCTTCAGGTCGTCCTTATCGTCTTTTGCTTCCCAATAGCCTCGCGCCAGGTTAAAGGCGTCCAGCACCGCCGCATCCACGCGCGGCGGGTTCTTGCCTGAGCGAGCAATTTGGTATTCGGGCACAACATTCCATTCGTACGGCGGCTGGGCGCACTTTTTCAACAGAGCCTCAAACGCACCCCGCAGATTCCCCTCGTTATCGAATTTTCCCCGGCCCAGTTTCTCCAGCGCCTCGTAATAGGCTTTGACCGGCGCGTGATTTGGCTTCAGCTTGAATGCGCTCATGGTTTCACAACAACTCTAAACTGCAACCCCTCCGCCGCATACCCTGTGGGCAAACCGGCGAACCCGGCTGGGCACTTGTTCCGGCAACTAGCCCGCGAAAGGCGGAGTTAGCCCCACCGCAGGTGGCGCAGGCGGCAGCGGTCTGCGGAAAATAACCCCCTACCGGCGCACAATAGAAGTGCTTAGAGCGGCGGGAGCCTGCTGGTCGCTGAAAACTGCCTACCCCCTCCCCCCGGGGGTCCATTCCCTATTTGTTCGCCAATAAAGCGACTGCTCTACCTACAACCAATTCAGAATAAATGCTTTATAACGAAAACACAACTCAGATGAGAGTCAGTCCGGATAACCCTCGCCAGCCTTCACGACACGAATAAAATGGTCGGTAAAGGTAACGTGTCCGTCGACGCGCGGCTCGCGCGGCATGTGGCAACTTGCGCAGTTGGATTTAGAAACAGAGCATACCTTTGCCTCAGAGTGCAAGGCGCCCCCGGCGCTCTTTTTCGACGGCGCGTGGCAGGCCAGGCATTTGGGATCGTACGAAGCGATCTCGCGGTTCACATCCACATGCGGGTCGTGGCAACTGGTGCAGCGAATCCGCGCATCGGTCCCGTCGAAACACTTGCTCAACGACAGCCGAAAGGGTGCAAAGCGAATGTCCGTCGGCCCCAGCAGCCGCTGGCTCGCAACAGTCAAAAAACTCCGGTGACATTGCCCGCAAAAGCTCGATAGATTCTCGGCGGAAAGAGCGCTCAGGCTCGCCGGAGCAGAGTCATAGTCATGCTTCACAGCATCCGCCGCATGAATCGCCGCGCCCTCGTGGCAGTGCCCGCAACTAACTCCCGGCTTCAGCGCAGCCAAGTTCAGCTTGTCATTGATCACAGCGCCGGTCGCATGGCAGCCGAAGCAACTCTTCGTTTCCTGCGCCGGCAGCTCGCGTCCCATCGCCTCAACCAGATTGCGCGGCGCTTTCATCGCATCACCGGGAGTAATATCCAGCCCCTTGATCGCCGGATAATAACTCACCCGGCTCTCATAGAACGTTCCATCCTGCAATAACACCCAGGTCTGCATCTCTGCGCCGAAGCTCCACATGATCGGAAGCGTCAGAGTTTCCGCTCCGTCGCTGACACTATAAGTACTTTCTTTCGCACTTGTCTTGATTGTGTAAGTGAACTTATCCAGCTTATAACTCAGCAGCGGATGTTCCGCCAGATCAGGATTGGCTCCGGATAACTCCAGCGCGTGAGCCATCAGCGTTGCCGGCTGTGTGGCGGCTTCGCTCTTATGGCACTTACTGCACTCCGCGCCGCTGGCCTGTGCAATACAACGCGCTCCAAGCCCCGCACACAGCAACAGTCCGAATACCGCATTGATCCTATCTCTGCGCAAGGCTCGCCTTCGCCATTTCAAGACTCGTCATCCGCTCTCGTCGCGCATCGGCCTTGCGTCCTGCATTGGAATAAGCCTCTGCCAGCGCCGCATGCGTCTCCACATCCTCCGGCTGCAACCGCAGCGCCGCTTCCAGATGCTCTATTCCCCCTGCTTCGTCGCCCGTCTCCGCCAGCGCGCGCCCCAACGCCAGTTGCGCTCGCGGCAGCGCAGGCGCTTCCGCCGCAGCCTTCCGTGCCGCTGGCAATGCCTGCTCGGGATACCCCTCCAGCAGCAGCACCCACGCCAAAAACGCCGCAGCCTCGGCATTCTCTGGCGCAACCTCCAACTCCCGCCGGCATTCCGCCGCTGCTTCCGCCTGATCCTCGGCCAGCAGCAGCAACCCAAACAGATAATGCGCATTCGCCGTCGCCGGATAGCGCGCGAAAAACTCCGCAAACCCCTGCCGTCCGCCTGCTGCATCGCCCTTCATCCAGCGCAGCGCCGCATCGCCCGCCGCGGCATACATTGGCTGCTCGCTCGCAGCTACATCCGCCGGCAACCGCGCCCCGTGCAGCCCCGCCAGCCCCACGCCAATCTTCAACTCAGGACTAGCCTCCGCAGTCTTCGCCAGCGCCGTGTACACTCCCAGCGCCTCATCAAACCGCCCCAGCCGCGTCAGCGCCTGCGCCTCGCGAAAATGCAGATACGATGCCGTCTCATGGTCGCTCGCTGCCAGCAACTCGCTGCCCCGCGCCAGATCCCCCAGCGACCGCGCATAATCCCCCATCTCAAACGCGCACAGCCCACGCAGCGCCACCGCCTGCGCCGCCGGCCCCGTATTGTCCGCATTCAGATCGAGAAAGCGCGTCAACGCCCGCCGCGCATCCGGGTAAGCCTCGCTCTGGAACTCAAGCAAGCCCAGTTGCCACCACCCCTCCGCCCATTGCGGATTCAGCTCTTCAGCCTCCGTGTACAGCGCAATCGCCCGCGGCCCGTCATTCGCCGCCCGCGCCGCCTCGGCCTGCGCAGCCAACTCGTCAAACCGCCCGCTGCCACTCTGCGCCGCCCCGCTCCCTGCCGTCAGAGCAAGCACAAAACACACGCCCAGAACCCGGCAAACCCGCTGCCGCGATGCAAGCGAATCCATCTGAGAGGTGATCCAAATCACAGGACTCCAGCTTACCCCGCTCAATCAACCGCAAGCAACCAATCAGTTAGCGAGCAGAAATCACAGTCGAAAGATTCAGCCTTGAGTTGAAGGAGCTGCGACTCCACCTCGAACGCTACCGGCCTTCGCCTGAAGAACATAACCTTGAGCACGCAGCAATCGGATTTCTGCTTGAGGCGTACGGACTTGTAGGCCAGAGTTTTAACCCCGACAAAAAATCAATCTACAAGATTTTGAAAATCAATCAACGCCGCGCAAGCCGCGTTCAAGTCATCCATTGAAGGGTACAGGCTTCAGCCCACACCTCGATAGATTTGTCATCCTGAGCACAGCGAAGGACCTGCGTTCAGTCTTCATTTCAAGGGGAAGCAGCAAATAGGCAGAGATTCTGCCCGACACATCAATGCATGCCTTGTATTTTGAAAATCAATCAACGCGGCGCAAGCCGCATACATATGAACTTGCACTCTCAGGAACCTCTGCGCAGGTTTGTGATTTTGCAGCGTGGGGGCGACCGGCGATCATTTTTCTCCTTTTGCTGCGGTTTACAAGGGAATGCGGCGAGGTTCAGTTCGTCTCTTTGATCTCCGCAGGCGGTTTTTCCGGCCTCCAGAGACACTACGCCGCTTGTGAGGCCAGCCGGTTGCGGTGTTGGTACAGGTTCACCAGCGCAAAGGCCGCGCAAATCCATTGGTGGTTTTTGAAGATGCCCCGGTAGCGCAGCCGGGTAAATCCAAAGACGCGCTTCAGGATGCGGAAAGGGTGCTCGACTTTGGCTCTAACTCGCGACTTAGCCGTGTTCTTGCGTCTGGCTTCTTCATCCACATAATTCTTGTATTTTGTCCGCCGGCAAGTCATATCCTGCGCCCGCGGCGCGGCGCGGATGGTTTCGCTCTGGCCCTGATAACCGCCATCGCCCCACACCTTGCGCTCCTCGCCGTGCAATAACTCGGGCAGCATATGTTTGTCGGCCACGCTGGCCGCGGTGGTCGCCACCGAATGCACCACCGTCTCCTTGCTATCCACGCCGATGTGCGCCTTGGCTCCGAAGTACCATTGGTTGCCTTTCCTGGTCTGATGCATCTCCGGATCGCGCTTGCCGCTGGAGTTCTTGGTCGACGAGGGCGCGCTGATAATGGTCGCGTCCACCATGGTGCCCGTCGTGATGCGGATGCCCTTCGACTCCAGATAGCGATTCACCGTGTCCAGCATCTGGCCGCATAACTCGTTGCGCTCAAGCAGGTGTCGGAAGCGAAGGATCGTGGTTTCATCCGGCGCCGCGGCCAGGCCCAGATCGACCCCGGCAAAACGGCGCAGCACGGGCGACTCGTAAAAGGCCTCTTCCATGCCGGGGTCGGAGAGGCTGAACCACTGCTGAAGAAAATATGTCCGCAGCATGATCCCCAGGCCCACAGGCTGACGACCGTTGCCCGCCCTGGGATAAGCGGGCTCGACCAACGCCTGTAACTCGGCCCACGGAACCACCTGGTTCATCTGGTCAAGAAACAGCTCCCGCTTGCTTTTGCGCCCATGCTTCTCAAAACTCGCCTGCGAGGCAAACGTCTGCTGAAAACGCGCCATCTGCTTCATGCCTATAGTTTATCCAAGAATCACGCGGCTTGCAGACTTGTGCAGAGCTTCCCTCACGCTGATGCGCTCCGCAATCACCGCAGCAACCATCGCCATGAAAGTAATGGTCATCGGCAACCGGTCCCACACCAGCGTCGCATTGTTCGGGTTGAGATGATAATAAGACGAGCCGAAGGCCGTCAGCAGCAACCCCAGAAAGACAAAGAGATACGGCCATTGCTCGCGCGGGTCAACAAAATGCTCAGCTGTTTTATTGCTGTTCGTGCGATTCAGGAAGACCAGGCCCCATAGTCCAATCGCCGCGAACGGCAGATTAGAAGCAACATCGCCGAAGTTAGGAATACCAAGAAAGCTCCGGCGATCCGCGAAATCATGGTAACTTTGCGGCTGCGGAATTCGCGGCAACAGGAAGCAAACCAGGGCAAGAGCAATAGCAAGAAGAATCAGTAATACTAAGGAACTTCTGAAAATCGCCGAGTTATAAAGTTTCTCGACCCACGTTTGTCTGCATCCGTTCAAAATCGTTCTGTTTCGCAGTGATCCTGCGTTCATTTTGCCTACCGGAGGCTTTTGCTGCCTCCGGCAGACACACTACGCCCCTTGAAGGGCCAGCCGTAAATTGATCTTCGCCAGCCTGCGCCGATGCTGATAAATATTGACCGCTGCAAAGGCCGCGCACAGCCACTCGTGATTCTTCTTCAAGCCGCGATAGCGCACCTTCGTATGTCCAAAGACGCGCTTCAGAATGCGGAAAGGCCACTCCACCTTGGCACGCACCCGCGCCTTCACGCGGTTCTTGCGCTTTGTTGCTCATCCACTCCGGCCTTGGTTTTTACACGGCGCGAAGTCATATCCTGCGCATGAGGCGCGGCTTCATGGATAGCTTCGGTTTGTCCTTGATAGCCACCATCGCCCCAGACTTTCTTCTCCTCGCCGTGCAGTAACTCGGGTAGCATATGCACATCGCTGACGCTGGCCGCTGTCGAGCAGACCGAATGCACCACGCCTTCTTTTGAATCCACGCCGATGTGCGCTTTCATGCCGAAGTACCACTGGTTGCCCTTGCGCGTTTGATGCATCTCCGGGTCGCGCTCCTTCTTCTCGTTCTTGGCCGATGAAGGCGCGTGGATGATCGTCGCATCGACGATGGTGCCGGTGGTGATGCGGATGCCGCGCGTGGCCAGATACAAGTTGACCGCGACAAGCATTTGACCGCATAGATCGTGCTCTTCAAGCAAGTGGCGGAAGTTCAAGATGGTCGTCTCATCCGGCGCCGGCGCGCGGCCAAGGTCCACGCCCGCAAAGCGCCGCAGCACGGGTGATTCGTACAGCGCATCTTCGGCCGCCGGATCGGAGAGCGCGAACCACTGCTGCAAAAAATAGACGCGCAGCATGATCTCAAGTCCCACCGGCTTGCGCCCCGCTTCGCCCTTCGAGTAATGCGGCGCGATGAGCGCGAATAACTCGGCCCAGGGCATGACGGCGTCCATTTCTTCCAGAAACTGCTCGCGCCGTGTCTTCTTCGAGTAGCGTTGAAACTCCACCTGCTGGGCCAAAGTAAGCTGCTTCATCCGCGATCAATCTCCTCAATCCACATTAACCGCGATGGCTGTGGATTGGGGAGATTTTCAGAGGT
>CAVQMQ010000007.1:0-210573 GCA_963713645.1 uncultured Acidobacteriaceae bacterium | reverse complement strand
TCCTTAAACGCCACACACCGTCGCAGGAGCTTTTTGCGGCCATCGAACCCTCCGACGACAGTTTAGAAAAACCTAAATCAGCTGTTTCTCTGGGAATTCAAGACGATGTAAATGATTGATTTTATGGTGACCCCGGGAAGATTCGAACTTCCGACCTGCGGTTTAGGAAACCGTCGCTCTATCCACCTGAGCTACGGGGCCACAGTATCAGGGTAGCATCAACGAAGGTGGAAAGACCACGGTTGCTGCGGACCGCCTTGATACGCAAGGCCGAGGGAAAAGAGGCACCGGGAACTCCGATTCTCAATTCGCGAATCCACGATCGGCGGTGCCCCAGGTCTCAGAATCGAGACCTGGGGCACCCAGCCTCAGTTGCTGATCGAGATTTGGGGCAAGCACACCCCGTTACGGCGCTCAGTTCACCGTGATGGTAAAAGCCTCTGTGCTTTTGCAGCCGGAGGAGTTGGTGTAGGTCGCCGTATACACGTTGGAGCCCGTGCTCAGCTTAATGTCGTCGATCTGGCGCGCAGTGGAAGTAAATCCGCTGGGGCCGGACCAGCTCCATGAACCGCCGGATGTGGGTTGCGGGCCAAGGTCCACCTGTGTGCTTGTGGAGCTGACGGTGGCGCTGTTTTCCTCAGACCAGGTTGAGCCGTTATTCACCGAGATATACGGGGTGATCGTGGTAGGCGTGCAGGAACTGCCTGTACTGAAGCTGAGGCTGTAGGAATTCAGCGTGAAGGTCTGAGAACCGTTGGTTCTCGTGATTTCAACGCCGAAATCTGCCGTGGAGAAGGTGTCGCTGTCAAGCTTGCCCTGGCTCACAAGCCAATTCATAAGCGCCAGAAGATTCTCACTGCCGCTCGACCGCTGCGAGGTGCGCAGGAAGGAAATGGTGTTGTGGCCGTAGTTGCCCTGATAGACGTCGTAAGTACCACCACCAATGGAGACGTTGGTGGCGAAGGGACAGCCAGAGACACCAAGGTCGCTGCAAGTATAGGTGGTGGCGATCGGGCCGTCGTAGTTCCACTGCTCCCAGACCATCACTTCGTCCACGTTGTTATTCGTCCACAGATCGTAGGCTGCGTCGTAATAGGCGCCGCTGGGCATCGTGAAGTTGAATGACGAGTTTACGGCACTGAGGGAGCTGAGATTTACGTTGCCCAGGCTGATTTCGGTGTCGGGGTACGCCTGCACACTAGTGGTGCCGGAGTAATTCGCTGTCGACCACCAATTGGTGGAGCTGTTGGCATAGACGCACTGGCCCGATGTGGCGCCCCATTCGTCGGTATACAGGTTGTAACCGTTTTCAGTGTAGGTCGCATATTGACTACAAGAACTCCACACCTGGGCAGTTGCCGGCACGGCAGTGATTGCGCAGAGAGCGAGCACGCCGACTGCGATTGGTTGAAAATGTTTACAAGCTAACTTAAACATCGAAACCTCTCCTTTTTTACCCGTTCTGTTTTCAGGAGTAGAACGACTGCTCCGATTGAACTCCGCGAATCCTAGGAGCCGACTCAATGAGTTGTCAATCTGTTTTTTGTCAAAGTCTCCAAATTCTTTCTGACCGGTTGTTTTACAAAGGAGGCATTGGCCACAAATGGGAAAGCCACCTGCGGTGGGGCCAACCGCCTTCGGCGTGGCGGGTTGGGGATTGTGCTCTCCCACCCTTTACCCGATAAGACTGTGGAAAGGACGGTGCACCCTGGTTGATGGAGTAGTCCAGGTTTCAAAAACTTAGGGTGCGCCCCCTGTCGGACTTTAGGCCACAAGGGGTGAGTTCTGCCCCCCTCACCCCTCGTTTTCAAGGCCTTGCACGGGTCAAAGGCCAAGGCCGCAATGAACTCCTGAAACCGGCCCTAAAGCGAGACATTGCGCCGCAGCCATTGGCACAGATGCTCGAAATCAAACGAGCCGATTTCATATAGGTTGAGCACGAAGGCTGCTGTCTCGCCAGCGCTTGCGGTCAGCCGGGCCTCGTTGATGGCGAGGAAGGTATACATTGCAGCGAAGGCGGTGCGCTTATTGCCGTCAATGAATGGATGGTTTTGCGACAGGCTTTCCCAGAGAGCGGCGGCTTCCTCAATCAGATCGGCATAATAGCCGGTCTGTGGTCGAAAAAGGTCGGCTTCGAGCAATCCTCGATCCCGCACCCCGGAGGCGCCGCGATAACGCTCTATTTGGTCGTCATGGATTGCCAGCACCTCGATGACGGTCAGATAGTCAGTCATTCAGCCAGCTTCTTGTAGAGCGGTGCGAATTTCTCGTGACTGGTTTGGTAGGCCGCCATGATATAGGCACGCGGTCGGCTCTGCTTTTTCTTCTCGATCAGATCGGCCAGAGCCTCATCGATCACGGCCTGAAGTTGCCGGCCTTCATTCTTAGCGATGGACCGCACGGAGCGCAGGATTTCAGAATTGACCTGGGTAGCGAATTTCTCGCGGGTCTGAGCCGTCATGGCACACCTCCATCGTTCTTCTGAAACTATCATGATGAATCATGATACGTCAAGATTGATTGATTGATTGATTGATTGATTGATTGGAAGTGGGGCTGGATGCCTTCAGCGGGGCGGGTTGGGGATCGTGCTCTCCCGTCCTTTACCCGATGAGACTGTGGTAAGGACGGGGCACCATCATTGATGGAGTTGTCCAGCTTTCAAAACTTAGGATGCGCCACCCGCCTGAATCGGTGAGTGGGTCACCTGCCCCACAAGCAGTTCATTTGCCTTCGAGGCAAGAAGCTGCGAGCGCGCGGCAACGAAATCTTTGTAGGTCATCTCGAGTCCATTTTTTGGGATCAGCGCGGAGTCTAGCACGGACTCTTTGCTGGCAGGGGGAATCATTTTCACATACTCGGCCGGAGATTTGTCTTGAATGCTGCGATTGTCAGTCTGAGACAAAAAGGCGAAGTTTGCCAGCACAAATTGCAGAGATCTATCCGTAATATTCTCTTTCGTTAGTAGAAAGTTCTTTGGGAAGATATGGTGAAATTCGGTTCTGTTGCATGTAACGAGAACATTTTCCAGGTCTACATCGGCAGATGAAATGAATGATTTGGGTCTTGCTTGTGCCAACAATAGCACGAACACCTTCGTGTTTACAGAAGTGAGCAAGAATGTATTTTCCGTAAAGTAACTAGGTTCAACCTTAAGGCTGCGTTTGTCGAAATCAGCGGTATTGCCAGCGAGTAATTGCTGAACTGCTGCAATATCTTGTGATAGCGCAGTATCCACGCTGTTCGAATATCGCCGCGAGAAGCAACTATGCCAAAACCAATGGCGAAGTGCTCGCCTTTGGTTAGCGTCAGGATGAAAACCGGCGTCTTTATCTGTTGCAAAACATCTTACAAGCGGTATGATCATCGACTTATAGGGCAACACTTTCAGAGAAACAACACCGCAATCTCGACGCAGAAAATCTATCGCGCCAAGGACTCCATTTCGCAGAACGGCGAATGAATCACGAACCTCCGAACCCTTAAGGTCAATAATTGCGCGCGCAGAAGCATCATTCCTCACAACGGCGGCACAGCACTTCAGTAACAAATCAGGATCTTGTCGAAGCTCGTTATAGCCGACTTCATCGAGCTCGTTTGATAGTTCATCAAACTTGGTTCTCAAATCAAAATCTCCACTCCAAGTCCAGGCCGAGAGGAGTTGATACAGGTCCAGTGGAACTCCGCCACGATTGATGCGCTCGAAAATGATAGCGATCTTGGAGTGTTCTTCTGTTTCGACTGTTTCAACGGGAATTAGAGCCTCTTTGAACAAGGTCTGCAGTTGATCCACTCGTTGCAGTTGCGCTTCATCGGTAATGGTCCTCGTGAGTTTTCCGAATTCTGCGACATCGAAAAGCACTCGCAAGGCAACGTGTTGTTTCTTTACCTCGGTCGGTTCGAGAGCGACAAACTGGGAGTCTTGCGCGTTGGGTGATGCTTCAAGATCAAAGTAGATGTCAGTCCAGTCAACTTTAGTCTTCGGATTCTGCTTCAGTTCGGTTTGAAACGTCGAGAAGATCGATGTCAGTCGTTGCTGTCCGTCTAGTACATAATCTATCGGATACGTTTTTTTGGGTTCAGGTAAGGTGAACGGACCAAGGTCACGATCGAAAGAGAGTTTCTCCTTTGTTCTCCAGAAAAGGACAGTCCCAATCGGATAACCTTTGAAGATACTATCCATGAGAAACTGGACGCGATCCGGCTCCCAGACAAATTCCCGTTGAAAAGCAGGAATGCGAATCTCCCCATCTGCAATCCGCTGAAGCAACTGCCTGATAGTTACTGTTGTAACTGCCATTACATCATCCTTCCGAGACTGTAAACTAACCGAAATCATACTCCTAGGGCAGGTGACTAAACAGGCTGCGGAAAAGGTCTGTTTTAGGGTAAATTCCCCAAAAAGCACCCCTCAGGGGCTAAAGCCCCGGAGTTTATTTCGTTGCATTTGCGGCATGACTGAAGTCCTGCCCTGATACAAAACAGACTTGCACAAATGCTCCTCACACCGGCGCTGCTTCCGCCAGTGCCGCTGCTGCGGTCTTGACGCCGCGCAGGTCGATTTTGCCGGTGCCGAGAACGGGCAGTGCGTCTACCTGGAAGAACTGGTCTTTGCGGGGCTTCCAGAGTGCGGGCAGATCGCATTGCGGCAGCTTTTCAACGACCGGCGCGAGCTTGTCTGCTGCGAGCGTGGTGATGACGACGATGCGCTCGCCTTTCTTTTCGTCGGGCAGTGAGGTGACGGCGAAGACCTGCTCGGTGACGCCGGCCAGCTCCTGGAGCTTGTCTTCAATGCGGATGTGCGGCACCATCTCGCCGCCGATCTTGCTGAAGCGCGAGAGGCGGTCGGTGATGGTGAGGAAGCCGTCCTCCTCCATCAGCGCGACGTCGCCGGTGGTGTACCAGCCGTTGCGCAGCACCTCGGCGGTCTTTTCCGGCTTGCCCAGGTAGCCTTTCATCACATTCGGCCCCTTGACGAGCAACATGCCCGCAGTGCCGGGAGGGACTGGCTCGCCGGTATCGAGATCGACGACCTTGACGGAGACGCCGGGCAGCGGATGGCCGATTTTGCCGCGCCGTCCGCCGACTTGGCGGAAGCCCGGAGCGCGGAAGTCGCGGCCATTGACCGTGACGACGGGCGAGCACTCGGTACAGCCGTATCCTTCAAGCGGTCGGATTCCGAAAATATCTTCAAAGGCCAGGGCGACGCGCTCGGGGAGCTTTTCCGCGCCGACGAGCACATATTGCAGGCTGCCGAAGCTCTCGGGCGTACAGCGGCGCATATAGCCTTGCAGAAAGGTCGGCGTGGCGATGAGGAATGTGACGCGATACTTCTCGACCAGTTCGCCGATGACCTGCGCATCGAGCGGATTGGGATGATAGACGACGCCGACGCCATAGGACGCGGGCATCCAGAGCGCAGCCATGAAGCCGAAGGAGTGAAAGAAGGGCAGGATGCCCATGATCTTGTCGCGCCCGTCGAGCATGAAGACCTGCGAGACCTGCTGGATGTTCGACTGGATGTTGAAGTGGGTGAGCATGACGCCCTTGGGGTCGCCGGTGCTGCCGCTGGAGAAGATGATTGTGGCCAGTTGATCGATTGCGGAGGTTTTGCCGCTGGCAGCTTCGGGAACCGGCGAGGTCAGTTCCCTGCTGTTTGCGCCCAAGGCTCCGCGCAAAAATGCGGAGGGGATGAGCCATGCGTAGGCCAGGGCGGCTAGCTTTTCGCTCAGGCGCGGCACGGCCAGTGCGTCTTCGAGAAAGAGCGTTCGGCCAGGAATGACAAGGTTCGGGAATCGCTCGACAAAGGCCTTGGAAGTGATGACCACATCGACACTGCACTGGCTGGCGCAGGAGGCGATGACGTCGCTCGACGAGGTGTAATTGAGATTGACGGCGACGCGGCCAAGGAGCATGAGCGCGTAGTTGGTCAGCGCTCCGCCGACAGAGGGGGGCAGCAGCAGGCCAACCATCTTCTGGCTGCCGATCTGCGGACCGAGACGGCGCGCGATATAGATAGTCTTCGAGAGCGCCGACGCGAAGGTGACTTTGGGCGTTTTGCCATCGGCCATCATAAAGCGCAAAGGATGACGCCGCGCCGAGCGGACAAAGGAGCGGTCGAGTGTCTTCATGCGGAGTTTGCGTCGCTGGAATGCTTCGGCATGAAGCTCCTGCACAGCGGCGCGAACTTGGATCGCGGTTGACTCCGGCGGCATGGGCGCGCCTAAGCTGACAGTGACCGGATACGGAATGCGGCGCGGCATCTTCCACAGAAAACGCCCGCGCTCAAAGCTGAAGATGCTGCCCCAGACGCCGTCCAGATTGACGGGAATGATGGGCACGCTCGACGCCCTTCATGATGCGTTCCAGACCGCGGCGGAAGGGGAGCATCTGGCCGGTGCGCGTGATCTGCCCTTCGGCGAAGATGCAGACAATCTCGTCGTTGCGTAGCGCCTCGCTGGCCATCTGCAAAGAGCGGATCATATCGCGCGGGCGCTGCTCGCTGGAGATCGGAATCGCCTTCATCATCTGCGCGAAAGGCTTGACGATCTTGTGGTCGTAGATGCCCTTGTACATGAGGAAGCGGATAGGCCGGTCGGTTGAGGCGATCAGCAAGGCCGCATCGACAAACGACATGTGATTGCAGACCAGCAGCGCGCCGGTGCGCTCGGGGAAGTTATCGCGGCCAAGAACCTTGACGCGATAAACCGTGTGGGTCAGGAAGAAGAGAACCAGGCGGCCAAACCACTCCGGCAACAGCATTAGGACGTACACGGTTCCAGCAGCGGTGATCAGCGAAGCTGCAACGATTACCCCGCGTGGATCGAGGTGAATGTACTTGGTAAAGACGTAGTAAACGCCTGAGGAGAGCGTGATTCCTACGAATGAAAGCAGATTGGCGGCGGCGATGATGCCGCCCTTGTCTTCCTCCTTGGGGCGATGCTGGATAAGCGCATTGACCGGGACTGCATAGAAGCCGGCCCAGAATCCTAGAACACTGAGCAGCACCGCGGAACCGATGATACCGTGATGCATACCGCCCAGGAACAGGCCGGTGACGGTCATGCCGATTGAGCCGAGGGGGATCAACCCGTATTCGATTTTGTTACCGCTCACATATCCGGCGACCAGGCTGCCGAGGCCGATGCCGATAGCCATTGCCGCGCTGAGCAAGCCGGTTTTGGAGGGACCGATATGCAGCACATCCGGCCCATACACAAAAACTGTCAGCGACAGCAGGGAGCCAAGAAACCAGAAATACGTATTGCCGACGACAGCAAGAAAGAGGGGAGGGTCGCGGCGCATCAGTGTGATCTGATGCCAGAGATCACCCACAATATTGACGCGAAACTTTTTGTTGGGCGCAGCAATGGGCACGCGGTCAATGCCGAAGCTGGTCGTGAGACCAAAAAGTGAGAGCGCCAGAAGAATATAGCCCGCGTAAACTTCGCGCCCTTGGAAATGCTCCGCAAGCGCAGTGCCCGAGACGGTACCGAGAATGATTGCCAGAAAGGTTCCCAACTCGATAATGCCGTTGCCCCAGGAAAGGCGCTTGGCGGGGAGCAGTTCGGGGAGCAGGCCGTACTTGGACGGGCCAAAGAGAGCCGCCTGCGTGGCTACCAGAGTCAACGCGACGAGGGAGATTGGCAGCCTGTGCGTGGCCAGCCCAGCAAAGGCCACCAGCATCGACGCAATCTCCATCCCTTTGGTCCAGATGGTGATTTGCCGCTTGCTGAACCGGTCTGCCAGCCAGCCGCCGGTCATGCTGAAGAGCACGAATGGAACGGAAAAGAGCAGCGTGGCCATCGAGACAAAGCTCTCGCGCTGATCCTTGCCGAGGCCCATGCCAACGATGATCGAGAGCAGCAGGTAACGCAGTACGTTATCGCTGAAGGCGCCCTGGAACTGGGTAACGATGAGCGACCAGAAGCCGCGTGTGCTGCGGGTTGGCTCGGCTGCGAGGTTCGGTGCCTGGCTGCTGCTCGTATCGGCTTCGGTCATGAAATAAGGTGCTCTCCCGTGCTGCTGATTGTATCGGATTAGTGATGTAGCTCGGCATTTCGTTTCAGCAGGGATGAAGGGGGCGCGGTCATCGCCTCCTCATAAAAATCTTGAATTGGACTCTTTTCTGAAATCGTTTACAAAGCCACGTGGACCCATGTATATTTCAGCTTTGCTCGTTCTGTGGAGTACCATTTTCACGGACGAATTGACTCTTTCCCAAAGGGGATTTCCATGTCTGACCTCACACGGCGGCATCTGCTTCGTTCCGGCCTCACCCTCTCTGCTTCATCGCTCATTGCCCGCTCGGCCTGGGGACGCGCCGCGGCGGCGCTTGCCGGCTCGCCAAATGCCGGAACCACTGCACTAAATGCAGTTGCGCCGCGCGAGCAGTTGCTCTTTGATTTCGGCTGGAAGTTTCAGTTCGGCCACGGGACAGACCCGTCGAAGGATCTGGGTTTCGGCTATGGGCAGGGAGATTTTTCCAAGACCGGCGACTTTGCCTTCGCCAAAACGGGCTTCGACGATTCGAAATGGCGCGTACTCAACCTGCCCCACGACTGGGCGGTCGAACTGCCCTTCGTCCGCGATGAGGCACTGCAGTCGCATGGCTTTAAGCCGATCGGCCGCCGGTATCCAGAGACCAGCGTGGGCTGGTACCGGCGCGAGTTCGATATTCCGGCCAGCGACCTGGGCCGCCGCATCGTGCTTGATTTTGACGGCGCATTCCGCAGCGTTCTCGTCTTCGTCAACGGCTGCTTCATCGGCCGCAATGACAACGGCTACGCGCCCTTCCGCTTTGATCTGACGGATTTCCTCAAATATGGCGGCAAGAATTGCATCGTCGCCCGCGTAGACGCGAGCTTTGGCGACGGATGGTTCTACGAGGGCGCGGGCATCTATCGCCACGTCTGGCTCACCAAGACCGACGCGCTGCATCTGGGGCAATGGGAAAACACGGTGCGCTCGACGGTGAGCAATAGCTCCGCTGTGTTGGCTCTTGGAACCGTGGTTGCGAACGAGGGCAAGCAAGCGGAAGACGCCAAGGTGAGCTGGCAGATTCTCGATGCGGAGGGCAAGACCGTTGCAACTGCGGAGGCTGCGGCGCAATCGATTGCCGTGGATGGCTCCGCTGTGTTTTCCTCTTCAGCAAAATTTTCCAACCCGGCGCTGTGGTCTGTCGATGTGCCCACTCTCTATACGGCCATTATCACGGTTGAATCAAGCGGCAAAACACGCGATGCGGAACGCATCACCTTCGGCGTGCGCACGGCTGTCTTCGATGCGGATAAAGGCTTCTTCCTCAACGGAAAATCCCTCAAGATTCAAGGCACCTGCAACCATCAGGATCACGCGGGCGTCGGCGCAGCACTGCCCGACCGGCTGCAATACTTCCGTCTCGGGGTGTTGAAGGAGATGGGCGGCAATGCCGTGCGCACCTCGCACAATATGCCCACACCGGAATGGGTCGAAGGCTGCGAGCGCATGGGGCTGATGATGATGTGCGAGACGCGCCAGATGAGTTCGAGCGCCGAGGGCCTTGCGCAGCTTGAAGTGATGGTGAAGCGCTATCGCAACTCACCGGCTATCATTCTCTGGTCCACCGGCAATGAGGAATGGCAGTTGCAGAATTCGATGGCCGAACAGGGAGAAAAGATTTCGACGACGATGGTGCGCCGTGTGCATGAACTGGACCCTACGCGCCCGGTCTCTGCGGCAGTGAATGGAACCAATGAGAAGGGCGTGACCGTGCCGTTCGATGTTGTCGGCTTCAACTACAACCTCAAGTATCCCGACGATTATCACAAGAACAATCCCAAGCGGCCCTTGTATGGCTCTGAGACGGCCAGCGCCATTGCCACGCGCGGCGAGTACTCCACCGACCCGCTGCGCAACACACTGAGCGCCTATGACGTGAACCATACAAACTGGAGCCAACTGGCTGAGGAGTGGTGGAAGTTTTACGGCACGCGCGAATGGGAGGCGGGCGGATTTGCCTGGACAGGCTTTGATTATCGCGGTGAACCGACCCCCTATGGCTGGCCCTCGATCAACTCGCAATTCGGCATCGTGGATATGTGCGGATTCCCCAAGGATACGTTCTACTACTACAAATCCTGGTGGGGCGCGGAGCCGGTGTTGCATCTATTTCCGCACTGGAATTTTGAAGGCAAAGAAGGCGAGACGATCCCTGTCTGGGTCTTCTCGAATCTCGACGAGGTCGAACTGTTCGTGAACGGCACGAGCCTGGGTAGCCAGAAGGTACCGCATCTCGGCCATGTGGAGTGGAAGGTCAAATATCAGCCAGGATTCATTGAAGCTCGCGGATCGAAAGACGGGAAGCTTGTCCTAACTGAAAAACGCGAAACCACAGGGGAGACGGTTGCGATCCGGTTGACCGCTGACCGTACCGAGATCAATGCCGACGGTGAAGACATCGCGATTCTCAAAGTGGAGGCGCTGGACAAGGAGGGCCGCGCGGTTCCCACGGCATCGAACCTCATCGGCTTCAAGGTCTCCGGCGAAGGCGCACTGATCGGCGTAGGCAACGGCGACCCGAACTGCCAGCAGAGCGACAAGGAACCGAAGCGCTCGCTCTTCAACGGGCTGGCGCAGGTGATTGTGCAGGCGACCAAGAAGGCCGGAGAGATTCACATTGAAGCAGTGAAAGAAGGCTGGGACGGGCCGGAGCTGACGCCGGCCAAACTCGTGATTACTACCAAGAAAGTAGACCTGCGACCAGCGGTATAACTCTACCAATCCGTCAGCGTTCCGTCGAGCTTGCGGTTGATCGGCAAATACGCGCGCTGATAGGGGTATTTCGCGGCCAGCTTTTCATTCAGATCAACGCCCAGTCCGGGCGCGTCGCCTGGATGCATCATTCCGTCTTTGAACGTGTAGTTATGCGGGAAAACAGCATTGGTCTCTTCGTTGTGCGGCATCAGTTCCTGAATGCCGAAGTTATGCACCGCGCTATCAAAATGCAAGGCCGCGGCCATGGTAACCGGCGATAAGTCAGTGGCACCGTGGAAGCCGGTGCGCACATGATAGAGCGCCGCAAAATCCGCGACTTTCTTCAAATGAGTTATGCCGCCGCCATGCACCAGAGTCATGCGCAGATAGTCGATCCATTGATAGCGAATCAAGTCGTGCGCATCCCAGATAGAGTTAAAGACTTCGCCGACGGCAATTGGCGTCGTGGTGTGCTGGCGAATGATTTTGAAGCTCTCCTGCAACTCGGCGGGAGTGGGGTCTTCCATCCAGAAAAGATGAAATGGTTCAAGTTCCCTGCCCAGACGGCCCGCCTCAATGGGCGTCAAGCGGTGATGGCAATCGTGCAGCAAGTGTAGCTCTTCGCCGAAGGTCTCGCGCACCTTGGCAAAGAGAGTCGGCACGTGGCGGAGATATAACTCCGAGGACCACTCATTTTCAGAGGGCAGGCCGCGCTCAGCCGGTTCGTAGCGGCCGGAGCCTTTTGCAATGCCATAGGTTGTCGAGAGGCCGGGGATACCGCTCTGCACCCGGATGGCCTTGAATCCCTGCTCGCGATGCCGTGCAACGTCTTCAAGAGCGTGGTCGATGTCCTTGCCGTTTGCATGCCCATAGACCAGCACGCCATCGCGGCTCTTGCCCCCGAGCAAGTTGTAGACCGGGGTATTCAGCGCCTTGCCCTTGATGTCCCACAGCGCTACGTCTACGGCCGCAATCGCCGACATGGTGACTGGCCCGCGCCGCCAGTACGCGCCGCGATAAAGATATTGCCAGATGTCTTCGGTCTGAAATGGATCGCGCCCAACAATGCAGGGAATCACATGGTCGGTGAGATAACTGGCCACCGCAAGTTCGCGCCCGTTGAGCGTAGCATCGCCGAGTCCGTAAATGCCTTTGTCGGTCTCGATCTTAAGAGTGACGAAATTGCGCCCCGGCGAGGTGATGTTGATATAGGCATTTGTAATCTTCATGTCGTCTGGCTTTCCCTAGTCCTTCGTCCCTGTGTTATTGATTCACTCCACTGGCCAGAAAGCCGCCATCCACTGCGATGATTTCGCCGGTGATGAATGAGGCCGCCTCGGAGGCAAGAAAGATCGCGGTTCCGGCCATCTCGCGCGCCTCGCCGAAGCGCCCCATAGGTGTGCGCATTATCAGCTCCGCGCCGCGCGGCGTGCCCATGATCAGCTCGCGATTCAACGGAGTGGGAAAGACGCCTGGGGCGATGGCGTTGACATTGACGCCGCTTTGCGCCAACTCGACGGCCAGTGTCTTGGTAAGCATCGCTACGCCACCCTTGCTGGCCGCGTATGCGCCCACCTGCGTGAACGCGACAAACGAAGTGAGCGAGGCAATGTTGACAATGCGTCCATAGCCGGCCTTGACCATCTCCGCGCCGAAGATCTGGCAGGTCCGAAAGGTGCCTGACAGGTTGGTCTCAAGTATGCGCGCCCAGTCATCCTCAGCGAGTTCCAGCGTGGGCACTTTGTGTTGGATTCCCGCAGCATTGACCAGGATGTCCACTTTGCCGAAGGCAGCCAGTACTGCATCGCGCAACACCTCCAACGAGGCCCGGTCGGTCACATCGCTCGGCGCTCGCAGTGTCCGCCGGCCCAGTGCTTCAATCTCAGCCGCGGTCTGCTCTACCTGCTCTGCGCGCCGCGCCGTGGCCACTACATCGGCTCCGGCTTCGGCCAATCCAAGTGCAATGGCGTGGCCCAGCCCAGTTGTTCCGCCAGTCACCACGGCAACTCTGCCGCTTAAATCGAAGAGACTATTGCTCATGAATGATTTGCCCCTGAAGGTGTGGTCGCCAGCACTGGCCGCATATAACCGGACGCAGAACCCATCCTTAAAACTTTATCACCTACAGCGATTTACCTGCGTGTGCGGCCGTCATCGCGCAAAAGCGGTGCAATGCGATAAAGTGTCATTTGGCTGTTGTTGAATCTTATGCGACGGCTCGTCTCCTTTTTATGGAAAAACTTCTCATTCCCGATTCTCCTCACCGCTGGGATCTGCTGAGCCTCGGCGAGGTCATGTTGCGGCTCGATCCAGGCCCCAGCCGCATTCACACCACACGCCAGTTTGCGGCATGGGAGGGCGGCGGCGAGTACAACGTAGCCCGCGGCCTGCGCCGCTGTTTTGGCCTGCGCACGGCCATCGCGACGGCATTGGCTGACAATCCCATTGGCCACCTGGTAGAAGATCTGATCCTCCAGGGCGGTGTGGATGCATCCCTGCTCAAGTGGGTTCCGTACGATGGAGTTGGCCGCACGGTGCGCAACGGGCTGAACTTCACCGAGAGCGGCTTTGGCGTGCGCGGCGCGGTCGGCTGCTCAGACCGCGGACACACGGCGATCAGCCAGGTGAAGTCAGGCGATTTCGATTGGCCCGCAATCTTCGGAAAAGAAAACGGCGCGAAGTGGTTTCATACCGGCGGCATCTTCGCGGCGCTTTCCGGTTCAACGGCCGAGGTAGCGGCTGAGGCGATGGAGGCCGCGCAGCAGAGCGGAACACCGGTCTCATTTGACCTGAATTATCGCGACTCGCTGTGGAAGAGCATCGGCGGCAAGACAAAAGCGCAGGCCGTGAACCGCGAACTGGTGGGCAAGGTCGATCTACTGCTGGGCAACGAAGAAGATTTCAGCGCGATGCTCGGCGTGCAAATCAAAGGCGTGGGCGCGGAGTTCAACGAGCTGCCGATTGCGGGCTACGAAGAGATGCTGCGCGAGGTGGCCGCGGCTTACCCCAATCTGAAGCTGATTGCCAGCACGCTGCGTACGGCACAAAGCGCCAGCCGCAACGGATGGGGAGCAATTGCGCTCTGCGAGGACAAGATCGTGCGCATTCCGCAGCGCGAGATTGAAATCTATGACCGCGTCGGCGGAGGCGACAGCTTCGCCTCGGGGCTGATCTATGGATTACTAACGGGTAAGCCCGTCGAGTGGGCTGTGCGTTGCGGCGTGGCGCATGGCGCGCTGGCCATGACCACACCCGGCGATACCAGCATGGCTTCGCTAGCCGAAGTTGAACGGACGATGCAAGGCGGATCGGCACGCATCGCGCGATGAATTGAAAGGCACGAAATGTCAGAAACTATCCAGCAAATTATCGAGCGCGTCGGGCTGATCCCGGTGCTGCGCGCCCGCAACGCAGGTCAGGCCCACGCAGTTGTGCAGGCGATGATCGCTGGCGGCGTTACAGTCGTCGAAGTCACCATGACCGTTCCCGGCGCTGTTGAGGTTCTGAAAGAGCTGAAAACCGAGTACGGAGCAAAGCTCCTGCTGGGCGCGGGCACAGTTACTACCATCGGGCAGACGGAAGCCACCATTGATGCCGGCGCGGAGTTTATCGTCAGCCCCACGTTTCATCCTGAGGTGATTGAGAGAACTCACGCCTTAGGCAAGCTCTCGATTCCCGGCGCGCTGACCCCCAACGAAGTTCTGGCGGCGTGGGAGGAGGGCGCGGACTATGTGAAGATTTTTCCCTGCTCAGCGATGGGCGGAGCCAGTTATCTGCAATCGCTGCTGGCGCCCTTTCCCTTCCTCAAGCTCATTCCCACAGGTGGTGTAACGCTGGCAACCGCGGCCGCATTTTTTCGGGCTGGAGCGCGTGCTGTGGGCGTGGGCAGCGATCTCGTGAATCTTTCCGCAATCGACAAGGGAACGCCAGAGATCATCACCGAAGCGGCGCGCGGCTATCTGAAGGTCGTCTCAGAGATTCGCAAGGAACTTCAGCCGGTTGCATAGGAGAGCATCGCCTTTGCCCGCCCCAACTCAACCGCCTACAATGAACTTGAGACTTTCAGTTTTCGAGGGAACCCGACATGCCGCTCTCCGGAGAAGCCATCCGCCTGATGAATTACATTGACGATGTTGCCGTCACGCTGCGCCGTGTGCTGGCCACCGTCCCCACGCTCTCCGCCGAGGAGCGCGCCCGCGTTGCCGAGCATCTGGCGCAGGCCAGCCCCAGCGCCGAGGACGTAATCAAAGCTCTGGCCGCCAAGTAGTCCCCTTTTGCCTTCAACCGTTGCCATCATCGGAGCAGGTCCGTTGGGCCGTTGGCTTGCCCTGAGCGCTGCCCAGGCCGGTTTTCGCGTCCTGCTTGAAGATGTGATGCCGGCCAATCTGCATCATGCCCGCGAGGCTCTGCGCCAGCAACTTGGCCCCGAGGCGCTGCCGAATGTAGCCTTCGTTTCGAGCATTGAAGATGCCGTGCGCGAGGCTGATCTGGCGATTGATTGTGTGCCTGATGAGCTGGAGTCGAAGCTGGAGATTCTCTGGCTACTGGACCGCATGGCGCCGCCGCGCACCGTCTTCGCCACGCCCACCACACGCCTTTCTATCACCGATCTGGCTGCATGTACCTATCGGGCCGATAAGTGCGTCGCCATCGCCGCCGAGGCCTCGGCGCTGCAATCGGGAGCAAGCGCAGAGATCACGCTGCGCACGACGGCAACAACCTCGGCAGAGGCGATTTCCTTGGTTGAAGACTTTTGGCGAAGGCTAGGATTTCAGCCACGCTTCGAGGACGAATCTGTATTGCCAAGTTGCTGAACCCGATGAGATACGGACACTCATCCAGAAGACGTATGGAATCGCGCCGACCAAGCCCCTGGATCAGATGCTCTACCAGGTCGCCGAAGGCGGCTTTGAGCTAGTCGCTCTCAGGGCTACTACGAAAGAAGTGCAACCCTGTCAACAACTGCTGCATAGCAAAAAGGGCCGCTACACCGACAGGCACACTCTGCTGGTCTAGTGGGAATCAAGCGCGTTTCGATGGTTCTAAAGGGCAATCGAATACCTGCTCGAATTGCCGCTTCAATTGATCGATTGCTATCTCTAGGCACTGCAACTCTTCGCACTCGAACAATATTTTCTCGTCGTCGGTGTCTTTACCTTCCGTTTCTGCTATGAGGTACTTCTGCAAGCTCACAAGGGCGCGCATCACTACCCTCCATTCGCCAAGGCTAGTGAATGCGGGTGTAGGTGTGAACGATGTTTGAATTTGCTCAGCCACGTTGAATCTCCTCTGCGGTCAGCTTCACGCTCTTGATCCCGATTTCTTCGAGCAGTCCGAGATACTTTGTCAGCGGCATGTTTTGCACCGGAGCAAAATGGTAGTGCCCCCGCTTGCCCGGAGTCAGATCCTTCACAAGCACAATCTCGATCGGTAATGGCGTTCCTTTTGGTATTCTCCACACGTGTTTTCCAGGCGCCTTCATAGCGGGTGTGAGCCAGTCAAAAGCCGAGAAACCTTGTTTGTTCGCCACGACTACTGTGATTCCGTTTTGTTCGAAGGTCACACAGTCGACCAAAGCGCGATCATGACCAAAAGAGTTGCGGTTCTTTCCACCTAAACGAAAGAGATCCACGCACAGGCTAGCTACATCCATAATGTACAAGTTTTCAGGGCTTATCATAAACAGCTCCCTTAACGACCCAAGCATGATACACGATGCGGATGAATGACCACAACCTCCGTCGGCGTCGTGGATTTAATTGCTGCGAGAAGCGCCTGCTCAGTGCGCAGCAACCGCAATCTTCAAGCCCAGTGCGTTCAGCTTGCTGCGCGCCTGTGCGGCCTCCGGCGACTGCGGATAGCGGCGGATCAGGGAACGCAGTTCATTGGCGGCGGCGTCTTTCTTATCGAGACTGAGCAGCGCGTAGCCCTTATGAAGCTGCGCCGCAGGCGCCTTGGCGCTACCGCTGAACTGCTCCAGCACCGCGTTGAACTCCTTCACCGCGTCCACGTATTTCTGCTGCCTGTACGCAATTTCGCCTAGATAGAATTGGGCGCTGCCGGCCAGATCGTCCTGCGGGTAATAGGTCAGGATGTCCTGAAATTCTTCCGTCGCGACACGATACTTGGCGGCTTCAAAATCGCGAATCCCCGCCTGAAAAGTCTCTTCCAACGGCGGAGCCTGATTGGCTGCTGGCTGGCCAGAGCCCATATTTGCGCTCGGCCCGGCATTCGGTGAGCCTGGAGCCGCCGTGCCTGGCATTGTTCCAGCCGGAGCTGTCCCGCCAGGGGCCGCGCCCGCCGGAGGCGTCTGCGGAGCGGTCTGCGCCTGAATCGTCTGCAACTGCGCCTGCATATCCTGAATCGCCTTGTCCAGCTTGGCCACGCGCGACTTCAGCTCGTCCACCGAGTCGTTCAGCGCCTGCGTCTGGCCGGAGCTGGCATCCAGCTTGCCTGAGACAGCCTCATTCTGCGAATTGAGCTTCTGCTGCAGCGCCGTGACCGCAGCCGTTACCTGATTGGCATTGTCCGCCGTCTGCTCGGCTAAATGTTGAATGACGCCAAAGCGCGCGTCCATGGTCGATTGAAGGCGCTGCACTTGGTCCAGCAACTGCTGTACCTGAGTTTGCAGCTCGATGATCTCCTTGGACGTGGCATGCGCAGGAGCAGGCGCGGAAAAGAGCAACGCGGCCAGGGCGGCCGCGGCAAAGATACCATTGCGAGTTTTGCTTGTTTTTTGCATTCTTCACCTGGAAAGCATCAGAGTGTCCCTGCCGCGAAATCAGGGGCCGGGACACTCAAAGTGTTTACCATTCAATTTTACTTGTCCAGCGAGAATCCGGCGCGGCGATTCTGCTGCCAGCAGGACTCATTTGACTCCGTGCAGAAGGGCTTCTCCTTGCCGTAGCTGATGACGCGGATGCGCGTTGCCGCTACGCCCGCAGTAACCAACGCGTTTTTGGCGGAGTCTCCGCGGTTCTGGCCCAACGCGAGGTTGTACTCGGCAGAGCCACGCTCGTCGCAATAGCCGCCGATCACGATCTTCACATCTGGATGGCTGACAAGATAGGAGGCATCGGATGAGAGCGTCGTCTGCGCGTCGCCTCGGATCGTGTAGGCATCGTAGTCGAAGAAGATATCCTTGACGTTAGCCATGAATTCTTGTTCCGGTGACATCGTCGGCTTCGGCTTCTCTACCACCGGAGGCTGATGAACGGTAACCCGCACTGTCGCATCGGTGGTGCCACCGTCGCCCTTGGCGACCAGGTGATAGTTAGTCGATTCGGCGGGCGAGACAGACTGCGTGCCAGATGTGGGCACATCGCCGAGGCCATCGATGCTGGCGCTGGTGGCATGCGTAGTGCTCCAATTCAGCACCACCTGATCGCCGGCAGCAATCGTGGCTGGTGTTGCGGTGATCTGCGCGGTGGGAGCTGCCGGGGGGACTACCGGCGCTGTCTCTTGCGCCGGCGGCGGTGCCGACTTCTTTGCACAGCCAACTGCCAAGGCAAGAGAGAAGAGTAAAACTGAAGGAACGGAAAGGCGAGAGAGTCGATTCATTGCATTACTCCTTTTCCAGTTTCAAAGTATCGTCCAAAGGGTCCGGCAATCGTTGCTTGGCACGGCTTAAGCCGGCAGGCCTCAGCGCGCAAAGTGCCGCCGGATGCCATATCCTTCGGATTGACGCAGCAGGACGGGCCTACGCTCAACCTGCCAGTTAGAAATGAACCGCGGAACAGAAATCAAACAATGCTCCAGTTTTAGCGACGAAGCGGGGCGCAAGATTGTTTCATTGCGCTCCGTCCAGGCCGATAAATTCCTCAAAATCCTGGCGCTCGACGCACTCTGCCCACGTATTTTGCCGCTATTTCCAACTCCAGTTGGGCATCGTGTTATTGCCCGACTTGGTCAGTTGATGCTGCTCGGTTCCATCGGCCAGCATCGACCAGATCTCCGCATGGCCGCCAACAGAGCGCTCAAAGACAATGTGCCGCCCGTCTGGAGCCCAGCTCGGAAAATCGTTGCTGCCAGCCTCATGAGTCAGTTGTAGCCAGCGCTTGCTGGCAATGTCCATTACATAAATATCTTGCCCGCCGGGATCGCCGGGACCATACTTGCGATTCCAACTGAAGGCCAGAAACTGCCCATTCGGCGACCATGAAGGTGAGATCGCATAGCCGCCGTCGGTCAGGCGCGAGACATTCGCGCCATCTTGGTCCATCGTGTAAATTTGCGGTAAACCGGTACGCCCGCTTACCCAGGCAATCTGCGCATTGGTCTTGGGATTCCAGACCGGCGAAACATCCGGTCCGCGAAAGCTGGTCAGCTTATGCGGACTTGAACCGCTCACATCGGCAACCCAGATCTCCGGGTCACCGGAGCGCGACGAGGAAAACGCGATCTTCAGCCCGTCGCCGGACCACGCTGGAGAAAGATTGCTGCCGCCAGCCGTTCCTGCGGGAAAGCTAACCTGACGTCCCAGATCGAGCGAGTACATGCGGATCGACCAGCCTTCTTTGCCCAGCGACGCAAAGGCCAGCCGCGAGTTGTCGGGCGAGATGCGCGGCGAGAGCGAAATCGACCCGAGATGCGTTACTGCGTGCTGGTTCTGCCCGTCGTAATCCATCGCCCAAATCTCTTTGGAGCCGCCTCGCGAGCTGACAAAGTAAATCTTCGTCTCGGCGATTCCGTTGATGCCGCCGCCCAGCGTGGAGATAATCTCGTCGGCAAATTTATGCGCCGTCAGTCGGGCTGCTTCCTGGCTCACGGCATCGGAATACTGCCGGGCCAGCACTTGCGGGCTGGACGTATTGCGCGTGTCAAAAAGCCAGCCAGCCACCGTCAACTTGCCGCTTGTGACCGAGAGAGCGCCAAAAGCTACCATGGCCGCGTTAGACGGGGCAGCGGACCACTGCGCCAGGTTGATCTCCTGCGGCGAGCCGGGAGAAACCGCCGGAATCATGCTCTTCGATACCACGTCAAAGATGCCGGCGTTGGAGAGATCGCTGTAAAGGGTCGCATCGAAGACTGCCTTCAACGCTGGAGTCTCAGGATCGACCGACCCGGGCGCCGAAGACCTGGCACCGGGTACAACGCCTGAATTGAAATCAGCTGCGGCAATGCGAATGCGGTCATTGCCCAGGTTCGTGCCGGTATGGACCCAGTCCTGGGCCAATGCCGGCTTTGATGAAAACACCAAAACGAGAAGCAAAACTGGGAAAAAATGCTGCAATGGTCTCTTCATGCCCGAAAAAATCCTTCCTGCCGGATGCCATCCATCGTACATGGTGCAAGCCGTCTTGCGAGTCAATTGATCGAGCGCCTGGATTCAGCGCAATTTCTCAGTAAGTAAAATCATAAGTGACGTCGAGGTACTGGAGGTTGGAATCTGACGGCAGCGGACCAAAAGAGTCTACCCGCTCAGCAGCTCTCATTCCCGAGCGGTCCAGTGTCGAGTTGCCGCTAGAGGCATAAATCTTGAAATCCGAGGGAACTCCCTGGCGGTTTATGCGGAAATAGACCGTCGCCTTGCTTCCCTTCGCGGTGTGCTGATCAACCTCAGCCCGGTACCAGTTCTGGCTGACCATCCGGTTGATCGCCGCGACGTACCACGGGTAGCGGCTGCCAAAATCCCCATTCGCAATGCTCACCGGCCCGTTGGTGGCATTCTGCGCCTGCGTGGCCCGCGCCATTGAGGCCGCCTGCTGCTCGCCGTAGTGGGCGCGGTTGTCCGCTATAGGCTGCGGCTGATGCTGCTCGGTCTTCGGCTGTGTCGTCTCCGGCTTGGGCTTTTCCAGTTTGGGCTTCTCGGGCTTGCCGTTGATCGGAATCGCTGTCTCATCCACGGCCTTCGTTTCCTTGGGAGTGGGCGGCGCGGGGGCTTCGCTGGGCTTCTCCGTGGCCAGCACATTTTCATTCGGCGGATGATCGGCGGGCAAAGGTAGCGCGCTGGTCACCAGCTTTACCTCAATCGCGCCGCCGCTTGCCGCCCCGCCCCAGGTATTGTGATGAAAGAATCCGCCTATCATCCCATAGAGAATCAAACTCCCCGCCAGCGCCCCATGCAGCACAAGCGAGCCGACCGTAGGACCGAGGCTCTCCTGCGAACGGCCAAGCTCCCGCTCCAGGCGATCAACCCGTTCTCCGGCCGCTGCTGTCATCGGAATTTCACTCTCCGCCTGCTGCCTTGGCATCCAGCGGCTGGGTGACTATGGAGATATTGGTAATCCCCGCCTGCTTCACCGCGTCCATCACGCTGGCAAATGCGCCAAAGGGCACCCGCTCGTCGGCGCGCAGATAAATCACCTTATGCGCAGGATCGGTCGTCCCCTGGCGCAATTTGGCCGCAAGCTCATGAATGTTAACAGGGTTATCGCCCAGGAAGACCTGTTGCTGCCGGTCAATCGTTACCACCATCCGCTGCTCGGTGATCTGCTTGACGGTGCGCGTCTTCGGGACCGCAACCTCAATTCCCGACTGCAGCACCGGCGCGGTGATCATGAAGATCACCAGCAGCACCAGCACCACGTCCACCAGCGGCGTAATGTTGATCTCAGCCAGCGACGTGCGGGTTTGGCCGTTATTAGCGGTGAAGGCCACGATCCACCTCGCGTGTGGAGACGAACGTTGGCGTACGCGGTGGCGCGGGCACAGCGGTCGGCGCAACCGCGGCTGGCGGAGCAACCTGAGCCGGAGCAGCCGAGCGCAGCGCGCTCTCTTCGATCGCATTCAGCAGTTCGCGGGCAAAGTCGTCCGCGGCAGCAGCAAAAACGCGAACCCGTGCCGAGAACTGGTTGTACGCCACCACCGCGGGCACAGCCACAAACAAGCCCGCAGCGGTGGTAATCAGCGCCTCGCTGATGCCCGGAGCCACGGCCCGCAGCGTCGCAGCGCCCTCTGATCCCAGCCCGTGGAAGGCGTCCACAATGCCCATCACGGTGCCAAACAGCCCCACAAACGGGCTGACGGAGGCAATCGTGGCCAGCCAGGTGAGCTTCTGCTCCAGTTGCGTAATTGCCTCGCTGGCAGCCGTTTGCGCCGCCCGCTCCAGCGGAGTAAAGCTCAGCGGAGCGCCTGCGCCGCCGGTCTGGCGTGTATAACTTTCATACACTCCGTCAAAGACCTCGGCCAGCGGACTGGGCTTGAAGTCGCCGGTCAGCGCGGCAATCTCCTGCAACCGCCCTGCTTTGCGGAAGGTGCGCAAAAAGCGGAGATTTTGCGCGGTCGCCTTGCCAAAGACGGATATCTTGCCCAGAATCACCGACCACGAGTAAACACTGGCGCAGAGCAGAAGCGCCAGAACACAGAGCGCCACCGGGCCGCTGTTCGTGAGCATCTCCCACAGCGCATTTGAGGACGGAGCAGGAGCCGCAGCGGTCGTGCCGCTGTCAGCCTGCAAAAAAAGCAAGACCGCAGAAGTCAATATTCACCTCTATATTCACGTTATCAGACGCCGTAAGCCCGTCCAAGTAATCGATCTGGTCCATCGATGGTGCGTGGCAGGCTTTGGCTGGCCGCGCACCCTGCCCACCGTGCTATGCTGCGCTCGGATTGTCAGTTGCGAATCACTGCTTTACGATTGCCCCAGGTTTTGAAGATGAGTTAAGAGGTTGACGCAAGAATGCTTATAGAATTGCGCGCTGAAAACTACGCCGTCATCGATCACGCCATTGCCGTCTTCGGCCCAGGTCTAAATCTTCTGACTGGCGAAACCGGCGCGGGAAAATCCATCCTCGTCGATGCGTTGGCCCTCTTGATGGGCGGAAAATCCTCCGCTGAGGTGGTGCGTCACGGCGCGGACAAGGCCGTCGTTGCCTGCGTCTTCGAGTCCACGCAAGCAGCAGAACTGGTTCTCGAAGAGAACGGCATCGACGCCGAGGGAACCGAAATCATTCTCCGCCGCGAGATTCTCTCCTCCGGCAAGGGCCGCGTCTTCGTCAACAATCAGCCTGCTACGGTCGCCGTGCTCAAGCAACTTGCCCCCGAGCTGGCCCTGGTGCACGCGCAGACTGAGACCCTGACCAGCTTCGACCAGTCCCAGCAGCGCATCCTTCTCGATCGCTTCGGCGGCATAAATACTGATGCAGTCGCCGAGGCCCACGCCCGCTGGCGCGCCGCCGCTGCAAAGCTCGACGAACTGGAACGCGGCGAACAGGACCGCCTGCGCATGGTCGATCTTTGGAGCTATCAGCACAAGGAGATTGACGCCGCCCGCCTCATCCCCGGCGAAGACGAGGCCCTCGAAACCGAAAAACGCGTCCTCGCCAATGCTGAAAAACTTTACACCGCCGCGCAGAGCGCCTTCGATCAGCTTTACGAAGGCAGCGCCTCCGCCGAGGGTGCCTTGCGCGCCGCGATTCGCAACGTCGAGGAACTGGCCCGCTACGACAGCCGCTTCACCGAGCCGGCCCAGCAACTGGAGTCCGCCCGCGCCACCGTAGGGGACGTTGCCGACCGCCTGCGCGACTACGCCGAATCCATCAACGCCTCGCCCGAGCGCCTTGCCGAGATCGAAGACCGCCTCGCCGCACTCGACCGCCTCAAGCGTAAATACGGAACCACCGTCGCCGAGGTCATCGCCTTTGGCGAAGAGGTGGGCCGCAAACTTGCCGAAGTTGAAGACCGCGACGAAATTCTCAAGGCACTGCGCAAAGCCCTCAGTGAAGCCACGGGAGAGTACAAACAATCAGCGATTGCTCTTACCACAGAACGCAAAGCCGCTGCTGCCAAGCTCGCCAAACTCGCCGAAGCCCAGATCAACTCGCTGGCCATGAAGGTCCGCTTTGAGATTGCGGTCTTGTATCAGGGCACGACTTCAGTCGTGCCGCAAACACCGCAAGATATAGGCGGGCCTTTAGCCCCTGAGGCAACGGCTCATTGGACCGCAGCCGGCTGGGATGAGGTCGAGTACCGCATCGCCACCAACCCCGGCGAACCGCTCAAGCCGCTCCATGAGATCGCCTCCGGCGGCGAGATGTCCCGCGTCATGCTGGCCCTCAAAGTCGCGGTGGAAGAGAACTCCGCCAAATCGCGAAAAAAATCTCCCACCCCGCGGACGCTTGTTTTTGATGAAATTGACATCGGCATCGGAGGCCGCGCGGCGGAGGCTGTCGGGCAAAAACTCAAATCCCTCAGCAAAGGGCAGCAGGTTCTTGTGCGTCACGCATTTGCCGCAGATTGCAGCCTTCGCCGACCAGCACTTCCTCATCGACAAGCGCGAGTCCGATGGCCGGACCAAGACCAAGGTCACTCTCCTCGACCAACGCGCCAGCACCCACGAAGTGGCAAGAATGTTGAGCGGCGCAACTGTCACTGAAACCAGCCTCCAGCACGCCGCACAGATGATCGCGGGAAGCCGGTAATCCCGGTTGACGATAATCGTGCATGTAGATACACTTATGTATATACGGAGGGCCGGTGCGCTGGACATGGGACCCCGAGAAGGCGAAAAGCAACCTGGAAAAGCACAAGGTCAGCTTTGAACTCGCCGAACGCGCATTAGGTGATCCTCTGTGCATATCAGTTCCTGATCCGTATCCGAATGAGGACCGGTGGAGGACTCTCGGTTCACCCAGCACCGATGGGATTGTCGTCCTCTACGTCGTTCATACCTGGCCCGAAGACGAATCCAGCGCCGGAAGAATCATCAGCGCAAGAAAGGCAGAGACACATGAAAGGCGCGACTATGAAGAGAGGTAATCCAGCGCCGCTGACGCCGGAGTTGCAGGCTGAGCTGGATGCGTTGGCCCGGATGCCGGAGAGCGAGATCGACACCGCCGAAATGCCGCCCATCTCCGATTGGAGCCGAGCCGTGCGCGGGCCACACTTCCGTCCGATCAAGCGGCCCTTGTCGCTCAGAGTGGATGCAGATATCATCGACTGGTTCCAACGCCAGGGCCAAGGCTATCAAACGCGGATGAATCTGGCGCTACGTGAGTACATCGAGCGGCATCGGCCCCTTCGATAAAGCACCATCAATATCGACAAGCGCGAGTCCGACGGCCGGACGAAGACGAAAGTCACCCTTCTCGATCAGCGCGCCAGCACTCACGAAGTCGCAAGAATGTTGAGCGGTGCCACCGTCACTGAAACCAGCCTGCAGCACGCCGCGCAGATGATTGCCGGGAGTAGGTAAGATCGATTGGAGGATGGGGCGTCCAGGCTTTGAACACCCGGAGAGCAGCGATCACACGATTACGCTTGCTGGATCGCTTGAATCCCGACAATGCTTGATGGAGGTTTGAATATGAATCGCCGCTTGATCAAATCGATAGCCATTGTTTCTCTTATTGTGTTATTTGCCTTCGTTTTAACAGTCGCATCAATGGCCAAATCCTTTTGGAACGGATTAAACGACAGTGGAGCGATAGACGATGAGGCGTCTTCTTCCATAGAAGAGTCGAGGAATTATAACGTTTTTGTTACTACAGCACAGATCAGTCCGATCCAAATCGGCCGAGACGGTATATCTATTGAATTTGATTCGGCTTGGATCGAACGAAGAGCGAAAACAACGCCATACTATATCTGGTTCCATCGTACTTCGATCCTCCCAGGTTATTTCCTCGTATTGCGCTGCAAAAGTGAAAAGAATTCGCTTAACGAAGGAGACTTTTTCTTGCAAAGAGAGGATGAGGGGCACGGCTTCGCTGCACACGGAACGGCCATTTTCGACGAGGAAATAGACAAAGAAGATTACAAAAGGGGAAAAACAATAGTCTACCTGGTCAAAGATTGGAAGGAACCAAGGATTAATCCTATTGCCGTTACGTGGTCTGTCCAATAACCTTGAGGACGAGCGTCCGAGAGCCAGCTGTCCTTGGTCTCGCCTTTGAGACCTGGGTTTGACCTGTAGACTTCCGAATCTCAGCCGAAGAGTTCGCTGTGGGAGCCAAGCCGGGCCAGCCATAGCGCGTCGTCATCCTGCTTGCGGTAGATGGGCAACAGATCAGGCTTGATAAGGCACTCGCGATAACCGACCCAATTGCCGCTGAGGTCGTGATCGTGATGGCGTGGCTGCAAAGGTTGATCATTGACCAATGCGATCAGAACAGTAGCAATATCTGCGTCCAATGTTGCCCGGTGCTGGCCACTGGCCTCCCGCTTGTAATCGCGCTTGAATGCCGTGGATCGCTCAATCGTCCGCATGAAGGTCAGCCATCAATGCTTCAACGCTGGCGAACCGCTTGCCCTTTCCCGCTTCCAATTCGGCCATTGCCTTGCGCGTGGTGGCGTTTGGAGCCTTGATTTCAAAGGGCAGGCGGCGCTCGTCGGCAACGCGTAGCATCAACAGCCGGATGGCATCGGAGACGGAAAGGCCCATCGCTTCCAAAGCGGCTGTCGCGCGCTTTTTGGTCTTCGCGTCAATGCGGGCGCGGACATAAGTTTCGGTGGTAATCATGGCGTTATTCCCCCCTTTGCGGAGTCAAGGGCAATTGTAGTCCTATTAGGACTACAATTCAACTTGCGCTCTGGGCATTCGCGCCCAGGGCCGGATGAAACATTCATTCGCGGAAGAAGTAATTGCGCTGGCTACCGTCAAAAGCAGCCGGTCTTCATACAGCATTTTTTGAAAACGCTGTCCTGAGCCGCACGGGCACAGGTCATTGCGTCCCAGCTTCTCGCTGAGTTCCTTCTCTCCGTGCACGACCCGGAGGCCCTTTTTAACATGAGTTTCCGAGGGGAATCCCCGGCGGCGTTTACTGCTTCGCGTAAAAGCAGGAGTGGTCAGTGGTTTCGTCTATGGTTTTCATGGCACACCTCCTGGTGAGTTTTCCAAGTTTACCAGATTCGAGTTGATAGTTACATACCGCCGAGCGAGAGTGGTTCTCCAATTTTGGAGAACCACTCTCGCTCTCCTCATCTACTGGAAAACACGAATTGATTGCCGTCGGGGTCTTTGAACTTGGCCATCGTTCCCCAGATCTCTTTTTGGGGTTCGGTAGCCAGTTCCACCCCTTTCGATTTGAGCAGCTTTGCTGTGGCGAATACGTCATCGCACCAGAAAGTCACCGGCTGAAAGCCTCCTATGCGGCTTTCGTGGCCTTCAGGCGTAAACAGAGCTAGGTTCACATCTGAGCCCGGAATAAGCAATTCAATCCATCGCTGGCCGGGGCCAAATGCCTGGTCGGTTGCAACCTTGAATCCCATCTGCTCAATGTAGAACTTCAAAGCTGCATCCTGGTTGCTAACTGGAATACTGACGATCTTGATTCCGCGTATCATGCACGGCCTCCATGTTGAGATGCTCGGAATATATCCGGCCCATTGCGTCATTGCAATCTGGTAGGGATTGCTATACTTTTGATCGGTATAGATATGGCGATGATCGACGACTATGTGATCGATGTATTGATGCGCGACCTTGTCGGGCATGACAAGAAACCGGCGAGTTTTATGGTCTATTTGTGGCTTGCCGGCGAACAGCAGCGCCGTGGTTCACCGATCCAGATCAGCTACCAGGAACTTGCGGAGTCGGTTGGGATATCCAAGAGTTCGACGCAGACCTCCGTGGCATGGCTCGTTCAGCGAAAATTGCTTAGTGTCAGCAAAGCCACGGTAACTGCAACACCCTGCTACAAAGTACTGAGTCCCTGGCGCACCCACCGGCTCGCTGGAGCCGCAGGATCGTGATAGCCACTGGGCGGACCCAGGTCACAGCGTCAGGTTTTGGCAAATCTGCGCGCTTCGAAACAGAACGCAAAATCATCTCAATAAACAAAAAGAGCCGGACGGAGATCGCTCTCCGTCCGGCTCTGATTTGCGTCCAGCGGCTAAACATCCGGCCTGTTAATCGACGGTTGGCTGGGCGTTCACGGTAAAGCTTTGCGTTACCGTGGGCGCGGCCGAGTAAACAGCGTTGCCAGCCTGGTTGGCCTGGATCGTGCATTTTCCGGCGGCAACGAGCACGGCATTGGTTCCAGTGGCGTCGATGGTGCAGACCGCTGGCGTGGTGGATGTATAGCTGACCGCGAGGGTGGAGCTGGCCGTCGCGGGCAGCAGGACAGAGGTTCCCGCTGTCTGGGTTCCGACAGCCGGGAAGGTGATGGTTTGCGCGGTGCGGCCAACCCAGAAGGTCTGGCCCGAGGATGCAGCAGCGCCATAGATGCTGTTCCCCGCCTGCGAGGCCAGCAGACTGCAACTGCCTGAGGTCAGCAGGTTCACATACCAGATGCTGCCGGTTTGAGAAACACCGCAGATTGCCGGCGTTTGCGTGATGTAGCTGACCGGCAGGCCGGAGCTGGCCGTAGCGGTTAAAGCGATGTTCTCCAGTGCCACTGTGGCCTGGACGCTTGGTACATACGGGAAGGTGATGGTTTGCGCGGCGCGGCCAACCCAGAAGGTCTGGCCCGAGGATGCAGCAGCGCCATAGATGCTGTTCCCCGCCTGCGAGGCCAGCAGACTGCAACTGCCTGAGGTCAGCAGGTTCACATACCAGATGCTGCCGGTTTGAGAAACACCGCAGACTAACGGCGTTTGCGTGATGTAGCTAACCGGCAGGCCGGAGCTGGCCGTAGCGGTTAAAGCGATGTTCTCCAGTGCCACTGTGGCCTGGACGCTTGGTACATACGGGAAGGTGATGGTTTGCGCGGCGCGGCCAACCCAGAAGGTCTGGCCCGAGGATGCAGCAGCGCCATAGATGCTGTTCCCCGCCTGCGAGGCCAGCAGACTGCAACTGCCTGAGGTCAGCAGGTTCACATACCAGATGCTGCCGGTTTGAGAAACACCGCAGACTAACGGCGTTTGCGTGATGTAGCTAACCGGCAGGCCGGAGCTGGCCGTAGCGGTTAAAGCGATGTTCTCCAGTGCCACTGTGGCCTGGACGCTTGGTACATACGGGAAGGTGATGGTTTGCGCGGTGCGGCCAACCCAGAAGGTCTGGCCCGACCACGCTGGTCCGTAGTCAGCATTCCCTGATTGCGAAGCAAGCAAGCTGCAGCTGCCGGAGGTGAGCAGAGAGAGCGACCAAACGCCGGACCCAGACTCAGAGACCGTGCAGACCGAAAGCGTCTGCGAGACCACCGTTACCGGCAGATTCGAACTTGCCGAAACGGTGAGCGGGAAAGTCGCAAGAGCAACCGTGGTCTCGTACGAAGGAACATACGGGAAGGTGATCGTCTGCGAGGCTTGCGTGACGGTCAGGGTTGCGGTCGATGTTGTAGATGGCGCGAATCCGTTGCTGCTGGTGTAAGCGGCGGAAACAGTGTGTGTTCCAACGCTCAGGCCGGTCAGCGTAGTGGTTGCCACGCCGGCAATAACGCTGGTGTTGGTTGTGGCGCCATCCACCGTGAACACCACGGTGCCCGCAGGAGTCAGCAATGAACCGGAGACAGTAGCGCTGACGGTAACAGTCTGACCGTAGACGGGCGATGCCGGCGAGAAGGGGTTGAGAACGATGGTTGACGCGGGCTGTACCGACGGCCCTGTAAGCACAAGCTGCACCGAGGACGGTGTCGAGAGCGCCGCGTTGGCAAGGTTGCCGTTGAAGGTTGCGGTGTCCGTGGTTGTAGCAAAAGTTGTTGGTGTGTAACTCGCGCTGAGTGAGCAGACGCCGCCTACAGCCAGTGTCGAGGGCAGGGTACCGCTGAGCACGCAATCCGTGGAAGCAGTTGCGGTGAGGCTGTAATCTGCCACATCGCTCTGGCTGATCGAGCTCAGTTGCAATGCCTGATTGCCCGACTCAAGCAGGTTGAAGGTTTGCGGCAATGCCAAAGCCCCCGCGAACTGCGCGGTTCCCTGCGTGCGAATCAGCTTGAAAACGGCGCCGCCTGAGCCGGTGTACAGATCGCCGGCCGAGTCAATTGCCAGCGCCGAGGGAGCAAGGCTGGCAACGGTAAATGCCGCGCTGTTAGCGCTTGCTGGTACGCCAAGGATTGATGCCATATCGGCGATGAGCAGGTTTCCGGCGGCATCCGTGGCAATGGCCGATGGCTTGACGGCCGCTGAAGAAACCGTTGTTGTCACTCCGCTCTGCAGATTGAAGCGGTAAATGGCCGGAGCGCCAGAGTCAGTGATGAGCAGATTGCCGGAGGGGTCAATGGCCAGACCAGCGGGCGCAACAAGCGTTCCCGTGGCCAGCGTGCGATAGACGCCGGTGATCGGGTTGAGTTGATAGACGCTCGTCGTGGATGAATCCGCGATATAGAGGTTGTTCAGCGCATCGACCGCCAGACCAACAGGAGTGGTAAGTGCAAGCGACAACGTTGAAGCCGCGCCCGAAGGCGAAATCTGCGTGATCAGGCCCGTCGAAGTATCGGCGGCATAGACGTAGCCGCGTGGATCAACGGCAACCGCGCCCGGTGCGCCAAGCGTAGCGAGAGAAGTGGATGCTGCGCTTGTACCCTGTGCAAGAGCCGCGGGGGCAAAACGCAGAATCTGCTTGCTGTTTGCGTCTGAGACGTACACATTGCCCGCAGTGTCAGTGGCTAGGCCTGCAACCTTGAGGTTCGTGCCGAAGCTGAGCTTGCTGGCTGGGTCAAGCGTTGATCCGGCTCCGAGTCCAGTCCCGGTCAGGGCCAGATTGGCTGTGTTGCCTGCCGCGCTGTTCACCGTCAGAGGCGTTGAACGCGCTCCTGGAACCGCTGGAGTGAAGCCGGCAGTGAGCAGGCAGTCGGTTGTAGTGTCGGAGTTGGTGGTGCAGCTCGGCGAACCCAGCGACCACTCTGGCGAGCTGGACGCGAAGGCATTGCTGGCAGCCGCCGCGTCACCTGCGATGAAGTGCAACTGCAAGGGCTTGGAGTAGGTGATGCCGGTTGATGTTGACGGCGACGCCAGATCGGTCGTCACCTTGCGGATGCGCGCGTTCATTGTGTCGGAGATGTAGATGTTGCCCAGCGTATCCGTGCCCACGCCGATGCCGTTGCCGCCATCGCCGATTACTGCCTGTGTCGCCGGGCAGCCGTCACCGAAGTTATCGGTTTCGCTGCTGCAGTTCGTTGTCTGTTTGCCTGCGATTGGCCGGATGTTGGCGGTGCGTCCGTCGAGGAACCAGGCCGCGCCGTTGCCGTCGGAGATATAGAGGTTGCTGCTGCCATCGATGGCTAGTTTCTGCGGCGCCATTGTCACGTTAGTGGCCAGCGTGGGATACGCGCCGGAGTACGACGATGCCGCACCGCCGGCAATGGTGTAGATGTACCCATTCTGCGGAGCCGAGATTCCCACCTTTGCCAGCAGTGCATCCAACGGCGAACCGGTACCGCAGGTAATGCAGACCACGCGGACCTTTGCCGAATCGGCGATGTAGACATTCAGGTTTACATCGGTCATTACGCCTTGCGGGTTGCTGATTTCAGCCGCAGTGGCAAGTCCGCCATCGCCATTCGACCCTGCGGTTCCCGTGCCGGCAAACGTGTGGATATTCCCGGTAATGTCAACGAAGCGAATCTTGTTGTTGGAGGTATCCGCGATGTAGACATTGCCTACCGCGTCACCCCATACGCCGCGCGGCGCATTGACTTGAGCGGAGGTTGCCGCGCCGCCGTCTCCGGTACTGCCCGCAGTGCCAGTGCCCGCGACCAGATACATCAAACCGTTGGCTACGCTGACCTTGAAAACCTCGTCGGTGTTATAGCCGGCGATATAGATGTTGCCCTGGGCATCGGCAGAGATGCCGCGCGGCTTGTTCAAACTTACCTGCGTGGGTATGCATCCAGTGGCCGCTGTGGGAACGCAGGTCGTGCCGGAAACCCTGCCCGCGAAATCGCTGATCACACCGTTGGGAGCAATGCGGCGTACCAAGCTGGAGACCGAGTCAGTGAGATAGACATTGCCGAATGGATCGGCAACGACGCTGCGTAAGTCGACCGAGCCGCCGAAGATTATCGACGTAGCCGGGCAGCCGTCACCGTAACTATCCGTGGCAGTGGCGCAGTTCGAGGCCGCGCCGCCGGCAAGGGTGGTCATCGTGTACGGGAGTGCTATCGGATTAGTCGGCAGAGGAAGAATCGTTCCCGTGCTGACCGTGAAGGACATCGGCGCTGAAACTGATCCAGCATAGCTTCCGCTCGATGTAAAGGTCGCTGTTACTGAGTCCGTGCCGACAGGCAGAGTGATGCCGGCCGTGGCAACTCCATTGCTCAGAATCGCCGTGGTCGGAACAGGAGTGCTGCTCCCCGTCGTGGTGTAGGTGAAAGTGACGGTTCCGGTTGGTGTGCCCACCGCGGCCGTAACATAAGCGGTCAGTGCTACCGGGTGGCCCAGCGTTGTGATTGTCGTATTGGCCGAAAGCGCCGTTGTGGTGAGCGCCGCCGTAACGGAGACCGAGGAGGGAGCTGATGTGGAGCCGTCGTTTGCGGAGTCGCCGCTGTAGACGGCATCAATGCTATACGCGCTTGTGCTGTACGGCAGGCTGATGCTGGCCGAAGCCGTGCCTCCCGTCAACGCCGCTGTGGCAAAGACTGCGCCATTGACGACGAATTGCACACTGCCTGTTGGAGAGCTGCCGGTCACCGTCGCCGTGGCCGTGAAAGAATTGCCGTACGGCGTCGAACTGGGCACTCCGGACAATGTTGTCGTCGTGCTGCCCAGGCTTCCTGCGTTAACAGTGATCACGTACGGCGAGGTCGTCGCGTAGACGGTCTGGCCGGATGTCAGCGTGTAATTGCTGTCACCCGAGTAGGTTGCGGTGAAGGTATGCGTGCCTACGGACAGGCCGCTTAATGGAATGAAGATGGTGTCGGTGGTACCGGGCAGCGCCACTGTTGTTGCATTGCTGGTCAGCGCATCGGTCAGCGTGACTGTGCCGGTCGGATAAGCCGCGCCTCCCACTGCCGGAGTGAGAATCACAACAGCCGTTGCGTTCTCGCCTTGGGTGATTGTCTGCGGCAGGCCGTTCGGGCCAGTCAACTCCGGTGCAATGTAAGTGAAGTTGCAGGTCGGCGGCGCCAGGCTGGTCGCAGTGATGCCATTGTTAACCGTGTTGCCGTTCGCGCCAACGAAGGTTGCGTAATCGGCGATAAAGTCCGCGGAGACATCCCCAGGACCGTAGGTCAGCGCGGCGTTGGTCGGCGCAGTGCTGAACTCGGAGACTGCATAGGTGGCAGGGAAGCTCACGTTGTCCAGCGTTATCTGCAACGGATAAATTGTGCCGTTATTGCTGGTCCCGGTGAACTGTGCTGTTCCGGCGGTCAGGAAGGTCAGGTTCTGCATCAAAATGTTTTCAATGTTCGGTGACTCAGTTCCAGTAGTGGCCTCGTAATTGGGGCTGAAAACAATCTCGGCCTTGTGGTCCTGATAGCAGGAATTTGAATATTGAACATTGGTGACCACGCCGCCGCGATCATATCCCGACTTGATGCGGAGGCCGGTCGAGTTGCTGTCAGCAGTATTGTTGATGGAACTGCCGCTGCCGGCGACTCCATTGCCTGAAGACATATTGCCGTCGAAGAGGATGTTGCTGATGCCTGAGCTTGTATAGCTGCCGATCGACTCGCCATGCCCCGCAAAGAAGTGGTTATTGGTGATGGAGATGTTGGCTGCGGGAGCAGTTGTTCCGGCGCCGCCGACTGCGATGTTATCGTCGCCATCCGATATCCAGGAACGGGTAATGGTGAAGTTCTGCGCGTTGCCTGGATCGATGCCGTCGGTATTGCGCGAACTGGTGGGCGTAACGATCTTGATATCCCACGCGGTAAAGTTACTCGCCGCGCCTGAGGTCGAGATATGGAAGAGTGACGAATTGCGCAGCGTGATCTTGTACAGCGTGATGTTGCTCGATCCGGTATCGATCTGGATGAAGCGCGGATTCTGCTGGTTGCCTACGCCGTTGGCAAGGCTGGACAATCCCCACCAGCTTTGCCCTGCGTAAGCCGCCGGGAAGGCGTTGATCAGCGGATCACCGCCGCGTCCGTCCAGCTTGCCGTAGCCCATGATGCCGACGTTGGTGGAACCGGGAATATCAATTAGCGGCTGGCACGATGCAGTAGCACTGGCCGAGTTGACGGTGCCGCAGGTATGCGTCCCGGGAACCTTATCGTAGTCCTGCACGTTGCGAGAGAAGTAAACGTAGACACCAGGATCGACCAGCAGCGTAACATTCGACGGAATCGACAGCGGCCCGGTCAGATATGCATTGTGGCCCGCGCCGTCCACCGAAAGTTCAACGGCCTGATCCGTACCAGAGCAGCTGTTAAGCGCGGCTTGAATGCGCGCGCCGTCGGGATTGGTGACTGTTGCATCGACCGATGCCGGAATGTCGTCGTTGACAGACGTAAGCGCCGCATTCAGCGTAGCGCAGACTGCCGGGATAACAGGCTCGGTGACGGTGCGGCTGTCGCCGGTGGCCACGGCCGGGGCCTGGCTGGTTTCAGTAACGAAAAGTTCGCCGCTGGTAAAGGCAAACGTGTAGTTGCTGGCGGCAAGCGTGCCCGTGGCAATGAGGACGGGATACTCCCCGACTGCGCTGCCGGTAGCTGCCGTAGTGATCGCAGGTGACCCGCTCAAAACGCTCGGGCCATCGCCGTTGACATAACCGGCTGTTGTGTAAGTGAAGGCCGGCAAGCTGCCGCCCACAATCATAGTTGCGTTACTAGCCGTGACCTGCAGAATAGCCTGGGCCACGGTGAAGGGCTTGACGCTCGACGTGCTGGCCGAGTAGCTGGTATCGCCACCGTAGCTCGCGGTCATCGCCTGCACGCCCGCTGCCACGCCTGTAAGCGCATAGCTGCATGATCCGCCACTCAACGCGCATGTCCCCAGTGCTGTTGAGCCGGAGAGCAATGTCACCGTGCCAGTGGGCGTTCCGCTGCCCGAGGTCGGCGTAATCGTGGCCGTGCCGGTGATGGTGCCGCCATAAGTGCTGCTGGCGTTCGTCACCGTCAGCGCTGTGGTGGTCGGGGTCAGCGGAGCCGGTGGAACCGTGATAGTGAACGCGGTGCTTGTGCTGCCTGTAAAATTGCTGTCACCGCCGTAGATCATGGTGATGGAGTGCGTGCCCGCCGACAGTGTCGATGTCGTCAGATAGGCCTCGCCGCTGGCGTCGAGAGTGCCGGAAGCCAGCACCGTGCCGCCATCCATGAATGAATAGCTTCCCGTTGGAACCAGACCCGCGCCGGGCGTTACCGGACGGCCCAGAATCGTCACGCTGCTGCCATACGCTTGCAGGGTTACATTGCCGGTGGGCGCAAATGCGTTTACGCGAGCGGCCAGTGCAGTAACCGGGTTCCAGGTCGACGGCTGGCCCGCAGAGAGCGTCGCAGCGGAGACCGTGGTTCCAAGGAAATTAACTGGATAGTATTGCGCCGCCTGAACCGCCGTCAGCGAAGTGCGGATCTCATTGCCCGCCTCGCTTGTTCCCGGATCGAGCGAGGTGGTCTCGCGCGTGCCCGATACGCCAGTGCCGGTATTGCAGCCCAGTCGGGATCACTGTGTACCCCGGCAACGACGACTCATAAAACAGGCCTGCGGGATAAGGCGCAGTGCCCACCGCGGGGTCAGTATACGCCTGGGTATTGTACTCGGCGTAAGTCGATGTCGGCAGGTTGGTGTCGCCCGAGAATTCGATCCAGCCCACCGGATTCACCTGGTCCACATACGAGTTCAGCATGATCCAGGTCGAGTACGCGCCATAGGGACGGCCATAGTACAGGCTGGTCATGCCCGTGCTCTGCGATAGCAGTGTGCAGCCATTGCAAATGTAGCCGCTCAGATAATCGCTGCTGCTGCCGGTTTCATACTTCTTGTTCTGCGCTTCGATGGTCTCGGTGCCTGTTGCCTTTGTGCCATGCCAGGTGGTGAAGAAATTGGTATGGTCGAAAACCAACGCCGCGTCGCCGAAGACATAATCCACGTCGCCGGTGATCGTGCCCTGCCACATGTACTGGCGAGCCGCCGTGCAGTAAGTGCCGCATCCCTGGCTGCCGGCATAGAGCGTGTCCTGCTGGCTGGTCAGGTTGACGTTGTTCAAAATCGCCTGATCCGACTCAATCCACAACGCCAGCGCCTGCGAACTGCACTGCGTGCCAGCGTTATAGAGCGATTGCAATGATTGCGCTGTTCCGGTATTGGCGCAGCTCCCACTGGCCGTGGAGTAGGTCGAGGTGGTGGCCGTGTCGGTGTTGTAGGTGTTCTGGATGGTCAGGTATTCGGCGTAAAAGTTATTGGGCGTGTACTCCGTAGCGTTCTGCACGCCGATCGGATTAGCCGCACTGCCTGAACTCTGCCCCATGTAGTAACCCTTGGTCACATCCAGCGTCGAAGATCCCTGGTCGCCGCTGGCGTTGGAGTTGCCCGCACCGGTGCCCGATCCCAGGTAACCGGCAAACGGGCTGGAGAATGCGCCATCCTCCGCGGTCAGAATCACATTGGCCGCATTGCCGCCCAGCCCGCGCAACGCGACATTGGGATAGCTGATCGCGTTCTGGCCGGTGTAGGTTCCGGGCTTAAGGTAGATGGTTCCGCCGGTAACCGGCAGAGCAGCCAACGCCGCCGAAAGGCTGGTGTAGTTGCCGCTTCCATCCGCGGCTACAACGTTGGTGGATGCACCGGCGGTAGCCGTAGTGGAGGCCTGTGTCACTGTATAGGTCGCCACGGTCGCAGTTGAACTGGCGTAATCCACGGCGTCCGTTGGCGTGAATGTAACTCCCAGCGCATAGGTGCCGATCGGCAGATAAGTCGATGCGTCAAGCTCCGTCGGTGAGCCGGAGAGCGGCGTCACCGTATAGGCGAATGTTCCGCCCCAACTCGCAGGCGCGGTCACATCCGATGTTGTCGCGGTTGCGTTCAACGCTCCGGTGCCGATGGCCTGACTGACCTGCTGCGTGGTTATGCTCGGCGACCAGTTCACGGATGTGCTGGCCTGCGCGATGGTGAAATAGCCGCTCAATGTCTCGCTAGACTGGGAGTAAACGCCTTGGGACGGGAAAGTCACCGTAAGAGTATGGCTGCCAGCATTCAATCCGTAGAGGTTCACCGTTACGAAGGCTGAGAGGCCTGACGTACTCGTGATTGGATAGGGGTTCCCTGCTGCACCATCCACGCTTACGCTCACAGAATCGGATGTTGTCGGCCCGTTAGTTTCGGTAGTAACACCATCCGATCCGACTGAAGCTGCGGTCACCGTGATTGGGAAGCTGATCTCAGTGCCGCTTGCAGCAAAGGTCTGGGTTCCCGATGCGGACCCAATCAACGTGGTTGTGTTGAACGATACCGATTGCGGCGTTCCTGTAAGGGTCAACGTGCCCGCCGAGGAAGCCGAGGGCAGAAAGCTGAGGTAATCATTCTCAGTGGCTGAGCCTAGACCCGGAAATGTCGCGCTCATCGTACAGGCTTGTCCCGCGGGCACCGCACCTAGAACATTGGTGATAAAAGTGCAGGGGTTAGCGCTGCCCGCGACCACGGTGAAGTCACCGGTCTGGGAACCATTGGCGGTGTTCTGCCCCGTGGCATTCTGATTGCCCACGTTGGTCAAAGTGGCCGTAAATGCCGTCGACGTGCTTGTGCCGAAGTTTTCAGTGATACCGCCGCGCACTACCTGCGTAATGCTGCGGTTGTTCGCATCGGCGCTGTAGACGTTGCCCAGGCCATCTACCGCCAAGCCCGCAGGAGTGCTCAGGCCGGTAAGCACAACCACGGTTTCCGGTCCGGTAGCCCCCGGTTCGCTCATCGGAACTTCCAGCACGACGTGGCTGCCCGCATCCTGAACATAAACGTCGCCTGCCGCATCCGTAGCCAGCGCTACCGGCGAAAGGCTGGAAAGTAGCGTCCCACTCCCTCTGGCCACGATCGCATTCAGAGCGTAACTGCCTGCCGCCCCCGGCGAATATTCAAAGACCTTGCCCGCGCCGTTGTCCGCCACATACACATTGCCCGCGGGATCGACAGTCAGCGAAACAATGCTGTCAAAGCCGGTTGCAACTGTCGTCTGCGTTTGTAGCGTATTCGCCACCAGAGACAGCCGGTAGACACTCTCCGTGGTCGCATCCGCCACATAGAGATTGCCGGCCTGATCCAATGCAACAGCTACCGGAGCGGCCGTGCCGCTACTGGGCGTATACGAAACCGCGGTAGTAGCATAGGTCGCCGGCGTTCCCGCGGCGGTCAACTCCAGTTCCGTGATCGTCGGAACCCCGCTGGCCACCGTATAGATGTTGCCCGTCTGGTCTACTGCGATCTGACTCGGCGTCGCCGGCAAAGAAGACGAAAGCGTGTAGCTGGTCCCGCCGATCGACTCCAGCACGCTATCGCCGCTGGCCGCGTAGACATTGCCCGCGCCATCCACCGCTACGCTTGCCGGTGTAATCGCACTGAAGATCGCATTGGTTGTAGGCGATACGCTTGAGCCGCCAGACGTCGCGTTATCCACGGCCAGCACCGAGCCGGTCACCGTTCCACCTAAGCCGAGCGTGATCGCTTCACCGCCCCCACTGCCTGCGGACGCGTTTGCCACCGTCATCGATGCCGAGCGCAACCCGGCCTCGGAAGCAGTAGCCGTCACCGCGACCGTGCAATCGACGGAATCGTCGGCATGGAGCGTGCACGACGGCGAGCCATAGCTGAAATCCCCATTGGTCGAACTTGTCACCGTCGAGGCTGCCGCGATCGCCCCCTGGAAATGCGTCTCGAAGGTTTGAGTCAGCGCTGTGCCTAGAGTCTGTTCCGCCAGTCCCTGCGCCAGCACTTTACGCACTGCCGAGGTCCCGTCAAGGAGATAAAGGTTACCCTGTCCGTCCACGGCCACGCCAAGACCGTTGCTATTGGAGAATCCAGCATCTGCCGCCGGACAGCCATCGCTGAAAGCGTTCAGAGACTTTTGGCCGGTACTCCCACTGCAATACGCGCCAGCCGCCAAATTCGATCCCGCTGTGAGCAGCGTCCGAATATAGCCTGTATTGATGTCGAAAAACAAAACCTTGCCGCTATCGCCAATGTAGATGTTGCCCTGCGGGCTGACCGTCACCTTGATGGTCGTCGTATCCGTGATCGCCGTGTTCGTGCCCAGCGTCGGAGTAGTGCCGATCGTCGTGCCGCCGTTGCCGGCCAGCATATAGGTGTAACCGCGCACCGGCAAGGAGACGCCCTCCAGCGCAAGCACGGCCTTCATCTTTGCACCAGCCGTGGCTGCCGCTGCCGGTAATCCTGCGTCGGTGCCATCCGAGACGAACAGCACGCGCACCCCGCGCGCTTGATCCGTATAGATCATGTTGCCCGCCGCGTCCACGGCCACGCCCTGCACATCGGAGGAACCCTCTGTGATGGAAGCGTAGGTAAACAGGCAGCCATCGCCATAGGCATCTGTTGAGGTTCCGAAACCGCACGCGCCGCCTGACGCCGGCGTCAAAGCGTTATTGCCAGTCGCTACGGTGTAAACATACCCCGCCTTCGCTGTCCAGGCAGTGTTCTGGGCAATTATGGCCCACATCGGGTTGGTAACGCCGTTGTAGACCTGTGGACCGAGGACCACACGGAAGCGCTCACTCCCGGAATCGCCGTAGTAGACATTGCCGTAGATATCCGCCGTTACGCCGCGCGGCGCGCTTACCTCACCAAACGAAGCACACGAACCGGCGACTGCGTTTGTGAAACCGGTTGCGTAATAGTAGGGGGATGCAACCGAAACCGAAACGCCGGGCGTGTAATCCGTGCCAGTCCCGCTGTTGCCGCTGCTGCCTGTGCCATAGGCGCACCCTGCCACCAGTCCCATCGTTCCGATAGAAATCTGGACGGGATTCGATGCCGTCGGCGCGGGAGTGCCGCTGACGCACAGCGGCGAGGCGTAACGGCAGACGATATGTATCAGGTGGTCGCTATAGCCCGCAAGTAGCGGATTGCCATATGGATCTATGCCGATGCCGCGCATTCCGGTGGTTACCGGCGTTCCCGTCGCCGCCACGCAGCCGTCCCCGGACGAATCAAGCTTGCCCGCCGCCCCCGCAACACCTGTGGCGCAAGCCGCGGCCGACCCGCCCGCCACCGCAGTCATGATTCCGGAACTCGGATTAATCATGTGCAGCACGCCCTTGATGTCGTCAGCGACAAAGACGTTGCCGAATGAGTCCACTTGAACGCCGCCGCGAGCCGCGCCAAAGACGCCGTTGACCGCCGGACAGCCGTCCCCGAACGCATCCGTGGCCTTTGCCGTTGCCAGCGTCGGGCAGGCACTCCCAGCGGTCGTTGCCGTGGGCGTAAGTCCGCCGATTGTAGTCATGGTATAAGGCAGCGCAATGGGAGCTTGTTGTGAATTGGCGGCTGGCGTGATCAGCAAAAGGACTGCAGCAAAAAGCGCTGCGAAGGCAAGGCGGAAGCGAGTCAGCATTACGGTTCTCCAGAAACAAGGCACAAGGGATCAGTTACGAATGAGTCGGGGGGATTTGCATTCGGGGGAGATTTCCAAAACGAATTGTGGTCAGACCTTTAAGGCAAAAGAATTATTACGAGACGCGCAAACAGGTGTCAAGAAAATTCTTCTCGGCCTCCAACTCATCTTGGATTTGTGACTTTTTTGTATCATACGCACAGAACATTTGCATCATTAATTTTAAGTAATCTGCGCGCGGCTCGATTTGGCATGTCCGGTTCCATCCGCGCGCCTCTACGACTGCCTAAGAACCTGTCCACAGACCCATATTGAATGCAAAAACTTGCAGTTCAGGTCTTTAGCCCTGACAATCGGGGCGCAACAACGCGCAGCCTCTCCGCCCTTCCGGTCGCTTCCGGCGTACAAGAGCAAAAAACCTCAGAAGCTGAAGCCCCGTTGATTCGATTGGCTTTGCGCCAGGACTAAAGCCCCCGGTTAGAAATAAGGTTCGGGACAGGTTCTAAGGGAAGCAGACGCTGGTTGGAACACTCCGCTCAAGTTCACTCTGCTTGAGAGACAGATGGCGCAACGTATACGAATTGCGCCGAACCGAGGTTCCGCCGCCATTCCGTGGTAGGACCACCAAAGCCTCTGCGTGTATGATCGGTCTGGAAAGTCGATGATTTCTCTTCCAGGAGTTCCAGTGATTCGGCACAAGATATCACCCAAATCCATCTTTGTTGTCCTCATTCTGCAAACCGCATTTACAGGTGCCTTCGCAGGCGCCCAGGATGCATCCACGCTTTGCAGCCCTCGTGCGCATGGCGCCAAGGGCGACGGAGTAACAAAAGATACCGCAGCGATTCAGGCAGCCATTGATGCCTGCGAACAGCATGGCGGAGGAACGGTTCGGCTGACGGCTGGAACCTACCTCAGCGCTCCGGTCGTTCTCAAGAGCAACATCACGCTACAACTCGACAAAGGCGCAACATTGCTTGGCTCCGTCGATCATGCGGACTATCCGGCGAAGACGGAATTTCGCGAGCCCGGCCTGCAATCGCTGGTGAGTGCAACCAATGCATCGAACGTTGCGATCACCGGCGATGGCGTAATTGATGGTTCCGGAGAAACCTGGTGGCAGATGGCGCGGACCATCAAGAATGCCGGAGTGCTGGGCTCTGATCACCCACGGCCCAGGCTCGTCGTCTTCGACCATTGCAAGCATCTTCGACTTGAGGGAGTTACAATTCAGAACTCTCCGATGTGGCAGTTGGTTCTTTATTATTCCGATGATATAACCATTCGGAACATCAAGGTCCTCGCGCCTTCTAACTCACCGAATACCGACGCCATCGATCCTTTCTCATCGTCGAATATACTCATCGACCATGTCATTGCCGACGTGGGCGACGATAACATTGCCATCAAGTCCGGCGCAATCGGCTCTGCTGGACCGGATGAGCCCAGCCGCGACATAACCATTACGGATTGCACTTTTCTTCACGGGCACGGTCTCTCCGTAGGGAGCGAGATTGCCGGCGGAGCCAAAAACATCCGCGCGGAACGCATTCACTTTGAGGGGACCGACAACGGCATTCGAGTGAAAGCAAACCGTGACCGCGGCAACGATGTCGGTTCACTGTCCTTCCGCGACATCGACATGAAGAATGTGAAGAATGCAATCATTATCAGCGAGTACTATCCCAAAATCCTTCCGCCGGATTCGCCAACTCTGGAGCCAATAACGCGTCTGACGCCGCACTTCCACGACATCACTATAGAAAATGTGACAGCTACGGGCAGCACGTCAGCCGGCGCAATTGTCGGGTTGCCCGAATCGCCCATTTCCGGCGTGGTGTTACGTCACGTAAATATCTCCGCGAAGACCGGGCTGGCTGTCGGTTATGCCGAAGTCTCGGGCGAGAGCGTAACGGTGCAGTCCGAAGATGGGCAGCCGATTCGGAAGCTAGCGGGTGCAAAGCTTGCGCTGCGCTGAACGCCCAACAGCCCCGGTCAATAAAAGAGGCTGCGCCGTTAGGCGCAGCCTCTTGTTTGCTTATGTAGGCTGAAGCTTTTCCTACTGGTTGACTCCGCTGGCCAAAAAGCCTCCATCGACAACCAGTGTCTGCCCGGTCACGAAGGACGATGCGTCCGAGGCGAGGTAAACAGCCGATCCTACTAATTCTTCAGTCTTGCCGAAACGGCCCATCGGCGTCCGCATCAACAATTCCTGGCCGCGCGGCGTGCTATCCAGTAGGTTGGCGTTCAAGTCAGTGCGGAAGACACCGGGAGCAATCGCATTTATAGTAACTCCCTTCTTCGACCACTCGACAGCCAGCGAACGTGTGAGTGACGCAACAGCAGCCTTGCTGGCGGCATAGGCTGCCACTTCACTGAGCGCGACAAAACTGTTCAGTGATGCTATGTTGATGATCCTTCCGTAACCACGCTCCAGCATATGTTTGCCGAATACCTGGCAGGCGCGCAGCGTACCGGTAAGATTGGTGTTGAGAATATCGCTCCACTCGTCCTCTGAGAAGGTAAGCGTCGGTGCACGCTTGATCCTGCCCGCGCAGTTAATGAGAATATCGACCCTGCCTAATTCGCCCAGTACAGCTGCCGACAGCTTCTCCAGCGATGCCCGGTCACATACATCCGATGCAAAACGCAGAGTCTTGCGGCCGAGCGCTTCAATCAAGCCTGCAGTTTCATCCACCTGTTCCTGGCGGCGCGCCGTCGCAATTACATCCGCGCCGGCCCCGGCAAGGCCAAGGCTTAACGCGCGCCCGATTCCCGAGGTCCCCCCGGTTACAACCGCTATCTTTCCCTCAAGACTCAATATCTGCGAACCCATTCCTTCTCCACTTCCGGCGTTACCAAACCTGCGTCCGCCATCATGCTTCAAGTGTTAGTTATGCATTGCGCCCAAGAAACACAGGCGCGATGTGGCGGTTGTAGAGGTTTTCAGTTACATTCTTTGCGATCACTGCTTCATTGGATTCGAGAAGATTGAGATAACGCGGACCCAGCTTGGCAGCCACTTTAAAGCCTACATGCAGCAACTGACGCAGGCTGCTGTTATACGCGGCGGCGCTGGGGATGTGGCGCAGCGCCGAGGCGAACTGATCGGAGGACCAGCCGTTCACCGCCGCCGGCGCAGGCAGCTTTGCAGGATCAATGTCAATAACTGTCGCATAAGGCGCGCATAACTCATCGCGGTGCGCATAAGCTTCAGCGTATATCTCTTTCGCAAGCTCCAGCGCATCGCCTCCAGATTCAGCCAAGCCGATCAACTCTTCCAGCCAGGTAGTACCGGCGGTCTTTAGATGAACACCGGCATCGGTGCTTTGAATGGAGCGATGAATCGCGGGATAGATGGAGAACTTGTCGCTGCCGGAGTGAACACTGAGCTTCAGATTCGCAGGCAGGTTGAATTGCTTGACTGCGTACTTGATAGCTGCAAGGTCGAGGGAGAACTCGCGTTCAAATTGCACTGCATCGCCCACATAATCCACTCCCTTGTTGAAGCGGCCGCTGAATTTGGGCGCAATCGTCTGCACGGGAATACCCTCATCTGCAATTGCTGCCAGAATTATGAGCAGCTCGACCGGAGACTGTGCGCTGTCGGTCTCGTCCATTGAAACTTCAGGGATAAAATTCCCCTCGCCTTTGGTGTTGACAATGATGCGATAGACCTCGCCTGCCTTGCGGACCGCGTTCAGATATTTCTGCGCCGTCTCACGCAGAGTTTGCGGAGTGATCTCGAAGGTCTCGTCGGTTCCATGCAGGTGGATCACGCCACATAGCTCTGGATGACGCCGTGCAAAGTTATCAATCTCACCCTGAGAGCTATTCTGGCCAATGAAATCCGCAACATCAATGGTGTAGAAATCACAGGAGTCGAGAAAGCGGGCAACAGTCTGCGTTCCAATATGGTCGGCGTCGCAGTAGTAGGCATGCTTCCAGCCAAGCGCCTTTACCGCGGCATCGGCGGCAGCCCGCGTCGAGGCCGGTTCGGAGCCGATCAGGTTGTGTTCGCGATTCGACTTATTCCATACCGGCTCGACCTGGACGCCGCTGGTAAGTGCATTGATGCAGGCCTGTAGCTGAGCCTTGGCCTGGTGCGCGAACCGGTCTCCGGTTCCAATGGAATACTTGCCGAGTTTCAAATTTTCATTGCTCATGATTTGTTCTGCCTTCAGAGTTTGCCTCGGTGGGCCCACAGCCCTAATCCGGGATTGGATATGAAAAAGATCTCTTCTCCGGCAACGGTGTTGTAACCGTCAGCCCGAGTTTCTTCGGATCGTAGCTGGATTGCGCATGCGGGTCGAGATCGCCGTATTGAAATCCGACGCTCTCAACCTCCTGCCTTGCTCAGTTGTCCGGGGCACCACGTAATGTTGAATCGCCCTTCGGAAGATCCGTGAATCAGATGAGCGGCCGCGCTGAGATCGTCATCGAGATCCGCATTGGCTTCGACGGCATGAAGCGTCGCCGGCGGTGCCGTGATAGCCGTATTTGCGGATCAGTTGATCGATCGCCTTGTCTTCGCCAAATTCACTTAACGCCAGGAGCGAGGATGATCAATTCCGCATTGTCGGCCAGCGCCATGCGGGTGCGATAGACCGCCTTGTTGCCCAGCCAAGTGCTGTGAAACTCGTGAGGATCGAGATAGACAACAGCCTTCTGGATTGGCTCGTCGAGTATCTCGAAATTCACCTTCAGGCTCAGTTCGGCAGCGCGATGAAAGCACTCGACATCGTCGCCGATGAAGAGGCCGCGCACGGCCAAATGGCCGTCCCCGGCGCGGCGCGACCACGGTCAGCACATAAACGATGGGCAGATGTTGCAGAAAATGATCAGAGGCATAGTTGAGCACATTGCGGACAGGATTGTCGGCGCGGCCCATGATCCGCTCCATGCCATAAACTGCGCCCAGATAGTGGCTGCGATTGATGCCGTCGCGGCTCCGCCAGTGCCGACGAGAATGTTCTTGTTGTAATTGGCCATGCCGATAACTTCGTGGGGCACGACCTGGCCGATGGAGAGAATCAGATCGAAGCCGCCCTGCGACGATGAGCCGGTTAACCTGCGCCGGCCACGCATAACCCAGCTTGCCTTCCGATTGCTCGCGGATAAACTCGGCCGGAACCTCGCCGAGAGTCTCGATATCGGTCCGCCAGTTATGGACTCGAAAAAGATCAAGCGGCATATCGCCATACATCGCTTCAATCTGTTCGGGCTTCATGGCGGCGTGGGTTCCCAGCGCGGGCAGAACCGCTTTGAGCCGGTCGCCATAGTGCTTCCAGGCCATAGCTGCGTCAGCTCGCCGGCGCGGGAGTGCTGCGCGGGTCTGATCGGGCGGCACGGCAAGCACCTTGTTGCGCGGGCCAAGCTTGGCCAGGCTCTCCACGAGCAGTTCGTTCAGTTGCTGCGGAGATAGATCGGTATCGATGCTTCCAGTTGCACAGTATAAGACTCATGCGATGGAACTCCACTTTCTTCAATCCGGGAGCAAGCAGCGACCATGATGAGCAGCGAGACGAGATAGACGCTGGCGGCGATGATGAAGAGGATCGAATAGCTGCCATGCGTCAGTTGCAGAATGTGACCGATGTAATTTGGCAAAGAGAAAGCCGCCGACGGCGCCGGCCATGGTGCCGATGCCGGTGACCGAGCCCACGGCGCTGCGCGGAAACATATCCGAGGCGGTGGTGAAGAGATTGGCGGACAATCCCTGATGCGCTGCCGCGGCCAGGCTGAGCAATCCGATGGCAGCCCATTTTCCGAAATTGTCCGCCTGCAGGTAGTTGATCAGAAAAACAGGAACGACGAGGCAGGCGCAGAGCAGCATCGCCGCTAGCCGCGCACGCGCGGCCGAAAGCCCCATGCGGATGAAGGAGGCGGGCAGATAGCCGCCGTAGATGCTGCCGATGGCGGAGGCGTTGTAGACGATCAAGATCGGCAGTCCCGAGACCGAACAGGCTGAGATGAAATTTGTCGCTGAAGTACCCCGGCAGCCAGTAGAGATAGAACCACCAGATGGGATCGGTGAGGAATTTGGGGATGGCATAGGCCCAGGTCTGCGGGATAGCCAAATAACTTGACCCAGGGCGTGGACGGGCCGGGCTTCTCCGGCGGGATCCTGGTTGATGTAAGCGCAGCTCGGCGGCGGAGAGTGTGGGATGATTCGGCGGGCTTGTGGTACTTGAGGAACCACAGCAGAATCCACGATGCCGAGAAAAATCCGGTGATCAGAAAGGCGGAGTGCCAGCCAAAGCGATAAGTTACCGATGGGCACAAGCAGCGTGGCCAGAATCACGCCGACATTTGCGCCGCAGTTGAAGATGCCGAAGGAGAGCGAGCGCTCTTTCTGCGGGAACCACTCGGCGTTGGTCTTATTGGCGGCGGGAAAGTTGCCCGATTCGCCCATGCCGAGGCAGGAGCGCGCGATGCCGAGCTGCAGCACCGAGTTGACCAGCGCATGGCCCATCGCGGAGAGGCTCCATAGGGCCATGATGACCATGTAGCCGATGCGCGTGCCGACCTTATCGACAAAGCGCCCGGCGGCCAGCTGGCCGAGCGCATAGAAGAGGGTGAAGAAGCGCGACGACCGTCCCGATAGCTCTCTTCGGTCAGGCCGATGCCATGATTGGCAACGCTCTGCATCAGGGTGGGTTTGAGAAGCCCCAGAACCTGCCGGTCCATGTAATTGATGGTCGTGGCCGCGAAGAGCATGGCGCAGATGGTCCAGCGCACATGCCCTGATCCGCGCGCCAGGCGCAGGCTCCTCTTCAGGCAGGATACTGGCAGCCGTTTTGTCAATCATCTTGCTCTCCTTACAGCCGATACGCCTTCTTCACCAGTCCGTATGCCAGCTCATGCGCCACTTCGAAGGCTTCGTCTTCATCCAGCCGGTGTTCAGCAACCAGCCTGGCCAGAAAGGCGCAGTCCATGCGACGCGCCACGTCGTGCCGCGCCGGAATCGAAAGAAAGGCGCGAGTGTCGTCGTTAAAACCGACCGTATTGTAGAAGCCCGCTGTCTCGGTCGCCTGCTCGCGGAAGCGCATCATGCCCTCGGGGCTGTCGTGAAACCACCACGACGGACCCAGGCGCAGGCAGGGATAGTGGCCCGCCAGCGGCGCAAGCTCGCGGCTGTAGGTCGATTCGTCGAGAGTGAAGAGAATGATCGTCAGCGCTGCTCTCGTTGCCGAAAGCGGTCCAGCAGCGGGCGCAGCGCGTCCACGTAATTCGTTGGGCGGGGAATATCCGCAGCCAACGTCGCGGCCGTATCGCTCATAGACCTTGCGGTTGTGGTTGCGCTTGTACTGCCAGGATGAATCTGCATCACCAGCCCGTCTTCCAGGCTCATGCGCGCCATCTCAGTCAGCATCTGGGCGCGGAACAGCTCCGCTGTCTCTGTGTCTTCCGGGTTGCCTGCGAGATGCTGATCAAAAAGCTGCGCTGCTTCCGTCGCGGACAGGTCGGCGGTTCGCGCCGTTGGATGGCCGTGATCAGTAGCCGTGCAACCCAATGCGCGGAAGCGCAGCGCGCGTCTTGCGCAGCGCATTCAGATAGCCGGCCCAGGTTGCCGTGTCTTCGCCGGTCTGCTCGCCGAGTTGGGCGATATTCCGCAAGAAGCCGGCAAACTCCGGATCGACCACCGGATCGGGCCGGAAAGTTGGCAGAATCCGCGCCTTCCAGCCCGAAGCGCGAATCGCCGCGTGATCGTCGAGCGAATCGAGCGGCGAATCGGTCGTCGCCAATACCTTGATGTTGAATCGCTCGTATAGAGCGCGAGGCAAGAAACTCAGCGGTGCTGAGCTTCTCCGAGATCGTGTCGAAATATGCGTCGGCAGTTGAGGCGGAGAGCCGCTCGGTCTAGCCCGAAGAGTTCCTGAAAGGCGAAGTCCAGCCACATCCGTGTCGGCGTACCGCGAAAGAGATAATAGTTGCTGGCGAAGATGCGCCAGACCTTGCGCGGATTCTTCATCTCCGCGACGCCGATCTCCAGATCTTCGAGCGAGACACCCTGGCTGTACAGCATCCGAAAAACATAGTGGTCGGGCTGTACCAGAAGCGTTGCCGGATCAGGGAACGGCAGATTCTTTGCAAACCAGCCGGCCTGCGTGTGGCCGTGCGGGCTGATAATCGGCAGCGTCCGCACACTGTCGTAAAGGGATCGCGCAACGCGCCGGGTTTCAGCTTCAGCGGGAAACAATCTGTCTTTGTTCAGCAACATGATGACAACCTTATAATTCACATCGAGGTGATGAGGTCTGACCACTTACGGTCAGACCATAGTATACACACTTGTCCGCGAATCTTCCGTGGGCAGGCGTTTTTTCTGAGGCGAACAATAGCCGGCGGTGTTAATCTCGTTGTGCCCAGCTTTTCAAACAATACAAGAAGGTGTCTAGCCTCTATGCCGCGGAAAAGACAGGAACTTCCAGATTCGCATCGGACCATGCATGTAGTAAATCATCTGCGCTCCCTTATTGAGAATGGTACATTGCAGCCGGGTGACAAAATTCCTGCGGAACGCGAGTTCGCCCGCTCGCTGAATGTCAGCAGAGCCAGCCTCCGGACAGGCATCGGCTATCTGGCAGCGATGGGCGTGATGAAGGTCCGGCACGGAGTTGGCACCTTCGTCGCCGATGGTCCAGCCGAGTTTAGCAAGGGATCGCTCAGCCTCATGGGCGCACTGCATGGTTTCCAGTCCTGGCATATGTTTGAAGCCCGCATGATTCTTGAGAGCAATCTCGCCGCGCTGGCCGCTGAGCGTGGCAAGGAGGAACATCATACGGCGCTTGCAGAAGAAGTCGCTGAGATTTTTGCGAATGTAAATAGCCCCGGCGATTTTCTGATCCACGATGTGCTCTTTCACCGCATCGTTTCGCAGGCCTCCGGCAATCCGATTTTGGCCGCTCTGATGGAGACGATTACCTCCGCCCTGTACGACAAGCGCCGTAAAACCGTCGAGCGCTCGACCGATCTGCGCGAATCCGCCGAGATGCACCGCAAGATCTACCGTGCCATTCGCGCACGCGATCCGATCGAAGCGAGAAAGCTCATGGAGCAGCACCTGCACATGGCTCAAACCGCGCAGGGGATGGAACGCCCCACAACCGGGAAAGCGGGTAAAGCCGCGTTGCAGCCCAAAAGTATCGCAGCGGAACCGGCAGCGGCTTCTTCTTGAGGCTATGCGCGTCCGAAGCTGCGAAACCGGAAGCATTTGCCCATTCTTCTTAATTACCATTGGTACCATTGGTCCAACCAGAACAGCGGCCACACCGCTGCCTGAACCTCCGAAGTAATAGCAGAAGTAGAAAACGTTTGCCTTGGAAGATGCTTTAGCAGGGGATTCCGTGCATAATATAGGCATGAAAGCACTGTCCGGCAGGATGCGTACATTTACCGCTTTCGTACTAGGTGAGTTGCGGCGCAACCGCAAGGTCAGACCATGCGCGAGAGAGCACGTCCATGAAGAGACATGCAAATCGCTCATTCAAAAACCCTTACGCAAAGACATTCTGATGAAGTTTTTCCTGCTTGACAGATGTATCTCTGGTGCCCGAAACTAGGGGCGTTTCATGAGTGGTCTGACCACAACTGAGGAGTACGCTCTCTGCCCTAACCAGCGGGCCAGGGCGCAAAGAAACAATTTTATGGAGGCTTGAATGAGAAGTATAGCCGTAACAGGCTCGTCGGATACGAAGGAGACAGCGCGCAGTTCACAGTTCGAACTTTTGCGTTGCCGCACATGGAGATGGCTACCGGTTTTGTTAGTCGCCATTTTGACGCCGCTCTGCGCAATAGGGCAAATCGGCGGAACTGGAACGATTGCCGGTACTGTCACTGATTCAACTGGAGCCATCGTAATTGGCGCCAAGGTGGTTGCACGGAATACGGCTACGGGCAATGAAATGGCCCGCACCGCATCCAAGAGCGGCCTGTACACTCTTGCCCCGCTTGATCCGGGAAGTTACACCGTCACCGTTACGGCTCCCAACTTCGAGAAGCTGGTGCGCCAGAACATCCAAGTGGATGGCTTGCAACTGCTGACTCTTGACCTGACGCTCAAGGTTGGAGGCGCGGACACAACGATCATGGTCACCGATACGCCGCCGCCGTTGGACACCGAAAGCGCCACGCTGGGCGCAGCGATGGAAAACGAAGTCTACCAGTCGCTGCCCCTCGAAATGGGCGCTGCTGCCAGCCCCGACCAACGCCGCGCCACAGACTTTGCCGCGCTCATGCCCGGCGTCACCGCCAACGAAACCAAGAACAACGAAACCGACGAGCCGATGGTCATCAACGGCAACCAGAATTCCTCCGAAATGTATCTGGACGGCATTCCCATGACCTCCGTCTCGACTGCCGGCGACCCGCGCTATATCTGGTCCGCCTTTTCCGTCGAAACCGTCGATCAGTTCCAGCTCAAGACCTCGGCCTACTCCGCCGAGTATCGCGGCCTGGGCATTGAAAACTACTCCATCAAGTCGGGCGGCAACCAGTTTCACGGCAATGTCTACCTTGTAGACCGCAATACCGCATTCGACGCGATCGGCTTCCTGCCAGCTCAGAATGTGCCGGCAACCGTTGCCAGCGAAGCGAATGGGGGCGGTCCGGTCTGGTTGAATACCCCTCCAAAGGAGCACATGAACGAGTACGGCATTTCCTTGGGAGGACCCGTCTGGAAGAACAAGATATTCTTCTTCGGCAACTACATGGGATTCCGCTATTCGACGCAGAGCAATGCTTCCTATTACACCATTCCCACGGCGTTGATGCGCACCGGCAATTTCTCCGAGTTGCAGAACCCTGCCCTGATGGGTACGAATCCGTTAATCGCAATCTACGATCCGATCACGCAGACCTGCACCACAAGCAAGAACTGCACGCGCACGGCGTACACGAACAATACCATTCCGACGACTGAGATTTCGCCCATTGCGCAAGCGATGGAGCAGTATCTCCCAGCGCCCACCAACTCGAACATCACAGGAAACCTGCTCGCATCCAACACATGGGGCCTGAACAACTGGTCTCAGAGCGAGCGCATCGATGCGGATCTGTCACCCAAGCAAAGAATCAGCATCATCACCGGCGCGGGCCGCCAGGGTCTGATCGGGACCTATGGCAGCAACACTCCCACCAATGCGGCTCCGCTTCCATATGAGACGGGCAAGATTTATCGTCCTATCACCAAAGACGGCATGTTCGAGCACACCTACCTGATCAGCGGCACGCTCGTAAACCAGTTCAAGTACGGGGCCATGCAGTATTACTCGCCGGCCATCAACCCCAGCTTGCTCAACAGCGCCTGGGCTGCCTCTGCCTTCGGCATCAACGGCTTACCGGCCGGACAGACCCAGCAAAGCTTCCCGACGGTCAAATTCAGCGACATCACTCAGTGGGGTCCTTCAGCCTCGTCGGGCAACGTCACCAACAACTACGTCCTCCTGGACAACCTCCAGTGGATTCACGGCAAGCACTCCCTCACCTTTGGCGGCCAGTACCAGTGGCTTGAGTACAACTTCCTGGCCGACAGAACCGCCACCAGCCCGTTGAACCTGGGCTATTCCTACAAGGAAACCACTAACTTCAAACCCGCCTCGGCTACTGCCGTTGCCACGAACGGATATGACTACGCCAGTTTCATGCTCGGCGCAGTTGACCCAACAAACACCTCCTACACCGAGTACGCCCCGATTGCCGCTGAAACCGGAACGCGCTTCCACCCCTTCGCGTTCTACGTCAATGACGACTTCAAGCTCAATAGCAAGCTGACCATCAACGCCGGACTCCGTTGGGATTACTTCCCACCCTTCCACGAGATGCAGGACCGTTTCTCGTTCCTGAACCCGACAGCCACCAACCCAAACACTCTTTCGCCCGGCGCGCTTGAATTTGCCGGTCACGGAACCAATAGCTGCAATTGCTCAACTCCCGTGTCGAGCTACAAGAACAACTGGGGCCCGCGTTTGGGCATTGCCTATGCGCTGAACAGCAAGACGGTCATCCGCGCTTCCGCGGGCATGTACTATGCCCTGGGCGGCGGCACGGGCGGCACCGCGAACTCCACCCAACCTGGAGGCGCTTTGGAACTCGGCTATTCGGCTGCTCCAAGTCCCGCCAGCCCAGGCGTTTCTCTCCCTGCCTTCTATCTGAACGGCAACTCAGCCTTGAGCGCTAAGGCAGGACAAAAGGTCCTGACGTATTCAAACGACCCAACCAGCACGAACTTCGGTGGAAACGGATATTCAGTGACCGCTCCGCCGATCACCGATCCCGCCTACGCCACCTACTACTCAACCAATACGCCAACCACGAGTCCGGACTACATCTCCTCAACGCTCGGCTACCTCGATCCAAAGTTCGGCGGTCGCGCACCCGAGTTCACCGGATGGAGCTTTGGCTTGCAGCGCAGCCTTACCAAGGACATGACCGCTACTCTCAGCTACGTCGGCAACGAAGGACATCACATCCTGGCCACCGGCACGGAACGCGGTATCAACGGCAATCAAATGGATCCACAGTGGCTGACTCTCGGAGCTGCCTTGGCCAACGATACTGCGACCCCGGCAAATCTGACAGCGTTAGGATTGACTTTGCCCTATGCGTCCTTCCCGACCACGCAAGCGATTAGCCAGATGTTGCTCCCCTTCCCGCAATACAAGGGCGTGACCGACGAAGTCGACGCGGTCAGCAACTCCAACTACCATTCGCTGCAACTCTCCATCAACCAGCGTTTGGCCCACGGCCTGACGATGATGCTGAATTACACCTTCAGCAAGAGTCTTGACAACGCCGGCACCTTCCGCGCCGGCTATGCCATCCCCGCTGATGTCAGCGCCGATGGAAAAGCCTATGCGCAGGGCAAGGCAGATTACTCGCCCAGCGTCTTCGACCAGCGTCAAGCCGTCACCGGTACTGCCACCTATGACCTGCCCTTCGGCAAGGGCCACATCGGCAATGGCAACGCTATTGTCCGTAGCGTGGCGAGTGGATGGCGTCTCTCCGGCATCTACACCTACATCGGCGGCAACCCGTTGGCGATTACCCAAAGCAGTTGCGGTGGGTACTCTGTGGGTGGAACCTGCACGCCCGCTTACACACCTGGCTTTACCGGTTCCGCTCGCCAGAACGGCGGATGGGGACATGGCGCCACCAGGGACACCTTGGCAACTACGTCATACATCAACTCCGCCGCTTTTACAACGGTTGGCACAGGCTGCACAACACCCACAACACCCTGCCCATTGCAGAACGGTGGGTTCGTAATTGGCAATGCGGCTCGCACAGCCCCATTCGGACTGCGCGGCCCCGGCAACTATGACATTGATAACAGCCTTCGCCGGACCTTCGATCTCTGGAACAAAGAGAATGTGAAGTTTGTCTTCGAGGCCAATGTCTTCAACGCCACCAACCACGTCTGGTTCGGCAGCACCTCCACCAACGCCAGCAGCTCAATCGGCCAGACGTTTGGCAGCACCACCACCCTATTAGGTTCGGTTTCCGGTCAGGCCAACAACCCACGCCAATGGCAGTTTGCCGGACACATCAATTTCTAAGACTCGCTCGCTTGTCTTAGTTCAACCGGAGGGGCTGGGAAACCGGCCCCTCTCTTTTTGATCAAGATTATTCTGAAGGATTTCCGGATGTTTGATTCAAACCTTCCCACATCGCGCGGTTCGCATTCTTATCCCTCTTCATGCTTCTCAAAATCGATCAGCGGCTGAACAGCTCGGATTCCCAGCAATCCTGCTCAAGCACACTGAATGGTTATGACTTCTGAAAGGAATCTTCAAAATGCAGAAAAGAACTAGCCTCTCCTTGCCGTTCCAGGCGATTGCAGCGGCTTTGCTTGCAGGGGCTGTAGCGGCTGCTGCGTCTACCATCGGAACCAACCCTCCGGCAGAGTCGCTGACGCGGGATCGCATCGCACTGCTGCCGCTGAAAGAGCGCAGCGCCTGGCTTGAATATCTTGACCGATCCCAGCGGCAACGCCAGGCGGACAAGGATGCTTTTCAGGCGGAGTTAAAGAGCGCAGGTATTGAAAAGCCCATCGAGCCACCGCACGGTTACTCGGCCCGCAGCGTCCCGCTGGATCGCGGGGCGTCCTGGTACTCAAGCGCCGAAGCCAGACATATCGCGGATGTGATTGTCTCCTTCCAAACGCCCGCCGGCGGTTGGGGCAAGAATCTGGACATGAGCAAGGAACCGCGGCATCCCGGTGAACGATTTGGCCCCGACAATCTCTCGAAATTTTTAGCCCCAGGCGATTTCGATATCCCTCTGGAGCCGGAGTGGAATTACATCGGCACCATCGACAATGACGCCACAACAACCCAGATGAATTTCCTTGCCAAAGTAATCGACGCCGTGGGCGTGAAGGACAATGCAGCCTATCGTGCGACCTTTCAACGCGGGATCGATTATCTGCTGGCTGCGCAATTTCCCAATGGCGGCTGGCCGCAGGTATGGCCGCTTGAAGGCGGTTATCACGACGCAATCACCTACAACGACGACGCAATGAGCCAGGTGATGGAATTAATGCGGCAGATTGCCGATGGGCGGGAGGAGTTTTCCTTTGTTCCGCAGAGTGATCGCGAGCGCGCAGTTGCCAGCTTCGCCCGCGGCATCCAATGCATCCTCGCTACGCAGATCGTTGCCAACGGAAGGCCCACGGTATGGCCGCAGCAGGATGATCCATTGACACTGAAACCGGTCTCAGGCCGTAATTTTGAGCCTCCGGCGCAGTGCGCAAGTGAAAGCGCTGCGTTGTTGCTGCTGTTGATGAACGATCTTCCGCACCCCACAGCGGCGGAGCAGTTATCCATTCGCGCCGCCGCCGCCTGGTTCAACAAGACAGCCATTTACGGCCAGCGCTATGAGCGAGGGCCGGCGGGACGCCAGCTTATCCCCACTCCGGGAGCAGGGCCTATCTGGGCGCGCTACTATCAGACCGGTACCGACATTCCTATCTTTGGCGACCGGGACAAATCCATTCATAACAATGTAAGTGAGTTATCCCAGGAGAGACAGCGAGGCTATGGCTGGTATAGTCCGGAATCGCAAGGCGCTCTTGATCACTTTGAAAAATGGAGCAAGGAACACCCGGAGAACAAATGAGGAATTACAGTAAGCTTGTTTGGCTAATTTTACTTACTGGCCTACTGGGCGGTGCCTGCCTTACCGCGTCTGCGGAAGAGCACTCCTGGTCGGTGCGCGCGGCCAACGCTGCAATCGAGCGTTGGCCGAACGGGCGTTTCGTTCCCGCTGATAGCCATTGGGCATGGAATTATGAGTTAGGCACGCTGCTCGAAGGCATGGATGCCGTATGGCTGAATACAGCCGATCCGCGTTCCTTCAACTACATTAAGGCATCCGTAGATCAATTCGTCAGCCCGGACGGCTCCATTCCGACGTGGAAGCTCGAAGAGTACCAGCTCGACAACATTCTCCTCGGACGCCAGTTGCTGTTGCTTTACAGCGTGACCCAGGACGCGCGTTACGCCAAAGCCGCAACGCTGCTCTATCAGCAGTTGCAGCACCAGCCGCGCACCCCCTCCGGAGGATTCTGGCACAAGCAGAGATACCCCAATCAGATGTGGCTAGACGGGCTGTACATGGCGGAGCCTTTCTATGCAGAATATGCTTCCACGTTCCATCATCCCGACGCATTCAACGACATCACCCATCAGTTTGTTCTTGTGGATGAACATGCGCGCGATACGAAAACCGGCCTGCTCTACCACGGTTGGGATGAGTCGAAGCAGGAGGACTGGGCCAACAAGCAGACAGGCCTCTCTTCGCAATTCTGGGCGCGCGGCATGGGCTGGCAGATGATGGCGCTTGTCGATACGCTTGCCTACTATCGCAAGGAAGATACGGGCCGGAAGCAATTGATCGCCCAGCTCAATCAGGATGCAGATGCGATTGCGCGCTATCAGGATCACGCGACCGGGTTGTGGTATCAGATACTCGATAAGCCCAATGAAAAAGGAAATTATCTCGAGGCCTCCGCCGCCTGTATGTTTGTCTATGCCCTAGCCCGCGGCGTGCGCGAGGGCTACCTTCCTTCACATGACCTGGCCATTGCGGAGCAAGGCTACAAGGGAATTCTGACCCACTTTGTTGAGACCGCTCCCGACGGCTCAGTCTCACTCACAGGAACAGTCAAGGGCGTTGGCCTTGGTGGGAACCCATATCGCGATGGAAGTTACTCGTATTACATCGGCGAAAAGACGGCAACGAACGATCCCAAAGGCGTGGGCGCATTTCTGCTGGCCAGTGCAGAGATGGAGAACGCGCAGAATATCAGCATAGGGCACGGAGAAACCATCCTGCTGGACGCATGGTTCAACAGCCAGAAGCGGCCAGATGCATTCGGTCAGCAAGTCTCTTTCCACTACAAATGGAATGATCAGAGCAACAGCGGTTACTCACTCTTCGGCCATATCTTCCGCAACTTCGGCGCGAAGACGGAAGCACTTTCTACTGCTCCGACCCTCGCTTCGCTTAGTAATACAAAGGTCTATATCATCGTCTCTCCCGATATTCCCGTCAAAAATCCAGACCCGCACTATATGACGACAGAGGATGCAACGCAGATCGCCGCGTGGGTCAAAGCCGGCGGAGTATTAATGATCATGGAAAACGATCCGGGGAATGCGGACCTCGATCATCTGAACCTTCTCGCGGAGCGATTCGGCATTCACTATAACAATTTGCTGCGCAATCAGGTTGATGGTAATAACTTCGCGATGGGAAAGATTGCAGTCACCGGCAACGGCCCTGTCTTCCTGCATCCGCACAATCTCTTCATGAAAGAGATCTGCACCATTGCAGCCAAGTCCCCAGCCGTCTCATTGCTTCAGGATCGTGGCGACACATTGATGGCTGTTGCCAAATTCGGCAAGGGAACCATCTTTGCGACAGTTGATCCCTGGCTCTACAACGAATACACCGACGGCCGCAAGCTCCCAGCCGAGTACGATAACTTCGCAGCCGGCAACGAGCTTGTCCGCTGGATTCTCGCGCAGATTCCTCGTTAACTCTTTGACCGCTTACTGCTCCCCAAATCCGGCTGCCGCTGCACTCCTGAGGCAGTCGGATTTTATACCTATTTACTTTGCGGCGTACCCTTTACATCCGGCCCAAGCTCAACACAATTCTTCGCCAGATCCTCTGCTACCATCCGTCCAAACACCGCCGCCCCAGTGGCGTTCAAATGCGTACGGTCCGGTCCAACATTTCCCGCCGCATCCGGGTGAGCGATCGCATTGAACTGGTCAGCCTGCTCCTGAGTCATCGTTCCCAGCAGCTTCACGCTCTCTGCGTTCAGATCGATCACCGGCGCATCTTCTTCGCGGGCAACACGCTTGGCGGCGTCGGCGTAGGCCTTCAAATCCTGCACCAGCATACCATCCTTATAGCTTCGCCGGGAGAGTGAAGTAACGATTACTGGCCTGGCCCCCGCCGCGCGCGCCTGGACAATGTAGCAGCGCATATTCGCGGCATAAGTTGTCTCCGGGTCGGTCTCGCGCAGCGGTCCTTTGCCGGGCATGTCGTTATGTCCGAACTGGATCAGAATGTAATCCGGATGCTTGCTCAATGCATCTTGCCAGAGCCCTTCGTCGTAGTAGCTCTTGGAACTGCGTCCATTCCTGGCGAGGTTGACGCACTCCACATTGGGCGTCAGCAAGGTGCAAAACGCCGCGCCCCAGCCTCCGCCGAGTGCAACGGTCGAGTCGCCCGTCAACACAATGCGCACCGCAGCTCCATGCAGAATCTCCATGCTGCGCAGCCCGGCCGCAGGCAGCAACGCTGGCGCCGGCTTGAGATAGGCTGCCAGAGCAGGAACCGCCTTGGTCATTTCCACGGCAACCATGCGCCCAAACACGTAGGAACCCTCGTAATTCAGGTGGGTTTTGTCCGGAACCAGATTGCCTTGGGCATCCTTCTTGGTAAGGCCAAGCGCCTGGGCCTTCGCTTCGGTCAGCGTATCGAGATAGGCGATGCTCAGTGCATGCAGGTCGATCAGCGGCGCATGCTCTTCTGCCGCCACCTTCTTCATCGCCTCGGCATGGGGAATCAGATCGGAATGAATCTTTCCATCCGCGCCATAATAGCGGCGGCTCAATGGCGTTACCAGCACGGGCGTTATTCCATGTGCGCGCGCTTCTTCGACAAAGCGCTTCAAATTGACCGGGTACTCGGTCTGAAGGTTGGTCTCGCGCGGCAGATGCTCAGTCGACTCTTCATCGTTGTGGCCGAACTGAATCAGCATATAGTCCGGCTTATCGGCCAGCGCTTTATCCCAGAGTCCATCCTGCCGGTAGGTCTTGGTGCTCGCTCCGCCCTTGGCGTCGTTGATGCAGGTCACACGGTCGGTCAAATTGGCGCAGAAACCAAGCCCGTAGCCGGCAATCTCCGTCTGGGTGGAATCGCCTATCAGCGCAATCTTCACCTGTCCTATTGGACGCGAATTGTCCACTTTCGGGCGTTGTGCGTAGCTGATGCAACCGGTAGCCACAATTCCACAAATAACGGCGCGCGAAACCTGCTTCATGGTTCATTCCCTCTTCAAAGTAAATTCATGCAAAAGTCGTCTAAACGATTCTATCGCTTAAGTGGTCAGACCATAAATCTCACTTTCGCTCTGAGAGACGAGAGAATAAAACTCGCGCGCAACTCGCAAAAAAGACGCATATACTTTCATAAAATCAGGTAAATCCGCATATACGTGGAATTAAACCGACGCATCCCACTTGACCTTCTTGACGGCATGCAGTCGCTCTCCTGTAAAGTAGATACTAAATGAGGTCAGTCCTCTACGACGCACTGCCCGTTACGACAGGCGCCATCTTCCGATGATTGGATCCACGATGCGTTCACTCCCTTTCTCGTCGTCTTTTTCCCTTCTTATTCTGTTCGCCGCTTCAACTCTCCACGCACAAGATACCCGCACCGTAACCGAGCCGAAGATCCCGCCCGCCTGCGTAATGCTCGATGCCTCTATTGTGGCCAACCAGGGTGCTATCGCTCCCAAGGATGAGCAAAAACTGGATACTGCGCGCATTCAACAGGCGATGGACACCTGCGCTGCCGGGAAAGCCGTCGTGTTGCGCGCCAAAGGCAAGCAAACTGTATTCCTGACCGGTCCGCTCTCGCTGCGCTCCGGTGTCACTCTGGTGATCGGTGCAAATACCACGCTGGTAGCTTCACGCGATCCACGAGTCTTCGATCTCACGCCGGGGAGCTGCGGCATCGTCTCAGAAAAAGGCCACGGCTGCAAGCCGATCATCACCGGCGACGGCAGCGAGGACAGCGGCATCATGGGTGATGGCTCCATTGATGGCCGTGGCGGAGCAAAGCTGCTCGGGCAGGACGTAAGCTGGTGGGACCTCGCCCATCAAGCAAAGATCACCGACAAGCAGCAGAGTGTTCCCTGGCTTATTGTCTTGCGCCATGCCAATCGGTTTACGCTCTACAAGATCACGCTGCGCAACTCTCCGGGCTTTCATGTCGGAGTCAATGAAACGGATGGATTCACCGCATGGGGCGTGAAGATTATGACCCCGAAGACCGCCCGCAATACCGACGGCATTGATCCTGGCTCCTCGCGCAATGTCACCATCGCGTATAGCTCAATTCACACCGGAGACGACGATGTTGCGGTTAAGTCCAGCAAGGCCGGACCGTCTTCGAACATCTCGATCCTGCACAACCATTTCTACACCGGTCACGGCATGTCCATCGGCAGCGGAACCAACGGCGGTGTCGATCACATGCTGGTCGATGATCTGACCATCGACGGCGCTGATAACGGCATTCGCATCAAATCGGATCGCAGCCGCGGCGGACTCGTGCATGATCTGATCTATCGCAATGTCTGCATTCGCGATACCAAAAACCCTCTTGTATTCACGCCGCTCTATACAACTTTCGGCGGGAACCAGCTGCCTGTATACAAGGATATTCGTCTGGAAAACATTCACATCTTGACCGCGGGCAACTATACATTTCTCGGGCTTGACGCACAGCATAAGCTGGGATTGGAGCTAGACAACGTCTACGCTGATGATCAGCAGCATTCAACCTGGGTCGCCAAAGATGCGGACATCACAATCGGAGGCCGTAGCGGCAATCTGCAACCGAGCGGTGAAGATGTTACCGTCGCGCAGACGCCTGACTCCTCGGCCGGCGCGCCGTTGGCCTGCGAGGCGCGCTTCGTTCCCTTCCCTGCCCTTCCTTCTGCTCCAGAGATGGCCGGCACGGTTCCACCCGAGGATGAAACACTCTATGTCGCAGCCGATGGCACAGGCGATTTTTATTCCATTCAGCGCGCGCTGGATGTTGCGCCGGCAACTGGAGCTTTGGTTCTTGTTGCTCCGGGAACTTACCGCGAAGTGCTGACCATAGACAAGCCCAACATCCGCCTGCGCAGCGCCAATCCGGATGCCAGCAAAACCGTCGTCATCAATGATCGCAGCTCAGGCGCTAATGGCGGCACGCTTCACTCTGCCACGGTAAATGTAACTGCGGATAACTTCTTCGCAGAGAACATTACGTTTCAGAATGACTTCAATGCCACTCATCCGCAGCTTCCGGCTGGTTCACAGGCTCTGGCTCTTCTGGTCAAAGGCGACCGCGCTGTCTTCCATAATGTGCGCCTGCTAGGCAATCAGGACACCCTTTACGCTGGCAGCCATAACTGCACCCCCGATGGACCAAATTGCATTCCTGCGCGCCAGTATTTTTCTGACTGTTACATCGCGGGCAATGTAGATTTCATTTTTGGCGATGGTAAGGCAGTCTTTGATCATTGCGAAATTCACAGCACGGCGCACGAAGGCGGATTCATTACAGCGCAGTCCAAGCACTACCCCGACGAGGATTCAGGGTTCGTTCTCAATCACTGCAAGCTCGTGGCCGACGATGGCCTGATCGGCAAAGTCTATCTGGGACGTCCGTGGCGTCCTTACGCGTCAGTGGTCTTTCTCAACACCGAGATGGGCGCACATATTGAGCCAGCCGGCTGGCGCGAGTGGCATCCCGGTGAGACCCATTCCATTGAGACAGTCTTCTACGCCGAATACAACTCCACAGGCCCCGGAGCACAGCACGAGCAGCGCGATCCGCACACACATTTCCTCACGGCGGAAGAAGCCGCAAAGTATAGCGCTTCCGTCTTTCTGCGCGGCAGCGACAACTGGAATCCGTTGGCGCCTCCTCCAGAAGTAAAATAACCATACGAGTTCCGGAGGAACAATGAAGATCGTCCAGATGGCTGACTCGGTGCGGTTCCCGCGCATGACAACAGCCGAGATTCGCGAGACATTCCTGCTAGAGGCTCTTCATGAGCCGGGCAGCATCCATCTGCGCTATGCGGATCTTGATCGCGCGGTCATTGGCATGGCCGCCCCGTTGGATGCTCCGATCGCGCTCCCAACATACCCGGAGCTGCGGGCGTCATACTTCACCGAGCGCCGCGAGCTTGGCGTGCTGAACATCGGCGGCAGCGGTACCGTTCGCGTTGGCGAGAGTAGCTATGAACTCGCAAATCTGGATGTGCTCTATATCGGTCGCGGCAATCCGGAAATAACTTTCGAATCCGTTGATAACTCCGCTCCTGCGATCTTCTATCTGTTGAGTTATCCGGCACACGCCATCTACCCCGTCACACTTGTCAGCAAGGAAGAGGCCAGTCCCACAGAGTTGGGAAGTGCTGAAACCTGCAATCTTCGAACAATTTGCAAATATATTCATCTGGGGGGCGCAAAAAGCTGCCAACTGGTAATGGGCGTAACTCACCTGCACGAGGGAAGCGCGTGGAATACGATGCCCCCACACACCCACATGCGCCGCTCCGAGGTTTACATGTACTTCAATGTTGCAGAGAATGCGCGTATCTTCCATCTGATGGGTCCACCTGAAGAGACGCGTCACATCGTAATGGCCAACCGCGGAGTAGTGATCTCTCCCGGATGGTCGATTCATGCCGGAGTCGGCACTCGCGCGTACAGCTTCTGTTGGGGCATGGGTGGCGAGAATCAGGACTACTCAGATATGGACCCGGCCCCGGTTGAGAGCCTGCGCTGAAGAAAGGGAGTTTGCGATGAACAGAGTGAGCGCAATGGTTGCCTTGCTGGCGCTGGCTGCACCTGCGGCAGTCCTGAGCGGAGACAAGGCGATAATTATCCCCGCGCATGATATCCAGGCACAACTGGCGGAGTTAGCTCCACAGGCCAAAGCCACTGGCAGCAGCGGATCGACACTAGCCAGCTCTGGCAATCTTGCCCTTAAGCTCTCTGTACGCACCTCAAGCGGCGGTGCTGAGATTCACGCTCACTACGATGACTTGATGATCGTCGAGCAGGGTTCTGCCACGCTGATCACCGGTGGAACTGTAGTCGATGCCAAGCAGGGGAGCGACGGAGAGACCAAGGGTTCCGGTATCCAGAACGGCAAGTCACAGGCCATTACAGTCGGGGATGTAGTCATTGTGCCTGCGGGCGTACCGCATCAATTACTGATACCACCCGGCACGCTTTACAGCGCGATGGTGGCCAAGGTGAAAGAGTAGCACCCGGCTCAACTCGATGCTATCGAGCCATCCAGCCGCCATCCACAACTAAAATCTCGCCATTCACATAATCGCTGGCCGACGATGCGAGAAATACGGCTGCGCCGGTCAGATCGTCCGGATCTCCCCAGCGGCCTGCCGGAATTCTCTCCAAAATTTGCCGGTTGCGCATCTCATCTTTCTGAAGTGCTGAGGTATTTTCAGTGCGGAAGTAGCCCGGCGCAATAGCATTCACCTGCACATTGCGCCCTGCCCATTCATTGGCCAGCGCCTTGGTCAGCTGCGCTACTCCACCTTTCGATGCCGCATAAGATGGAACGCGAATGCCGCCTTGAAAGGAGAGCAACGAAGCAATGTTGATAATCTTTCCCTGCTCCCGCCGCAACATCTCGTGCCCGGCCAACTGACTAAGTTGAAAAACACTGTTCAGATTTACCTGCAGCACCTGCATCCAACTATCGAAGTTATGCTCCTCTGCGGCCTCTCTGTGAATAGTTCCCGCATTATTCACCAGAACCTGCGGAGCGCCCATCCCCGCAGTGACAGCCTCGAAAAGCCGGTTCGCGCCATCTGGGTCGCTCAGGTCGGCGGTAAAACTTTCAGCTTCACGTCCCAGCTCATGGATGCGCGCACAGGTCTGATCGGCTGGCCGACGGTTCCCATGACAGGCAACCGTCGCGCCAGCCTCTGCCAATGCAACCGCAATTGCCGCGCCCAGACCGCTCGCCGCACCAGTTACCAGCGCGATCTTTCCATCCAGGCGGAAACGGTCGAGAATGCTCATTGTTGCAAGCTCCGGGCGGTTGAAATGCAATTCCCTACGCGTTATAGGTCGTCGACGACACCCGTCCGCCATGTCCGGTCCAGTTGGTGTGGAAGAACTGGCCGCGGGGCTGGTCGATGCGCTCATAAGTATGTGCGCCGAAGTAATCGCGCTGGGCCTGCAGCAAGTTAGCCGGCAGCCTGCCGGTGCGGTAGCCGTCAAAGAAGGCCAGCGCCGTTGAAAATGCCGGCGTGGGCACGCCTAACTCGATAGCATGGGCCAGACCCTTGCGCCATGAGGCCTGATACTGATTCACCGCGCCATAAAAGAAGCTATCGAGTAATAGGTTCTCCAGGTGCGGATTCTTGTCAAAAGCCTCTTTGATCTTACCCAGGAAGCGCGAGCGGATAATGCAGCCACCGCGCCACATCAGCGCGATGCCGCCCATATTGAGGTTCCAGCCATTCTCCTTGGCCGCGGCCTTGAGCAGCATGTAACCCTGCGTGTAACTCACAATCTTCGAGCAATAGAGGGCGCGGCGCACGTCTTCAATATATTCTTCGCGGCTGGTTGTTACTTTCGCCGCCGTTGGCCCGACCAGCACTTTGGCTGCTTCGACGCGCTCATCCTTGAGAGCCGACAAGCAGCGCGCAAAGACCGACTCGCCGATCAGAGTTACCGGTTGGCCGGTATCGAGCGCGCTGATCACCGTCCACTTACCGGTGCCTTTCTGTCCGGCTGTATCCAGTATCTTATCGACTAATGGCTGGCCGTCTTCGTCCTTCTTGGCGAAGATATGGCTGGATATCTCGATGAGATAACTATCCAGCTCGCCTTGATTCCAGTTAGTAAATATCTGGGATAACTCGTCGGCGGTAACTCCCAGGCCGCGCTGCAGTAAATCATAGGCCTCGCAGATCAACTGCATGTCGCCGTACTCGATGCCGTTGTGCACCATCTTGACATAGTGACCGGCGCCGTTCTCGCCTACCCAGTCGCAGCACGGAGTTCCGTCTTCGACCTTTGCCGCGATAGATTGAAAGATATCTTTCACATGCGGCCACGCGGCGGGGTTGCCTCCAGGCATGATCGAAGGGCCGCGGCGCGCGCCCTCTTCGCCGCCGGAGACGCCGGTGCCGATAAATAAGATACCTTTCGCGGCTAAGTCCTTGGTGCGGCGGTTGGAGTCGGTAAACAGCGAGTTACCGCCGTCGATAACTATGTCGCCGGCTTCGAGATAGGGCAGCACCTCGTCGATCACCTGGTCCACAGTGGCGCCGGCCTTGACCATCAGCATGACGCGGCGCGGGCGCTTGAGCAGGCTGGCCAGCTCGGCCAGCGAGTGCGAGCCGACCACCTCGGTCCCCGCAGCCTCATGGGCCAGAAACTCGTCCACTTTCGACGTGGTGCGGTTGAAGACCGCGACCTTGAAGCCGTGGTCGTTCATGTTCAGAACCAGATTCTGCCCCATCACTGCCAGGCCAATCAAACCAATATCACATACTGCTTCCGGCATTTCCGCTCCTGGGTTGCTGTTGAAGATTTTACCGCTGAATCCGTGCCGATCCGCCTTTGGCAAAGGCGCGCACCTCTTCCACTGTCGCCATGGTTGTATCGCCTGGGTATGTGGTGAGCAACGCACCGTGCGCCCATCCCAGTTTGATCGCCTGTTCAGGCGCTTCGCCGGTCAGCAGGCCATAAATGAATCCGGCCGCAAATCCATCCCCGCCGCCGACGCGATCCACCACTTCCAACTCTGCCGTTGGAGCGGTGAAGGTCTTGCCGCCAATCCAGGCAACCGCGCTCCAGCTATGACGGTTCGTCGAGTGGACTTCGCGCAGTGTGGTCGCCACAGCTTTCACTTTAGGATGTTTCTTCACAACGTTATCGATCATGCCAAAGAATACACTGGGATCAAGCTTAGATTTAGCCGCAACCTCAGGCCCCGGGATTCCCAGCCCCTTCTGCATATCCTCTTCGTTGCCTACCAGCACATCAACGTTCTCAACAATCGTGGCAATCGTCTCAACCGCGCGCTCGTTTCCGCCATGAATCTTCCATAGCTTCTCACGGAAATTCAGATCGAAGGATGTAACTGCTCCAGCTGCTTTGGCAGCCTTCATCATCTCAGCGACCAGAGGAGCTGTGGTCGGAGAAAGGGCCGCAAAGATGCCGCCGGAGTGAACCCAGCGTACGCCTTTGGAGAAAATCGCAGCCCAGTCAAAATCTCCTGGCTTGAGTTGCGCTGCCGCTTCATTGGACCGGTTGTAAAAAACTACCGGCGGGCGAACGCCGTGTCCGCGGTCGCTGTAGACCGCTGCCATATTCGGCCCTGTGACCCCGTCATGCTTGAAATGCTTGTAGTACGGCTTCACGCCCATCGCGCGAACACGCTCGGCAATCAAATCGCCGATTGGATAGTCGGACATTGCCGAGGCAACGGCAGTCTTCAGCCGGAAACAATCAGCAAGATTGGCGGCTACATTAAACTCGCCGCCGCTGACGTGAATCTGGCACTCTGTCGCCTTACGGAATGGGATGATTCCCGGATCGAGCCTGTGAACCAGCGCCCCCAGCGATAGAAAATCCAACTCCGCATCCGTGCGGATACTCAAACCGTGACTCATCGGTCGTTCACTCCTGGTTCTCAAAGAGAAATCTGTACTTCATTGATTCAAGCAGCCACGCCCCATTCGATCCAAGCATACGCTGGCGGACCTGCTCCCTCTCCTTCGCGGCAAGGTACCGCCTCTGCTGCCACACTCCCAACCTGCTTTTCTTGCTTCGCCAGCGGGTCTAGATGCTCGAGATTGAGGTCTGACCACAAGCATACACCACGACCGTTGGCACTGGCTACCATTCCGTGGAATAATTGTATTGCCAACCCATCCATCATATCTGCTATAGTGCAATTTCTATGCATAATGATTGGAGAAAAGTAACGTATGGCTAGGCGGACGGAGATCGTTCCGGAGATTGACAGAACCAGGAAAGTGGTCAACCACATACGCCTGCTTCTTGAGAAAGGCCTCCTGCGCCCTGGTGACAAAATTCCCCCCGAGCGCGATTTGGCGCATACCCTCAAGATCAGCCGCGCCAGCCTCCGCACAGGCATCGGCTACCTGGCTGCAATGGGAGTTATGAAGGTCAAGCACGGAGTCGGAACCTTCATTGAGGACGGTCCTGCCGAATTCAGCAAGGCGTCTCTGGGCTTGATGGGAGCCCTCTACGGCTTTCAGTTCTGGCAGATGTTCGAGGCGCGCCAGATTATTGAAAGCAGCCTCGCCGCCCTGGCCGCCGAACGCGGAAAAGAGGAGCACTATGCGGCGCTAGCCGAAGAGGTTGCGGAAATGTTCGCCATCGCGAACAATCCTGCGGAGTTCCTGATCCATGATGTGCAGTTTCACCGCATCATCGCGCAGGCCTCCGGCAATCCAATTCTTGCTGCCCTCATTGAGACCCTGACTTCGGCGATGTATGAAAAACGGCGCAAAACCGTGGCGCACGCAAACTACCTGCGCGGCATGGCCGAGATGCATCGTGAGATATTCCGCGCCATCCGTTCGCGAGATTCTAGCGAGGCGCGACGTTTGATGGAGGAACATCTTCACAATGCCGAGAATGCACAAAACACAGAATTGCTCAGTGCCGCGAAAAGAAATCCTGTCAAAAAGACGAGCAACAAATAGGACGTAACCTACCGTAAACAACCACTTGCTTTAGAGATCATCAACCCTCCGGCATTTATTCGCGTGCCTTGCGCAGCGCTGCTTCCATGACCCACTTAAGGTTTGTTTCAAAGCTGGGCCGGCGCCAGATTTCGCCATTCCACAATGCTGGATTCGCATTCGCCTCAATGACAGTGATGCATCCTTCCTGATCCATCCGCAAATCAACTTTTGCATAGCCCCTTAGTTGCAGAAGATTGGCGGCCATCGCAGCGATCTCAGACATCTCTGCCAATTTTCGGCGCGGAAGCGTAGCCTTGCGATGACGGACTTTATAGGTACGCCGGTCCTTGCCCTTGACGATTTTCATCTGTGTTGAGAACCCTCTGCCCGGCTCTGTTCTCGCGAAATGCAGCTCGACGATCCCCGCGGTTTTGAAATCCCCGCGTTTCCGTTCGATCAAACCAACATGAAATTCACGGCCTGCGATGAATTCGTCGCAGACGGCGCGCTCCTCCAACTCCCGCCAGATTCGATCCGCTTGTTTTAACGCTCGCGGATAAGAACTAGCGAGGCTGCCCGCATGGATACCTACGGAATTTCCTGATGTTGCAGGCTTGATGAAGTAAGGCGGAGGGAAATCAATCTTTGCCGGACGGCGAGTTGGCGGAAGCTCGACGAACTGCGGCACACGAATACCGGCTGAGGCCATGAGACGGCGTGAACGGACTTTGTCGTTCGCCAGCGCTATGCCCAAGGGACCGGAACCCGTGTACGGAATTCCAAGTATCTCCAACGCCCCAACAAAGGCCGCTTCCGACGGGAGCGCGGAAAAAGCGAGATTGAAAACAATGCCCGGCTTAAGACGCACCAACTCGTCGATGGTTCGGCTTTCCCGCTCCACGGCGGCAACCAGTTTCACGTCAGGATACAAACGGCGCAGAGAGCGAACCACGAAAAGGTCCGAGAACGCGCGCCCGATCTTTTTCCCGCTGCTGACTGCCGCAATCATGTCGTCGTCGATAACGCAGACGATCAAACCCGTTGTCACCTTAGACTCTCCAGGGTTGCCGTCATACTGGCATGATCCGCCCTCTCGATGATGAAGTGGAGTGGGGTTTCAATCAAGCAGATGCGCCTGTTTTTTAGTTTTATCGCCGTGTTATAACGGGGACTAACTCCCTTAAGACTATTGTACATTCGGGTTCCGTTTGCGAACAACCTCGCGGACAGGATTGAAATTGATCGTGATAAAGCTGGCCGCAACCGGTTGGCTGATATTGGCAACAGCTCCCGCTTCTGAACTGACTAATGTAACTATTTTCAGCCGGTTTTCCGCAATCGCCTCTCTGAGTTGCTTTATATACAAAGGCATGTGGTGCAATGGGGACATGACCAGCAGCGCCGCGATAAGCAAGATGGCCGCACTGAGCTGGACTCCGTTTGGCGCAGGCGCGTGGGCCAACCACGTCAGCAGGTAGCTGGCTGCGATGCCCGCAAGCAGGCTGGAGCAGGCGAATAAAGGCATGCAAAAGGTATTTTCACGCCGGTCCAGATATAAGAACGAAAGAAAAATCCCCAGCGCCGCGTAACAAAGGCCAATGGCCCAGCCAAATTGCGCGAAGGATGTGTCGAAGAGATGAGAAAAACCGAAGCGAAGCTGGTTAGAAAGATCGCCGTGGCCAAGGACCGCGAGCGCAGCCAACGCCAGCACTATCGCGGGCATGGCTACAATCTGCTCCTCGACAAAGTAATTGAAGGCAACCTCTCGCCCCCCGGTCTTGGCATTCCTGGTCATGCTGGGAATCCGCATCGTATGGCCGGCGAGATAGGCTCCCAGATTGAGCAGTGCCGCAAAGCTCAGATGGTATCCCTGAACATTGCTGAGCGAGATCAGGATGGCAGACAGGCTAAGAATGAGGCCTGCCCATGAAAACCAGCGCACCCGCCGCTGGAAGACCCAGTCGATCACCGGGGACATGGCCAATACCCCACAGCGCATCAACACAAGCGCGAGAATGATCGAGACGCCGCTGAAGCTATAAGCGAGGGTGGTAGTAAGAATAATGGTTGCAAAACCGATCCCTGAAACGTATGCCTGCGGCCTTGGGAAAGGCAGATTCAGCCCGAGGACCCGGCGCTTTCGCCCATAATGCCACCACCCCTTGACGGCAATGAACAGCAGAACTGCGAGCGCCGTGGAGATTGCCGCGGCGGGGAGGATGGCAGTCCCGGGAATGGAACGCCCTCCCGTGAGTAGACCGGAAGTGACCGCCTTGCTGAGCCCGCTGTAAGGAGTATAGGAAATAAAATATCCGAGCGCGAGTGTCCAGATCCCTAGTCCATACTGGCGTTTTGTAGTAGCGGCAATGGCCATTGCACCCTTGAGTCAACCGTTCTTGATATTTTTTGCACTGCGCGGGGCGGCCACGGTTGCTGTGGCCGCCCAGATCTTTCTAGTGATGGTGAGGGATGTTGCCTTGGCAAGCCTTCGGATAAAGCTCCGCCGGCACAATGCGAACCAGTTGCATCATCCCGCGATCTTCGTGGGGCAGGATATGACAATGGAGGACAAATGTGCCAATGAAGTCCGGATACCTCTGCCGGATGACAACTTTTCCTGGAGTGATGTTGCCGCTCCCATCTACAAATGCCTCCGGTATGGCGATAACATCCCACCAGATGTAGTTATCCGCGGGGATAATTTTCGTGTAGGTGTTGGGGCCGGTCGGGGTATCAATCTCAATTACCTGGAATGGATTGACGTGGATATGGAAAGGATGAGCAGCGCTCTGCGTGTAATTCTCCAGCACCCAGTCCTGTAACCCGTTGAGCGGCATGCACTGGTCAACAATCGGCCCCGTCTCCTCGAATTGCTTGTTATTGATCATGAAGTGCGGCAACCCGCTGATGGGATCATTCACCGGCCACTGCTGGAACTTTACCGGCGAACCGGGATTGGTAATATCGTACGGGCCAGGCTTGGGCAAATCCAGAAGATACTTTGGCATCTCCGCCCAGGTAGTCGGAAAAGCGCCGTTAGGCGGATTGACAGGCGCGCCTGTGACATTCACAAAGAAGACTGGGGTTGTGTCCTCTTCCCTGTTGAATGTAACCACGCCAACCGCCGTCGGAGGCGCCTGAACCAAAAAGTCAGAACGGTTCCCGCTCGACAAAATTAAACTACTTATGAGCGGCTGGCTCTGATAGTTTGCCGGGCTGAACTGAACTCCATCCTGGGCCGTCTGCTTGATCGTAAAGCCCTTCGCTTGCAGGGCCTGGAAGAGCGGCGTGAGCGTGTCTCCCACCGTGGCGTTCAGAATGCGCCAGAATTGGACCTCGCCGGGCTGCATGGTGATTGTCGGCGATAGTACGCCATTCACCAGCATCTGTTCCTTGCCATTCGGGCCCACGCGCTCGGCGTTCGGAATGGAGTCGTACTCTTGGGTGACAATAACCTTCTCATGGTCGCCGTAGTTATCTCCCCAGCCATAGAATTGCCGGATAACCTGGTCGTAGCCGCCCGGCCCGGTCGATTCAATAATGAAGGCTCCCGACATGCCATTCACGCTATGTAGAGAGGTCGAGCCATGCTTGTGCGCGTGGTACCAATGCAATCCAGGCGCCTGCCCCGCTCCGTACTCGCCTGTGTTGTAGTCAGGGAGTAAGAAAAAGTTTGGAAACGCGCCCATCAGATACTGCGGCCACTGCCCGGCCGCAATTGCCTGCAAATCCGCTTTCAGCAAGGAGTCTGGCGGCGGCAAGCCATTCTTTTTTGCCGCGGCCGCCGCGGTCACGTCGTGGTCCCCGATCATTTTTAACTGCTTGGTTTTGTAATCCTCAGGCATCTCAGACCAGGTCTGCGGAATCTTTCCCGAGTCATAAATCTTGTTAAACGTGGCCGTCCAGTCAGGCTGATTTACCTGAGGCAATATCTGAATCAGTACGTTATCTCCCAACCCATCCGGACTGGTGTGGGTTCCGTGGAAGTGGAGATTGGCCGTACTCGATCCATGAAAGCAATTGGGAAATTTGTCATTGCTTGGATAATAGGGCTGCGAGACCAGTTGAGGCGGGGGATTGGGATTAGTGACAGACTGGTCAACCTTATCACAGCCAAAGCCGGAAAACCCTGGAGGGCTGTTGGTATCGAAGGAATATGGGAATATGCTGTCGTCGACCATGTTCAGGAACGAAATCTCAATCAGGTCGCCAATATGAGCCCGCAGGGTCGGCCCGGGTGCAATCGTGGTGCTGAAATTCGGCTTCGGCAAGGTCGGGTCCCAACCCCGGAACTGACGAATCGGCTCCACGCCCACGTTTGGTATCTGGTACTGTCCGCTGGTCAGCTCAATTACTCCGCGCAGCTTTTTTTCTGCGGGATGATCGCGGATTTCGCTGGGATTTGCGAAGGCTGGACTGCCCAGATTCTGCGCACGCGTTGGCGGAGCGGTCAGAAACGAGAACCCAAGCATTACCGCAACCGCCATAGTGAAAGCCAATCCGGCTTTTTCTCCATTTGCGCGCTGTCCGCCGGACTGAACCGAAGCGTCCGCAAATGAAGTTTTCGACCTCAGGCAACTGAACACAAAAATCAGATTACCGTTATTCATCACTCTTCTCTCCACTTTTCTCACAGGTATCTCCTCACCGACCAATCATGATCGTTCACGTCCATCACGCAGATACGACACTCATCGAATACTGAACCTGCTGCAGGTTCCGTCCGGCTGAATCGTTTACCGTGAACGTAAAGTTGTAAGTTCCCACCACTGTCGGTGTGCCATTTGCCCAGATTCCGCTGTCGCCAGGCGTCAGGCTCATACCCGGACCGATGCTGTTCGACCCTTGCTGGATGATGTTGCCGCGGCTATCGACAACCTGAAATATCTGACCGCTGATTTGATACGGCGGAAGCCCGCCTACAACTACTTGCACAGGCGTGATCGAGGAGTTGACAGTGACCTGTGGCAGGGTTGTCGTTCCAGCCGCAAGTTGCAAAAACACGTTAATGGTCCCGGATTCATTCTCATGGCCGGCGATTTTGCAGCCGTACTGATATGGACCGGCATCCGTCGGAACAGAACACTGGCTTGAGTTTGGTGAGGGCGCGGGGCCGAGTTGATTTGAGGTGATCGTCGGCCAATGAGCTGCTTGCGAGTCATCGTTCGTGAAGAACACCGTTTCAGTGTTATCGACACTGACAGTTTCAAAGGTCACAACGTTGTTACTGCGAGTGATATGTATCTGTTTCATGAACCTTTCCTTCGCACAACCCGGCACACGGGTAGCTGGCACAGCGATCACAAGGGAAGTCCATGCAAAACTTCCACGCCGTGACGCATGCAATCTGATTTCAGATTTCCAAACGACGGCCCAAGGTGGCTCCTCCCACAGGAACATCCTCGGGTCGATACATGACAGATCGTTGGGATGGTCGGAACTCCGGGCCGAAGCGGCCACTGCCATCCTTGCACGCACAAATATCCCTGAACCCTGAACGGGCGCCACTTAGCCTGCAACGAATTGATTTCTCATCTCATCGATGGAGCTTTTGGCGCGCTGGGGAAGTTTCAAGGGAAGCCAAAAGAAGCACGAACAAACCGTAACATATCATTTTCTGGCGTGCAAGGAAATTATCCACAGGAATATTGAAGCGGATTAGGTGGCCCTCGGACGAGGAAATCGGATTAAGTGAAACAAGCTATTCAGGCGACTGGCAGGCCGCCTCGCTGAATTGTCGAGCGTCCCCTTTCTCTCCTGGAATTTCGATTCAGGCGGGCCGTTCACTTGCAGTAATTACGCCGAAATAAATCCCGGTCAACCAAAGTTGTGCTATATTCATCCTCGACCACTATGACGAACCTCTTCGCGGGCTAGATTGCGGATGAATTTAGGCATTCGTGCTCTTGAGGCTTGTGAGGAAAATCAGACGAGGCGGGTCCCCAACGACTGATGACAGATCCCATTCGAGTGCTCATCTGCGGCGCAGGAAGCAGTGCCCATGTCCTTGCCGGAGTCATTTCTGCAAAACCGGACGTTGAAGTCCATACACTGACCCTGAGCGCCGTCAAAGCGCATCAGTGGCAGCAGTTGTTAGATACCGCGCCCGTCAAAATTATTTCCCGCGACGGCGGCCGTGCTCAGGATACCCTTATCGGCAATTCTGTTTTGGTCACCAACAATCCGGCGGAAGCAGCGCGCGGCTGTGACATCATCCTCTTTGCGGTTCCCGCTTTCCTGCACTGGCAGTACCTCACCGCTCTGGAACCTTATATTGAGGATGGATGCGTAATCATTGGCCTGCCTGGTCAGAGCGGCTTTGAATTTGAAGTGAGGAAAGTGCTTGGCCGAAAAATAGATAACTGCATCCTGATGAATTTTGACTCGCTGCCCTGGGTATGCCGAATTATCGAATTTGGCAGGATTGTGCAGATATGTGGAACCAAGGATAGGCTGGTCGGCGCCGTGCAAGGTGATCCATTGCGGGCGCGAGTCAGGAACCCCTTGGCAACCTTGCAGCGCCTTCTGGGAGAGACACCAAAACTTGTCATTTCAGGCCATCTGCTTGGCATCACGCTGCGATCGCCGAACGCCTATAGCCATCCGCCGATCATGTACGGACGCTGGAAAGACTGGGATGGCCAGGCGTTGGAGCAACCTCCATTGTTTTACCACGAGATAGACGAAGCAACCGCGGACCTGCTAGGTAAGATCAGCGAAGAGGTTGTTGAGACCAGCAAACGCCTGATGGAACAATACCCTCAAACGGACCTATCCCAGGTTATCCCGATGTACGACTGGGATCTATGCTGTTACGGAAATGACATCAAGGACAAAACAAATCTGTGGACTGCGCTGAGAACCAATTCCGGGTATGCGGACATCAGGCATCCCATGATCCAGACTGAAGACGGTAAATATCTCCCCGACTTCAATCACCGGTTTCTTACGGAAGATGTTCCGTTTGGGCTGGTTGTTGTTCGCAGCATCGCGGGGATTGCCGGCGTGTCCACTCCTCATATCGACACCGTCCTCAGCTGGTGCCAGAAAAAGATGGGCAAAGAGTATCTGATTGGATCGAGACTGACCGGACGAGACTTAGCCGAGACCCGTTGTGCGCAGAGGTATGGATTTACGACAACAGACGATATCCTTGGATATGAATCGGCACTTACTGAGGTGCTAGCGCAATGAGCGCGCCAATTTCAAGAGCTATCGCGGCTCCGAGTAATGCGGTAATCTCCGAGTGGTCGTAGGCGGGAGCGATCTCGACCACATCGCCGCCGACAAACTGGAGTCCTCGCAAGGAGCGCATCACGTCCAGTGCTTCAAAGCTCGTCAGCCCGCCAACTATCGGCGTACCCGTCCCTGGCGCGAAAGCCGGATCGACACCATCGATGTCAAAAGTGAGATAACAGGGGCCGGCGCAGGCAATGTCGCGAAGTGACTGCAGAAAAATATCACGCACGCTGGGGCTATGAACTCCCTGCATATCGAGAACATGAATCCCGGCTTGCTTCGAGAAGTCGTTGTAACTGGCGCTTTCGATGAAACCACGAATTCCAATCTGAAATACGCGCTGTCCCTCCACCAGGCCTTCTTCAATCGCCCTTCTCACGATAGTGCCGTGGTGATACCTCTGTCCTGATGGCCCCGCATCGGATGTATCAGAATGCGCATCGAATTGAATGAGCGTGAGATTCGGATGCTTCTTGCTTGTTGCGCGCAAAATGGGCAGAAGGATGGAATGATCTCCACCCAGTGACACCACCGAGGCCCCACGGTGTTGTAACTGGCTCACACCCTCTTCAATCTGATTAAACGCTTCTACATATTCAAACGAGTTTACATTCAGGTCGCCGGCGTCGAATGCGCGCAACCGCTCAAAGATGCCCACTTCCATCTGCTGGCTGTAATTGCGGCAAAGTCCAGAGGCTTGACGAATTGCATTCGGCCCGAAGCGCGCGCCGGGCCGGTATGTTACAAGGCTGTCGAAAGGAATGCCCAGAAAGGCCAGCCCGATCTCTTCACCGTCAATCTGCGCTAAATGCGGAAGGCGGCTAAACGTCCTGAAGCCACCGTCGAGAGCTTGTGATGGCTGGTTTGGAGGAAAATCATTCTGGTCGATGGTCAAAATTAGTGCTCCAGTTCATCGGGCATGAAAGAATCTCACCGCCGTCCAGTTCACTTGGCGTCTCTCTTCGTGGATGGTAACATTGCAGGACCGTGATTAGGAATGACGAAGTGGATTTAAGAACGCCATCAGAAGAGACTCCCCGCGCACATACCGTCGCCATTATCGGCATGGGACCGAAAGGCTTCTATTGCCTGGAAAGGCTGCTGGCTGAGTTCAATTCGCGCCCGCTGGACCGTCCTCTTCATATACATGTCTTTAACCGGTCCGAAAAATTCGGCGTTAGCCCGATCTACGACCCTGAGCAGCCCGAATATATTCTGGTCAATATCAGCGTCGGCGAAATCGACTTATGGACTGCTGAGAACCCACCTCCCGTCGGTGGACGCGGCCCCAGCTTTCTCAGTTGGTATCAGCAGAAATTCAAGGCGCTAACACCGCTGACCGGAGATGAATACCTGTCCAGGGCTGTCGTAGGGCGCTATCTCATGGAAGGATTTCACCGCCTCTGCAATCACCTTCCAAATGAAGTGGCCTTATCGTGTCATGTTGGTGACGTAGTAGATCTTCGACCGCTGCAGGCGTGCTACCAATTGGAGTTTGTTGCGAACAGCGGTCAGACTGAGGAGATATTGGCCGACAAGATCATGCTCTCCACCGGGCATTCACAACTTATTCCAGGACCGGACGAGAACCAATATCATGACTTCGCGATCCGGCACGCTTGCACAAGCTTCATCCCTTTTGTCTACCCGGTAGCAGACACCATGCGCCCAATCCCTTCTGGTTCCAGGGTAGCAATGAAAGGTATTGGGCTTACGTTCATCGACGCAGTTCTCGAACTCACCGAAGGGCGCGGGGGGCGTTTTCAGAGAGCCGCGCAGCAGGCGCTCGCCTATCACGCGAGCGGCCAGGAGCCGCAAACGATTCTTCCATTCAGCCGCACCGGCCTTCCGATGACGCCCAAAGCGTCTGACCTTCCCCAGTCCGAACGCCCTCTTCGGTTTCTTAACGACCGCGCATTGGCCGAGTTGTGGCAGCGCGCAGCGCAACGAAAGCTCGATCTGGAAAGCGACTTGTGGCCTCTCTTCGAGTCAGAGATGGAGCTTCAGTACTACTCCGTTATTAGAAACAGCACCTTCAAAAGGCAGTTGGAGCGTTGCGGGAATGATGCTGCGGAAGTGCATCGAGTTATTGAGTCTTACATGCTCGCGCATCCAGACATCGATCGTTTCGACTATCGTTCAGTTCTTGATCCGATCGACGGACACAACTTTGCTGACGGCGCGCAGTTTTCATCCTTCGTTGCGCAATATATGAAACAGGAGATCGACCGCGCCCGGCTTGGACAGGCAGGTTCTGGCATCAAATCTGCCATCGATATCTGGTACGAATTCAGAAAGGTATTAGGCTCATTCCTCCAATTCGGCGGACTAAATCCTGAGTCCCACAAGAAGCTCATCGAGTATTGGTTTCCACGTTTTAAGCGGGTTGTCTTTGGACCTCCGATCATTAACATCGAAAAACTGCTGGCCCTTTGTAAGGCAGGCATCCTCGACTTCTCGGTAGCGCGCAATCCTGTTGTCTCGATGGACGAAGCCAATGGCTGCTTCAATTTCCAGTGTGATGAATTTTCTGGCGCAACCGCCGCGGCGGAAATCCTGGTGGACGCCCGGTATCCTTCTGTGGATGTCCGGAGAGATGCGACGCCGCTCTATCGCAATCTATGCCGCCGTGGAATGATCAGGGCCTATGAGAACATGCCTGCTAATGGAGATTCCCATGCGTATACTCCGGGAGCAATCGATATGACAGAAGATTCGCACTTCGTGGTCAGCGCATCAGGCAACATCAATGAGGACATCGCGGTCATCGGGATTCCCACCGAGGGAAACCTCGTAGGCAATTTGACAATAGCGCGAGACGACTACGCGAGCACCTGGGCTGCCCTGGTCATAGAGCAGCTCAGATGCCGCGAACAGTCCGGTATTGGCAGGGAAACGCACTCAACCGCAATAAGCTGACTTATGCAATTTGCGGAGTGCCGCCAGGATGAATTGTCCTGGCGGGTCAGACTTCCTCTGGGCGCTTCAGATTCCTGTTATCGACATCCCATAAATGCTGAGCGAATTTCCAGCGATGCCCTTCCAGGTCTATGCATTCGTAGACACGGTCGCCCCAGAATTGATCAGCAGGTGGACGGATAATCTTGGCTCCATTGGCAACTGCGCGTTCGTAGTGGGCGTCCAGGTTGTCTATAAAGATATAGAGCCTGTGACTAACCTGGCCATCATGCTTCAATGGACTCTCCCATGCCTCGTTCTCGCCTGCGAGGCCCAGCATTACCAGGCTATCCGCCACCTCTAGTTCTCCATGCACCACCAGCCCTTGTTTATCGGTCATTCTGAGGCGCACTTCGAAGTCAAAGGCCTTGACCAGCCAGTCCATCGCTGCTGCTACGTCATTGTAGAAAAGATGCGGGGTGATCCGGGGCATGTCCTTTGGGGGATTCGCGATCATCGGGACTTCGGTCTCCTTGAGATTGAAATTGTGATTCGGAAAATTGCGACGAACTGTTCTGGTTCGAGCGTGTCGAGTGGGATAGGATGCTAGCGATGAAGCATCGGCGCTAGCGGGTTTATAACGAAATCAGTTCTTGTTGTCCAGTGTAGATTACTGGCACAGATTCGGCACAACAATCGAATTCTTCGATTCACTCCAGCAAAAACAGGCGCGCAGGGTCGAGTTTGACTCGCCAGGGCTGCGGTTGCCCATTCAACGCGCGCCAGTTTTCTTTGGGAATATCCGCTTGAATATGTGCCGGCTCGCCTGCGCTCGGCGCTCGATGAAGGTGCAAATAGAGCGTCATCTCGTGCGGTGCTTCGCTGGTATCGGCCAACCAGCAAGGAAACGAGTTTTCTTCGCCGGGGGATGCTTGAACGGTGATCTGATGCGAGCGGATGCCAACATGCGTCAGTCCATCGGGAGTCGTCTCTGCTGTTTGCAATTCGCACTTCCAGGCATCCACCGCGATTCGATCCGCACCAATGCGGCGAGCAGCAGCGATATTTTTACAGCCGGTCAAACGCGCTGCGGCTACACTCCGCGGCCGCTCGAAGAGCTGGTGTTTCGGTCCGCTCGCAATCACTTTGCCGCTGTCCAGGACCAGCAGATCGGTGCAGAAGCGAAACGCCTCCTCCATATCATGAGTTACAAAAATTACAGCACCATTGTAGTCGGCCAGCGTCTCGCGAAGCTGCTCTTCCATCTGCCGTCGCAAATGCGGATCGAGCGCCGCGAACGGTTCATCAAGGAGCAATGCGTCCGGCTCAATCGCCATGCACCGCGCAATGGCCACGCGCTGCCGCTGCCCCCCGGAAATCTCTGCCGGGTAGCGATCAGCGAGTTCAGCAATATCCATTCGTTCAAGCTGCCGTTGAATACGACTGCACTGCTCCAGCTTTGAAAGCGCGTATAGACCAAAGCCCACATTCTCCGCGACAGTCATGCGTGGGAACAGAGCATAGTCCTGAAACACTACGCCAATCTTGCGGCGTGCAGCCGGAATGTTATAGGCTGTCTCGCTGTCGTATAGAACGCGTCCGTTGAGAACAACGCGCCCGCGGCCAGGGGCAACAATGCCGGCAATCATGCGCAGTGTCAAGGATTTTCCCGCGCCGGAGGCTCCCAGCAATCCCACTGCCCCTAAGCCCGCGCTCAACTCAACATGCAGATCAAAATTCTCCAGCGCTTTTTCAATACTGACTTCAAGCCTACCGGAAGGAGCCGCCTCTCTCTTGCCGGGGATAACCAGTGAATGCAGAACGGGTGTAGGTAAAACGGGAGAACTTTGGCGATTTGGCGCCATCTTTCTCGTCTTCCTCTCCCAGTGGAGCAAGCGAATAATTGCCAGAGACAGCACGGCGATGAGGCTCACCCACAGAGAAGCAACGCGCAAATCGCCGTCCTCGACCGCGGCAAAGATGGCCATGGGCATTGTCTGTGTACGGCCTGGAATATTTCCGGCCAGCATCAGCGTCGCACCGAATTCTCCCATTGCGCGCGCAAATGCCAGCACCGTTCCGGCCAGCACGCCGGGCGCGGCCTGCGGCAGAAGCACCTTTCGAAAAACCCTTCCCTCTGAAGCTCCCAGCGTGCGCGCCGCGTCCAGCAGATTGGGATTGACCTGCTCGAAGGCACCGAGCGTAGTGCGATACATCAATGGGAAGGCCACCACGGTCGCCGCGATCACGGTTGCCGGCCAGGAGAAGACAATAGTTATACCAATTTGCTCCAGCGCGTGGCCGATGAAACTGCGCCGCCCAAGCAATAGCAGAAGAAAGAAGCCAACCACGGTGGGAGGAAGGACTAGTGGCAGCGTGAGAACGCCGTCGATCCACGCACGCAAGCCACCGCGCAGAGCATACATCCGCCTTGCCGCCAAGAGTCCCAGAAAAAATGTCGCAACAGTTGCCGCGCAGGTGGTAGCCAACGAAATGTAGAGCGGCGATGGATCAATTGGCAGTGTCACTGTGCAGCTATTGTAAATCCATGCTTCTGAAAGATCGCCTGAGCCGTCGTTCTGGCAAGATAATCTATGAATTTCCGCGCATCCGCTTCCTTGTGACTCCCCTTGATCACTGCCGCAGGATAAACGACGGGATCGTACAGTGATTCCGGCACCCCGGCCACCATGCGAACCTTGCTCGATACAAGTGCATCAGTCGCAAATACCAGACCGGCCTCCGTGCTGCCCGTCTCCACATAGGTCCGCACCTGACGCACATCTTTGGCCAGCACAAACTTTGCATTGAGCTTGTCCAGCAAATGAAGTGCGGCCACCCGCTGATCTGATCCCTTTATTCCTTATACGTCATCTCGAAGATAGTGCCTGTTAGCCAATGACGAAATGATTCGTTGTATTGAAATTGTTTGAAGAGCTGTGCTTCATCGGTAAACAAGCAGTAATGACGCGCTTCAATGCCTTGTCGTGTTCAATGCGGGCGTTCTGACGGTCAGAGTTCTACTTGGCGTTCTGGTAATCGTCACCGTGCTGGATCACGAATCGCGGGTTTTTGAGATCCTTTTTCCCGCCCATCCGTTCTAGATCGCCCTTCCAGCTTTTTCCGTATGGAGGATTGGCAAGTATGAAGTCGAACTCTTGAGAGCGAAATGCGTCGGCGGACAGAGTGGAATGCGCCGGGCCACCAATGATGTTGTCCGCCTCGTCGCCGTCTCCTTTCAGCAAAAGGTCGACGGGTATGCGCCAAATGGCATGAGCTTTTCTTTTCCTTCATCCGAGGGAGGGATTCGAATCCACGGTAGCCTTGCGACTATGTCTGATTTCAAGTCAGAATTTAGGTGTTTTGCGTGCTGCTGCATATTGCTGCAAGATGTAGAACAAGTCTTTTTTATTCATCATTAACACCTGCCATATTCTTTGCACCAGGCTGTATAAAACTGCACAAAAGCACCGAACCAACAGCCACCTGTACAGCTACCAGAATTGGATCTGAATGTTTGCAATACGGGAACAATCAGTCTCGGCTGCAATCTAGACGGTCGTGCATTGAGCCACTTGAACGGTGAGCAGTACAACTCCTCGCCTATCTCAAAACTCGTTTGCACGCTCCCCGCCAGAAGACGCGTTGTCGCTTGAGACCTTTACTATTCTGACATCCTCGATGTTGAGCTTGGCCTGTTGCAGGTACTCGGCGACGCGCGCACTCCTCGTCGGAGAGTGTGGGGACGGTCGCCAGCACCCGGTGCGAGGTGACGGCATCTTCGTCAATGTAGTTCATCAGACCGATGGCTTCTCAGGACAAAGTCTGGATTGACCGCTTCGTCACCTCCAGGGCTACTCGACAATCTCCCAGGTCAGATCGCATCTTGTCTGATATCCGAGTTGGTCTGAGGTCAGAACCACCACCCATCCCGTGTCATCGCGATTGCGCATCATGCCCCTCTCTCATTTCGAGCGGTCGTAGGCTAATTTGAGATGCTCAATCGCTACGTTTGAACGATTAAACACGACCTTTCCACAAGTTGGAACAGGCGGACCATTGTAATGCAAAGTGACCGCGCCATGCGCGAGTCCGGCTTCGAAACCAGCTTTCAATCTGGTCCATTCTCCGGCCCCACAGACCAATATGCACAGGTCTGGCTCGATAGCCTGCTCTATAAGCATGAAAAGGATATGGCGCACTTCGCCTCACTGCTCGGCCGCTCGCTGGAAGTGAGTGCATGGGAACGGAAGTCCGCAGCCCGCAAGACTGCCATCGACCGCTATTTATGGGACGCCAGCCAGGGCATCTACCTGGACCACCATTTCATCACGACCTTCTATCCGCTCTGGGCTGGAGTTGCCAGCCACGAACAGGCTGCAACTATTCATGACTATTTAGCTCTCTTTGAGCGCTCAGGCGGCTTGGCCACCAGCGATCATGCTTCCGGCATGCAGTGGGATCATCCATTCGGCTGGGCGCCAACCAACTGGCATGGTGTCTTTGGCCTCGATGGTTATGGTTATCACGAGGACGCTGCCCGCATCGCCTGTGGTTTCTGCAAGACCATCCGCGACAACTTTTTGCGCGATGGCGCCATTCGCGCGAAATACAATGTTGCCGATGGCTCTGCCAACGTGGAGGTCGCCGCCGGGTACACGAGCAACGTTGTCGGCTTCGGGTGGACAAACACAGTGTCCATCGAGTTAGAGAACCTCCTGGCGGGGTCGCAAGCCATATCCCCGCGATCTCAACATCGATTTCAAATCGTGCTGGAAGAAACGCCCAGAAGCTTCAGCTCAGTTTTTCGCCGATAAGCGCGCAACCATCACCAGCGTTTGCGATGGTTCTTTCGAACTCGCGAAACTCCCAACCCGGCCGCAGGGCGGAAACTGGCCAGAGGGCCGTAGAATACGAGTTGAATTAAACGCGCAAATCATAGTTGCTGCATGAATTATCTGTTGATCAAAGTTTGATCCATAAATGATGGCCTGTGGATTGCGCGCGACACAGGCATGCGGTTCAAATGTTGCACGTTCGATTCCAGATTCCCCGACGAGGCAGACCTATGCGCATGCTTCTCCCGCGATTTTTCAGAAATCGCCGCTTCTTTCAATTGCTGCTGACCGTCACCTTTTCCCTTCCGGCTCTCCAGTTCGCTCTGGCCCAGCCCGATCCACCCATTCCAAGCGGGGACATCCGCATCCACTACTTTCGGCTGGACGGCGACTATAGCGGCTGGACGGTATACGCCTTTGACAACGCCACAAAGAACACAGGCGCATATGGGAGCGGCCCCGTTCAGGTGACTGGGACTGACAGTTATGGCGTGTATTTCGATGTGGGCGTCACCAGTGGCGCGCAGGAAGTCGGAATCATCATCCACAATCCCAACGCCCCAGGAGGCGACCAGAAAGACACTCCCAACAATCTCTTTGTTGATCCGGCCACGCAGGGCTTTGAGTATTGGGCCTATTCGAGCATTGCCAAGTTGTACACAACCACGCCCAGTTTGAGCAACCCCACAGCGTTACTGCCTGGATATGTGCGCATTCACTATCACCGCGCCGACAGCAACTATGGCGGCTGGACGATCTATGCCTTCTACGACACGACGGAGTACACAGGCGACTACAACAGTGGTCTCGTGCCAGTTACAAATTCTGACGCATATGGAGTTTATTTTGACGTGGCGGTTGTCCCGAATGCGCAGAATCTCGGTCTGATCATTCACAATCCCTCTGCTCCGGGTGGCGATCAGAAAGACCCTGGGCCGAACGAGTTTGTCGATCCCTCCACCGAAGGGGCCGAGTACTGGGGCTACACCGGAATCGGCAAGCTATACAAGAGTCTACCGAGCCTGACTAATCCCAATGCGCTGTTGCCTGGGTACGCTCGCATCCACTACTATCGTCCCGACGGAAACTACGTCAACTGGTCCGTCTATGCATTCGACGACACCGCGGAATACACTGGCGACTTCAATGACGGCCTGACCTTCGTTACCGCCTTCGACTCCTACGGCGCGTACTTCGACATCAGCCTGATTCCCAACGCCCAGAATCTCGGATTCATCATCCACGACACCGCCACTGGGGTGAAAGACCCCGGACCCAACATGTTTCTGGATGTTGCCGCCAATCTCCAGGCCTGGGCCATTTCAGGCAACGCAACCGTCTTCACTTCCACCCCCACTCCAACCCAGATCCTCGATAGTCTGCTCAACGTGGAGCAGGCGTACTGGCTCGATCGACAGCGCGTGGCCATCCAGCCGCAGTTTGCGCAGTCTGGCGATACCTATGCCATCAGTTCCAGCCTCACCGGCGGCCTGTCGGTCACGCCCACTGGAATCAGTGGTGGTACCACTATCCCGCTCACCGTGGGCGGAAGCCTGACCGCCGATGAATTGCTTCGCTACCCGCAGTTGAGCGGTTACACTGTCCTCCAGTTGCCCGCGAATACTCAACCCTCCACATTGCAGACCTCCCTCGAAGGACAACTCGCGTTTTCAGCAGTGAATTCAAGCGACACGCTCACCTACGCCACCGGCGTTCAGGAAGCTGGTGTGCTCGACGATCTCTATTACTATCCCGGCAAGCTCGGTGTCGTCTTTCACCACGGGAACGACAGCGGTTGGCACGATTGGGATGACGACGAAAACTGCGATGTAAAACTCAAGGTGTGGGCGCCCACCGCGCAGAACGTCTCGCTTCAAATTTTCGACCACGAATCCGACACCACAGCCTGCCGCTGTTGTGCCGATGCACGAACACAATGGCGTGTGGGTGGCAGGCGGCGATTCTAGTTGGAAAAACAAGTACTACCTCTACAGCGTGCAGGTGTGGGTTCCCTCCGACGCAGCGGTCGATACGAATCTAACCAGCGATCCCTATTCCATCGACATCGCATTGAACGGAACCAAGAGCCGCATCACCGACCTCGACTCCGATGAAACCAAGCCCATTGGCTGGGACGAAGATTCCTCGCCGCCCCTGCGCAGCTTCAGCGACATGAGCATCTACGAGCTTCATGTCCGCGACTTCAGCATCAACGACCCCACCGTCCCACTCGCCCATCGCGGCATGTATGAAGCCTTCGACGACCAGAACTCCGACGGCATGAAGCATCTTCGCTCTCTGGCCGCAAGCGGCCTCAAGGCCGTGCATATTCTGCCTTCGTTCCACTTTGCCAGCGTGAATGAAGACAAATCAACATGGATCATTCCCACCGGCCTGGCGCAGTATCCGCCGGATGGCCAGCAGCAACAGGCTGCCGTCACCGCGAGCCAGACGAGCCCTGCATATAACTGGGGCTACGATCCCGTGCATTACATGACCCCCGAGGGCAGTTACGCTATCAATCCCGATCAACCGCGTACGTGAATACCGAACGATGGTGCATGGACTGCACAAGGCAGGGCTGCGCGTTGTGCAGGACGTCGTGTTCAATCACACCAACGCCAGCGGCGAAGGTCCCAACTCCAACCTGGATGAGGTGGTGCCGAACTACTATCATCGCCTGGACGCAAATGGCAACCTGGAGACCGGCTCCTGCTGCCCTGACACGGCCAGCGAACACAAAATGATGGAGAAGCTGATCATCGATACCCTCGTGCTCAATGCGCGCGATTACAAGATCGATGGCTTCCGCTTTGACATCATGAGCTTCATGTTCACCTACAACATCACTGACATTCAGCAGGCTCTCCAGGCTCTCACTCCCGAGAAAGACGGCGTGGACGGATCGAAGATCTACCTTTACGGTGAAGGCTTCAACTTCGGAGACACCGCAAACAATCAGATCGGGCCTGAATGCCTCGCAGATCAACCTCTATGGCTTCGGCGTCGGCACCTTCAACGACCGCATTCGCGATGGAATTCACGGGGCAGTCCGTTTACCGATGAGCGCGTCCAGGGATTTGCCACGGGACTCTTCACCGATCCAAGCGCATTCACCAACAGCACTCTATCGCCGAGCCAGCAACAGGCCCAGTTACTCCAGTACTCCGACTGGATCGATGTGGGACTTACAGGAAACCTGCGCGACTACACCTTTGTCGATAGCGCGGGCGCGACGGTGACGGGAGCCGCAGGTGAATTACAACGGCCAGCCGACCGGCTATACCAAGAGCCCAATCGAAGCGATCAACTATGCGTCAGTGCACGACAACCAGGACCTCTTCGACCAGGTGCAGTTGAAGTCCAGCTTCAGCGACAGCATCGCCACGCGCGCCCGGCGGCAGATTGTGGCCATGAGCCTGGTGACGCTCGGCCAGGGGATTCCCTTCTTCCAGGGCGGCGACGACCTGCTCCGCTCCAAAGACATGGACCAGAACAGCTATGACTCCGGAGACTGGTTCAACAAGATCGACTGGACCGGGCAGACGGCAAACTGGGGCATTGGCTTGCCGATCGCCAGCCAGAACCAGGGCCAGTGGCCGATCATGACACCGCTGCTGAGCAACTCGGCTTACACGCCGCTTCCAGCAAATATCGCATACAGCGAGGCGGCATTCCAGGAACTGTTGAGGATCCGCTACAGCTCGGAGCTATTCCGCATGCCCACCTTTGAGGAAGTGCAACAGAATCTTACCTTCCTCAATACGGGTCAAAATCAGACGCCGGGCCTGATCGTCATGAAGCTGGACGCGAATGGCGGAAACTACGGGATGTACAAACATATCGTCGTGTTCTTCAACGCGACCAATGCTCCAGTAACTTTCACTAACAACCAGTTGCAAGGATTAGCCCTGCATCTGCATCCAGTGCAGCAAACTTCCAGTGATCCTGTTACAAGGCAGTCCACATTCAATTCAAAAACGGGAACTGCAACGGTACCCGCACTCACAACTGCCGTTTTTGTAGCCGAGGCTCAATAGGCATTCAGATCCCCGCGCGTGAGCAAGTTTTTTCGTTTGGACGAAGACACTCATCGGTCATCCAGCAGGCCTGACGTATTTCCGCTCAAAGAGCATCCGATCATCGCCAAAGGTTCTCGTCGGTTGACCGGCTTCAGTTATCGGTTAAGCAACGTTTACGCATGCTTCAGCATGGATGATACTTCGCATCCCCAAGGAGCTTTCCCGATTCCTCAAGCGAGTTCTCTGTTCAGCTGCTCCCGGAGTGGCTGATTCCGCACTCGAAGAATGACCAAGGGGGAGAAAAGGGAAGTGGAGATCCTGCTCGGTGTACAAGATCAGACTTGCCCGGTCATGGCCGTCGAGAAGCGAATTAAAATCTCAGGCGCCAAAACAGGTTGTGCCTTCCGACGCTTCGAATGGCACAGCAAAGTCCGTAGCGGCCTCGACAATGACTTGATCGGGCGGACGGTGAAACGCATGGTCTGGTGAGCGAAGCTGGCGCATCCTCCTTCTCTGAGCCCCAAGTTATGCCGCCCAGCCGCAAATGCCGGTTCAGAAACAAACGTAAGCGTCTAACGCCATGGTGGGGCTTTGTTCCATTCGACTTGTGAGTAGATATGCACCAATCTCGAGAGATATTGTGCCGTTAAATATTCAATTACAAATATTTACTTAGAGATATCAAATTGACCTCAAAAAGATATGGGGCGAATTGACAACATTGGTGGCGCAGGCCGAGCGTCGTGACTGCATTCGAGTTTCCCGACAAGAACGCTCTGAGGATACATCTTTAATCACTCCCAACGATATACCTGCGAGGCAACGAAAAATGAGATCCGGTCAATGCTGACAAGTTCGCTTATCCCCTCTGCGTCTGCCACGCATGGATGAAGAACTTCTTGAAGGCTTTGAACCACATAGCGGCTGTACGGCACCCTGCCAATCACATGAGCAATTGAGGATAAGTCACAATGAAACTTCTGAAGCTATTCTCCAAGGGCTTGGTTGTTCTGGCTTTCGCCCTAGCCAACCTGGCGATGATGACTCCGAACCTTCACGCCACAACCCTTAACCCTCCTTACACATCGGTACAATTGTTCAAATGGAGCTGGAACGATATCGCCACTGAGTGTACTCAGTGGCTGGGCCCGCAGGGCTATGGGGGAGTGCAAATTTCGCCACCGAGCGCCGCTTTGAGCAATGGCAACTGGTGGGATATGTATCAGCCGGTCAACTATACTTCCCTGACCAGCGTCATGGGCACTGCCAGCCAGTTGCAGAGCATGATCAATACCTGTCACGCCGCCGGCGTCCGTGTTTACGCTGACATTGTGGTCAATCAAATGGCCGGTGGTTCGGGTACCGCGACCGATGGTTCGACCTGGAATGCCAACAGCGACACCGCGTTGCAGTATCCGTATTTCAGTACCCCGGATTTCCACACCTACTGCCCGATTACGTCGGAGGACTACGACGACAGCACCTATGACGTACAACATTGCTGGCTGTTAGGTCTGCCCGATCTGGCGACTGAGAGCAGCTATGTCCAGAGTCAGATTGAAAATTACTTGGAGTTGTTGCTCAGCATGGGTGTGGATGGCTTCCGCATGGATGCGGCCAAGCACCAGCAGGAAGATCAACTGGCCATCATCTTCGCTGCTGTGGATTCAGCATATCCCACAACATTGGAAGGCGAACCGATATGGGTGACCCAGGAAATTATTCCTGACGGCGAAGTCGACCGGGTTTCCTACGAAGCCTTGGGCGCCGTGCAGGAATTTCAGTTTACCTACGCCTTGCAATACGCTTTTCGCGACGACGGTTATTCCCCATCGTCAATTCCAACCATGATGGGTACTCCCGGCAACTGGGGCGGCAGTTGGGACTTTCTGACTTCATCGAATGCGGCTCAGATCTTTGTCGACGACTGGGATACTGAACGCAACGACGGCGGCTCGCTCAACGCCAGCGATTATGTCAGCGGTGACCCAAACGACGCGGTTGGCACCTATCGTTACGATCTGGGCAATATTTTCATGTTGGCGCAGCCGTATGGAGTAATGGCGCAAGTACAGTCCGGCTTCCGTTTTACCGGCGAGAACCAGGATATGCCGTCCACCAGCGCGTTTAGCAATGGTGTAGCGCAAGTGCCGCCCAATCGCACACAGAACTATGGCTGGGATTTTATCCACCGCTGGCCCGATATTTCCAACATGGTCAATTTCCGTACAGCCACCTATGGGCTGAGCGAATCCGCCTGGACAATCGGTACCGCCGATCAGATCGCCTTCAGCCGCGGCAATGTGGGTTTTGTTGCCTTGAACAACGACAGAAGCAATGTTTGGAACACCACTTTCCAGACCGGCTTGCCGGCAGGCACCTACTGCAATGTGGTAAACGGCGTCTTGTCGGGTGGCACGTGCACAGCGGATACCGTCGCCGTCAATTCCAGCGGCCAAGCCACTCTCAGCATTCCGGCTAATGGCGGTTCCGTAGTGCCTGCGGTGGCGATTTATACAGGGGAGATACAGGCACATACCGCGCCGGCAACGCCGACTGGTCTTACCGGCTCAGTATCCGGCACCACCGTTTCCCTCAGTTGGACAGCCGATAGCGGCGCCACTTCCTACACCGTGTATCGTTCGACTTCGAGCGCCAGCGGATTTGCCAGTATCGCCGCGTCAGCTACGAACAGCTATAACGATTCAAGCGTAACCGCCGGTACCACATATTACTACTTCATCACCGCAAGCAACAGTGCCGGTACGTCAGGAAACTCGTCTACGGTGGCGGTGCCGGTCTCCCTGTACTCATCTCTGTGGGCCAACATGTATCTGCGGGGGACGATGAACAATTGGGGTACAACCGCCATGACCTTGATCGCCAATGACACATGGCAGGTAACTGTCGCCCTGGCGGCGAGCACGTCCTACTCGTACAAATACGATGCCTCCGGCGTTTGGACGACCAACGAGAACTGGGGCGTGGGCAGCTCTTCAGGTGTAGCGGCACTCAATGCCGGCAACATCAGCTACACAAGCGGCAGTGCCGGAAACTATGTCTTCCAGTTCAACGACAGCACACTCGCTTATACGGTCACCACTCCCTCATTGTCGGCTCCGTCCACGCCCACAGGATTAACCGCAACCGGAACCTCATCGAGCACTATGTCGCTTGCTTGGACCGCTTCGACCGGAGCGACCTCATACATTGTGTACCGGTCGACTTCTGCAAGTGGCCCATTTACAACCAGCGTTGGAACTCCAGCCGCCAGCTCGTTCTCAGATAGTGGATTGACGGCCAGCACAACGTATTACTACGAAGTGGCGGCAGTGAATTCAGTCGGCACATCTGCTAATACGGCTGCGGTGCCGGGAACCACGTTGTCTTCTTCCAGTTGCACTACGGTCGCGGTAACCTTCACGATCGCCAACGCCGATACAACTTACGGACAAAACCTCTACGTTGCCGGCAATCAGACTGCGCTTGGCAACTGGACTCCGGCCAGTGCCTTTGCACTTAACATTGAGGGTTCGGGAGCCAACGTGCCATGGACGGGAACTGTGCAACTACCACCGAACACGGCCATTCAGTACAAGTACATCAAGTACAACCCAAGCACCGGCGCTGTTGTCTGGGAAGCCAACCAAAGTACCAGTAGCGGAAATCGTCAGCAGACAACGGCTCCTTGCGGCAGCACAAGTAGCTTCAACGATGGCAACTTCTGAATCGAAGTTGAAATTGTTCTTAACAGGCGGCGCTCAGATACCGAGCGTCGCCCATTGCCTGGAGAGTTGTGACTCTCCAAAATAGCCATCGGCCTTCAAATCAAGCAGATGACAGATGCAACCGAGGTGGCTCTCTTCCGTGTAAAAAGAGCTTCATGCTCCGTTCGCTGAAGCTCTTGTTCGTATCCGTCCGGGCAACAGATGCGACTTCCGGGTTGAGTAGCGTTCTTGCAACATACCAGGATCGGTGGCACTGCCGTTGGACGGGTCGCGCGTGAGGAACCGTCCGGTGACCGGGTTATACCAGCGCGCCCGCAGGTAGCAGAAGCCCAAGTCAGCGTCGTACCGCTCGCCGCGATAGAGATAGCTGTTCGGCGTTGCGCCGCTCTGGTTGACTTGGTTGCCGAAGACGTCGTACTCGTAGCTGCCGGTCACATGCCCGGCGGACTTGGTGAGCTGGCGGACTGTTCCTCCGCCGTCATACCAGTAGAAACTCGGCGTCCACTGATTGCTGATCTGCTGGTACTCGCTGTCGCGCTGGAAGCCGTAAGTGTAGGTGCGGGTGACCGCGCCGCTCACCACTTTGTCGAAGACCTGCGGCAGCCCGGTGGGGTTGACATCGTCTTCAACGAGGTATTGCGTCGTGACTCCGTTCATTGTGGTTAAGATGCTTACCTCCCCGGTCCCCAAATGCGAGGGACCGGGGGCACCCTCAGCGTGGTCTGGAAATCTCACCGGGACCGAGGCCACGCGGCTATCCATAAGGACGGAAAACCGGGGCAAGTAGCCGTCGTCCAGTTGCTACTCGGACCCCGTCTCCCTCTGCTGCCATGGACTCAATCATCCCAGTTCTCCGGGACGTCATCCTCCCCGCCCCCGTCGCCCAGCTTACCTTCCTCCTTCTCCTTCCCCTTCTCCTCCGCGCAATCGGCGGCGTCGTCCGGCACATCATCTTCCCAGTTCGTTGGGATGTTCCGCCCCAAGTCTCTCTCGCCCCGCGTACCTTCTTCCTTCTCCTTCTCCTTCCCCCCCTCCTCCCGCGCCCGTTCGGCGTGGTATCTCTCTAACAGTCGATTGAGTTCCTCCTCCTCCGTAATTTGCGCGCGATCACTCCGGTCCCTATTCCATTCCTGGCCCTGCCATATGGTTAGAATTCCGTCAGCCATTTGACACGATGGGCACAGAACACAGTGCGCCTGAAGGTTAAAGACACCCACCGGACAACCTCCGCCTTGTTTGGGAATGAGATGATTGATCTGATTCGTTTCCATGCCCTGCGCGTGTTTCTTGCCGGACAGCTCCAGAAACTTGTCGACCTTGCTCGGTACACCCCCCTGTTTACTTTTCTTCTTCGCCGTTTCGAATGTTTGGACTATCGCAGCTTTTTCTCTCTCTTCTGCGCGGCGAAACACGTTATTGGGCGGGTGTGGAAAGACCCACCCGTTGCATGTGCAGATGGTCCTTTTGTTTTCAAGTATTTGCTCGAGCACCTTCACACGTTGGGGAAACCTGTCAAGCTGGTAGTACTCCAAGAATGTCTGCGGCGGTCCGGAACCGTGGTGTTCGGAGTCGCAAAGGATGCATTTTTTCGCCTTCTTGTTTTCGTCGAAGCCCGTTTTCATGTACTCATAGAATTTCTCCAGGCTAGCGAAAACCTCGCGCCTCTCTCCCGCGAACCGCACTTGTAGTTGTTCAGATGAAGGACTCTCACGCGCCGCCGATAGGGTGCAGCCTCTGACCGCATCCAGGGAGATAGCTCTGATTTTGGAGAGTACCGGAGAATCGGCCCGTCTTTCGGACATGGAAGATGCCGGTAAAATGACAGGCTTGAGAGCGGGTTTGGGCTTGATGTAAAGGCTTTTTGGTTTGATCTTGGCGGGGTTCCCTATTACTTCGAATTCAGCCTCAAAGCAATCAGTGTCATTGAGCTTCTCTTGCTCTCCTGCCGCAAAAGACTGCACGTAGAACGGATAGATTTTAGGGTCGTCTCCGTCTCCGTAAACCACCCAAGGTTGCGGAACCTTCTTCTTGCCGTCCACCATCTCCCTGGTCGCTAGGCGGGACTTTAATATATGAATTGTTCCCTTCATCTGATCGCCTCGCCTGGCCGCCGGCAGTGAACGAGCAGATAGTCGTAGTCGTCAATGAGATCCATCCGCGCCGTCCCGGAGATACCAGGGAGCCGCAATATCTCCCCGGCCCACTCCGTCTCCGGCTGCGTGTCGAAATCTTCGCCGTAAGTCGCAATGCACTCGATGTACCGGCAGATATCGTAGGCGTCGGTGACACCGTACTTCCACGCGCGCTCCGTGCCTTCTCGGATCAGACTGCGCAAGTCATCGTCTGAAAGACGAGAGACAGTTGCCGTGTAGCAGCATCGCAGGTGCGTGATCATGAGGCCTTCGAACTGGCGATAGGCCGCTCGTTGAAATATGACCATTTGGGCCGATCGGATAACGAACATCGACACCTCCGGATGATCGTCCAAGCAAGCGCAAATAAACTATATCTCAATGTTGGCGGGTGGCCCACATCTCGCATTTGAGATGTGGGAACCTCAGCTCTCGGCCTTCCCTACGAATCGAAGCAGATCGAGCCAGCAGCGCCGCTCTTTCAATCAGAGGGAGCAGGAGCCTTCAGGCTCCTGAATCGTACGCTCACATCAATCCAGCCTTTAGGCCCGAGCCTTTTCTCCCCTTCCCTCCAACAGAGGGAGGTCCAGCTTTCGGCACTGCGCGACAGGCGAAATCGGTACGGTCGAGATTGAGTCCTTTTGGACCGGAGCGCGGAGAGAGGTAAACGATCCCAGGTCTCAGAATCGAGCGCCACCCATTGTTGGTGGTAGATTGAGATGCGGGCCACCCGTCGATAGCTTACAAATGAGACTTGCTCTTGAAAGAGCTACGTAAGATCACAGCGTCGCCTTTCGTGCTTGGCAGCGGAGTATCTTCTTTCCCGGTCTGATTCCACTTTAAAAACATTTTGCCGTTTTCCTGTTTGGCGGGTGGCCCAGGTCTGACCGGACACATATCTGGGTGGCCCACATCTCGCCTTTGAGATGTGGGAACCGCTGCATTCAGCCTTCCACCGCCGGGCAATCAAGAATCATTCCCAGGCCTGAGTCCCAGCTCACAGCTCCTCGTCTGTGGGGCGGCCATCCCTCGCATTTGGGGACCTGGGAAAGCACGAACCCAAACCGGCCGCCAATTCGAGCCGGGAGCCCACGCTCGCACGTATGTACGCCAGTCTTGCTTATGGAGACGTCTCGTCTGAAAACTACGCTCTGACGATCAGGGCATATTCGACGGAGCCGCCGTGCCGTCAGACCACTTGTCTGCCATGACAAACAGAATCGTCACGCGTTCCTGAGGGTCATTCGCCACCATGACCGGTGAGTTGGGATCATCGGCCGCCCAGCTCTTCGTCATGTCGCCAGGTGAAAAAAACATTGCATGAGGATGCCAGTTCTTACCCCGGTCGTTCAAGTACTGCTGCTTCGACATCATGTAAGCCATTGCGCCTGGTTCCAGCGCGGGCAACTCCTTTTTATCCAGTGCAGCCGCAATTTCCCGAGCGACTTCAGCCCTCGACTTTCCTGCCAGCACCAGCCTGGTCTTCATCAAATAGATGGCCGCAAAGCTCCTTGCGGCTTGCGCGTTGAAGCAATGGGGCGCGCGCATCTTCGGATTCCAGTACTCCGCATCCTCCGTACCCTGCGCCCACGATCTCTCCACAATGCATAGAAAGCCATTCGTGCCCTTCACCGCGGTTCTTGTATCCCTCGCGCCCCAGCACCATCACTTCGGCTCCATCGGAAATGGAACCGGGCGCGGCGCTGCGAGCCAGTGCAATCTCGGATTTCTCGTCGGATATCAGGTACTGATCCAAGGGAGCCATCGCCGGATAGGCAGCTTTCCCGGCCTGAGCAACTGCCTGCCCGCCCGCGACCGGTAAAACAATCTGCAGAGCAAATGCCAAAGCGATGATCTTGACGTGATTCTTCTGCATCCGATCCCCCAATCCGCGCATTTCGGGCCGGTGGCCCAGGTCTGATCAGCCATAAATCTGGGTGGCCCACATCTCGCCTTTGAGATGTGGGAACCTCAACTCTGAGCCTTCCGCCGCCAGGTAGTCAAGAGTCATTCCCAGGCCGGAGTCCCAGTTCACAGCTCCATATCTGTGGGGCTATCCTTCGCATTCAGGGACGTGGGAAAGCACAGACCCCATGCGAGCGAAAAGCGAGCGTCTGCCCCACCGCAGGTGGCCCAGGTCTGATCAGCCATAAATCTGGGTGGCCCACATCTCGCCTTTGAGATGTGGGAACCATTGCTAGTAGTAGATTGAGATGCGGGCCACCGGCCAATATTAGACGTGACCATGTTGTCCCGCACAACCCTCGGCCTTGCGCCTTCGCACAACGTATGCTCGAATGCCCGGTGCGCAAGCTTCGAAAAATGCCCCTTATCGCTGGAGTTGGCTGAGTCCGAATCTCGGCAAATGGTGGCTGCAAGCATTCGAGGGCAAAATGGATCCCGGGCGTGTACGCGCGACATCTGCAACCGACCTGCCGATCCTTTCGTTTACAGGGGTTAACAGAATGGCGTGGATCTTGCCCTCATCCGGCCCGCTCATGACCGTTGCCATACCTGAGATTTGTCCGCTCTCATTGATATTGCTAGCTGCGATGATGAAGAGGTTGGAATCTCCGGAAATTATCGTGTTCAGGTCGGTCATCACACCGTCCTGCGAAATGAAGCCATGGGACCAGCCCACGGAGTTGAAGGTGCTTCCCACCACCTCGCCCCGGTTGTTGATGCCGGTGGCAAAGGCGGCAGAATCTCCCGGCAGAGTAGGGATGGTTGTGACTCCGCCGTTCTGCCAAAGAGCGGCAATGATGGTTGTGCCGTCAGGGCTCGTGACATACCCAACAATTTGGCCGTGGTCATTAATGGCGTAGGCGGCATTTCCATCGCGTCCGACGTCTTTAAGCTGGAAGGCAGTGCCGTTTTCCCACAATACGGCGTGAGTCGCTATGTTGGCGCAGGTTCCCGAGGAGCCTACGGCTTGGCCTTGATCGTTCATGCCTTGTACGAAACCGTCTGGGTCGCCAGCCACCGTGGGAAGAGCTCGGGCTTCGCCTTTTTCCCATAATACCGGCGATATAATCTTTCCGGGCTTGCTCGGCGGGCATCCAGAGTCCTGGACCGTCGTTTCCGAAATGCCTACTATTTGTTCGCGGTTATTGATAGCGCTGGCCTGCCCGTTATTTCCGCCCAGGGTCGGGAGACCGATCATGTGGCCGTCTCGCCAAAGAAACGGACGACAAGTAAGTTTTGTGCCAAAGGCGCAAAAGTCTTCACCGTCTGGATCTGGCACAGATGTTTCGGCCATACCGACAGCGTCCCCGCGATCGTTGATTCCGCCATAGTTGGTCCAACTGTTCTTTCCTCCAAGCGTGCCGAGGTCGATGTTGAGTCCGTTGATGTTTATTACCGCGCGGCCACTTGCAATGGTCGTGGAAGTCGACGTGATGGGCGGGTTTAGAACCCCATCCATGTTCTCTGCCCATCCCTGATTATTGAGTCCCATGACCATGTTGAAGTTATCCGTGCTTTTGTTAACGCCCAAATCGGTAATCTTGTAGCTCCGTTGAGCGAACGCATTGTTGAGGCAAGCCAGAACAATCGTCGTGACCCACAGTACCCAGCAACTCCGCAACTGTTTAATCATCCTCATATCTTCTTTCCTCCGGTAAAGTCGTGGCGCCTGAATCACGTTCGTTCGCTCAAGTTTAGGCGTCGCGTTGGCTAACTCCGCAGCGTCGATTTACATCGACCATCAAGCGGTGGTCAGAGCTTAGCGCAATGAAGTTGACGGGTCAGGGCGAATCTGCTGGGCGATTGAAGAATGCGATGAGCCGAGGGTTTTGTGCGCCAGGACGAGGAATGCCGATACTCCATTTAGGCTAAAATGCAATTCATGAATCGAGGGAGTGTCCTGAACTTGCGGTCATTCTGGCAAATCCAGATCGTTGGGTGGTGCTGCTTCTATCTCTTCGACCTTTTGGAGTCCATTCATAACTTCTTGACTCAGCGTGTGTCGATCGAGGAAGAGACCTTGCCTATTTTCTTCATGTTCTTGGGAAGTTGCGCGCTGCGCCCGTTTTGCCGCCGGCTGCTGCGACAGTCGCAGTCATGGATCGCCTGTGAATTGAAAGCAGCCGCGGCAGCTATGGTCACATCGATTCCCGTAGCCTGCGCAGCCTGCCTCATTTTGGAATCTTTCGAACACGTGCCCTGGCACGCTTGGGTTGCAGTTTCGATGTGGTCCTGTTTCATTCTCTTTATCTGGTGCAGTTTGTATTTCAGCATTAAGCAATGGCAGCAATCGAGCGAAGAGAAGGAGCGGCTGCTTCGCGTCGAGTCGGAGGTGAGAGAGGCGCGTCTGCTTGCACTTCGCTATCAGTTGAATCCGCACTTCCTGTTCAATTCGCTCAATGCCGTCTCCACTCTCGTTCTGGATGGAAATGCGCCTGCGGCCACGCGGATGCTAGCGCAGATCGGAGATCTTCTGCGCACAAGCCTGGATTCCGAAGTCACAGCAGAGGTGACGCTTTCTCAGGAACTGGCCTTTACCGAAGGGTACCTGGCCATCGAGCAAACAAGGCTGGGGGAGCGGCTGAAAATCGATATGGCTGTTCCATTGGAAACGCGAAATGCCCTGGTGCCCAGCATGCTGCTGCAGCCGCTGGTTGAGAACGCAATACGCTATGGGGTGGCGCCGCTGATCGAGGGTGGGTGGATCGCGATCAAGAGCGCGCTCAATGCCGGCAGGTTGCGAATTGTCATCGGGAACTCTGGACACCGCGGTGGGGGCGAGCAGAAGAAGAATGGAAATGGAATCGGTCTCGGAAACACGGCGGAGCGCCTGAAAACACTTTACGGCCCAGATTTTGAGTTCTCGCTTGTCTGGCCTGAGGCAGGCGGGTGTGAAGTCGTGCTGGAATTGCCGTTACGCAGGCCTCGGGAGCTGCGGGAGGCTTCACTGTGCGTGCTCTAATCGTCGACGATGAGCCCTTGGCGCGCCGTGGCGTCGCTCTCAGGCTACGCAGATTCAGAGATGTTGAGATTGTTGGAGAATGCGGAGATGGGCAATCCGCAGTGCAAAGAATTCTGGAACAATCTCCCGATGTTGTGTTCCTCGACATTCAGATGCCGGGTATGGACGGCTTTGAGGTTTTGCGCGCCCTGCCGAGAGAAAGCCTGCCTGCCGTCATTTTTCTAACCGCGTATGAGCAACATGTATTGCGGGCATTCGATGTTCATGCGCTGCATTACTTGTTGAAACCGGTGGACGACACACGCTTCGCGGCAGCGGTTAGTCGAGCTCGCGATCTGGTCGACTCCGCATTAAAGGCCGACATGGCACAGCGGGTCATGAAAATGCTGGACCGCACCTCGGATGGATTCGCGTCCCGGTTTACGGTTCAAGCTGGTTCCCGCATTCAAATTGTCATTGCGGAGGATGTCGAGTGGATTGGGGCTGCTGGTGACTATGTTGAACTCCACGTCAACGGTCGTTCTTTTCTGTTACGCGAGACGATGGCTTCTCTCGAACAGAGGCTCGACCCGGCAAAATTTATCCGCATACACCGCTCCCGAATTGTGCAGTCCAAAGGCATACTGGAGCTGCGATCCATCGAGAACCGCGAATTCGCAGTGAAGCTTTCGGACGGCTCGGAGCATCGCTCGAGCCGCACCTACGCGGATCGACTTGAGCGCTGGTTGTCATCAGGTAGGACCTGACAAAAATAGGCGGATAGTCCAGATCTGATCAGCCATAAATCTGGGTGGCTGTAGATTGAGATGCGAGCCACCCGCCAGTTCCAGGAAAGCCGTAGCTTTAACCCGCCGCCCTCACAGCTTCTAATATGTAACCCTAGAATTAACCCCTCGTTACGTATTCAACTCATTTCCCCCTGCGTTATAACCTCCACACAGGACAGAACTCGACCCTGCAGCTACCGTTGGGAACGCTTATGTACGCGGCGTTTCAGTTTCTGTGTGTCTTAACTCTTTTAGTTACATCTACGGAGGTAATATGAGCAAGTTGTCATGTGGAGAAAATCACCTTCTCCGCTCTCTCATTCAGCGCTTTATTTTCCTTACTCTTGGCGTCGCGTGTTTTGGCCTGAGCGCATTTGCCCAGAGCGCTTGCTGGACAGCATGGAGTTCCACCTCCGTCTATACCGCCGGCGCGCAAGTCAGCTATAGTGGAGAAAACTATCAGGCAGCCTATTGGACACAGGGCAACAATCCCTCCACTAACAGCGGCGTTGCTGGCAGCGGGCAGCCCTGGATTCCAGAGGGAAGTTGCTCGGGAGCAGGTGGTGGCGGCGGAACCGTTTCACAACCGGCAGCTTTGTGTGCGGACGAGAATGGCGCCTGTTCGTTCACCGGGGTAGCTGGTGTCTCTTTTGGCGCCAATAGCTCCTTCTACTCCAAGATGGCTAGCAGTAGCATAGCCTGTAATGACGCGACTTTCGGCGATCCGGACGTGGGCGTCGTGAAGTCCTGCTACATTCGGAATTACACGCTCTGCGCGAGCGAGAACGGCACCTGCTCATTCAGTGGCGTCGCCGATGTTGCTTTCGGCGCCGGCAGTTCGTTCTACAACCGTACCGCAACCAACAGCATATCCTGCAACGACGCGACTTTTGGCGATCCGGATGTGGGGACGGCGAAAGCCTGCTATTACTACTTGCGGACGGACTGCGCAGTTGAGAATGGCACTTGCTCGTTCAGCGGAACTGGCGACGTCGCCTTTGGTGCGGCTCCTCGTGGAATGGGTTTCCATCCGTCGGCAACAGCATCGCCTGCAATACCGCCACCTTCGGTGATCCGGACTATGGGGTGGTCAAGGCTTGCTATGTCATGCTGCTGGCGCCGGTCTCTGGGGGGACTACGGGGTCCGGCGCTCCTGCAGGCTTCATCTTCAGCCCCTATAAAGATGTGACGATAGATGCGAACTGGAACACCGGTGCACAGCAGTCAAACGTGACGGGAACGAGCCAGGTGGTGACAAGCGCCATGCCCAACCAGAATCTAACCTGGGCTTTCGCATCCGGCACCTGCGGTTCGGAGAGCTGGGCCGGTATCACACCAGCCCAGGAAGCCACCAATATTCCGGTTTTTGTCAACGCCGGCAAGTATTACACAGTGAGCACCGGCGGCAGCGGAGCTACATTCGATTGCCCCAGCGGCTCAGCATTCCTCTCCTTTATCCAGACCTACTATTCGGCAAACATGCTCGGCGTCGATTTCGACATCGAAAATGGCCAGGGTCAGGCGATCGTGGATGATCTGATCAACGCGGCGATTGCCGGCGAACAGCAGTATCCCAACATGCGCTTCAGCTTCACCATCGCCACCTTCGGCGGCAGCGCTAATCCGATTCTCGGCAGCGAAGGCGTATTGGTCGTGAACGAGATCAAGCGGTTGGGACTGGGCGGCAACTACACCATCAACCTGATGACGATGGACTACGGCTCGGCCACGGCCAACAACTGTGTCGTGGTCAATGGAGCCTGCGAAATGGGGCAATCCGCGATTCAAGCCGCGGAGTCACTCAACGCGCAGTACGGCATCCCCTATAGCCATATTGAGATCACTCCGGATATCGGACAGAACGATACCGCGGGCGAGATCTTTACGGTAGCGGATGTGGATACCGTCGCGGCCTTTGTCAAGGCCAACAGTCTGGCCGGCGCTCATTTCTGGTCTTTCGACCGCGATGCTCCAACATGCACCTCAGGAGCCTCCACCTGCAACGGGAATGGAGCTGCGCCCCTTGCCTACACCAACGAGTTCAAGAACGATCTGGGTGTAAATTAGCCGGGATGCGGGGAGAGTATAAAATCCCTCCACGCATCTCAATCCTGGTATTTCGAAATCACAACACAAGAGCGGCCTTCGGGTCGCTCTTGTGTTTTGGCGGAACGCCGGGAGCCGGGTGCCCCATCCTTGGCGCGTTCTTGGCGGGCGGGTGGCCCCCGTCCCGGCTATCTTTTCTGGCCACCATGAGGGTGCCCCCGGTCCCTCGCTTTTGGGGACCGGGGAAGGCACAAACCCCAACCGCCACGCCGAAGACCGTCTAGCGCATCGTGACCAGAAACCAACCCTCGTCCACCCTGCGCCGTAATTCCAGTCCCCCAAAAACACCCATTTTCACGCCAAAAACGCGCAAAAAACAGCCATTTTTGGGTTTATTTCAACGTTTTACTCCGCGCCGGCGTGGAGTTCCAGAGAAATTGCTCCGCGCCAACGGCGACATTCTTCACAAAATATCTCTGCCTCGCCAATTCATCGCCAACCATGCAGAGAAAAGCCCCTCGTTACTCCGCATATATGTGCAGTAAAAATCCTCGCGCGCAGACTCAGCAGCGGTCTCTCAGCGCGGCGCGGGGTCGGTAGAATCTGCCAACGCGTAGGCCAGCACCGTCATTACCGCGGCGTTTTCGGCGAGGTGTTTGGGATCGACCTTGTCGAAGGTGTCGGCGGCGGTGTGGTGGTAGTTGAAGTAGGTCCGGCTGTCCTGCACCGGGGCAAAGCTGGGGACGCCTTTAGCGGTGAGTACAGCGATGTCTTCGCCGGTATCGTCGGAGGCGACCAGCGTCGACGCGCCGATGGCGTCGAGGACTCCGGAGACGGGACGAAGCCACTGGCCCAGTTCCGGCCTGCCTGCGTAGTAGATGCCGGCGGGGTGGTCGGCGCCCAGATCGGATTCCAGCGCACCGATATGGTTGGCGGCGTCTTTCGCGTGTTCGGCGATGTACGCCGCAGCGCCCTCGGAGCCTTCTTCCTCGCTCATCCAGGCGATAAAGCGAACCGTGCGTTTAGGATGGATGTCCAGCAACTGCAGCAGGTGAATGGCCTGCATGGAGACGACGACGCCCGCTCCATCATCGATGGCTCCGGTGCCTAGGTCCCAGGAGTCGAGGTGGCCGGAGACGACGACGACCTGCTCGGGGTGCTCAGTGCCTTTCCAGTCGGCGATGACGTTGTAGCTGGTTACGTCCGGCAAAGTTTGCGGGGTCAGCGTCAGGTGCAGCTTGATCGGTCCCTGGCTGGCGAGGTCGGCGAGCAGGTCGGCATCCTCGGCGGTGACGGCGGCGGCAGGAATCTTTTGGGTTCCCGGATCGTAGTGCGTCATCCCGGTATGCGGGAGGCGGAAATCGGCTCCCCCTACCGACCGAACCAGCACAGCCGACGCCCCGACAGCCGCAGCGGCGACGGGTCCCGCGCCCCGATAAACCACACCGCCGACATAAGCGTTCAATCCATCGCCCTGCGCGGCGAGTTCCTTGTCGAATTTGTGATTGAAGAGCAGAATCTTCCCCTTAGCCGCGCCGGTAGGTAAAGCGTGCAATTGCTTCCAGTTATCCACGACAATCACTTCGGCGGTAAGCCCTTCCGCCGGCGTGGCAACCGAGCCGCCGAGAGCGGTAAGGACGACTTTCTGCGTGGTTCCGGGTGTCTGGCCCGGCCAGGAGAGCAACTCCGCTGTTTCAGTTCCACGTACCCAATGAGGCACGGAAGCCTTTTCTAATGTGACTTCCGCGCCAAGAGCGCGCATCTGGGCGGCGACATACTCGACGGCCTGCTGGGCCTGGGGCGAACCGCTCAGGCGCGGGCCGATGTTGTCTGTGAGATGGCGCAGCTGGTCCAGGGCGTAGGGATCGTGCATCGCTGCGTCGCGCAGGCGCTCCATGGTGGCTGTCTGCTCAGGGGTCCAGGCGCTTTTGCCGCCCGAGAGCATGGCGTTCAGCCGATCCAACATGGCGGACGAGGGCGAAGTGGCGGTGGGAGGCGCGGTCTGGGCGAGGCAGTACGGCGCGCTGAGGGCTGCAATGGAGATTAGAACTGCAAAACAGGAATTGGCTTGGGGAGGAAGCTTGCGAGGGAATTCCATGAGACATGGTAGCAGGTTCACATGCGACTCTTTCAAGCGATCTGCGTCTATAGCGGTATAGCCACCACTTGAAGTGGGGCAGACGCTCGCTAGCAGCTCGCACAAGGTCCGTGTCTTATCGCCCTTAGCAGCAAAACAAAGACATCGCGAGCGCGGCCACCCAGTCGCTCGGTGGGCACCGGCTGAGCAGTTCGGCGGGGAAGGCTCCGATTCAGCCGTTTGGTCTACCTTGTGGTATCGCCAACTGGCTATACTGGATTGGATAGCAGTGAACACTCCGGCCAGGATGGCCGGTAACTCGAACGAGGATAATGAATCGATGAAATCGCTCTTTGAACGGCTACGCACACGCCGTCTGGCTTCCGCATTCATCTTGCTCACGACGCTCTCGGCGGCACTGGTCGCCGGGTCGATTGCCGCACATGGTGTGCGCGGGCAGGAAACCAAGAACGAAAGCGCAGACGCTACTCCCCTGAAAATTACAGGCTCAGCCACTCCCGTGGTTCCCAACGAGTTTGTGAAAATCGCCAAAGCCGTGGGACCGGCAGTGGTCAACATTAATACGCAGACCTTACCCAAGCAGTCTGAAAACAAGGCTCCGAAGTTCCACATGCTGCGGCCCAATCCGCAAAAGCCAGATGAAGGCGATCAGGATGACGATCAGCAGGACCAGGGGCAAGGCAACTTCCAGGACTTCTTCAACAAGTTTTTCGGCGGACAGGTTCCTCCGGGAATGGGCGGCGGTGAGGACCAGGGTGGAGGCGTGCGCGAGGCGCTCGGCTCCGGCTTCATTGTCGATCCCAAGGGGTACATCATCACCAACAATCACGTCGTCGATAAGGCGGACAAGATTTTTGTCCGCCTCTCGACCGATCCCGACGGTGAAGACCTTGGGCGGCCGGCGCATGTGGTCGGCGTAGATAAGGCGACGGATCTAGCAGTAATCAAGATTGATACCAACACGCCGCTGCCGACTGTGAAGCTGGGCAACTCCGATGCAACGCAGGTAGGTGACTGGGTGGAGGCGATTGGCAGTCCCTTCGCGCTGAATCAGACCGTGACGGCGGGGATTATCTCGGCGAAGAATCGTACGATTGAGCCGGGTAAGCAGGGGCAGTTCCAGCACTTCATTCAGACCGATGCGGCGATCAATCCGGGCAACTCCGGCGGGCCGCTGCTGAATATGAACGGCGAAGTGATTGGCGTGAACACGGCGATCTTTACGCAGTCGGGCGGCTATCAGGGACTGGGCTTCGCGATGCCGTCGAATACCGTAGTGAATGTTTATAACGACCTGATCAGCCCAAGCCACAAGGTGGTGCGCGGCTCGATTGGAATCTCGTTCAAAGAAGGGCTCTCCAGCTCCGTCAACCGGGTCTACAACTTCAAGAACGGTGTGCTGGTGCAGCAGGTTGTGCCAGGTCAGCCAGCGGAAAAGGCTGGATTGAAGACCGGCGACATTATCACTACCATTGACGGGCGCAGCATCAAAGACGGCGACGATCTGGTGAATGAGATTGCCAGCCGCCGGCCGGGATCGACGATTCGCCTCGGCTACCTGAGGGACGGCAAGCAGGCCGATACCACTGTGACCATCGGCGACCGCGATAAGGTCTTTGCGGAGAACGAAACCCCGCAGGCCGACACTGGCACGGAAGAGAAGAGCGATGCCGGCGAGACCAAGCTGGGGCTGGTGGTGCGCGATGCCACGACGGCAACTATCACCAAGCTGCACATTTCAGGCGGCGTGGTGATTCAGTCGGTCCGCTCGGGTTCATTTGCTGATTTGCAAGGGCTTGCGCCGGGCTTGCTGATTACCAGAATCAACAAGCAGCCGGTCGGCACGAAGGATCAGTTCAATGCGCTGGCGGCGAAGCTGAAATCCGGGGACGACGTGGTCTTTGAGGTAATTGACCCGCGCCATCCTGATCTGGGAACTAGTTACATTGGTGGCACGTTGGAGTAGCTCGGAGTGGCCGAAAGGTGGTTTTACCGCCTTTCCCTACTGTAGAATTGAGGAGTGTGCCGGATTGCACAGACAGACCGGCACACTCCCGGAACCAGATTTAGCATAGTCCGGGTTGATTTTTCGATTGGCATCTTCCCGGACTCTCCGTTACAATTCGAGCGGAAAGCTCCGGATTTCCCCTTCGGAATAGAGGTAGAACCGGTATGCTCTTTGTTCGCTCCACTTTGGCTGTTCTAATTTCCTCAGCGCTGATTTCGACTTCCGCGTTCGCTTCGCGCGTTCATCGCGCCCCCACGAGCGGCCACGCCACCCATAAGATTGCCCACAAGACCTCGCACAAGCTGCACGGCCAGCAGGCGATTGCGCCGGAGCGCGCCACCGAGATTCAGCAGGCGCTGATTCGAGAGCACTATTTGTCCGGCGATGCCAGCGGCAAGTGGGATGCGACGACCGAGTCCGCGATGCAGAAGTACCAGGCCGACCACGGCTGGCAGACCAAGCTGATGCCCGACTCGCGGGCCATCAAGAGCCTAGGCCTGGGGCCGGATTACTCGAACGCGATCAATGCGAAGAATTCTTCGTTTGCCGCTCCGCCTGCGGCGAGCACGATTCCAGCGGAACAGAGCGCCGGGTTTGCAGCTGCTGCGGGCGTAAGCAGGTAATTCTCCTGTTCCGAATAGATTCTTACTGCGCAGTAGAAGGGCCGCCCTTGGGTGGCCCTTCTATTTGGGATTCCATTCGGCGCGCTTTTACGGACGCATCGGTGGCAGCCCCTGCAACAGGAATTCGTAACGGGGGCGCAGCGTGTCCGGCCCGGAGGTGATGGCGCTGTTCAGGTGGATCAGTTCGTCCCCCTTGCCGTATTTGGGCCATTCGGGAAGGCCCGCGCCGTTGGGGTCGCCGGTTTTGGCGAAGTTGGTCCAGTAACTCATCATCTGGTCGCTCAGCTTGCGGTCTTCGGGGCGGACGGTTTCGCCGGGGCGGGTGTCGAGTGTACCGAAGACATATTCGATATCGTCGGAGTGGAAGGCGAATGTGCCGGGATGGAATTTGCTGGGCAGCGCGGCCAGCTCGAAGTGGTAGCGATAGACCGGCGACTCGCCCGTTTTACGATGCGCCTCCAGCCACTTCCAGGTGCCGAAGGCAATAAACGAATCGCCGCCGAAGTCGATAGCCGAGCGCAGCGCCTGTTCGTCAGTGTCGCCGGGATACAGCTTGAGGAACTCGGCAGCTCGGTCTTTGAAGAGTCCGGCAGCCATTCCCTGATATTTTTCTTTGGTCATCCCATCCATTGCGAAGAAGCTGCCTTCATCACTGTTCCAACCGGCGATCAGCGGAACGTGAGCTTGTTTGCCGGAGGAGTAGGTTGCAGCCACCGGCTCGGTGAGCAGTTTGCCGTCTACAACAGGCGGAAAGCCTCCTTGTTTGCTCTTGATCGCACCGAGAAGCTTTTCCTTGGGCACGGCGCGCAGTTCCGCGAGCGATTTGACCGCAAGCGAGTCAACCCACGCGCCATCTTCCTTTTCGCGGAGATCAAGAGAGGCGCTGAGCAATCCGTCGCCGAAGGCAGCGCCGCTCTCTCCGATGGCTTTCTGGAAAAGTCCCTGAGCAAGAGGCGAAGCCATCAGCGTGCTGACAGCAAAGGAGCCGGCGCTCTCACCAAAAATGGTCACATTGCCGGGATCGCCGCCGAATTCGCCGATATTGGCCTTGACCCACTGGAGGGCGGCAATCATATCCAGCAAGCCGTAGTTGCCGGCCGCGCCGTTGGCCTCTTTGGCCAGGTCCGCTGTGGCCAGAAAGCCGAAGACACCCAGCCGGTAGTTGATGGTGACCAGAATGACGCCCTTGGTAGGCAGGAAATCACCGTTGTGGCGCGGCTCATTGCTGCCGCCACCTGCATAGCCGCCGCCGTGAATCCAGAACATCACCGGGAGTTTGGATTTCTTACTGGCATCGGCGGGCCTATAAACGTTCAGAGTAAGGCAATCCTCGCTCTCGCCGTCATCTTGGAAGACCATGTCGTCAAAAACGTGTCCCTGGGCGCAGTGAGCACCGAATTTGGTCGCATCGCGCTCCCCCTTCCACGTAATCGCGGGTTGAGGAGCCTTCCAACGCAGATCGGCGACTGGCGGCGCTGCGTAAGGCAACCCGAGGAAAGCGTTTACCTTACCGTCGTTCAGCGTCTTGCCATGTACCTTGCCCTGCTCCGTCTTGACCGTCAGCGGATCTGCGTGGACGGTAGCCGGCCAAACCAGCGCCAGCCCTGCCAGGGCCAGCGCGCATCTTGCTTGCGAACTTAATTTCATTCTGAGAATCTCCGCATACCAGATTACAGGACGGCGCGTTCGCCACAGTAGTTTCAGGATTCGCGGATTTCTCTGTATCCAGAAAAGCAATTGGTGAGTTAGTATGTTAACGTTATCTACGACTGGGCGCAGCCCGTTGGAACTGAGATTTATAGGCGCAAGAACCATAGTCTGTGCGAAAAGGAGACTGGGATGAAGAGCTTTATCTGGATTGCGGCACTTGGAACTGGTTTGAGTCTGGGAATGGCGGCTTGCGGCGGAGGAAGTGGTGGCATCACACCCACAACGACTTATACTCTGACGGTGAACTCTTCCAACCCGGCCAGTGGCGTGACGATTACCGTCTCTCCCGCAGACATAAATAGCGCATCAAGCGGCAGCACCAGCTTCACACGGACTTATGATTCGGGCGCAAGCGTGACGCTGACCGCCCCGGCGACTTCGGGCAGCGGTACTTTCTCTTCCTGGAGCGGGTGCACCAGCGCGAGCACCGTTACCTGCACGGTGACGATGAGCGCGAATACAACCGTAACGGCAAACTACACGGCGGCTCCAACGACCTATACGCTCACCGTAGATTCGACCAATCCTGCCAGCGGCGTGGCGATTACCGTTTCACCGGCTGATGTGAACAGCGCATCGAACGGCACCACCAGCTTCACCCGTACTTACGACTCAGGCGCTAGCGTAACGCTAACCGCCTCGGCGACTTCGGGCGGCAACACCTTCTCATCATGGACAGGCTGTACGACTACATCAACTGTTACCTGCATGGTGACGATGAGCGCGAATACGACCGTAACGGCCAACTATGCCACGCCAACCTATGGACTGACCGTGAGTTCGTCCAACCCTACCTCCGGTGTGTTCATTCATGCCGCTCCCGCAGACAACGGCGGCAATTCGTCTGGAGAGACACCTTCCACGTTTACATATAACGCTGGAGCATCCGTCACGCTGACTGCTCCGACCACCTCGGCCGGCAACACCTTCTCATCATGGACAGGATGTACATCGGCCAGCACTGTGACATGCAATGTCACGCTCAACGCCAATACGACCGTGACGGCCAACTATACAACGGTCACTGCGACGCCATATACGCTGACGGTTGTCTCGACCGACCCAGCCAACGACGTAGCGATTACCGCTTCTCCTGCCGATTTGAATGGCAAGACAAGCGGCGATACCAGCTTTACGCTCTCTTACGACTCGGGAACAACTGTCACGCTGACTGCTCCTGCCACCACCAGCGGCAAAGCATTTTCAGCATGGAGCGGCTGCACCAGCGCCAGCACCGAGACCTGCACATTGGTTGTGAGCGCCAACACGACAGTTACTGCGGCCTATGCGACTCCGAGCGTCGTCTCGGTGAACCCGGCGAACACTGGAATTGCAGTGACCAATCAACTGCTGGGTATGAATATGGCAGTTTGGAATGATACGTCCCTCGCAGACGCTGTGGCCCCGTTCGAGGCCGCCGGCATCAAGGCGGTGCGTTGGCCGGGCGGATCGACCTCAGACGTCTATCATTGGGAAGGCGCCAGCGACACCCCATCGAGTCCCACTCTGTGCGATGGCGGTTACGCAAATCCGAACGATACATTTGCGGACTTCGTCACCGATCTGGCGGTTCCGGCCGGCCTGGATATTGCGCTCACTGCGAATTATGGCTCCGATGAGGCCTGCAACGGGGGTGGCTCGCCAAGCGAGGCTGCCGCATGGGTGGCAAACGCGTTGACTCTCGGCGTCACGGTGAGCCACATGACCGTAGGCAACGAGGTTTACGGAATAGGCTGGGAATACGATCTGCATACTCCGGCGCACGACCCCACAACCTATGCTGCCGCTGTAGGAACCAACACCAGCACCAGCAATGGCTTCTACTACCAAATCAAGCAGGCCTCTTCAAACACGCTGGTCGGCGTCGTTGTCGACGCAGGCTCCCCTGGGCAGACAAATAATATTGCTGGCGACTGGGATCCGACTGTGCTCGCGAACTCGCAATTTGACTTTGTCGAATACCACTACTATCCGCAGAACCCGGGCAGTGAAAGCGACGCCTTCCTGGTGCAGCAGGCGGCGCAGGGGTTGACCACGAATATCAACATCATCAAGAGCGAACTGAGTTCTGCCGGGAAGGCGGCTACGCCCATTTACGTGGGCGAGATGGGCTCGGTATCTTCCAATCCTGGCAAACAGAGCTGGTCGATTACTCAGGGCTTGTTTGCAGGCCAGGTGCTGGGCGAAATGATGAACGACGGGGTATCGCGCGCAACCTGGTGGATTGGCTTCGGCAATTGCAACGGTACCGCCGGAAACGATAGTGCTTCGCTCTATGGATGGCAGGATTTCGGAGCCTACAATGTCTTCTCCGACGGGTCTGCCGATAGCGACTGTCCAGACGCTGGGCCGCTGGGTACCTTGAATCCAACAGCGAGCGCGTTCCAACTCTTCAGCCAGGTACTCATCAATGGCGAGCATGTGCTGACGCCAGCCGTCACCGGTGACACCACCGATGTGCGGGCATACGCGGCAACGCACAGCGGCGGCACGGCGCTGGTGCTCTTCAACGACAACGAGACCACAACGGAGGCAGTGAATATCACATTGACCGGCATAACGAGCGCGACTGACGTAAAGGTGATTACTTACGATAAAGCGCTCTACGACGAGTCCAACCCGGCAACCACCGACACCTGGGCTGCACCGACGACGGTGGATCTGGGCGCGCAGAGCGTACCATTCATCCTTTCGCTCAGTCCTTGGAGCATGAATGTGGTGATTGTGCAGTAAGAGCAACCGAAACGAGATGATTGCATCGCGAAACGCGCCGCCAGATTGATTGGCGGCGCGTTTCGCGTTTAGATGATCTCCGGGGCGAGGAGGTCGGCGATAGTCTCGCGCCGCCTGATGAGGCGCACTTTGCTGCCTTCAACCAGAATCTCGAGCTGGGCGCAGGCGGGTGTTGTAGTTGGAGCTTTGCGCCATGCCGTAGGCCCCGGCGTCGAGCAGGGCAATGTGATCGCCGGCTTCGAGTGGCGAGAGTTTGCGATCACGGGCGAAGAAATCTCCGGTCTCACAGACCGGGCCGACGACATCGACGGCTTGCGGCTTCCCTTCCCTCAACTTGACCGGCACAATCTCGTGATGCGCCTGATAGAGCGCGGGGCGGATGAGGTCGTTCATCGCCGCGTCAGTAATCACGAAGATCTTTTTGCCGTTGTGCTTGAGTTGCAGCACCTGGGCGATGAGCGCGCCGGCCTGGGCTACGATGAAGCGGCCTGGCTCGATGAGCAGCTTGCCGTCGAATGTGCCGAGAGCGCTTTCAATCGCTGCCGCGTACTCGGCGACTTTGGCTGCGGCGTCAAAACTGCCGCCGTGATAGTCGATGCCGAGGCCTCCACCGGCGTCGATGGCTTCGAGTGCGATGCCCTCGCGCTTGAGTTGGCCTACGAGTTTGCTGACCCGCTCCATTGCCGCGCCGAACGGCTCGGCGGAACGAATCTGGGAGCCGATATGGACGCTGACCCCGTACGGCTGCAACCAGCGATTGCCTGCGAAACTTTTGTAGATTGCCAGCGCCTTGCCGATATCGATGCCGAATTTGTGCTCGCGCAGTCCGGTGGAAATGTACGGATGCGTCTCGGCAAAAACATCGGGATTGACGCGCAGGGCGAAACGGGCCTTGATTTTGAGCTTTGCCGCGCGTAAGGCGAGGAGCTTGAGTTCAGCTTCACTCTCCACGTTGAACTGGAAGATACCGGCTTTGAGCGCCAAGTCAATCTCCGCAGCGATTTTACCCACGCCGGAAAAGACGACGCGGCCCGCCGCTTCAGGTGCAGCAGCGAGAACGCGCTCCAACTCACCGCCGGAGACGATGTCAAAACCCGCACCGTTCGCGGCGAGCAGCTTGAGAATCGCAAGCGCCGAGTTGGCCTTGACTGCATAACAGACCAGATGCGCGCGGTGAGCGAACGCCTGCTGAAAAAGCTGCAACCGCTCGACGATCTGATCAGCGGAGTAGACATAGAGTGGCGTCCCGTAGCGCTTGGCCAAAGCCTCCAGCGAGATTGCTCCGCAGGCTAGGGCTGCACCCTGCTCGGAGCGATAAAAGGGACGAGAGGAGATGTATTTTGAGAGGCTGTTTGATCGGGTCAATTTCTGTTTCCGTATGCTTTCTTTCTTCAAGGCTACAACATTCGCTTGCCGAGGCGGATCGTATACCATCGACTAAGGCATGTTCTCCCTCTTCCGCCTTCTTTTCAAGAGTCCCTACTGGCGCATGGTGCTGCGCAAGGCCACCTGGCTGGAGGCCTCGCTGAGTTTTCAGCGCGCACACAAAGACAATCGCGCGCGCAAGCATCTGCTGGGACTGTTCTTTCTCCTGCTGGTTCCGTTGCTTTGCATTGCCTATGTCGCCTGGCTCGCACGTAGCGGGGCATGGCTGTTTGTTCCATTTCTACTCCCCATTCTCTGGTGGCGCGCCCGAAGCGCCAAGCGAGATGACGTGCCGGTGCATATTGCGCCAACACCCGAGCCGGTGACGAAGGAACTGACAGAGCAAGAGCGTGCGGAGCTGCGCCGTTATCTTGCCGAGCTGACGCTGATCCATGCGGTAATGGTGGACCGGGCCGGGAGTGAGCGGTTCCTGAAAGAGAAAGAACTGCCCGAAGGGATTGAGGTCACGTCGCGGCGAACGCATCTGGATCTGTTGAAAGCGACTGAACTGTGGGAGAGGTTGGCGCGCGAGGACCGTGAGGCGATCATGATGCCCGACGGGCATTGGGATTGGCCGCGCATCAATCAGGTTGCGCTGGGGATGGAACGGCTGCGTCTGCTGCGCTGGATTCTGCGCATTGATTTTTATCTTCCCCTGGTCGGGCAGCAATTGAAAGGCGACTTCACCGTGGCGCATGAGCTGGTGAAGGAGCCTCAGAAGGTTCTGGACGGCAGCAAGATGGCAGACCTTGAGATGATGCAGACCGGCAAGGAAGCAGCCGAGCATTATTTCCAGCGTTGCCTGGCCGAGGCCATCAGCCGCGGATACTATGCTCCCGATGACCAGGAGATGGTGGAACGGGCGCGCAAGCTCTCGGCATCGCTGGCCGGGCAGCAGAGCGACGATCTGGTGCTGGGCAGCGCGCTGGTGAGTGAAGCAAGCAAGGATCATTTGATGTGGGCCACTTCCCTTTCTTACCGGCGTTGCAACTTTCTCAGCTGGACAATCTCCCTGCTGGAAGCCGGCGAACCGCCGGAACCGCCCTTTGCCTCCGTTGTTGAGGAATAGGCTGCTCAGCCGTTCTGGCGTTTTTCGTTGCCGGTTATCGAGAAACAGCCAACAGTGCGTGGAAATTTCCCAAAGATTCCCTGAACATTTTCCGCCGAGTTTCGTACTCCAATGCGGACACGAGTAAAATTGCTCCGGCGTTCTTCGCAGCTATATGAGGCAGTTAAAAAATGAAAAGTCCCTCCAGGAATCTCCATTCCTTTGCCATTCACGCCCTTCTCGTCCCCTTGATGTTGGTTCCGCTGACCATAAATGCCCAGCAAAAACCAGCTGTGCCAGATGCCGCGCCGCGCTACAAGGATGCCAGCCTGCCTATTGAAGACCGCGTGGCCGATTTGCTGAGCCGGATGACGCTTGAAGAAAAGGTTGACCAGATCTCCGGGGGTTGGGAAAGCAAGATCGACGTGATTGATCCGACCGGGACCTACAACACGGAATCGGCGCGCAAGACGATTCAGGCGGAGTGGGGCGAGGATCTGAAGTTCACACCCCGCCAGTCGGCGATTTTGCGCAATGGAATTCAGCGCTACCTGCGGGAGAAGACGCGGCTGGGGATTCCCGCGATCTTTACCAGCGAGGGGTTGCACGGCTTGATGGAATACGGCAGTACCAGCTTTCCACAAGCGCTGGGCCTGGCTGCAACCTGGGACCCGCCGCTGGTGAAGCGCGCCTTTGCGGCTGTGGGCGACGAAGCTGGTTCTCGTGGCGTGGGACAGGTGTTTTCACCTGTCCTGGACATTGCGCGCGATCCACGCTGGGGTCGTACCGAGGAAACCTATGGCGAAGACCCTTACCTGGCTTCGCGCATGGGCGTGGCGGCGATTACCGGGCTGCAAGGGGACTCATATCTGATTGGCCGCCATCATGTGCTGGCAACCGCCAAGCACTTTGCCGTGCATGGGCAGCCGGAGGGCGGCACCAATACTGCGCCGGGCAACTACTCCGAGCGCATTATTCGCGAGAATTTTCTTGTGCCATTTCAGGCGGCTGTTCAGGAAGCGCATGTGGGCAGCGTGATGGCTTCGTATAACGAGATCGACGGCGTGCCTTCGCATATCAATCACTGGTTGCTCGACAAAGTACTGCGCCAGGAGTGGGGATTCCGCGGCTTTATCACCTCCGACGGCGACGGGTTACAGATGCTGGTGGGAACGCATCATGTGGCTTACAACAACGCCGACGCGGCGCGGCTGGGCATTGATGCGGGCGTGGAATACGACCTCTCCGATGGGTCGGTTTATCACACTCTGGTCTCGCAGGTGAAGCAAGGAATTGTGCCGGAGAGCGAAGTAGACCGCGCTGTTGCGCGCGTGCTGGCTACAAAGTTCCGGCTCGGACTCTTCGAGAACCCCTTTGTCGATCCGGATTATGCCGAGAAGACGACCAACAGCGAAGAGCATCGCCGGCTTGCATTGCAGGCCGCACGCGAAACAATTGTGCTGCTGAAGAACGACAAGAATCTTCTGCCGCTCGATCTCTCGAAGCTCAAAAACATCGCCGTCATCGGACCGAATGCCGCAGACCTTCACATCGGCGGATACGCGCGCGATCCGGGCCAGGGCGTCAGCATTCTCGACGGCATCAAGGCCCGCGTGGGCGCCAAGGCCAATGTGATTTATGCCGAGGGCTGCAAGATCACCAACGCGCCGCAGGGCTACCAGGGCTGGCGGGCGAATGATGTTCAACTGATTGATCCCAAGACCCAGAAGGCATCGATTCAGGCAGCCGTGGATGCGGCGAAGAAATCCGATGTGGCGATTCTGGTTGTCGGCGAAAACGAAAGCACCAACCGCGAGGCCTGGTCCGAGAACCATCTGGGTGATCGCGATTCGCTCGACCTGCTGGGCGCGCAGAATGAGCTTGTGAAAGCCGTGGTTGAGACCGGGACACCGACCGTAGTGCTGCTGCTCAACGGCAGAGCGCTCTCAGTCAACTACGTTGCCGAGAAGGTCCCTTCCATTCTGGAGGGATTTTATCTGGGAGAGGAAGGCGGAACCGCGGCGGCGGAAGTGCTCTTCGGAGACGTAAATCCCGGCGGCAAGCTGCCGATTACTTTTCCGCACTCGGTGGGCGATTTGCCTGACTTTTACAATCACAAGCCATCGGACAATCGCAGCTATGAGTTCAGCACGCGGCAGCCGTTGTTTCCGTTCGGCTTTGGGTTGAGTTATACCAGCTTCAAATTCGACAACCTGCGCGTAGAACCGGAAAAGATCCTTACCGGCGGAACCGCGAAGCTAAGCATGGATATAACCAACACCGGAAACCGCGTAGGGGATGAGGTTCCGCAGCTTTATATTCACCCGAAGGTCTCGGATGTGACCCAGCCTGTCGAGCGGCTGGCGGGCTTTGAGCGCATCACGCTGAAGCCCGGCGAGAAGAAGACAGTCGAATTCAAGATCACGCCGGAGATCCTCTCGGTTCTGAATATCGACATGCACAAAGTGGTTGAGCCGGGCGTTTATGAGCTGATGGTCGGGCCGAGTTCGGACAAGACTACGACCGTGCGGCTTACGGTTGCTGGAGCGAATGGCGATACCGGCGCGCCACCGTTGCCGCCTGGGCCTGCCGGTTCTGAATCCGGCGTGGTAAGCAACTTTGACGACTTGAAAGTTGCGGCCAACTACGGCTCCTGGCTGGGCGCGGGCGACTCGATGAACGGCGGAAAGTCCACGGCCACGCTTTCGGTTGTACAACCAGGAGCCGACGGCACCAAGGGCGCGTTAGAGGTGACCGGGGAAGTGATTGGTGGCCAGCCGGTCCCGTTCAGCTTTGCCGGAGCGTTGTTTTCGCCCGGTTCATCGCCGATGCAGCCGGCGAATCTCTCGAGCAAGAAAGGCATCAGCTTCTGGGTCAAAGGGGATGGAAAAACCTACACGCTGGTGGTGCTCACCGAGAGCCGCAACGGCCAGAATGGCCCCCCAGCACTGACCAGCTTTGTCGCCGGTCCGGAGTGGAAGCAATACAGCTTCCCGTTCTCGACCTTTGAGACCGATGGCAGCGATATGACTGGACTGGGCTTCATTGATGCGCAACAGCCGGGCAAGTTTCAGTTTGAGATTGATCAGTTGGAAATCAAATAAACAGCGCAGAACTTCAAAACAACGAGAAAGCAGAAAGGCCCGGAAGAGATCTCCGGGCCTTTCTGTTGTTGTGATGCTCAACTACTACTGTGCACCGCCGCCGGGGCGACCGCCGCGACGCCGACGACGGCGCCGATTGGGATCGTTGGGCTTGGGACGGCCAGCGCCTGCTGCCGCGCCTACCGGCTGCCCGGCAACAACCGGAGCGCCTTCTACGCGGTTGAAGTTCGGCTCGGTCTCCTCGTCAAACTCCTCGCCGTCTTCGTCGTCGAAGTCGTCACCACCCTCAATCAGAATGGTGCTCTGGTTGGAGTGGGGTTGACGCTCGTCGAACTCGTGGCGGGGCTTGGAACTGGCCGCTGGAGACTCGGGGGTCGCGATCTCGCTATTCCCCTGCGCTGGGCCGTTGCTCTCTGCCGGAGCGGACTGGGCCAGTTTGGCCTTCTGCTCCTTGATGAGCGCCTTACGGCTGAGCTTGATGCGATTGCCCTCAATGGCCAAGACCTTCACCATGATCTGATCGCCTTCGTTCAGCTCGTCCTTCACTTCCTTGACGCGATGTTCAGCGATCTCTGAGATGTGCAGCAGGCCATCTGTTCCGGGGAAAAGCTCGACGAAAGCGCCGAACTCGGCGAGGCGGACAACCTTACCCAGATAGATCTTGCCGATCTCGGGCACAGCGGTGAGGTTGCCGATGATTTCGAGCGCCTTCTTCAAGCCTTCGCCGTCACAGGAGGCGACGGTGACTTTGCCCGTGTCATCGACATCAATCTTAGCGCCGGTCTGCTCGATGATGCTGCGGATGGTTGCGCCGCCCTTGCCGATCAGATCGCGAATCTTGTCGGTCGGAATCATGACTGTCTCAATGCGCGGTGCATAGGCAGAACGCTCGGTGCGCGGTCCGTCGAGGGCAGCATCCATCTTATCGAGAAGGAAGATGCGCCCGCGCTTCGCCTGCTCCATCGCCTGTTGCAGAATCTCGCGTGTCAAACCGCCGATCTTGATGTCCATCTGCAGCGCGGTGATGCCCTTGCGGGTACCGGCTACCTTGAAGTCCATATCGCCGTAGTGATCTTCCGCGCCGGCAATGTCGGTGAGAATCGCGTAATCGTCGCCTTCTTTGACCAGGCCCATCGCCACGCCAGCGACCGCGCCCTTGAGGGCGATGCCGGAGTCATAGAGCGCGAGGCTCGCGCCGCAGACCGAGGCCATCGACGAAGAGCCGTTGGATTCGAGAATGTCGGAGACGATGCGGATGGTGTACGGCGAATCCGCGGCTTCTGGCAGAACTGCAGCAATCGCTCGCTCAGCCAGTGCGCCGTGGCCGATTTCGCGGCGGCCGGTGCCAGTCATACGGCCGGTTTCGCCGACAGAAAACGGCGGGAAGTTGTAATGCAGCATGAAGGGCTTTTTCTTCTCGCCTTCGTAGCTCTCGAGGCGCTGCCCGTCGTCCTGCGTGCCCAGCGTGGCGGTAACCAGTGCCTGGGTCTCACCACGTGTAAACAAAGCTGACCCGTGAGTGCGGGGCAGAACGCTGGTCTCGATGGTGATCTCGCGAATCTCATCGAAGGCGCGGCGGTCGGGGCGGATGCGGTCTTTGGTGACCTGGGCGCGGAAGATGCGCTCGCGCAGATGCTCGTAGTAGGTGCCGAGCTTCTTCTTCGCAGCGGAATCATCGGCGGGCAGCGCGGCGGCCAGCTCGTCCTTGATCTGCTTTATCAGCGCGTAGCTCTCGGTCTTGCCGTGAACTTTGGTATCGAGGGCATCCTTGAGCCGGTCGCCGACTTTGGCGTACAGCTCGTCGTAATAGGCCTGATCGAACTCCGGCGCGGTAAATGCCCGCTTGGGCTTGCCGGCTTTGGCAACCAGCTCGTCGATGGCGGCAACGACCTTCTTGATCTCGGTGTGCGCGAACTCGATGGCTGCGAGAATAACCTCTTCGGTCTCTTCCTTCGCGCCCGACTCGATCATCACGATGCCGTCTTTGTGGCCGACAACCATGATGTTGACCGTGGTTTCAGCGCGCTCGGCGTATGTGGGATTGATAACGAACTCGCCATTCACGCGGCCCACGCGCACTGCGCCAACCGTGGCGCTGAAAGGGATGTCAGAGAGCGCCAGCGCGGCTGCCGCGGCATTGATGCCCACCACATCGGGATCGTTTTCCTTGTCCGCGGAGAAGACCAGCGCGATGACCTGCGTCTCATTGCGGAAGCCGTCGGGGAACAACGGGCGGATGGGGCGGTCGATCTGGCGGCTGGTGAGAACCTCTTTCTCGCTGGGGCGGCCTTCGCGCTTGATGAAACCGCCGGGAATGCGACCGCCGGCGTAGGTGTACTCACGGTAATCGACGGTGAGCGGGAAAAAGTCGATGCCTTCCCGTGGGTCGGGCGATGCCACGGCTGTGGCCAGTACTACGGTTTCGCCCGTGGTGACCAGGGCCGCGCCTGAGGCTTGCTTGGCCATGCGCCCGGTCTCAAAGACCAGCCGCTTGCCGCCTGCAAGCTCGACAGCTACTTCTTGCTTAGACATAGTGTCCTCTTTTCAGTTTTTTCGCTTGGGAAACTTGGATGTGTGATCCGGAAGGCGGGAACTCGATAGCGATGGGCTGGACAGGATGCAGAGTGAAAGCAGGATGCGCGCAAGAGAGTGTGGGAAGCTGCGCGGGGGAGCAGATTCTCCCCGTCCTATCACTGCGGCCCGCACACAGACGATAGCTGTGCGCAGGCCCTGGCAGCGGGTTGAATTCGCCAGGTGCACCAAGGCCCCAGGTTCTGGATGGAACCGAGGCCGTGACCAAAAACCGGTCTGGGCGCTTCCGGGTCAAGGGGATATTCAAGGTTGGCTTTCGTCTACTTGCGAATCCCGAGCTTGCCGATGACATCGCGATAGCGGTCTGCATCGTGCGTTTTCAGGTAATCCAACAGACGGCGTCGCTTGCTGACCAACTGCAAAAGGCCGCGCCGCGAGGCGTGATCCTTCTTGTGCGTCTTGAAGTGTTCGGTCAGTTCTGCGATACGCGCACTCAGAATGGCAATCTGGACTTCGGGTGAACCGGTGTCAGATTCATGGGTGCGGAAGTTTTCGATCAGCGTGGTTTTCTTAGCAGTCGCCAGCACGGCGTGTGTTACTCCTCTTGTCTTCTCAGGTCCACTCTCAAAGTGTCTAACGTGAGATTAACATGAATGGGGGTTAGGACGCCATTCACCTTCGCCTTTGGGAAACACCGGCAAACCCAAAGCGGTCAACGGCCTTCGACGCGGAAGAACCCATTGTCGAGCCGCTCCTCAATTACCTCAGCGACTTGAACCTGCTTTGCGTCCGGGTGTTCGGGATTCAGCAGATAATTCCACGTCTGGGGCAGGATAGCGGAGGGGACGCGGGCCAGAGCTGTTTCTCCCGAGGCAAGCCAGGCATCGCCAATTGCGCGCGTCATCTCGGGATGCTCGCGCCAATCGGATTGAGGAAGTTTGCTCAAAGACCGCATCCGGCACTCTTCCGGAACAGCGACTTGAAGAAGTTGGTAGGAACGAGGAAGGTCTCCGCCTGTATCCCTGTCCATCAAGCGGGCAATGTGCTCCAGCATCGCGCCCGCGGCGCTCTCCGCCAGATACACAATCGCCCGCCCTGGGCTATGCCATCGGGAGGCGGCGCCGCGCGAGCCTTTGCCGCTCAAATCCGAATAGTTGCTGATACGCCAGAGTGTCTTCATGAATGGCAGCGTCACAACTGATTACCAGGGCTGATCGCCTAGATAAACATCCCCTCGTCAATCTGAATTAGAAACTGCCGCACCGCGCGTTCTCCAACTTCGGTTCGCAACATCGACAGAGCTGTCCTGTCGTCGAATCGACGTTTCTTGCCGGTCAGCCACTTCCTGCCGCTTTCGCTATCACCGTATACCTTGACGGCCATTTCGTAGATGCTCACAACCCGCGTCAGCCTTTCGGTCTCCTCGGTCGTCAACGGGGCCTGAAGCGAGCGGCCGTTCTTCGGTGTGCGCGGATCGATCACAACATCCAGCAACTCCTCTGCGCCAAAGCCGGAAAAGGCGGCAAATATCTCCAATTTTGTCTTCGAGAATTCGGGAACCCTGGGAAAGGCCGGCTGCTTCTTCCTGGGTGCCTCTGTCTCGCCCTGAGTTCCAGTTGACTTAGGGCGAAAAGCATCACTCGCCCCTGGATAGGCCACTGCTTTGCTCTTCGGCGGATCGCTTTCAGCGGCATAGTCCAGAGCTTTGCTACTGAAAGACCTGCCGCCTCTCGAAAACCCTGAGACTTTGCCCTTCGGCTGGTCACTCTCGGTCGGATAGCCTGGAGTCTTGCTGCGAAAAGGCTCACCACCTCCCGGATAGCCCGCAGCTTTGCCCTTCGGGACATCGCTCTCTGCTGGATAATGCGGAGCCTTGCTCTTCGGCGGATCGATTTCAGCCGCGGATGCGGAAGCTGGTCTCTTGAAAATATCGACCTCAGCCGAGATATCGCTTGCTTCTACAATCTCAGGCGGGAAAGGTGCAAGAGGCTCGCTGCTAACCGTATCCTTAAGCACGATAGAATATGCGGGCGGTTCAAACCGCACAAGCGCTTCCGGCGTGACCAACGGTTCGGGATCAGTAGGAGTAACCGGGGGTGTGGGCGCCTCTTCAATATAGGGACTGAGCGGACGCATGAACGACAGTTCTTCGCTGGGGGGATTGTCCGGAAGGTACTCTCGGACCGAGACGCTATCCGTGGAAGTATTTTTCGAGCGCCCCTGCGCCGAGGCCGGTCCCCACTCGCCCGTTTTGAATTCCACAGCGTGCCTCCCAGTCTTGCTTCAGGCGAACTACTCGACCGAAAAGGAGAGCGGCGCACCTGTTCTATTGACTTCCAAGTCCAAGACAAGAGGAGATGGTACAGCCCCAAAAAAGGGAGATGGTGCAGCTAAACGGATGCAGCCTGACTCATAGCCATATTATGCCACACTTTGCGCGATGTCTTGTCTTTTTTGAGGCAACTGCCCGAACTGGTGTCCCAATTCAGATCCAAACGTCGTTCGGTGCCGTCCGATCTCCACCCTCGTCCCCCGTATTGAGTACGCCGCGCGGCTCAATCAGCAACAATTTCACCTCATTCTCCGCGCAAGGTTTGTGCTCTAACCCCTTGGGAACAATAAACATCTCACCGGCACCTATAAGAACGGCGCCATCGCGGAAATCGATGCGCAGCTCGCCCTCAATCACAATGAACGTCTCGTCGGTTTCCTTATGGTCGTGCCAGATGAAGTCGCCTTGCAGCTTCACGATCTTGAACTGATAGTCGTTCATCTCGGCAACGACCTTTGGACTCCATCGCCCTGCGAATAATCCAAATTTCTGCTGAAAATTGATTGCCTTGTAGTTCATCCGGCCTCCTGTGTCTCTAGTCGTCCTCGTACCGGGCTACTGCTCTTGCCCCACCCAATAATTGGCCCGCGCAACAATCCGCGCGCCATAGTTCGCAGCGGTTCGGACCTTGAGCGTATGCAGCCCTGGAGTCGGGTTTGACGGGCTGAAGGTAATCAGATAGCGGTTGCGCGTGTGGCGAGCCGCGTCCACGATGCGCTGCTCGAAGCGCTTGTCGCCGGTGAAGGTTTCGTACTCGCCGCCGCTCTCCTGCGCAATCTCTTTGGACACGTTTTTTTTGAATGCCTTCACGGCCATTACCAGCGCGGAGATCATATTCACCGTCCGGTCGTCGCCATTGTCATGGATGTCATGAAGAAGCTCGGCGCGCGCCGGAGAAAACGTCACTCCGAGGACCAGCACATCGGACTGGCCAATCTTGCGAATCAGCGCTTCGGCCTTGGTGTGCTTGCTGCCGCTATCGCGTTCTTCGCTGATCAAGAGCAGAACGCGGCGGAATTCCTTAGGTTGCGATTCGAGCAGATCGACGGCATAGCTGACCGTATCGAGAATCGCCGCGCCGCCGTCGCCAGGGTCCAATTGCTTGAGCTGGTGGTTGATCTCGTCGCCGTTATGGGTGTAGTCGCGCAGCAGATGCGGCTCGGAGTCGAAGCCGACCAGCGCGGCCTGGCTGCGGCCATCGCTGAGGAAGAGGTCGAGCAGCGGGCCGAGCTTGGCCAGCTTGTCGAACTCCAGCACGCTGGCGCCGCCTTGCTCCACGGCGACAACCAACGCGACCGGGGCAGTATCCATCTCTTCCTGGACGTGGAGCTTCTGCGGTACGCCGTTGTCTTCGAGAACAAAATCGTCGGCTTTGAGTCCGTAGATGATCCCTCCACCGTGCTTTTCGACGAGTGTAGGAACAAGGACTTCATTGGTGGTGACGCGCAGGGTTGTTGTGGCCGACTGCGGCGCAGGCATGGACGTGGGAGGCTCGGCGGGCGGCAACTGCTGAGCCGCGACAACCATAGCGGAGGCGAGAAATGAGGGAATCGCAATGCGGAAAGGCTGGGAAAGGCTAATTCTCATGCAAGAAAGGACTCCAATACTGCGGTGAACCGCGAACAGAAAATGATGAAATGCACTTGGGTTGATCCGAATAAAATGCAGTGAATGTTTTTTACCCTGCCAGCCTCTAAGGTTCGTTTTTAAGCCGCACACTTTGCATAACCTGGTCCAGTGACCGATGCAAGCGATTCATCTCTGAAGCGCTCAAGGACTTCGCATCGGGATTCCATGTGTGGATCGATTCTTCAAAGAGGTAGCAGTTGCCTCCGCGAAATGTCGAGTATATCTTGCGATCAGCCCCGTGACCGAGGCCTGCGTCTCCTCCAGAGAAATAGTTGTAGGTTACGCCGTGAATAGTTGCTTGCGTTACCGGACTGTTTGCCAGGTCCTCTACCCGCTTCCGGCATTCCCCAGCAGTTGAATCCTGGTTCACGTTATAGACGAATTGCAAACCATTTAGGTTGGTTCCAGCATAAGGGCCACTTTCCGGGTTAACAACAAAACCGACCTTTCCAAGAGGAGGCGTTGCCCCACCGTCCGGCGCACGATTCAGAATCTCCGATCCGAGATAAAACATAACGCTTGGACCAGAGTCCCATTGCACAGGATACCGAAAAGTCACACCATACTTGGCATCGTGAAAGGTTTTCAACGCAGAGGATTGGGCTTGAAAAAGCAAACAGAACGACGACGCTGCCATGACTCCGATCCCGCAGGCGGCAATCGTGAATTTTCTCGGCGCACGGTGCAAAATGGCTTTGTTCTCCATTCGATCTTCGTCCTTCCGGTTCACTTTGCCGCCAGGATCACGCACGCTTGCGTGCTTCACGGTTCATCTCGCCGGTCCAGGCGAGAAAGCTCAACAGGTCCCAGCGCTCGGACCAGACGAAGCTCATCACATCTTTTGCCGTCAGCGTCTCGGAGCGCTTGCCGCTATATGTTTCGACGCGCCAGCGAATGAATTCGCTGCGCCAAGGGGCAAGCCGGTGGCCTCGGGTTGCATTCCAGATAAAGCGAAGCGCTGTGAACACGGAGATTCCTCTGTCCCTGAGTATATGCGGCGGAGTAGGCCGGCGCGGGCAGCGCTCCGGCCCCTTAGTTGGAAAATCGATTCAGGTATCGAGAAACGCCGTTTCCCAATGCACTGAAACGTGTTACAACTCGAAGATGGGCAAGGGAAAGCTATCTACACAGCCAGGCCACGTGAACCTGAAGATGCTGGCTGAGCATTTGAACCTTTCGCAGACGACCGTCTCGCTGGTTTTGAATGATTCGCCTTCAGGCAAATCGATTCCCCAGGAGACGCGTGACCGGGTTCTGGAGGCGGCGACGCGGCTCAATTACCGGCCCAATTACTTTGCCCGCTCGCTACGGCAAAACCGCTCAATGAGCGTAGCCGTGCTGGCGCCGGACTTGAGCGAAGGCTATTTTACACGCGTGATGAGCGGGGTGGTGCAAGAGCTGACTGACGCGCACTACTTCTACTTCACCGCCTGCCACGATTGGAAGAAAGAACTGATCGAGCAGTATCCGCGCATGCTGGTTGAGCGCGCGGTGGATGGATTCCTGCTGCTGAACACGCCAGCAAACGAGATTGAAGTACCCATTCCGGTCGTCGCCATTTCCGCCCACAGTGCGGTTGAAAACGTAACCAATATCGTCGTGGACCACCATTCGGCGGTAAAACAAGCGCTCACTCACCTCTATGAGCTGGGTCATCGGCGCATTGCTATCCTGCGCGGCCCACGGGCGATTCCTGACTCGGAGTTCCGCTGGGAAGCAACTCAGGCGGTAGCCAAAGAACTCGGTCTCAAGCTCGATCCGGCGCTGGTGGTGCGCATCGATGCAGCGGGCTGGTCAATGAAGACCGGCCACCACCCGATGGCTCCCGAGATCGGCTACAAACCGATGCAGGCGTTGCTCGAAAAAACCCGCAACTTCACCGCCATCTTCTGCTTCAACGACATCGCGGCTATCGGCGCAATTCGCGCTCTGAAGGACGCGGGCCTGTCGGTTCCCGCCGATGTCTCCGTGGTTGGCTTCGACGATATTTTGTCTGCAGCCTATTTCACTCCATCGCTGACCACCGTTCGCCAGCCGCTGGCCGAGATGGGCAAGCGCGGCGCGCAGATTCTGCTGGAGCGAATCGCCGACAAGGAGAAGCAGTTCCCCGCCGAGATCGTGATGGCTCCGGAGTTGATTGTGCGCGAGTCGATTGGGCGTGTATCGGCGAAGAGCAAATAGAAACGAATCGTTGATTTTTCCTTCGCCGCTGCAAGCCTTCCGGCGGTCCGGCCTTGAACAAACCCACGCTCTATCGCTACAAATGAATCCAGCCTCTGCAGATCAATGCTAAAGAGCCTGTTGCGACCATCGTCCAGAGAAAGATTCCTTGCAACAATGGCCGAACGCCAACTTTGCGGAGAGTTTCTTGCGAAAGGCCGGTTCCAATCAGAAATAACGTCACAGTCAATCCAATGACGCCCAGGTGCTTCAGCGCCGGATATACCGGTTGAAGCGCGCCAACATACGTATTGGCAACAGCCGCAAGGCAGAAGAAGAGAATGAACCAGGGCAATTGAATGCGTGCTTTGCTCTTCCCGGCCATCGCTGTGCCTACTGACACTGGCACAATCCACAGAGCGCGGGCTAGCTTGACTGTGGTGCCGACAGCCAGCGCCACGGCCCCATATTTCGCTGTTGCGCCCACCACGGAGCTAGTGTCATGAATGGCCAGCGCGGCCCACAAACCAAACTGAGTCTGCGTCATGTGCAGCGCCGATCCGATGGCCGGAAACGCGAACAACGCAACTGAGTTGAGCACAAACACTGTGCCAAGAGAAACAGCTATCTCTTCCTCGCTGGCGTTGCTGATCGGCGCAATCGCGGCAATCGCGCTGCCTCCGCAAATCGCCGTGCCGGTTGAGATCAGAAAGGAGATCCTCTTTTTTACGCTGAGGAGTCTTCCCAGCCCCCAGCCAAGCAATAATGCGATGCTGATGCTGGCCGCGGTATAGACGAAGCCGGAGCGTCCTGCTTGAAGCACCTGGTGCAGATCCATGCCAAAGCCCAGGCCAACCACCGAGGCCTGAAGAAGCAGTTTTGATAACTCTTTAGCTGCAAGGTGAAAAGGGTGAACGAAGGAGAAACCGTAGACAATTCCGGCAATCAGCGCGATGGGGGGCGATACAAAACCGCTGGCGGCTAAAATCAGCCCGATAAAGAAAATATTTCTGGACATATATCCAGTGTTGCCGTTGATTTTCTCCGCGTCCAAGCAGAAGTTCTCATACCGCATTAGCGCAGCTTATGAGCTGTCATGAACCGGGGCTATTTTTGCGGGCCAGCGCTTGCCGAACACCAGAATGAGAGAGGAGAAACCTGCGGAATTCCCGAGCGAGTCCCTGCGGCTCCGGGCCGGCTGCGAAGGTTAACAGGAATTCCCTATCAATGCGTAATCCTTCGATTTCGACAACCCTGAAACTGGTATTGAGCCTCAAGTCTTTGGCAATCGCCCAGCGCGAGACAAAGCCGATTCCCAGTCCTGCTTCAACAGCAGACTTGATGGCCTCGGTTGAATCAAGCTCCATCACAATGCGCAATGAATTTGGCTTGATTCCTCTCTTCTCCAGGGCCATTTCAACTACGCGGCGTGTACCGGAGCCGCGCTCCCGCATCAGCAAGGGAACAGTGGCAATTTCTGAACAGGGGATGGATTTTGCTTCGGCCCACTCATGCGCGGCTGAAACGATCAATACCAGTTCGTCTTTCATGAACGGCTCGGTCCGTACATCGCGACTCCTTGCCGGCCCCTCGATGAAACCCAGCGCGATCTGCTGTTTTTCCACGGCTTCTACAATCTGCTCTGTATTGCCGCTGATCAGCGTGAGATGAACGTGGGGATGTGCGCGGCTGAACTCGCCCAAAGGACGAGAAAGCACATACTGGGCAATGGTTGTGGAAGCTCCCAGAGCCAGTTCCCCGGCGTGTTCACCGCTGAGAGCGGCAATCTCCTGCTCAGCCTGATGAAAGAGCGCATTGGCCTGTTGCGAATAGGTCAGCAGAATTTTGCCCGCCTCAGTCAGCGCAATGTGCGAACCGGAACGGTCAAACAATTGAACGCCTATATCTTCTTCTAGAGCCTTGATCTGGAGGCTCACCGCTGGCTGCGTCAGATATAGCTCTTCCGCGGCCTTGCGAAAACTGAGCTGCGCTGCAACCGCGCGAAAAACGACCAATCGGAAGTTATCGAGACTTGCCATTCGCTATGAGCAGTACGCCTCGAACCAGCGGCTGATGTATACCTGGGCGTGTGCTTCGCCGCAGTAGTGCCGCGCGTGGGGCGTATCGGCTGCTTCCTTCGTCCATTTGAAAACTGCCAGTTGTGCATCGTTACAGTGAATCGCAATCCAACGCACGGGATTGTCACTTTCCCGGCCGCAGATCTCGCATCGGTAAATTGTGTCGATCATCGCTGCGCTCCAACGCCAAATCGAAATTTACTCATCCTGTTGCCCACTTTTTCTCCACTACTCCAGCATCTGCAAATCCAGCGGTTCTTCGAGCAGGTAACTCTGCGCGCGGATGCTTTCCAAAGCGCGCTTGAGGGCAGAGGCTTTGCACGGCTCCACGGTAACAACGAAGGGAAGTGCGTGCTGCGGATAACCGGGCTTCTGCAGAATGGCGCGAATGTTGATGTGCTCTTTGGCCAGGGCGCCGGTGATCTCGGCTACGATGCCAGGGCGGTCGTCGACGAGGAAGCGAATGTAATGAGGGACCTCGAACTCCGCGCCCAGGCTGGCCGGCGCGGAGGGAATCTCGACTCGCCGCGACCCATGCGCCAGAGCCAGCAGATCGCTAACAACGGCAACTGCCGTGGGATGGCCACCGGCTCCGTGGCCGCTGAAAACGACATCGCCGCCATAATGGCCGGTAAATACCACCATGTTTTCTGTCCCGCGTGACCACGCCAGCGGTGAACGCACGGCCACCAGCGTTGGGCCGACAGTTGCAGCAACCGAGCCGCCTGCGCGCTGGGCGCGGGCAATCTGGCGGATGGTGCAACCGAGGTCGCGAGCATAGCTGAAATCAACAGCAGTGATCGTGGTGATAGGTCGGGGCACAATCTCTTCGGGGTTGACCGCGGCGCGCAGTGCAAGGCGCATCAGGATCGCAAGCTTGGCGCGGGCGTCGAATCCACCCACGTCCTCTGTAGGATCGGCCTCAGCATAGCCCTTGGCCTGTGCTTCGGCGAGTACCACCGCGTACTCCGCACCATCTTCCATCTTGCTGAGGATGAAATTGCAGGTTCCGTTCAGAATGCCTTCGATGCGGTCGATGCGGTCACCGGCGAGTCCCTGCTCAAGGCCGGGAATTACCGGAATTCCGCCGGCAACTGCAGCGCCGTATTTCAAATGTCCGCCTTTGGCCGCGGCCAGCCGCTCCAGTTCAACACCGTGAAAGGCAATGAGTTTTTTGTTGGCCGTGACGACGCTTTTGCCCGCTTCCAGTGCTCGGCGCACCCGAGCTGCCGGCGGGATCAAGCCCCCCGGCGAGTTCGACAATGACATCCACATCGGAGGTCAGCACAGAATCGGCGTCCTCGCTCCAGACAATGGGAGCAGGACCCAATCGGCGCGCTTACGGGCCACGCCACGATTGAAAACGTGCGTCAGCTCCAACCCCTCCGGTTTCGAGTCAACCAAAATCCGCGCTACTGAGCTGCCGACGGTTCCAAAGCCGAAAATGGCGATGCGCAGCGGTTGGCGGGAACCGGCTTCGAGGGAGGGGGCGGGATTTGCTTCGGGCACTGGGAGTTCCTCTTCGGTAGGCTAAATAACTTGCGTAGCAAGATGATAAACGAATCTGGCGAATGAACGTCTCGCCATTTAACCGGGGAAATTGGATCGACAATCCTTCAGAACGTCATTTCTGAATGGGCGGAACAGCTAAAACTCGTGTACTATGATCTCCTGATGCGGCGCGGACTTTCAATCTTCCTGATTTTGCTCGTCGGGCTGGGTCCGCTGGTGGCGGCGCTGCCAGCGAGAGCAGATTCGCGCTTACCGGTCTGCTGCCGTCGCAACGGAGAGCATCATTGCGCGATGGGCGCAGCGCCGATCACGCAGCCCGACTCTGGCCCTGCGTTCAGCGTGTCTGCGCGCTGTCCGCTCTATCCGGCGGATCAGCCCGCATCCCTCAAGCCTGTTCATGCCCTGACCCCAGAGCCGACAGCTCTTTCAGCTCTTCGCACGGAAGAACAACCGAAAGCTGCGCGTCGAGTCTGTATCGCCAACGGACCGCTCCGCACCCGCGCTAGCCGAGGCCCTCCCGCAAACTTTTCCAGCTAGCTTCTTGAGGGCCCAGTCTCTTTTTCACGAGACAGGCTTCAGTCTTCCCCCCTGACTGAATCAGGCCGAACGAAGCATTGCCTCACCGGCGCGCGGATTTGACCCTTTTGGTTTGCCCGCCGTGTCGCGGAGGCACTGCTGGAGGTTCCCTTCATGCGTGTTTCTTCCCCTTTTGCCGCGGCACTGCTCGCGGTCGCCACCCTGCCCGCTCTGGCCACGGTTTTTGCCACCGTCCACGGCGTGGTTCACGATCCCCAACATCGCCCCGTCGCCGGCGCGCAGGTCACGCTGCAAGCCGCTGACTCCGCCTTCACCGTCAACGCAACCACCAACAGCAGCGGCGAATTCGATCTGCCGCAGGCGCCGATTGGCGTTTACCAGCTTAAAATTGCGGCCAAGGGGTTTGCGCCCATCGACGAGCCGGTCACCCTCTCCTCCGACACCAACCCAGTGCTGCATATCCTGCTCTCCATTGGGACGGAAATTCAGACAGTGCGCGTCGAAGGGCTTGAAGACTCTCTTTCCGCCATCGATACGGTGACGCCGACAACGCTGATCACCCGCGCAATGATTGATGAAACACCAGGCGCAGACCGCACCATTGGCATGGAGATGATCACCGACTACGTGCCCGGCGCATACATGACCCACGACATGCTGCACATGCGCGGCGGCCACCAGACCAGCTGGCTGATTGACGGCATCGCCATTCCGAATACAAAAATCGCGTCCAATGTAGGCCCGCAGATCGACCCAAAGGATATTGATTCACTGGAAACGCAGCGCGGCAGTTATGCGTCAGATGTCGGCGACCGTACTTATGGCGTATTCAATGTGCTGCCGCGCAATGGATTCGAGCGCGACCGCGAAGGCGAGTTGCTGGTATCGGGCGGCAATCTCGGCACGGGTGAAGCGCAGCTCTCGCTCGGCAATCACTCGGAGAAGAACGCCTGGTATACCAGCCTGGCCGGCTCCCGCTCCAATTACGGTCTAGCGCCGCCGATCGCACAGACATTTCATGATGCAACCAATTCGCAGAGTGGGTTTGTCTCGCTGATTCGCAACCAGACGCCGAAAGACCAGTTGCGCCTCAACGCGCAGTATCGCCAGGATTACTTCGACATTCCCTACGATCCAAATGCCAACGACTGGGAGCAGGCCCCACCCGACGGCTATCTCTCCGCAGGTTTCCGAGACGCGCAAACCGAGCGCGACAGCTTCGTCATCGCCAACTGGGTGCACACCTTCTCGCCCAAGGCGCTCTTCTCCGCCGCACCCTTCTATCACTTCAACCAAGCCGATTTCGATTCGCTGCCAACCGACTTGCCGGTCTCGACCACTTGGCATCAGACTTCGAATTACGCCGGCGCGCAGGCAGACGGGCACTTGGACGCCGGCCCGAACAGCTTTTCGGCAGGACTGTACTCATTCGTTCAGGCGGAAAACGATCTGTTCGGCGTAGTCGACAACACCACTATGCCCAGCACCAATTACGGACCCGACTCCAAAACCTCCAACGCCGGTTTGGTCGAGTTCTATCTCAGCGACCATCTGCGGCTTGGCCGATACATCACCCTTCTGGGCGGCGAACGGTTCAGCATTTATCGCGCATGGCTCAACGAGTCGGCGATCTATCCCCGCATCGGCGCGACAGTCGAGGTGCCCCGCCTGCACTGGGTTCTGCGCGGCTTCTACGGCCACTTCTTCCAGCCCGCCCCGATTGAGACTGTCTCCAGCTCGGTGCTAACCTATGCCGGCAGCCTAGGTGGCGGCGAGAATACCTTCACGCCTCTTCCCTCCGAGCGCGATGAAGAACACCAATTTGGAATTCAGATTCCCTACAGGGGTTGGCTTCTCGATGTCGCTAACGTCAAAAACCGCGTCAACAACTTCCTCGATCACTCCAATCTCGGCGAATCAACCATGTATTTCCCGATTGCCGTTGATGGCGCACTGGTCCGCGCCTGGGAGCTGACACTGCGCTCGCCGCAACTGGCGCATATCGGCCGGTTACACGTGACTTACTCCAACCAAATTGCCGAGCAGCGCGGCAATATCATCGGCGGATTTACTTGCAGCATCCCCGGCGATCCGGCCTGCGACCTCGGTCCCGACTACACGCCCGTCGACCACGATCAGCGTCAGACGCTTAACACCGGCTTCACGGCAAGGCTGCCGCTGCGCACATGGTTTGCCAGCAATGTATATTACGGCTCCGGCTTCTCCAATGGGCTGCAAGGCAGCGCGCAAAGCCCTTATCAGGGTCCGTATCTACCTGTGCACACCACTTTCGATGTTTCCGGAGGCCATAACATCGGCGAGAACTGGAAGCTCTCCGGCAGCATTCTCAACGTAACCAATCATCGCGTCCTAGAAGATACCTCGCTCACCATCGGCGGATTCCACTACAACGATCCGCGCATGTTTCAGGCTGAGCTGCGTTATAGGTTCCACTTCTAACTGTCCAGTGTACTGCGTGCCCCACCCTCGCCGCGTTCTTGTCTTTGCGGCTAGGGTGGGCAAGCACTCCCATCAAAGCAGCCACGCCGAAGGCAATCAGCCCCACCGCAGGGGGCCGAAGGCGGGTGGCCGCACCGCAGGTGCTTGCAGATTATTTCTGCTCGATAACTTATTATAAAAATCCATGGCGACTATCTTCGAAAAGTTGAACCTCAAGGATCTTCAGGAGATCCTTGTTCTGAATGCGCCGGAGAGCTTCGAGCCGGAGCTGTCCCGGCTGCCGGTCATCACAATTCACCGCCATCTGACCTCAGTTGCGGAGATTCACTTCTCGCTGGCCTTTGTTACAAGGCAAAGCGAGGTGGACGCGTTAGCGGGAAAGATTGCTGCCCGCGCCAAAGGCGATGCGATTGTATGGTTCGCCTATCCCAAGGGCACGTCGAAGAAATTTAACTGCGACTTCAACCGCGACACCGGTTGGACCGCGCTGAGGGCGGCTGGATTTGATACCGTGCGCTCAGTTGCCATTGATGAGGATTGGACGGCGCTGCGTTTTCGCCGCGTGGAGTATATTAAAGCCCGCTCCTGAAGGGAGATTAGATTCAACCAACCACCCCGCTCCTGCCGCGGAAATCTTCCCGCGGCAGGAGCGGGTTTTCTTTTGCTGACCGCGCAAAGCAGGCCGCTGCTCTACTACCTAGTTTCACTCACCATCAACCCACTGCAATACGGAGGAAAGACAATGCCAAGCACATCATGGAAACTGCGCGAGGCGCAGAATGAAGTTCAGCGCACGGCGCGCAGCCAGGATCTGGTTGAAGTTCCCAAACACGCAATGATCGACCGCGAGACCGAGAACCTGCTGGACGAGTTGCCCACTCCCGGCGACCCGCCCAAATCCATCAAGACACCAGAATAGTACTATCTGACCTCTTCGCCTCAGGATGAAATGACCAATCGGCGAGTGAAGAGGATGACGTTACAAATGCAGCGAACCTACTTGACAACGAAGAGGCCGGGCAATACTTCCCCGGCCTTTCCTTCCACCACATGCGTAAACGCGCCGGCATTGAGCGGCGGTTCGGGACCAACATAGACTGTGCGCGCTTTGTTGAGCCGCGCCCAATGCACAAAATTTGCCGCAGGATAGACAGAACCCGATGTACCCACCACCAGCATCAGCGTGGCTTTTTTGATCTCGGCCTCAATGCGATCCATCCCCAGCGGAATCTCGCCGAAGAAAACAATGTGCGGACGCAAACGGCCTCCGCAGGCACAGCGGCCTACCTCGTCAAGGCTGCTATAGACGGCGTGATCCCCAATTGGCGTTCGGCCGCAATCGTCTTCGCAGCGGGATTTGGCCAGCTCTCCGTGTATGTGCAGCAAACGCGTGGAACCGGCCCGCTCATGCAGGTCATCTACATTCTGCGTGCAGAGAAAGTAGCGATCTCCGATACGCAATTCCAGCTTAGCCAATGCAACGTGCGCCGGATTTGGCTCGGCCTTCAGTCCATCAGCCCGGCGCTTGGAGTAAAACTCCCAGACCAGCGCAGGATTGCGCTCCCATGCATCGGGCGTACAGACATCTTCGATTGCGTGCCCGGCCCACAAACCATCCGAGGCGCGAAAGGTCGGCAGTCCACTCTCTGCGCTAATACCCGCGCCGGTGAGTACGAAAACATTATCGTTGGCTCGGATGGGTATCTTATCCATTTTCCTCAATATAACTGACAACTGATCACTGACAACTGCATTTACGGCTTGAGCAGGATCTTGCCCGTCGTCTTGCGGCCTTCGAGAGCAATCTGCGCCTCGGCTGCCTCGGCCAGCGTATAAAGATGCTCCATGCGCAGTTTGAGTTCACCGCTCGCTACCCAGCCCAGCACATCGCGCGCTCGCCATTCCAGCTCCTCGCGCGTCGCCAGATGATGCCCGAGCGTAGGCCGAGTGATGAAGAGTGAGCCCTTGGCGCTGAGCTGGATCAGATCAAACGGCGGCACCGGGCCGCTGGATGCGCCAAACAATGCCAGCAGTCCACGCGGCCGCAAGCAGTTCAGGCTCTTGTCGAATGTCGTTTTGCCCACCGAATCATAGACCACATCGACTCCCTTGTTGTTTGTGATCCGCTTGACTTCCGCTTCGAAATCCTGCTCGGTGTAGAGAATCACTTCCGACGCACCGGCCTGGCGCGAAAGCTCAGCCTTCTCTGGTGTTGAGACGGTCGTAATAACCCGAGTGCCCAGCATATCCGCCATCTGTGTGAGCAGGAGTCCCACGCCGCCCGCGCCGGCATGAACCAGCGCCGTCTCACCGGCCTTGAGCGAGTAAGTGGAGTAGGCAAGATAGTGCGCCGTCATCCCTTGCAGCATCGCCGCGGCAGCTTGCTCCGCGCTCACGTCATTTGGCACCTTTACCAGTTGCGATGCGGGCGCAAGCGCGTACTCCGCATAGCTTCCCAGCGCGTTTACGGTCGCCACGCGGTCGCCTTCGGCAAAGCCCGTAACACCCTCACCAACGCGCACCATCGTCCCCGCGGCCTCACTGCCAGGAGTCAATGGCAGAGCAGCTTTGTATGTGCCTTTACGGAAATAAATCTCAAGAAAGTTGACGCCGGTTGCTGCAATGCGGATCAGCACCTGGCCTGGACCCGGCTCGGGGGTGGGCAACTCAGCCAGCTTCAGCACCTCTGGCCCGCCTGTTTCGTAAATCTGGATCGCCTTCATATTCAATCAGGATGCACGATCTGGTTGCATGGTTGCAAAAGCATTGCATCCGCAAAAAATGGATTGCTTGCGTAGAACACTACCCTGCCAAATCTCTCAACAACCACACCCCGCAAGCAGGCCTTCTTCGCTTCTGTTACAGCCCGATGAATTGCCTGCCTACGCTCTGCTAGAACCCGCGACGGCTGCCCATCGCGCTCAACAGCAGCCTCGTTTTGCACCATCGCCTATGGTAGTTTTAAGAGTGGGAGTACGTGAAAAATATATGCCTCCGATTACGGAATTCATCAAGCACCACTATCGTCATTTCAACGCCGCCGCGCTGGTTGACGCGGCTGAAGGCTACAACAAGCACCTCGCCTCGGGCGGCAAAATGTTTGTCACCATCGGCGGCGCAATGAGCACCGCCGAGCTGGGCCTTTCGCTGGCCGAAATGATTCGCCAGGACAAGATTCACGGCATCTGCTGCACCGGCGCAAATCTTGAAGAAGATGTCTTCAATCTTGTCGCGCATGATTTTTACGAGCGCGTGCCCCACTACCGCGACCTGACCCCCGCCGACGAAGCCAAGCTGCTCGCGCGCCACATGAACCGCGTCACCGATACCTGCATCCCAGAGATGGAGGCGATGCGGCGCATCGAGAACGAAGTGCTGAAGGAGTGGGTCCGCGCCGACCAGGCCGGCGAGCGCTTCTTCCCCCACCAGTTCATGTACAAGATTCTGCTCTCCGGCGATCTGGAAAAGTCCTACCAGATCGATCCTAAGAACAGTTGGCTGCTGGCCGCCGCGCAGAAGAACCTGCCCATCTTCGTCCCCGGCTGGGAAGACTCGACGCTGGGCAATATGTATGCCGGCCACTGCATCTCCGGCGACGTGAAGAATGTGCACACCGTGCGCACCGGCATCGAGTACATGATGGAGCTGGCCGAGTGGTACACGGAGACGACTGCGAAGACGCCGCTCGGCTTCTTCCAGATCGCGGGCGGCATTGCCGGCGACTTTCCCATCTGCGTCGTGCCCATGCTGCATCAGGATTTGCAGCGCGAGCATGTGCCGCTGTGGGCCTACTTCTGCCAGATCAGTGACTCGACCACGAGTTACGGATCGTACTCCGGCGCTGTGCCGAACGAAAAGATCACCTGGGGCAAGCTGGGCGAGGATACGCCGAAGTTCATCATCGAGTCGGATGCTTCGATTGTTGCGCCGCTGGTGTTTGCTTATATTCTGGGCTGGTGACCGGAACCCTGTTTTCGGCTAGAGCCTTTCGACCCCTCCCGGTGAAGTGGCGACGCGGCCGTCACAGATCCCTAATGGCAAGATCTAAGGCACTTGGCATTGAGGACCATCGTGCAGCATTGCAATCGGCGGTAGTATAATTCTCTCGAATTCGGAGATGACATAATGACCGGCCTTTCCAGCATGTTGACCCCTTTGTCTGTCATGATTCACCAACTTCTCCTCGATCCCAACAATCCAAGGTTCTCCGAACTCGGCGAAGACCTCAATCAGGTCGCCGAGGGGAGATTTGCGGATGAGAAGGTCCAAGCCTTCACGCTAGACAAGATGAAGGCCGACACCTTCGATGTGTCCGAGCTAAAGGACACAATCAAGACGCTAGGATTTCTTCCGATGGACCGCATGGTTGTGCGCAGATGGAAGGGCAATCCCAGCTCTGGCGAGGAAAAGTATGTCGTCATCGAAGGCAACAGGCGCCTCACAGCGCTGAGATGGCTAATCGGGCTGCATGAAATTGGTAAAGAGAGTTTTTCACCAGAACAGCTAAAGAACTTCACCAATCTGGAGTGCCTGCTGCTCGACGACGTCGCCGCCCCGGCGACAGCGAATCTCATCTTACCTGGCCTTCGGCACGTTTCAGGCATCAAGGAATGGGGACCGTACCAAAAGGCCAAGGCCGTGCATGCACTGCGCAAGAGCGGTCTCTCGTCGCAAGATGCTGCGCAAAGCCTCGGACTATCGACCAGAGCCGCAAATAGCTCCTACAAGTGCTTTCTTGCATTGGAGCAGATGAAAAATGATGAGGAATTTGGGGAACATGCGGTTCCACGTATGTACAGCTATTTTGAGGAAGTCTTTAAGAGACCCAATGTCCGCGCCTGGCTAAACTGGATGGACGACGCCGAGGGATTCACTGATGAAGATCATCTCAAGGAGTTCTACGCATGGATTATCCCAAGCGAGGATGACACTCGAAGCCCAAAGCTTCCCGAGTCCAAGAGTATTCGAGACCTTTCAGGAATTTTATCGGACGACGATGCAATGAACATCTTGAGAGGAGCTAACGGCGACTTACGTCGCGCGCTTGCGCGCTTTGATGCAGACCATCCTGAAGACTGGTATCCAAAGGTCACTGCTGCGGCTGGGGCGGTGAATTCGCTTACTCCGGATAAACTCCGGGGCTTGGATGAAGGAACCCTCAACAGCCTGATTGAGTTGAAAGAAAAGATCGTGCAAGCGCTCAAAGACCGAGAGAGCTTAATGAATCAAGCGATTGCCTGATGAGCATTCCATCAAATCAAGTCGTCTCATTCTGGGTTCAAGAGGAGCTTTCCGACTATAAATGGGCCTCTCTTCGAACCGTGGCTATCTCTGCACTTCAGAGACGTTGGCCAAAGCCCGACCAGGCATTAGAGGAGTTTGTCGATGAGGAGCATCGGCTCCATTACATCGCTGAGCAACTACGGAATGATCTGTCGGATAGGGTGATCGACGGTCGAGTAAAGGATTTTGAGGTGGACTATGAGTCTCCGCCTTACATACGGCGGCTGTCCCCTCGCCGTCCAACTCTTTTAGATAAGCTTCGCAGGGTCTCCCCCTTTGACTTTGAGGGTGTCTGCTCGAAAATTCTCGAAAACCTGGGAGCGGACGCAGCTACAACGCAAAAGACAAACGATGGAGGGGTCGATTTCACCGCAACGAAGCTCAAGATTATTCATTCAACCCTTCCAATGCCTGTGTCTTGTCACGGCGTAGTCATAGGCCAAGCAAAGCGATACAAGGAAGGTGCCCTAATATCTGAGACGAAACTCAGAGAATTCGTTGGGGCCTCCCTGCTTAAGCGGCACCAAATGGCATCAGTGTCTGCCCAGATGCAGGAGTCAGCCGTACCGCCCCTAATGCCCACACTGTTCGCCTTCTGGACCACATCGGACTTGGAACCTAACGCGAAGAAATATGCCAGAGCCGTCGGCCTCTGGTATATGGATGGTATAACCCTAAGTGCCTACGCACAGGAACTCGGATTAAAGGAATTCGTGGAGAGTCTTCCAGACGTCGAGGTCACCCCTCTGAAACCTTAGTTGAGTCCGTGCCGGGTACCCAGGTCTGGCCTCTGAGGCCTGGGAAAGCACGAACCTAAACCCACCGTGAACGCACAGTAAGACTCTTCCAACTCAGCTCTTCGCAATCACCACAAACGGCCCAGACAACTCTCCGCCATCCGCTCCCGCAAACGCCGCCTGCCCCATCAACGGCAGCCCAATCTGCCAATCAGGCGAAGCCAACTCCGGCATCGGCTTGGCTTGGAAGAGCTTCTTGCACTGCTTCGCCGTCCACTTGGCCCACCGCTTGGACTTCTTGCGCCGCGCGCTATCGGTCGAGATGCCTGTGCCTGCATACATCTGCCGGTAGAGCTTCGACAAAAAGATAAACGCGATCCTGCCCTTGAAACTCGGCACACAGGCCGAGCGCCGCCAGATCGAGCCCCAGTCATAGAATCGATCCCAAACCTTCTGCGTGCGCTCCTTGATCTCGTCGGAACTCATCGTTGGGTGCGGAGTGAACATCTTGGGCCGCACCTCGGTGGGAATCATCCAGTAGCGCGTAATCGGCACATCGCCGACAAGTGTGGGATGCTCGGATTGCTCTTTCTCCCAGCGGCCAAAGTCAACCGTGCCGGGAAAGGGCGTCATCATCACAAACTGCGCAAAGGTGATGCCGGCTCGCAGCGCCATCTCAACTGTTGCGTCGAAGGTCGCCGGTTTATCTGAAGGCAAGCCAAAGATGAACGAGCCTAACACGTGCACGCCGTGCTTGCGGAAGGTCTGCAAGCGTTTGGCCAGTTCCTCGCCCGAACAGTTCCAGTCTTTGAAAACCGCCTTCAATCCCTCTGGAGTTACTGCCTCTACGCCTACCAGCGCACCCTTGATATTGGCCTTGCGCATCGCGTCAAGATATTCGCCGTCCTCGCCCGCTTCCATCGTAATTTGCGTAAAGAAGACCATATCTTTGGGCAGCTTGGCCAGTTCTTCCATCAGTTGAAAACGCTCAGCGCGAATGGCCGTCAGCTCTTCGAGCTTGGCGGTGTTGTGCTGCTCCCTGGCCAGGCGCAGATCGGTCAGCGTGACGGGATAGAAGTTATCGTCAGCCAACGCGATGAAGCGGAACCCGATGCGGCGCAGGTCCACAATCTCGTCAATCACACTTTGAAATTTGCGCTGGCGCGGCTTCTGCCCATCGGTGCGCCAGACGCTGCAAAAGGAGCAGTGCTTGGGGCAGCCGCGAATGGTCTGCACCGAGGCCCACATATATTTTTCCGGCGTCATCAGATCCCAGCGACCGGCCAGGAACTGACCGCCGCCGATGCGCCCGCCTTCGTACACCTGTTCCAGAGAGCCGGCGAGACAATCGGTAATCGCCTTGCCCCAGGCGATGTCACCATCGCCCTTGACCACCGCGTGGGCCTCGCCGCGCTCCAGTGCTTCTTCAGGGAAGAGCGTGGCGTGAATGCCCCCATAGATGACCCATGCGCCACGGCTGCGCGCCATGCGGCCAACCTGATAGCCACGTAGCGCGTTGCCGGTATGCACGCTGATGCCGACGATGTCGCCCGGTTGAATCGATTCCGGCGCTATCTGCTCCAGCGACTCGTCCACAAGGATCGGATCGCCCACAGAGCGTGGTGTGGCCGCGGCCAGCACGAAAAGCCAGCGCGGAGTGATGACGGCGGTGCCGAAAGAATTGTCGCTTGGATTAACAAGATGAACTCTCATAGAGCCCAACCTTTCCTCGTACGAGATACGTTGGTCTCAGAGAGCTTTATTGTGAACGTGCCAACCCGGTTGCGAACACCTGCCCGCAGGATTGCCAGGTCACCAGTCATCCGACCGGGGTAGTTGTCCCCAATTGTACAAAGCTTTCGTCAGATTCGATGCATTAATTCTTTATGATTTTGCATTCAGATGCATGAGCCAATCTAGAATTGGAACTTTTTCGCCCAATGCATCTCAACTGACCTGGCTGCACTCGGCGGATTTGGTTGCATCGACCAGCGGAATCGGCACCTGCTCGACGATCTCCAGCCCAAAGCCTTCCAGTGCAGGAATATGCATCGGCGTATTCGACAATAAACGGATACGCTGGATGCCAAGATCAGAAAGAATCTGTCCGCCCAGTCCAATGGCTCGCAGAATCCGCCCGGTACGTGCCTGCGAGCCTTCGCGCGCGCGCAATTCCTGATGCAGAATCAATCTCGGTTCAGACTCTTCAGCTCCAGTGGTAGAAACTGCGGAGCAGTCGAAGCCGCGCGAGGTGTTGTGCAGATAAAGCACCGCGCCGCAACCCTCCTCTGCAATCATGCGCATCGATTGATCGAGGGTCTCGCGGCATTTGCAATCAGCGGCAAAGACATCGCCCGCCGTGCAGCGTGTATGCACCCGCACCAGCACCGCGTGGGAGCAGGGGGTGCGCGTGACATGCAGTTCCTCCTGCAATCCCGTTGGCTCCTCATTGAACGCCGGACAATCGTGGCAAAGGTCGCCTTTTACCAGCGCGATGTGGCTCTCGCCGCCGTTCACTTCGCTCTCATAGGCGATCATGCGGAACTCGCCGTAGCGAGTCTGGATGCGGCTCTCGCCGGCGCGAACGATATACCGCTCGTGGCGCAGCCGGTAGCGGATCAGCTCGGCCACGGTGAGAATCAGCAGCCGATGCTGCCGGCAAAACGGAATGAGGTCGGGGATGCGCGCCATCTCGCCGTCGTCGCGCATGATCTCGCAGATCACTCCAGACGGGTTCAGCCCGGCAAGCCGCGCCAGATCAACTGAAGCCTCGGTCTGCCCGGCACGCACCAGCACGCCGCCTTTGCGGGCGCGCAGTGGGAAAATATGCCCAGGGCGCGCCAGGTCCGCAGCCGTCGATTTCGCATCAATCGCCGTGCGGATGGTATGCGAGCGGTCGGCGGCCGAGATGCCGGTGGTCACACCCTCGCGGGCTTCAATCGTCTCGGTAAACGCCGTGCCAAAGCGCGAGGAGTTCTGCTGGGTCATCGGAAAGAGGCGCAGATAGTCGGCGCGCTCCTCGGTCAGCGTCAGGCAGATCAGCCCGCGGCCAAAGCGGGCCATGAAGTTGATGGCTTCTGGAGTCACAAACTCGGCGGCTAGTGTCAGGTCGCCCTCGTTCTCGCGGTCTTCGTCATCGACAACAACGACCATGCGCCCGGCGCGAAATGCAGCGAGGGCACCTGGGACATCGGTAAAGGGAGGCTCGATAGCACGATTCGTATGCGGCATAGCGACAGCTCCATTCTCGCCGATGGGAGGGGAAAACGGCAAAAGGGTTCCCTAAAACGAATCTGGTTTTACCAGATCATTACAATTCAGCATTATTACTGGCGAGAGAAGATACGATTTTGCTTTATCTCTATACATGTCACGAACGCCTTGCAAGGACTGTCGCACTGCAACATCCACGAGAGCTGATCGCACGCTCCAAGTGGTATGCTGAAATCGCGTTGAAGCAGATCTACAAAGATGCCAAATTCACGCGCAATTCTGGAGATATACTTGCCGCCTGTACGACTGCCGTGGACCAAGCTGCCTTTCTTCTTTGACCCTGTCGGCCTGCACGCGGACGTGCAGTCCATCCCCGCCGAGGCCTGGGTTCCACACTTTAATCAGCAGGACTACGAAGGCCAGTGGAGCAGTGTCTCGCTGCGCTCCAGAAGCGGCCGCAGCGATGAAATCGTCGCCCACGGAGCGGCAGAGGAGTTTCGCGATACGCCGCTTATGGCACAGTGTCCGGAACTGAGAGCCGCGGTTGAGGCCTTCGAGTTTCCCAAAAAAGCGGTGCGGCTGCTGCGGCTGCACGCGGGTTCCCGAGTAAAAGAACACCGTGACCGTGATCTAGGACTGGCCGATGGCGAACTCCGCATCCACGTCCCAGTAGCAACGAACGAGGATGTCGAATTCATCGTCGCCAATCGCCTGCTTATATTGCGCGAGGGCGAGGCATGGTTTATCGACTTCTCGCAGCCGCATCGCATCAATAATCGCGGCGCGAGCGACCGCGTTCACTTGGTCATCGACGGTACTGTGAATGATTGGTCAACCGCACTGCTTGACCACGCCGTGCGCGAGATTGTTACCGAGAGCTTTGAGCCGGAGGGCGTCGCCAGCCTGCGCAGATTTTCTGAAATGGTTTTCGAAGACCCGCAGCTCCAATCCCAGCTGCTGGCGATCACCGACCGCCGCAAGTTTCTCGATGCTGTGGTTGCAGCCGGCGCTAAACGCGGCTGCCCCTTTGAGAATACTGAGGCGGAGGCGGCTCTGAACCAGCGCCAGCATGATTGGCTAATGAGGTCGGTGTGCGGATGAACCTGCATGGATGGATACCCGTACGCATTGCATGGACCAGCGAAGGCCCGCGCGTCGAGTGGATTTTGCTCGGCGATCAGCGCCTCCGTGATCCTTTTTTCGAACAGACGCTCCAGCGCCGAATGCAGCATCCTTTTCATCATCTTTTCCGCCGCGAAACCACTCTTGACGAGATGACTGAGTGGACAGACGCCCACCCCGGCGCGCCGCTCAAAGGCATTGTCTATCATATGTCCCGCTGTGGCTCGACGCTGATCGGCGGCCAGTTGATGGCGCTGGAACGGAACATTGTTGCCTCGGAACCCGCGCCGCTGGACGATCTGCTGCGCGTGCCAATGCGCCAGCCAGATTTACCGCGCGAGACGCTGATTTGCTGGCTGCGGGCGATGGTAGCGGCGCTCGGCCAGCCGCGCAATGGCGAACATGCCTTTTATCTCAAGGCTGACTGCTGGCACATTCATCACATTGAGTTGCTGCGCGAGGCCTTCCCAGAAACACCGTGGATCTTTCTCTACCGCGATCCCGTCGAAGTGATGGTCTCGCAGGCACGGATTCCCGCGGCATGGACTGTCCCCGGCATGCTGCATCCGGCGGCGCTGCAAATGGATTTGGCGGACTGGAATCCGGCACAGACAGATGTGTATCTTGCCCGCGCGCTCGCTAAAATCTGCACTGCCGGGTTGCGCGCTGCCCGGCAGGTAAGCAGCGGCCTGCTGGTGAATTATTCTGAACTGCCGGAAGCGACCTACGGGCGGCTCTTATCGCACTTCAGCCTGCGCGAGGAGGACGTGCCCGTGCTGCAGGAAGCATCGAAGCGGGACGCCAAATCGCCGATGATGACGTTTACCAAAGATAGCGCCGCCAAACAGGCCGAGGCAACGGATCGCCTTCGCACAGCCGCTGCAACCCATCTGCTGCCGGTCTATGAGGAGTTGGAGGCCGAGCGGCTGGCAAGTTTTGAAGCCGAGGCCTCGGCGGCCAAGGCGTAGGGTTCCAACAGCCGCAGCACCCGCGCGCAGCTCTCTTCAACGCTTTCTAGGTCGGTGCGGCAATGCGCGTCAGGTGACTGCGGCGCTTCGTAGGGATCATCAATACCCGTCAGCCCCTTCAATTCCCCGCTGCGTGCGCGACGATAAAGCCCTTTGGGGTCGCGCTGCTCACAAACCGAAATCGGCGCATCGACAAAAACCTCAAAGAACGGAACTGGCGAATTGTCGCGCAACTGGTCGCGCAGACTCCGATAAGGGGCAATGGCCGCAACAATCACCACGACCCCGAGCAGAGCTTCTTCGACGGCAAGCTGATAGATGCGGCGCACATTCTCTTCGCGGTCCGCACGGCTGAAGCCGAGATCACGGCAGATGGTTGCGCGCAACTGGTCCCCGTCGAGAACTTTATCGCGAACACCTAGACGGGCCAGTGCGCCGGCGAGTTCAGTGGCCAAGGTCGTCTTGCCTGCGGCGCTGAGTCCAGTGAGCCAGACGATGCATCCGGTGGTGTTACCGGGTTCCAGAGATGAGACAAATCGCATTCAGGCAGGATAAACCAAAGCCCTGGAGCTCGAGTGCGCGGCCCATCAACTTTGGCTCGGAAGGGTCCCTGCCACAAACTGCTGTTTTGGCGGGGCTTGCTGTGAGGCATCGGGCAAAGGAGCCTGCAGACTCGGCGGTGGATTGGCGCCCGGCGCGGGTGGATTCCCTCCGGCCTTCGCATCCCCTGACTGCGGAGACTGCGGAGCGGCTGTGGCGTCAGAAGAAGCGCCGGAAGAGCCGTCCGGTTGGGAATCAGGTGGTTTTGGCTTGGGCATCTGCACTGGCCGCATCGTGCCCACCCGGTCATCGCCGGTTGGAGTGGGCGGCAGGGATTCACCCGGCTTGCGCAGGCTGGGTGCCGGGGCAGGAGCCTGGGTATCCGGGTTGCGCTCACCGCTATCGCCTTCGGCAACAGTGCGGATGTTGGGTTTCTGCCCCAGAATCGCCGGCGTGCCATCGGTGCGCATCAGCCCGGAGACCAGGTCTTCGGTGAAGATCACCGGAGATTCGCCGGTCTTCGCCACCTCCAGCCGAATCACGCGGTTGCCGTTGATGCGGACGAAATCGACCTCCTGGGGAGCCTCGCCGTAGATCCATTCCTCAAAGGGCATCAACCCATCCATCTCGCGCATCTTGCGCTCCGGCCTTCCCTTGGCGAAGATCACCATATCGGTGCTCATGCCCACCATTACATGGTGGCTAAGAATGGCTTCCTTCAGAACCGGCGGCAGCGTATCGGTAAATGCCTGGATGGGAGTTTTCAGGTCGAAGCTGATTAGCGGAGCGAGAAGCGCCTTGATCTGTTGCGGAGTCAACTCCGGCAGATCGCCTTTGAAGGTCAGCGTGAGACGCGCGCCGGTGGGTTCCTGGTCGTCGCCCTGCACCGCCGGATTCATCACCGGGCCGGAGCCGATCTGTACGTGGCGCAAAAATGCGTGTTTGTGATCGGGACCGCCGTTCAGGTCGAAAACAATCTTCGATTTCTCAATCTTGACATCGGATAAAACCACTCGGTCGCCCGGCTTGGCGGAGATGCCCTCGCTGGTGGCCATGTTCAGGTACGCCTCCCCGGCCGGCTCCAGCTTGCCGTTGGCTACCAGAGTCAATCCTTTGTGGCCGCGCGGGAAAGGGCGCATCGCAAAGCCCTGCTCGGCTTCGAGCGTGCGCAAAATATCAAGGCGGGTTTTGGGATCAAGAGTCGTGGAAGGCAGCGGAATATTTGTTGGCTGAATCTGCGCATAGCGCTTGTCCACAGGAGCACCGTCGCCTTTAATCTTCCCCTCGGAATCGATGGTGATGACCTGGGCAGAGGCGGCAAGCGCGGCGAGAGCCATCAGCGCGCACAGGACCGGAACCGCACGGAAGCGGCATCCGGTAGAGGGCTCGCCGGAAAGCGGCGATAAGGTTGTCTGAACGTGAATTGGCTTGCTCATGGAAGACCTCCCACGCGTACCAATAGCATTGCGCAAACGATATTCCCATTCAAGGCGAAAATGCAAGCGGGAGGGCGGAGCGGAGCCAAAGCAGGATTGAAAACCAGGACGGAATCAATGAAATCAGTACGTTTCGGGAGGATTCTTTTCCGGGATGAACTGGTGCGCTATCGCATCGGCTGGGAGAATCTGGACGAGCATCGGAGGAGCGGGTTCACTTTTGCCCATCGCGGCCTCATGCTGTGCCTGCGCGGCACGGTCCAGATCAACGGCAATGCCGCCTGGGACAATTACCGGGGCGTTGTACTGGAAGTCCAGCTCACGGGTCAGCCGGAAGATCGCCGGGATGGCCAGCAGCACAACAACGAACGCCAGCCAGGTACCGTCCAGGCCAAAACCGCCGCCCGTCAGCCAGAAGGGACCTGTCGGGTCACCCTGAATCATGGGCGAGTGGGCATTGTCTCCACAGACGGCCAAACCAAAAAGGAGTCCACGGCTTGCTTTCCAGGCAAAATTGAGACCCCAACTCACCCAAAGCGCCCTGGTGCGCAGATAGGCCGTGGAGAGCGCCAGGGTTAGCACCACGGAAACGGCCACGCTGAGACGCGTCGATCCCGTCCGATGTGCTTCTACCAGCGCATAAAGCGCGGCAAAGAGAATCACTGCCGTGGCCGTCCCGAATCCCTGCGACAATCGCTGGAAACCGTAGCCGCGGAAGGCGACCTCCTCGACCAGCGCGGCAAAAGCAAACAACGCGCAGTCAGCCAACAGCCATCCCCAGGCGGAGAGCGAAAGGTCCAGATGAATCGCGATGCCGCCGATCAGGGCCAGCGGAATCACGCAAATAACGGCGAGCGACCAGCCCGTGGCGAGGCCTAGACCAGCTTCGCGTAGCCAGTCGTTTCGCAGCGGAAGTCCCTGCGCGCTGATGGGATTCGTCTGGCGGTTGTATACCAGGCCCATGCTGGCATAGCCCAGCAGCAGTAGAAACGCCAACATCGCATTTTGCGTCAGGGGAATCCACTGCTCGGGGACCAATCCCGCAGCTCCATGCCGCGCCAACGATTGCGCGATATAAAACCACAGCAGCGCGGCAATGGTCTGGAGCACAGCGCGGATACGGTTGCCTGGGGTCTGGAACTGGGTCATCTAGCCTTCCGTATAGCACTGCGCGATATTGCGGAACTTTGCCTGTCGCGCGGCTACCAGCTTGTCAATCGAGAGCTTCTTCAACTCAGCCAGATGCTTCTTCAACGCAGCAGTCATCAGGCCTGCGGCGACGGGGTGATCCAGATGCGCTCCACCCGGCGGTTCGGCGATGATCTCGTCCACGCAACCCAGAGCAGAGACCTCGGAAGCGGAGATGCGCAGCGCCTCGGCGGCCAAGGCCTTCTTGCTTGCGTCGTTCCACATAATCGACGCGCAGCCCTCTGGCGAGATGACAAAGTAGAGAGCATTCTCCAGAATCAGTACGCGGTCGCTAACGGCCAGCGCCAACGCGCCCCCTGAACCGCCCTCGCCGCTGATCACCGAGACGGTAGGCACACGCAGGCGCGACATCTCCAGAAGATTGCGTGCAATTGCTTCCGCCTGGCCCCGCTCTTCGGCGCCCAGGCCGGGAAAAGCGCCGGGCAGATCGATGAAGCTGATAACCGGGCGTCCAAATTTCTCGGCGATCCGCATGCAACGCAGCGCCTTGCGATACCCCTCGGGATGCGGCATGCCGAAGTTACGCCGCACGCGATCCTTGGTCGACCCGCCCTTGCGGTTGCCGATAACCAGAACCTCTTCGCCATCCAGCCTCGCCATGCCACAAGCCATGGCCTCATCGTCGCCAAAGGCGCGATCTCCGTGGATCTCGCTGAAGTCGGTAAAGACGCGCTCGATAAAGTCCATCGGATAAGGGCGCTGCGGATGCCGCGCCCGCTCAATTCTAGTCCACGCCACAGAGACCGGAGGAGTGGGTTGGGGATTCAGTTCTGCCTGTTCGCTCATCGGTTGGTCAGGGTGCTCCAGGCCGCATCAACGGCCTCTTGTGATTCTACGGGTCGCAGGCGGCTGGGACAAATGTTGACAGAAATAGAAGTGGTCGCACGGGGGGGAAAAGTTGAAGTTTTGACTGATAATATCTGTTGAGGGCGATTCAATGGATTGGCTAAAGCTGATTCTGGAATTCACGAAGGTTCTTGCGTGGCCAGCAACAACGATAATACTTGCCATCACCTTTCATCGACCGCTGACAAAAATTCTCTCTAGACTTCAAAAAGCCGGGCTGCCGGGTGGGATATCTCTTGATTTTCAAGAGCAGATTCAAGAGGCCAAAGAACTTTCGAGGCAAGTTGAGAAGTTTCCTGCACCACCAGATCGTCAGAAGATGCCGGCGATACCTCTGACGGAAGCAAACGCGAGAATGATCTCACTTGGTTTGCAGCCCGTCAGCAGCGGACTCGACATGTCTTATTTCATAGAGATCGCTGAAAAAGATCCGACTTTAGCGCTCGCGGGTTTAAGGATAGAAATCGAGACTCTGGCAAAGAATATTGCTATCGGCTTCAGAATGGAAATCAAAAAAAGGAGGCGATCAGTTCACTATTGCAGCGTCTGCTTAATCGCGCAGCGATTGTCGCGTTGTTGCATCGGCTGAGAGCATCCGAGAGTTGGTTCAGGTGGATGTCCCAGAGGATCGTTAAAGACCTTAAAGGCCCTGAACTCACGGCCCCTCTCAGCCCAAAATTCCGGGTCCGCATCGTTGACGGCACTGCGATAACTGAACCCGGAAGCACAGGAAGTGATTGGCGGGTTCATTATAGCCTGCAATTGCCAGACCTTCGGTGCGATACGTTCACGATCACCGGCTCTGAGGTAGGGGAAGATTTTCAGAGGTATTATGTTGAACAAGGAGACCTTTTGGTCGCAGATCGAGGATATTGCAAACGCGCTGGCATTTGCCACGTTCTTCGCAATGGCGGCGATGTGCTCGTTCGTTTTCATTCCTCGAACCTTCCCCTCTTTTCGTACAAAGGAAAACCCGTTGAGCCTCTGAGGTATCTCCGAACCCTTGAGGCTGGCAAATATGGGGATTGGAATGTTTGGTTCCGCTCTCCTGTGGACAACCAGCTGGTAAAGGGGCGTCTTTGCGCCATACGCAAAAGCAAAGAGGCCATTGAGCTTGCAAAAAAGACGCTGCGAACCAAGGCCTCAAGACAACAAAGGGAATTGCGCCCGGAAACGTTGGAACATGCCGAGTATGTGAGCCTGTTTACCACAGCGAATCGCTTCTCTTTGAAAGCCGGGGACATATTGAATCTATACCGGGGCCGCTGGCAAATTGAACTTGTATTTAAAAGGCTCAAAGGCATCATTGGCGTTGGCAATCTGCCAAAACAAAGCCCGGAAAGTTCAATTGCCTGGCTACAAGGGAAATTGTTTGTCGCTCTGTTGGTTGAGCGATTGCACCAGGAGGCAGAATTTTTTTCCCCGTGGGGATATCCAATCTCCAGCCCCGCCTAAAAGCAAAGAAGGCTCTTTCAATGAAAGAGTAAGGAGTCCCTGGCGGGAGTTCGAGTTTTGGTTTATGGTAGTACAACATGCCGTTATTCCAAAGCTTTCAATTTTGAAGGCATTTCAGAACTGGCCTAGAATAAGGTACAATTTAATGGAAAATGCCCGAAGTAGAAAGTCACACTTTAATACGCTAAAATATGGTACATAATTAATCCTTATTTGAGCGCTTATGGGGATAAACCCAGCCCCTTGCAGGAGCTAAAATTGCCTATTTATGAATTTCGGTGTGCGGGTTGCGGCGGTATCGAGGAATTCATCTTGACGGGGAACAAACCGATCGAGATGAAATGTAGCGCATGCGGAGGGGAAGACCTTCAGCGCATTATGAGCCGCACGAATTTTGCCATGGGTGAATCGGGATCGTCGGATAGCGCCGGTCCCTGTGCGACGACTCGTTCGTGCGGACCCGGCAAATCGTGTACTTCCATAGAATTGCCGGGCCACACGAAATAGGGGCGTTCAGCAGCAGCGTCCGGTTAGGTTTTTGCCGGGGAAATGTTGTGATGCCTCAACGGGGGCTATATAACTCAGCCTTGGGTAATCGGCGCCCCGAAAATAATAACCCTGGATGGGTTACATGAAGAAAAATGTTCGGAGCGCCTGTCTTCGCGCAAGCTTGCCGTTCAGTCCGCCTTGTCCTTTTTCCCCATCTTGTCGACAAGTCTGTCGTAATATAGCTGGTGTTTCTCCAGATCCATCGAACCGCGGCGAGACATGTTGAGTTTCATAATCAGGTAGTTCAACTTTTTGATCTGCCTGTATTTCTCCTTGGTGTCCCTTACTCCGTCGAGCAGTTCCTCCATCGTCAGGATTTCTTTTCTGAGCTCGAGTTCGGGGGGAAGGCAGTTAGCGTTCTTCAAAATCTTGTGGGCCAGGCGAATGTCTTGCGCAATGTGCCTGTCGTCCTCCAATTGGAGGGGCTTTCCTTTGCCGGGCAGATCGTCAAATTCGCCGTTATCCATTGCCTCGCGGATTTTTTTTTCCGCGATTTTTTCGAATGATTCAAATATATTGCTCATAATGCACCCGTTTTAGAACGGGCCGTTAAACGGAAGCCTGACAGCGGAATTAAGTTTTATGGCTTTCTCTTCCTGCCGCTGATACCCGGGGACGCCGGCCTCCGTCTGGCCTTTATTTGCGAAAGCGGCTAAAGCCGCTTATAATTCTATCATATGTCACAGGTGGCACAAACGAAAGATGGCTTCAGACAATTTAGCTTCAAAATTCTTGCAGGATATTTTTCCACCCCGTCGGATAAGAGTTCTCGGCGCCGGCCGTTTTGGGAGGTTGGCGGCCGAAAGGCTCAAGCGCCGTTTTCCCGATGCGGGCCTGTCGGTAACCGACCGGGATGCGGCTAGAGTCGATGCAATTACCCGGGACCTGGGAATTGAAGGTCGGGTGGAGGACTGCTATCCTAAGCATCAGCGGTATTTCTCCTGATGACCTGTGGCTTATCCCGGCGGTGCCGGTGCACCTGGGATTCGAATGGGCGCTGAATGAGCTCAATCGTGTTGCGGAAGTTTGCCGGCTCCCAGTCCCGGAAGAGATCGGCCTGAAGGTCCCCAACCCTATTCGCGTCGCGTCCGGAACCCTTTACGCAAGCTTTGCCACATTTGTTTGTCCCGACTACTGCAGCGAGCCCGAGGAGATTTGCACTCATACCGGAAAAGGAAGGCCCGGAAATCTGTATGAGGTTTTCGGCGGTGTGGTTGCCTCAGGGTTTGATGTCGCAGTGCTCAGAAGCTGGCAGCTTGCGCCGGGAGTTGGCGGCTATCCGGGACGGAGCCTCAGAGAGCTGCTTGCTGCCATAGGTTCGAAGCCCGGCCGGTATCTGGTCGCAACCAGTTGCCGCTGCCATGGGGTCATGGATGCGCTGGAATGGAAGGCAGAAGCGCCTTGAGCACCACAGAGTGCCTTTAGACGCGAAATGGCTTAAAAGGGCGCCTCGCGATTTGGAGGCGCCCATCGGAAATGACATCAGAAAAAGTATGGGTTATCGAGCGAGGGCGGAAAGCTCCGGCGGAAAATACGTAGGTGGAACCAGAACCGACGTTGGAATGGCGTAGCCTTTTCCACCCATCAGTTCATTCAAAAAACGGCTATGGAGCGCATGCCCGGCTTTCCGGATATTGAACATTCCCAGCATGGGCAGGCCGGTCAGCGCCAGATCGCCGATGAAATCAAGAATTTTGTGGCGAACGCATTCATCGGAGAACCGAAAGCCTTCCACGTTGAGCATTTCACTGTCGTCGAATACAACGGCGTTGGATAGAGAGCCGCCCTGGATTAAGCCCATTTCCTGGAGCTTGAGGACATCTTTAAGAAAACCGAATGTTCGGGCTTTGGCTATTTCGCTGACGAAATTGCCATTTTTCAGCGCAAAGGAGTATTGCTGTTTTCCCACACGGGGGTGCGGATAATCGATCTCGTAGCAAACCTGGAATTTGTCCGACGGAGTTGCCTTGATGAAAGAATCGCCTCTTGCCACGGTCAACGGCTTGCTGATCGCCAGGTAATTCCGGGGCTCGTCCTGTTCAACCAGAAGGGCTTTCCGGATCAGCTTCACATAGGGCTCGGCGCTTCCGTCGAAAATCGGAGCCTCGGGACCCTTAAGCTCTACCAGTACATTATCGACCCGGCATCCATATAAGGCCGCCATGAGGTGTTCAACGGTCGAAACGGATATCCCCGCGGAGCCGATCGTGGTAGCCTGGAATGAGCTGACTACGTTGTTGTAGTTAGCAGGAATAGAAGGACTGCCCGGTATGTCTGTGCGAAGGAATCGAATACCATGGCCAGCCGGAGCTGGTTTCAACACCAGCGCCACCTTCAGTCCGCTATGCAGTCCCACCCCACTGCACCATACGGACTGCCCAATCGTATGCTGTTTTAAATAACTCACGCCCCTAGTAATCCTCCCCGCCGCTCCATCAGCATTTTCCGTGCCAGACATTTCCCCGGTTACTGTCTCCACGGAAATTGAGGCTGGGAGGTAATCTAACAGTGATCGGCATAAAATAGCAAGGTCTGAATATAAATTTTAGGTGTGGCTAAAATGATACAATAAGGTCTCTCGTGTGTCTTTTTTGCAACACTAGGGCGCAAAAAGCTCCGCCGTCCTATTCTCCAACGGGGCCTTGAGTAACACAACTGCTTGATTATTTGCCTGGAATATTTGATACTTGCATCGCGAGCCGCTGCTCCGGATATTCATTTCTAAGCGGCTGTAAATAATGAGGTTGGAACAATTTTGATTCAAGTGGAGTTTGCATGAAAATAGATCAGTTCCCTTCGGAAATGCGTCCGGGCGTTATTCCGGAAATTCGGCGGCGAATACCTCTACGGCTGTCTCGGGTGCGGGAGTAATTACGGCATTGAGGAACTTCTCTACACCTGCCCGGTATTGCGATTCGGTGCTGCTCATAGAAGACATGGAATGGGAGCGTCTCAAAGAGTTCCCGGGCTCGAAATGGCGAAGCATATTTCGATTACAGGAAAATGTTGAACCTTCCGGCGCTCAGCGGGATATACCGATTCCATGAACTGATCGGATCGATAATCCCCCTGGAAGATATTGTTTTTCTGGGTGAAGGGCATACGCCTGTCGTATCGGCCGGTCAAGCTATGAGCGACTGGGCCGGAATCAGGTTCTGCTTCAAAAACGACGGCCAGAACCCGAGCGCTTCTTTCAAGGACCGCGGGATGGCCAGTGCCTTCAGCTATCTCAATTATCTCATAAACAAACGCGGCGTTCGCGACGTGCTGGCAATCTGCGCTTCCACCGGGGATACCTCGGCGTCTGCGGCCCTTTATGCATCGTATCTGTCCGGAAATGTAAAATCGGCTGTCCTTTTGCCGCAGGGGAAGGTGACGCCTCAGCAGCTCGGCCAGCCACTCGGCAACGGCGCTAGAGTCATAGAAATTCCAGGCGTCTTCGACGACTGCATGAAAGTTGTCGAAAACCTGGCCGAAAACTTCTCCGTCGCGCTTATGAATTCCAAGAACGCATGGCGAATCCTGGGACAGGAATCCTACAGCTATGAGATCGCCCAGACGTTCGATTACGAAGTGGGCGGGCTTGCGGTTGTGGTGCCCATTGGAAACGCCGGGAACATAACGGCGGTATTGGCCGGCTTTCTCAAGATGTACGACCTGGGCATCATCGACTCCCTGCCCGCTGTAATCGGGGTTCAATCGGAGCACGCAAACCCGGTTTACCTGTATTATCTTGAACCCGTTGAGGCCAGGAGGCGGTTTCGCCCCGTGACCGTGCGGCCAAGCGTTGCCCAGGCCGCCATGATCGGAAATCCCGTTTCCATGCCGCGCGTGATAAAGCTGGTAGAGCAGTACCGGAAAATCGCCGGTGAAGGATCGGTCCGGATCGTTCAGATATCCGAACAGGAGATCATGGATTCGATGCTGTTTGCCAACCGCAACGGCCATATCGCCTGCACACAGGGCGGGGAATGCCTTGCGGGCCTCAGAAGGGCGGTGGCTGAAAATAAGGTCGACAAAAACCGCACGGCGATTCTGGACGCCACGGCCCACCCGCTCAAGTTTGCTGTCTTTCAGGACAAATATTTCTCCGACGCCTTCGAGCCCGAATTCGAGGTGGTGCCGAAAGCCCGAGCTGCGAAACGCCCCCCTCCAGCTCAACCTGCCGGATTCAGTTCCAAACCCGGCAAAGGAGAAGCTCAACCCCGAACAATTTCGAGGAATTCGTTAAGTATACTGCCTCTGCGATAGCCGGGATACTGGACCTTAAACAACTTCAACAGGGAAAGCGCAAAGCGGAGTAATCACATGAATATAATCGCTTATCGAGGCATTTTGCCCCGGATTGCAGAAGATGTTTTCATAGCCCCGGGGGCCTGCATTATAGGAGATGTCGAAATAGGGGAGCACAGCAGCATCTGGTTTAATACAGTGGTCCGAGGCGACGTTCACTACATAAAGATAGGGTCGTCTACAAACATTCAGGACAACAGCGTTCTTCATCCAACCGGGCTCCTGTTCCCGATAAACATCGGAGACCGCGTCTTAATCGGGCACAATACTGTTCTTCACGGCTGCACGATCGAAGACGAATGCCTCATTGGAATCGGATCGATTCTACTCGATGGCAGCAAGGTCGGGAAAGGCTCGTTTATTGCCGCCGGTTCCCTGCTGCCGCCCGGCTTCGAGGTCCCGCCCGGATCGGTCGTGATGGGCGCGCCAGCCAAAATAAAAAGAAAGACCGGGGACAACGAACGGGCAATGATTGCACACGGCTGGCCTCATTATGTCGAGCTTGCCGCCGAATACTTCAAGGCGCAGTCGGCCACGCAGGCCGAATCAGAGCGAATTGCGAGATAATCGCCGGTTATGAGACATACCTCTGCCGCCAACTGCCCGACAACGGGCAACCTGTGAGTCGAGCCGGTCTAAATCCCGCTCTGCGGCGGGGTCCAGCTCAACCTTCCATGCCATAGCGCTTCATCACCTCTACGAGCGGAACGGTCTGGCTACGGCCTGCTCGAATGTCTTCCAGGCGCTTCTCGGCAAGGTAAATATCTTCCAGATCGTCAAGATACTCTAGAATAGCCTCTCGTACATAAAAAGTCTTTGTACGCCCGGTGGCCATCGCCAGATCCTCGAGCCGCTTCTCAATTTTTGCGGGAAGTCGAATAGCAAGCATCATTTTTCCTCCTATATTTGCTATGCAAATATAGCGCAAGATACTCCTCTTCTTAAGGAGAAATCTTGTCTTGAGGCCGCCCCGCTTTTCCCATCGTCCAGTTTGGTCTGACCCGGGGAGCTTTTATCATAGCTCACCAACACCATTCCCTGTATTTTCCTCAATGACGAAAAAATCCGGAACTTTTTCCCTCCATCTGCGTATCTATGAGTAACCAACAACGGAGGGCAACTGAAGGTGGACGACAGCCAGATCGTAAGACGAGTTCAGAAGGGCGATACGGAGGCCTTTGCACTTCTGGTTGACCGGTACCACCGGAACCTTCTCAACTTCATTTACCGGCTGGTTGGCGACGAAGCTCTGGTCGAAGATCTGGGGCAGGACGTGTTCCTAAATATTTTCAGAAAATTACCGGAGTTCGATGTCGAACGGGGTGTCCCTTTCTCGGCCTGGCTCTTTATCGCGGCCCGCAATCGCTGCGCCTCCCAGCTTCGCGCTTCGGGGGAGCGTTGCTTTGTTGACCTGGATGCCATTGCAGAACTCTCCTCGAATGACCGCTCGGCTGAGGAGGCCCTCCTGGTGAGGGAACGCCTTGATATGTTGCGGAACTCTTTGAAACTGCTGCCCGAGCCCTTCAAAACCACTTTGCTAAAGAGTCTGGAGGGGCACTCGCTGGAAGAGATCGCAATCGCGCAGGGCCTGCCGGCCGGGACCGTCAAATCCAGGCTGTTCCGTGCGAAGGAACGGATAAAGGCTCTTTTGGTAAAATTGCGTGAAGGAGAGATTCATGAAAAACTTTGAGCCGTCGCCTCATTTCGTTGCTCGCGTGATGGCCGCGGTCCGTGCAGAGGACCTGGGCCGCGAAGTTCCTGCCCCCTGGTCGCTTGCCGGGCTATCCACGCCTCTGCGCTGCTCGGTGGCCCTTGGCGCCGCCCTGGTGACAATTGGGAACCTGCTCCGGATACTGGCTTCGTTCTTTGCCCCTTCGCTTTGCGGCTGACCGGGCGGCAGGGAGCCACGGCCTGCGTGGGCGCTGCCTTCGAAGGCCCTGAGGCGGCTGGGAGCCGCAGCCAAGGACGGCAACGTCTTCGGCGACGCCAGGGCATGAATTATAGAAAGTGAGGATGCCAATGACACGTACTGGATTTGCAACCACACAGACACGATGGCCGGCCATTGTCCTCGGCATGTTGATGCCGGGCCTGGGGCAGGTGCATAACGGCGAACTCCTTAAAGGAGTGTGCTTTTTCGCCATTTACCAGATGCTTGCCCTCATAGGTATGCGGTTTGCCATCCTCCTCCCCGACGACCTGTTGATCGTCGGCGCGGGTCTTGTCCTGGTTCTCGTCATCGCCTTTTATCTGTGGACAATTGCCGAGGCCGGCCGAAAAAAGATCTCCGGCACGGAACCGAAGAAATATAATCGCTGGTACTTCTATCTGGCTGTCTGGCTGGTCTGCATGGCAGGTATCAACGGGGTAACCATCCGGTATATCCGGACCTCGACCATTGAAGCTTTCAAGATAGCCGGTTCGAGCATGCAGCCTGCCGTCCTGCGCGGGGACTTCGTCCTGGTGGACAAGACCGCGTATCAAAGTCACGCGCCCAATGTCAATGACGTGGTAGTCTTGGTTAATCCCTGATAACCGTAGCGTGGTGCTTCTGCGCAAGATCGCCGCCCTTCCCGGTCAACGGGCGCCCGAAACGACTGACGGCGCGCAAACCGTTCCCCATGGCATGGCCTACGTAACCGGTGAGAACCCCAAAGCAAGCGGCAGCTCCAATTTCGGTTTCATTCCGTTGCGTGATCTGCTCGGCAAAGCACGGCAGATTTACTGGTCCTCAGGACCGGACGGCGTCAGATGGAATAGAATAGGCATGAAAGTGTCTACTGCAGTAAAATGATCGAGCTCAAAGTGGGAAAAGAAGTCCAAACGAGCTCAACCTTTACCGGACGAAGAGCCCTTTTTGTTACAGGAGATCAGGAAAGACAACTAGCACCACCTGTCACGTGTGCTGGGATGCAGGTGCATCTGTTTTGGGATCGGAACGGCGGCGGCGATGACACACCTTTTGATAAGCTCCTGCGCCGCCGTTAAAAGGGATTCCTCGGTCCCGGTCCATTTAAGGAGAGCATTTTCCAGGGTAGGGGGCTGCCCGCCGTCCATGAGCGCACAAAGGAGTATGTAGAGCGAGGTCGCTTCGACACTAACGTTGAGATCGAATATGGCGCGGTCCATGTTCATGGTATTTGTTCACTCCAAAATGATAAAATACAATTCACCGCAGTCCAGCATGCCCCTCCGGGACACTCTGAAACCATGAAAATCCGTAACTTTTCACAACTGCATTAACAACCCGATCAACGCCGACAAATTAGCCCCCGTCCTGCCTTTGGTCTTTTGTTTTCCTGTTAATCCTGTAACTCCTGTCAAAGGTCTTTTCCGTAGCGGAGCCGCAGAGAAAAACCGCCCGGAAAACTCGGCTTTTGTCATTCCTCTAAGCCCGGGACAATTCTGTTTTAAACACGCTGACTTCTTTTGTCAGTTCATTGATTTCTGTTTTTTCTCTGCGGCGCTCTGCGTTTCTCGGTTCAAACCCTGGCGGCCAGATGGAAATCGAGCACCACCCTGTGCAATTCCTCGGCCATGTTCACTATCCTGGGTCCGGAGCGGCATGTGAGACCGCAATCATATACGTAGATACGGCCGTTTCTCACCGCGCTGACCTTTGCCCACTTCGCATCGTTTTTGAGGTAACTTTTGATTTTGGGCTCACAGAAAAAAATAATGTCCGGGTCCCTGGCGCGGATCTCCTCCGGATCGCAAACGAAGTATGCCGCCTTGTCGTCTGCCCGCGTGTTGGCGCCTCCGGCAAACTCAATCACGTCCTTCTGGAATGCCCCGGGGCCGGGCGTAATCAGCGGGTCCCAGTTCATGATGCGAAAAACGTATGGCCGCCGGCGCCCGGCGGTTGCTTCAAGATTTTTTCGAATAAGGCCAAGCCGTTCTTCGAGGGAATTTACCAACCGGGTGCAATTATCCGTCCTGCCGACAAGCGATGCAATGGCGCCGAAGGTGTCGAGCGCGGCCGCAATTGTGGGAGGTTCGCTATGATATACTCTCACTCCGCGATCCTCCAGGGCTTCCCGGATTTCTTCCTGGTGCGATCCAAACGTGAGGACCAAGTCTGGCTCGGCCTTGATTATAGCCCCGATGTCCGGCGAGTACCACGACCCAAAGCGGGGAATGCCGCGCACGGAATCCGGGAAATTGCAGTCCTCGGTGACTCCGGACAAATCCTCGACAGCGCCAAGCGCAGCCACGATTTCTGTCTGAGTCGGGGCAAGGGAGATAACCCTCAAAGATTTCATCCTTCTTGAATACTTTCGCTAACGGAGGCAGCGCAACCCAGCAGAACGCGGGCAAAGACGTTTGCAAGGCCCCATACAAGGTCCAGGGAGTTGAGATGCTCCGTAATCGTCTCGTCAAACAAAATGTGAAAAGAGGGTCCGAATTCTTCGTCTCGAATCCAGAAAATAATCAGAATCGGAATTCGGGGCAAAACCCTGAACCGGTAGGCCAGGCCTCCAAGATTGACTTTTTCACCGCCCATGCTTCGCGCCGCAGCGTCCAGAAGTTGCGGGCGCTCATCGAAGGCATCGCTCAGAGATTCAAGCGGAAGTGTGTGCGAGGCGGTAAAAAACAGGCTGCCGCCCGGGAGGTCTTTTTCGCTTACCCATTTATTTGCAAGAGGTTTATTCTGGGCGGCCAGAAGATAATGAACGATCACCCCGTTCAGTTGAAAATCCTCTGAATAATCGGCCAGGCTCCCCGGCACCTCGATTTCCTCAGTTTCGGGATGACACATAACCACTGTGTTCAGGAACGGAACAATGTAGAGGTTTTCTTCCGGCTGGTATTCCACAACGGCTCTTGATACGATCTCCTTCGGGTCGGCCTGCCTTAGCGCGTCCCAAAACCGGGGGTCGATCTGCCAGTCGCCGGCTGACGGCGGACTGTCGGATTCGTTTTCTTGTGTCAGGCTGGATATGATCTCGCGCGCCAGATCGGCCATCTCCTTCGGGACCATGATTCGCCCCCATCCTTTCTGGGGAGTGAAGAGCGCCGTATAGGCCGTCTCCTCGAAAGACCTCAGGAGCACCGGTATCCCTTCCTGCCTCAATGCCTCGGTAATGACGTCGGCTTCGAAGCGATTGGAAAGAGTATGCACCTTTACGTATTTTAGTTCTGTTTCAGCCAATCGTTCTCCATAATCATCGTAAGATGGACTTAGAGCAATACATTAACCATTTTATTCCGATATCGGCAAAAACTCAAATGGTGCATTTCCGTCCTTCCTATCCCCTCAGCTATATCCGGATTGTCCTGTGCAGCCTTCGAGTTCAAAGTCGATTTAATTCCATGCTAAATCAGTGGAAATAATGTATACATGCCTCGCCAAAAGGCAAAGAGTGCCGCGCAGCCGGCAAAGAATGGAAATCGCTCCGCGAGCAGGGCCTTGCCCGTGGTCTCGCAATTGGGGGATCTTATGAATATTCTGGTTACGGGTGCAGCAGGTTACATCGGCTCACATGCATCGAAGCTTTTGAAGAAGGCGGGGCATGTCCCTGTGGCGTTTGATAATCTGTCTAACGGCTGGGCCGAATGGGTGAAGTTCGGGCCGTTCGCCTTCGGGGACATTCGTGACGAAGAGGCGCTCTTCCGCGCTTTGAGCGGATTCAATATCGAAGCGGTCATTCATTTCGCGGCGAAGGCTTATGTTGAGGAATCCACCCGGCTGCCCGAGCTCTATCTTGACAACAACGTAAACGGTACGATATCGCTTCTCAAGGCAATGAAGAGGGCCGGCACAAAAATACTGGTATTCTCAAGCTCGTGCGCTACCTACGGAGACGCGAAAACAGCTACGATCCGGGAAGATCACCCCCAGGAGCCGACCAACCCCTATGGCCTCTCCAAGCTGATGTGCGAGCAGGTAATATCGACGGTTGCCCCCGTCTTCGGACTTCGATATGCCATGCTGCGCTACTTTAACGTGATAGGAAACGATCCCGAAGGGGAGATTTTCGAAAGACACGAACCCGAAACCCACGTCTTGCCCAACCTCATAAAAGCGGCGATGTCAGGCGGTTCTTTTTCCCTCTTTGGGACAAATCATACGACTCCCGACGGAACGGCCGTTCGCGATTATGTCCACGTGATGGACCTCGGGCAGGCGCATATCAGGGCGATCGACGAACTCTCCACCCGTGAGCGGCTCGTTTCCAATGTCGGCACCGGAGCGGGAGTTTCGGTACGCGAACTGCTCGGAATAGTCGAAAAGGAGCTTGGGCTGAAGGTCAATGCCGAAGAAAAGCCGATCAGGCCCGGAGACCCGCCCAGCCTTGTAGCCGATGACCGGTACCTGCGCACCTGGTTTGACCACACCTTCAAATCGGTCAGCCAGGCCGTGCGCGAAATAGCGGCTGTGAGCCGCCTCCGTTCCTGAGGCTGCCTCACGCCTCGCGAGCGTTGCATTTTTGCGCCTCGGATTAACTTTTCCCCGAATCGTCTCGCTCTTTGAAAACCTCTTTTGCGGCAAACAGCCCGTTAAGGGCTGAAGGAAAGCCTGCATAGACAGCCATTTGCATGATAACTTCAACAACCTCTTGCCGGGTGCAGCCGACGTTTAGCGCTCCGTGGATATGGACCTTCAATTGGGGAAGGGCATGGCCAATTGCAGTCAATGCCGCGACAACGGCGATTTCACGAGACTTAAGATCGAGGCCGGGGCGCGAATATATGTCCCCGAATGGAAATTCGATCATCAATCGGGCAAAGTCCGGCGCGATATCTTTCAGACTCTCAATAACTCTTTCACCTGCTTCTCCATCAACTTCTTTAAGCTTTTCCAATCCTCTCCTGTAACGGTCCTGCGTATTCATTCTTCGCCCCCATGTAATTATCAGATGTTGTTCATGAGCGCCGGCGTTTGAGCCTCAGCGGCACGGCTCAGCCGTATTGGCCAGGATGCCCTTGTTATGTCTTCGACTGGCCGATCGAGAAAAGGACAACCGCTGCCATGGCCATGGCAATGGCGAGCTTGTGATAAACGTTGACCGGCTCCTTCAACCAAAAAATACCGACTATTATTGTTGTTGTGATGATGGACAGCACTGCATAGAGTATGTAGTGAGAAGCGCCATACCTTGTATACAGAAGGTTGAAGCCAAGATATGTAAGGAAAAGCCCAAGCCCGCTTAAAAGGACGGCTTTCCAATTTTCCTTTAGAGTGTTGCCTAAATCGAACGCGCCAACCAGTGGCGCGGAGAAAAACGCCAGGAGAGCTGCAACCAGGGCGGAAACACCAACGAGTAACAACCCATTTTTCACACCGGCAGACTTCTTTTGTCCGAGGGCAAAGATGGCATTGCCTATTGCTGCGATGGCGGCAAAAATTATTGGAAGTAAACTCTTCATATTATCTCCCGATGGCCCTGACAAAGCATTGGACGGACAGTCATCCGCCCTTTAAGTGCTGCTCGCATGGCGCGTTGCTTTTTATCAGGTCTGTCTCAGCACCTCGATATACTTCTTTATGCTCTGCAGATTGCGGAAGAACCGATGAGATGAGAGCGCTTCGGACAAAGGCTTCGTATCGTAAGGAATTCTCGACATAGTTATCGACTGCTCCTGCGAGTCGTAGAGAACCGTATTGGCGACCGGAGTTTTATCCCTGTAGGGGCCTCCAACGCTCCCCGCCTTGACCCAGTAACGGGAATTCTCATTTAGATACAGAGTCAAATCTTTTCCCCGGCCCGGCCGATGCACTATTACCTCCTCGCCTTCCGGCAGTTCATAGATGGCAGGAATATGGTCATGGCCGCTGAAGATAAGCCGCCTGGGATACTTGCGCCAGGAAGGAACCGCGTTGCGCAGAGCCTCTGAGTCCAGGTAACCGAAGCATTCGATGCTCGGCGGAGAACCCTTTGCGGGAAGATCGAAAGGGGAATGGTGCACGATAATGAACTCTTCCTTCTCTATCGATAGCGGAAGGTCGAGGATATATTCGATTGCGCCTTCGTGCGCGAACAGCAGTCCGGCGTTGTAGGCGGTCGCCTGCATTCGGTTGACCTTGTCGGCAAAGTCTGTAATTGCGCCGGCTATAAGCAGGTCGTGATTTCCGGCAACTGTAGGAAAACCGATCTCGCGCAACCGCTCAAAAGTCTTGTCTCCGAATGGAAGCCAGCCGGCAAGGTCCCCAAGGCAATAAACTTCATCTGTTTTTTCCTCATCCAGGCGCCTCAGGCAAACATCCAGCGCATCGACATTACCGTGGATATCTCCGAATAAAAAAGTCCTCATAACTGAACTGTCCCTGCCAAATTGGGAGATTAAATGATTGAGGAATTGGCCCCTCACTCTTCACCGCTCCTCGCGTGGCGATAGAACCGAGAGGAATTATTCTCTTTTGCTTTTTCTGCTCACTACTCACTATTCACTGCTCACCATTCACATCCATTGCCGCCCGTCAGATACGGCGTGAACGGCGCCATTGATATCGGTCCTGTACATGGGGATATTCCTCGCAGTGCAGCGCTCGATCACCTCAGGCGCCGGGAAGCCCAACTGGTTGAAGACGGTCATATAACAGGCCCTGGATGAATGCCCGTTTTAACTTAATCGCCAACTATCTTATCCGATAATTTCATACAGTTACCAGACAAAAGTAGCGCCATTAACTTACCGGACCGCAAGCTTTACCCTATCGCAGGATTCCTGCCCCGTCCGATACACACGACTTCCGAAACAGGACACCCAAATCCAGATATGATTTGCAAAACATGCGTTCTTCAGAACCTCGTTTTTTCAAGGATAAGAGAGGGATGTTAGGAAATCCGATTCGATTTTGATTAGCACTTTTCAAGTTGGAACCCGAGGGTCAAGTGGTGACAATGGCTAGCCTGGCTGGCTACACGGCTGGAACCTCCTCTTGATCGTTGCGCCGCACTAGATTGATTATGGTCTGTAGCAGCTCATTAAAAATGGTTTTTCAATGTATGCTTGAACTCCCATCCCATGGATTCCCGCTTGATCCGCAGATCATCACATCCGGTTATCAGGACAAAGGGAGTTTCAGGATACATGGATGAGACGTAGCGGAAAAGATCGAGGCCGGATTCTTCCCGCATGCTGAAATCCGAAACGACCACATCATATCGGGAAGTTTTGAGACGATTGCGAGCCTGTTCTGCACTAACGGCCATCATGTTCGAGGCCTACTGATTCCAGATATTGACTCATCACGCGCAGAAAGCCCTCATCATCATCGACTATCAGGATTCTAGCTATGGCTTTTTATCCTTTCTTTGTGAACCACAATCCCGGTTCACAATTTACGAGGGAGGGGCGGCAGTACGCTGATGCGTAAGGAGGCACTTCGGACTATTTTGGCATACAGCTCGGGCGTGAGAGATACTGACCGGCGTATCTACCTGAGTGATTTTATTAAACTCAGATATTGCGGCCAGTCTCGGTTTAGCGGGCACACCCCAGTCTCTGGGTCAAGAATAAATGAGAAGCAGCTAACGTGCCAACCTTCGGAATAGTCTGTGGCCTCGATCTATGCGGTAAGGATCGGACTCTATTGGAAGCTTTCACTGACAACAGTGTATGTCCCTTACTACACTTCGATTTTCGCACCTGAGAAAAAAACACAAAGCGGGTCTGTGCAAAGTAATGTAAATGGTTTAAAACGCGGGTGTGAAAATTTGGAGTGGAGTTTTACCCCTACACTACTGTAGTCAAAAACCTACGTATAAAAACAGACCGCGGCGGAAATTCCGCAAACGAATTTCATAAACACTGCAATTTGAAATTAGCATTTTGAGGCTAGGAGCCATTCTGTGAGGCCTCTTCAGAGAGGCAATCCATGCGCTTGAACTTATAGGGCTATCAGTGGTACCAATTTTGCAAAAACCCGAGTGCGGGAAACACATCCAAACAACCAGAAGACATCTGAAAGACAAGGAGCACTGGGCAACTAGCCCGAAAACCGGTCGTGATTATGTGCGGCCGCAAGATTGGGGGGCGGACCGGTTTGCTATGTGGGCCCGCTGCCAGGCAGGCTCTCCAAAGCTTTCCAGAACTGGCTCTGGCCACTTTAAGGATGTAAAAATGATTCGATATTTAACTTTTACCAAAACGGGTTCGTCTCGATCATTTTGTCTAAATTTAACTGTAATTGCCGTCTTGACTTTTGTCTCAATGCTTTTTGCTCAGCAGGCCTGTGCCGCTGCCACGGCCACAATCGCATGGAATCCGGACACCGCTCAGGTGGTGGGCTACGATGTGCATTACGGTCTATCGAGCGGTAACTACACCAGCACCTTGAAGGCCGGCAACACCACAAGCGCCACGCTGAAAAATTTGTCGGCCCGGACCTACTATATTGCCCTCACGGCTTACAACAGCAGCAATGTCCAGAGTGGCTTCTCGCCGGAGTTGGTCATTGATTCCTTAACTGCGTCCGCCGGATCAGGCGGAAAGATATCCCCGAGCGGCACTTCTTTCCATAGCCAGGGTACAAGCCAAACCTTTACCATTACTCCTTCTGCCGGCTACACAACGGCAAGTGTGCTGGTAGATGGAGTCTCGGTTGGCGCGGTTTCAAGCTATACATTCACAAACGTAACAGCAAACCATACCATCGCGGCCACTTTTGGGCGCCATCATAGACTCCATATATGCTCAACCGCCCGGAGGGGAGGGTCGATTAGACCGTCAGGAATGCTTAGTCTCGCCGAAGGAAGAAACAAGATGTTCATTATTACTCCGGCCGTCCATCACGAGATAGCTGATGTCAAGGTCGATAACACCTCGATAGGCCCTGTTTCAAGCTATACATTCACAGACGTAACGGCCAACCACACCATCTCGGCCACTTTCATTGCGGAATCGAAGCACAGCACAACGGGGGGCTCAACCGAATCCGTCTCCCAATCGGCTTCCTTCGCGGCGAGCTCCCGGGGAAGCCAAGCCTCTGCGATCACTCCGACTACAGGCTCCCCGGTATCCTCCATGCTGGTCGACGGCCCCGTTGCCGACGCCGGACCTGATCAAACTGTCGCCCCCGGGACTGCGGTGATGCTGAACGGCTCAAATTCCACCGATCAAGGCGGGGCAGGGATAGCATCATATCTTTGGACCCAGGTAGATGGGAATCTGGTGTCGCTCTCGAATCCTTCTGCCGCCCAGACGACTTTTACAGCTCCTCAGGTGCGGTCGGGCGATGCGCTGACTTTTCATCTGACCGTTACGGATCGGAACGGATTAAAGGCCACCGAGACATGTATCGTCAACGTGACATCGGGTAGCGAAGCGCCCTCAGCTCAAGCGGGTGCCGATCAAACAGTAAGTGAGTTAACGATTGTCACATTGAACGGGTCCCAATCCACAGATCCGGATAATGCTATCTCTTCCTATGCATGGCAGCAGATCGACGGGCCGGCGGTAACGCTTTCCGATGTAAACTCGCCTCAGCCCACTTTTGCAGCGCCTCAGGTTGAATCAGGGTATGCCTCCATGAGTTTTAAGCTGACGGTGAGCAATACTAGCGGATTGAAATCCACTGACACCTGTTTTGTCAACGTCACCAGTGATGACGCGGGGCCGAAGGCTGTTGCGGGTCCCGCAAAAACGGCAAATGCGGGCAGCACCGTCGAGCTTAGTGGGTCAGGTTCCGCAGATTCTGGGGCCGAGATCGCCTCCTTGCAGTGGCACCAGACGAGTGGTGTGCCGGTAACCCTATCCAATCCGCTGTCAGCAACCCCAAGCTTTATTGCAAAACAAGCGGGGCAGTATGACAACCCGTCGATCTTCAGTTCGACAGTAAAAGATAAAAATGGTCTAAGGTCCAGGGCAAGTCAGGCTGTAACGGTGAAATAAGACAGTCCCGGCCTCAAGGTACCCCATGTTCAGGCCCTTCGCGAGCATTCTATTGCGCATCACTTAGCGATATACCCCACGGAGCGCGGAAGGCTCCCCGCTGTGCATGGTCTATCAGCCGCGTTGGGCTGTCAGCGGGGGGGCCTTCCCGGTTCTTTTGGGCATTGATGTACCTGTCCGATTCTGTGGTAATCGTCCATTTGAGCCCGTCCGATACGGCGTGCACCGCGCCATTTGTATCGGTTCAGTATATGGGGATATTTCGTTTTCCACAACGTTCCAACACGGCGGGAGAAGGGAATCCGAACTGGTTGTCATAGCCGCAGCTACAAACTATGGCCCCAGAGTGGAGCGCGTCCAGAAATTCTTCGCTGCCCGAGTAACGGCTGCCATGGTGGCCTGCGATCAGCAGTGTCGTCATCCGGTCCCCCATGGCAGGAATAATCAGGTCTTCATCGGTCCGGCCGGTACCGCCCGATATGATCACCCTGGTTACGCCAAAAGATATCTCAATTACAATTACAATTAGTGCAATACTTGGGCTAATTTCAATGAATTATCAAGTATATAGAAGCAAAAGAAATACCCGAATGAGTGTCATTGTGCCCAAGCTGCCGCTCTAAGGGTCGCGAGCTCAACACATATGGATCATTTCAGATCTACTGGCTACCTGATTGTAGAATAAAAAGGTGTGGTCTTAAATTATTCTGAACCTATTTATCTAGCACTTGGATTCTCTTGCTGTCCACGAGATAATTATTCCCACCACTACAGCCCAAAAATAGATTCCGATCATGACTTCGGAAATTATCATAAATCTAACTAACACATCCTGTCTCGCCAAACTCATGTCTTCCGTTCCTAGCGTAGTCATGATACTGAAACTGAAATAAATAGGATTGATTATCTCAGGAGGAGGATTAAAGGAAGAGCGGCACAGCGTGAAATATAACACCCCAAAGGCTATCGATATCGAGATATAGGTGACCAAAACAAAAACCAAAGCCCGTAGCGGCCTCATGTCATGAATGCCGCCAAAGGCGAGGGAAGTGGGTATCAGAAACATATCGGCTATCGAATAACCAGCCGCGATTGTCATCGGGATTTTCAGCCAAAAATATGACGGCAGATAAAAGCCAGTTAGATATAGTGCTATTAGAAAAATAAATCGAAAAAAAACAAAGTACCCTTCCCGCCCACGGGTCAATCCACCCCACCCTCCAAACCATCGAACCGGAGCATACGACAGCTCATAATGTTTTAAAACGGATTCAACTTTTTGCCAAAATTCATTATGTTCCATCTCGTCATCATCCTCTAATTGGACTGTAAGAACCCAACCCAAGCCAAATGCTGATTTCATTCCGCTCCTACGCGGACTCCTTTTTCGGCTACGGAGCGCTTCATGAAGAAAACGAGAGGCACCAGAGCGAAAGCAATAACGGCGAATATCCAGAAGCAATCGAAATACGCCAGCGAGGATGCTTGCTGCAGGCGAAGGGCACCGAGACTCTGCAAGGCAATCTGTTTAGACAATTCAGGGTCACCCGTCTGTCCGAGGAAGAACATTTGCACCTGGTGTAGAAAAGAATGTACCGCAGGGTTGAAGGGATCGAGGTATTCTCCCAAACGCAGCGTATGAAATTGAAAAAGACGCTCGTGAAACGTCTGAGCGAGTGACGTGCCCACACTGCCCCCCTCCGTTGCGCAACAGGCTCAGAAGGCCGACCGCAGCCCCTCGTAACGCTGTTGGCGTATATAGGTAGGCGGCAACATTTAGCGGAGCAAAGCACATCGAAAGGCCCATGATCGTCACCACTCGGGGCCAAACCACAAGTCCCGGGCTCACATTGAGGTTCATTTGCGACATCCAGTAATTGCCTGCTCCCATGACCAGGAGACCTGCCACTATTATCCAGCGTGCATCCTTTCCCCTGCCGAGCAGGAAGGCAACCACAGGCATCACGATGACTGCAAATACGCCCGCAGGCGACATAACCAGTCCCGCATTGAGAGCGTTATAACCGAAAAGTGATTGCAACAGGGCCGGCAGCGTCGTACTGGCGCCGTAGAGTACGGCGTAAGCAGAGAAAATAACAATGCAGGAAACCAGGAAGTTTCGCTCGCCCAACGGCCGGAAATTTACAACAGGTCCCGAGTGACGCAACTCCCAGAGGATCAGGCTTGCCAGGGCCAGCAAAAAAAGGATTAACATCGTTTGCACCCGCCAAAAGGGGTCGCCCAGCCAGTCCCATTCCTGTCCCTTACTGAGCATCACCTCCCAGCAGACCATGGTAATGACAAGAAGACCAAGGCCGACTGAGTCAAACCGTAAGCGGCTGTTTTTTCAATTCGGCGAATTGGGCTCTCAGGTACTCGGGGTCTTCAAGCAAAGCATAGCAGGCCGCGAGCGCCAGCCGCGCCGACTGGGACATTGATGAAGAAGGTCCATCGCCAGGAGTAATTGTCGGTTATCCAGCCACCCAGAGTAGGGCCGAGGACAGGTGCGATAAGTGCTGCAAAACCGAAGAAGGTCATTGCCGCACCCTGTTTCTCCCGTGGGAAAGCGTCCAACAATACTCCCTGGCTGCTGGGCTGCAGACCGCCGCCGGCCAGACCCTGGAGTACACGGAATAGGATCAGTTGGCTCAGGCTTGTGGACAGCCCACACAGGGCGGAGCTAAGAGTAAAGACAGTGATCGACAGCAGAAAATAGTTACGACGACCGATATGAGAGGCCAGCCAGCCTGTGATCGGTAAAACGATGGCATTAGCTGCGAGGTAACTCGTGATGACCCATTCGCCGTCATCGACCGTCGCTGAAAGACCTCCAGCAATGTAGCGCAAAGCGACCACAGCGATAGTCGTATCCAACACTTCCATGAAAGTCGGGACCACCACAACGGTGGCGATCAGCCATGGATTCACCGCCAGACGACTCGAAGGGTATGGAAATGTAGTGTCATTCAAGGCTTCGCCTCTACATGTTTGCCATATGCATTATCGGTGGCGCCAGGGCCATATACGGCTGGAGGATCTTTCCGGCAAGAGGCCCGGTTGGCGGTTCTTTATAATAGACGTAAACGACCACCGACAATCCGACGAACAAAGGGGCTTTTTGAGGGTTATAGTCCATGATTTCAATACGCACCGGCAAGCGCTGCACCACTTTGACGAAGTTGCCGGTAGCGTTTTGCGGCGGCAGTAACGCCAGTGTCGAACCTGTCCCCATTGTAAAGCCGGATATTCGGCCTTTGAACACCCGTTTTTCTCCATACATGTCCACGTATAAATCTGCATGCTGGCCGATACGCAAGTCCGAGAGTTCGGTTTCCTTAAAATTGGCCTCGACCCAGATTTCCCGGAGGGAGCGAATGGCCATCAGGCCTTGTCCGATCTCAACATTGTTGCCCGGGTTGACGTTCCGGCGAGTAATGACTCCATCGATCTCCGCTACAACATCACAGTAACTGAGGTTAAGCCGGGCCAGCTCCAGGTCGCGTTGTGCCTTTTCGAGCTTTGCCTCGGCCTGTTTTACCCAAGGAGCCTTGTCTACAAGTTGCGAAAAGAGAAGGTCGAGATTGCCATTGGGCGCACTTTTCATAAACTCGTCCAGCATCTGTTGTGGCGTCTGTTCAAAGGAACGGATAACGCCAAGCTCGACCGCACTTTGGATCAAATCCGCTTGTGCCTGAAGAACCGGTGGGGATGTCTGCTCAAGGTCAAACGGCACCTGTGCAAGGTCTCCGCCATTCTTGGGGATTTCGGGCACTCCGAGAGTGTCCCTGATCTGATAGATATTTTCCAACGCCTCCTTGACCTGCGCCTCGGCTACTGCGAGCTCCGCCTGCCGTTTGTCATAGTCTTGTTTGCTTGCGGCTTTGGCAGCGAGCAGGAACTTGGCCCGGTCAAAATCGGATTGAGCCCGGACCAAAACGGCATTCCTGGATTTCAGCTCGGCAACCTTGGCCACCAGCAGGGCAACCTGGTTGTGAACTTCATCCATGGCACGCTGGAGGTTCCATCGTTTGGCCCTGGCCGTCGCCACAATCCCGCGCGCTCGGGCCTTGGCCGCTACTAAATCGGCCTGAGCCTGAGCCAATGCGGCTTGTTGCTGTCCGACCTTGACCTGATAAGGTTCTTTATCGAGTTCTACGAGCAGGTCTCCTTTGTGGACCGTGTTATTGTCGTCGACCAAAACCTTCACGACCTGGCCGGCTACACGAGGCGCAACAAAGGTCACGTGGCCTTCCACATAGGCGTCATCGGTGGAAACGGTGTTTAAGGCACGGATTGCGTACGGTATAGCGAAATACAACGCAACAAGCAGGACCACAAAACCGATCCCTGCCTTCCACGCCCAGCGGGGTACTTTTGTGCGATGTCCATTAGATTGCGCAGGGCCGGTTGAACTAGATGTCTGCGCAGCGTCCGAGGCCGCAGCGGCTAAGGTCGCTTTCTCTTTTGAACCCAACTCCTCTGCGGCTTTGGTCTCTATGCCATCCCTGGATTTGCTCTCTTCCTGAGGCATAACCCCCATCCTGTGCCATGCGAAATCCAGCACGATTCCTTTTAATTCCGGGCAATGCCAGCCAAGGCTGGATTTCGGGACTCTCTGCCCAAAGAGTCGATTCCCTTTAATTTGCGAACACTTAACTTATTTGATAGTCATTTTGGGGATGAAAGCAAGAATCGGCAAAAGCCGATAAAACAGCGTATTTACTGGTTAGTTGGTGAATAACCGGTAGAACCTTTAACAGGTGTTCGGGGAAAGTTTCGTACAGCTTGCCAACGTGGTAACTTTTCAATTTTTCAAGATATGATTTGCTTTTAGAATCCCACCTTAGAATTTCACTTTCCGCACTACTAAAATGCCGGAGAAATCTCCAGTGCGGCAGGTTCGCTCGCCGGCTTTAAGTTCAGAAATAGGCGTTCCAAGCCCCAGAATCCGTTGTTTGATTTTCAGTTGTGATACTTTCTACCTCGTAAGACAGACTATATATAACACTGCTAAGAAGAACATCATTCTATTGCGCATCACTTAGCGATATACCCCGCGGAGCGCGGAAGGCTCCCCGCTGTGCATGGTCTATCAGCCGCGTTGGGCTGTCAGCGGGGGGGGCCTTCCCGGTTCTTTTGGGCATTGATGTACCTGTCCGATTCTGTGGTAATTGCCCATTCGTGCCCGTCCGATACGGCGTGCACCGCCCCCTGCAAATCGGTCCTGTATATCGGTATATTTCGCGCCTCGCACCGCCGGACGGTATCCGGCGCAGGAAAGCCGAACTGGTTGTCATAGCCGCAGCTACAAACGATGGCCCCGGGGTGGAGCGCGTCCAGAAATTCTTCGCTGCTCGAGTAACGGCTGCCGTGGTGGCCTGCGATCAGCAGTGTCGTCATCCGGTCCCCCAGGGTAGGAATAATCATGTCTTCGGCGGTCCGGCCGGCATCGCCCGGCATGATCACCCTGGTTTCACCAAAAGATATCTCCAGCACGAGCGAGGTTTCGTTCAGGTTTCCCTTGAGCTCTTTTATGGCGCTAAGGCTTGGGTGGAGCAGCCGTATCCGGGTCTGGCCGATTTGCAGATCGGCGAGCAGCTCGGGAAAGGTCCGGATCCTTATCTTTCGCTTCAAGGTGATTTCATCGAGGCAGCGGCGGGTCGTCTCGGCCGCAGGGTCATCTTGCCCTGCGCCAGATTTCGCTCGTCCAGAAGGACCCCACGTCGAAATTGCGAAGGATGAAGCGAAGCCCAAGCGCATGGTCGGGATGATAGTGCGAGAGAACCACGTAGTCCAGCCGGCGGACTCCCTCGTGCCACAGATACGGGGCTACTACCGCGCGGCCGATATCGTAGGAATCATCGGGGATCCCTCCGCCGTCGTCAAGCATCGTCTCGCCCGTGGGCAACCTGATAAGAGTGGATGTTCCCTGTCCCACGTCGATAACGTCCACCCTCAATGTGCCTGTATTGTTCGACCCCGCGTAGTTGCTTGCCGCCAGGCCGGCGCAGATAAGCACAGCCATACCGCTCAGACCGGCGATCTTGATCTTTCGGGAAAAAGGGGCCAGCAAAAGGCCCATGGACGCATAAGCCGCCAGGAGCCATACGGGCGAAATGCTGCCGGTCCAGAAATAACTCCAGGAAAGACCGGCAAACCATTCTATCATCCGCAAACAGACCCCAAAGAAGGTAGTTTACGATATAGATTACCGGCCCGGCCAGGGTTGCGCTGAACGCGAACAGGAGTACGCTCAAAAGCCCCAGGGGCAGAACCACGAACCCCAGATAGGGTATCAGAAAAATATTAGCGATGAACCCTGTCAGGGCGAATCCATCGAAATAGAAAATTATCAGCGGAAGCAACAGGATGTTGACTGCTATCGAAACCCAGAAAGCGTCTTCGAATGGGGATATGATCCTGCCAGCGAGCCTGTCGGGCTCCAAGGCGGGAAATATCCTGTAGAGCCTGATCCCGCGCAATCGGGGATAGATGACAATGATTGCAAGAACACATGCAAACGTCAGTTGGAAGGGAATCTGCCAGAGGTTGTTGGGGGCCGGTATCAGAATGACCAGGGCTGCAAGGGCCAGGACCGTCAAGGAGTCTGCCGCCCTGTACCAGAAGCTGGCCCCGAAAAACACCGCCAGGGTCAGAATGGACCTCCAGATCGTGGGCGCCCCGAATCCAGCCAGAAACGCGTAGAAGACAGCGCTTGCAAGAGCGGGCCAAACGGCTATCTGCTTGTCGCTTATCTCTGTTTAGGATCTGACGGGCACAAAAACCGGACCGCCGAGGCGAACGAGCCAGAAGACGAACATGCTGACCATTCCGATGTGCAGGCCCGAAACCGAGAGCAGGTGGTTAAGGCCCGTTTGGTGGATATGGTCCTGCCAGTTCCTGTCCAGCAGCATTTTGTACCCGAGTATCATCGCCGCATAAAAAGCCGCCGGTTCCGGGTCCAGTGATCTCTGTGCCCAAAGGAGCGTCTTTTGCCGGAAGAGATCGATTCGGCCTCTTACCGCATTCATAATTGAACCAGGTAAGCTCGCCGGTCCAGGCGCGAGCTTTATCAGGAGCCGTTCGTCCTTTAAAAAACAATGGGCGTAGAGACCTTTTCCGGCTTGATAGCGCTCGTAATCGAAGCCGCCCGGATTTTTGTAGCTGCGGAAGCGCTTGAGAGCGCTCCGGAAGAGCACCCGGTCGCCGGGGAGAAAAAAGGCTCCGGGATGTGCGAGGTCCTTTCTCGGAAAGCTAAGCAGTACTCCCCCCTCGAGAGGAGTTTGCCCGTCGCCGGTTATTGCCCGCAGGAGGCGGAGCTGGATTTGGATTTTGTCCGGTGAGTATTCGGGTGACGCTGAGGCTTCTTCGTCTGATTTCGATCCTGCCCGCCGCGTAGTGTCTTTGGGCGAGACCGGGACTGCTCCCGCTATTTTCGGTACTGACTGCTGCCTGACGTATTCAGGCGAACCGGTTACCTCTGCATAAATGTTGCCGGCTGACCGTTGAAATATGGTTCGAGGGCCTGAGGAAATTGTGGGGTCGCAGTCTTTGACGCCCACATTCCGAAGATGACGAACAGCAGGGCAGGGAGGGCGAAATTGGTGAGCAGTGAATAGTGAATGGTGAATGGAGGAACGGTCTTCGCCTCCCGTCCTCCACTACGGCTGCCAAACCACAAAGCCACGGCCATAGCCGCGATGAGAAAGAAGGCGGCAACAGCGAAATAGTGCGTTCGGACCGGCAGGCTTTCCCCGAACAGGCGATCCGCCGAAATCCCCAGCATAAAGAAAACCGTGAGCCAAAAAAGCGGGCGTGCGGGCATGGAAGAGCAGTTTTCAGTCTTAAGTTTTTAGTTCTTAGTTGCCGGTTTTTAGTTAACTGCGAACAAAAACTTATCGAGTCTTGAATTTTGACTTATTTGACTAAAAAGTCAAAACTTATAAGTTAACAGCCGCCAACATCTCAGGGTTTTCCAACCCGCCGGGTGCCCCGTCGGTTCCATCCCACATCCGCATCCCATTCGGAAACCCTCAAAGCCGCTCGGTTTGACCGCACAGTCCATTAATTCCCCATAGTGAGGACGACCCGGAAAGATGTCCTTTTGCCGCTGACTCTCAGGCACCCGTAAACCTTCAAGGCTCCCCCTCCAATCAATGTCTTGCCGTTTTTTATTGGAATTTCGGGTAGATATCAATAAAAATTATAACAAATTCCGTGGAAATCCAGGCTAGGAGTAACCACCTTATGTTTATGGGGTCACTTGGATGACCCTTCTGGCGGGAGATCGGCAATGTCCTCGAGCGATGTGAACGTTGTGCTGGTCCATGGCGCCTGGGCCGATGGATCGAGTTGGGCGAAGGTAATCACGCCGCTGGCGGCCGATGGCATCAAGGTGGTTGCGACGCAGTTGCCGCTGACGTCGTTTACCGATGACGTGGGGGCGCTCAATCGCACGCTGGAGCGCGTGACAGGGCCGGTCGTGCTTGCGGGCCATGCTTATGCCGGCGCCGTCATCTCGGCAACGCGCGACGAGAAGGTGAAGGCGCTTGTCTATGTGGCGGGTCTTGCGCCGGACGAAGGCGAAACCGTCGCAGATGTCTTCTATCGTGCCGAACCGCACCCGAAGGCGCCTAAACTGGCTCCCGACAGCCATGGTCTGATCTATCTGCCCGAGGGCGCTTTTGCTGCGGCCTTCGCTCCCAACGCGCCCGCCGAGGAACAGGCAGTGCTGGCGGCGGTTCAGAGGCCGATCTCGACCGCATGCATCACAGTCGCGGTGGAGCGGCCGCTGTGGAAGGATCGGCCGGCCTGGTTTCTGGTTGCGGAGCAGGATCGCATGATCGTCCGCGAAACTCAACGATTCATGTCGGAGCGGATGAAGGCGCAACTACGTTCCCATCCCGTCGATCACACACCGATCGTGACCGCACCCGCCGCCGTCGTGGACATCATCCGCGAGGCGATCGAAGCGGTGGCTGCCCGCTGAGGGCGGATGCAGCCTGCAAGCCTGTGAGGCACAGATGTGGAAGTTTTGTTCATAACCCGATTAATCGTTTGGACAGGTTATTCTCCCGCAAATAACCGCGTCACTACCGATTATCCGGTTACAAACCCAAGGAGATGAACCCATGACGACCATCAAATATCGAACCGCAGACCTGGACGGCTTCAAGATCTTCTATCGCGAGGCGGGTTCGCCGGATGCACCGAAGCTGTTGCTGTTGCATGGCTTCCCAAGCGCGAGCCATATGTTCCGCGACCTCATCCCGCTTCTTGCCGACCGCTTCCACATTATCGCGCCGGATTTGCCTGGCTTTGGAAACTCCGACATGCCGGAGCGCGGCTGCACTTTCGACCGGATCGCGGACACGATCGACCGTTTCACGGATATTGTCGGTTTTGATCGCTATGCCGTCTATGTCTTCGATTACGGCGCCCCGACCGGTTTCCGCCTGGCCATGAAGCATCCTGATCGGATCGTGGCGATCATCTCGCAGAACGGCAACGCCTATGAAGAAGGCCTGAGCGACGGCTGGAATCCGATCCGGGCCTATTGGGAAGAGGCATCGCCGGCCAACCGTGAGGCGCTTCGCGTTTTCCTCAAGCCCGAGACGACCATCTGGCAATACACGCATGGCGTCCCCGACGCGACGGCGGTTTCACCGGACGGCTATTCGCTCGACAATTTCTATCTGGCGAGGCCCGGTGCCGATGATCTGCAGCTCGACCTGTTCGGCGATTACAAGAGCAATGTCGCGCTCTATCCGGCCTTCCAGAAATATTTCCGGACTCACAAGCCGCCATTACTGGCTGTGTGGGGCAAGAACGATCCGTTCTTCCTGCCGGCTGGCGCTGAGGCGTTCAAGCGCGACATCCCCGGCGCGGTCGTGCGCTTCTTCGATGCCGGTCATTTCGCGTTGGAGACGCATGCGGCAGAGATCGCGGCAGCGATACGCGATTTCCTTCCCGATTTGGCAACTTGGCACCCGTCGCTCCGCGATCTTGGCGGCGCGGGTGCTAGCCTGATCGAAGCGTGATCGTGTCCGGTGACCGTGATCCCCTGTCGTGGTCAAGCCGAACACTGTCTGCCAATCAAGGAGACTTCAAATGTTGAACGCAGTTGCCATCGTGACGGGCGCCAGCCAAGGCATCGGCCGGCAACCCCTCCGCTTCGCCGATTTCTCAGCGCTGTCCTGGTCGCGCGAATCGCGTCAATCTGGAAAGACGGCAGAGGCGGTGAAAGCCGCCGGTGCGGAAGCGCTGGTGATCGCCATCGATTTGTCCAGCCCCCCACAGACCGTAGTGGATCAGGCCCTGGCCTCATTCGGCCGCATCGACGCGCTCCTCAACATCGCCGGCGACGTACCGCAGATCGATCTTTTCGAGATGACGGACGCGCAATGGGAGAAAGGCTTGGCGCTGAAGCTGCACGGCGCGCGGCGGCTGACGATTGCGGCGTGGGCGGCGCTTAAGGCTGCCAAGGGCTCCGTGGTGTTGATCTCGGGCAACTCGGCCCTCTTTCCCAAAGCGCCTTTTGCGGCGGTCGGCGCCATCAATGCGGCAATCGTCGCCTTGGCGAAGGCGTTCTCCGATCGCGGCATCTCTGATGGCGTGCAGGTCAACAGCGTCTTGCCGGGCCCGGTGATGACCGGCCGTCGCCGTTCCTATCTCCAGCATTGGGCGCCACTGCACGACATGACCGTCGAGGAGGCGACAACCGAATTCCCGAAGGAAGCCGGCATCGCGCGGTATGGCGAGCCGGAGGAAATCGCAGAGCTGATGGCCTTCCTCGTTTCTCCCGGCGCGAAATGGATGACGGGCTCCACGCTCCGCATGGACGGGGGCGAGGTGAAGTCGATCTGAGCCATATTGTTGCGTATTCACGGAGGTCCGCTCATGGCGACGGAATCAAATACCCGCTTTACGGCGGTGGAAGGCGGCAAGCTCGCTTTCGACCAGGAAGAGGTCATGTCGCAAGGGATCGAACGAACCGATCGTGTACATGACGAAAAGGAGCAATTACATATTGAGAGTTGATGTTGGGTTATGCCAAGGATTTAGCCCATCTGATTTCAGATCGGATTTTCTTCAAACAGGCGAGCAACCAGGGCTGAATCGAGATATGCCCGGACCTCGACTATTTTGTCCGCAGCAAAGCGGCATACCCAGCAATACCGGTTGTCAAATCTGAGACCGTTTAGAGCTACTGCGAGCGAGCGTAATTCAACAACCGCCCAGTCACCGCTCACCAGCAGGTGCTCGACTCGGAGTTGTGTACCCTGGGGCAAAACCTTTCCAAGTTTTTCAAAGGTGTGGCTTAGAAAGTCGGCCTTGTTACCGTAATGCCCGCAAAGCGGATGAGTTCCCTCCACAGTCCAGTCGACATCGTCGGAAACATGCGTGAAGAAGTCCGCACCGTTCCCGGTCTCAAGCTTCTTGAAAATATGGTAAACCTTCTCAAAATTCAGACTCGTTTCACTCCAACCATGAATATACGCCGGTTTATCACGAGATAACGCTCAACCATGTCCATAAAGTAACCAGTATTCGTTTCGCAGTAAAGATGTGAAATATATAGTAAAATGTTGTAATTGCACACGATTTGATAGCACAGGAGACTCTCAACATCGCCAGGCTACACCGGAGTGGGTAAACATCTCCCTCGCACACAGCCGGACCGGGGTGGAGTTGGTCATATATGATGACGGCGTGGGATGGATGATTGTCTAGAGTAGCGCTGCCCGAAGTCTTAGGCTGATCGGTGTGAGAGAGAGCCGGTCTTACTTGCCGCCGCCGCTGGCGATGCCCAGGGGTTCGAGGATTTCCGATATGATACGAACCCTCGCCCTGTCGGTCCCTGAGGCCTGCGCTTCCCGGTGGAGCCGCGTCAGGGCGGCCGCGTGCCGGTACATGCTTCGCCGCCCGGATTCTCGGGCCGCCTCGATCAGGCTCCAGTCGCCGGTTTGCCGGAATCGGAAGAAGGCTTCCCGGATTTCCGGGAAAACCGCCCGCGAGATGGCGCGCTGGAAAGCGACGTAGAACCCGAGGGCGGATTCGATGCGGTTTTGCACGACGTGGCCGAGCAGCCCTTCCGAGTGGGTGTCCGCAAGAACGTCTTTGAGCACCCGGGCAAAGATTTCGACCGGGGTGTTCGCATAGGCAGAGACCATTTCCTGCCAGAGGCCGCTGTCGAATCCGGTCTCCAACGCTTCCCCGATTTCGTGGTAGACCCAGGTTTCAAGTTCCCGCTCCGCGATCCGCTCCAACAGGTCCCCGAGGCGCGCCGGGTTGCGGCGGATCTCATCGAGACCCACCCCGTACCGGGCAAGACCGAACTCCAGGGCTTCCCGCGCAGAGGGGAGTGCCTCAAAAATATGGTCCCACAGGAAAAAGAGCATGCACGACCGCCTGGCGAATATCTGCTCTCCCCGACGCATTGCTGGGGTCATGAAGATGTCGCGGGCAAGCTCCCGGTTTACTACGTCGATTCTCAGCCCGTCCACCGACCGCGATTCGGCGCATTCAGCCAGGAAAAAAGTGGGTTTCATGCCGATGCCGTAGCCCGCCCCGTAGACCAGACCCAGCGGGCGCAGGCGGACGTTTAGTCCGGCCATGTCGTAAGGATCGAAACGGTCTGCGCCCAGGACAACCGGCGCGATTTCTCCCTCTATGATTTCCTCCCAGTATTGCTCCCTGTCTTCCATCCATCCCATTAGATCGGCTGCTTCGGGCTCCTGCCAGGGAACCATCCGGTGCTCCCATTTGTACAGGTCCCGCATCCTCAGCAGAAGGCCGCAGAGCGAGTACACCCCGGCGTAACGGGCGTCCGATATATCGCAGTTTTTCTGAATCTGACGCTGCAGGTCGGATATTTCCGGTTTCAATGCGCCCTCCTCAAAACAGTTGCGCACGAGGAAAACGGGAGTTCGCGGCCCACCGGGACGGCCAAGCGGGAACCATGCGCCATTGCAAGTTTCTAACCCCGGTTTTTATCCATGTCGACAACACTTTAACTTTTCCCGCGGCTTTTTGGAAGCCGGCAGCAGCATTGCAGGTCTCTGAATAGTGAATGGTGAGTGGTGAGTGCTGAATAGTGAATAGGTGAGTGACCTGCAGTTGGGGCGGCAGGCTTTCCCCGATCAGACGATCCGCCGAAATCCCCGGCATGGAAGAGCAGTTTTTAGTTTTTGGTTAGGCTTAATTCCGCGACTAAGGGACGTTCTCCGTCTTTCATAACCGGACAAAACAACATAATGCCCAGTTTATAAAAATCGACAGGGCGTTGTCAATCGGGGCTTAATCGGACTTAAACAGCTTTTGTACCAGGACATAATCGGGATTGGGTCGGTCAAGATAATTGATCGATATTACTGGGATAGTTCCAGTGTCCAACACGGTAAGTAATTGAAATTACAGGACCGGTATTTCAAATCATATCTTGAAAAATCGAAAACTTACGACGTTGGCAAGATCCGGGTGTGTCTGGAATTCGAGGATGCCTCCGGAACAGAGAAAACACGCAAAGGGGAGCGCTGGACCTCGTTGTGTTTTCATCTGTTCCCGGTTGAATTTACAGCTTAAAGTTTCTCTAAAGAGATCTACAATGCTCTGTCCTACTGAGCATACTCCATACGCGTGACAAAGAGATTGCCGTCACCAATCTTTCCAGTGAGGGCCGTGTTTTGGATCGTTTTCACCACCTCTTTACCCTGCTCATCGTTGACTGACATCGTGAGCATCAAATCGGGTTCGAAATTAACCGTGTATGAGGCGCCCCGATACGTCTCGACGTGCCCCTTGTGTCGTCCGAACCCCTTCACCTCGAATACGGTCATCACCTGGACACCGATCTCCAATAGTGCTTTTCGAACTTCTTCCAGTCTGAACGGCTTTATGATTGCCTCTATTTTTACCATGCTCATACTCCTTCTTTCCTTGTTTGAATTGCGAGCTTGTTGATGATGGTTAAGTAAACCAGGGTAATTGGCAATCCGGCCATTTGTATCCGGAGTCCACAGACTCCTAATCGAGTCCGGGGCAGGCCGTTTCCTCTATTACCGTCTGTTCTTTCCTTCTTGCGTATTTAATCGCGTTTTCGCGTGAAGAGTTTCCGTCGCCCAGATGGAGACTTCGGGTAGTGCTTAACGTTTAAACAAGGAAGCAATTTATTTGCCAACAACTCTTGGTCGGCTTGGGGAGCGGTTTGGAAGGTTCTTGCTGCCAGGATGAGTTCAAAATATGCAAACTAATTGGCACAAAATAGTATCAAAAGTGGAGGCAAATGAACAAAATTGTACTATTATTGCGTGAAAATTCGTCCGAATTGTGGCAAGCAACTGAGCCGATCGTGTTATATAACCATTTATAACCGGAATACGTTGCCAGCTCCGGCGGCGACTTCGAGCCCTGCCGGGTTCCTTCTGCAAGAAAAGCATTATGCGCGCCGAACCTGCCGCACAGGAAATGGTTCCGCCACTTTGGCGCCCTGAAAACCGGATTCCCCGAACCGATCTCAGGGAAGCGTGGGTGAGTGGGTGAATGGGTTAGTGGGAAAAACTGGCCGACAGGGCGTTTAAAACTTATATTTTTTGTGGCGGGTCGGCAATGGCTTCGGTCTTGATTTCACTTATCTCGGGCGAAGAGATCACTCCCTCCACACCCTGCCCCGGAAGCGATCCCCGGCTCGGCGGGACGCTCAGGTCTCCATGCTCCACGACGGGTTCTGAGCTTTCGTCAACTAGGGGCGCTTCGAAAGCCTTCTTGGGTTCATCGTAGACGGTCGCCTTGATCGCTGTCCCTTGATCCATGATGAGATTTTGAGCGAGATGCTTTTTCATATTCACCGCCCGCTGGGCCGAGCGGAATTCCTCTCTCAGTCCGCGGACCGTATCGTCCTGGTCCATTGTATTCTTCAGGCCGTCCATCGTTTTTTTAAACTCCGCATAACCGCGTCCAAGCGCTCTGGCAACATCGGGCAGCTTGTTGGGTCCAACCACCAGAAGGACGACAACCAAAATCACAAGGATGTGTTCAAAACCAATTCCAAACATATATTACTCCTTGATATGCTCACCCGAATCCTGCACGCAGATCAAGGCCCTGAGATGTCCACACCTCGATAGGCGTGGAGCTTAACGGGCACGCTCGCCAGGTTTTCTATCTCCGGGTTTGGCTTAGCCTTCATTGACCTGTTTCTGCTCTTCTTCCGGTTTGTCTCCGCCAACGGCCTTCTTGAATTCACTGATACCTTTTCCAAGGCCGCTTCCGAGTTAGGGCAGCTTTTTGCCGCCTACCAGGATGACAACACCAAGGAGCAAAAAGAGCATTTCGGTGGGACTCAGCAAACTATGCCTCCCTCTTTGTTATGCAGCATCGCAATACAAACCGCTCAAAAAATCGCCAAAACGTATGAACAGGGTACACTACAAAACCCAACATGGATAATCGGGCAACTCTTGCCCTGTTCCAGCCCTCAATCCTGCGCGTACCGCAGATCTACAGAGACGGGCAGATTACAGGAAGAGTTTTGCGGGGGTATGACGGCAAAGTGGCTTTTCAGTTACGGGTGCGAGCGTGCTTTTGATCTCCGGCGCTGCCCACGTTCAATCTAAAATTGAATTTTGTGCGGGCGTTAACCCACGGGCATTTCCTGGTTCTATGGCATTGCCCGTTCTCCCTTGCCGGTTCGAGATATCTTCATCGATCTGCACTCGGAATGGCTTCCCGCTGTTTCTTTAGATGGGCTCCCGTAAGGGTTTGGCAGGATTTATTGACTTCATTGAAATGTCACTTTCCCGCCATTTGATTGAAATACTCTACCGGTAGTGTTCGCCTTACTTTTTTTGAAGAGGGACCCGGGGCTGAACTGCTTGTTTTTGCGGGGCCTGAAAGACGCGAAAAAGGATTTCTTCTGCTTTTTTGGTCTACCGGATTCGCCCTCGAATAGCGATTTCGATTCCATAATATGAAACAAGAAAAGCCAAACCCATCGTAAGGTGGGGACGGAAAGCCCACGGGTCTTAAAGAGACGGCCGGGTTGCCTCCGGGAACAGAGATCCGGTTTTCTCTTTAGGTACTTTGCTGACCCGCTTGGGGTATCAGAAAGCCCGAAATGAAGCTTAGCAAGAGCTTTTGTTTCGGGCTTTTGTTTTCTAAGGGGCTCAATTCCGCTGTCGAAGAGTAGCCGGCTAAACACAAGAGAGGAGGTGGTCAAAGGATCGAGTCACAAAGATCGGCACGGGGCAGTCTCTATGAGGGGCTTTAACATGGGGATTCAATTCTATCGAGACTTTGGTGCAAGGTCTCACTTTTTCGTTGAATGCTTGAGAATCTTAAAGAAAAGAAACTTGTAAGAGGAGAGGGACAATGAAAAGAAGAGATTTCTTAAAATTCGGTTCGGCTGGAATCGCGGGCGTAGCCCTCGGCGGATTGACTCGACTGCCGCTTGTTAGAATCGGCAATGTTTTTGCTGCTGCACCTGGTGCATGGAGTTTCGGTGTCATGGGAGACACCCAGTGGACCCAGCACACTACGGACCCCACCAATTCGGCGTTTACCGATTACTCCATAGACCCGGCGGGGGACAACCCATACAGTGTCGCTGTTTCGATTATCAATCAGATCGATGCGCAGTTCGTACAGCAAGGCGTGAAGTTTGTGATCCAGGCAGGCGACCTGAGCGACTGTGGCACGGACCGCGCCATGGCGGCGCGCGCTGCCGCCGCCGCGACCAATCTTTATCCTAACAACATCGGCTTCTTCCCGATGCGCGGCAACCACGAGACTTACGGCGGCGAGTATGGCCCGCTTAATGGATACGCCATTAATGCGATCCAGACTAACTTCCCGCAGACTCGGGGCAACGGGACCACATGGGGCGCTACGAACTTCAGCAGCGCCACCGTCAACGGCGCCGTACCCTCCGATCTGGCCGGCATCAGCTATTCCTTTGATTACATCCCGGCCACCGGCGGCAGCGCGCGCTTCGTCATCCTCGACTCGTGGGCCACGCCGCTCAGCAACCCCCAAAGCGCCTCGGCCACTACCGGCACCGTCAACGCCGATGGCTACTCCTACGGCTACACTATAAACCAGCAGCAGGCATGGATCACTCAGCAACTCAACAGCCAGACTCGCGGCACGGACCACGCTTTCGTTTTCGCGCACCCGCCGCTCATGGCCGAAGACCACCAGGATACGATGTTCAGCGGCTACACCAATGCCAACCCAGCCTGGCAGAACGCCTTCTACTCCTGCCTCATGAACAATGGCGCCGCATATATGATAGGCGGCCACGACCACATGCACCAGCGATCGATTATCGCGAGCCCTGACGGCCTGTCGAATGTCCAGGAGCTTATCTGTGCATCTTGCAGCAACAAATTCTACACGCCAACGTCTTTAACCAGCTCCGCCTGGTATGGCCAGAAAGTTCGTGAAACCCCGATTTCGCAGCAATTGTACACTGTCGGCTATTACATCTTTACCGTAGACGGCCCGCTTCTGACCGTTGATTATTATACCACCGCCCCCTTCGGCACGTCGAGTGGAGCTACTTCAGACGCCAACTATCCGGGCAATGGACTGCCCGGGACGACAGAGGGATCACTCATCACACCCACCTTAACGTTCTCGAAGCAGGAGACCTGGGGTTACAGCCTGAACGGAGCGCAATTTTTAGTGTTGGAAAATGCGCCCTACGCGTCGACCCAGATCAATTTCCTCAATACGACTGCCGTTATCACCAAGAACAACGCAACCCAGGACTCCCAGGCACGTTATCTCACCAAGACCGTGGATGCCTACTATACGCCCAGGGCGAACGTGACCAACGCCTATGCAATCAGCGACGTGCTTGTCCCTCGTGGGCGTCATGAATTTGGGCTCCGATACTTATGGCATTACCATGTCCTACGATCCCACAGTGTCTCTTTCTCGCACCGATATCAACAATGGCCGCATGATCGCCATAAATAGCCAGGATCAGAACGGCAACTGGGTTAACGCGGTCAACTTCAATAACGGCGGTCACAGCAGGTTCATTTACGGCCCCTTCAACAAGGCTTACCCGGTTGGTACTTACGGAGTTGACACCACAAACAACATCGCCTGGGCGATCGTGAACTACGACGGCGATTTCAGTAACTTCGCAGTTATCGGGACAGGATACCAGTCATAACCGGGACGGCGGCAAGCCGTTCAATGAACGTTTACCATGAACGAGGATTCCTCTGAGTGAACTGACAGGAGACTAAAATGATTAAAAAGCTGCTTATATTTGCCGCAATTGCTGATGCTTTTCGTTGGCGTGCAGGCAGGAACAGCCGGCGCGAACCTGGTGTTGAACGGGGATTATTAGCCAAGTACATGGTAATGGATATCCACTCGATTGGACCCAGTCAAACGCAAACAATACCTTTGCCTTCGTAGGTCAAGTGGCCCAGCAGAACGTAATTTCCGGCGGCCCCGCAGTCAACAGCAGTGAGGTCCTGTTGGCTACTGGCGGTTTGGGTACCGATACACAGATCTTCCAGTCCATAGCCACAACGGCTGGACAGGCTTACACAGTTAGCTTCTGGCTCGCTAACGACGATCCCACTAATACTTCAAATTTCCAGGCATTGTGGAACGGCGCCGTTGAGACCACCAACCCCGTACTGCAAAATACCGGACTCGCTTTTAACTACACGGAGTTTTCATTTGAGGGCGTTGCGACCGGTGCGACTTCGGCCATCGCCTTCGATTTCCAAAACGATAACAGCGTACTATCACCTCACTGACGTCGATGCGTCGCCAACACCGATCCCGGCCGCTGTGTTGCTGTTTTTCCCGCCGTTGGCCAGCCTGCTTGGGTTAAGAAGCTGGAGATCGAAAAAAGCCTAGCAGCGGCAAAAGTCGAGCTGCATTCAAAGGGCAGGGGCGACGATGGCCTGCCGATCTCCTGACCTGCTGAAAAATGATTAAAATTTTTCCCCCTGACGGGTTCTTCCTGCCAGGGGGATTTCATTTCTCAGATGCTGTTTCGAAAGCGACTATTGAAGTGAAGAAGCAATCGGATAAAATCCGAAATAATGCCGATAACCGTCGATCAACTCTTTCCCTATCTTATTTCTCCTTGGAATAGAATTTCGCCAGCCGCTCCCTCGCTTCGGTGAAATCTCCCAGGCAAGAGTAAGAATTCAGGGTCTCCAGGCGCAGGGCATCGTCCATTGTTCTTCCTACCACGTCCATGATCGTTTCCTTGGCCGACCGGATTGCCCTCTGGTTGTTCTTTAAGATCATGGATGCATAACGATTCGCGGTCTCCATGAGCTGGTCGTGGGCAACTACGCATGAGACAAGACCGAGCCGGTGGGCTTCCCCGGCCGAAACCTCCCGGGCCGTAAGACTCAGTTCCAGGGCCGTTGCCATCCCGGCGATGGCTACCAGCCTGACGATGCCTCCATCCCCCTGGTGCAGACGGTAGCGCACCTCGAATACTCCGAATTTTGCCTTCTCCGAGGCTATGCGAATGTCGCAGGCAAGCGCCAGTTCGAATCCGGCCCCGATGGCATAACCGTTCACGGCGGCAATGACAGGCTTGGTCATCCGGTGCTGTCCGCGCGTAATGCCTCCTCCTATTCCGGTGGCGACGTTTCTGCGAAGGTCGAGCATGCTTGCCTTCTCCCATTTGGGGATCAAGGTCTTGAGGTCGGCGCCCGAGCAGAATGCCTTCCCCTCGCCCGTCAGGATCGCCACATCGACCGAATCGTCGATCGAAAATGCCTTCCATATTTCCCAAAGCTCGCCGTTGATCTTATCGTCCAGCGCATTCAAGGCTTCCGGCCTGTTCAAGGTTATGTATCCGACCCTGTCACGCTTTTCATACTTTACATCACTCATTTTCAAAACCTCCTTTTTGCGAAAGTAAATTCCAATCGCGCCATCGGTCTCTTGAACGAAAAACAATTACAATGGGACAATTTTACAATATGGCCGGGTGCCGTTTCCCCACGGAGACACATTCTTGACGTAAAAGAATACAGAGCGAGGCCCATCCGTGGTTTACTATTTTTCTCTGTGTTACTAACGTGTAGTTACTTGAAGCTCTGTAAAGGTTTTTACCTAAGTTGTTGTTTCTCTGTGTCTCTGTGGTGAACCGCTTTTCGTTTTGATTATAGGCTTGGACTACGGAAACAAAAGTGGCATAAACGGCATTAAGATTGGCGATATCGGCATTGCCCACTTTTTATTGAGGCCACAAGAAATGATCCGGAAGGCTGAATCAAGAAAAAGAGTCACCATTCTTGGGCTTTATAATTCCATGGCCACCACTATTTTCGGTCCCATGGATATCTTTAACCAGGCGGGAAGGCTCTGGAACAGTGTGAATAGATCCCCTCAAAACCCGTTTTTCGACGTCACCATCGCCTCAGCGGACGGTCAACCGATCCAGTGCCTCAATAAGGTCCTGATTCAGCCCCATTGCAGCATTGAGGCTGTTCAAGAAACGGATTTGATAATTATTGCAACGGCCACTTGCATCGAACAGATCCTGCAGACTGGTCCTGGGCTGGTTCCATGGATCAGGCGGCAATACGACCGGGGCGCCCACGTGGCCAGCGTTTGCACGGGAGTGTTTTTACTGGCGGAGACCGGTTTGCTGGATGGAAAATCGGCCACCCTCCACTGGGGGTTTACGGAGATGTTCCGCCGGAAATATCCCCGGGTGAATTTGAAGCAAGACCAGATGTTTCTCGACATGGACCGTCTCTATTGCTCGGGAGGAGTGAATGCCGGTTTGGATTTATCCCTTTACCTGGTGGAAAAGTTTTGCGGCCGGCAAACCGCCGTGGAGACCGCCAAGGCCATGATCCTGGATTTGGGACGGGAACTGCAGACCCCTTACAGTAGTTATCTTTTTCCCGTTGACCACGGCGATCCTCTTGTCATTAAGGCCCAGAAGTGGATAGAGCAGCATTACACGCAAACAATTGATTATGACGGACTGGCAGCCAAGTTCCAACTGAGCCGCCGTTCGTTGGAACGCCGGTTTAAACAGGCCACCGGCGCCACCCCTTTGGGTTATCTGCAGCAATTGCGGGTGGAATCGGCCAAACGGTTTTTGGAAGACGGCAGCCGGAGCTTCAATGAAATCACCTACCTGGTAGGGTATGAAGATATACCCTTTTTCAGAAAAGTATTTGTAAAGCTGACAGGCCTGCGGCCCAAGGAATATCAGCGTCGGTTTGCCGGATACTCTGTTCAACCCGTTCTTCCGGCCTGATGCGGCCGGCCGGGTTAACCTGTCGATTTACCCGGGACGGCGGCCAATGTGACCGTAATCAAATTGTCTTTGCGTGCCCGTTTGCCCTTATGATCTCGCTGCGTCTCGCAGATCGTTAATGCGCTGAAAGTTCCGCAACTTAATTATCTCCAGACCCTGCCGGGTGGAGGAATGTCTTTTCAGTATAACGCCACCCCGCAATCTCCAGGTTCCGCCGGGCGCCCGTGCGCAGGCGAGTAAGTGACGAGCCTCTGCCGCAGCAATCCACAATTGACGTGATTTCCCCTGCGCTTTTTCCGGCTGCATGCCCCGGTCGATACAAATTGTTACACATTGTTACCCGGCAGAGAAGTTCCAGGAAAAGGATCGATATATATGGACAGGTACTTTTAGCGGCCGTTTCCGAATGCAGCCGCTAAATCGGTTGGGGTTTGCCGGGAAAACGGCCGTTACGATCACAATTGTGAAAAGGACAATTCATGAAATACGCAATGTTATTGGTTATCGCCATGGCAGCGATGGGACTGAGCGGTTGCATTGGCGCAGGCATGATGGCGGCTCGCACCGCGTCCGGCGGAGTGTTCAAGGAAAAGTCGGCTGCCGAAAGGATCGCTGCGGAGCAGGACAAAGCGATCTCAGCAGTGCATGGCGGAATTTCGGGGACCCCTATCGAGTGGAATGACGCGAAATCGGGGATCGAAGGCAGGTTCCTGCGAGATCCGGCTGGAGAAGAGCCTGAAGGCTGCCATAAATACCGGCAAACTGTAATCATTGGAAGCGAAACGCTTGAGGGGCAAATCGTCTCGTGCCTCCAAAAGGACGGTTCATGGAAGCTTGCTGGAGAAAAACCCGGCAGTAAAGTCGATCTAAGTGGTTTCAAGGGTCCGGGTCAACTGGCTCTGGGCGCTTCCGAAAACTTATTCAAGAAAAAGTCGCCTGCCGAAAGGATCGCTGCAGGACAGGGCGAAGCGATCTCGGCAGTCCACGGCGGGAGTCCGGAGACCCCCATCGTGTGGAGTGACGTGAAATCGGGAATCCAGGGGGCGTTCCTGCTGGATCGGAACGGAGACACGCCTGAAGACTGCCATAAATACCGGCAAACTATAATCATTGGAGGCGAAACGCTTCAGGGGCAAATTGTCGCATGCCTTCAAAAGGACGGCTCATGGAAGCTTGCGGGAGAAAAATCCAGCAGCAAAGAATGACAAGAGTGCATTTGTCCAGATCAATCTATACGTAAAAATAGTCTGCACTGGAATAAAAAGACTAACTTAGTCAATGGAGAGGTGGGTATTCGTAGAATAAAAGGCTATAGCGAATAACTAGTACCTTTTTGCACTACATTATAATCTGTTTTAATAATAGAAGTAGCTTGTATCTTAAGTTAATATGCAATTGATACTCACAATAATTAGGCTTGCACTTAACATAACTTGACATGGTTTAACCATACTTAATTAGACTTATCACGAATGCCGTGTATGATTATAACCTAAAGGAAACTGTTTCCTTTAGGTGTAATTGAACGGCCAACATTGAAAAGGAGATCCAAAATGAACAGTACAAAGAGAGGCTTTACGATTTTGTTTGCTGTGTTTCATCATTGCTTCGCTCTTTGGCGTAAGCAATGCCATCGCAGGCGGTCCCGGCGGATTCAGTCACGATCATCTGGCTAGATTGCTGGTAAGCCTTGACCTGACAGACGCTCAGAAGACTGCGGTCGCCAACATACTCAAGCAAAACGAGGTAAACGCCAGGAACATTGCAACCGGACTGGCAAGCGCCAGGGTGCAGTTGGCAAAGGACGTCCTGAGTGGCAGTGACCAGAGCGTTATCAGCGCCGATTCGCAGAATGTGGCTTCCTTTGCTGCGCAGGCTGCTCAGTTGGGGTCGCAGATTGTCGCCCAGATAATTCCGATATTGTCGGCGGACCAGAAAACCACTCTCCAGAACATACATGACAAAATAGGCGCAAACCTCGATTCAGCGATAGAGAAAAGATTTGCGCGCCTGGACAAATGGATCGCAAGCCATCAGTAAACGATCTTGAGTTTTTGATAACCCAAGTACGGTTTGACGACTTAAATTATGTAACATAATTGAAAATCGCGGGCGGCAATTTCGCCGCCCGCCGGCCTGATGGAGGTAAATCTTTTGATCGAACCATCTGCAAATCACCGGGTGAGATTCTTTTCTCTTTGGTGCAACTGAAACAACCATCATTGAAGGAAGATCTAAAATGAACAGTACTAAGAGATGCCTTAAGGTTGTGTTTGCGGTGTTTATCATTACGCTGGGCTTTGCCTCAGGCAGCGCCATCGCGGACGATCCCGGCAGGGGAGCCGTTCGGCAGGCGTGCCAAGCTGACTACAAGACGTTTTGCACCGGGGTCCAGCGCGGCGGAGGCCGCATCGTCGCCTGCTTGCAGCAGAACTTTGACAAGCTGTCGCCAGGTTGCCAACAGGCTTTGACGGCGGCAAAGCAGAGGCAAGCCAGTCCTCAGGCTCAGTGACGGCCAGGTTGTCCTTTTGCATCCTGCTGGTCGCCCTCGCCGGGGGAGGCCGCACGTCCGGCGTGTTCCGCCCATGGTGACAAATCAGGCCGGAAAGTGCGGGGAGTTCAATGCATTTTGAGAATCGCAGCGTACGGGACCGTACTCACGCCGGCGTGGAAGGACCGGGAAGGCCTGTCTCCCCCTCACCCGATGATGAGACCACCGGGCACAATAGATGGTTTTTAGGATTCAGAACTGACTCGACCTGCTGTAGGGACGCGATTCGCTCCGGCAGGCGTCCATATCGCCCTGAAGGAGTTGGGATGAATAAGGAACGCGGGCTTTTGAGTTCTCAACGGGAAATCTCCTTGCCAAAATGGCTCGGCGTAAGTTACCGATGCCATGTTAGGACTGTGTTAAGTACCCTGTTTCGGATATCATGCTGGTCTGCTGTTGCATGGCTGGTTTGGAACCGCGTGCTGTCGAGTTATTTCAATGCCGGCAGCGTCGGCCCTCTGCTGTCGTTCGGCCTGGGCTCATTCCTCTATGCCATGTCCATTATCTTGGAAGACTGAGAACCTGACGAATTGGTAGGGAGGGTTCAGATGGAAATCTCCATTTCAAACTGCATGGAAAAGATCTGCCATGGGCCAAAAGCAACGGATTCTGATCATCGATGATGATAAAAAGCTGAACAAGCTCCTGAGTGATTATCTGTCCCCATTTGGATTTGAAGTGCTCACGGCTGCAAATCCCGACGAGGGCCTTCGGCATCTCAAGACCCACGCCCCTGATCTTATTATCCTGGACATAATGCTTCCCGGCATAAACGGGTTTGAGCTGTGCAGGATCATCAGAGAGGACAACAGGGTCCCGATAATCATGCTTACCGCCCGGGGGGAAGTTACGGACCGTGTCGTCGGCCTTGAACTCGGCGCTGACGATTACCTGGCCAAACCGTTCGAACCAAGGGAACTGGTCGCGCGGATTCAGGCCGTGCTTCGCCGGTCTGCCGATATACCCCTGCCTCAGGTCCGCTCTTTCGGAAGGCTCAGCATCGATACCGGCAAACGAACGGCCTTCTTTGACGAACAACCGCTTTCTTTGACGACCAATGAGTTTGCCGCCCTTTCCCTTCTTGCCCGAAATGCCGGCAGGGTCCTCGACCGGGACCGGATACTGCAGGAACTGCGGGGAATCGACAGCGAAGCTTTCAACCGTTCGGTCGATATTACCATTAGCCGGCTGCGGCAGAAACTGCGGGACGATCCTAAAAACCCCTCTTTCATAAAAACAGTCTGGGGGACCGGGTATGTCTTCGTCGCGGAGGGTTTTGAAGAATGATATTCGATCGGCTTGGCAGCGCACTCCGTTCGATACATACCCGCTTGCTCCTGGTGATCGTTGTGTCCGGTTTGGGGATACTTCTTTTGTTCCGGGCGGCGGCGTACGAGCATCGGACGATACTCGCGGATGCTTTTCGCAGCAGAGTTGCCCAGTACGTTGAATACCTGGTGAAGGACCTGGGGTCTCCGCCGGATTATGACCGTGCATCTGAGGTTGCAAGGCGAACGGGGATGATCATCCATTATTCGTCGCCCGAGGCCGGCTGGTCCACACAGGGTCAGGCCCAATGGCCTCCCGTCCGGCCCAATCTTAAATGGAATGCGGAAGGGTCGATTTGGGCCGGGCAGTTTCATGGGCATAACTATTTAATTTACCAGGTAGACCCGGATCGCAGGTTTATGTTCGAAATACTGGGAGACCCGGACAAAGACCGGCGGCTCGTCTGGGTGGGCCCCTTTTTCCTCTTTTCCGTGACCCTGCTGCTTATCGGATCTTATATCTGGATTCTTCGAATTATGGCGCCGTTGCGCACATTGTCCCAAGGAGTGCGCCAGGTGGGGGCGGGCCGCCTGGACCACCGGGTCCCTGTTCAAAGTCTTGACGAACTGGGAGAGCTTGCTTCGGCCTTTAATTGGATGGCCGAACGGTTGCAGCACCTCATTGGCTCGAAGGACCAGATGTTGCTGGATGTCAGCCATGAACTGCGGTCTCCTCTCACCCGGATGCGGATAGCCCTGGAGATGTCTCCGGACGGTCCGCTGAAGGAATCGCTGGCTGAAGACATCGGCGAAATGGACCGGATGGTGACAACGATCCTGGCCAACGCCCGCATGCAACGCGGCAACCTGGCCCTTGATTGTCAAATGGTGGACCTCGTCGCACTAATACGGGAAGCGATCGGACCTTTGGAAGATCAACCGCCGGGTGTGCGCCTGGAGGACGAGCCGGAATCGGTCGAGGTGTTCCTGGATTCCGAGAAGGCTAAAACAGTCTTTCGCAATGTGGTCGGAAACGCGATCAAATACTCTCGGGAGACGAGCGGCCCGGTCGCAATCCGCGTTCGAACCGGACCTGAGTCAAACACCGTAGAAATCCGGGATGAAGGGATAGGAATACCGGAGCAGGACCTCCCTTTCATATTCGAACCATTCTACAGGGTCGACCGGTCGCGCTCCAGGGAATCCGGAGGGTTTGGTCTGGGCCTGAGTCTTTGCAAAGCCATTATGGAAGCCCACCATGGCTCGATTTCAATACAAAGCGCTTTAGACAAAGGAACGACCGTCGAGCTTCAGTTCCCTCGCAAGTGAACCGGCGAGGTTTACCGCCGCAGTGGCGCAGGACGCAAAGGAAAAGGACGATCCGCAGATGACACACATAAGCGCAGATAAAACATAAATGAAAATAATCTGCCAAAATCTGCGTCATCTGCGGATGAATTTTTCCTGGCCTTATGTGCCGGCCAAAATTTCAAGAAACTGCACGCCAGCAGTATAGAGAGCAACGCTGTCCCGGTCACTTTCACATAGCTCAGTTTTGCCCGGCCCCGGCGGCCGGATGAGCAATGCACTCCAGGAACTTTTCTTGAGTGCATCCACGAGCAAGGTCGAAGACATCGAGGTTCTCATAGATGTAATCAAAATAACCGCGCTGGATCCTTATCTCGATCTCGATCAACTCGATTTTCTTGTACCGGTCCCCCAAGGCTCCGTCTTTAATAAGCTTGTTTATGAGGTAAATTTTGTCACGCTCTCCGGCATACGATCCGTTGAAGCCCACTTTTGTCTTTAAGTCCTCGAGGCCCGGAAGGCCTGTTGGAAGCCTGCTGCCGATCCACTCGTAGTTTATTGGTCTTGCGACGAATATGTTGTCGGCAGGGTAGGCCAGTTCACTCAGCATAATCTGCCTGTAATAGGCGCCATCAAGATGACCGCTATAGTCCTTGCCGAACCCGTACTCATAGAGCCTTAGTGCGTCCTTTACCGCACTTGGCGTTATCTCACGATATTCCGTTCTACAACGGTATCCGGATTCGGAGACCGCTTGAGCGTCTTCCGCAGCCTTGTTGTAATATACCAGCTCAATTCCTGTAACAGGATCAAAACTGTTGAATATGAGACCTATGCTTTTTTCGGCTTTGAACGCTTTGCTGATGTCTTCATAAAAGCTATCCGGAAATTGGGGTACCAGCGACCGGCCGGGAACCGATTCCAAGAGTTCCTTGGTAACGAACGCATTGGGCCACTTATTGAGAATGGAGCCAAAAAAGCGCACGCCGTTACTCATGAGATCTGTAAAAAACTCCGGGAATGCCGGCCGGTAAACGTCAGACTTTCCGAACAAAAACAGGAGAGCCGTATCGACGTCGTAGCTCTTGGTCGGGGCTATTTTCTTGATGTCTTCTGCAAGGAGCTTTCTCAGCCTGGGCTCGGGCTCATTTCGCTTCTTTGCATGCAGGTAACGAAAGACCCATAGAATCTGTCCCGAGCTAAAGGAGATCATCCTGGGTTCGATTTCGGCGTCAATGGCCGCCTGCAAAAAACCGGCGCCGTGAGCGTTATTTCCTGCAAGCCCGCCAAGGGCAAAAGCAATTTTTTTGTCGGTTTTCATTGATCTCTCCTGTGCGGGAAAAAATTAAGCGGTAAAGACTCTCGCCTCAAATGGGCTGAGCGACTTAGACAAAGTTCCATCAATCGGATTGAAGTATCTGTCTCCTCATTACGCTTGCGCAGTGTTGCATCCAGGCCGACCCGGATAGTTGCAATAGCGGCTTTCGAAGAGAGATCCGGTGTTGAAATAGCTTGAGCCCCGGCAACCACCGCGACAAAGGTGTCCCTTGTCACATCCGGCGCAGGCCCCGGTGAGCAGGCTTACATCGAAATTACGGTTGTAAGCGAAGTTCCCTTCCTTGTTCCATATCTGTTCAAGGGTATCCTGGCGCAGGTTCCCCTCGATAAACTTATCCGAATAGATCGACTCACACCCTTTGACATTGCCGACGCTGTCAATACCGACCACCCGTATTCCCGCGTTGCAGCCATTCCAGACTGCGATGCTCCCCGGTTGACTCCGAATGTAAACCTCAGTCTCGTCGAAGTAGCCGATATTGTCTCCGGCATATACCCGTATTGAGCCCAGCCGATGTTTTTGGCGGATAAACGAGGTGATTTTCCCGACCTTGTCCGGAGCGAGGAGATAGCCTTTGTTCACAGCCATGTTGCCCATGCTCGTGACTATCTGTATCTGCCAGATCTCAACCCCTTTGGCGACAAGGAGGCCGTACATCTCTTCAAGATCGTTAACGTTGAAATCAAGGAGGCTCGTTACGACTGCTACCGTTATATTTTCCCGGTTGAGTCTCTCGAATGCGGCAAGAACTTTTTGAAAAGAACCTTTCCTTCTCATCCGGTCATGGTTTTTCTCCATACCGTCAAGGGAAATACCTACGTTGCACAGTTTAGCCTCCTTTATCCCGGCTACCTCTTCGTCACCAAACAGGAACGCGTTCGTGATGATGTTGGTCTTTGCTCCACCGTCCGACATCCTGCGCGCCACCTTTGCCCATCCCTTGCAGAGGAAAACTTCGCCGCCGATGAAAGTGATCTGCCTGCAACCGAGTCGAAGGAGGTCGTCGGCTATCGGCAGACATTCCTCGGCAGTCAGTTCGTTAGCCCGCGCCTTCGAGGCGGACGAACCGCAATGCAGACACCTCATGTTGCATTGGAGCGTCAGTTCCCAGACGGCATACTCCGGCACGTATTCGGTTGAGTTCAAGGTCCCGTCTCCTTTCGATAAGCTGAGCATGGATGCGGCCGGGGCGGGGTTGCCCCGGTCCCATGCTGAACTTTGATGCTAGTGGTGCCGAACCATGTACAACGGAACTGGATGGCCCTTGCAGAGTTCGATGTACTCGCAATCAATACCGGCCTCATCTTTTATTTCACGCCTCTGCCAGCCGGTGAAATACATACGCTTGCACGTGGGGTCAACCGGGACGCCATATAGCGGCACGAAGCGCGGCGGCGCCGGAACGTCGAGTTCATAAGTATCGCATTCGACACCGAGGAAATCCTTGATCATCCGCCTCTGGAATCCCTCAAGATAAATAATTACTTTCTTTACGCCGTCTATTATTGGCATAACCGCCTCCTTTAAAAGTTTTTCGGCATTAACCTCGTCCCGCGGCATCCAGCCGGTTTCCGCGCGCGCCGTCTCCTTTCCTCCCGGCTTCTTTCACAATTGTCCTGATATTGCGTCAGGCGTTCACTACAATCAAACCGCACCACCTCCCTTCAATTGCATGTTTTCGAAACTCCTGCCTTTGAATTGGGCCGCGCCTCCAACCACTACTGGAACGCGCGATCTTCTGCGGCCGCACAGGCATTGACGTTTCAAGGGACAATGGGTTGGTCGAATAGACCACTAATCGTGAATCTACCCGCCCCAACATCGAAACGAGTCTATCGAACTTTCGATCAGCTTAGTTTGGAGAGTCTTCCCGAGAGAGGTCCCGTACATCTGCGGCAACGTCAACGGGAATTTCCCCGATACGCTCCTCGGAACACATTTTGGAACTCGAACCACTTGAAAATACTTGATCTATCATGATCTTGAACGAGTCGATTTTTCGTCGCTTGCGGCTGATATACAGTTCTATATTCATCAATGCTCCAGGTTGCAACCCCTGTCGCGCAAATGTTACAAGATCAGGTTAAAAACCCGACCGGCCGGGAATTCCATCCACAGGCAAGGATGTGCTGAGGCCGAAAATTCGGCTCTGTAGCAAAAAAAATGTGGAAAATCTGATGTATAGGTGTCTGGCAGATGACGCTTTTCACAAACCGAAGCAATTTCCATGAGAGTGTCCCGCCTTTGTTACCACAAATGCCAAGTGTAGGTGAATCCCTGCAGATGTGTATGAACATACATGCAGTTGAACCTCTACAACTTCATGGTGTGCACAAAGACTTTGACAGCAGCCTGAAGACTCGATCGCCTGTATTTAACACAAGCCAAACGAAAATAACCTTGTGCTTGAAATGCGCTATAATTAGTGTTTATGCACGAAGTGTGCTTGATGAAGGCAGGGTGAAAATGCTTATAGATCCAGTTTGAGAATTGTTATCCTCTTCTTAATAATCTTTTCTCGACTGCTGTAACTTGTTTCGAAAAGACTTGATGGGTTGTGCTACGCTCCACCCATCCTACTGGTCTGCTGCAACTCATTTCGAAACAAGATTTGAAGCGCAATTGAACAGGAAGGATACCGGTCGCGCATCGCCGCGACGGCAACCGAAAACGGGGTCCATCACCTCAGCCGGTCAGGTATCCAGCTTTTTCTCCAACGCATCCCTAATGGCTTTGGCCATTTTCGCCATCAGAATTGGTTTCATAACGAAGGCCCTGATGCCCGTGGCCTTGGCCTGCTCATCCTGAATCCTTTCACTGTAGCCGGTGCAGACGACGATGGGAATGTCCGCTCGAATTCGCAAGAGTTCCTTTGCCAGCTTGTCTCCGGTCATGAAAGGCATGGTCATGTCGGTAATGACGAGATCAAACCGGTTGGGTTGGGCGCTGAAGAGCGCCAGGGCTTCCACGCTGCTTGTTCTGGTTTCAACGCTGTAACCCAGGTACTCCAACATTTCCCGGCTCATGTCCAGGAGGACGGGTTCATCGTCGACCAACAGAATGTGCTCACGGCCTATGGGCATTGTCTCCTGGATCAGTGTTTCCTCGACCGCCTCTTTCTGGATGGCGGGGAAATAGAGATTGAACACAGAACCTTTTCCAGCCTCACTTTCCACCGTAATTGCGCCGCCGTGATTCTGCACAAGGCCATGCACCACGGCGAGACCAAGGCCCGTGCCGACCCCCTTCGCTTTGGTGGTGAAGTAGGGATCAAAGATCTTTACCTTGGTCGCTTCGTCCATCCCGCAACCGGTGTCTTTCACGGTAACCTTGACATAGGGTCCGGGCTTGAGATCAGGGTGCACGGCGTCTTCGCCGGACCCCAGATTCACGGACATCAACTTGACCTCGAGCACTCCGCCTTTTTCACTCATGGCATGATGCGCGTTGGTGCACAGGTTCATCACGATCTGGTGGATCTGCACGGGGTCGGCCAGGATCGCTCCACTGTCGGAATCTATGTCTTCGCGGATTTCGATGGTGGCCGGCAGGGAAGCCCTCATGAACTTGAGGACCTCTTTCACCGTGCGGGTGATCTGGATCGGTTTTCGTTCCTCTTCGCTTTGCCGGCTGAAGGCCAGGATCTGCTTGACCAGATCTTTTGCCCGCTGACCTGCCGACAGAACCATTTCGAGGCTTTGCCAGGCCTTGGATTCTTTGGGAGTACGCAACAGGGCAAGCTCGGTACAACCGATCACGACGGCCAGGATATTATTGAAGTCATGGGCAATGCCGCTGGCAAGAGTCCCGATGGCCTCCAGCCTTTGGGACCGTTGCAACTGCTGCAAAAGCCTGAGGCGCTCGGTCTCGCCCTCCTGTATCCGGGAAAGGCTCGCATTGAGTTCCACGGCATGCTGCTGCTCCCGTTCGTACAACAGGGATTTGTTGAGCCCGATGCACATCTCATTGGCAAGGGCTTCGAGAAAGGACGCATGTTCGATAAAATCCCTCTGCTGCAAGGATGCGATCCCCAGAACCCCTATAGTTTCCGAATCAGCCCGCAGCGGCAGGGCTGCAAAGGACCTGAACCCTGCCTTTCGACATTCCTCCATGGTACACCGGGAATCCGATCGAATATCGGAGGAATAAATGGCGCGGTCTTCGCTTACCGCCAGTCCGCACAGACATGTCCCCACCGCGTGGACCCGCTGAGGCTGCCACTCCATTTCCGACTGCTCGGGGAAGGTGCCTCTGAGCACCAGGTCCCCTCCGGTACGCAGGAAGAAGACGGCGAGATCGGCTGCGACGGCCTTTGCCATTTCACTTAACCCGCACTGGATGGAACCATCCACGGTCATGCTTTCATTCACCTTCCGGGCCAGGCGGTTGAGTATGGACAATTCCTCGGCTCGATGCCGCAGGGTGGCTTCGCTTGCCGCCAGGGCATGGGTGCGGGTCTCGACTAGTTGTTCGAGATGGTTCATGTAGTTTCGGTTTTCTTCCGCGAGGCGTAGCTTTTCATCATTGAGGTGTTTGACGTGCAGCGCGGTTCGGACGGCCCTGAGGATGTCGTTCTTGCCGACCGGTTTTTGCAGATAATCGACAGCGCCATGGCGCAACGATTCCGCCGCCGTCTCCAGCGTGGGTTCTCCGGTCATCATGATGATCTGGACACCGGGTGTCGTGTCCCGAATTCGCCGGAGCAGATCTACACCGGAAATCCGGGGCAGAATGATATCGGTTAAGACCACGTCCATCGGCTTGCTCCGGAGTACAGCCATGGCCGATTCCGCTTCTTCTGCGGTTTCCACGCTGTGGCCGTCCAGCTCCAGGAATGCCTTTACGGTCGTGCGAATGGAGCGCTCATCATCAACAACCAGAATATTTCCCATCTGCATCTCCTCAGTTCTCGCCGAGCGTCCATCCGTTATCCACGGGAAGATCCATGTGAAAGCGGGTATAGTGATACGGTTTGCTTTCCACGCTCAATTCCCCCCCATGGTCCTTAACGATGCCGTAGCTGATGGAAAGCCCCAGGCCGGTGCCTGTTTCCTTGGGCTTGGTGGTGAAAAAAGGATCAAAGATCCGGTCCCTGATCTCCTCGGGGATGCCCGGCCCGGTGTCTTCAACGGTGGTCCGGATGAACCGGCGGCCTTGTATTGTGATGAGCTCTGCCGCGATCCGAAGTTTTTTCTCCGGACTGTAGCCGAGATACCGTTCGTTCAGTGCATCACGGGCGTTGGTCATGAGGTTCATCAACACCTGCTGGATCTGTTGGCTGCGACACTTGATCTTAGGCAGATCCTCGGGAATGGCCAGTTCCAGTTCAATCTGATCGTGACGCATCACCGTCTGAATCAGGGAGAGCACCGCCGTAATGACGTCCGTTAACTGCGCCGGGCTGTGGGATTGCTTCTCTCGCCGGGCAAAGGTCAGCAGATTTCGCACGATCCCGGCAATTCTCTGGGTCTCTTGCAGAATCTCTTGAGCAAATCCGCTCGCCGGGTTGTCCGTTTCCATCGAGTCCAGGATCAACTGTGCGTAGTTCATGATTCCGTTGAGGGGATTGTTTATCTCATGGGCTACGCCTCCAGCCAGGGTCCCAATGGATTCTATCTTTTGCGACTGTATCAGTTGTTCTTCGAGCTTGCGGGTTTCGGTAATATCACGGGCGTTCAGGACTACTCCCTCCACTTTCCCATTTTCATCCAGGATGGGGAAGTAGTTGACATCCATGATTCTCCGGCCCAGCCCCGCAAAATCAAAAGTTTCCTGGAAGTGGACTGCTTGTCCGGAAAGGGCCTGGTCAAGCCTGCCCTTGATCTTGTCCTTGAAAACGCTCTCCCCCATGATATCCGACACTGGCCGGCCCACTGCGTCTAACCTCGACCGTTGGTGTGCCGTCAAATAGCTTTCATTCACGGTTTCATAGATGTAATCCCTGTTGATCAGGGCCATAAGGTCCCGGGAGGTGGATACAATGAGTTCATATTTGCGAAGCGCCTCCTCGGCTTGTTTATAGACCGTTATGTCTTCGTATGTACCCAATAATCCCCTGATTTCACCTTTCACATCGGACAGGGGAACCTTACTGGTACGAAGCCAGATTCTGTCACCGGCAGGTGTTGTCTGGGGTTCTTCATATCCGAGTTTTGCGATGCCGGTTTCCAAAACCAAACGGTCATCTGAACGGTAGAGATCCGCCTGTTCCGCCCAGCCCATCTCAAAGTCGTTTCTTCCTACGATCTCCTCGGGTGATTGGAGACCCGCATCGAGAGCAAACGGGCTGTTGCAGCCCAAGAAGTTTAGAGCAAGATCCTTCCAGAAGACCCTTGCCGGTATGGTATCCAGGACTGACTGCAACATCTGCTGAGACTCACGCAGCGCCTCTTCGACACGCTTGCGCTCCGTGATATCGGTGTGTGATCCGGCCACCCGGACGGCCTTCCCGGACTGGTCCGATTCGGCCACTTTGCCACGGCTAAGAATCCAGCGCCATTCGCCGTTCTTTGCCCTGAACCGGAACTCGATGGCGAATCGCGAGAGTTGTTCAGCCGCACGCAGCACTGCTCGCTCGGAATGCTCCAGATCGTCCGGATGGAGCCTCTGCCGCCAGTTCTCATAGTTTGCCGGGAATTCGTCCGGCTCGTATCCCATCATCGTATAATAGCGAGGACTGAAATACGCCTGACCGCTTTGCACATCCACATCCCAGATACCGTCATAGGTGCCTTCGAGGGCCAGGCGAAGCCGTTCTTCACTCAGGCGCAAGGCCTTCTCCGTTCGTTTCAGGTCGGCGTAGCGCTGCTCCAAATCCATCAGGCTCTGCCGCAACTGGGCCGTCATGCTGTTAAAGGCCATGGCCAGGCGGGCGATCTCCCTCGGTCCCCCCGCCTCTGCCTGCAAATCCGTCTCGCCAGCGGCAATCCGGGACGCAGTCTCCGTCAAGTTGATCACGGGCACCGCCAGGCGTTTCGCTATGAACGTCCCGAAAATGCCGGCAAAGCACGCCATTACCAGCGTGATTCCAATTGCCGTCACGACGCTCAGAGCAATCTCCCTGTATGCCTCTTTCCACGGCAGTTCGCTTATGACGGCCCAATCAGGCGATTCCAGAGGTGCATAGGTTCCCACCACGGTTAATCCCATTATTCCTTGATAACTGGTCGCCGTATCGGGTTGAAGGGATGATCGATTATGAATGAAGTTGGCCACCGCTTGCAGGCGGGAGACGTTTTCACCCCTCAAAACTCGGGCCGTGTCGTGGCAAGCCAGCAAATTGCCTTCTCTATCGCACACATACACGTACCCGGTTTCCCCGACTTTGAGATGGTCGACGATATCCCACATTGACTTCAGATTGAGCTCGGCGAGCAGCGTTCCCTGGGAATCTCCAAAGGCGTCGGTTACCGGAACAGCTATGCTCACGATGGGTTCACTGGTCACGGAATCGATGTAGACCGGCCCGATTGTACGCTTCTTCTGCGGTTTCTTACCCGGTTTGATATACTTCACCTGGTCCATGAACCGGCTCGATGCCTCCATCGAGAGGCGGGACGACTGAGCAATGACCTGGTTGCGCGTATTCAAAAGCAATACCTGCCGGAGAGCCCGCCGGAGCCCCAGAATGCCCTGTAGAAACTGCTGGCGCTGCGCTTCAGAGACCGCGAAAAGATCGGTCAGCCTGCTCGCCGTTTCCAGGGTGCTGAAGTTCTCGTTGATGAAACCGCTGACAGTCTTGGCGGCATCTTGTGCGATAAGTTGCTGCATATTTGAAATGAGCGCCTGCTGGATCTTTACTTCATGGTAGGTCTTCACCCCGCCGTAAAGGAGGAGCACCACCACGCTCAAAGAAAAAAAAGCAGTGGCCAGGGTCGTGCTCAATTTTCTCGCCTCTGAAGATTCTTCCGTCAGAGTCTCCATGTCCCCTCTCCACTGCCCACGCGCCCCTTAACGGATGATTTCGTCGGCTTGCCTCAACAACCCTTCAGGGACTTTCAGACCAAGTTCTTGCGATACTTTGTAGTTGAGTTGGAAATAGCTCTCCGCCGAAACTACGGGAATGGTTCCCGGCGGGATGCCTCTCAGGACCTTGTGGGCCTGCTGTGCTGCCAGCCTGCCCACCGCAATATTGTCCGTCGCAACACCGAATAAAGTTGAATAGCCCTCGGAAGATAAGATGACCCCACCGATGGGTATCCTGTGCTCGGACGCAAATTTGGCTATTTTCGGAAAAACGGCAGGAGTCCTGGCCAGAGGCTCGGATATGAACAAGACTGCATCGAAGCCGATATCGGCTGCTTTCGCTCTGGAGTCCAAATCCGCTATCAGGTCGCGGGGGCCGTCAGCAGGCGATTCCACCAGCGTGACGCCTGTTTTTGCCGCCGCCCGTCGCAATGCCGTCAACTGGTCGGGCACAATCGGGGAGTTCTTCGTATAGGGTACCCACATGCGTTTTGCCTGTGGCGCCAATTCGAGCAAAATCTCGAAACGCTTGAGGGCGAGGTCCGGGCCGGGGTAGCGTACCCCGGTGATATTTCCACCGGGTTCGGGCACACTCTTTATCAGGTCGGTACCCTCCGTGTTGGTCTGACAAAACACCACCGGAATGCCGGTCCCCCGGGTGACCGCTTTTGCCTCTACAGACACCTCCGAGGGAAACACGAGCATCAAGTCCACCTTATCCTCTATAAATTTCCTCAGGATGCGATGTTCCGCCGCCGGGTCGAAGTTGGTCCTCTGCACGTCGTAGGCGATGTTCTTGCCCTCGATGTAGCCAAATTCGCTCATCCTGGCCTTGAAGCCGGCAATCGTCGTGGCAAAAGGATCCAATCCGCACAGGATGCCCACTCGAGCGACCCGGGGCTTGTTTTCGCCGCACCCGTACAGGAGCAGGCTAAAGCCCAGCGCAAAAAATAAGATCCAGCGTTTTCGGTTTCTTTTCCGGGAAAGCCAATGTTTAACCACGGCAGTCACTCTCTTCCCCGGCTGCGCCTTCTCTTCCACCCTTTCCACGTGATGGACTCCCTCATTGAGGAATGCCTTACCGATAAGGTCATAAGAGCGTAATAAGGAATCGAGTCTCGATAATTTTTGAATACCAGATCTTGTGATAGATCGGGCATGATTTACTATTACACTTTCGGGCAATTGGGAGCAAAGTAAAAATGTTATCGGACGCGGTTGCGAGGCGATTGACTTTTGTCGAAATCGTTTGGGATTGTTTTCCGGCACTCTTGCCGGAGGACCCCGCATCGGTTTGCAGGCGTACTGATCCTATGCCGATGGCCGTTGGGTTCGAACCCCGGCCCCTGGATTTGCATGTTGGAAGCGCGCCTGAAGCGCTAAAACGCAAGCCGCTTGAATCCTCTATCACGATGATGTATCTTGCCGGAAAAGGGTCAAGGAAAAAGGTTTTCGAACAGACCCTGCATTGATATCCCACCCACGGCCGATTCAAAGGGACATTGCCACACAAGTATGATTCGGTATGAAAGGAGACATATGATAGACATCTGGGTAAAGCTCGTTTCGAATCAGTTCGAACTTGCTCTGAACCTAACCCGAGCGGCTTTTGGACTCGGTGAAAGGGAAACACCGGTATCTGTGCATATTGATCCCGCGACAGCTATGGTCCCGGATCAGGCTGATGCGGTCGCCGCAACTCCGATGGATGAACCGCAAAAAACGGGCCGGGAAGAAGAACGGCTTGCCGCCGCTGTGCCCGTGGCAAAGACCGGGACCCCGGGGAAAGCCGCACCGATCTCCGCCGGCGGCGCAGCGTGTGATTCCAGGGCGCCGAATTAAGAGCAAAACCGGTGGTGTTCAAGCCGAAGCCGCCACGATTCCGGGTATCATGTCTTTTCTCCAATCTGCGAGCGGGGGCGCAACCGTCCGGGAGGTAGCCGAACACCTGGAAATGGACAAGAAAAAAATTCTGCCTTTCCTGAAGAAATTGGTTAAGGAAGGGCGAATCGATGAGCTCCTCGGGCGGTACTGTGTGCTAAAAGCTTGATATATCAATGTTTATCAAGCTATCCGGATCGAAACTTTCGCCCTGTCTCGAAAAGTTTTGATGGGTTGCGATTCGCTCCACCCATCCTACGGGGCCACGGGTCTGTTCATAGTTTCAGGGCGTCCCCGAGAGACATGGTGGAGTGCAATAGAACGGTTGAGCCTGCAAATGCAGCCGCTTCTCTAGACAGGCTGTCAAGAGGAGGATCACGGTGTCTGATACGAGAATAGTCGCTATATTATCTCTTAAAGGCGGAGTCGGTAAAACCACATCGGCTGTAAACATTGCCTGTTGCCTCGCACAAGCTGGAAAGAAGACGCTCCTGGTGGATCTCGATCCATACACTGGAGCGACATCTCATCTGGGAGTCAAGCTCGAACCTGCAAGCAGGACTGTCACGGATGTGCTGTGCAATCAGAACGGCAATATTTCAGAGGCTATATACAGCACTGCAACCGCAAACCTCTATGTTGCCGCTTCCGACGAAAGCCTGGCAAGCTGTGAATCGGAGTTCAACGCAGAAATCGGCAAGGAGAGTATTCTCTTCGAGCGCTTTGCCGGGCATGCGAGCGAATATGATTTCATAATTATGGATCTACCCCCCATTTCGCCGTTTCTGATGGTGAATGCGTTACGAATGAGCCGGGAAGTGCTCGTTCCATTTAAAACAGCCTATTTGGACCTGAAAGTTGCCGAGGATATCAATGAACTCGTCGAAAAGGTCCGGCGCAGATTGAATCCCGATATCCGGATACTCGGTTATTTCGGCACCATGTCAAACCTTCGCACCAGAGAGTCCCGGCTGTCGGTTGAAGACATGAGAAGAAGATATGGCGAGAAGGTTTTCAAGACCGTAATACCTGCCTGTACCAGAGTGGCCGAAGCTCCACGCAGCGGGGTTTCGGCAACGGAATATGCACGATCGTCAACTGGGGCCAAAGCCTACAGAGAACTGGTTAAGGAAGTATTTGACGTATAACCCGGAAAAGAGTGCAGCCACACTTATGCTCTTCACGCCCCGGGCGCTTTGAAGCCGTGTTCGAGAGTTGGCTGTGTGAATGGGAAAAGGCCGGCCTGACAACCTGTTTCGAAAGTCCGGCCGAGAAGTTTATTGCGCCACACTGAGAAAAAAAACTAAGGTTTTCTTTCCGACTGACCGATAAAGGCATTAAGAACAGATTGGTAAGTAGCTAATTACAGAATTGTAACTCCGTTCTTTTAAAATAGATACTAACCTGAAGGGCAAACCATCTGAAAAGGTGGGACGCAAAACCTCCGATCTTCATCGGCTTGTAGTAGATAAGATAGCGGGGTTGCTAGGGAAAGTTTACATAAACAGACTCTACAACCCGCTATCCGTAACTGGATGCGGGTTTTTATTTACTGGAGTGGATGTAGAAAGGAAACGTCATGAAAACACGCAGTAAAAAATCAAGTGACCTTTTTATCGTTCAGTCACTATTTTTCTGTTTATTCATGTCATTGTGCTTCTTTGGACTCGCCTTCGGGCAAAGCGTCGCCACAAACACGTCTACCTGCCTCGTTCAAGCTCAAGGCGAACCTTGGGTTGCGAAATACAATCCGGAGGAAAGACACCTTGGTGCTAAAATTGATGAAACGGTCAAACCTCAAGTGAACGCATCATTAAAAAAGATGACGACTACTCCATTGCCGTCCGCATTTGATTGGAGAAATAACAACGGAAATTATGTAACACCAGTAAGAAATCAAGGCAATTGTGGATCATGCTGGGTATTCTCGTCAGTAGGAGTTATGGAATCAAAAGTCCTCATAGACAATCAAATGAGCGGTCTTGTAAAAAATCTTTCCGAGCAAGCCTTGCTCAGTTTTGCTAACCCGGAAGTGGATAATTGTGAAAATGGCGGTTATCTCGAAGACGCTGCGAATTTTCTTCAATCAACTGGTGTTCCTGTTGAAGGATGTGACGAATACACAGCTTCTGATAATGGTGTACCATGCTCCGATTGGGAAGCTAATACGTATAAAATTACTGGCTGGAATTATGTAAGTGCAAACACAGTCCCAACGACTGAGTTACTTAAGAATGCAATCTACAATCAAGGGCCTATTGTCGTTGGTATGGCGATTTATGTTGACTTTTACTATTACTACAGCTCAGGCGTATACTCATATGCCGGTCCGACATTTTTCTACGGTAATAAGACCATAACCAATCACTTTCTAGGTAATCACGCAATAGAACTCATTGGATGGGATGATGCGCATCAATGCTTCATCGTCAAGAATAGTTGGGGGGCATCCTGGGGTGAAAACGGATTTTTCAGAATTGCGTATACAGAACTGGCAAGCGTGGTGCAATTTGCGAACCTTGCGATATCATACACTTCAACATTTATCTCGTCAACTCCTAATCCCCTGACAGATTTCTATATTACCACACCCAATGCCTACAATTCTAATGTTCCTATGGCAAATGTCAGTGATCCTATGGTAGATGTTAGTGGAAACGCGCCTTTAGCAGTAACATTCGAAGATACATCAACTTCTACAACGCCTGTGATATCATGGTTGTGGAATTTTGGAGATGGTGCAACTAGCACAGTTCAGAACCCGACTCATGAATACCTGACTCCAGGTATATACAACGTTTCTCTTGAAACCGGCAATGAAACAGGTGTAAATGTTGTAACATACCCTGATATGGTTTCAGTATGCCAGCTCCCTGCCGCAAATATCGCAGCAAGAATAATTTCGGGGCGTAAACCTTTACCAGTTCAATTTACCAGCATATCAACTGGGACAACAATTACCGCATACAAATGGAACTTTGGTGATGGTGAAACTAGCACAATACAAAATCCAGAGCATATTTATAACAAAGATGGCATGTATAACGTAGCATTGACAGTAATGGGACCTGAAGGAAGTAGCACAAATCAGAGCGTTGTCGCTGTATATCCTGCGCCTGTAGCAAGGATAACAGTAAACCGCAGATCAGGAAAATCGCCCTTACCAGTCCATTTTACTAGTGGATCGGTAGGAACTATATCGTCATACCTATGGAACTTCGGTGATGGACAAACCAGTAGTGCAAAAAAGGCGTTACATTCATACATAACTGCGGGTATGTATACAGCGACATTAACAGTGACAGGACCTGGCGGAACTAGTACGAAGGAGATCATGATTGTAGCAAGATAAGTGCTTTCTAAGAATACGTTTAGGATGCACTTTGAAGCCGTGTTCGAGAGTTGGCTGTGTGATCGGGCATAGGCCGGCCCGACAACCTGTTTTGAAAGTCCATCCGAGAATTTTATTGCGCCTCACTACGAAAAAATCTCAGGTTTTCTTTCCGGCTGACCGATAAAGGCATGAAGAACAAATTGATAAGTAGTGACTTACAGAATTGTAAATGCGTTCTTTGAAAATAAATACTAAACCTGAAGGGCAAACCATCTGAAAAGCTGGGACGCAAAACTTCCGATCTTCATCGGCTTGTAGTCGATAAGATGGCGGGGTTGCCAGGGAAAGTTTACATAAACAGACTCTACAACCCGCTATCCGTAACTGGATGCGGGTTTTTATTTACTGGAGTGTTAGAAAGGAAATATCATGGAAACACGCCATTAGGAAATCAAGTGACCTTTTGGTCGTTCAGTCTCTATTTTTCTGTTCATTCATGTCACTATGCTTCTTTGGACTCGCCTTCGGGCAAAGCATCGGCACAAATACGTCTACCTGCCTCGTTCAAACCCAAGGCGAACCGTGGGTCGCGAAATACAATCCGGAGGAAAAACACTTTGGTGCTAAGTTTGATAAAACGGTCGAACCTCAAGTAGACGCGTCCTTAACAAAAATGTCGTCTACTCCATTGCCGTCCGCATTTGACTGGAGAAACAACAACGGAAATTATGTAACACCAGTAAGAAATCAAGGTATTTGCGATTCATGCTGGGTATTCTCGTCTATAGGGGTGCTGGAGTCAAAAATACTAATAGACAATAAAATGAGCGGTCTTGTCTAGAATCTTTCCGAACAAGCCATGATCAGTTTCGATGAGGGATCATTTGGTTGTGGTGGTGGTTATCTCGATGATGCTGCGAATTTTCTCCAATCAACTGGTGTCCCTGTTGAAGGATGTGATGAATACACTGTCACTGATAATGGTGCGCCATGCCCCGATTGGGAAGCTAATATGTATAAAATTACAGGTTGGAATTATGTAAGTGCATACACAGTTCCAACAACTGGGTTAATTAAAAATGCGATCTACAATCAAGGGCCACTTGTCGTAGGTATGGTGATTTATACTGACTTGTGCAATTACTACAGCTCAGGCGTATACTCATACGCCGGTCCCACATTTTCCTTCGGTAATCAAACTATAATGAATCTCGTTGAAGGTGGTCACGCAGTAGAACTCATTGCATGGGATGATATGCATCAATGCTTCATCGTTAAGAATAGTTGGGGGACGAGTTGGGGCGAAAATGGATTTTTCAGAATTGCATATACAGAACTGGCAAGTGTGGTGCAATTTGGCAACGTTGCGATATCATACGCTTCAGCATCCATGACGCCAACTCCTAATCCCATGGCAGATTTCTATATTACCACACCCAATCCCTATAATTCGAGTGTCACTATGGCAGATGTTAGTGATCCTATGGTAGATGTTAGTGGAAATCCTCCTTTAACAGTAACATTCAAAGATACATCAACATCGACAACACCTGTGATATCATGGTTTTGGAATTTTGGAGATGGTGCAATAAGTACTGTTCAAAGCCCAACTCATAAATACATGACTCCAGGTATATACAACGTTTCCCTTGAAACAGGCAATGAAATGGGTGTAAATATTGTAACATACCCTGATATAGTTACGGTATTCCAATGCCCTGCCTCAAATATTACAGCACGAATAATCTCAGGACGCATTCCTTTACCAGTTCGATTTACCAGCACATCAACTGGAACAGCAATTACATCTTACAAATGGAACTTTGGTGATGGTAAAACCAGCACTGTGCAAAACCCATTACATATCTATAAAAAAGTTGGTATGTATACCGTAACCTTGACAGTTACGGGACCTCTAGGAACCAGCACAAACTCAATTACGGCCGCTGCGTATCCTGCGCCTATCGCAAGGATAATGGTAAATCGCAAATCCGGAAAATCACCCTTACCAGTCCATTTTACTAGTGAATCAACAGGAACTATATCGTCATACCTATGGAGCTTTGGTGATGGACAAACTAGTAGTGCAAGACATACGTCACATTCGTACACAAGTGCTGGTATGTATACGGCGACATTAACTGTGACAGGACCTGGAGGAACCAGTACGAAGGAGATCACTATTGTGGCCAAATAAGTGCTCTCAAAGAGAACTTTTTGGATCGTCCATTCGTTTCCGGTGTGACTTCACGCATGTGATGAAAAACTGAACCTACGCAATTATGGAGAATGTCCTCTCCTTTCTGCCGCTTCTTCATGTTCTTCGACGTCAAAAAACGCGGCCTCGGGCGCAAATTGTCCAGGTACGCGCTTGCCGGTTCCCTTACGCCGGCATCGTCCGGATCAAATCCCACCAAATTTTAAATTCTTTCAACTGCTCCGCCTGTTCCTCTTCCTCGCACTGGGTCAAGAGGTTATGATACGCCTCGTCAAATTCCGAATAAGTAAACACAAGTTGTTCACGTTCCAAAATGGCGAGCACGTCTTCCGGGCCGGCAGAGGTATTGAGACGATCCCGTAAATCCCTGTCCCTCATCCCTCTGTGTATAAATGTTTTGGCCTGTCCTATGCTCATTCGGTCATCCTTTTAATTACAAATAAGATAAAGCCTTTTCCCCTCTCGGCACCCCCTGCAGTGTGGCATATGCTTGTCTCACAGCGCGGGCATGAAGTTTGCCGATGGTAAACCCGCCGTGGTTTTAGAAGACGCCCTGAAATTGCTGCTCTTTTGCTCAGCCGCGATAGGTTAAGGTGAGTATTTGATTGCGTCAACCGGATGTGGTCCATTTTCATATTCTGATCCGGCCTTGCGAGCCGGCGAAACGATGAACTTAGATCGCGCCGCCATGGATCGAATGGCGGTAAAGGTGTAAAGGGGGACAGGAAACGGCGTTGTTCGAAGAGCTGCGGGATCGGGATGGGCGTGGAGATGACGGGGAAAGGCAGCAGATGTGACCTCGAGCCTATTCGCACGATGCCTTCACAAACGACTCCAGTCTCCGGGTCGTCTGTATCATCTCCAAAATGGCTGTTCGATCAGGGGCATTGCGCACGTAGGCGCTTAAAGAACAGATTTCCTGGTAGCCCTGCAGCGCTTTCAACTCCTCCCTCAGATCTTCCGGAAGGGAGACCACTGTGCTCATAGCGTCCACGAGATCGATGAAGGTGTGATTGTCCGGCATGTTTTCCTTGTAATACAGCAGGGCAAGGCAATATTTTTCAATGGCCATGCCCAGGACATTGTAAAGTATTTCAGGCGTAAACACCTTCTCTCGCTTTAATCCCCCGACCGCGGTTTTCAGGTATTGGTCTGCTTCCTGGATGCTGGCCTCGTAGTACTTTCTAATTGCCATAATTCTTCCGATCCGGATTTCTCCCGATATTTCATACACAAAGGACCAAGAGATACTTCTTGATTGCAAGACACTTTATTCTACCGGATTTTGAGCGAAAGAGTAGGGGGCACACCTTCAATTTTCATAGATTAATTAGTAATCGTTCACTGCACACACGCAGAAGCCATTTCACCAAAGAGGCACAGAGGACTCGGAGCAAGGCGCCGACAACGGATGGAGGAGCGCGGCGTGGTGGATTCACAAGGATGAAAAAAAGGAGAAAGGAAAAAGCGAGGACCGGTTTTCAATGCTTTTTCCCGCTTCCTGCATTTACCCATGTATATCTGAGTTCATCCGTGGTTCATTGCTTTTCTCTGTGCCCCCGTACCTCTGAGGTTAGCGCTGTGGCGAGCGCTTACATTAAGGTCAAATTCCGCAATGCCCGTAAATCAGGTCCCGGAGCAGTTTGAATTCAAGTTCGTTGAGACGGGGCGCCCTTTCGGTTCCCTCTTCAGGTCTTGGCCTCTCACCAATTTGATAATTCGGCAGGCCATGTTTTGAAGAGGCACCTTCTCGTCTGACAGGCCTGCTTCCGCGACGGCTCGCGGCATACCGTAGACAACGCAGGTCTCCTCGCTCTGGACTATGCAGTAGCAGTTATTCTGTTTCAAAGCGAGCACTCCGTTCATTCCGTCGCTTCCCATACCTGTCATTATAACGGCAAGGACTTTCCCGCTATAAGCTTTTGCCAGGGAACGAAAAAGCACGTCCACCGAAGGGCGGCAACTGTTTACAGGGGGATCGGAGGTGAGTCGTATCCGCTTCTTGCCGGATGAACCGCCTGCCGCTCGCGCAGAAGTAACGGTCATATGCCAGCCGCCTGATGCGACGTATGCTACGTTGGGCAGAACATCCTCGCCATCCACAGCTTCATGCACGGACAGGGCCGACTTTTTGTCCAGGCTTTCGGCAAGGGATGCCGTCATGACCGCAGGCATATGCTGCACGATCAACAGCGGTACTCCCAGGTCTGCAGGGAGAAGGGGAATGAGCCGGGCGAGTGCGTTTGGGCCACCGGTCGAGACTCCGATTGCGAGCAACTCTATTCTCTGATTGGTTGCGATTGATTTGGGAGATTGTTTTGCTGCCGCCGACTCCGTCCGGAGGGCCGTTTGCGGTTGCAGGATTCGGGGTTGCGGATTCGGGCCTGTTTCGAGCTTCGGCATCGGCAAGTGCTCCTGGTGGAGTTGTTTTGCCCGGCAGGAGTTCCTGCGGGCCCTGTAGAGCCTGATAAGCGTCATGAGACGCCGGAGCAGTGACAGGGCGGCGTGCTCACTGAGATCGACGCCGAAACCGGATATAAAATCGAGGGCCCCATCCGGACCGCGTTGGCTGCATCCTCGGGATTTTCCGAATTGGACGCGCTTATCGCGATCACGCCTGTTTCGGGAAAAGACTCCCGCAGTTTCTCCAGCGTTTGCACACCATCCATTGCCGGCGTTTCCATCTGGAGCATAACGAGGTCAACCGGCAACTGCTTGAGCCTTGCCAGAGCATGTCTATCCGTTTGAAACCGCATCGACGATCTCGGCGCCATCGATATTCGCAATCACTTTCGACAGGAAGGAGCGATAATCTACATTACTCTCAACTATGAGTATCTTTAAGTTTCCAACCATGAATAACTGCCATTTTTTCGATCTTACAGCCTGAGCTTAAACATCAAGAATCCGTCTTCTTGTGGGACCCTCGTTGTATCATTCGGCTGGTTGGAGAAAAAACATAAACGAACTGCAGGGAAATCCGGTCTGCAGACTTGGCGATCGTTTGCGTATGGCCTTTGAGACAGGGAGAAGTTCCAAAATGGGTAAGCGCTCTCCGCAGAGCTTCCGGCTAAAGCCGTTAAGCTGATTGAGCAGATTGTAGAGAGGACGCGGAGAAAGGTTTTGGCGGACGGGATTTACAGGATTAACAAATGCAATTTGCCCGCAGCGAGATTCATTCCTGAATTTGAAACCTTGCCCATGAATCAGATGATTTCGTTGCGCTTTTCGAATTGCTGAGAGTTTCGGTGCGCATAATCCGATTAGCGGAGCGGATCAGCCGAAATTGCGGAAGAAGGCTTAGCTTGACCCCTTTTCATTCGCGCATCATTGGTGATCTTGGACCATGCCGTCAAATCATTTCTTGGTGATGCCCGACAAGCCCGCAACAACAAACGACCCGTGGAAATATCCGACCAGTTCGGGGATGTAAAAATAATAGCGCACCAAGTTCGGCAACGTCGGGAGAATCTTATAATGGCATTCGTTTAACTTCACGATGGGGAGCAACAGGTCCAGGCTAAACGCGTATGCTTCGATAGACTTCAGCCCGGGAAAAAATGGTGCCAGCTAAATGTTTGCGGAATTACAGGTTCACATGTGACAGGATTGCCTTGATATGCCGACGCAAAAGCTAATAGAGTTAGGGATCAAAGAGCCCGACATATAAGCCGCGGATGACCGTTGCGATGGATGTGCTACCGCCCCAGCGCGCACCATGTTTAGAATCCGAGTATGCCGGACAGCTTATGAAATGATGGTTCGTTTCAACGGTCCATGCTCCTTCAGCGCCGCGATTATCTGTCGTGTCGTAAACCGCTTTTGCATTTGGAGTGTCTGCCTCCCTCGGTTAAAATTGAAGACTTTACCGCGTTTCGATGCACATTTTTCCGGCCTTCAGGCATTCGCTGGAAATGTATCGACCATCGACGGTCCGCCTCTCAGGATTTCGGCGCACCGGTATATATCGGCCACAATCTCTGCGGCCCGCGATGGATGCGAAAAGATTGACATAGTGACTGGAATGAGCCACTTATGAAAGAAAGATCTTGGCGGCTGTTAGAAAAAAGGCAGTCAATTGTTGCGAGAAATGTTCTCCGGCTGGCTGATTCATCGAGGAGTGGACGAGTGAAACGATTCTTCAATCTACACCTCAAAGAAAAACTTGCTATCGTATCGACTTTATTGATGTTCGTTGTTGTAATCCTGCTCATCGTCATACATGCCTACCTGAATATCGGCCAATCCAAACAGATGGCGCAAAAGTACCTTGAAGCCATCACTGAAGGGGCCACCGAGACTGTGGACTGCTGGCTCAGAGAGAAAAAGAACCTCATAGGCCTGATTTCGGAGTCTGAACGGGTACGGGAT
>CAVQMQ010000006.1:0-87346 GCA_963713645.1 uncultured Acidobacteriaceae bacterium | reverse complement strand
CCCTAGGCCGTCGAACATAATCAGACACCGGCCTTTACGAAACTCCCTTTGGAACCAGCCGTCTGGCGCAGGAAGCTCCATCTTCTTTGTGCTGAAATTCACAACATCAATGATCGATTGACCTGGATCTGCCGCGATAGATTCGGCGTGATCGCGAATAAAGAGCAAAACAGGGATCCGCCTCACCCCGCTAAATGAGCCATGATGTTTAGCTAATACAACAGCGATGTGTTTAAGCAGCGTCGTCTTTCCGCTCCCTGGCGAGCCTAGAACAGCAAAGTTTTGCGTACCCGTTTTTGTCGCGCGGAGGAATCCCCAGAGGTCGTGCCGACCCCTAGTAGGAGGGGACTTTTGCAGCGGATGGGCAGAGACCTTACTGGCCTGCATAGGAGAAACAGCAAGTTCCACATATATGTCTTCGACCGCCAGGGAAAAGGGTCCTTGAGTAACAAGACCCTTCACATCGGAAGCTCCAAACCGACTGTGAATATGGTGGAGATATCGCTTGCGGTAGCCAGAAAACACGTCGCGAATCCGAACGTCAAGCCAGTCTCCGGCCAGTTCCACAATTGTCTTTTCTGTCCTGCTCCATACCTTGGAGACAATCCCAATCAATATCGTCCACATAAAGCCCAAAACCGATGCAACAATTGAGCTGATCAGCTTATCGTGAATAGAAAATACTAGGCTGGCCCAACCACAAAGACATAAAATCACAGCAAGAGAGGGAAACCTCCACTTCGCAGGGACCGAAGCATCGCTCATGGAATCATTCCTATTTTGAGGTGGCAGAGATTTTCAGACCACTACAGAGTCTGACATTGAATTGGGATGAGTCTAAAGCCAGAAAGGAAAAAACTGCAAGAAAATGCAAGGCGTGCGAGAGCTGCACCGGAAGATTTCGCCGCACCCTTATACGAGAATGCCAGACGGCAAGCACCCAAGCCTGAACAATAGGTATGGACGTACCAAATCCCGATCCTCAATCCTGAAAAGACCAACCCACCGGCAGGGCGAAGCCAGCCGACCCCACCGCAGGTGGCCAGTCGCTCCGAAGGTGGCGCCCCATCCCCTCTAATCCGCACTAACGCGCCTCAAATGGGCCAAAAACGCATCGATGTAAACGTATACGGAACGCGTTTTAATACCAAAAACAGCCCATTTTGAGGCTGTTTTTCACCTTTTACTCCGCCTTTTTATAGACACATCCGCAAAATCTCTCCGCCTGCGCCAGGACTTTTTGCCCATAGAATACATCTCCTGCTCAAAACTCCGGCTGGGGCGCGGCAAAATCTCCTTTTTTGTGGGCAAAAAACCGGAACACAGAAACACAGGACGCAAACTCGCCCACAGTGGCCGGGTGGGCACATTCAAATTCCAAGTGCAACAAATTTCGTGAATGGATTCATATAGATCGCCGTAGCCGTGGTGTGGGAAAGTGGGAAACGTCCTTTGTTTTCCATCTTTTTCATCGCCTTCTTACAGCATCTCCTGGCTGGTCTTGATGATGCGTTGTTGCGTTTGCACCTTGAATCCACCGTGCCCCATCCTTGCGCTTTTTTCTTCTTTCTGTCGAAGGGTTGGAAAGCACGAACCCCAATCCTCCCGTCGCTGCACCGCAGGTACCCCCATCGCAGGTGGCCGAAGGCAGTCAGCCGCACCGCAGGTGCTGGTGCGTTACTCTAAGGAGCTATGGGCCGCATCCGTGTACTTTCTGACCAGGTTGCCAACCAGATCGCCGCGGGCGAGGTGGTAGACCGGCCTGCCTCCGTCGTTAAAGAGCTGCTGGAGAACGCTTTGGACGCAGGAGCAACCCGCATCCGCGTCGAGGTCGAGGCCGGCGGGCGGCGGCTGATCCGGATCACCGACGACGGCAGCGGCATGAACCGGGACGACGCTTTGCTGGCCTTCGAGCGCCATGCCACCTCCAAGCTGCGCACCGCCGACGATCTCCTTTCGATTGCTACACTTGGCTTTCGCGGCGAGGCTCTGCCTTCCATCGCCTCCGTGGCCCGCGTAACCCTAGAAACCGCAACCGGCTCCTCCACTGACGGCGAGTCCTTCGCGGACGGCGAGAGTGCTCAGGGCGTAACACAAAGGAAAGACAAGGGGGTGGGAACACGCATCGAAATTGCCGGCGGCAAAATCCTCCATGTGGACGACGTCGCCCTGCCGCGCGGAACCACTCTGTCCGTTGCCGACCTCTTCTTCAACACCCCGGCCCGGCGCAAATTCCTCCGCGCCGAGTCCACCGAACTCTCTCATGTCACGGCGCTTGTCACCCACTACGCGCTGGCCCACCCGGAGAAACACTTCGAGCTGCTCTCGGCCACGCACACCCTGCTCTCCGCCCCGCCTGTAACCCGCACTGCGGAGAGAATTTACCAGATCTTCGGCAAAGACACGCTGGCCCAGTTGCTCCCCGTCGCCGCCGAGATGCCGCTCGACCGCGCCGGACTCCCAGAGCCGCCGCCATGGAAGCGTGACCCAACCGCACCCGCCCGAGAACCAGGCGCGCTGCACCTCAGCGGCTTCTACTCCAAGCCCGAACTGCAAAAGCTCAACCGCAACTCCATCTATATCTTTGTCAACAAACGGCTGATCCGCGACCGGCTGCTGCTGCACGCAATCTCCGAGGCCTATCGCAACGTGATTCCGCCCACCAGCTTCCCAGTCGTCCTGCTTTTCCTCGACATTCCGCCCCAGGAGGTGGACGTCAACGTCCACCCCGCCAAGACTGAAGTTCGCTTCCGCCAGCAGACCGTGATTCACGACTTCGTCCGCGACGCTCTGCGCACCGCTCTGATCCAGGCCCGTCCGGCGGCAGGTTTTCTCGCCGCGCTCGACGCCCAGCCGACGGCGAGCGCCTCGCTGCTGCCCCCAGCTGTCTCACCTTTACCCGGTGAACCAGGCCCTTCGGTTGGCCCCAAACCCCCAGATTCAGATTTCGCGGCAGTTGAGGAAGGGGCAGCGTCCTTTCAACTCACACCCCGGCTGCCAGCCCCAGTTGCGGGCAAGTTGGCATTTGGAGCTAACTCGTTTGCAGCAGATGTTTTTAATCAGCAGGTCTTAGGCGAGGCAGCGGCGGCTTTTTTTCTACCGGGAGGACAAGCAGGAGTGGGGGCAGGGCTGGATTTGTTCGCCGAGGGCTGCTCACCCATGCCAGGAAAGCCCCTGTCTTACAGTTCTAATCTGACGTCTTACGCCTCTAATCCTTTGTTTTACAACATCATAGACGCATCGTTGGCCGCTCAGGAGACCGCTCAAATCACCGCCCGAATCGAGGCAGAGCAGGCCGCGACGAATTTAAATCGCCTTGGCTCTCTACGCCCGCTGGGACAGTTGCGCGATTCCTTCATTCTGGCCACGGGCGAGGACGGGTTATGGATCATCGACCAGCATGTGGCACATGAGCGCGTCCTTTTTGAAAAAATTTTGCGCGACCGCCAGGTCGAAAAAGTTCAACGACAGAGGTTACTGATGCCCCTGCTCGTCGACCTCGAACCAAGGCAGATGGTGATCTTTGCGCGGATTGTCGAGGAGCTGGAGCGGAATGGCTTTGAGGTAGAACCCTTTGGTCCGCAGCAACTTGCGGTAAAAGCCGCGCCGGTGGGGCTGGAGGGAGCGGCTCTGGAGCGAATGTTGGGCGAAGTGATCGAGCAATCTTGTGGAGATTCTCAAAATCCCGAGCAGAATGAGGATCTTACGGCGCTGCGCACTCGAATTGCCGCTTCCATCGCCTGCCATTCAGCTATAAAAATCAATATGCCTCTTGACCTGGTCCGTATGGAATGGTTACTGTTGGAACTGGGAAAAACTAGCCATCCGACCAGTTGCCCGCATGGACGCCCTATTGCTTTGCTGTATTCTTGGAAGGAGATCCAGCGGGCCTTCCACCGAATCTGAAACAGATTGGAAGGTGGCAAATCCTCCCCTCAGGGGACGGGATTGTCCGGCGATGACGCCAGCCTGGAAGTGAGGTTCTTCTTTGACAGCGGAGCAATTGGAAGCGTCGCGCGCCGAAAGGCTGCGCCAGAACGGACATGGGGCACTCACACTTGAGGACGCCCGCACCTGGATTGAAGAGACCGGATTGTGCCTCTTTCTGCCCAAACGGCAGGCTACGCCCTCAGTAGCGCCGTCTTTTGTAGAGGCCATCGCAGGCCAGCGGGATGCAACCCCCGACCCCAAACATATTGCCATTGCGGAAGAGTTGCTGGTGCGCCTGGAGCTTGACGGCGTGGCCGTGCGGCTGAATCTGCTGGGCCAGGTGGGCGAACAGCCGGATTATGTCGTTGCCGCCTGGGTGCTGCCGTATGTTTATGCACTGCGCGGCGACCGTGATTGGCGCCGCAACCCGCAGCTGACCGGCTCCCGTCAGGTTTCGCAGCTGGCCGTTCAGACTTACAAGTTGCTCGAAGCGGCTGACACCACGGTTGCCAGCCTGAAACAGGCACTGGGCCGTGAAGTGACTGAAGCTGCGGTTCTTCGGGCAATCACCGAGCTCTGGCAGCAGTTGCGCATCATTCCGGTGATCGCCGCGCCCGGCCAAGCGGCCAAATGGCAACTGTTGCGTCATCGCTTCCAAAAAGCAATCGCCGAAGGTGCTTCTACCTCCCAAGTCACTGCAATCTCGGTTCTGGCCTCCATCTTTCTACAGGCGGTGATTGCCGCTAGCATGGAAGAGGTTGAGCTTTTCCTCGCACCGCTCACCGCCCGCAGCAAGGTTCGCGAGGTTCTGCGCGGACTGGTGGCGACCCGCCAGGTTCACACCATCTCCTTTGGCCACGCGCCGCACTTTTACGTTGCGGGCACACTGCCCGAGTTCCCGGTACCAACCTCGATCTACACCAGTTCCTCGATGCCTGCTTCGGCCTACTTCCTGCACAATCATGACGACGATCTGCCGGAAGCGGAGCCAGTGCGGCCTGCCGCAACCAATGGGCACAATGGACACGCAGAACTTAACCGTGAATCCACCATGGAAGCCTTGCCAGCGTCAAAGACCCGGCAAAAGGCGCCGCAGGAAGCGCACTCTCCGCGCAAGCCTGCTTCAACCGGCAAGGCAGCTTCCGCACGGCCCCATTTTAGCCGTCCCGCTGCGCAATCCCGCGACCGCAAGCCGGCTCCATCGTCTGGCAGCAGCCGTCCTGCGCGTCACTCGGCTTCCGATTCCCGGCCATCCAGCTCACGTTCAGCCTCAGCCCGCCCGGGAAATGGTTCCCGGCCAGCCTCGGGTAACCGCTCTGCAAGCAATCATTCCGCAAGCTCACGCAGCAACGGCTCTGCTCGGCCGGCAAATGGTACTCGCTGGACTGCGAAGCCCTCCAAACCGGCGAACGGTCAGCGTTTGACGTCCCAAACGGCTTCTTCGAATGGCGCTCGTTCCAACGGAACCAGCAGCCGTCCGGTCGCAGGGGCAAAATCCTTGCGTCCAACCGCTTCCCGGCCAGCGGTGCGGCCAGCCAAGAGCGCAGCCCCCGCCTGGGGACAGCACAATGGCCACGCAAACGGCGCAAAGCCTGCTCCTAAATCCAGCGCAGTTGCCCGCGCGGGCAGCGCATCGCGTAAGGACACCAGGCCAGCGCTCCGGTCCGCGGTACGGCCCGCTGCTCGTCCCGGCAGCCGCCCTGCTTCTCGCTCCGACGCACGGCCAGTACGCAGCCGCAGCACTTCCAACCGGACCACGGCAGTGGCAACTGTCGCCAAGCCCAAGGCCAGCGCAAGCAAGCGCTTCGGCTTTGCCGCGCGGCCTAAGCAGGGGACGAAGAAGCGCGGATGAGCCTGGACGCAAGTGCCTCGGCCTCTCGGCTGGCGGCAAAGATCGTGATTGCTATTGATGGGCCGGCAGGCGCGGGTAAAAGTACCGTTGCCCGCTATCTGGCCCGTCATTTTGGCCTTCTGAATCTGGAAACGGGCGCAATGTATCGCGCCTTCGCCCTCAAAGCTCTGCGTGCAGCACTCCCTCTAGATGAATGCAAAGGCCTTGAAGCCCTCGCCGCAAAAACGTCCATCCGCCTGGAGCCGGGCGAGGAGGGTAACCGCGTTCTGCTCGACGGCGAAGATGTCACCAGCCAGCTCCGCAACGCAACTGTTACGGACGCGGCCTCCAAGGCCAGCGTTCACTCCCCGATTCGCGCCTGGATGGTCCGCATGCAACAACAGTTGGGCACAGGCGGCGGCGTGGTCATGGAAGGCCGCGACATCGGCACCGTTGTTTTTCCCCAGGCCGAAGTCAAAATCTTCCTGGATGCGGCTCCCGAGGTCCGTGGTCTTCGCCGCTTTGACCAGCTCGGACCCAAGCCCGCTCAACAGCCGGCAGAAGTGATCCGTGAACTGCGCGCCCGCGACGAGAGAGACCGCAACCGCGCCGAGTCGCCGCTGAAGCCTGCAGCAGACGCTGTCCTGATCGACTCAACCACCATGACACTGGAAGAGGTCGTTCAGGCTGCGGAAGCGATCGTCGCGGCAAAACTGGCGCAGTTCTGAATCATTCCGCGTCGTTCTGCGCACAAAACACTCCGGTCCCCGCTTGAACTCCCGGTAGATCAGGGCTTTTTCGCCGGAGCAGCCGCCGGAGCCTTCACCCCGCCTGAGCCTTTGCTGTAGACGATCTTCTTCGTCCCACCCCCGCAACTGCCCACCACTTTGCCGTCTGCATCCTTGTCTTTGTCGACAATATCTAGCGTGTAGCCCTTTGCATTATTCGCATCCAGTTTCTTTGCGATCTCAGACTTCAGCTCTTCGCAACTCTTCGGCCCATCCGCGTAAACCGGCAATGCCGCAATGAATAGGATGGCAACGGTCAGTAGAAATTTCATCGTGCAATCTCCTTGATTTCAAAACTGCTATTGAATGGTAAAGAAGTGGAGAATAGCGCAGCCAGGTTGCCAGCGTCAATTGATGATTCTTTTCTCGCCAACGCCACTCTCCACCGCAAAGCAATGCACATAGTTTTTGATCTGAATGCAATTCCGAGGCATCCAACCCATCATGAGTAATCAAGCTCCGAATGCATCCGCAAGCGGCGTCTTCCAGATCGGCGGCGACCTGCCCGTTCACCGGCTCGGCTATGGAACCATGCGTTTGGTGGGCGAAGGAGCCTGGGGCGAGCCAGCTGACCCCGCAGAGGCCCGCCGGGTTCTGCGCCGCGCCGTCGAGCTGGGCGTCAACCTGATTGACACTGCCGACGCCTACGGGCCAGAGATTGCCGAGCGGCTCATCTGCGAAGCTCTGCATCCCTATCCGGCTGGTTTGGTCATCGCCACCAAGGGCGGCATCACGCGCCAGGGTCCGGCTAAAACCGAGTATGTTGGCCGCGCCGGGTATCTGATTCAATGCCTGGAGATGAGCTTGCGCAGGCTGAAGCTCGACTGCATCGACCTCTACCAGCTTCATCGCATAGATCCGCGTACCCCCCTCGAAGAATCGCTCGGTGCTCTAAGAAAAATGCAGGAGCAGGGCAAGATTCGCCACATCGGACTCAGCGAAGTAACTCCTCCGGAGATTGAAGCCGCTCGGAAATTTGTCACGGTCACAACAGTGCAAAACCGCTACAGCCTGGCTGATCGGCGGCACGAGGAGACGTTGGCGTATTGCGAAAACCACGGCATCGGCTTCCTGCCCTGGTACCCCATCAACGCAGGCAAGCTGCTCAAGGCCGATCAGCCTGAGGCCCAGTCACTGGCACAACTTGCAGCCCGGCACTCAGCCTCGGCTGCGCAGCTCTCGCTTGCTTGGCTCTTGCAGCGCTCACCTGTGATGCTGCCGATTCCCGGAACCTCAAAGGTCGCGCATCTGGAGGAGAATGTCGCTGCGGGCGGCTTGAGGCTGAGTGCAGAAGAGTTGGCACAGCTATAGTGGCCTTCCCTGTAGAGATTGCGGTCACTACTCTTTCCCTAACTCATACGGAATCACGAACCGCCCAATCTGAATCAGCGGCTTCTCGACGGGTGGCCAGATGCGCAGGCTGGTTACTCCCTTCGACCCCGCAAAGAGATGGGCCTGCGCGGTGCCGATCAGCGCGCCTGTCGCGGCTTCATGGAAATGCACGGTGAGCGCATCATTGTTCTGCGAGCGCGTCCAGCCAAAAACATACTCGCCCGGCTTGAGCGAAATGCCGCCAATGTTCACGGGAACCTGCACCAGCAGATAGTGCGAGTACTTGCCGTCTGCTGAGTAGCCCGCCGTAAGAAGCACCACGCCAGCAATAAAACGTCCGCGCTTGTCGACGATGCCTGAGGCCGTGCGCATCTCAGTCTCAATATGTTCCTTCTCAACTGGCGCTCGGGCCGGCAGCAACGACGCGAGCTCAGCATCCGTGGCCTGCCGCCATTGCGGCTTTTGGGCTTGAGCGCTGGCGGCCAGCAGCGATGCAAGTCCGAGACTAATAAAAAAACGCGAAAAGGAGCGGGCGGAAAGAATCATGAATTCGGCTTTCTGAGGGATTCGAGCGGAATAATCCCCCGTTGAATTGCCGCCGTAGCGGCCTGCGTTCGGTCGGTAACTCCCAGCTTGCCCAACATGCTGTTAATGTGCGTCTTTACCGTAGCCTCGGATATTTCCAGCTCGGTCGCAATCTCCTTGTTGCTCTTGCCGTGCACAATCTGCTCCAGCACGTCGAACTCGCGCGGCGTCAGTTCTTCAGTGCCCATGCGCTCGGCCAGCCGCTGGGCAATGGCCGGCGGAATGTGCGATTTGCCCGCATGAACCATGCGGATTGTCGCAATCAGCTCCTCGGTCGTCATGCCTTTCAGCAGGTACGCGCGCGCCCCGGCCTGCAAGGCGCGATAGATATCCTCGTCGCCGTCATAGGTCGTCAGCACGATGAAGCGCGCAGCCGGCGTCTCCATGCGGATGCGCTCAATCACATCCACACCGCTCAACCGCGGCAGACGCAAATCAATCAGAGTGATATCAGGATGATGCTTGCGAAACTGCGTGATGGCTTCGACCCCATCTGCGGCCTCGCCGACTACTTCAAGTCCGTCAACAACGTTGAGCAGCGCCACCAACCCCTGACGCACTACGTGGTGGTCTTCAACGACCAGCACGCGAATGGATTCCACTTTTGCAGTCACTCTTGCTCCTTAGTCCGAACTCTGTTTTCGCGATTCATCCGGAACCTTTGCTTCTCTGCGCGGCACCGCAGTCAGCCGCACTGTGGTGCCCGCTCCCGGAGCAGTTGTAATTTCAATCTTTCCACCGATGGTTGCGGCACGCTCGCGCATTCCGGTCAAGCCATAGTGCCCCGGCGGCGAATCAATCTTTCCGTCCACCGCAAAACCCTTGCCGTCATCGCGTATCTCCAGCGCAATTCCAGCAGGTCCATACTCCATCTGGACGAACAGATGTGCAGCTACGGCGTGCTTCTTTACATTCTGAATGGCTTCCTGCGCCACACGTAGAATCTCCTGCTCGGTGCCCGGAGGTAAGGGCCGGTATGCGCCAAAGATGCTGAAGCTGGCCGCAAGCCCGTGACCGTCGGCTGACTCCGCCAGCCGGCGCAACTTCACTGGCAGTGTATTCTCCGCCGTATCCTGCGTCCGCAACGCCCAGATCGATTGCCGCGCATCGGCGAGGCCGGCGCGCACGATCTCGCGCGTCTGGTCCAGTTGCTTTTGAACGGCCTCCGTCTTATTCATGCGCAAAAGCTCTGAGAGCACCTCTAATTGGACCGAGACGCCCACGTATCCCTGCGCCAGCGTGTCGTGAATCTCGCGGGCAATTCGGCTGCGTTCACCTAAAACCGCATTGAACTCGCGTTCGGCATGAAGGAGCCTGCGTCGCAGCGCCAGCGCGACAAGGCCGGCAACAGCAAGCAAGACCAGTGCGTAAAACCACAACGTCTGATAAAAATGCGGACGCAGTTCAAAGGCCAGCGCCGCGCCTTCCGCATTCCACATGCCGTCATTGTTGGCTGCCTGCACGCGGAAGATGTATTTTCCCGGTGGAATCGTCGTGTAATACGCGGTGCGTCGCGCACCGGCCTCAGTCCAGTCCTTGTCGAAGCCTTCGAGCATGTAGCGGTAGCGCACCTTTTGTGGCGCAACAAAGCTCAACCCCGCGTAATCGAACTCGAAATGCACATGTCCGGCTCCAATTCGTATAACGCCCGATCCATTCGATACCTGTGCCGCATCATCCACGACAAACCGCTCCAATGCCACTGGCGGTGGAACAGTGTTGACCGGAAAATGCGCGGGGTCCACTTCGACAATCCCCTTCGGCGTGGCAAACCAGAGATGCCCGTCGGGTGTGCGCGCCGCCGAGGGATGGCTGTTGGTCGCCGTCTCGCGGCTGCGCAAACCATCCGCCGGGCCGAACTCAATCCAATGCGTGCATCCAGCTTCCATCATTCCCGCCGCCGCGCCATTGCAATCGCAGCGTGCGATTCCGCTGCCAGTGGCGAACCACAGATGCCCTCCGCCATCATCAAGAATGGCGTGAATCGTCGTCTTGTCCAGCCCATCGTGCGCCGAGGCGGAAAACTTGTTCCCATCCCAGAGATTCCATCCGTGATCCTGGGTGCCGATCAGTAGGGTCTTATCACTGCGCAAGAGCAGCGCGGTAATTACATTGCTGGAAAGCCCATTCGCCGTCGTGTAATTGGTAATTGCGCCACCGTGCATTCGCGACAGCCCACCCAGCGTTGCTACCCAGAGATCTCCGCTGGAATCGCGCATCATCGCGCCCACCAGGTCGCTGCCCAGGCCATCTGCCTGCGTAAAGGTCTTCATGCGCACACCGGGGTGTTGCGGACCCATCGCATTATTGGGCAGAATCATATGTGTCAGCCCGCGCCGCGTTCCAATCCACAGCGACCCATCCCTATCCGCCAGCAGCGAGCGAATGAAGTCATCCGGCAAGCCGTCTGCCGAGGTAAAGGAATCGACGGCGCTGCCGCGAATCCGGTTCAGCCCATCTGGAGTGCCTACCCAGAGATCGCCATTCGGCGCAGCAGCCAGCGACAAGATCACATCGCTCAACAGCACATCGCGCACAGAATAGGTTCGAGCCGCACCCGGTTCCACTCCGTCCGGCCTCACCACATTCAGTCCGCCTCCGCTGGTTCCCACCCAGAGCTTGCCGTCAAGGCCCTCGACGATTGCTGTCGTCGCATCGGATGTCAGCCCCTCCGGTGCACCGACAGCATGGAAGCGTTGATCACGCAGGATGTGCAGGCCGCCGGTCTCCGTTCCCACCCAGAGATTGCCTTCCTGGTCTTCCATCAGCGAGAGGATGGACGCTTTGGCCAGAGAATCGGTGATTGGCAAGAATTCAACCTTGCCGTCTAGCCAGCGCGTCAACCCGCCGTTCGTGCCGATCCACAAGCTGCCTTCTCGGTCGGCAAACAACGCCTGCACGCGACTGCCGGGGAGCCGCTTGCCAACGTCCAAATGCATGTCGTTGGGCGAGCGACCGTCCAGGTACACAGAACCTTTGTTTCCCGAGGCATACTTGCCGTTTTCCAGTTCGGCAACAAACTCGAATGCGTCAAACGGCAGTCCCGCAACGGCGCATGGCTGGTTCCAATCATTCTTCGCGTTGAGGCACGGGTCCAACCAAGCGCTGGTTTTTCCGTCCTTTGAAAAGTTCGTAACCCATGGCCCCGGAGTCCAGAAGCTCTTTGCCTTAAACTGACCGCCGCTCAGCCGCGCCAGCCCCGCATCTGTATAAGCCCAGAGGGCGCCGTCACTCGCTTCCACCAGCCCTCTAATAATATTCCCTGGCAACCCCTCTTTCATCGTGAACGAAGTAACAACTCCATCCTTCCAAAGCGCCAAGCCTTCGCTCGTCCCAATCCACAACGCTCCGTCTTTGGTTTCCAGCAAACAGCGCACATCATTCCCCGGCAGCACGGGTCCGCCCGATCCCGGCACTGTGTTCTTGTCAAAGACCCGAAAGCTGTACCCATCAAAGCGCGCGAGGCCGACCTCTGTTCCCACCCAGATGAATCCGTCGCGCGTCTGCAGCAGCGCCTGCACGGTATTCTGCGGCAGCCCATTCTCCATCCCCCAGGCCTGGCGGGCATAGCTGGCCAGCGGCGTGGTCGGCTCCAAAGCCAGCCCTAAAGAGGCGTAACCTAGCCAGATGCAAACCATAAGCCCCGTCGCGCCCAAGCCACTACAGATTTCGCGCCGCGGCAGCACAGCCAAAACCGGCTTCACGGCTCCTTCAACCGTTTGCCTGCGCGGATGATCGACAATCAGATTCAATAGGGCGCGGCTTTCTTTCACTATCCTTCGAAACACGCAGATATTCCAATCTACTCCACAGTAATTAATAATTTCGTCTCGCGACAGCCGCAAATCCAGTCTGCGGCACCAGGCTGTCATCCGTCTCCATCTTTTGATGGATGCCGTCCTCCCTCCAATCTCTCAAGACAGTCCCCCGTAGCGCTCCTACTCTATATCTGTCTCCTGAATCGATTGTGATCCTCGGGTGGCTGACCTCTGGACAAGGCTAGCCGCCCGATTCCTTTTGGCGGCGATGGCGGGCAGTCGGCCTCCTCTCGTTCTGACCAATCCGATGGAAGCCCTTCCTCGCCCGAACGGCCACGTCCCCCGAACGGCCACGTCCACCTTCCGGCCTTCTCGGGCCGTCTCCCGATTCTGGGACTTCTATGCGGAATTGTCTCCACGGGTGGGCAACCCTCTGGCCGCCCGCAGCGTCTATATTTGTAGTACTGCCAGTGCGAAAACGAGCCGTAGGTCGTGTAGCCGCCACACCGGTATCGCTTGGCACACAGTCAGGGCTAAGTGCAGAAAACTTCGGCTGCGAGGGGTTTTGATGGATCCCGCTGATGTCCCTCGCAAATCCCTCGTTTCCAGCACAAATTTAGCCGCCCTCCGCGGCTACTAAGCATTACCCTTCCCCTCTGCCTGTTGCGGTGGGGAGAGCCTCGCACTTGCGCGGTCGCAGGCCTCCCAGCCGCTACCGCCGCCTTCCGAATCCAACGACGAGCGGAACTCCCCTGTCGCAAATTGAAGCCGATTCCCACCTGCAACGCGGCCCAGCCTACGCCCAAATCAACCGGCGAACTAACCCAGACAAGACCTTTCCGGAAGGTAATGCCCAAGTCCCGCATCTCGGTATTTTGTCTCATGGCTGAGCGCATACTGTGGACAACGGGTTTTTCGCGCATAGGCTCGTTTGTCACAGGACTTTGGCTGGACTTCCCGGATTAAAACAGCTGCGGCACTGAAGTGAAGGAATTCCCCTTCCCCGGGTTTCCTCCACCACCTTTTGACCGTTACACTTTGGAGGGGCCGCGCCGCATTTCATTGCGGCGGTGTTCTTGCTTGAAACAATATCGGCGTGCGGCGCACGGACCGGATAGCGGGCTGCACAAGCCTGGAAGTTTCTGCTGCCGTGTCGCGATTCGCGTCCCCGGCGCGGACCCTTCCGAGTCGGCTAAGATTGAAAGTTGATTCAGCGTTTACGCAAAGTTTAAGAGCGTAGGTCGAAGACCCACGCATTGAGAGGGATTTTATGACGGTTGCTGCTCGCTATCCCGGCATTCGGGTTACCGCTAACGGAAATCAGCTGGTCTCCTACCACACCGAGACGCGCATCGCCGACGCCGGCGTCTTTTATCCCATCACCCCTTCCACCGAGGGCGGCGAGCTCTTCCAGCAGGCCTATGCCGAAGGCCACCTGAACGTCTTCGGCCACAACACCATCGCCATTGAGACAGAAGGCGAGCACGCGGCCCAGGGCGGCGCCATTGCCCACTCGGTCTGCGGCAAGCGCGTGGTCAACTTCACCTCCGGCCAGGGCGTTGTCTACGGCGTCGAGCAGTATTACCACGCGCCCGGCAAAGGCTCAACCATGGTGCTCGAAGTAGGCGCGCGCGCGCTCACCAAGCACGCCCTCAACGTGCACTGCGGCCACGACGACATCTATGGCGCGCTCGACACCGGCTGGATCATGCTCTTCGGCAAAGACGCCCAGCAGGCCGCCGACCAGGCGCTGATTCTCCGCCGCGTCACCGAGCTCTCGCTCACGCCCGGCATGAACATCATGGACGGCTTCCTCACCACCCACCTGGAGCGCACCTTCTACAAGCATGAGTCCGAGCTGATCCGCGAGTACCTCGGCGCGCCCGAAGACATCATCGACTGCCCCACCGAGGCGCAGCGCGTTCTCTTTGGACCCACCCGCCGCCGCGTTCCCAAGATGATGGACCTCACCAACCCCATCCTGCTCGGCCCCGTGCAGAACCAGGAACACTACATGAACGGCATCGTCGCCCGCCGCAACAACTTCGCCGAGCCGATTCTCGAGTTCCTTGAAGCCGCCTACAAGGACTTCGGCGAGCTCACCGGCCGCCACTACGGCCTCATCAGCCGAGTACAAGACCGACGACGCCGACACCGTCTTCGTCTCGCTCGGCTCTGCCGCTGAAAACATCGAAGCCGCCGTCGATTACCTGCGCCAGACCCGCGGCGTCAAGGTCGGCTCCATCCACGTCAACGTGATTCGCCCCTTCCCTGAGGCCGCCATCGTCGCCGCGCTCAAGGGCAAGAAGAACGTCATCATCCTCGAGCGCACCGACGAAGCCCTGGCCGGCGACAATCCCGCTCGGCCGCGACATCCGCACCGCGCTCTCCAAGGCCATTCAATGAAGGCCACCGCGCGAAGGCCTGCCCGCCATCTCGCTCGCCGAAGTTCCCAAGATCTTCGGCGGCACCTACGGCCTCGGCTCGCGCGACTTCCGCCCCGAGCACATCATCGGCGCGTATGAATTCGCCACCGCCGACCGCGCCCGCAAGGACGGCAAGACGCGCCGCGGACGGCGTCAGCTTCTTCGTCCTCGGCATCGACCACCCCTACGCCGTCGTCGGCGACTGAAACCCCCTCGCTGCTGCCTGAAGGCGCGGTCGCCGTCCGCTTCCACTCCATCGGCGGCTGGGGCGCCATCACCACCGGCAAAAACCTCGGCGCGATCATCGGCGACCTCAACGATCTGCTCTACGAGCGCGACGGCCTGCGTCGACGACCTCGGCAATCCCAAGGAAGTCATCCACGTCAGCGCCAACCCCAAGTACGGCTCCGAGAAGAAGGGCGCGCCCACCAGCTACTTCATGGTCGCCGCCAAAGACCGCATCCGCGTCAACTGCGATCTGCGCCACGTGACCGTCGTTCTCTGCTGCGATCCCAAGGCCTTCACCCACTCCAACCCGCTCGACGGCATGGCCGAGGGCGGCTGCCTGGTCTGGGAGTCCGATGAAGAAGGCGAGCAGGCCTGGGAGCGTCTGCCCCTCTGGGCGCGCAAGCAGATCATCGAGAAGAACATTCGCGTCTTCACGCTGCCCGGCTTCGCCATCGCCAAAAAGGCCACCGACCGCGGCGATCTGCAACTCCGCATGCAGGGCAACGCCTTCCTCGGCGCTTCTTCGCCGTCAGCAGCCTGCTCAACGAGTTCGGCATCACCCAGGAGCAGTATCGCGAAGTCGTCCACAAGCAGTACGTCAAGAAGTTCGGCAAGCTCGGCGACGCCGTCGTCGCAGTCCAACATGGAAGTCATGATGCAGGGCTTCGAGCAGGTCAAGGAAATCAAGATCGGCGCGCTCACCGCGGCCGACCGCTCCACCCTGCGCGGCCAGGCGCTGCTGCCCATCCTTGAGCTCGCCACCGCCGGCGGATCATGCAGCACCGGCTGCCGCTCCACGCCACTGCCCGCCGGCCAGGCACAGCGCGCGCCCATCGCCAGCGTCGCCACCTTCGACGCCGAGTTCCGCTCCACCTACGGCTACAACCAGCCCGCCACGCCGCTCTCGGCCATGGGCGTCATCGCCGCCGCCACCGGCGACACCGCCTCCAAGTACGTCGCCCGCCGCGAAACCCCGCTCTACATCCCCGAAAACTGCACCCAGTGCATGGAGTGCATCTCCGTCTGCCCTGACACCGCGCTGCCCAACACCTCGCAGGACCTCAGCACGCTGCTCACCACCGCCGTCAGCCTACTACGTGGCCGACCCAACCGACCGCACCAAGCTCCTGCGCGCCCTGCCGGAGATCGAAAAGCAGACCCGCCAGCGCATGGTCGCCGAAATCGAAGACCGGCACGCCGCTGCCAACCATCCTGCGCGAAGTCACCGACGTCAGTCGACGGCTTCTCCGCCGCAGCCAAGCAGCAGTTCTTCGACATCATCGCCAAAGTGCCCATGGCCTATCAGAAGGTCAACGCCATCTTCTCCTCGCCTGAGCGCAAGTCCCCCGGCTCCGGCGGCATCTTCTCCATCTTCGTCAGCGATCTCTGCAAAGGCTGCGCAGCCTGCGTCACCGCCTGCGGCGATCACGACGCCCTCAAGATGGTTGCCGGAAACCGAAGAAGTCAACGCCGAGCACGAAACCGGCACCGGCTTCCTCGACCTGCTGCCCGACACCTCGCAGAAGTACCTCGGCCTCTTCAACGCCGCCAACCCCGCCGACTCCAAGACCGCGACGCTGCGCAACATGCTCATGGTCCGCACCAACTACGACGCGCTCGTCTCCGGCGACGGCGCCTGCGCCGGCTGCGGTGAAAAGTCCGTCCTGCGCTCCATCGCCGCCGTCACCGAGGCCTACATGCGCCCCGTCTACCACGCCAAGAGCGACCGCTTCGTCGCCAAGGCCGGCGAACTCGAAAAGAACGGCGTAGCCCGCCTCGCCGTTCTCAAGGCCAACAACCAGGCCGAGTACGCTCTCCTCCGCCAGGCCATCGCGCATCTCGTCCTCGGCCTCGGCGGCGAAGACGAAACCGACACCCAGGCCCGCATCGCCGCTTACGAAGCAGAGCACGGCCCCATCACCGACGCGCGAGCTGGTCGAAGCCATCGCCGCTGTCCTGCTCACCGAGGCCTTCAACCACAAGAACCTGCAGCCCGTCGATGGCCGCCTGGCCAACGGCATGAGCGTCATGGCCATGGCCGCCCACACCGGCTGCAACACCGTCTACGGTTCCACCGCGCCCAACAACCCCCACCCCTACCCGTGGATGAACTCGCTCTTCCAGGACGGCGTCACCGTCGGCTGGCTCATGGGCGAGAGCTTCATCGTCGATCACGCCCGCCGCTCCGTCATCCCCGAGCGCCTCGCCGACATCCTCCTCACCCGCGACTGCGAACGTCATCGACGCCGAGGAGTACTACCACCTCTCGCACTTCACCGACGCGCTGATGACCGATCAGGAGATCGTCGAACTGCCCAAGGTCTGGGTGGTCGGCGGCGACGGCGGCATGGGCGACATCGGCTACCAGAACATGTCCAAGGTCATCCTGCAGAACCGCCCCAACGTCAAGGTCCTCATGCTCGATACGCAGGTCTACTCCAACACCGGCGGCCAGAACTCCGACTCGACCCCCATGCTCGGCGGCAACGACATGAACGTCTTCGGCGCGGCCACGCAGGGCAAGAACACTGAGAAGAAGACCGTCGCCGAGACCTTCCTCGCCGGCCACGGTTCGCCCTTCGTCGCGCAGGTCTCCATGGCCAACGCCCCCAAGCTCTACCGCGCCATTCTCGACGGCCTCGAGTATCGCGGCACCATGTTCCTCCAGGCCTTCACCACCTGCCAGCCCGAGCACGGCGTCCCCGACGACATGGCCCTCCACCAGGCCCAGCGCGTGCGCGACTCGCCGCGGCGTGCCTGAGTTCGTCTTCAACCCCCGCCTCGGCGAAACCTATCAGGAAGCCCTCGACATCAAGGGCAACCCCTCGCATCGATCTCGACTGGTACGAGACCAAGAACAAGGTCACCGGCGAGACGCAGCGCTACACCGTCGCCCACTGGTGCACCACCGAAGCCCGCTTCCGCAACCACCTCAAGAAGATCAAGCCCGAAGCGGCGGCCAAGCTCATCGCATCTCGACAACATGCTGGTCCGCATCACCCAGCAGGACGTCGTCTACCGCCGCTACCTCGACCCCGCGCACCGCGCCTTCATTCCCGACTTCGGCGTCTACATCACCGTCGAAGAACGAACGGCAAAACCGACTTACTACGCGCTCTCAGCCGCCAGTTGGTCATGTTCTGCGTCGAGCGCCGCAAGGCATGGCGCATGCTGCAATCCAAGGCCGGCATCGTCAACAAGGAATACGCCGCCCAGCGCGAACTCCTGGCCGAAGTAGACGCCGGCAAAGTCTCCGTAGCCGAACTCATCACGAGGGGCCACGAACTGATCAAAGAACGCCTCGCTGGACCGGTGCTAGCCAAGGCGTAAATAGCGCTGTCATCCTGAGCAAAGCGAAGGACCTGCGGTTGCTTTTCGAGCTTTGAAACGGCACGACTTCAGTCGTGCCGAAACGATAAACAAAAAAACACCGAACGCGGACCGTAAGGTCCGCGTTCGGTGTTTGGCTTCCTCGCTATTCTGGACCACGCAGCTTCGCAGATTCACTCGGTGAAAAACCCACTCCTCCCTTCCCAGTGCAATTTGATCCGATGAACAAGCATCGGGCTGCCATCCGGCAGGTCGGCGGCCGAAACGTCCACGGTCAATGCCCTCCCGTCCAGTAGCACTATATGCCATGCCAAATCAAATGGAGCAGAATTGTTGGCCGGCCTCGGTGTTCCTTTTTTGATTATCACTTCGTCGACGTATTTAAGCCGTTGATTCTTGCTTCGGCAACAAAGGCTACCGTCTTCGACTACGCGAGCGTAGTGTCGGAGGAAATCGTGCCATCGTCTGTCATCATCGCAAAGTGCAGTTGGCAAGCCATAGGCGCTGAGAAACTCTAGAAACTGCCGACGAAACGTATCCCAAAACGCGAATTCGTGGAACATCTGATTCTCTTCGATAATCTCCTCGTTACTGGCCAGGAGGATGCTCGCTTTACGAGCAATGAAACTTTTTACAAATTTATCAACGCGCTGGAGAAATATCTTTGTCGTCCCAGGATTCTCCAAGTCGATGTGTAGGGCCCAATGGCAGTACATTTTGAAGGCGAAAGGAGCCGGGTCAGGAGGGTATTTCTCCAATAGCTTTCTTGACTCGGCAAGGATATAAACAACCTGAGACTCTTTCGAGATATCCTCCGAAACGGCAACCAGCAATTTATCGACCAACTGATTCTTCATTCAGACTCCAGCCGGGTGCCCCAGATCCCGATTCTGGAACCTAGGATAGCACCAACCCGTCGTCTCGGGTTGACCCGCCGAAGAGCGCAGCCTACCATGAAAGAAACAGTGGAGGAGATCATGACCGTAGACTGGTCGGAGTGCAATCTGGTTGAAAGCGTTGCCGGGAAGGTCGGCGGAAGGCCTGTCGTCAAGGGTACGCGCATCCCAGCCGACACCATCCTCACCGACGAAGAACTGGGCGCGACCGCCGAGGAGACGCTAGAGAGCTTCCCCACCCTCACGCTCGACACGATTCGCAGCATCCGGGCTTGCGGCCAATCCCACAAGCCCCTCCTACAGCCGTGAGAGTCCTGGTCGACGAGAACATGCCCCTTGACCCCTTATGCCAGATCTGGCATATTGATAGCTGAGCGAAAATGCTAGATGAAACGCCTCATCTTTGTTGGCGACTCGCACCGTGTCTTATCGGAGTTCCCCGATCCGGTGCAGCGGCACGTCGGGTTCGCGCTCTATCAGGCGCAAATGGGCAACAAATACCCGGATGCCAAACCATTGAAGAGCTTTTCGGGCGGCGTTCTTGAAGTTGTCTCCGATCACCGAGGCGACACCTTTCGAACTGTTTACACCGTAAGGCTGGAAAACGCCATCTACGTCCTGCATGCCTTTCAGAAGAAGTCGAAGCAGGGAATCGCGACGCCAAAAAATGAAATCGAGCTTGTGAAGCAGAGGCTCCAGCGAGCCATCGAAATCGACCGGGAACAGGAGGCCTGAAGATGCCGAAGCACGCAGCGGATTATGTCGTCAGCAGTGGAAATGTCTTCGCCGACCTCGGTCTACCCAACCCAGAAGAGGCCCTCGCCAAAGCCGAATTGGCTAACAAGATTTCGGTGCTGATTCTGGAGCGCAAGCTCACCCAGGCCAAAGCCGCCAAGCTGCTGGGAATCGACCAGCCCAAGGTCTCGATGCTGCTGCGCGGCCGGCTGACCGGATTCTCAATCGAGAGGCTGATGCGTTACCTCATGCTTCTCGGCCAGGACATCAAAATCTCGGTGCATCCCAATCCGCACGGCCAATCACACGCCCGCGTCCTGGTCGCGTAGTGGCCTGCGTGCCCCAGGCCCTGATTCAGCACCGTTCGAGGGCCTGCTCGAAGTCCGCCAGCAGGTCGCGCCAGTCCTCGATGCCGACCGAGATGCGCACCAGGCCCTCTGACATGCCCGTGGCCGCAAACTCATCCTGGGTAAAGCCGGAGTGGGTGGTGGAGTTGGGATGGCAGGCCAGCGTCTCAACACCCCCGAGAGAGACGGCGTTGCGGCCAATGGTGATATGGCGCAGGAAGTCGAAGGCCGCGACCTTGCCTCCGTGGAGCACAATTGAAAGCATGCCTCCCGGAAAGTCGCACTGCTCTTTGTAAATCGCAATCTGCTGCGGATTGTCGAACAAGGTTGGGTAAATCACTTGGGCAATCTTCGGATGCCGATGCAATGCCTCGGCGATGCGTTGCGCGTTCTTGCTCTGACGGTTCATCCGCAGGCCGACGGTGGGCAAACGGCCATTCAGCATCCAGCACTCATCCGGCTGCAGGATGTTGCCAAACAAGCTGCGGGTGCGCATGATCTTGCCGACCAGCGCCGGGTCTTTGCCGAGGATCACCCCGGCCAACAGGTCGCTGTGGCCTGCAAGGTACTTGGTCCCCGAGTAGACGACAAGATCTGCGCCAAGCGGCAGCGGATGTTGAAACGCAGGACCGAGCATGGTGTTGTCGATCATGACCAGCGGGCGGCTACCGTCTGCGTTCGGCTTGAGAGCTGCGACCGTCGCACAGGCGCGCCGGATATCGCTCATGACCAAGGTCGGATTCACCGGCGTTTCGATCAAGACCATGCTGAGATTCGGAGCCGAGCAGATTGCTTCATCCAGCAGATCCCCCTTGCCCGCAGGGGCAGCGATGCCGCGCACTCCCCAACGAGGCAGAAAGTCGCGCAGCAGTTGCAGGGTTCCGCCATAGATCGGCGTGGTATAGACAACGGTCTGGCCGGGTTTGAGCAGGCAGAACAACGCGGTCATGATGGCCGCCATGCCGGTGTTGAAGACAAGGGCCGCTTCGGCGCCGCGCTCCAACGGCACAAGCTGCTTCTCCAGAATCTCAGCGTTGGGATGATTGAACCGCGAGTAAACCAGATCCACTTGCTCATGCTCATCCCGTTGCGCCCGGCCAGAGAGGATATTGAAAGCCCGCTCTGCCGCCTCCGGCGTCGAGAAGACGTAGGTCGAACTGCGAAACACGGCCGGCCGGGCTGAGCCAACAGACAAATGCGGGTCGAAACCCTCGGTCAGCACGCGCGTGGCGGGATGCAATTTTTCTGCGGTAGAATCATTCGTTTTCGACATGGGTGAATCTCCTCATTGCTTGCGCGATTGCTCCAGGTCTCTGGCGGTGCGATGTTGTCTCTGTTGTAGCCGAACTTCTTGCGTGCCTATGTGCGTTTAAACTGCCAGTTGGCGGCGGTATGACCTAGATTTATTTTACGGTTCCATACCCTGGCTTCACGCTGTAGTTGAGCGAGAGACGGGGTTCTTCTCTGACCCAGGATTTGTTCGGAGACTAGCTTTTGCTTCGACGAAAAATTCTTGATACGTGGGCGACCATTCATTCACTAAACGTTCATGCGCCTTTTCGTCAAAACCCAGCGGCGTGAGGAATAGAATTTTTGCATCAGCCGAAGCAATTCTCTGGCTCATCCGTTCGATCTATCTCGCAAGCTCGTACCCTCTTATTCAAAGGAGAAATTCATGGCATCGCAAGGCTCCCCCACTGTCTACACCCTGGTGACAGAACCTGATCAGGGACTCACGACCATCTATAACCTGATCTCTTCTGCCCAAAAGACCATCGACATGACCATGTACGAGCTGACTGACACCACTGTCACTTCAATGCTGGCCACAGCCGCCTCCAACGGCGTCACGGTGCGCGTCATCCTCGACCAGAACGACGAGAAAGAGCGCAACACCACTGCATACAACTATCTGCAGGCGAACAATGTTTCCGTCAACTGGGCCAACCGGGTATATACCGTCACTCACCAGAAGACCATCACGGTCGATCAAACCACTTCTGCGATCATGACCCTCAACCTGACTCCCGAGGACTACGCCACTACCCGCGATTTCGCCGTGATCACCAACGATCCGGCCGATGTGGCTGCGATTGAGACCACATTTAACGCCGACTTTGCCAGCGCCTCCATCACTCCTCCCACCGGAGACAACCTGGTCTGGAGCCCGACCAACTCGCGCAGTTCTCTCCTCGCGCTCATCAGCGGAGCTACCCAGTCCCTGCTTATCGCACAGGAAGAGATGGCCGACGGCGGAATCGAGGCCGCTCTGGCGACAGCGCTGTCGAACGGAGTAGCCGTCACTCTGGCGCAAGAGAACCTGAATGGAAAATATACCTCGACCCTGAACAAGCTGAAGAGCGCAGGCGCACAGATAGCGGTTTACACCTCTGAAACCGGCTATTACATCCATGCCAAAACCATACTGGCAGACTATGGGACTGCACAGGCACAGCTTTTCATTGGTTCAGAGAACTTTTCTACCGATTCGCTCGACAAGAATCGTGAATTGGGGCTGATCTTCAACGACCCCACCTGCATGGCGGGTGTGCAGGCAGCAGTTACGGCAGACTTCAACAACGGAACTCCGTTCTAAATTGCCCGGTGCCTCATCCTGCGCCTTTTCTATCGGCGGGTTGGAAAGCACGAATCCCAACCCCTGCGGCGAAGCTAGTCAGCCCCACCGCAGGGGTTGCTGTACCATCCAAACTATGATTGCTGGCGTTTCGTGGCTCTGGTGGCTGGGGTTCCATACGGCTGTTGCCGGGCTTTTACTGGCCGACTCGCTGCTCCCTGGACACCGGCGCGAGGCGCGCAGTGCGCAGACCGTTGCGTGGCTCTGGACCGGCGTGCTTGTGTTGGCCGCGGCGTGCTTTGCCGTATGGATCGACCTTGCCAAAGGCCGCCAGCCGGCTCTGGAATTCGTGGCCGGCTACGCCATTGAGACCTCGCTCAGCGTGGACAATCTCTTCGTCTTCCTGGTCATCTTTCAGGGCTTCCAGATCAGCCCGCAGCGCCAGCACAAGGCTCTGCTGTGGGGCGTAGCAGGAGCGGTGGTGCTGCGCGCGCTATTTATCGCCGCAGGCATCACGCTGCTCAATCGCTTCGAGTGGATTACCTGGATCTTCGGCCTGATTCTGCTCTATGCCGCCTGGAGGCTAGTGCGGGGCGGCTCTGCACATGCCGCGGTGCCAGAGTGGATTCGCAGGCTGCAACCGGCCAAAGGCTCTCTGTTGCCGGTGATTCTGGCCGTCGAAGTCACTGACCTGCTTTTCGCCGTCGATTCCATCCCTGCCGTACTAGCCGTCAGCCACAATCCCTTTGTGGTTTATACCTCGAATATCGCGGCGATTATGGGGCTGCGCTCACTCTACTTTGCGCTGGCGGCGCTGCTCAACCGTTTTCGGCTGCTGCACTACGGGCTGGGCGCACTGCTGGGCTTTGTCGCCCTGAAGATGCTCTTCGCCCGCTGGATTGAGGTGCCGATTGTGCTGTCGCTGGCAATCATGGGGGTGATCCTGGCGGTCTGCGCGGTGGTCTCCTGGTGCGTTCCGGAAAAACCGGAAAGCGCATAGCCTCGACAGAAATGCGTGCGCAAACAGAAGCGGCCCTATCTTCCAATCGTTGTGAATCGATTGAAAAATAGGACGCTTTCGCCGATAGTAACTCGTTTTCTGCGCTACTGCGGAATCACAAAGAGCGTGATTGAGCTTGCCGGGAACGTGGTGCTGATGGTGCTGGTAGTGCTGCTCCCCGTCGGTGCGGTGATGGTGATATTCGGCTGGGCAACGATTGCCGCAAGGTTGGCATTGCTGTAGAGGTAAACCTGGGCAGCGCCATTGGGCGTAAAGTTGGCCAGCGAGAGAGTGCTGGTCAGGTCGCCGTAGGTCTTATTGATCACAATGATCGTGATCGCGTTGTCCGAGCTGCGCACCGCGCCGTAGACCGATATCTGCCCCTGGTTGGCGCTCGTAGAAGCCAGCGACGTATTGCCGAAGACCGAGTCTTTGCCGTCGTAGTTGCGATAGATCTCGTAAGCCATCAGGCCGGGAACCTGCGTGGTTGGATCGGGCGGTCCCCAGAGCGTGGCCATATCCAGGCCATATGCGCCGAAGATGCCCAGAATGTCTGCCTGCGCCAGCGCTCCGTTGATGTGCTCCTGGCCACCCCAGTTGAACTCGGTGAAAGCTACCTTGGTGCCGGGATAGTCCTTGGCAACCCAACCTTTGGCCATCGGAATCAGTTGCGGCGCTTGCAGCGGCGTAGTGCAAGAGGAGGTGTAATTGGAATCGGTGATGTAGTTCGGTTGCGGCTCATTGGGATCGGTATAGGTTGGGTCCCAGAAGACGCGGGTCGAGTTCAACCGCGCCTGCTGCTCCCCGGTATCTCCCGCCGGGTTAAACGCTACACCGCTACCGTTATATGTCGCAGCGAAGTAGGTATGCAGGTCGAGGTAATCGAGCAGACGTACGCTGTGCGCCGTCTGATAGGCTGCGAACTGTTGCAGGTAGTACTCAATGAACGGCACGCCGCCGTGCGCTTCGCGGTCGATGGGATTACTCCAAGGCTCCCAGCAGGGAGTGCCGTTGGCCCAGCCGTTCTCAATGTCCTTCTTGGAGTAGAAGTAGTTCCACCAGTAATCAACCACCGGGCCGCTCACCGACGCCGTCGGATCAGCGGCCTTGACGGCCTCTGCAACAGTGATTCCGTTGTTGGTCACTTCGTCGTAAGTTGAAGCCACGGGGTGTACATCGCGATGCACCGCATCCCACCAAGCCGGCTCGTTGTCCAGGTCATACGCAGCCACGCCGCCATTGGCCGCCGTGCCGAACTTGCCCACCAGATAGGTCACCCACTGGTTTGTAAAGGATGCGGTCACCGCGGTGCTGGTAACAGTCGGATTGTTGCCGATGATACTGGTCTGGCTGGTTGTTTCCCCGTCGCCGCAATCGCCGTTCCTGTCGGGTGAAAAAGCATACTGGCTGGGGTAGGTCGCCTTCGGGAAGCTGCAGGAGGTACCGTCCTTGGCAACCCAGCCGAGGACATCCACCGTGCCCAGCGTCTTTGCGCCGATAGAAGCATCGCTCTCCACCTGGGTATTGAACGCTCCTGTATCCTCCACGCCGGTCTTGCCAACCTGGTTCTCGAACCACCAGTCGGCGGCGGAACTGGTCACATCCAGCAAGTAGTTATAGCGCTGGCTTCCGTCGCCACCGAAACGGTCAACGGTGATATTGGCCGCCTTGGCCGCGGTGGTGTTGAGCTGATAGTTATTCCAGCCATAGATGTACGAGCTGATGGCGTTTGTCTGGTCAGTGGTATTCACGGTCAGCGCAGGTCCGGCGGCCTTGGCCGGCGCGGCAAGGGTAACAGCCACGCTGCCGCTCTTGGTGGAGTCCTGATTGCTGGTGGCGGTTACGGTAACAGTCGCCGGGGCAGGATAGGGTGTGGTGTACAGACCTGTCGAAGTAATGTCCCCCGGACTCAAGCTGCTGCCCGAAGGAGCCGCAACTGACCAAGTCACCGCCGAGCTGAAAGCATTCTTGCCGGTCACGTTTGCGGTGAACTGAACTTGAGTGCCGATCGTCGCCGTCTCCGGGCTGGGCGTTACCGTCACCGCCGTAATCGACGGCCCATTGTAGGTAGCGGTCACGGTGGTATTGGCATTGAGCGTGACTGAACAGGTTTCAGTAGTCGCGGTGGTGCAGCCGGTCCAGCTAACGAACGAGTAGCTCCCCGACGTGCCCGGCGCGGTGAGCGTAACGGCTGTACCCGCGTTGTAGGACAGCGTAAAGCTTGTGGTTCCTCCGGTTGAGCTGTCGTTGTCCTTGGGAGCGGAGGAAATAGCTACGCCGCTGGCTGGGTTGGCTGAGTTCACCGTTAGGACATATGTTACCGGAGCGGTGTAGTTGGCCGTCACCGTGGTGTTGGCGTTCAGCGTTACGGTGCAGGTCATGGCAGTCGCGCTGGTGCAACCGCTCCAGGAAGAAAACGTATTGCTACCGCCAGTTGCGGGAGCGGTAAGCGTAACAACGGTGCCCGCATTGTAGGTCAGTGTAAAGCCCGTTTGGGCAAATGCTGTACCGTTGTTGTCCTTCGGAGAAATTGTGATGGGCACACCGCTGGAAGGGTTAGCAGAATCAACCGTCAAGTTATAAGTCACCGGGCCTGTATAGTTGGCCGTCACCGTGGTGTTGGCGTTCAGCGTTACGGTGCAGGTCATGGTAGTCGCGCTGGTGCAGCCGCTCCACGAAGAAAACGTATCGGTGCCGGATGTTGCCGGTGCAGTGAGCGTAACCGAGGTTCCGGCGTTGTAAGTCCGCGTGAAGCTCGTAGTTCCGTTGGACGCACTATTGTTGTCCGCAGGGGTCACTGTAATCGCCACGCCGCTGGGCGGGTTGGCCGAATCAACCGTAAGCGTATATGTCGTCACGGGAACAGTATAGTTGGCCGTCACGGTGGTGTTGGCATTCAGCGTCACGGTGCAGGTCGTGGTGGAGGTGCTGGTGCAGCCGCTCCAGGAGGAAAATGTATTCCCGTTGGTGGTCGCCGGTGCCTGAAGTATGATCGTTGCGCCAGACGCTTCGGTAGCAGTGAAGCTCGTAACACCACTCTGGACGAGGCTATTGGCGGCATTGCCGTAGGAGATGGTTACACCGCTGGCCGGATTGACCGAGTTCACCGTCAATGTGTAGTTTGTCTGCATGCTGCCGGTTACGTTGTTGCAACTCGTCAGTAGCAGGCTCAGCCCGAACACGATCAATACCGCTGTATTTGCCCAAATCCTCATTTCGCACCCTCCCTGACCCTGTATGGGTTCTAAAATCTTGAATAGCCTGGCGCTCCTGAATACGGCCATACACCGCACTCGTCAACGCCATAATCCTACATCCTGGATGATGCGATTGTCCCTGCCGTCCTGTTCTTTATTGCTGGAGAACCTGCAAGATTATCGGCAGAACTCAAAGAAAGGATTAGAGCAAAACCGCAATTACCGTGCCCTGAAAGGCTGTGTGCAGGGTGTTGATTTCTTTAGAAAATCAATGCCCTGCGTCGGTGGCCTTGGGTACATCAATTGTGGTTTTTCTATAGCCGCCCGAGCTGCTGCTCAAAACCAGAGACGGCTCCGCGGAAAGAGCGCTGTCCGCAAATTCACCTGCTACAAAGCGCGGCCAGGCAGTCTGCGGCAATCATCGCGGCGTTGTCGGTAGAGAGCGCCAGCGTAGGGAAGGCGACGCTTACGGACCGCCGTGCGGCCTCGGCAGTGAAGCGGGTGCGGAGTTCGCTATTAGCCGCCACTCCGCCGGTAACAAGGATGCGCTTTGCCCTCAGGCTCTCCGCCGCGGCAAAGGTCTTCTTCAGCAGATCGCCCACCACGGCGTGCTGAAAGCTGGCAATCAGGTCCAGGGTCGGCTGTGGACAGAGCGCGAGGGCCTCAGCTTTGGTTTTCGGGAGTCCTGGGAATGGCTGCATCGAAAAAAGCCGCGCCGCGCGCGCTTCGACTTCGGAGCGCAGGCTGTGCAGCTCCACATAACGCAGAACCGCCGTCTTGATGCCCGAAAAGGAGAAGAGAAAATGCGGGTCCAGCTCAGCGATGGGAGCGGTACGTGCGGCTTTTGTCCTAGGCGGCCTTCCGGCCAGGTGGAGCTTGGTCTTGATCTGTGAAAAGGAAAAGTGCACAGCCTGCGGATTGCCGAACTGGGCCAGAGAGTCGATCCAGGGACCGCCGGGGTAGCCCAGACCAAGCAGCTTGGCCACCTTGTCGTAAGCTTCGCCGGCGGCGTCGTCGAGGGTGCGGCCAATCAACCGGTAGTGCCACACGCCGTCGGCTGGCTGGGCAAGATAAAGATGCGTGTGGCCGCCCGAGACGACCAGAGCCAGGGCCTGCGCCTCCCGCGAGGACTGCGCGTCCAGCGAATCTGGAGGGAGGCGCGTCCCCTTCGCCGTCCGCTCCGCCTCATGCAGCAGCACCGCGTGAATATGCCCTTCCAGGTGATTAACGGCGATCAGCGGCCGGTTCAGGGCGAAGGCCAGCGCCTTGGCATAGGTGATGCCCACCAGCAGCGCCCCAGCTAGGCCCGGTCCTGCGGTCACGGCAATTGCATCCATGTCGTCCAGCACACATCCGGCCTCGGCCAGCGCAGCGCGGACCACTGGAACAATGGCGCGCAGATGCTCACGGCTGGCCAGCTCCGGCACCACCCCGCCGTAACGGGCATGAGTTGCAATCTGCGAGGCTACTGCTGAGGAAAGCGTCCGGACGCCGCGCTCCACGACCGCCGCAGCCGTCTCGTCACAGGAGGATTCAATACCGAGGATGAGGCCGGTGGCCATTGCTTTAGTTTACTTGCCTGGAAATTGTGCCGAGAAAAGATGGCAGCAGATGGAGGCGGGCGTCTGTCTCACAAGCTGCCGCAGTTTTCGATTGGAGGGGTTTATGGCGGGGGAGCGCCAGGAATGCTTATTGCGGAGAGCTGCCTACCGCAACGCCTCTGCCTCTTCGGCATCGGTCTGAATGATCTTGTTGTGCAGGCAGTAAAGAGCCAGTTCGAGACGGTCGCTCACGCCCAGCTTGTCGTAAATCTTGCGCAGGTAATTCTTGATCACCTGTTCGGTAGTGCCCATCTGGTACGCAATCTCTTTGTTGCGCTTGCCCTGGGTGATGCAGGTGATGATAGACATCTCTTTGACCGAGAGTCTGGGCTGGTTCTGCGGGCTCACCAGCGCTGACGCCTGGGCGCGATAGGCCTCGATAACCCAGTTAATCGATTGATTGTCGATCCAGGTTTCGCCTGCGGCAATGCGGCGGACGCACTTGACCAGCAGATCCGGCGAGATGGAGCGGGAGATGATGCCGCGCACGCCGCGTCGGTAAAGCTCGACCGTGTGGCTCTCGTCGGCGGAAACCGCCTGCACGATGAGCTTGACTTCCGGGGCTTTCTTAAGAAGATCGGGGATGACGTTGGATGTGCCGGCCAGCAGGCTGCCTTCGAGAAGGACAATGTCCGTGGGGTAGCGCTCAATGGCAGCGCGAAGATTATCTAGCGAATCCGCCTGAGCAACTACGCGGAGATCGTCTTCCAACGCGAAGACCTTGCGGATGCCTACGCGGTAAATAGCCTGCGAGTCGGCAAGGATTATGCGTACCGATCCCGGCCTTGCCTCAATATCGGCTGTTTCACCTTCTGGTGAATCGTCCAAGTAATCCATAGTTGCGAATGACCTGCCGGACCTAAAGTTACTACCATGCCTCACTGCTCGGCGAACTGATATTCGTCGATCGTGGCGGCGGCTTGATAGTTAGTCTGGCTCATCATGCAGCGTACCACACGCCCAGTGCATTGAACCAGTACATCTCGCCCGGTTCCCAACACTTCTCCCGGCATACGCAGCGCAAAACGCAGTTCAAGGCCCATCGGCAGCGGCCGGTCGCTCTCCAGGAACTCTACCTCGAAAAGTACCCCGCTGGCGGAAACATTGGAGGTCACGGCGGTGATTTCGCCTTGCTCGGTGGAGAGCAGGACGGGCAGCACAAGAGGAAAACGCACGGCACAGCGCACTTCCTGGCTGGTCACCGCCGGACGTACAACTGTATTCGCGACTGCTGTCCCGGCTTTTGTAGCTTCCATTGGCATATCCCCAGGCTCCAGATGGAACCCCTGGTGCAACTGTACCGAATTTTGCCAGGGAACCACAGGGCACTAAAGTTCCGTTTTGGTAACGTATCAAAAGATTTTTCTAACACATCAAATTCGTCCCTCGCACGGGAGTCTTTTCTTGGGGTATTTCGCCGGAAGGTCGAGGGTTGCAGTGCCCCCTATTTGGCTGCACGAATTTTTACCGTATGTTGTATCCTCGTGGCGAAAGTCTGAGGACCTTCAAATTGAGGCGGAGAAAGAATCGAGGACTGGATGACGTCCGATAAAGATTTGTACACATCCCTCCCACCAGACGAGGTGTGGCAGGTCTATTCGAATGTAGAAGCGCTTTTTAGGGGCGGCGGTTCGATGACTTCAGCTAAATTATTGCACCAGCACGGACCGCGCGCCAACGACTTCACCATTGTTTACGATACTATCGAGCAGATGGAAATGGTAATTCAAGCCAGCAACAAGGGGTTGTCCTTTTCAGATTCCGTCGAACGCCTGAAACAAATTCCAATTCGCGGTGTGGTTTGGCGGTTGCCCAAAGGAAAAATTCTGCCAAAAGGGCTGATAATTAATTACCTGACCAAGGATCACCCTTTGATCAACGTGGAACATCGGATGAGCGTGATGGATTTGATGCTCAAGCTGAAGGCGCTTGCGGAGATGATGGAAAAGACCGAGGTAATAATTAAATGAGCACTGTGATTGCTGTTCCAACCGAGCTGAAATCAGAACTGCTTGGCATTGCTGAGAAATCCGGCTACCCGTCAGCATTGGCAGTTCTTCGTCGCGGAACCAATGACGAGTTGGTGCTCGAGAACAAACGCGAAGCACAAGAACTTACCAACATCGCGCGAATTCAGGTCCTGGATGCATTGTTGAAATACCCATATTGGGATGATTCCGAAGAAAACCACGTACAGGAGCACGAAGATCAGTTCCAAAACGTTCAAATGGGCATCTACGAGAAAACGGTCTACTTTATCGGGATCCACTTCGAGATAGACTCAAACACTTGAGCGGAAAGAGTTCGACGCGCGCGCACCCTGAGCCCTGGCCGACTTACACGATGATGATGACGTTCAGATTCAGGCTCAAGCTCCTATCGATTTTGCTGGCTTGATCAATGGGCTAAACCCCGTTCTTTTCAACCGTTCAAGTCCGCACCGTTTCAACCGGCGACGGAAGAGGGGATTGCCTATATCTGAATCTTCACCGGCCAGGTCTTCCAGATCTCCGCGCAATAATCGCGGATCGAGCGGTCAGATGAAAACTTTCCGATTCGCGCCACATTCAAGATCGACATCCGCGTCCATGCTTCCTGATCCTTGTAGGCCGCGCTGACCCGGTCCTGGCAATCGATATAGGACTGGTAATCGGCCAGCAGCATGTAATCGTCAGCGCTCAGCAGCGAGTTGACCAGCGGCTCGAAGAGGCTCTTGTCGCCGTGCGAGAACTCGCCGCTCGACAGCGCATCCAGCACCTCGCGCAGCATTGAGTTTGATTCGTAGACCTGCGCGGGGGTTGTAGCCCTCCCGCTTGCGCTGCTCCACCTCGGGGGTGGTCAGTCCGAAGAGGAAGAAATTCTCCGCGCCCACCTCCTCGCGAATCTCGATGTTGGCGCCGTCCAGCGTGCCGATGGTCAGCGCGCCGTTCATCGCAAACTTCATGTTGCCCGTGCCCGAAGCCTCTTTGCCGGCCAGCGAAATCTGCTCGCGAAGATCCGCGGCCGGATAGACGCGCTGGCCCAGCTTCACGCTGAAATCGGGCAGGAAGACCACCTTCAGCCGGCCCCGCACCAGCGGGTCGGAGTTGATGGCCTCGCCCACGGAGTGAATCAGCTTGATGATCAGCTTGGCCATGCGATAGCCGGGCGCGGCCTTGCCGCCGAAGATGAAGGTCCGCGGCACCATCTCCAGCATCGGGATCGCGCTGGATGCGCTTGTAGAGCGTGAGAATGTGCAGCAACTGCAGGTGCTGGCGCTTGTACTCATGCAGCCGCTTGACCAGCACATCGAAGATCGAGTCCGGATCGACGTTGATCGCCCAGCCGGTCGTGAATATAGCTGGCCAGTTGCAGCTTGTTGTGCTGCTTGATGGCCCTCCACTCCTCGCGCAACTCCGCGTCGTCGATCAGCGGCTCCAGCCTGCGCAGCTTGTCCAGGTCGCTGCACCCAGCCCGGACCGAGCCGCGCGGTCAGCAGTTGCGCCAGCCGCGGATTGCTCAGCACCATCCAGCGGCGCGGCGTAACGCCGTTGGTCTTGTTGGAGAACTTCTCCGGCGTCAGCGCATAAAAATCGCGCAGCACATGGGTCTTCAGCAGTTCCGTGTGCAGCGCCGCCACGCCGTTGATGGCGTGGCTGCCCAGCGCGGCCAGATGCGCCATGCGCACATACTTCTCGCCTCTCTCGTCAATCAGCGAGAGCCTGCGCACGCGCTCCTCGTCGCCGGGAAACTTCTGCCGCACAGCGCTCCAGATGGCGCCGGTTGATCTCGTCGACGATCTCCAGATGGCGCGGCAGCAGCGAGCCGAACAGGCTGCGCGGCCACTGCTCCAGCGCCTCCGGCAGCAGCGTGTGGTTGGTGTAGGAGAGGGTGTGCTGCGTCACATGCCAGGCCGTCTCCCATTCCATCTCGTGCTCGTCGACCAGCAGCCGCATCAGCTCGGCCACGGCGATCGCCGGATGCGTGTCGTTCATCTGGATGGCGAAGTTGCGGTGCAGCTCGGCCAGCGGACGGTTCTGCGTCGATCTGAATCTTCAGAATGTGCTGCAAGCTGCAGGAGACAAAGAAGAACTGCTGCGCCAGCCGCAATTGCTTGCCCTGAATGCCTTCGTCGTTGGGATAAAGAATCTTCGAGATGTTCTCCGATGAAACCTTGTCGCGCCACCGCGCCAAAAAAATCTCCGGTGTTGAAGGTCTCAAAGTCGAAGCTCTCCACGGCCTGCGCCGCCCACAGCCGCATGGTGTTCGCGGTGTTGGTGTGGTAGCCCAGAATCGGCGTATCGTGCGGAACGCCGCGCACCACCTTCTGCGGAATCCAGCTGCACGCGCATCCGTCCCTTGGCGTCGGTGTGCGTCTCGGTGCGCCCGCCCATCTTCACTTCGAAGGCATCTTCGGGCCGCTCCAGCGCCCAGGGATTGCCCAGCCGCAGCCACTTGTCGGTCGTCTCCACCTGCCAGCCGTCGCGAATCTGCTGGTCGAAGATGCCGTATTCGTAGCGGATGCCATAGCCGATCGCCGGAATATCCAGCGTGGCCAGCGAATCCATGAAGCAGGAAGCCAGCCGTCCCAATCCGCCATTGCCCAGCCCCGGTTCCTCTTCCTGCTCGATCAGCACATTCAGATCGATGCCCCAGCTGCCGCATTGCCTGCTCGGCTTCGTCGTAGATGCCCAAGATTGATCAGATTATTGGCCAGATGCGGCCCGGTCAGAAACTCCGCCGAGAGATAGCAGACCACGCGCACATCCTGCGCCTGATAGTTCTTCACCGTCGAGATCCACCGCTCCACCAGCCGGTCGCGCACGGTGTGCGCCAGCGCCATGTACAGGTCGTTCACCGTGGCCCGCTCCCGGCTGCGGCCCTGCACAAAACAGAGATTCTCCAGGAACGATTGCGCCAGCCCCTCAACGGTCAGCGAGACCCGTGGACCCTTCAATGGATCTCTGTGCGCTTCCTGATGCGAATCCCCATACGAGAATCCTGCGGCTGCAAAGTCGGTCATCTTTTCCCTCGCGCTTCTTTCGAGTGCAGGCCGGAACGGGCTATTCCCAATTCCCGCATCCTCACGCCCTGACCCCAAGATAATCCCGGAGGGCGGAAAGCAGCAGTGAAAAACTGACCAATTGTGAAGCCCGGTTGAACGCAGACCATTCTGAACTGGCTAAGCCGCTTTTGGTCAGCACCGGCCAATCATCAGGCTGGCCGGTGTGCGCAGCGGCCGCCTACCAAAGCCGCCAGATTGGTTTCTGTTTGAAGATCATCGCCACATAGATGAAGTTGGTGTCCAGGGCCGGGTTATGGCTGCCAGTGTTGCCATTGGAAAGATGAAAGACACTGTAGCCTGCGCGCATCTGCATCCGGTCGTTGACGCGGTATTGAAAGCCAGTGCCAAACTCGGCGCTGAAATTCAGCCGCGTCGCCTGCGGAGAAAGAATCGGCGAGCTGAAATAGGCCACACCCCCCGCCCCGGTGAAATAAGGCCGCAGGCGCGCTCTCGGAAAGAGCAGCAGACGCGCACCGGCAGGAGCAATATCTCCCCCGTAAATGGTCTGTTGCCGCTTGCCGATCGGGTTATTGAAGCGGTCGTAGAGGGCTGGCTCATGCAGCCTGATCAGCGGCATCACTTCTCCCATGTAATCCACCCGCACCGGCCCTATATGGCCGAAGGAATGGCGCACATACTGGATTCCTGTCACTTGCAACTGGCAATCATCCGCATACCCATAGATATGCAGCACGCCGACCGAACGGCCCGTAATCTGCGCTATCTCGGTGTCCACGGTCTTTGTTTTCTCGGGCATATTCATCGCCTGCCCATGTACCATTGGCGCCACAAGGCACAGTAAACCGGCCAGAAGGATCACTTCAAATCCGCTCCGCGCTGCGCTTTGCCTCAAACTCCCACCGGGTCGTGCTTGGTGGCTCGAATTATTAGAAAATTCCCACATACAGTGGGTATCGGCAAGTTTTTTCTAATGATTTACACCCTGCACGTCACGAGCGTAATTAGGCATCTGATTTCCGCCCCTTCCCAGAGTTAAATCCCAATGACCGTGCTCTGAAAAACCGTGTGCAATGTGTTGATTTCTTAAGAAAATCTATGCTGAACAGTTGCGGCCTCCAGTACGTCAACCGCGATGTTGCCATATCATCTGGATTCTGCGCCCATCGTGTGGCGCTTGATCCACCAAAGCGGCGCCGCCCGTTCCGGAGCCGATAGCTGACAGCGACACCGCAGGTGGTAAACTCACACTCTATATGCTCTTCGTTTTTCTTGCCGCAGGCGCGTACCTGCTCGGCTCCATCCCCAACGGATACCTTTTGATGCGGTTTTTCCGCCAACAGGACATTCGCGACCTGGGCAGCGGCAACATTGGCGCAACCAATGTTCTGCGCTCCGGGTCAAAGGGACTGGGCGCGGCCACTTTTTTGCTCGACGTGTTCAAGGGCGTCGCAGCAGTCCTGTTGGCCGCTCACTTTGCCGCTGGCTTCATTCCCGGCCTCGCGGCAGCCGATGCCAAAGCCATCGCCGCGCTCTTTGCTGTACTCGGTCACTTCTTTCCCGTCTGGCTCCGCTTTCGCGGCGGCAAGGGTGTCTCCACCGGCTTTGGAGTCTTTCTGGCCATCTCGCCGCTGTCTGCGTTGTCGGCCATCACCGTCTTTGCGATTCTTCTGGCCATCAGCCGTTATGTCTCGCTGGCTTCGATCGTCGGCGCGGCCAGCTTTCCGCTTTTTGCCTGGCAGATGATGCCCGAAGCGCACTATAGCCGCCTCTTTCTCGCGGTCGTCGCCGCTGTTCCTCTGCTGATCATCGCCAAACACTATCAGAACATCGGCCGCCTGATCGCCGGCACCGAATCCCGCCTGGGAGCGAGGAAGACCTCATGAGCCGCATCGCTGTTTTAGGTTCCGGAGCCTGGGGAACCGCAATCGCTCTCTCGCTGCACCGCCGCGGCTCACATCATGTCACGCTCTGGGCGCATAGCCCGGAGGCCGCGCAGGAGATCGCCGACGCCGGTGAAAATAAGTTGTTTCTGCCCGGCTTCCCGCTACCCAGAGAGATTGTGATCACCGGCAGCGGTGAGGCCGTCCGCGATGCTGAGATCCTCGTCTCCGTCGTGCCATCGGAGTTTCTACGCACCACACTGGCCCGTCTGCGGCCGTTCATTCATCCCGGCCAGATCATCATCAGCGCCACCAAGGGCGTTGAAAACAAGACGCACCTGCGCATGACCGAGGTCATCGCCGATTGCCTGGGAGCCGATGCCGCGGGTCAATCGAGGATCAAACTTCCCATCGGCGCCTTCAGCGGACCCAGTTTCGCCCTCGAAGTCGCGCAGGGCCAGCCGACCGCTGTCACTGTGGCTTTTGAAGATCAGGCCATCGCCGCGTGCATTCAGTCCGAGTTCTCGTCGCAGACACTACGTCTATACACGTCTACGGATCTGATCGGAGTCGAACTGGGCGGCGCGCTCAAGAACGTCATCGCCATCGCCGCCGGTGTAGCTGCGGGCGTGGGCCTCGGGCACAACTCCGCCGCCGCGCTCATTACTCGTGGAATTGCCGAAATCACCCGTCTGGCCGTCGCCTGCGGAGGTCGCCGCGAAACCCTTGCCGGACTCTCCGGCGTCGGCGATCTGGTGCTCACCTGCACGGGTTCCCTCAGCCGCAACCGGACTGTCGGCGCGGAACTGGGCAAAGGCCGCAAGCTCGCAGAGATTCTCGAAGGCCTCGGCGGCAAAGTCGCAGAAGGCGTGCTCACTACCCACGCCGCTCTAGGCCTGGCCCGCAAGCAGGGTATTGAAATGCCCATCGCCGAGCAAATGGAACTGATTCTCAATCAGGGCAAAGACCCCCGCGAAGCGATCAAAGACCTCATGCTCCGTCCCGGCCGCGACGAGCACTAGGGCGCTTTCTCCGTTTCAGTTGACCTCCCCTCCGGACCGTGCAATTCTGGCCAGCATCTCTCTGTTCGTCTGCATAGGATCAATTGCGTAGAGGCCCTCCCCATCAGGCCCTACCGTTGCGGGCATCCCCCGCACAGGAGAGCGCAATGCGGTTTGAATTCAACGGAGAGTACTACTTCTTCACGAATACCCAGCTCATCGTGACCGCGATTGTAGTCGTCCTCGCGATCCTCATCGCCGTCGCCGCGTATGTTGAACACCGCAGGACCAAGACCTTGGCGCTGCGCAATCGCTTCGGTACCGAATATGACCGCGCTGTGGTTATACACGGCTCCACGGGCCAGGCCGAGGCCAAACTCTCGGATCGCAAAACGCGCATGGAAGCTATGACAATCCGCGATTTGGGCGTTACCGAGAGGGATCGCTTTGTCACCGAGTGGCATACCGTGCAAGCTCGTTTTGTCGATCATCCAAAGGCCGCAGTCACTGAGGCCGACGACCTGATTAATGCTCTACTTGAGGCGCGCGGATATCCGCAGGCCGGCTTTGAGCAGCGCGCAGCCGATGTATCCGTAAACTATCCCCGCGTAATGGAAAACTACCGACTGGCGCACTCGGTCGCGGTGCGACTGGGTCGGATTGAAGCTACCACCGAAGAACTGCGCACAGCCATGATTCAATACCGCGCCATCTTTGACGACCTAGTCCAGGCGCAGAAATCTCGCGAGCAATTAGTCGTCGCATAATTCCCTGCATATCGCGCTATAGCGGTTCTCCAATAGATACGCACCGGAACCGCTACGGTGATGCGGATTTTTCCTTAACAGAACGCCACGTTACGCGTAGTCGGCGCGCACTCTTATTGGAGACCGATCGAAGGGCCGTTTCCTCACGCGGTCCCGCTGGAGAATTGCCAAATGAAATCACTCACAGATGGATTTCGATCTACAGCCAAACCAGCCTTCTGCCTCCTGCTGCTGGCGGGCGCGTTGGTTCCTGGAGCTATCCAGGCATCCGCAGGTCAGAGTTCCCAAACCATTCTGGCGAACTACGCCCAAGGCGATAACCTGGTCAGCATATCGCTGACCATTTACAACTACTCCACTGCATCCGATCTGCTAATTCTTTCTCAGGCATTTGCCGCCAGACAGGATCAGGGATTGGTCACTGCGCTTTCCAAAACCAAAGCCGTCGGGCGCTGTTCCATCACCGGAGTTACAAGCTATGATGTGGCTTTTATCCAGATGACCGTAACTCCAACCGGGCGGAGAATTACATTCATCACCAATCGCCCGCTTCAGATCGGTGAAGCTATCCCCGACGCGCCGCCTGAGTCATTTGATCTTGCTATTGGTGAATTTGATATGAATGACAGTGACAATACAAAGAGCACCGGGTACTTATATCCGGCAAGCAAACTGGTTATTGGCAAGCTCGGAGAGTTCCACTATGATCTGGCGGGCGCGCCGTGGGCGCTGATCAACATTCTCGAATGGAAAGGAACCCCGGCACGCGTTGAAATTAACAACACACAGGCACGGGAGCCTTGACCGGATCAGCTTGCGGGATGGCCCTCGCAGGCGGTTGCTTTAAGGGGCGTTGCCGCTAATAGAGCTCCTGCGACTGCCAATAACATGACGAGTCCAAATCTGCTTATAAGTTCTCCTCGCTCTGGTCTGGACCATTCGGTGGCGAATCCAACAAAATTCACAGTAGAGATTCAACGAGCACGCTTAGTCAGGTAGTTGACTAAGCGGCCGCAAGAATTTCTGTAGTGCCATCAAGACAAATTGTCCCGCTTCTCAATCTGAGATGCGGGACATTGGCACTGTAGAGCTAAGTTGAATTACGCCTTCGCCGAGGTCAGCGCGCCGAGGTCGGCGGCCAGTTTTTCGGTGGAGAAGGCCTCGATCAGGTCGCCTTCCTTGAGATCGTTGAAGCCGCCCAGTCCGATGCCGCATTCCATGCCGTTGGTGACTTCGCGGGCATCGTCCTTGAAGCGCTTGAGCGAACCGATCTTGCCCTTGAAGACCTGCTCGTCGCCGCGCATGACCTTGACCTCTGAGTCGCGGCGGATGACACCGTCCTGCACACGGCAGCCGGCGATGGTGCCCACCTTCGGAATGCGGAAGACGTTGATAACCTCTGCTCTGCCCAGGTAGTTTTCTTTGAATGTGGGTTCGAGCAGGCCCATCATCGCCAGACGCATCTCATCCTGCAACTCGTAGATGATCGAGTGCAGACGAATTTCGACATCTTCCTGATGCGCAAGCTCAGCGGCCTTGCGCTCGGGGCGCACGTTGAAGCCGATGATGATCGCGTTCGAGGCCGTGGCTAGCAAAACATCGGACTCGGTAATCGACCCGACGCCGCTGTGAATGACCTTGACGCGCACCTTTTCGGTAGACATCTTGACCAGTGAGTCGGCCAGCACTTCTACTGAGCCGGTGACGTCGCCTTTGATGATGAGCGGTAGGTCTTTGACGCCTGCGGTGCGAATCTGCTCGGCCAGGCCTTCGAGAGAGACGCGGGAGCTTTTGGCCAACTGCGCCTCGCGCTCCTTCATCTTGCGGTACTGGGCAATGCCCTTGGCCTTGTCGCGATCCGCAACGACGAGGAAGGTATCGCCGGAGTCGGGCATGGCTTCGAGGCCGAGAACTTCGACCGGGGTCGAGGGTCCGGCTTCTTCTATGGCCCGTCCGCGGTCGTCGAACATGGCGCGGACTTTGCCAAAGGTATTGCCGACAATGTAGCTGGAGTTGAGGCGCAGGGTTCCATCCTGAACAAGAACGGTTGCCACTGTGCCACGGCCACGATCCAGCTTGGCTTCGAGAACGGTGCCGACGGCCTTGCGTCCCGGTGTTGCCTTGGGAGCGCGAATGTCGGAGACCAGGCAGATCATTTCCAGCAGAAGGTCGAGATTCTTGCGCTTCTTGGCGCTGACCTCGACGAAGACTGTGCCCTGATCCCCTGCGCCTGCCCACTCCTCAGGAATCAGGCCGCGATCCGCCAGTTGCTTCTTGACGCGATCCGGATTGGCCTCCTGCTTATCGATTTTGTTAACAGCCACAATGATCGGTACACCTGCTGCCTTGGCGTGATCGATGGCTTCGAGCGTCTGTGGCATGACGCCATCGTCTGCTGCAACAACGATCACAACAATGTCGGTGACCTTTGCGCCGCGGGCGCGCATACGGGTGAAGGCTTCGTGACCCGGAGTATCAAGGAAGACGATCTCGCGCCCGGAGGCCGGGGACCCTTCCTTGGCGAACTTCACCTTGTACGCGCCAATGTGTTGGGTGATGCCGCCTGCCTCGCCCGCTGCAACATCGGTTTCACGGATCGCGTCGAGCAGCGAGGTTTTACCGTGATCGACGTGGCCCATGACGGTGACCACTGGCGAGCGGGGAACCTCAAGCTCACCTGTATTGTCGGCTTCGAGAACCTCTTCGATGGACTGGTTGGCGATCTCTTCTTCGTAGCTGATGACCGTGGCATCGGCGCCGAATTTAGCCGCCATGTCCTTGACCATTTCAGCATCAAGGGACTGATTGACTGTAACGAATACGCCCTTCATCAGCAGCGTGGCGATCAGATCCTTAGCGCGGATGTCGAGCTTCTCGGCCAAGTCCTTGACGCTGATGCCTTCCGTGACGGTGATCTCACGGGTGATGGGCAAGGGCTCGTTGCTCATGTACTGCTGTCCGCCGTAACGCGGCGGCGGAACAAAGCCCTTCATCGGGCCTTCTTTGGTCTTGGGATACTGCTGACGGCCACCGCGGCCCTTGGAAGGAGCGCGTTGCGGGCGTGGTGCTTCGCCGGCCGGCGGCGCGCCTCCAGGACCAGGTCGAGGACCACCGAATCCAGGGCGAGGCGGTCCACCAAAGCCGGGACGTGCGCCGAAGCCAGGGCGTGCGCCTGGACCTCCTGGGCCACCGGGACCGCCCGCTCCAGCGTAGCCGCCGGGAGTGGTGCGCGTAGGATGCTTGGGCCGTGGGCCACCTGCAAACTGACCAGGTCCACCGGGACCGCTGGGACCACTGGATGGGCCAGAACCGGGGCGCTGCTGATAACTGCCCGGGCCGTTCGTGGGGCGGCGATCAAAGATCGGCCGTCCGCGTTGGATACCGCCAGCCTGGTTGCCGGTGCCTGCTGCCATCGGCGGGGGCGCGACAACTACAGGGGCTTTATAGACCGGGCGGGGTCCCGTTTGCGGCATCACGACTCGGCGCGCAGGAGGTGCAGGAGGAGCGGCTGGCTGCGCCGCGCGGGGCTTCCTGTCCTCTGTCGGAGTTACAACAGGCGCAGCTTCGGCAACTAAAGATGGCGGAGCCGGAGCTTCAATCTCGATAACGGGTTCACTAACCGCTACCTCAACCACGGGCGCTTCTATTTTCGCTGCAGGCGGTTCAACCGGTGCGGAAACACTCTCGACCACCGGCGATTCGACGGCAGCAATGGCTGGGGCTGGCGTTTCAATTGCGGGGCTGACCTTCAACGCTGGCTGCTCGATCACGCGTGGTGCGGAAACCGGTGGTTTGATTACAACCGGAGCGGCGGGCGGCGCAGCGGCAACTGCAGGACGGTACGGCGCCGGTGCTCCAACAGGAGCCTTCGCGACCACAGGATTTATCGGCGGGCGAGATGCGATGGCCGGTGCAGCCGGTGAAGTGACAATGATGGGTGGAGCTTGCCGAGGCTGCGGTACAATCCTGCGGGGTTCCGGCTTCACGGCCGCGGGAGGAGGAGCAACCGCAACTGGAGCAGCGGGCTTGGCCACAACCTGCGGCGCTGTCGGAGCCGGCGCTGGTGGACGCACGGGATAATGGCTCTGTCGCGCTGCCTGCTCTTCCTTTTGCTTGTTGGCCAGTATGGCCTTCATCACATCGCCAGGCTTGGAAACATGCGAAAGATCAATCTTGGGCGCAATGGACTGCGAGCCGCGAGAGGCAGAACCGCTGCCCTGACCGCCTGGCCGCGAACCACGCTCAAAATGCGCGCGAACCTTCTCGGCCTCGTAACCCTCCAGCGAACTGGAGTGCGTCTTGCCTGCGCCCAGGCCCAACTCCGTCAATACGTCAAGAATCTGCCGGCTCTTGACTTCCATCTCGCGCGCGAGATCGTTGATACGAACCTTACTCATCCGCCTCTTTTCAGAATCTGCTACCCAAAGCCCTTAGTCGCTCATAGCTACCTCTTGGCAATGGCTGCTGCTCACAACTTCATTATCGCCTGAATGGCCTTCAAAAGCGCGGCGCATCTTACGCGCCGCCCTCTTCAGCCGCCTGCTCCTGCTGCTCTTCGGATTCCTCTGCCGCGTCAGCATCGGGAACGTTCTCCACGACTGATTCTTCCGCAGTTGAAATCTGCGAATCAGTCTCTGCCGCATCGATGCTTTCCAATTCTTCAAGAACCACGGCAGCGTTTTCCGCTCCCGCTTCCGCATCTGCAACCACCGCCGGAGCATTCTCGATCTCTGCCGCGCCAGCTTCAGCCGCAGCCGGAACATGCCCCGCTTCACCCTCTTCAAACTGGCCGAAGTAGTGTCGCACGGCCACGCTGATGCGCTCCAGAGTTTTTTCGCCGATGCCCGGAATCTCTTCCAGTTGCTCGGGCGTCATATCGGCCAGGCCCTCAACGGTGGTAATGCCCGCCGCAACCAGCTTCTGGATAATCCCTTCGCCCAGCTCGGTAACCTGCTCAATCGGCGTTGAAGGGCCGCCACTAAAGGCCTGCATCTGCTGCTCGACCTCCTGGCGCTTCTCCTCTTCGCTCTTGATATCGATCTTCCAGCCCAGCAGCTTCGCGGCCAGGCGCACATTCTGCCCCTTTTTGCCAATCGCCAGCGAAAGCTGCGTGTCATCGACAATCACTTCGAGCTGCTTTTCAGCGAGATCGGTAATCGAAACGCGGCTCACCTTGGCCGGCTGCAAAGCCTTCTCGGCAAAGGTCGTAATCTCCTCGCTGTACTCGATGATGTCAATCTTTTCGCCGCGTAGCTCGCGAATGATCGACTGCACACGCATGCCCTTCATACCTACGCACGCGCCCACCGGGTCAACGTCCTTGTCGCGCGACTGGACGGCAATCTTGGTGCGCTCGCCCGCCTCGCGCGCAATGGCGCGAATCACCACCGTGTTGTCGTAAATCTCGGGAACCTCAGATTGGAAGAGGTTTGAAACCAGCTCCGGCGCGGCGCGCGAAACAATCACTTGCGGACCCTTGGCGGCGCGGTCTACTTTGAGCAGAACCACCCGTACCCGCTCACCGATTGAGAACTGCTCCAGCCGCGACTGCTCCCGTTTGGGGCAACGCGCCTCGGCCTTGCCCAGGTCATAGATAATGTCCTGGCCTTCAATCCGCTTCACCGTCGCGTTCAGCACTTCCTTTTCGCGATGCGCATACTCGAGGAAAACTGTATCGCGCTCCGCCTCACGGACCTTCTGAAAGATCACCTGCTTGGCCAACTGCGCGGCAATACGTCCCAGCGGGCTGGTGTCGCGATAAAAGCGCAACTCGCTGCCCGCTTCCACTTCAGGTGAGATCGCCTTGGCTTCGGTCAGCGTGATCTGGTTCAGCGGGTCTTCGACGGGTTCTTCATCCGGCACGACCGTCTTGAAGATGTAGGCGCGAATCTCGCCGGTTTCCTTATCCAGCTCCCCGCGCATGTTTTCCTGAGTCTTGTAGAATTTGCGCGTGGCCAGGGCAATGGCCTCCTCAACAGCGCCAACCACGATGCCTGGATCGATGCCCTTTTCGCTGCTCAACAGCTCAATACTCTGATACAAAATGCTCGCCATACTCTGCTTGCTCTCTGTTCTTCGCCTACGTGTATTGCGCGTACGGCGGTACTTTTTATTTGGCAAAAGCCCTTGCGGGCCGCGCCGGTTCGCTTGTCGTTGGGACTAGGGACTTAGGGGCCAGGGACTAAGTCCACCGCACACTGGCCGGACTTAGATCCGCGATGCTTGCTCTGCGGTGTCTAGCCCCTAGTCCCTAAGTCCCTGTTTCTCTATATCTCCGGAATCAGCTGCGCCTTCTCGACATTGCTCAGCGCAATCTCCACCGTGCTTACACCGGCCTTCCGGCTCTTGCTGTTCTGCTTCACTGCATTCAAATCCAGCGTGATCGTTTCTTTGTTTGCTGCTGCCAGCCGCCCCTGCCAGTGCCGGTTATTTTTGACCGGCTCAAAACTCTGCACCTTCACCAGGGAGCCAACAAACCGCTCGAAATCCGCCGCCTTGGTCAGCTTGCGATCGAGGCCGGGCGAACTGGCCTCCAGCGTGTACTCGGCGTCGGGAATCAAATCTTCCACATCCAGCAGCACGCCAAAATCCCGGCTGAAAGCCACGCAATCCTCATGGGTAATGCCGGAAAGCTGATTGGCGCTCAGCGTTCCCGCCTTTGCGTCCTTCAGCAACCGTTCAGGGAGAGATTCGTGTCCCTCGTCGCTCAGTTCAGACTCGGAATTCTCAGCCTCACCTGTCCCAACCCCGGACACGCTGGCCAGAATTGCCGTCTTCAGCCGTTCACGTCCCTCGGCATTTTTTTCGAGGAAAACGCGCAGAACCCGTTCTTTTGCCGGGCCGGTGAACTCGATCTCCACCACATCCAGCCCATGTGAGGCGGCTACCCGCTGCGCAGCGACCCGAATTTCGTCCAGCTTGACTGCCATCGATTCCACGCCGTCCGAAGCGGCTTTTCTCAGGGATTTTATCCCCGCATCTCATTGAATTCAGGAGAGATTTTGTCTGCCAACCCAACTGCAAACAGGCGGCGGAGTTCCGTTAAAAATCGGTCCAGAAGCAGGGAATTTTCCGCAAATAAAAAGTGGGCTGTAAGCCCACTCCTCTCTCCGCCAGCCGGCAAACCCACGACAATAGGACGGACAAATTCGTCTGCATCGTTATCATACGTCGAAACGCGCAAGAATTCAATGCACGAAGTTGGAAATGGTATTTGCATTCTGCAAGATTTGCGACGAGTAGATCGGGCCGGAGGCTTGCTAGCCGACGCAAGGTCGGACTCGGACTGCTGACAACCAGGGTGCGGGAAGGAGGATGTATAGAAACCCCTTCCCGCGTCATAGAGAATGAGGCATTGTTCAGTAAGGGTTTTCGGAGAGCCTCAGTGGATTACTTTTACATTCTGCCAGCCACCGCCGCCGATCTGAACTCCTGGGCCCATATCAGCGTCGCCATTGACGATGTACTGCCGGAGTTTGCCGTCGGGAGTAATCGCCTGAATCAGATTATTGCCACCGTAAAAGACGGATGAGAACTGCGTCCATCCCGCATTACCGATGAAAGCGCCAGTCCCGATATCGGGGCCTCCCTTGTCGAAGTAGCGCTTGATTTTGCCATCCGCAGTCAGGGCGAAAATCTCGCCGACGACGCCTGAGAACAGACTTGTAAACTGCGACCAGCCACCTGTTCCGATGATCGTTCCGGGGCCAATGTCGCCCTGTCCATTGTCGAGGTAGCGGAAAAGCTGATCGCCCTCAACTGCATAAATTACCGCTTCAGCCATTGTGTTCTCCATTCAGGGGAATTATTGATGCAAACCTTGGCAATCAAACCGTTGCAATGGCGTCAGGTGCGCAGACCCAGCCCTTGAAGCGCCTGCACCCGCCTTAGCTTATTGATTCGGCAACAAAATACTGTCACGCGGCATAGGCGGTGATTGGGTCTTTGAAGAAGGATTTGATTCTGTCGGGATTCTTTTCGATTGCCGTCATGTGATCCGTCGCCGCATTGCGCAACTTGTCTTTTGTCCGGCATGGCACGCGCGTCTCGATAACTTGTTTCAAGTCTCCATTGAGCCGTTCGTCTGGATTCAGTTCTGGCGAGTAACTGGGCAGAACTGAAGACTTCGATTTGCTTGACGTGCGCTGCCAACCACTCCTTGACCGGCTTACAGTGATGCACACCCAAGTTATCGAGCACCAGAAAGACCTTGCGCCCTGTCTGCTTGATGAGCGCCTCGAAGAACTCGATCAGTCGCAGATGGTTGAAGTTGCCGTCGATGATCATCCAACTGGTTTTTCCCTGATTGGTTACAGTTGAAATCATCGATAACTTCTGCCGCGTGCCGCCAACCACATACGCCACCGGAGTCTCTCCCTTGGGCACGTAGCCGCGACCGCGAACGTCGGTGTTGATCACTGCGGTCTCATCGCCCCAATGGATCTCCGCCTCTTCTTCTTGGGCGCGTTGCTTAATCTCGGGATAGGTTTCATCGAGCCACTTCTGCACCGCCACAGGTGACTTCTCATAGGCGCGGCGGATGGGCCTTTGCGGCGTGAATCCCCAGCGTTTGAGATACTCGCCCACGCTGCGTACGGGAAGACGAACGCCGCTCTCGCGCTCAATCAGCAACATGACGGCGGCGCGCGTCCACAGCGCGAAGTCGAGTTTGAATTGCTCCGGGCGCTTGTCACAGATGAGACGCTGAATCAGTTCTTCCTGCTCGGCTGTGAGCGTGCGGCAACTTCCTGCCGGACGACCGCGACGGCCAGAATCGATGCCGCGCAGGCCATCTTGCTTGAAGCGGTTGACAATCATGCGCACCGATGAATAGCTCAAGCCGAGATCGCGAGCCACCTGACGACGATTCACGCCACGATTGAAGGCGCGAACGACCTGTCGGCGCCGTTCATGCTGTGCCTCTGGAGATAACTTGCGTGCATCCGCTCGGTCCATACTCCATTAGATGAAGTTATCGACATAAAGTATCAGTATTTACTTGCCGAATCTATAATGTGCGACGCCCAGCCACCCGCATTCCCAGGTCTTCTCTTTGAGTACCCCTCCTCGCTTCATCATCAAGAGGGGAAAGAGGGACCGGAGACATTCAAGTTCGCCCAGACACAGCAGCGCATGCCCGGAAATCTCTTCTACCTCGTCTTGCTGGATACAGCGGCATCTATCGAAGCGCCAGCCCTGAAGGATTTCGATTTCTTTCTTGAGAACCTTACTGTCGAGTGAAACCCGCTTGCGGCTATTTAGCCACAACGCTCTCCACTACGGACCGAACCACCACCCGCAGCACCTCGGGAACCACCAGCCAGACCACGGAGGCGGCGAATGCCCCAATCGGCAGGCCGAACGCTGAAGCCACAAGAATTCTAAAACGGTTGTGCCGGTCGATCATGGCGAGGCCTCCTGCAATTCCCCTACGTTCGCCGCCCGAGCAAAGTTCCAAAAATCGCGTGGCAGATATTCAACGACTCCCATCAACCAGGATACCCACTGCCTCGACCGCATTCGCAGCCACTCGCAGCAGCGCGCGGTTCGCCGGCTTGAGGAAGCCTGCGGCGACCATTGAATCGAGGAATGCGAGGAGTCCATTCCAGTAGCCGGCAGTGTTGATTAAGATCACCGGCTTGGCGTGGATGCGCAACTGCGCCCAGGTGACGGCTTCGAGGAGTTCTTCGAGGGTTCCGTAGCCGCCGGGGAGAACGAGGAAGGCGTCGGCCAGCTCGGCCATGCGGGCCTTGCGCTGGTGCATAGTCGGAACCCGCTCCAGGCGCGTGAGTCCGGCGTGGCCGATCTCGCGGGCATTCAGCACCGCGGGCAGCACGCCGATGACTTCCGCTCCACCAGAGAGCGCAGCATCGGCTACTGCGCCCATCAGGCCGACGGAGGCTCCGCCATAAACCATGCCCAGCCCGGCAGCGGCAATGGCCGCACCCAGCGCCTGCGCCTCGGCCAGATAGGCGGGGTTGTTTCCGAATGTGGAGCCGCAATAAACGGCTACGCGGCGGATTTCTTTACTGCTTGTCATTGGATTTCAGAATACCGTGCGAAGCACCGAACTATTTGGAATCGAGAAACTCTGCCGGAGTGACAATCGCGATCCCGCGAAAGGGATAGAGGGCAAGCAAATCTGCATCGCCGGAGAGGATCAGATCGGCGCGGCCATGCACGGCGACTTCAAGAAATTTATCGTCGCGCGGGTCGCGGCAGGCGCGGATGGGAGAAGGAATCTTCACTGGCTCGGCAAATTTCCATACCTGCGACAAATATGGCTCAAGTTGTCCAGGCTGAATGTAGCGAGCAAGCTTTTCACGAGCCAGTACCGCCCGCAATTCCTGCCATGTTGCAATTGAGAGCAGAGGAATGGCCTCTCTCCATGCCCGCGCCACAGCCCGGCCCGGCGTTGAAGCCTCACGCAGCAAACGGCTTACATAGACATTCGTATCGATGACGATTCGCTGTCTCACTCATCATCTGCCAGCAGTTGATCAAGCAGTTCATCGGTTAACCCCTGGGACGCGGCATACCTGCTGGTCTGTTCGGTCAATCGGATCAATTCTTCGGCGCGCAGCCTGCGGATATTCTCGAACTCTTCCGCTGAGACCAACACGGCTACATCGCGCTGGTGGCGCTGAATGCGAACTGGTCCTCTCTGCGCGGCTTCGAGCAGCGCAGCGAACTGCTGCTTGGCTTGCGTGGCGGAGATCTCGGTCATACTTCGATTCTACTTCGAAATGGATAAAATGTCTAAAATAAGCAAAATAATCATTTTAGACATTTTGTATATTTTCACTGCATTTCGTGGCAAGAAATTAGCGTCCAGCGCTCTTCTTCTTTGAACGGTACACTGAGAGAAGGACATTTCCCGCCGGACGCGCGCCTTGCAACAGCTTATCGACAAACTGAATCCCGAACAGCGCGCCGCCGTTGAAGTTACCGAGGGTCCGCTGCTGATTCTGGCTGGGGCAGGGTCGGGCAAGACGCGGGTGATTACCAGCCGCATTGCCTGGCTGGTGCGCGAAAAAGGCGTTGCGCCGGACGCGATTCTGGCCGTGACTTTTACCAACAAGGCGGCCAAGGAGATGGGCGAGCGCGTGGAGCGGCTGATGGGCCACTCCTCGCTGGCCAAGCCCTTGATCGCTACCTTCCACTCGCTCTGCGTGCGCATTCTCCGCCGCGATATTGAAGCGCTCAAGGTGGGTAAAGAGGGGCTGACCCGCGATTTTGCCATCTACGACGAGAACGACCAGCAGGGGATCGTGAAGCAGATCATGCGGCGCATGGGGCTGGACACGAAGCAGCTTACGCCGCGCACCGTGCTGGGCAAAATCAGTTGGGCCAAGAACCACATGGTCGATCCGCAGGAGTATTATCTCGGATCGAAGGACCCGAACAGCGAGCGCATCGCCCATATCTATCAGGGATACAAGGCCGAGCTGCGCAAGAACAATGCGATGGACTTTGACGACCTGCTGCTGGAGGCGGCGCGGCTGCTGAAGGTTTCTGCCGAGACCCGTGAGCGCTACCAGCGGCGCTATCGCTATCTGCTGGTGGATGAGTATCAGGACACGAACCGCCCGCAGTACGAGCTGATGAAGCTGCTGGCCGGGGAGCACAAGAATGTCTGCGCGGTGGGCGACGAGGACCAGAGCATTTATTCCTGGCGCGGAGCGGATATTCGCAACATTCTGGAGTTTGAGAAGGACTTTCCTAACGCAAAGATTGTACGCCTGGAGCAGAATTACCGCTCGACGCAGATCATTCTGGAAGGCGCGGGCGCTGTGGTCGCGAATAACCTGCGGCGCAAAGGGAAAAAGCTCTGGACCGACCGGCAAGGCGGCAGCCTGATCGGCTATTACGAAGCTCCCGACGGCGAAAACGAAGCGCTGTTTATCGCCGACCGGATACAGAAGTTTTTGCGCGAGGCCGGCGCGGAGACCGACACCGCTCATTGTGCTGTTCTCTATCGCACTAACTCACAATCGCGGTTGGTGGAAGAGGCGCTGCGGCGGTATAACATTCGCTATACGATGGTGGGCGGTTTCAGCTTTTACGAGCGCGCGGAGATCAAGGACCTGCTCAGCTATCTAAGGATGGTGCGTAACCCGCATGACTCGATGGCCTTGCAACGGGTAATTAATACGCCGGTGCGCGGCATTGGCAAAACGACTTTGGAGACGCTGGAGCGGCTTGCTCTGGAGACCGGCGCGTCGACCTGGGATGCGATCGGCGCGGCGATTCAGAACCGGCTGATTCCCACGCGCGCGCTGATGGCGATTGAGTCTTTCCGGCAGTTGATTCTAGACGCTCAAGGGATGATGGACCCGGACTTTGCCGAGAAGCTCTCGGCGGATGTCGCCGCTAGAGGCAGACGCGGATACAGGCTTTGAGTTTGGCGCTGCGGAGAGCGACGCGGCTGACGCGGCCAGCGCTGATTCCGTAGCGAGTTTTGATTTTGGCAGCGATGCGGAGAGCCGCAGCTTTCATTGCTTGATGCAAGTAGCTTTTCGCCGTTTGCGGCCAGCGTTTCCGCCAAGCCGTTTCTGACGATGCCGAAGGAAGTAAAGCCGCCGACGCAACCCGATCCGGATTTTGAGTCGGACCCCGAAGAAGTTGCAAAAGATGATCAAGAGCGCGGAAGCGCCGCTTTTCGCGCGCCGGGGGATGCGGCTACGCTGCCGGAGCTGATCCGCGTCATTATCGACCGCACCGGGTATATCAAGGCTCTAGAAACCGAGGGATCGCCAGAGGCCTTCAGCCGCATTGAAAACCTGAAGGAACTGGCCAATGCGGCGCATGATGCCGAGGCCCGCGGCGAAACGCTGGCGGAGTTTCTGGACCATGCGGCGCTGGCGTCGGATACGGACCAGTTCGACCCTGACGCGCGCGTTACGCTGATGACATTGCACGCCGCAAAGGGACTGGAGTTTCCGCTCGTATTTCTTGCAGGACTTGAAGAGGGACTCTTCCCGCACTCTAGAACGCTGAACAATCCCGAAGAGCTGGAAGAGGAGCGGCGCCTCTGCTACGTAGGCATGACGCGGGCGATGAACACGCTGATTCTGACCCGCGCGCATTATCGCCGCCGCTACGGCAATGACGCTCCGGAGATGAGCGTGCCCTCGCGGTTTCTCGAAGAGGTTCCCAGTCAACTCGTCGAAAATTTGAGCGGCCGCAGTCCGGCATGGTCTACGCCGGGCTATCCGAATACGTATGGTTCAAGATACGGCACAACACGGCGCGCCGGCCAGGACGGCGACTTCGCCAGCCAGCACTACAACTACGAGGATGAGAGCCAGGACGCGCCGAGGGCCGCGACCGGAACAAGCGGGCGCGTTGCAAGCGGCTCGTCATCAAAGCCGTTTGTTGCTTCGTGGATGACGTCGCGCAACAAGCCTGTCCCGACCAGCCACAGCGCTGCCCCAGGAGACGAGAGTGCGGAGGCACCGCCTCAGCCCGAGTCCATCGACAATATTGCGCGTTTTTTCGGCGGACAATCCGGCCACGGCAGGCCCGGATCGCTTGTTCGTCCTTCAAATGCTTCCCCATCCGCTCCTCAGGTGGAGATGAAAAAAGGCCAGCGCGTTCGCCACGCCAAATACGGCGAAGGAACGGTTCTCATCCGCGAAGGCGAGGGCGAAGACGCGAAGTTGACCGTGATGTTCACTCGTCACGGAATGAAAAAGCTGATGGAGAAGTTCGCGAATTTGCAAAAGATTTAGAGGTCCGCGCTTGGACTATGCTGGAGTGCTCAAGGGGATTTCTATGCGGCAGCCGGGAAGTTTGTTTTCCACCGGGCCTCTACAGTTCAAATGCCTGCTGGCAATCTGCGGGATGCTTGCACTGTCGGCTGCAACTGTTCAGGCGCAGCAGTTACCCGCTGACTCGCTCACTGCCAATAGCGGTGAGTGGAACTACACGATGCGGTCGTGGCAGTCTCAGGATGGCTTGCCGGAGGAAACCGTGCAAGCCTTCGCACAGAGCGCGGATGGCTATCTGTGGGTGGGCACCAGTGGCGGGCTGTTGCGCTTTGATGGAGCACGCTTCCATTTGTTCTCGCATGAGAGTTCTCCTGCTTTTGGAGAGAACAGCGTTTTTTGCCTTCTTGCTGCTCGCGACGGACGCCTGTGGATCGGTACGGACGGCAGCGGACTCATCGAATGGAAAAACGGTGTATTTCGCGCTTATCCTGCCGCCGAAGGCGACACCGCCAACTTTGTGCGCGCACTGGCCGAGGACCATAGCGGCCAACTCTGGGTGGCCACCGACGACGGACTTTTCTGGGCGAAAAATGGCCACCTGGAGCGTGCAGATAAACCATTGGGATTGCCCGTCTTCAATGTTCACGCGGTGTTGGAAGACCGAACTGGCCGCATCTGGGTCGGTGGATCGCGCATCTATTCGCTCAAAGACGGCCAGGCGCATGAGTATTCACTGCCCGGCAACGATAGCAAGAATAAGGTGAAATCGCTGCTGCAAACCTCAGATGGGGTTCTCTGGGTGGGGACGGTTGGAGGGCTATATCGAATGCCGCCCGACCGCGACCGCTTTGAGCCGGTGCCGGGAGTGATGGGAACCATCCGGTCTCTGCGCGAGACGCCCAGCGGAGAGTTATGGGCCGGGGCCATCGGCGAAGGCATTTTCAGAATTCGCGGTAATTCTGTCACCCGCCTCAAAGCGCCTGCGCCTTTGATCAGCAATACGGTGCTCGCAATTTTTTCTGATACCGACCACAATCTGTGGCTGGGAACCCAGGCAGGGATGATGCGGCTGAGCCGAACGCCGGTGCGCGTGCTGCAGTTGTCAGAGGCTGCGGACTCCGATTTTGGCACCGTTGCTCTGGATACGGATGGCTCACTGTGGGCGGCATCGAATCAGCTGGTGCATGTGCAGGGTGGAAACGCATCACCGCTCAGATTTCGCGAGTTGCCGAACGTTCGTGTGCGCAATGTGCTGCGCGGGCGCGATGGCTCACTGTGGATTGGAACCGACGGCAGCGGCGTCTTTCATCTCTCGGCCCATGGAAACACCAGCTTCACTGCGCGCGAAGGACTGGTAAATAATTTTGTACGCGTCTTTCTGGAAACCAGGAACGGCAATCTTTGGATCGGCACGGATAACGGTGTCAGCACTCTGGACCGTGGAAAATTTCATAACTTCACGATTCAAAATGGTCTGGCCTATAACAGCATCCGATCTTTGCTGGAGGGGCGCGATGGGACTGTCTGGATTGGAACTGAACACGGGCTGAGCAAATATAAAAACGGAGCCTTCATTCACGATGAATTGACCGCCGCTCTGAGCGATGAAAAGGTCTGGGCATTGCACCAGGACACGGATGGAGGGGTCTGGATCGGCACACGCGCGCATGGACTCTATCGATATCGCGATGGCCAGCTATCCCACTACACAACGGCCAATGGGCTGGCCAGCGACAGCATCTATTCGATTCTCGAAGACAAGCACGGCCACTTCTGGTTCAGCGGCCCTTCCGGGGTGATGTTACTGAATCGGGCCGACCTGGATGCGCAGGCCAGCAACAAGCAGCAACTGCTTTCATTGAGCATTTTTCGCGCCAATGAGGGCGGCAAGCCTGCGCAGTTTTACGGCGGCACGCAACCGGCGGGCGCGCTCACGAATACTGGTGAAGCATGGTTTCCTACCAGCCAGGGACTCTGGAGCATTCGCGCCAATGAGCTGGAACATCCTTACTTTTCCAGTTTGAATATCGACGCGGTTACTATCGATGGCCGCCCGGCGCCACTGGCTGAAAATCTTAGCATGAATGCGGCCAGCGACCGCATCGAGATTGCATACGAGCCGATATTGCTCAGAGCGCAGGACGGACTTCGCTTCCGTTACAAACTGGACGGATATGATAGCGGGTGGACTTACGCAAATGCGCTGCAACGGCTGGCAACCTATACCAATCTTCCCTCCGGTCAATACACCTTTCTGCTGGAGGCCTGGGAGACGGACCATCCGGATCATGTGGCACGCGCTTCAATCGTTCTGATTAAAGCGCCCTATTTCTACCGCACACCGTGGTTTATCGCGCTCTGCCTTCTGGCCGTGGGAGTTATCTCAATGCTGGCCTACCAGGTCAGGATGAAGCAGGTGCGCGGAAGGTTTGAAGCGGTGCTGGCTGAACGCACGCGTCTGGCGCGCGAGATGCACGATACGCTGATTCAGGGCTGTGCCGGTGTCTCGGCGATGCTGGAGGCCGCTTCAAGCCGGGATGCCGGAGACAGTGAATCGCGACAGCACCTGATTGAATTCGCGAGTACGCAAATTCGCGCAACCATCGACGAGGCGCGACAGGCAGTCTGGAATTTACGTGGAGGAGAGCAGGCGCCAAACGACCTGGCCAGTTGCCTGCAACAGATGTCCGAAAGGCTGAGCCGGGAGTATGGAGTTCGCGTGCTTTGCCACTCTTATGGAAAGACATTTCCCATCGCTCAGCAACCTACCCATGAATTGGTGATGGTAGCGCGGGAGGGGATGTTTAATGCGGTGTTGCACGGCCATCCGCAGGAGGTGCTCGCGGAACTGCATTTCTCCTCAAAAACTCTGGAGATGATTCTGGCAGACGATGGGGCGGGCTTCAATCCTGCGGTTCTACCTGTGGGAGGCCACTATGGCCTGCAAGGGGTTCGCGAACGAGTGCAACGGCTGGGCGGAGAAGTAGAAATCGACAGCAAACCGCAACAGGGAACACGGCTGAGGATCACGGTACCGCGGGTCAGGCTCTCCAGTTAATCCACCTGTCCAAGATGCGCACTGCGACAAGGATACTTACAAACATCTATAATTCGGGCCTGATGACCCCTATACGGATACTTATCGTGGACGATCACCCGATTATGCGGATGGGCATTGCGGCGCTGATCTCCTCGTCCAAGGAGATGGTATGTGTCGGCCAGGCCTGTAGTGGCGAAGAGGCGATTGGACAACATGCCGCGCTCAAGCCCGATGTGACGCTGATGGATCTGCGCTTGCCCGGTATCGGCGGCGTCGAGACCATTCGCCGCATTCGCCTCAAAGTGCCGGAATCGCGCTTCATTGTGCTGACCACCTACGAGGGGGACGAGGATATTCATCAGGCGATGGAGGCTGGGGCCAGCGGCTACCTGGTGAAGGGGCTACCGCAGGAAATGCTGGTGGATGCGGTGCGCCGGGTCCATGCCGGCGGACGCTATCTGCCGCCGCCGATGTCGCAGGCTCTGGCCGCGCGGACCCCGGACTCCAAGCTGAGTGCACGCGAGCGGCAGGTGTTGGGACTGGTGGCCAAGGGCAGGTCAAATAAGGAAATTGCCGTGGAACTGGGCATTACCGAAGCCACGGTTAAATGCCATGTCAGCGTGATCCTGATGAGATTGAACGCCAGCGACCGCACCCAGGCGGTAGTGACCGCGCTCCAGCGCGGCCTTGTGCATCTCTAAGAAAAGAAAATTATTGGCCGCATTTTACCCCTTTTGAATGACGCAAAAAATATTTCTTCCATGATCCGACTTTCGTCGGATTCGCGTCGTTGTAACGCGCGCCTACAATTCATTTGCTTTGGAGAAGTGGGCTTGAAGAGCTGTTCTCCAGTTTCCGTGGTGTTTCAAGCATCGTGCAAGGGGTCTTTTTCTTGAGGAAAAAAGTCACTTGGCGGTTGCGGATTCACTTTATAGCAACTGGAGAACAGCTGAACCCGCGCGAAGATTTACAGAATCGCGTTTCCCGAAGCAGGAACGCACAAGAATGGCGGAGAACAACGGTAACCGCTAACGAAGAAATGTAAACGATTCCAGCCCAGGCCCTGACGCCTCCGCTAGAATTCAACATCGCGTATTGCTGGAGGCAATCGATGCGAACTACCCGATTCACGCTGTCTTCTCTCTCTCGTGCCTGTAGGGTGCTGACTATGGTGCTGCTGGCCGCCGCGGCGGTCTGCGCCATCGGCCAGGGCACCAGTGCGAGCCTGACTGGAGCCGTCACGGATCCCACCGGCGCTGCGCTGCCCGGGGCTACCATAACGGCAACCAACATTGACACCAACTTCACCCAAACGGTGAAGAGCAACGCCATTGGACTCTACCTGCTCAAGCCGCTGCCTATCGGCAAATACACGTTGTCGATCAGCGCATCCGGCTTTGACGTTTATCAGCAGAAGGGCATCGTTCTGACTGTTGATCTGGCCGCGACGCAGGATGTGCACCTCAAGATCGCTTCCGGCAAGGCAGAGACAGTCTCTGTCAATGCTGACGCGGAGCTGATCAACACCTCGTCGGCCGAGCTGGGCACTACGGTCGGCGAAGCCGCAATAGCGGAACTGCCGCTGAATGGCCGTGATCCCTCCTCGCTGGTTCTGTTGGCGCCTGGCACCTCAAATGTCATCCAGCATGGCGGCGAGGGCATCCAGACCGGCTTTTCGTTTTCTACCGAGACTGGCGCTTCCTCCAATGGCGGACGCCAGGGCAGCACCTTCTACATGCTCGACGGCGTCTCCAACATGGACAATTACACCGGCCTGACCGCGCCCTTCCCGAATGCTGATGCTACGCAGGAGTTCAAGGTCATCTCCAACAACTTCAGCGCGCAATACGGCTTCTCGCCCGGCGCGGTAGTCAGTATCGCCACCAAATCCGGCAGTAACAGCTTTCACGGCGGAGCATTCTGGTTTGTCCGCAACAACGACCTGAACGGAGCCGACTGGTTCAGCCATGAGGTCGATCCGCTGAAGCGCAATCAGTTCGGCGCATTTGCCGGCGGACCGATCAAGAAAGACAAGCTTTTCTTCTTTGGCAACTACCAGGGAACCCGACTGGTTACTGCCGCCACGGACCTGAAGACCAACACGCCAACCGCAGCCATGCTGAATGGAGACTTCAGCGGCCTGGCCTCGACGGCTGGCGTTACAAACCTCAACGGACCGTTTCACACCGTGAATGGCGTTGCCAATCAATTGGATACCAATGTTGCCAAGCTGAATCCAGCGGCGGTGACGATCACCGAAACCGGCTTACCTGGACACTCCAGCAGCGTTACCCAAGCTGCCGATGGAACGATGTACTACGCTGAAGCGGCCGCGCGGAATCACCTGGATGAGTACACAGGCCGAATCGACTACAGCCTCTCTCCGACGCAGCAGTTGAGCCTGCGCTCGTTTACCGACTACATGACCGCGCCTTCGTCCGATACCCCCGGCGACATGCTTTCGGTGATCAACGACCAAAGCTGGACCTATGGCCTGCAGGAGAAGATGTTCTACTTCAATGACGTCCTGACACATACCTGGACGATCAATCCGACCATGGTCAATACGGTCTCTGCCTTCTGGAATGAGCAGAGCGCGCACAATCAGGCAGCGGTGGTCGATAGCAACAATCAGGCAATGTGCCTCTCTCGCTATATCAACGTCACCGAGCTGGCTGGGCAGTGCTACATGGAGGGCTTTACCGTCACCGGTGACAGCAATAACATCCGCGGCGGCTGGACCGAGCCATCGCAGGAGGTGCGCAACACACTGGGCTTGACCGATACGGTGCAGAAGACGAAGGGCCGGCATACACTTGCCGGTGGCGTACAGATGATGCACCAATTTGCCGAGGAATACACACAGTATCCCACGCATCCGGAAGTGACCTTCACCGGCGCATATACGGGCAACGGCATGGTGGATTTTCTGCTCGGCTATATGCACGAGTACAAGCAGGGTGCGGGCGAAATCGCCAGTGTCTCCGGATGGCAATTTGCTCCCTACTTCCAGGATGATTGGAAGCTGCGCCAGAACCTCACTGTCAATCTCGGCCTGCGCTGGGATCCGAACTTCGCGCCGACATCGGCGGGCGGCCGCGGCGCGGCTTTCGTCGCGGGTCAGCAGAGCACAGTCTTTCCCAACGCTCCGATCGGCCTGATTTTCCCCGGAGACACCGGAATGTCTGCCACGCTGATGCCGGATTCAAACGGCTACTGGGAACCGCGTCTGGGCATGGCATGGCAACCGTCGTTCGCGCCCAAGACCGTCTTCCACGCCGGTTTCGGCATCTTCTCTGGGCCGCTCGAGTACTCCACCTATAATCATGCTGCGGATATCGCGCCCTTCAGCCCCACCTTCGACTTTACGGGAAATGGCTGCGCGACAGGTTGCACAGTTGGCGCGGATCAGGCGATTACCGGTTCGTTGAACTTCAGTTCTCCGTGGGCCAGCAACAACGCGCCTACGTTGAGCAGCCCCTTCCCGCCCTTCGCCTCGGTCTCGTATAAACCGTCGGCAAGCTCGACATTTACCAGCGCCGGTACCTCGCTGGAGCAGTCCTTCGCCCGCGACTTCAAGCTGGGTATGACGCAAAGCTGGAACCTATCGGCCGAGCAGCAGATTGGCTCGTCAATGGTTTTCCGTCTCGCATACGTGGGCAGCGAATCCTACCATCAGAGCGTCGCTGTCGACCAGAATGCCGCGATCCAAACCACTGGCGCCTGCACCACCAGCAGCCCCAACTACAATCAGGAAGCCAAGGGCTGTTATTCGCGTCCGTACTCGGCCTTCAATCAGATTCTTCAAGACAAGAGCAACGGCACGTCGAGCTACAACTCGATGCAGGCCAGCTTCGAGCGCCATATGTCGCGCGGCTTCCAGGTGCAATCCAGCTTCACCTGGGCCAAGTCCATTGACACAGCCAGCTCCAGCAATGTTTCCTTTGGAAATCCCCTCTTGGGAAATCCCTTCAACATGAACTGGAATCGTGGGAACTCTGCCATGAGCATGCCCTGGAACTGGGTCAGCAACTTCATCTATCAGGCGCCGAGTCTCAAATCGAAGGGCAGGCTGATGCAAGAAACGGTCGGCGGATGGGAATTGAGCAGCATCATCACCTACCAGACCGGGAACCCTTTCTCGGTCTTTGCCAGCGGCCTCGATTGGGGTCAGAATGACTCCGGCTCGATGCAGTATCTGGACCGCGCCGACGTTGTTGGCGGGCAATCTTTCAATGTTGGAAAGGGTAGCCACCGGGATTGGGCTACGAAGGGCTACTTCAACACCGCGGCCTTCGCCAATAACGCCTCTGCCACTTTCGGCGACAGCGCCAAGAACCTCATCTACGGACCGAGGGAGTTCGGTGTTGACTCGGCGATTATGAAGAGTTGGAGTCTGGCGGAAGGTACGAAACTGCAATTCCGCTGGGAGGCATTCAATGCTACCAACCATCCCAGTTTCGGCAACCCCACAGGCGACTACGGCAACACGGTCGGCTGGGGTAACTACGGACTGATCGGAAACGTGGGCAACATTCCGCCACGCGTGATGCAGGGCGCTCTCAAGCTGACGTTCTAAAACAAAACCGACGGCAAGAAAACAAATGGGGAGGCTGGATTCCAGCCTCCCCATTTCACAAAACGGCTTCTACTGCAGCTTACGCCAGATAATGGGCTGCGAACAATTAAAGCATTTTCGATTCACCAGTTGACGTTTGGTGAGCGTGAAGGGTGGCTTATTATTATGGAAAAGCCACTCAGCATCCAGGTTTCTTTAGGGAGCGGAATCGAAAATGCTGTAGCTCTGAATCTCTGGCCGCACTGCGAGACCGTCAACACCTTGCCCTGGTCAGCGCTAGAAGGTCACAATCGGCTGTTAATTTCCGCCACGCCGTCCGTAGTTCAAGTAGTTAACGCGGTACTCGAACAGACCTATTCCTCTTTCGTTCAAAAGCTCATTTCCAGGAGTCATTCCATTTAGGAATCACCACACTAACTCTATTTAACCTCTGCCTGTGCAGAAGTCAGAGCTAGAGCGGTTCTCCAATAGATGTAACCTTGCCGGCTAAGTGCTAGGTGGATTTTTCTTGAGGAAAAAGCCACACAGCGGTAGCGGTTTCGGTGTATAGCAATTGGAGAACCGCTGTAGCTGCGCGGCAGCTAAGGAACCTCTGCGCAGGTTTGTGATTTTGCAGCGTGGGGGCGACCGGCGATCATTTTTCTCCTTTTGCTGCGGTTTACAAGGGAATGCGGCGAGGTTCAGTTCGTCTCTTTGATCTCCGCAGGCGGTTTTTCCGGCCTCCAGAGACACTACGCCGCTTGTGAGGCCAGCCGGTTGCGGTGTTGGTACAGGTTCACCAGCGCAAAGGCCGCGCAAATCCATTGGTGGTTTTTGAAGATGCCCCGGTAGCGCAGCCGGGTAAATCCAAAGACGCGCTTCAGGATGCGGAAAGGGTGCTCGACTTTGGCTCTAACTCGCGACTTAGCCGTGTTCTTGCGTCTGGCTTCTTCATCCACATAATTCTTGTATTTTGTCCGCCGGCAAGTCATATCCTGCGCCCGCGGCGCGGCGGCGCGGATGGTTTCGCTCTGGCCCTGATAACCGCCATCGCCCCACACCTTGCGCTCCTCGCCGTGCAATAACTCGGGCAGCATATGTTTGTCGGCCACGCTGGCCGCGGTGGTCGCCACCGAATGCACCACCGTCTCCTTGCTATCCACGCCGATGTGCGCCTTGGCTCCGAAGTACCATTGGTTGCCTTTCCTGGTCTGATGCATCTCCGGATCGCGCTTGCCGCTGGAGTTCTTGGTCGACGAGGGCGCGCTGATAATGGTCGCGTCCACCATGGTGCCCGTCGTGATGCGGATGCCCTTCGACTCCAGATAGCGATTCACCGTGTCCAGCATCTGGCCGCATAACTCGTTGCGCTCAAGCAGGTGTCGGAAGCGAAGGATCGTGGTTTCATCCGGCGCCGCGGCCAGGCCCAGATCGACCCCGGCAAAACGGCGCAGCACGGGCGACTCGTAAAAGGCCTCTTCCATGCCGGGGTCGGAGAGGCTGAACCACTGCTGAAGAAAATATGTCCGCAGCATGATCCCCAGGCCCACAGGCTGACGACCGTTGCCCGCCCTGGGATAAGCGGGCTCGACCAACGCCTGTAACTCGGCCCACGGAACCACCTGGTTCATCTGGTCAAGAAACAGCTCCCGCTTGCTTTTGCGCCCATGCTTCTCAAAACTCGCCTGCGAGGCAAACGTCTGCTGAAAACGCGCCATCTGCTTCATGCCTATAGTTTATCCAAGAATCACGCGGCTTGCAGACTTGTGCAGAGGTTCCCTAATGGAATACTAACCACGCAAAGCAGAACAGCTTGCCCGATCACGCGCTATGAGACGAATTCGCGCGCCGGCGCAGAACGTACACAAATACAGCCGATAAATACCGTCGATACGGCAAGCCTCAATTGTGCAAATCCAATTCGTATTCAGGCTCCGCCACAATGGATTGCAGAGACCCCGCTCTCCCATTTTTGTCAGGGGCAGGAGCGGTTCCAGGCTCAAAGAAAATGGGTGGCTCTTTGCCTAAAGGCAAAATCTGCAATCTGAATGTTTGCGCAGCGGACCCATCAAGAAACCGCTTTAGTCCTACCCGCCACTCGGAGCCGTTGTAAAAATTGTCGGAGAGCAGGCGATCACCCTTCATCAATCGCGCCACATCTCCACGATACTTCATCGTCAGATAAATATCGCTCAGACCGTTCAGGGAAGAACCGGGTATTGACAGATTCCACTCAGCCGCCCCACTAAAGCTGGATTCATCCGGCTTCATCGCCACCGCGGAGTTTCTCCATGCCAACTTCGGCCCGAAGACCGGTGTGGGCGCGTCACCAAAGGGTTTTACCTGTACCGGAGTTATCGCAATTCTGCGTTCGGGCAGCCGCCAGTTCAGACGGCGAAAGATGCCGTCTTGGCCTTCGTCAGAGAGATCGGAGCTTCCCTGGTTTGCGGTCAAAGAAACAGGCGGAAACAGTCTGACAGAGAAATACGGCTTGTCTATCTGACGCAGAATAAGTTTCGTGCCATCAGAATAAACCTGCGCGTCTGTCAACACCAGTTGATCGCGCCCGTTCAGATTGACGCGCCATAACTTTTTAGCTTCCGCGGCGCAGAGTAGAACAATATGTACCGACTCGTCCCGGCCATGAATCGTAATTGCCGTTCCTGCTCCGGAGTGGATGTTATCAATTCGCAACAAACCGTTCTCTTCATGCGCAGATCCGTCGATGACTTCGATCAAGTCCGCGTTCTGCGTGCGAAATGCGAACTCCGGCGCAACCCCTTCAGTTTCTGAAAAGAACAGATATGCATCTCGTCCCTGCTGAAGCCGCAGTATCGGCTGTGCAGTCGCGTAGCGCAAAAGGACGCCGCCGACATCCATATTAATCGGCCAAAAGAAATAGCTGTTCGCGGGTATCGTAACTGGCGAAGCTGGAACTGTAAGTGAGCTTCCCGGCAATGCAAATTGAAATTGTGTCTGCCGCCAGACAGGCATTTGGTGCTCACGGATGTAATTGTTTACAAATAGAAAACCACTTTGGCCGTTGATGCGCGCTGATGCCCGCAAGAGAGATATATCATCTGGACCGGAGGGCTGAGATGCCGGAGCTATCGCTGGTGCGACAGCTAGCTGAGCGCCAAAGTCATTGAGAAAGTAGTGGTAGAGCTTCAACTCGCGCAAAGTCGCATTAATCTGGCCGAACTCACCAAGAGGCGCCTGAAAATCGTAACTTTTTGTCGGGACATCGGTAGGATAACCCGTGAGCTGAGACTCCTGGAGCGTGGTCAACTTACCATCGGGATTTTCACCGCCATGAAACATGTAGTAGCCCAGCAAATTCGCGCCGGAACCAATCATCACCGGAATCATCGCCGGAACATCGTCCGGCGAAAGTAATGGCCTGCGGTGATAGGTATCCTCAATGCCTCCACCAACCTCGGCGGTAAGAAAAGGGACTTTCGCTCTCAATGCGGCATCGTTCCCGCCGCCGGTTATTGTATCACCTCCAATCACTCCCATATTGGCGGCAACCCGGCTTGAAAAACGAAAGGAATAAATCTCCGCGGGAGGAAGTGCATCTATACTTGCGTCCCATGGCGCATCAGGATAACCGCCGTAAACGGGGAGAAACAAATCATCAGGGACAACGGCGTTATCCCATCCGGTTACGGTGTAGAGCGGCACATCGAGTCCGCTGTCCAGAGCGAGTTGCTTGAGTGCGGCCAGATGCTCACGCCCCTTGCCTGGACCATGCGCCGCGTATTCATTCTCGATCTGGATTCCGATGACAGGTCCGCCATCCTTCCATAGCAATCCATGCAGCTGCTCGCCGATCTGAGCGTAGAACTTTTTGACTTCAGAGAGATAGATCGGGTTATTCGACCGCACCGGGCTATTCTTCAAAACCCAATCGGGGAAGCCGCCGTTGCGCGCCTCGCCATGCGCCCAGGGACCGATGCGCGGATAAAGAAGCATGTCGTGCTTGGCGCACAATTCCGCAAACTTGCGCAGATCGCGTTGACCGCTCCAGTCAAACTGACCCTCTATCTCTTCATGATGAATCCAGATGACATAGGTAGCGATGACGTTCACACCGCTAGCCTTCATTTTGAGGATTTCTTCTTCCCAATAGGAGTCGGGATAACGGGAGTAGTGAAATTCACCCATCACCGGTATCCACGGCTTTCCATTCCGCGTGAGATATTGATTGTTTACTCCGAGAGTGCTGCCATCTGGGGCGCGGTTGCTGCCTAATTGGGTCGGAACAGGCTTCGGCTCGGCAACCGCAGCCGTCGCGTCAAATACAACGCGGTTCACTGGAGATTGGGCGCATATGCAGCACGAAAAAGCGGAAATGAGAGATAAAAACTTAAGAGGGCAGTTCACGCAAATGCCTTTCATAACGTGCAGAAATCAATGATCTACAGTTTCTGGTTGCAAAGCTATCTGGGTTCTGCAGAAGTGATCCTCCTGCAGGCGCTCCATGCAACGCTCAACTATGTTACGGCTGTTGTTTCGTGTCCAACGCATCAATCACAGGAAGAACATTTCCCTGAAAGTCAAAGAAGCCGCGCCCCTGCAATTGCGCTTCTGCCGCCGGCTCCCACCAGAAGACGCCCTGCCCGAGGCCATGCGGAATCGCACGTACAGCAGCGTCAACGGCGCGGAGAAAGTCTGCCTGGCCTTCGGGAGTCTCTGGAAAGTCTGCTCGTTTGCCGATGAAGTCGCCGGGGGTCCAGTGATAGGCCGTTTCAACCACGATGATCGGACGCTGATAGCGCAGTGCGAGGTCGTGCAGGTTGCCGCGGAACCTCGCGATGCCGCCGTGCCAGTTCGGATAGTAGGAGAGTCCCATAACATCGAAGGGCACATGATGGGCGATAATATTGTCGAAGAACCAGACGGCAGCGTCATAGTCGCCACTGCGTTCGATCTGAAGCATGATCCGCGGTTTGGGCAGCGAGCCGCGGCCGGCATCCACTCCACTGATACCGGCCTTGAGCAGATCGGTAAAGTTCTCCCAGTTATCCGGAAGCTTGCCGTCGGGCCACAGCATTCCGGCGGTGATTTCATTGCCGACCTGCACCATCTCCGGCATCACGCCTTGCTGAGCAAAACTAGCGATGGTATCACGGGTATAGTTGAAGACCTGCTCGGCAAGCAGCTTGTGCTTGAGCTTCTTCCATGCCTCGGGTGTCGGCTGCTGGTCGGGGTCGGCCCAGCTGTCGGAATAATGCAGATCGAGAAGGATGTGAAAGCCTTGCGCCTTGGCTCGCTTGGCCAGCGCCAGCGTATACTCCAGGTCGTTCGGAAGCTTGTCCGCAGCTGCAGCGGGATCGTGAAAGAGCCGCAGACGCACCCAGTTGTAGTTATGTTCGCGGAGGATGGCCAGCACATCCTTCGGCTGGCCACCCTCTTTGAATATCATTCCATCGCGCTCGCACTTAGCCAGAAAGGAAACATCTGCGCCGGTTGCATAGGACTGCGCCTGAGCAAAGCTGGAGAACCAGAGCATCAGGCAGGATAGGGATGCGAACTTCCAGCAGAGGGGCATGTCAATTTCCAGCTATATTGTTCTGCGGACAGCGGAAGAGGCGAGCCTCTCCCGCTGCCGGTTCGTTAGAAGTAAAACTTAGCCGCAAGAGAGATTTCCCGGTGGCCTGTTTTGTTGTCGGCTGTTCCGGCATTGGGTGATTGAACCGCGGCGGTAGCCCCGGGTATGTAGAATCCCATGTACATGTTTTGATCTGAGGCGAGAAACTCGTTCCACGGATGGTTGAAGAGGTTGAAGGCTTCGCCGCGGATCTCCAGTTTGCGGCTTTCGCCCAAGCCGAAACTCTTAAAGAGTCCGGTGGAGTCATTGATGAATGCCGGTCCGTGAATATAGGGCAGGCGGTAGGTTCCGTTGGAAAGATAGGATGGAGCTTCGAAACAAGCAGGGTTGAAGTACTGATTTTTCGCGAGCCCCTTGCGAGGATCGCATATCATCTTCGGCACGGACACTTCGTCCGGAGTGCCGTCAGAGAAGGCGGCGCTCGCCAGCGAAACGTCGGCGTTGGTCACTCCCCCCACCGTATTGGAGGCAGTGCCATAAATGGCGAAGGTGTTGCGATTGGCGGTGTACTCGGAGCCGAAGTTGTTGCTGATGGGTCCACCGGGCATGGCCTGAAAGAGTCCCGAAATATGCCAACCGTCCACAACCCCGTTCACTACCTTATGATTTCTCATGTGCTGCTTGCTGAAAGCGGGAAGGTTCATATAGAACGAGAAGCTGAGGATCTGCGAGCGGTCGAAGGGCGTGGGACCATACCAGCGCTTCAGGTCAAAGGCATCCTCGGCGTTATAGGCCAGCGATTTGCCGAAGGTGTAACTGCCCCAGTAGTTCAGCCACCCCCTCTGCCGGGTCACTGTCATCTGGAGTGCATTGTAGTTGGAGTCCAAGTTGTGGTAGAGAGTGGAAATGTCTCCGTAGCTAGCGTAGGGGCGATAAAGCTGGTCATAGTAGGTCCCATACCACGGCCCTTGTTCGCTGCCCTCTGGAACGACATTTTGCTTGCCAAATCCAACCAGATAGTGGCTGGAGTTACCAACGTAGTTGACTTCAATCCTGTTTGCTGCTGGAAAGGTATGTGCAAGAGCCAGGTTCCAGGAGTAGGTGACCGGCGCGCGATGGTCGCTGGGATTTGCCGTTCCCCATACCGCAGGCAGCGCCGAGGAAAAGTCCAGTTGCGAGACGCCGGAGAGTGTGAATGGTGTGTTACTGGCATAGATTGTTGCCACCTGGAAGTTTGGCGGAGCCTCAATGGCGGAAAAGGAATTTGTACCGGGATCGATATAGTAGTTGGTGCCGAATCCACCGCGCACCACAGTCCTGCCGCTGCCGAAGAGATCGTAGGCAAATCCTGCCGATGGCGCCCACTGGAAGCCGAGCGGCTTGGAGCCCGAATAAGGAACCTGCGAATCGGTCGCGTGCGTCTCAATGCCGGTGTACGAGGTGTAAGAGGAACCGGCTACATAGGCGGCTGGATTGAAGATGGCGATGCGTCCGGCGCGATCATACCATGAACCGATGTGGTCCACGCGCAGGCCGTAGTTCAGCGTCAGCTTTGACGATGCTTTCCAGGTGTCCTGAGCAAAGAAATCGAAGCGCTTTTCTTCCATTCCTGCCTTGATGTTTTGGCTGCTCTGGGTGTATCCGGATATATTTCCCAGCAACAGGTCAGCCCAGTCATTGCCGGTGACGTCGGTATACGAGTCCGTGCTGACGGCCCCGTTGTCGTTGCCGGCCGTGAGAAGGTTGTAGCGTCCCATCTGGCCGTAGAAGCCAACCTTCAAGAGATGGCGGCCTCTGAGCTTGGTGAGCGAGTCATTGATGGTGTAACTGTTCTGCGCCCCCAAATAAGGAGGATCCTCGCCGCCGGTGATGTACAACTGATCGTTGTTAATTGCACTGCTGCCTTCAAAGTCCACGTTGGGAATGATGCCGCTCTTGGTATCGAAGAGATTGGCATAGGGGTAGTCCAGCGCGGTGAGCGAGACGTTGCTGAGGTTGCCCAGCGCCTCTTCCAGCGTAAAGCGCGTGTACCCGATAGCGGCCTCGTTGGTAAGCGATGAACTTAGAACGTTGGTGAGCGTTGTGTTGAACGAATTGGAAGCGTCCTTGCCTGTCTGCGCGGCGGGATAGGCTACCTGATTCCACTGGTTGTAAGGGCCGTAGGGCCAGGGCACGCTCTCATTTTCATGGTTATATCGAACAAAGGCATGAGCATTGTCGCTCATAGCGTAATCCAACCGCACAATCTCTTGGTTCCGCGGGTCGAAGGTCGTGAAATCAGTAATCAGGTTGTTGCCATTGTGGGCAAGTGGATCAACGTTCGGCAGAGGAAAGGCGCTAAGCAGAATCTTGCCGCCGGGGTCGATGAGGCCGGAGTTGATCTGCCCCCAACCCGATGCGCCATTGCCGCAATAGTTCCAGAAGGGTTTACCGTTGTAAAGGTTGCTGCTGTTGCAGGGATTGCTTGCCACAGGCCAGTATGCATAGTCGTTGGCCGCGTTTGATAAATCCATGTTCCCGACATTGCTGAAATCACCCGTGCGCATGGCAGCCGTGGGCACAGTACCATAACGTACACCTTGATCCACATGTTGCTGGGCGATCTCGGTGGCGGCAAAAAAGAAAAGCTTATCGTGACCTCTGCTAACACCGGGAAACGGTACCGGACCGCCAAAGTTGAAGCCGGGGTAGAAAAGGCTAGTCTGCGATTTGGGCAGGCCATTGGTAAGGTTCTGCCAATCTTCAGCATTGAGGGCATGATCGCGGACGGTAATGTAGCCCTCGCCGTGGTAATCGCGGCCTCCCGCCTTGGTCTCGGTGGACACGACGATGGGGCCGTTTGGCTCTGATGCGGAATAGGCTGCGGACTGCATTTTCAACTCGGAGATCATGTCCACGTTGGGGGTGACAGAGGCGCCGCCGGCAGTATTCAGATCGGTAACCGACGCTCCATCGCTCACTATCTGCACCTGATCAAAACGATTGCCGTTGACCGTAAATGTGCTGGCGTTCTGGGTAAAGCCGGCAGAAGCGCTGTTGTAAGCGGCAGAGGTGAAATTACCGGTATTGCCGGAGCCGGGAATCAGGCCAAGCAACTCGATGGCGCTGCGGCCTGCGATGTCCATGTTATGAAGTTGGGTGTCGGAGATGGTGTAGCTGACTTCGCCGGAGGTGGTCGGGGTCATCTCGTTGGCTTCGGCAGTAACGACGACCGAGGTATTGGCCCCGGCTACAGTGAGGGCGATGCCCCTCAACTCGATCTGGTCGTTGATGTGGACGGCGATGCCTTTGCGCTGCAACGCGGAAAAGCCGGACGCGGAGACTTGCACGTCATAGACCGCGACCGGGATGCCGACCAGCGAGAAAAAACCGCTGTCGTCGCTGGTGGTTGTGCGCTCGACGCCCGAGGCTTCGTCGGTAACCAAGACCTTGGCATGCGGGATAACCGCGCCGGTTCTTGTCCGTAACGGTTCCGGTGAGCGTGGCGGCGTTGCTCTGCGCCTGCGCGGCGTTGCTTCCAATCAAGAGCAGCAAGGCAAGCGTGGCTCCGGTTGCAAGGATGCGAATCAAATGTTTCATTTCAATTCCCTTCTTCTGGCACTCCAATGTTTCAGGTCAACTCAAACCGGTTCGCCGCCTGTTGGCTGCGCGGTGGCAGATGGACTGCGCCGGGCCGCGATAACGCAAGCAGAACCACAAAACGCATCGTACTCCGTCGTTGATACAACGCGAATCCTACGAAAGTCGGATTCGCTGAAAACGATTTCATGCCTGCTTCGCCCAGCTTCGACGGTCTAAGCATTGTGCGGCGCGGTCAATCCACAGGAACGGTTCATAAAACACAGTCATTCCCTTGGCGGGTTGCAAGTCAAGCTCCGGCCCAAGGCCGTACTTGAACACCAGCTTTCCAGAATCACCGGCTGCACGCGAGGGGCCAATCAGCAATCGCTCTGCCATTCATCTTTTATCGACTGAACTGCCCAAAGCTTTTCTTTGTAGTCATTTTGACCACAGATTCTGGCACAAGTTATTGTGTTGCGCTTGTGCGTGAGAGCCTTCTCACAAAATGGAGTGGACCGTGAAGAATGGCTTGACTGCTGCTTCCATATTTTTGTGCCGATATGCACGCCCCGTGCGCGAGATGAAATTCCGCGAACTGCGCTGCCCCGCCCACCGGCGCCGGGCCGCTAACTGCGCCAGGACGGCCGACTGTCCGAGGGGTATAATCTCCCACATGGCGGCAGGTACATCCTCCCAGCTTTCAAACCCCACATTTGCCGCAAACGATGTGGCGGAAGCGAAGCTACGAGTTCTCGAAGCCCGTCTTGCAACGCTCGATGGGCTGATGGTCGCCTACTCGGGCGGAGTGGACTCGGCCTTTCTCGCCGCCACGGCGCATCGCGTGTTGGGCGACCGAATGCTGGCCGTGCTGGCCGATTCACCCAGCCTGGCGCGGCAAGACCTGGACGATGCCCGCGCCTTTGCCGAAGCGCAAGGGATTCCGCTGCGCATCGTCTTCACCGATGAGTTGGAGAAGCCCGAGTATCAGCGCAATCAATCGGATCGATGCTTTCATTGCAAGACAGAGCTCTTCGACTCCATGCAGGCGCTGCGCGGCGAACTCGGCTTTCCGCATCTGGCCTTCGGGATGAACGCTGATGATCAGAAAGATTTCCGCCCAGGCCAGCGCGCCGCTCAGGATCACGGCGTACTCGCGCCGCTGGCGGAGGCTGGGCTGACCAAATCGGAGATTCGCGCCCTCGCCAAAGCCGCCGGGTACACGCTCTGGGATCGCCCTGCCGCTCCTTGCCTCTCTTCGCGTGTCGAGTATGGACGCACTGTTACTCGCGAGGTTCTCAATCAAGTAGAACAAGCCGAGGAAAGCCTGCGCCGGTTGGGTTTTCGCGAGCTGCGCGTGCGCCATCATGGGGAGCTGGCGCGGGTCGAGATTGCGCGCACGGAGCTGCCCCGCGCGCTGACAATGGAGATGCTCAACTCCATTACCACCGCGCTCAAGCAGGCAGGCTTTCAATATGTCACGCTCGATACCGCCGGCTTCCGCTCCGGCGCGATGAACGAGATCCTGCCCGTCGAAGTGCTCACTTCGCGTACCTCGATACAAACACGATAGAATCACAGCGATGCGTATTGGTTATCTCGAATGTTTTGCAGGCATCAGCGGCGACATGCTGCTCGGCGCGCTGGTCGATGCCGGTGTTCCGATAAGTTTGCTTGCTGAGACCGCCGAAGCCCTGAATGTGGGTGCTACTGTAACTGCGCGCAAAGTGATGCGGGCGGGACTCACCGCAACTAAAGTCGATGTAATTACGCCGGAGAGCCAGCGCGCTGTGCCATCGCTTGAAGACGAGTCAAAACATGCGGAGCATGCGCCACATCGCCACTTATCCGCAATCCTCAAGATCATCGCAGCTGCGCCTCTTTCCGATACGGTAAAGACGCGCTCCAGCCATGCCTTTCAATTGATCGGCGATGCCGAGGCTGCGATTCATTCGATACCCATCGAAAAGGTTCATTTTCACGAGGTGGGCGCGGTAGATACCATCGTCGATATCGTCTGCGCCGCGGTGGGAGCCGAGGCACTGAGCATCGACCGCTGGCTTGCTTCACCGCTCAATGTCGGCGGCGGAACTGTAAAGTGTCAGCATGGCACACTGCCGGTTCCGGCTCCAGCGACGCTCGCTCTTCTGGGCGATGCACCGGTTTACGCCGCCGGTCTGCCGATGGAGCGCGTCACCCCCACAGGCGCGGCGCTGTTACGGATGCTGGACGTGCGGTACGCGCAACTGCCTGCGCTACGCGTCGCAGCCACCGGCTACGGCGCCGGTGGCCGCGATACGCCGGGTGAGCCGAACCTGCTGCGCCTGCTGGTCGGCGAGGCTGAGACTGCCGAGAGTGCAGGTACGGAATCCATCGCAATCATCGAAACAGTGATCGACGATTGCAATCCGCAGATCCTCGCCTATGTGAGCGACCAGCTGCTTACCGCGGGCGCATGGGATGTATATCGCGTGCCGGTGCAGATGAAGAAAGGCCGTACGGGAATTCAGTTGACGGTGCTGAGCCGCCCTGATCTTGTTCCCGCGCTGCGCGCTCTTCTCTTCCGCGAGACCACAACCATCGGCCTGCATTGGCGAATTGAAAACAAGATGTCTCTCCAGCGCGAGTTTGTCGAAGTTCACACTACCTGGGGTGCAATCCGAATCAAAGTAGCCCGATCCGTTGACGGCGAAGTCGTCAATGCGACTCCCGAGTACGAAGATTGCCGCAAGATCGCTGTTGAGCATTCGGTGCCGTTGAAAACAGTGTTGGCCGAGGCCTCGCGGCTCTACGCGACTGGCCGGTCAGCGTTGCTAAAGGAGAGCTGCTGATGGATCGCGCGCAGATTGAATCTCTGCTGAACGAGGTGAGCGCAGGCCGCACCGCAGTCAACGAAGCGCTCGACCGCCTGCGTGACCTGCCCTTTGAAGACCTGGGCTTTGCCAAGCTCGATCATCATCGTGCGTTGCGCACCGGAATGCCGGAGGTGATTTTTTCCTCAGGCAAAACCCCCGCACAGGTGGCTCATATCTTTGTGCACATGGCCAAGGCAGGCGGCAATGTATTGGCAACGCGCGCCTCCGATGAAGTCTTTGCCGCTGTCCGCGTTGCGGAACCTCGCGCCGAGTACCACGCAGCCGCGCGCGCCATCACGCTTTCGCAGGCTCCGGCCGCTCCCGGCAAAGGGACGATTGCAGTTGTCTGCGCGGGCACCAGCGATCTGCCTGTTGCCGAAGAGGCTGTGATCACAGCGCGGCTGATGGGCAATACAGTCGAGCTGATCGCTGATGTCGGAGTGGCCGGCATTCATCGCCTGCTGGCGCAAAAGAGCGCTCTGCAGGCGGCGCGCGTGGTCATTGTTTGCGCCGGAATGGAAGGCGCATTGCCCACCGTCGTTGGCGGCCTGGTCAACGCTCCCGTGCTCGCGGTTCCTACCAGCGTGGGTTACGGAGCTTCTTTCGGCGGGGTCGCCGCTCTACTGGGCATGTTGAATACGTGCTCACCCAATGTCTCCGTTGTCAATATAGATAACGGCTTCGGCGCGGCCTCGATTGCCTCGATCATCAACCACCTTTGATGATCGAGGCAGAAGCTATCAAACAGAAAATCCGTAGCAGCCTCAATATCTCCACGACTTTGTATCCGCGCCTTCAGGAGCGGTAGCGAGCATGTGGTCCACCATCAACGGCAGTATGCGCTGCGTCCAGTTGGCATTGTTTTGCTGCATCGTGTATTCCGCCGGGCCGCCGGTGTAGCAGTGCGGCATGCCTGGGCCATATTGGAATATCGCATCCGAGTGCGGGTTGCGCGTAGCGTCCAACTGGGTTTGCAGCAGATGGACGGCGTTATTCAGAAAATATGTATCGCCGTCCCCAACCGCGATGTGCAGTTTGCCTTCCAGCTTCGGTCCCAGTGTGGGCCAGTCGCGCTTCATGATCGCAGTCAGATCATAGTGATCGTGCCAGTAAGCAAGGACGGTCTTGTCAATGGCTCCGGTCTTTGGGTCAATGATCTGCGCCGGGTAGCCGTCCGCTCCGGCAGGCGAGTACACTGCCTGCCAGATATTCCACTGGTCGGTCGAGCGGCCATGCGTGCCTAGCACATATTCATAGGCAAATTCGCCGCCTGTTGTCGCAATGACCGTGCCATCGGGCTTGCGATCAGCGGCAATGGGCAGCTCGGCGAAGTCACCCTTGCGGAAAAAGGCATTGCTATCGTTGTATAAGTCAACGTCCTGATAGGCGTGAAAGTCAATTGGGTCCGGGCATGCCACATAAGTGCCGTTATACATATCCGGGTTAAAGACCTGTGTGGCCAGGGCCTCCCATCCGCCGGTTGAGCCGCCAAAGGTAGCGCGAGCCCATCCCTGGCCAATGCCGCGATATTGCTTTTCAATCGCCGGAATCAGCTCCTCGTTGATTGCCGCGCCATAAGGACCAACGTTGGCCGAGTCCACCACATACGAGTCGTCGTAGTACGGGTTTGCATTCTGCACATAAATCAGAATCACCCGCGGCAAGCGCCCCGCGGTCCAGTCCTGAAAGAGGCGATACCCACTCTGTTCACGACGCAAGGTGGGAGACTTGGGGTCCGGCTGTATTGTTACAAATGGCACGGGCGCAAATCCGGCACGATAGTGGTCCTGATAAACAACCAACGGGTATTTTGCATCTGGGTGCGCGTCAAAGCCATCGGGCAGCAGAATCCATGCGCCTAAATACATGTCGCGCCCCCAGAAGTGGCTTAACTTCTCGCTGCGGAAGCGCATGTACTTGAGCCACTTTGCGGCTGGGGTCTTCGCGGCAATTACTGCGGGATCTGAATCGCTACCCTCGATCGGCGGGATTGTCTGATCGAGTGTCAGCTTGATCGCCGTCTGCGATGCCGGATATAAATGCACCTTGACCGGCTTGTTGAATGGATTTCCCGGCTTGAGATTCCAGTGCTGGCCCTCGCCTTTGTCCGGCGGCAGCCACACTGTCTTGCCGGATGCAAGATGGAATTGCTCATAGACATTGAAGACCGCCTGCACAAAGTAGTCGCCTGCTTCCAAGTCGCTGAGTGAACGGCGCGGGTAGCCAAAGGTTTTCGCATCCACCACAATGGGCTGAGACGGCGGCTGGTTCTCGACATCGACGCCAAAGCCCTGCGCGGAGAGATAATCTTCGGTGAGTTGCATCCGCGGCTCGGATTCTCCGTTTTTGGCGATGACCAGTATCAGGTGTCCGTTAAGCGGAGCCGTCGAGGGCACCGTCACTTCAATTCGTTGCCCGTGGCAGAGAGCGGTTGATGAAAGCAGCAAAGCCGTGCCGAACGTGCAGAGTCCCCTCATAGCACCTCTCAATTTCAAATAATAGCGCCAGTCTATCCCGTCGCAACCGGGACGTGTCAATCATCTCAGGCCCGGTTAGCGATCGGTTCTCGGCAGGCTCTACAGTTCGACCCGCAACAGAATCCGCTTCAGACAGTTGCAGCGATCAGGTGATATTCTTGCCTGCGTCCGGCAACTAATGCCAGTGCAGGAGTTCAGATTTGCTCTGCCCCGCCGAGAAGTCTGGCTATTGCTCCATAAGAACCCCTGATCAATCGAAAGTCGAGGTTATCAAGTGCATACCGCAAATCCTTCTGAAGCTCCGTTGACTCCCGGACTCGTCTTCCAGATGCTGCAAGCGCATCAGCAAACAGCAGCGCTCAAAGCCGCCATCGACCTCGATGTTTTTCGCGCTGTTGGCGAAGGGCCTGGCGATGTGGCCTCTATCGCTCGTCACTGTGCTGCTTCCGAGCGCGGCATCCGCATTCTCTGTGACTTTCTGGTGATTAACGGCGTACTGACGAAAGTTGACGGCCATTACCGGCACACACCCACCAGCGCGGCGTTTCTCGATCCGCGTTCGCCTGCGTCTTTGGCCTCAGTTGCACAATTCCTGGGCAACCCGGCGACGCGTGAGCCATACGATCATCTGGCGGAGATTGTGCGCGCCGGACGCACCGTCATGGCCGGCGACGGCAGCCTCGAGCCGGAGAATCCCATCTGGGTGCAGTTTGCTGAAACGATGGCGCCGATGATGGCTCCTCTCGCCGCGCCACTTGGGCATGTGGTTCTTCAGGGCGAGAGCCGACCCATGCGCGTGCTGGATATTGCCGCCGGTCATGGACTTTTCGGTATTGAAATCGCGAAGCAGAATCCCGAGGCTCATGTTACCGGACTCGACTGGGCTCCGGTTCTGCACGTCGCATTGAAAAATGCCGAGAAAGCCGGAGTTACAGCCCGGTATACGACGCTCCCCGGCAGTGCCTTTGAGGTAGATTTCGGCGGGCACTACGACATTGTATTGCTAACCAACTTTCTGCATCATTTTGATAAGCCGACCTGCGTGGGCCTGCTGAAAAAAGTCCGTTCTGCGATGCTCTCCGGCGGGCGCGTGGCAACACTTGAATTTGTGCCCAATGAAGACCGCGTCTCACCGCCGATGCCAGCGGCTTTTGCGATGACAATGCTGGCATCGACCCCGGCGGGTGACGCGTATACGCTGAGCGAATTGACGGCCATGTATACCGAGGCGGGGTTCACCCACATCACCGCTCACCCGATTCCGATGAGCCCGCATACCATTGTTCTAGGCAACGCGTGAGGAGTTTCGCGGTAGGCGCTATGGTTTGGTAACTTTCCTGCATTCGGATCATCAGAGAGTTGTCGGCTTTCACGGTCAGCCGCTGAGGAGAATCCGAATGTCCAACAAATTCATCTTTCGGGGTGCGATCTGCGCCCTCCTAATTGCCGCTTCCCTTTTCGCCGTACACCGGGTATCTGCCCGAGCGCCCATCCCCGCCGCCGCAACCGACGATGCTCTGGCGCAGAAACCCGGCAAGCAAGTTGCTGTTTTTGCAGGGGGATGTTTCTGGGGAACGCAGTCGGTTTTTGAGCGGGTCAAAGGAGTCATTAACACCACTGCCGGCTACGCGGGCGGCTCCTCTTCCACTGCCACCTATGACCAGGTGACGACGGAGAGCACCGGCCACGCCGAATCCGTCCGCGTGGTTTATGACCCTTCGAAGATCACCTACGGGCAACTGCTGCGCATCTTCTTCTCTGTCGCGCACGACCCGACCCAACTCAATCGCCAGGGCAACGATGTGGGCACATCGTACCGCTCGGCGATTTTCTACTCGAACGAGGAGCAGAAGCGCATCAGCCAGGCCTACATCGCGCAGTTAGATGCCGCGCATGTATTTCCGAGCCGTATAGTCACCGAGGTGACGCCGCTGAAGGGCTTCTACGATGCCGAGTCCTATCATCAGCATTACGCGGACCACAATCCCGAAAATCCCTACATCCTGGTCTGCGACCGGCCCAAGATATCGGCGCTCAAAGAGCAATTCCCCGAGCTGTTTCAGGAGTACAAGGGCAAGTGAGAACTGTGCACCTTGGTCGTGTCGTCTAACTCAGGGAGCTATTTTCGGCCGGCCGCTTCTACTGTTGTCGTCGGGTCGGCGCCATCCCAGACCACATCGGCGGTCGGCCCATAGGTAGAAGGCACGTTTCTGCCCAGCAGGCGCAGATAAACAGTGAGCTGGGTGCGATGGTGCGCCGTGTGTAGCACACGCCGCCAGAAGATCCAGATGCGCTGGCGTCGAACGTCGAAGAATGGGGCGACGGTCATCCACCAGACCGTCTCTTGCGTCGCGAAGAATGCCAGCCGTTGCTTGGCTAATTCTACAAATCGCGCCGATGCAGTAGCGACCGTAAGCACGGCAGGCAAAACCAGTGCGGGCGCAGGTTCTGGAGTATTAAGGAACTCGCCGAAGAAACGCCGCTCCGAGAGCAACTGATGCTTCAAGATATCCTTCACACTTGTGGAACGTGGATGCGGCTTGAAATCAAGGTCGGCATCCTGGAATTCACGCCATGTGGAGACAACCTTGTTGCACTCGCTGGCATAGGTATCGAGTAGGTGCTGGAAAGATTCCTGCGTCGCGCGTGGAATTTCTGCGTTGGGGATAGCTGTGTAGGAATAGTTCATCGGGAGAGGCCTCCGGAGACACGCTTGGATCGGGATGTGGATACCCGGACAGATTCTAAAACTCAAGAACTTCTTGCCAGTACTCTATATCTGTCCTTGAGCTATTGATCTTCTGAACGCGATCCAGAAATGCGTCGATCTCGTCCTGTGAAAGAGGATTCTCTTCCTGCTCGACTGGATTGCTTCGCCCTTTTGCGATGCGGGAAAACTCATCCCAACACTGCGCGAATGCTTTCAGAGAGATTGCAACAGGTTCAGGTTTCCAGATTCCTTCCCCGTGCATTGCAGTAAATACAGGCAGATCATCGGATTGCGTATCAATGAAGATGGGATCGCCGAGGCAGGTATCCTCGCCAATCACAATCCAGTTGCGACGCCAATAACCTTCTTCTGGACCACAAAATGACGAGCCATCTGCACCAATCGCATACCCGATCTGCCGCACCTCCAATTCCGAGGCCGGAAAAAGCATCAGGCCACCTGCGCCATATTGAACTTCGCGAGGTTTCAGTTCATCAAGCACCTTGATTAAGAGGTCGGGCAAATTCAATTAGAGGACTCCTGCGCGGAGGATGTACTGCTTCGGATGCAAGATAACTCTACCATCTACGCCAGCTTGACGAAGCGCAGCGCGACGGAGTTCATGCAGTAGCGGAGGCCGGTTGGCTGGGGCCCGTCGTCGAAGACGTGGCCGAGGTGGGCGTCGCAGAGGCGGCAGGAGACCTCGGTGCGAATTTCCATCAGGCTGTTGTCAACATGATCCACGACATTTTCATGAGCGATGGGCTGCCAGAAGCTGGGCCAGCCGGTGCCGGAGTCGAATTTGGCATCGGAGCTGAAGAGAGCCAGGTCGCAGCAGATGCAGCGGAAGATGCCGCGATCTTCCACATGCAGCAACTCGCCGGTAAAGGGGCGCTCGGTGTCGGCGTGGCGCGTCACCCAGTAAGAGGCATCGGGGAGCTGCTTCTTCCACTCGGCATCGGTTTTGATGAGCCGGGGGACGGTAACCTTGCCAATCTTCTTGCCGTCGGCGGAGAACTGGACGATGGTGACATTGGCCGGGCCTTTGTCGGCTGAGAGTGGAGCGGCGGCCATTACCGTGCTGCGGCGCAGTCCCCAGAAGGCCAGGGCGCTGACGGCTCCGGCGGCGGTGAGGATGAAAGCGCGGCGGCCCATGCACTGGGCGCGGTTGCGGGTTGATGGATCGATTGGCTCCGGAAACAGGGAAGTTTCGTTGCTCATCTCATGCCTCTGTTTGTGAGATGAGGGGCAGGCAGGAATAGTTACGGATTTAGGAGGATTCGCGTCTGGCGGGTCGAAGTCCCTGCTCTCCCAGCTCCCCAAATGCGAGGGATCTCTACCCCACAGACGAAGACCTGTTCGTGGGGACCCCGGCCTGGGGCACCCGAAGATGGTGGTACGTAAAGGAAACGCAGGTCCTTCACTTAGTTCAGGATGACAGCGTTGTTGAGACGCAGGTTCTTCGCTTTGCTCAGGATGACGGCGCTGGTGTACTGGCCGGTGGTTGGTCAGACGGCCTCGACGGCGTGGATTTTGGAGAGGATGTCCTGGGAGAGGCTCTCGATGTTGGGATGGAAGACGGAGCGCTGCGGGGCGGGGAGTTCCTCGATGAGTTCTGCATAGGGTGTGGCCTCGCAGCCGGCGAAGGCGGTGAAGCCGGCGGTGTCGGCCAGGCGGCAACTGAGATCGACGACATCGGACATGGTCCATGCGCCGCCTTTGTGGCCGGGGATGTGGTGCTTGCTGACGATCTCCTCGAATTCGTGAGGAAGCATCCAGTCGCCGACGAGCTGCTTGCCGGCTTCACAATGGTCGCAGCCGAAGAGTTCGCGCTCGGCGGGGAGAATGCTGGCGGAGGGGCCGGTGTGCTGCTCGAGGAGGCCGAGATACTCCTTGGGCCGGATGGCGGCGAGGGCGAGGCGGCCGATGTCGTGGACGACGCCGGCGGTGTAGGCCATATCTTTGTCCATGCAACTGACGAGGGCGATCTGCTCGGCAATGAGGGCGCAGGCGAGGTTGTGTCTCCAGATGGCCTGCATGGCCGGCTCACTCATGGTTTTGCCGAGGTAAGTACGGACGCCGACGGTGATGCAGAGTCCCTGGATGCAGCGGGTGCCAAGGCGCGCGACGGCCTGCAGGATGCTGGTGGCGGGGACGCGCGGGGCGTAGAGCGCGGAGTTGGCAATGGTGAGGACTTCACTGGAGAATGCGGGGTCGGAGCTGATGAGGCCGCTAAGCTTGTGCAGAGGCACCTCGTCTCGATTGGCCAACTGCATGACGCGGATGGCGATCTGCGGAAACGGGCGCAGGCGAAAATAGGCCCAGGGCAGGTTCAGCGCGTTATCTTTGGAGGTCTCGATTGTCATCCCGGTCCTCGTGCGGTGATACATAGATCGGCGGCTGAATGGATTGGCTGGCTACTGAATTAAGTTGAGACAGTTGGAGTGGGTTCGTCTATGAGATTTGCCGGCAGGGTGGATGGTTTTTCTATTCGCTGCTCCCGGAATGGCTTTAACGCTTGAAATCCCGGATCGGAACTTGACAGGAGTCCTACAATACGGGACACTAGGATATCCATAAAGCGGAATTGGGGATCATAATGCGAGATGATACACCGCAAGGCACTTATAAAGTACAGGCTCTGGATCGGGCCTTTGCAGTTCTGGATCTGCTGGGCGAGAGCGAAACGCCGCTAGGTCTGGCGCAGGTGGCTTCCGCACTCGCACTGCATAAAAGCACTGCGCACCGCTTTCTAATGGTGCTGGAGCGGCACCGGATGGTGGAGCGGACCGGCACGGGCAAGTTCCGGCTGGGGCTGCGGCTGTTTGACTTTGGCAACCGGGCAATTGAGCAATATGACCTGCGTGAGCGAGCGCAGCCGCACCTGCGGCGTCTGGTGGCGGAGACCGAGGAGACAGCGCATTTATGCGTGCTGGAAGCCGCGCGGGTGATTTATATCGACAAGATTGAGCCGGCGCGGTCGGTGCGGATGATTACGCGGATCGGAGCCAGCAATCCGGTGCACTGCACCTCTGTGGGCAAGGCGATTCTGGCATTTCTGCCGGAGGAGCGCATCAACGACGTGATTCATCGAATCCGCTTTGAGCGGTTCACGCACCGCACGATCGCAACGGCCGAGGCGCTGCGCGCAGAGATTGAGAAGACCAAGCGGCGCGGTTACGCCGTGGATGATGAGGAGCTGGAAGACGGGCTGAGGTGCATTGCGGTTCCTGTACTGGATGCGCAGCGGTTGCCGGTTGCCGCGGTGAGCATATCGGGGCCGTCCTTCCGCGTAACGGCGCATAAACTGCCGGCGATTGCGAATCAACTACTGCAATGCGTGCGCGGCATCTCGACGGATATGGGCTTTGTCTCAGCGCGGCGTGGCGCGCGTGCGGCGTGGAAGGGCTAACTGCGGAGCGCGGGGTTTCCGTGTTCGCCTTCATGCCGCGAGGATTGATTCCAAAGAAGCTGCGGAACTGCTTCGTGTTGGAGGATTTCTGCGGCTGCGCCTGAGCGTTTGTGGTTTCTGGTACAATAAATCCTGTTGTTCCTGGTTATCGCCCGTTCAGTTTTGCGAATTTGATCATGACGCGGTGAAGCTGGATTTGAGCGGTCTTTTTCGGCAGCAAAGTAGTTTAAGTATTTTTCAAGTGGGGACGTAGCTCAGTTGGTTAGAGCGCTGCCCTGTCACGGCAGAGGTCGCGGGTTCGAGCCCCGTCGTCCCCGCCATACAAAGCAAAGGACTTAAGCTTGTATGGCACCCACAGTGACAATCCACAATCCGATCCACAATTCACTGCACCAGGTGGCTTCCGAGTCCCACTGCACTCAGGAATGCGCCTTGCGCTGCCTGTTTTTCGTCGCGATCATCCTGCGTGTAGAGGTTCATGGTCGTGCGGATATCGCTATGCCGCAACATACCTTGCACCGTCTTCGGATCGACCTTTCCCTTGTTCACGAGCCAGGTGCTTAAGCTGTGCCGAAGGTTGTGAAGACCGAAGCGCTGCCCCTTCGCGAGTACGACGCCAGCGCTGATTGCCGCCGGCCGCAGATGATCCTGCACGAACGTCGACGCCCAGATAGGTACTTTGCCGTCCTTGAGCAGCGACGGAAAGACGAAATCATCGACCTTCGAATGTGGGCTCTGCGCACGCCATTCCTTCAGATACTGCGCCAGTACCGGATGCATCGGCACATAGCCGTTCGAGGCCGCCGTCTTGGTCTCGCCGTCCTCCCCCTTCGCCCATCGCTTCGATATGCGGATTTGCCCGTCGCTCCACAGGATGTCCGACCAGCGCAGCGAGATGATCTCGGATGCGCGAAGCGCCGTGGCGGCGCAAGTCAGGACCAGCGTGTAATGCAGCGGGGTTGTCAGCTTATTGAGAATGGCAAGGGTTTGCTGCGGCGTGATAACGACTGCCTTGTAAAGGGATTGGGAACGCGTCTCGACATGCTCCACCGGATTTTTATCGACGCGCTCATGCAGGATGCCGACCTTATAGACCCGGAGCATGATGCCGCGGATCTTGGAGACCGTCGTCCAGGCCAGTCCATTAACAGTATGAAGCGACTTCATCCAACGCTGAATTTCCAGCGGTCGGATATCGCCAGCGAGCTCATTGCCCCAGCGGGCAATGAGGTAGTCCCGAACGTAATGCTCGACGATCGGGATAGTGTTGACCGACTTTTGGCGCACTGCATCGTCGCCAAAATCAGCCTTCAAATAAAATTCCGCGAGGGCTTCGAAGCGGATGCGAGTACCAGATTCTTCACTGTTGATACGAACGAGCAGCCCTAATCTGTCTACCTCACGCCAGGCAGCCTTCTCAGTAGCGAAATCCCTGAGAAGGCCAACTGGCAAGGTGTTTTCCTTGCGGCTGCCATCCGCTGTGTTGAGTCGGTAGCGAAGCATCCAAACATCTCCGCCCTTGCGGGACACGATTCTGAGTGATCCCCTCTGATATGCCATAACGTCTCATTTCAGTAGGGAACGCCTAATGATTGGATGATACGCCTGCTCGCATTCAGGCGGTCGACGGGAATTCGTGCCCTGTTTGCGATCGATTGCTGCAGCGAGTTCCGAGAGGCGGAATACCCATGTCTTGCGCATTGCGCCAGTTCCGATAGGGTAGGCGCCGGTGATCCCGCGACGGGCGAGCTCCATTAAGAAACGCCGGCTAATTCCCATGAAATCAGCTGCTTCCTGGGCGGATACAAACGGTTCCGGTGCCAAGAAGAGCTTCGGCGTATCCGCTCGCGTGTTCAGCAATCGCTCAGAGTCTTGAAGATGTTGACTTGAAACTGCTACCGGGTTTGTCGCAGACATACAAAACTCCCCATCCTAGAGTCCGGCTCGGATAAGGCCGGCGAATGGCGGAATGTTGAGCTAGTTCGAGTATTCGGTCAAATCCTCTGTTTCAATTGGCCTTTATCGGCGCAAAACGAGATCAATCAGGCGCCCCTTTGCACCAGAATGCTTTTGGCATTTGACCGAGTTCGAGAACGGGCGCACGCTTCCATCGCTGTTGGAAATTCGGGTGGAATCTGGACTGAGCGTGTCTTCACTGCGGTCGAGCCGAATCGCATTGAATCCTTCACAACCACCCGCGGGAGGAAGCTGTGTTCGATTCAATCGTGGAGCTTACAGCCAAGCTTACGGCAACCGGCTACTTCATCGATCCGGTGATGATCAAGGTCGTCTATTTGGCGTCCAGGATGCAGAAGCCGCTCTTGCTCGAAGGGCCGGCGGGGTCAGGCAAGACGCAATTAGCCGTTTCGGTCGCCAAGGCCGCAGGGACGCATATCGAGCGGCTGCAGTGCTACCGGGGCGTGACCGAGGACCAGGCCATCGGGAAGTTCGACGAAGGGTTGCAACGGCTCTATATGGAGTTCGCGCGCGGTGAGCACGCGGACTGGCAGAGCGTGCAGGCGAACCTCAAAGGGCGCGACTTCTTCCGGGCAGGTCCGCTGATGCGCGCGCTTGAATGCGAGCGGCCGTGCGTTCTGCTGATTGACGAGTTGGACAAGGTGGACGAGGGTTTTGAGGCGATGCTGCTTGAGATCCTCTCCGCCTGGCAGTTGTCGATTCCTGAGTTCGGCACGGTCGAAGCCAAGAGCATTCCCTTCGTGGTGCTGACCAGCAACGAGGAACGCCGGTTGGGCGATCCCATCCGCCGGCGCAGCCTCTACGTACGCGTCGAGCATCCTACGCCAGCCCGCGAAGCGGAGATCATCGCCAGCCGCACGCCAGACGCTGACGAGACGTTCCATCGAGAGATGGCGGGCATTGCGCTCTCGTTCCGCAACTATTCGCTCGAAAAGCCGCCGTCGGTCTCGGAGATGATCGACTTCGCCAATGCACTTCGCCTGCTTGGCACGGACCATGTGACCGAAGACCTGCGCGACGTGCTGTTGCCGTTCCTGGCGAAGACGGAAAAGGACCGCAGGCACCTGCTGCTTGCGCGAAGGATTCAAGAGTCTGCTCGACGATGGCGCGCGTTTCGCCGCCAGGCTCACGGTTCCGGAGGCGACGGAATGACAATGAGAATCCTTCCGCTCTTTCTTCTGCTCTTTGCCACGCTGCCCTGCGCTCGCGCGCAGCCAGACGCATCTCAGGCGGAACGATGCGTGCGGCGGTACGCAGCTCACTATCGGGTTTCACCCGAATTGATCGCCGCATTGATCGATGTTGAATCGCGCTGGAATCCACGTGCCGTTTCGGACAAGGGCGCGATGGGGCTGATGCAACTGATGCCGGCGACGGCGCGACGCTACGGCGCCATTCATCCATTCGACGTGGAAGAAAACATCGCGGCGGGTACTCGCTACGTGACTGCATTGATGTGGGAGTTTCATGGCGATATGAGGCTGGTGTCGGCGGCCTACTATGCGGGCGATCGCTGGATTGCCGAAAGGAAATTGAACTACACCAACCCGGATGTCGTGGCCTACGTCGAGGCCGTTCGGCTGAGATACACGATGCGCAAACGCGCATCGACAGGTATGCAAAGGAGGTAGGAGGAATGAAACATTTCGAAGTGTTCCTGGCTGTGATGCTGCTTCCACTGCCAGTGCTTGCAGCGGATCACGCCATTCCGGCGCGGGTCGCCACGCTCACGATTGATCCGAGAGAGGTGACGATCCTCAATCTGCGACCGGAGTTCGAGTCGTCGATCCGGATGCCCGAGGATGTCACGTCCGTGATCCTGGGCAGTCCGGGCGCATTCAAGGCCGAACACAACGAGGGCGAGCCGCAGTACGTCTACGTCAAACCCATCACCAAGGAACCGGCGCAATCGAACCTTTTGATCGCGACCAAATCCGGCCAGCACGTGACGATTGAGTTGATCAGCGCGGGCGCGAGCGCCGCAAGCGACACGCCACCGGTTGACTTCCTGATCGAGTACCGCACGACGCGCAGTTTCCTGGTTGTTGGCGATACGCCTGGACCGATAGCGCAGAAGACCGCGGACAAAGCCCAAGAACGGAAGACGAATTCGCGCGCCGCTGAGCGATCATCCGGCGCCGGCGATGCGCCCAGGTCGGCTATCGATGAAGTGTTCGCGCAACAGGCGCAGATCAATGCTCCTGCGTGGACGAAGTGGGAGGGCCGCCAGATCGAAACATCGGTTGGCGGTGTCAGGCAGTGGAAGAACGAGACGGTGGTCGCTTACTCGATCTTTAACAACTCGGACGCCTCGGTCGAGATTGTGCCGCCACAGATCCAGATTGCCGGGCGCAAACCGGACAAAAAGAAATCGAAGAAGAGTAAGGGCATTCTCTCCGATCAGATGGAGATACGCGATTACAAGCTCAGCACGACGCGGCTCGAACCGGGGGCGCGCGCCGACGGCGTGGTCGTCTTCGACCGGCCCAATTTCAAAGAGTCCACCGAACAACTCTTTCTCCAGATAGCGCAAGCGGATCAGGTCGACCGGCCGATTCTGATCCGGCTTCCGTTCACTCCACCAATTTCATCCGACAACCAGTAGAAAGGGGCAATCGACTATGAGCATCAACGACAGCATCGGAAATAGCACCATTGGCTCGACTGCTCCGGCTGAAGGCGCTGCGGAGCCGGGCGTATCTCAAGGAGTCGGGATCGATCAAGAACAGCCTGCGAAAGGTTCGTCAGCATTTGCGACGCGGGCAAACAAAAGCAGCTCGGAAGGATTGAGCAAAGGAAAACTGCTTCTTCTTGGTGGCGGGCTTGCAGTCGCGGTTCTCTTCTTCATCATTACGGCAATCGCAGGCCATGCGCCCAAGAAACAGATTGCGGCAAAGCCACAGACACAGCAACAGAAACAAGCCGAAACGAAGCCGGCCAAAGGCAGCGTCACGCCTGTTATGGACACTGTGCGTACCGCCGCGCCGGACAATTCGGCCGGCCAGCTTGGCCCAGGCGACATCCGGAGGACACGCGCATCGACGGGTCCGAATGGTGCCCCAATCGAGTTCAGACGCAACGGAGAAGCCTGCTACGGCAAAGCCACGAGCCGGGCGCACGCTGGCGAGCGTGCCGACGTTCGAGCAGACACAACAGAAGTGGGAAGATCCTGCGCCTTACGGCGAAGCGACAAACCAGCCAGCCGCGCAGAACCAGCAGCAGAACGCATTGAAGGAGCCATCGCTCGTCTTTGTGCGAAGCGTGACGCAGAGTTCAGCCGGGACACTTTCAAATACGAGCGCCGGTGGCGATGCGACGCCGCGACTTGATCTCACGCCTGGAACACGGATCGAGGCGAAGCTCGAAACGCAGATCTCAAGCGCGGTGCTGACGCCGGTTGTGGCCGTGGTCGAGTACACCTACGCGATCGGCGACAGAATCGTCATACCTGCCGGCGCGCGCGTTTATGGATCGCTTCAACAGGCAGATCGCAGCGGGCTGGTCAGCGTGAAGTTTGACGAGGTTGAATTGCTGGACGGCGCCAGGGAGAAGATCGAAGCCGTGGGCACAGGGCTCGATCTCGGACCGATCAAAGGCAGCGTCTACGGGAAAAACACCGGAAAGAATTTCCTGATTCGCGCGGCATCGGGGATCGGTTCTGTGCTTGCCGAGGTGGCCGGCAACAATTCAAGCGCCGCGTTTTCCGAAAGCGACATGCTGCGGGAGAGGCTGGCCGAGAATATCGGCACAGCGGGCGATACGGAGATGATGAGCCTGAACGCCAATAGCCGCGTTGTCGTGTCCGTGCCCGCCGATACGAAGATCTACATCGTCTTTACCAGGCACACCGAGAACACCGCAGAGCTTCACAAGGTCGCATCGGCCGTCCAATAAGACCCCGGTAGTCGCTGCGAGCCCTGGCTTCGGCCAGGGCATTTTTATGGCCGAAAGATAACGATGAAAGGCGAGGATGGTTTTCGATAGTGCGTTGCCGAGTTGAGGAAAGATCGATCCCGTTGCCTCAATGTGCGTTTGAGGCAAATTGCTTCAATTTCCTCATCGCGCACTTGAGGAATTATCGATCCGGTGCCTCATTGTGCGTTTGAGGCAAATTGCTTCAAATTCCTCAACACGCACTTGAGGCATTATCGATCCCGATGCCTCATTGTGCGTTTGAGGCATATTCGCGGAGTGATCTTGTTCCGGCGGCTACGGACGAATCAGAGAATACTTTCCGCAGCGGCGGCACATGAAAGTGTGCGCCCAGTCCGAATGGAGATGCGGGTAGATCTCGCGATTGTATCGGGCGACGCGACCAAGGTTCAGGAGCAACATCGCCAACGCGGCAAGGAATAAAAGAGGAAAGACCACTGCGAGAAACTCTTTAAGCACCAAAGCCTTGGGGTGAATGAATAGCGCACTGAATCCAACGTACGTCCACATGGCGAAGAATAACGACAACTGGTCCCCACAAAATAAAGGGGCGGAAATATCGCTTCGGCTGAGGAGGCGCAGCGGCTCGCGCGGAATAGGACTGGCTGACGCCAGAGGTGAAGCGTCCGGAGAAGCTGCGGGTGCCCTGCTCGTATAGCTGGGACAGAGCGACGATCTCGGGGCTACCGCACTGCTCGCACCGATATGCCATCTCTTGTCCAGTGGCCGCCATCGTTCTCCTCCTCATCTGGCCGCGACAGATCCAGAATCCCTTTCAATCAAGGATTCTAGCCCTTTGGCGAGTCGGGAACTATAGAAAACACGCGATTCTTATCACTTCTCACCACTCTTCCTACGCACCTAGATATTGATGCGATCGGTGATGGGGATTCACGCGGCAATTTGACGGAATTTCGATTCGCACTCATTCTCTCGTTCGACACGGATGCCAAGAGCAACCGCGTCCAGGAGAGAAAACGTATGAGAACCGCATTGGCCTTCTGGCGGCGCGGACCTGCGACCGCTACATCCTCCACGCTCGTACTCCACCGCCCGGCGGAGATTAACTGGCTGCACATCGCGCTGAAAATTGCTCTGAGCTTCATGCTCCTTGGCAATCTCATGGCGCCCTTCGCGGCCAGGGCTCAGAACCTCGGAACAAGCCCTCAGTTCGGCCAGGCCGTTCAGGGCCAGCAGGCGACCACGGTCGAGGGCACCGTCCTCAATATCGTCAACTGGGGCTGCAACGTAATCGCGCCGGTTATCGCAGTGGCCTGCCTTGGCATCGCCGGTTGGCACTTCAAGAGCGGTCGCGGCTACATGGGCTGGGGAGTCACCGGCGTTGCTCTGATGGTGATCTCCGGTCTCGGGCGCATGGCCGAGGGCTTCATCACTCAAGCGCAAGGCATTCAGTAAGGAGAGCCGGATGCCTGTGCCGCAATTCCTTCTCGACCTGTTGCAACTGCTGTTCGATCTGGCGGTTCCCGCGGCGTTCTGCACTCTGGCCGCCGCGGGCGTCAGCCTTCGGCAGGAGGGTGGAATCAATTTCCACATCAACGGCCGGGCGGGCAAATGGATTCTGTGGACGGTTGTTCTTCTTACAATCCCACAGCTTCTCTCATGGATTGCAGCGCAGGGCATTCATGTTCCTTCAGCCAGCGGATCGGTTGGAACAAGCTGGCTCGCCAGTATGGAAACGGTCTTCAAGAACTTCGTGAACCAGATTGTTGTCGCACGGCTGGTTCCAGTGATCGCGGCGTATTTCGTCCTGAAAGCGACGCTCGATGTGGCAGGTGGAGAGAATCCGCTCTCATCGATTCTCGCCGCGCTCTTCCTGATGTCGATCTCGGCGACGATGCAGTTGCTTCAAGGTTGGAACTCGGGCGGCGAATACGCGACGACCGACATGCTCGCTTCCCTTTGGAACTACATCGCCGGTCAGATTATGCCGGCCGCGGCAGGACTGGCCTGTGTAGGCGCGGTCATCAATTATGTACGGCACAGGCCGTGGGTAAGACTGATCTTCGCCGCCATTGCCTTTCTGAGTTTGAGTGGGCTGTTGGCGTTGTTCAAGGCCATGGCGGCTTGAGGAGATGCGATGAGTCTCGATGGTGCAATCACGAACCTCGCCTCCTGGGCCGGCAACGTGATGATGCCGACTATGGCTGGAGGATTCTTTGCAGCGGCGGTTTATCGCTACAGCAAGGGAGGCCAGTTCGAGCAGTTGCTCTATGGCGGCTTCGCTTCGCTGATGTGTTCGGGAATGCTCCGTGCATTGGAGGGATTTGTCCAGCACGCCGGGCCGACCAGCGCGGACGGTTTCTGGATGGCGACGATGAGCCTGGTCA
>CAVQMQ010000005.1:0-53338 GCA_963713645.1 uncultured Acidobacteriaceae bacterium | reverse complement strand
CTAGCGCAGTTGCAACCAATGAATGTCAATCGGGGCCGGAGTTTCTATTTCCAAAGCAGACGTTTAAGCGTTGCAACTCGCCCTAATGGAAATATGTTTTCGAATCATGCCGCGAGAGATCGAGAAATTGTGCTCTTCAGTAGATACGAAGATCTAAGAGCTTGTTGAAAAACGTGAAGTGTTCCCGCACGTGAAAAATGGAACCGCGCCAGAATGCCCGTAGAACGATCGGAGCGACATCGGAGATGGCTTTGGCATGCCGATTCTTGCCATATTCCGGGATCAAGAACCCTTTTTCAACAAGCTCCTAAAAGTCAGGCTAGCAGCATACTAGTGTAGCCTAGCGGATGCCGCGCTGACCTTGCCCCTGCAAAACGTATCCCTTAGCAAGCTGTTTTAATAGCGAAAGGGAAACGAAGATGACGAAGGCAGCGCGTGGACGTTACACGCTAGAGTTCAAGCAAGAGGCCGTTCGGCTGGTGGAGTCGGGCCAGACGATGGCAGGTGCGGCGCGGAGTTTGGGAGTGGTCGAGCAGACCTTGGGCAACTGGATCAAACTGCACCGTGCTGGAAGGTTGAAGGGTGCCTCTGGTAAGCACCAGGTGACTGCCGAGCAGATGGAGATTAGCCGACTGCGGGCGGAGTTGGCACGAGTCACGATGGAGCGCGACATCTTGGGAAAAGCGACGGCGTTCTTCGCAAAGGGCCAGCGATGAAGTACGCCTTTATTGAACGGCACAAACGGGTCTGGCCCATCCGGGTGCAATGCCGGGTGCTGCTTGTGAGTGTCTCCGGCTACCATGAACACTGGGCGCGGCGTATGAATATTGCCCAGCGCCGCCATCTCAGCAATGAAGCGTTGCTCGTTCATATCAGTGCTGTTTTTGCGGCGAATCGCAGCGCCTACGGATGGCCGCGCATTTGGCGCGAACTGCTGGCTCAAGGCATTCGCGTGGGCAAGCAGCGCGTGCAACGACTGATGCAAGCGCATGGCATTCAGGCGCGCGGAAAGCGCCAGTTCCGAGTTACAACCACCGACAGCAAACATAACTTGCCGATTGCGCCGAACGTGCTTGATCGCAAGTTCATCGTGGCCGCGCCTAACCAGGCGTGGGTGGGGGACTTCACTTATATCGCCACCGAGGAAGGCTGGTTGTTTCTGGCTGTCGTGATTGATCTGTTCAGCCGTAAAGTGGTGGGCTGGTCGATGCGGCCCGACATGCAACGCAACTTGGTGATCGATGCGCTGGAGATGGCTTGGTTCAAGCGCAATCCTGGCAAGAAGGCAAGGCTGATCTTTCACAGTGACCGCGGCAGTCAATATGCGAGCGAGGATTTCGCAAAGGTGCTTGAACACTGCTCCATCACGCCATCGATGAGTCGCAAGGGCAACTGCTGGGATAACGCCTGCGCGGAGACGCTGTTCGGCTCGCTGAAGGTGGAGCGGCTGCATGGGCAACGCTTTGAAACGATCAGACAGGCCAAGGATGAAACCATCGCATGGCTGCTCTGGTATAACCAGACACGGATGCACTCGACATTGAACTATGTCAGCCCGATACAGTTCGAGCAGGACTGGACAGATGCAACGATGAAGATAGCGGCCTGAAGATTTGCGGCGACAGAGGCAGGCCGTGGAAATGATGGAAATCGATGATGCCGATTCCCACATTCCCACCGCCGCGACGACGGCGGGGATGAATCAATATCCTCAAAACCAGCCGGTTAAGAGATACGCATTCTGAGGGCAAGGTCACGCCTCACATCATTCATGGTCGTCGATAAATGCGTAGTCCGAGTGCGAGCAAGTCAAAAACTGCCTGTGATGGCCTCACTGCGATTCGTCGAGCACTTCGATCCCCGAAACCGTGGCATAGTTCACCACCGGCTCAAAGGTGATATTCAGCTTCCCTTGCGCTGTTGGTTTCAAGTGATAGAAGGTCTTGGTGAGCGCGTGCAGGCTGCCCGCTTCCTTGAAGATGTCAAAGTTATCCAGCAGTGTGGCGCCATTGCATAGGACGCGAAAGATGCGGTTTCCTGCTCCGCCGCCTCCGGGAGCGGTAGGCCCAAAGTAAAACTCGGCAAAGTGAAGCACAAGTGTGTACCGGCCGCGCGTATCCACCGGAATGGCGTAGGAGAAATGCCCGTATCGCTCCGCGGCATACAGGCCCGGATCAGGCGACCCATCCGCCATGTGCTGCTGAAAGTAAGTTTCTCCATTCATCGCATAGGTGTCCGGACGCCACAGATTGCCGTCGTGGTCGGTGAAGGGGGCTGGCTGAGTCAGTAGGCGGACGGGGAGTTGCTTGTGCGGAGTTCCGGGCAGCAAGGCGAGCGCATTCAGCACGGGCACGCCGCGCTCGCTGACAAAGTTGATGTGCACCATGCCGTCTTTCGCGGGAGATACATCTCGGAAGACGCGTTCGTCGGCGATATTTCCTCCCAACGCGTCAGTTTTTACATCAAAGCCCTGCAATACCCTGTCTCCATTGATGGAGACTGAGTAGGTGGCGAATTCATCGCCCTCACGTTCTGAAGCGACAAAGTAGAGGTGCAGTTCATAGACGCCCGGAGCCAAGGGAATATCGTAGTTGAATTCCCCCGTCCGCCATTGCCGGAAGAGCATCTGATCGTTGGTTCCGAGAACCGGACTGGCAGGCCGTGGCCGGGACTTGCCGCCATGAACGAATTGGTCAGGACCCCAGACAGATCCCGCGCTGTCAATCTGAGGACTGCCTGAGTATCCGGCAATCAGGCGAATCGGCATCGATACCGAGTTGGACAAGCCACGCAGCGGTTCAGTGACCGGCTGAGCTGGGCCGGTGCTCACGTAGAGGCTTTTGGAAACGGATCGATGATGAAAGAATCGATAGCCTCCGTAAAGTGCTGTCACCAATACAACCGAAACCAGCGCATAAAGCCAGCCCCGGCCTGGAAACTTCTTTATATTGCCGGGCAGCGTCTCTTCAGATATGGGGTCCCCCACCAATCCAAGAGAAGGAGCGGCTGGCTCTGGAGTTGTACACAACGAGCCGTCGAGAGGCTCTTCCGCCTTGTGGACGAAAACCGGAATATAGCTGCCGACGGGAATTGAAAGTTGTACCGCGTGTTTTTTGCCGTCGGCCTCGTAGAACTCCTTCAGCCGCTTGCGCAGCCGGTGCACCTCGACCCGCGCGATTGCGTCCTGGCCGGCATCGAAGGAGGTCTTGGACCTTCCCAGCACCTCGGTCGCGATGTTGTATTCGTTGATCTCACCGCTCTTGCCCGTGAGATACATTTCTCCAAGATAGAGCACAAGATGAGAGAGCCGCGAGTACCGGGCCAGAGCCTTTGCGACCGCATCTAGTTCAGCGCGCTCCGCGTCTTGTGCCGCAGTGCCAGAAATAAGCGTGGGGGTATCCTGCATTTCCTGCCACTCCTGTAAGATGACCATTATGATAACTTTTGTTCATATTTTTGATCATAAGTTACCATGTACGTATTTGCAACGCGGGGTCTCTGATGACGCCAATTGCGCGATTATCTTCTTGAAAATCAATCGGATATGTAACGTACCGGGTCTGTGAAACATAAACGTACAAGATTAACCTTTCGCGCCGCTCGCTTCGGGACATACGGTTACGCGGGAGTCTCCAGCAGGGTGCGCCTTGCCGGCGGCTTCGTTTGCGTAGGCCGGTTTCTCTGGCAACGGCCGGATGAAATGCACAGACCCTCCCCTGTGCGTAGAGACGAATAGGTATCGGAAGCGGGAGATTGATCGGGCAGTGAATGGCGGCAATGCCCCATTGCGCCCTCTAACGCTCTAAAGGAGAAGAAATGAAGAACATATTTTCCCATAGCGCAATTTTGCGACTAACCCTGAGCCTTATTGTGTTGCTGACGCCGCTCGCGTTGCTTCACGCGCAAGATACCTTAACCACCGGCACCCCATTCAACATTGTCAACGAAAATAGCGGATTGTGCATTGGCGCATCCGGCCAGGGGACGGCGAATGGGACCGTCCTACAGATGTATACCTGCGCCAACGGCACTTACAGCAGCCAACTGAGCCAGCAGTGGATATTTACGGCAGAGAGCAGCGGCTTTTATGAAGTCTCTGACGCCAATGCCACGACCGAATCCTGGAATGTGGTCAGCAAAGGTACCGCCAGTGGCAGCCTCATGCAGATATGGGCATTCGCTGGCGCGACCAACGAGGAATTTCAGCCCGTCTCGCTGGGTAACGGATACTACGAGTTTGTCAGCCAGGGAAGCGGTCTTTGCCTGGATGTTCCAGGCAATTCAACGGCAAACAGCGTGCAACTGCAGATCTACACCTGCAATGGCACAACTGCTCAGGCGTTCAAACTCGTTACGCCCTCAGCAACCACCTGTGCCTCTGCACCGACCGCTCCAACGGGATTGGCTGCCTCTGGAACGACCAGTACCGGCACTAATCTGAGTTGGACCGCTGCGACGGTGGCTTCCGGCTGTTCGGTAATTAGCTACACCGTCTACGAGAATGGCTCCGCACTTGCCACCGTGACCAGCGGCACAAGTTACGCGGTCAGCGGACTGACCGCATCGACCACGTACAACTACACAGTTGCAGCCACGGATTCCGACGGCGCATCCGCAAAAAGCGCGGCTGTCAGTGTGACCACGGCTGCTTCCGGGACCAGCGAAGGTCCGTTTGACGGCACTGCCGCGGCGATCCCCGGCACGGTAATGGCCGAGAACTACGACACGGGCGGCCAAGGGCTTGGCTATAACGTTACTTCGACCAATGGATCAGATAACGGCTATCGCACCGACGGCGTTGATCTGGAAACAGCGTCGTCGCCTGCAACCGGTAACGATCTCGGCTGGACCGCTTCCGGACAGTGGTTCCGCTACACAGTCAATGTCTCCAAGGCGGGGACCTATACCGTCACCTTCCTGGTTGCCGCGGAAAGCGCAATCACTGATGCCTTCCATCTCTCCAACTCGTCGGGAACCAACCTCAGCGGATCGGTTGCAGTCCCCGATACCGGCGCCTGGCAAACATGGACAACGGTGACGGCCACGGTCACACTGCCAGTGGGCCAGCAGACACTGACGCTGAACCAGGACAACGGCGGATGGAATATCGACTCGATGGCATTTGCGTCAGGCAGCAGCGGTACGCTTCCTGCCAAACTCTTTGCACCCTTCGAATATGTGGGCGACTTGGGCGACGCCGATCAGATTCCGGGCATCATATCGGCTTCTGGAGTGAAGGCGGTAGTATTGGCCTTCCTGGATCCAAACAACGGTGGCTGCAACTTGATCTGGCCTGGCGCAAACGGGCAGCTGCCCGACGACACAGTCGGCAGCACCAGCATGGCCACTGTGATTGCTGAACTGCAAGCGCAAGGTATAACCGTCGCCCTCTCTCAAGGCGGCGCAGGCGGCCAGGAGGCTGCTGCATATTGCGGCACGGCAGCGGAAACACAGGCCGTCTATCAGTCCTTGATCACCAAGTACAACATCAAATGGCTCGACTTTGACATCGAATACGGCGAAACTTCGGGTCAGTCTCCCCGGCGGGCCCAGGCGTTGGCAGCATTGCAGAAGGCCAATCCGGGGCTGATCGTCTCCTACACGCTCCCCCTTGGTCCAGGCGGACTCGACTCCGGCGACGGCGGCGGCACGGGTGACATCACAGACGCCAAAGCAGCCGGTCTCAACCTCACTTATGTCAATGGCATGGCCATGGATTTTGGCGGAACAAACGAGAATCAACCAGCTCTATCCGAAGAGGGTGCTGCCGCTTTGGAATCCCAGATTCAATCCGCTGGGCTAACCTCTGCGGTCGGACTCACATTTTTGCCGGGAACCAGCGATGATACACCCCCGAATTATTTCACCCTCGCCAATGCCACCACGATGTTGAATTTCGCACAAGCCAACAGCTACATCACGCTGCTGTCCTTCTGGGAACTCAATCGCGACAACGGCGGCTGCCCCGGCTCCACATCCGACCAGGACACATGCAGCGGCGTCAGCCAATCAAACTACGAATTCTCCTCGATCTTCGAGGCTTTCTAAACCACGCGCGTCAACTCGCAGAAGGCGCCCAGGTCTCGATTCTGAGACCTGGGATACGCTCCGATCTTTGGAACGTGTCTTCCAACCAACCACCCGCAATTTCAGAGTAAGAAAGGAGAACGAAATGAAGAACAGATTCCTCCAGGGTGCGATCCTGCGATTCACCCTCTGTTCAGTGGTATTGCTGATGCCGCTCAGGTCACTGCACGCGCAAGATACCCTGACCGCCGGCACTCCGTACAACATCGTCAACGAGAATAGCGGTTCCTGCATTGGTGCATCCGGCCAGAACACCGCGAATGGAACCGCCGTCCAGCAGTATGTTTGCGCCAACGGCGCCTACAGCAGCCAGCTCAGTCAGCAGTGGATATTCACATCGGCGGGCGGCGGCTATTACGAAGTCTCCGACGCCAACGATACTGCTGAAACCTGGAATGTGGTTAACAACGGCACCGCCATTGGCAGCCTGATCCAGATATGGACTTATGCCGGAAACCCCAACGAGGAATGGGAGCCGATCTCGCTGGGCAACGGATACTACAAGTTTGTCGGCAAGGGAAGCGGTCTTTGCCTGGATACTCCGGGCGATTCAACTGCCAACAGTTTGCAGTATCAAATCTACACCTGCAATGGCACGGAGGCCCAGGCCTTCAAGCTCGTCACGCCGTCGGCTAGCAGCAGCGGCGGAGGCACCGGCGCTTGCAGCGGCGTTTCCAACATTTCAGTTGGAGGGGTAACCTACACGCCGACCTGGTGTCAGGAATTCACTGGCGCAGCAGGTCCCCCATCCACAACCGCATGGAAATTTGACCTCGGCAACAACGGCGGCTGGGGCAACAACGAGGTCGAAGTTTACTGCGGACCTCCGGGATACGCGGGCAATCCCTCGCAGTGCCCCACAACGTTCAGCACGTCCACTGCTCCGGTCTACATCGATGGCAACGGACATCTCGTGATTCAACCCAGAAACGTGAGTGGAACCTGGATCTCGGGCCGCATGAATACGGAAGGGATTCAGAACTTCCAGTACGGCATCCTTGAGGCCAGCATTGAGCTGCCCAATACCACAAGCCAAGGCCTGTGGCCTGCGTTCTGGACCCTGGGCAGCGACATCACCACGGTTCCGTGGCCCACCTGCGGCGAAGCAGACATCATGGAGAACTGGTCTCCGCAAGTGGATGGCGGCGCGGGCACGGCCGGAAACAATTCCACGGTTCACACCGCGCTGACCGGCGGCGACGGCTTTGGAGGGCGCTTCACTTTCCCCAGCGGCGAAGCGACCAACACTGCCTTCCACACCTATGGAATTGTCTGGACGCCGAATGAGATGCAGTTCTTCGTGGACAACGCATCCGCGCCGTTCTTCACCGTGGTGCCCAGCGATCTTCCTTCAGGGGATACGTGGCCATTCAATGCCAACCTCTTCACGCTCTTGAATGTCGCGGTTGGCGGTACGCTGGGCGGATCTACCAGCGGCCTCACCAATCCGGGGCCAATGTCGGTGGACTATGTGCGGTATTACACGGCTCAATAGCGGGCTGTCACGCGGCGAAGAAGAACATGGGCGGAGAAGCAACCGGCGGCGCACCGGGCATCAAGCTGTGCTGCAACGCGCCGCCTCCGTCCGGAGACAACAATTTTGTAAAACAGGAAACAGATTTGTAAGTGGAGAAATTCAGATGAACCTCTCAGTACCAGTAAAATTTGCACCTCGCCGCATGGGCTGGATGGCCCTTCGCTTTGCGGCATCTTTAATCGTCATTGCTGCCTGCTCGCACGCCGCATTTGCGCAGCTCAGCATGTTGCATACCAGTGGCCGCAACATCGTCAATGCAAATGGCCAAACAGTGGTTCTGAAGGGAATGAATCTGGGCGGATTCATGGTCATGGAGCCTTGGATGTGCCCGGCCGACGCCGGTGGGCTTCCCGACACCTATAGCATCATTCAGGAGCTGGATAACCGCTTTGGTGTGGCTGAAGAACAGACCCTCATCAGGGACTACCAGCAGGCCTGGATTACGACGCAGGATTTCGTCAACATGAAGAACGCGGGATTCAATGTGATACGCGTTCCGGTTTGGTGGGGAAATTTCTATCCCATTGCCAATGTCTCCAATTCCAGTTGGAGATCGGATGCCTTCACGGAGCTTGACTGGGTAGTCAGTCAGGCTGCCGCGCAGGGCATCTATACGATCGTTGATATGCACGGAGTGGTGGGTGGAGAGAGCACCTCGGACGATACCGGCGAGCAGAATGTGAATGCGTATTGGACCAACAGCAACGACCAGGGCAATACAGCGTATATGATGTGGCAGATCGCCAACCACTACAACGGCAACTCAAACGTCGTTGGCTACGACCTGATCAATGAGCCGATGAATGCGCCCAGCGATAGCGCCGTTATCAGCGCCTACGCCAGCTTGTATACCACTGTTCGCTCCGCGGATCCTTCGCACATCGTTATCATCGAGGGAACCTTCGATCAATGGGACTGGGCTATGCTGCCGAATCCTTCCTCGGAAGGCTGGAGCAACGTTGTTTACGAGATGCATGAGTATCAGTGGAATACCACTCAGGCTGCAGTCAACGCTGGGGCGGTCAACGAGGTCAATGAATTCAACAACTTTGCCAGCTACAATGTCCCGGACTACATCGGCGAATGGAATGATATGGGCTATAACTCGTCCTATCAGTATTCCTATAACCTGTGGACCAGCAACGGAATCAGTTCGACGATGTGGTCCTTAAAGAACTCTACGCCCGGGAGCGGCTGGGGAATGTACACCCCAAGCCGGGTGCCGCCCGTTCCCAATGTCTCCACCGATTCGGCGGCCACCATTGCCTCCGACTGGGCCCAGTGGACCACTGCCAACGCCTTTGTGCTGAATACCAGTCTCGGCTTCACGGTAAACAACAACGGAGGAGGCGCGACCCTGACCACCGGCACTCCCTACAATCTCGTCAACCAGAACAGCGGTTCCTGCATCGACGCAACCGATGAAGGCACGACGAATGGGACTACCGTACAGCAGTGGGCCTGCGGCAGCGGAACCTTCAGCACGCAAACCAACCAGCAGTGGGAGTTCACCTCCGCCGGTAATGGCTACTACGAAGTCACCAACGTCAATGCTCCGAGCGAGGCCTGGAATGTGGTCAACAACGGAACGACCAGCGGCAGCCTGATGCAGTTGTGGACCTACGCCGGCGCGTCCAACGAGCAATGGGAGCCGGTCTCTCTGGGCAACGGATACTACAAGTTCGTCGGCAAAGGCAGCGGCCTGTGCCTCGACACACCGGGCGCATCCACCGCGAACGGCGTGCAACTGCAGATCTACACCTGTAACGGCACCGCGGCGCAGGCCTTCAAACTTGTTACACCATAAGCGATTACGAGAACTCGTACCGCACTGCTGCATTTGGCCCGCTATGACTGTCCTATCTAGTCGTAGCGGGCCAAATTGGAAAATCAGAGTGGAATTCATATGTCTTACGCAAGCCGTTTCTCAGTTTTTGGACAGCTTCTTAGAACGGGCGTAGGAGTCACGCAACCGTTCTTCACTATTGAGGATAGATACGGGTTGCTATCAGTTGGGCGCCCGGCGCGGTGGCTCCAATGCTGGTGGTTTCAACCAGCAACTCAAACGGCCGAAGTTTGCCGTTGGGCAAAGCCGCCTGCTGCAAGACCGGCTTGATGATGTTGACATCGAACAGCGTATCCGCGGCTGCCTGTGTACCAGCCATGTTGAGCCCCTGAATAATAAGAACGTGGCCCGCTCCATCCAGGTCGGGAAGATACGCAATCGTGCCATACGTGCGATTCGACGTTTCGTCAACGCCGTTGCGGTAGATTTTCTCCTCAGTCCCGGATGGATGTTCATTCAATACATAAGAGTCGTCTACTTCCGGCAAGTACTCAAATGTGAAATTGAGCCTCTTTTCAAACAGAGATACCCACGGGTTGGTATGCTTCGAACCGAGAAGAATGACGTTGGAGTTCTTGATGTCATCCGCGGTAACGCTGCGCGCATAACGGATTTCGGTGCGATTGGCGATGAACTCCGGGAGCCGCGTCAGCTCCGAGGCAATATTGAGGCAAACGACACTGGTATACCGCTGTCTGCGCAGATCGTTGAGATTGCGTTCATCCATTCCCGGTGGAGGTTGCATCTCCGCAAGAAATGAGCCATTGGCATACTCGTTCACGTCGACCAGACGCCGGGTGAGATTCTGCAGAATGCCCAATCCACTATCGGCGGCAACAATCAGCGTATTCCGATTTTCCTGGAAGAGCTGAGCCCAGACTGCATGAGCGGGTCCCTGTTCTCTGCGCAACTGCAGTGCGTGTACGCCTAACCAGCCGGCCGACGCGAGCAGGGCGCCTGCTGCGGCCCCAGCAAGGCTGGAGATCCACTGGCCTCGCCAGGGCCGCCGGCGACCCAACTTCTTGTTGTGCTCGCCGTGCGCCTTTGGCGTCTGATTGCTGGTAGCTACCGGTTCCTTCGCCGGAGCACCGCGTTCCCTGCTATCCACCTCGCTGCCGATTGCTGAAACCTGGGCTTGTATGCCCGGATTGCTCAGAAAAACAGGCACATAGCCGCCGCGCGGAATGACGATCCGCATCGCTTCATTCAATCCTTCGCCTGCAAAGTAAGTCTCTAGACGCTTTCGCAATGTCCTCGCATAACTTCTAACAATGTTGTCCTCACCCGGATCGTAGCCGGCTGGGCGATTGAAGATTGTGGTGCCGATGCGTTGCTCGGTGATCTCGCCGGCGTTTCCCAGAAGATACTGCTCGCAAACATAGAGGAGAAACTTCGCCAGCCTCCCCGACCTGCTGAGATCTTTGCTCGCGGCCACCCGGCACACAAGTTGCCACTCTTCCCGCAGAGGCAATTGGTCAAGAACTGTTGCCGGCGTCGCCTCCTCAAGCACGCCGGTCACGCTCTGCGAGTGCAAAATCGGACCCGCGAGAGGGGTAGGTTGGTTTTTAAGCGCGCTTGCATCCCCTCTGGCATGCCTCCCTCGAGCATTCGTCATCTGCCCAACATAGACCTGCGAGATGAATTTTCCATAAACCAGGGTTAGCGCAAAATGAGAAATCCCCGCCAAATAGAGAGGGGTGATACAGGGGTGACGCCACAGAATGAGCCAAAAATTCACCTCCGCACCCTTTTGCGCTTTGTCCGATCCGGCCATGATCGACACGGGAGCCGGTTTGAATCCCATGTCCTTCAGCCCCGAGGACGCCTGCACCGGCAAAATCATAAACCAAACCGAATCTAGACCAAAATTTTGGAGCCGACCGTGAAACGTGTCTTCCTATTCGCCTTCATCGCGAGTCTTGCAATCCTGAACTCTGCGCAATTGTTCGCTCAGTTTGAAACAGCCTCCGTCTTAGGTTATGTCCGCGATTCCTCTGGAGCGGCTGTGCCCAACGCCACCGTGACTCTTGTCAATCGCGGGACCGGGGTGGAAGTCACCCTCAAAACCAATGGCGAGGGAGCATACGAGTTCACCGACGTCAAGATAGGCTCGTACCAGGTGACGGCCCTAGCCAGCGGCTTCGACACCACGACAACGCAGCCATTCCAGGTCCAGGTGAATGCACATCAGCGCGTCGATGTGGCCCTGAAGGTGGGTACCGCCAACGAGGTAATCACCGTAACTGACGCAGCCGCCTTGCTTGAAACCGATTCCAGCGAGCGCGGCCAGGTAATCGGCACCAGTGAAGTTGAGAACCTTCCACTCAACGGCCGCGCCTACGCTGACCTTGCCGCTCTGGTTCCCGGCGTTCGCCGCAATATTCTGGAAAACTCTACCGACAGCAGCCGCGACGCCTCTTTCAATGTCAACGGGCAGCGCAGCGAGTTCAACAACTTCCTGCTTGATGGGTTGGACAACAACGCATACGGCACCTCGAACCAGGGCTTTTCCAATCAGGCAATTCCACCCTCGCCGGATGCCATCTCCGAGTTTCGCGTGGAAACCGACAACTACAGCGCCGAGTATGGCCGTTCCGCCGGCGCGGTCATCAACGTCAGCATCCGCAGCGGCACCAACCAATACCACGGCAAGGCCTACGAGTACGTGCGCAATACTGTTTTCAATGCAATCGGGCCTTTCACGCCGCCCTCCAACCCCCTCACTGGCGCTCCACAAAAGCCGGTCCTGCACCGCAACCAGTTCGGGGCCACCTTCGGCGGACCGGTCTGGAAAGACCGCCTTTTCTTCTTCGCCGATTACGAAGGCACGCGCCAGGTGGTTCATGCCGTCAATACCGCCACCGTTCCCACCGCCAATCAACTGGGTATCAGCACCCTTGCCGCCGCTAACGGCGGGTATACCTTCCAGACAGCGAGCAGTGGCACCGAGAGCGGAACGGCAGTACCGATTCTCAATCCGCTTACCGGGCAGACGTACGCCAACGGCGTCATTCCCTTCAACGATCCCTCTGTCTCTGCCTTCGCCAAAGGAGTCGTCGCGGCCCTGCCGACGCCCAATGTCCCAGGGGATCCCTTCGGCAGCAACTACGCCTCGCTTCCGCCCGACCTCATCAATGACGACAAGGGCGATATACGGATCGATGCGACCATCAACCCCAAGACAACGACCTTTGGCCGTTATAGCGAAAACCAGGAGAACATCCTTTCGCCGCCGAACATTCAAGGACCCGCCGGAGGCAACAGCAACGGAAGCGTCAATATCTTCAACCAGCAGGGTGCGCTCGGCGTGACCCACGTCTTCAACCAGAACTCGATCTTGGACGCCCGCTTCGCCTTTACATTGACCGATGGCGGAAAAGGCCCTTATGGCGCGAGCCTGAGCAACCTCATGTCTACGATCCCTGGATTGCCCACCTCCCCTACAGTTACCCGCAGCCTCAACGTGCAGAGTGTCAATAACTTTTCGCAGTTCGGCAACCAGGGTAGCAATCCGCAGTTTCAGAACCCTTACGTTTTCAATCCCAAGATCAATTACACGCAAATTCGCGGGCGCAGCACTTACAAGGTGGGCTACGAGTATCAGGCAATCTTTACCAAGATCGACGACTTCAATCCCGTCTACGGCCAGGACACTTATAACGGCGGATACAGCTTCGACGGAACCAGCGCCGGAGCTACGTCCAGTGCTCTCAGCAAAGCCGATATCGGCACCAAAGAAGCAGTCGCGTTTGCCGATTTCCTCTTTGGCGCGCGGGATACCTTCCAGCTCAATAACTTCGCCATCGTCCATCTCAACCAGCGAGCGAACTATTTTTACATTCAGGATGATATTCGCCTGAGTTCCAAACTTACGGTCAACGCGGGCCTGCGTTACGAGCTGGTAACACCGCAGTGGGAGAAGGACAATCGGCTGGCCAATTACGATCCCACTACGCAATCGCTCATCACGGCCAGCTCTGGCTCCATCTACAACCGCGCGCTGGTGAACATGCCCATGCTCGACTTCGCGCCGCGGCTCGGTGCGGCCTATTCGATCAATGCCAAGACCGTGGTGCGGGCCGGCTACGGCCTCAGCTACTCGCAGTTCAATCGCGAGGGCGGTGAGAACCTGCTCGTTTACAACTTGCCTAATATCGTCAACACAAATATCGTGCAGGCGCCGGCGTTTGCTCTCCCTGGTGTGATCGGCACGCAAAAACCGCTCACAACCTGCACCACAGCGCAGGCCTCCGCAGCATACAACCCAGCCAATCAGACTCCCTGCTACCGCATCACCAGCCAGGGATACCCAACGAATTTTGCCAACCCCGCGAACGTGACCGCAGCCAGCAACTTGACCACGGAGGCGCGTTACATTCCCAAGGATCTGCCCACCGGCTATGTACAGGCCTACCACTTCACAGTTCAGCGACAGGTTGGCCCATCTACCACCGTTGAGGCTTCTTATGTTGGCTCGCACGGCGTGAAACTGGAGACCCTGGCCGATCTCAACCAGGCAGAGGCGAACCCGGTTACTGCTACGTGCAGCCCCACAGTCACCTCCGGCTGCCTCCCTCTGGCTGCGCGCCGGCCCATTCCCACCTTCACCACTATTGAAGAATCACTGCCGCTTGGCGCCCTTCGCTACAACGGCTTACAGGTCAAGGTTGAGCACCACGCCGGTCATGGCCTCTACCTTCTGAACTCATTTACCTGGTCGCGCGCCATCGACAACGTTGCCGGGCACCTTGACACTCCGGATGGCGACAACTCCCGCGTCAACCTTGCCAACCTGCGCGGCGAGTTTGGACCCTCAGCCTACAATCAGCCCTTGAACGACATCCTCTCCATCGTCTACGATCTGCCCTTCGGCAAGGGCCGCACCTTTGGCAGCAGCGCGCCACTGGTTATGCAAGAAGCTCTGGGCGGATGGCAGTTGACAGCGATCAATAGCGCCAGCAGCGGCATGCCCGTCAATATCGGCTACTCGCCAAACAGCTTCCAGCAGGCCAGCCCGCTGCTGGTGCAGCGCCCCAACCAGTCTGGCAATCCCGTTCTGCCCAAAAGTCAGCGCATCAAGATCAATGGCAACCAGGACCTTGTCGTCCTGCAAAATCCGGTCTTCATGTCGGTCACTAACCCTGTGTTGAGCTTGCCCGACGCCAACCAGCCCTACGGCAATGCCGGACGCAATTCGGTACGCTTCGATCCCTTCCATCAGACCGACCTTGGCCTGCATAAGAATTTCCCGCTCTATCGGGACCGGGCCAGCTTCGATTTCCGCTTCGAGGCCTTCAACATTCTCAACCAGACCAACTACGGTTTCCCTTCGAGCACCTATAGCCCCACTTCCTCAAGCTTCGGCGTTGTTGCTGCTGCTTCCACCTTCCCGGCACGTATTTTGCAATTCGCAGGCAAGATCGTTTTCTAACTCGACCAACTGACAGAACACGAAGGAGAGGCCGCCACTTATGGACCGCAGACAGTTCACCGCTTTAGCCGGCGCTTCGTTCGGAAACCTGCTCACCCAGAGACTCTGGGCTGAGCAGGTCATGGCGACGGCCTCTTCTAGAAAGTTCTACTTTTCCCTCATCGCCGACACCCATATCATTGACAGTTTTTATGTCAGAGGCAGCGAGAACGGTGTCGAAGATAACGAAAGCATCCTCGTCACCACGCCTCGCCTGACATCCGCCCGCGACCTCATCAACTCACTGAATCCAGCCATCGAGCAGGTCTTTCTCATTGGAGATTATTTTCATAACTACCCTTCAACGGACTACGACTTCTACTTCAAGAACACAACACGGCTGGACAACGCGAAGGCAATTACCGACGGCTTCCAAATGCCCGTCCACCTGGGCTTCGGAAACCACGACTACGATGTCCATCGCGTTCCGCGCGAAATGAGCCATCGGCTCTTCAAGGCCAAGTTTAAAGCGGAACCTTACTCGGTTCTCGACTACAAAGGTTACAAATTTATTCACCTGAATAACTTCCTTGGCAGTACGCAGGATCGCTCATCGCCGGATTTCAATCCCAATATCGGTTCCCTCGGCGAAGATCAACTGCACTGGTTCGAAGCCCAGCTCCAGCAGCGTAAACCCACCTTCGTTTTCATTCACTATCCGCTTATTCAGGATCTCGCCTCGGAGTTGGGTGATTACGGTCTGCACCCGCTGTTGCGCAAATACCAGGACAACATCCAGCTCGTCGTCTCCGGCCACCTGCATAAGTGGATCGACTTCGCCCACACCTATGGCCCGCAACACTATGTCATGGCTGCCACGCGCTACGATCCCAACGCGTACATGCTCATGGAGGCCGATACGCAACGCGCCACTTGGCGCTTTATCAATGCGGACCTCGTCGAGTGGTCAACCCACTACAGCAAGCCCTATCGCGCAGGCTGACTTCACTCTACTGCGCATCACCTGGCGCTCTATCTACTTCGATTGATCCAAGGACCCGACATGTTTCCATGTTATTGCTGTATTGCTTCCTCTATTTCTCTTGCCGTAGCTTTGGGCGGCTTTGCTGCAACTGCTCAGAGTTTAGCCAAAGTTGATAACAGCGCTCTGAAGCTTAACCAGATTCAGGTCATTGGCACCCACAATAGCTATCATGCCGGCATTGTGCCCAGTGAGAGCACGCTTTGGCAGGCCAAATATGCCGATGCTTATAAGGGCCTTGATTACCAGCATGCGCCGCTCGCACAGCAGTTCGATAGCGGCGTCCGCCAGATCGAGCTGGATATCTACGCCGACAGCAAAGGCGGTTTGTATGCGCATCCCTCCGGGCCGCTCATGGTTGCCGCGGCTCATCTTCCTCCCGACCCCGACTTCGATCCGAACGGCATAATGGCCAAGCCCGGCTTCAAGGTCATGCACATTCAAGATGTCGATTACCGCAGCGTTTGTCAGCCCTTCATCAACTGTCTGGAAGAAGTCCGTCAATGGTCGCACGCCCATCCCGGCCACATCCCAATCTTCATCCTGGTTGAGACCAAGCAGGGCAAGCCCGCCGCCGAACTACACCTCACCGATCCCGAGCCGTTCACATCCAGTACCTTCGACGCGCTCGATGCCGAGATTCGCTCTGTCTTCCCGCCAGATGAACTTATCACGCCCGACGACGTTCGCGGTCACTACGACACGCTCAACAAGGCAGTACTCGCCGGTCACTGGCCCGCACTCGCCAGCGCCCGTGGCAAGGTAATCTTTCTCATGGACCAGCGTCCGGTCGGCCCCGTCTATCTTGAGGGGCATCCCTCCCTGCGCGGGCGAATCCTCTTCACCAACTCCACACCCGGCCAACCGGACGCTGCCTTCATTGAGCGCAATGACGGCCCTGCCACTGACATTTCCGCCCTCGTCCATCAGGGTTATCTCATCCGCGCGCGTACCGATTCCGATACCAAGGAAGCCCGCACCAATGACACCGCTACGCGCGACGCAATGATGGCCAGCGGCGCACAGATCCTCAGCACCGACTATCCGGTTAATGAGCCGGCTCGCTGGCCCGGGCACTTTGTTGTCGCTCTTCCCGGCAACGTGATCGCGCGCTGCAATCCCATCAACGCTCCCGCGACATGCAGCGCCAATTCGTTAAAATAGCCCTTGCCACTGATGAAATTTTGGCGAGGCTGGACACTCCACGCTGAAACCGAAAAAGCAGATGCGCGGCTGGAATCATCAATATCGCTTTTATTTTCAATAAGAAACGCTGGTCGGGGCGGAGGGATTCGAACCCGTTTTAGGCCCGCCTACGAAAACTCGCACTTTCTGTGATTTAGGTGCAAAGCAAGAGAGAGTATGGACTTACCCGCCGTCTATACCGTCCCTGCCTTCTCCCTAGTCTACACAAGGAACGAGATTCCCCGGAATTTTCGTATCCTTCGTATCCATGAAAAATGAGCGAGAATCGGTGAAAAAATAGCTTTGAATCGAAGTTGATCGCGCCAAGCGTTCCGCCTTGAAAGCGAACTGATCGCCCAAGGCGCTTCTCGATTCCAGCGCGAGTAACAATGCATCTGCGGGGAGCAAGAACTCGAAGATAAGCACCACGATCTATGCGCACGCGGAATCAAACGATCGATATTTTCTCTTGTTGAGGGCTTCAGAAATCCAATTTGAAACCCTTCGGTTAACAGCTAGAAACGTGCCCTTTTCTGTTTTGCTCGCAGTTGCTCTATAGTGCTTATTTTCAACGTATTGCGATGGAGATCCTCTTTGGCTAAACTGTGGGTACTAACCACAATTACTCAGATTTTTGAAAGAGTCTACCCACAAAAGTCCCCGCAGTCTATTCTGCACTTCGTCCGACCGCTGGCGCATCTCTCTCTTCCGCCTAAATCGGAGCCTTGGTCTCTACCATTACGGCATGAAAGAATTCCGTAACCAACAGAAATCAAGAGGCAAGGGACGACACCTGTAGCACACAGAGAAACCCCTGGGAACCATGATTGCACCCTGAACGAGTCCACAACCACTGTTAATTTGACTGCTGCTTTCATACCAACGCGGCTTTTGAGGGATACACAAATGATTCTGAAAGCGAACTTCGCCCTTTTCCCCCAATTGTCATCCAATTCAATGAATTGCCTTCAACATGAGGAGTAGTTGAAGGCCTTGACCTGCGCGCCGTCGCTTGGCCTCAATTCGTACTTCGCTTGATCGAATCCAAAGAATCTCTTAGCACACAATCAGTGCGCGGACGTATTCTGTTCCGCTCGATCCGCCTCCAAACTCTGAGCATTCAGCTCTACCTGCGCATTCGAGTCCGAGGGGGGAGCCGCAGCTGTGAATCCTAGAGGAGTTGAAGCCGGTCCACCCGCACCGAGCGGGGCTTGGGGAAACCTGCCGTTAGCTTGCTCAGCGTGCATTTGAATTGTTCCCTGGTCGATATTCGCCAGCATATAGTTGTGCATTTCCTGAACATCCTGAATGGCTAGCGTGACTGTGCTGCCTGTCTGGCAGTCTTGCCTGTCCTTGGCCCAAGCCACTTTGACATCCACGACCACAGCATTCGATGGCGGCGGAGGCGGTGTGTACTTGACCGCGTCACCGGGAGTGAGCATACACTCGGTTCCATTGCCGTCGACTACAGCGAGCTTGGAGCCGGCCACAAATGTATGAACCTGGTTATCCCCTAGGACTTCGACGATGCTGCCGGTGGGCGTATTGAGCAGGACCTGGCCATAGGTCTGCTGCTGATCCTCTGTTTGCAACACGGTCAGGTCACGCTTTATTTCCACATTTACCGCGTCCTTGACGTCGGGTGGTAACGGTTCGAGCGAAGACGGCGCACTGGATGCCCCTCCATCGCTCAACTCCTGTTGATAGGCGGCGTCCATGCTGTTCGCCAGCGTATAGTCTGTCAACCACATCGAAGGTTCGCCATAAAAGGCATAAGGAACGAACGCGCTTCCGTAGGATCCATACCACGCCGTGGATTGCCAGCCCCAATTGAAGGCGATCGAACGCGGCCATGTACGGACAGTCCACCAATAGAAAGCGGGAGGGTAATAGCGCACGGGCGCGTAGACGCTCAACGAGAGGCCATGGAACGGATAGACGCGGTAGAAGCGGTCATAGGTGACGCCGTGCAGAACATAGGTCCTGCGTCCATACTCTGCGCCGCGATAGAAGAAAGGATGTTGCACCCAGCCGCCTCCGCCAGGCAGCACCGTAATATGAGAGCCATCCGGCCGGTCCGCGGAGACAACGCGCGCTCCATTTGGTCCGTGCTGCAGAAGCATCCCGCCTTGAGTCAATGAACGGAGTTGGCCGTCTTTCCCGTAGATACGTTGCTCGGTTGACGTGTTCACCACACGTTCTCCGGGGAAAGACTTCATCTGATTCGGTCCTGAGGCATTGATCCGAGGACTTTGATACTGCGGTGGTGGTTGCGGAGCTGGACGCGACGGCGCTGGGCGCTGCTGTGGCGCGGGCCGAGCTGGGGGAGTCCTTGTCTGCCTCGGAGGTGGCGCGGGCCGCTGGACTGCGGGACGCGCCGGCGCGGACGGTGCCGCATGAGTCGTAGAAGAGGAAGCCAGCGCCGGCAGGGTCGCCAAGAGAATCATTGCCAACAGGATCATCCCGAGCGATTTGATCTGAGCCAGAGGAGTATGCATGAGCGCCTCCATGTCTTTGCCATATAGTTCGCCGCAGTTGAACAGCGGACGTGAAAAGATGCTCTTTGCTAACGCCCTATATTAACTCGAAATGGGCTGAATTATCGGGTCACGGTCCATTTAATTGTGCAACCGTCATTAGTGGTTGGCAGCTTAGAGACCAGAATCAGCCGCTGTCTGCCATCCAGTTGAGGACGAAGAATAAAGGACCAGTTCTTAAGGGCATCTCGGTCAAAGTGCAAGACCCCGGCAGGGAGATTCTCGAAGGGGATCTGGCCGTAGGGCGGAACCACGCCCGGGCAGTGCAACTCGCCGGACTCGGAAGTGGCTGTTGGCGTAGACGGAATATATTCCGGGCGTATTTGGGGAGTAGGCTGCGGAACAGACGCGGCTTCCTGCTCCTGCGGCGTCGGAATAGGTAGCGCAGGCGTGGTCCGTGTCTCCGGTGCCGGCGTTGGGGTAGCTCTTGGGAGGTTTAGCTCCGGCACCGGGCGCGTCTCTGCCGTCTGCGGGCCCAAAGGAGTCGGTTTTGAAGGCGGCTGATAACTCGCCGAGAGCACATTCACAGTGACCTGGCGAACTACATTGCTGTCTTTCCCAACCGCCGTAAGTGTGTACGTTGTTGTGGTTTGAGGCATCACAGTTCTCGAACCCGTCGTCGGAACGCTGCCGATCCCCTGATCGATCAATACCGAAGTCGCGCCTCGAGTCTTCCAATTCAAGACAGCGGAGTTTCCTGCGGTAATCCTCTCTTCAGCTAAAGAGAACTCCGCTGTCAGGGCAACTTGTACTTTGTACCTCTGATTAAATGCGTATATTGCGATCCAAATTGCAATGGGCAGTAAAGTCGCTATGGCTATAAGTGCAAAAACCATCTTCCCCTTCTGAGTCGCAACTTCGGCAGTCTGCGCATGAGGAACAGAGGGTGCCGTTCGCATTGACCGGCGACTGATAGTGCGCGCAACGTCCGAGAGGCGGGGTTACCTGTCGAACAGTAATTAGAGGATTGGGTAGAACACCGGCCTGGCGGAGCGCTTCCACAAGATGGTCAAATTCCCGATTTCTGGGCGTAACCATCCATAGAGAGCTTCCCGCAGTGAACGTCTCGATCATATCCGGATCAAGGGGGCCATTTTGGACTGCTTCGTCTCGAATTTTGGTTGCCAAACTTACCGTCGTTTCCTTCGATCGGGGGTCTACAGCTCCAGAGTAGACAAACACATCGCGATCGAGCGAAACATCTCTCGCAAGGGCAGGACGGCCAGTCAGCCGGTCCCACTCGTCCGGAATTTCGAATCTTTGGTAAAGGAGCATCCTGAAACTCCAGAAAGATAGTTATTCGGTGGCTCCGGCGATGAGACCGAAGTGGCGATTCGCGATGGCGGCGTTCATTTTTTGCATCATGTATATCGGTTCTCATCTCGCATCAGCGGTGCTTACCGAGTTTGTAGCAGGCAGGTTGCAAGCCGCCGTCGCAGGCTTTCTTGTTTAAGCTGCGTGCTTGTTTGGCGTCGCGACGAACTCCCAACCCCTTCTCATACAACTCCGCGAGACCGGCGCAGCCGCTCATCTCATCGGCGTTGCAGGACTGTTGGAAAAGCGCGAACGCCTGTCCATAATTCACCGATACGCCGAGACCATTGGCATAGATTGCGCCAAGTTCCGTGCAGCCGCCCATCTCTCCGCCATCGCAAGCTCGCTTATAGAGTGCGCGCGCCTGAGCGTAGTCCTGGTTAACGCCCTGGCCATTCTCATAAAGAATGCCGAGGTTAGTGCACCCGTCCAGGTCCTCGTTATCGCATGCTTTCTGGTAAAGGGTGCTCGCGGCGGCATAATCCGGGTGCGATCCTTTCCCGTTTTCGATGAGAATGCCCAGATCGTTGCACCCGTCCATATCTCCTCCATCGCAGGCCTTCTGGTAGAGCGAGCGCGCCTGAGCGTAGTCCGGGTCTGTACCTTTGGTCGCAAGAAAGCCGAGACTGTGGCAACCTTCCATGCCGCCGCCGTCACATGCCTTTTGATAGAGACTTCGCGCCTTGCCGAGGTCCATCAAGGCACCCCTGCCGTGTTCGTAAAGAAAGCCAAGATCGTCGCACCCGTCCATGCTCCCTCCGTCGCAGGCCTTCTGGTACAACGCAAGCGCCTGATCCGGGTCCTGCGTTACTCCGTGGCCATTTTCGTAAGCAAAACCCAGAAATGCGCACCCGTCCATGCTTCCCCTGTCGCAGGCTCTCTGGAAAAGGGAGTTGGCCACCCCGTATCGCTGTGCGTAGTCTTTGCCGCGCAGCAACAAGGCGCCGAGACTGCTGCAACCGTCCGCGTCTCCGCCATCACAGGCTTTTTGATAGAAAATTTGCGCCGCGGCGGCGTCCTTCGCCATGCCATGTCCATTTTCATAAAGAGAGCCGAGGGAGATGCAGCCTCGCATTTCACCGCCCATGCAGGCTTTGCCGTACCAAGCGCCTGCCTGGGCATAGTCCTGCGGCACGCCACGGGCTTCCTCGAAGAGCAGGCCTTCGTCAAAGCACCCCGGCATGTCATCGCCCTCGCAGGACTTCCGGTAAAGTGCGAGCGCTTGCGCATAGTCCTGGGTCACGCTCTCTCCGTCCTCGTAGAGCCAGCCCAGTATCCTGCATCCTGCCGCGCTCCCCCCGCCGCAGGCCTTTTCCAGCAGCGGTTTCGCGTCGGAGTAACGCTTCTGGTCGTAGAGAGCGTTTCCCTGCGACGCCCGCTCCGCTGCATGGTCGCGCAGATCCTGCAAACGCGCCGCTTCGTCGGACTGCAGCCGCGCAGCCCGCACTGGCGCAAGCAACAGTCGCACAATTCTTTGTATGGGATTGGAAATGTCAACCTCCTGCTCGACTCTCTCTGGACCGTCGACAGCGAAAGCCGACAGGAGGTGCTCTCCAAGCTGCACTCGCTCCTTCACCGCCCCGCCCGCATCAATGCGGCCCTTCGCTTTGCCGTCGAGCCTCCAGTTGCAGTCGAGGTCGCAAATGACGAGCAGCATTGCTCCCAATGGCTTCGGTCTCAGAATCGGCCCCTCGTCCTGCTGCGCTTCAACGATTGCTGAGCACACTGTGGGCATGCACATCGTTGCGGAAATCCATGTTATCCACTGTCGCCGGTTCATTCAGGTGCTCCCGCGGTTGAATTGAAGCCGTTGCCGCTCGGCTGGAGGGCCTGGCAAACAATGCCATTCGCGGCTTATCGGTGCTTACCCAGCGCATCACAGGCAGACTGCAGGCCGCCGTCGCAAGCTTTCTTATTCAACGTGCGCGCTTCCTTCGAGTCGCGAGGTCCACCATTGCCTCGCTCGAACATTTCGGCTAGGTTTGCGCAGCTTTGCATCTCGCCGCTATCACATGCCTTCTGATAAAGGGAACGAGCCCGATTGAAATCCGGAGGAAAGCCAACTAACGCTCCCAAGGGGTTTCCGTAAAGTGCGCCGAGATTATTGCACCCCTCCATAGCTCCGCCGTCGCAGGCCTTCTGGTAGAGGGCGCTCGCTTCCTTGAGGTCCCTGGTCACTCCTTTGCCGTCGTTGTAGAGAATGCCAAGGTTTGAACATGCGCTGGCTTGATCGCTGTCGCATGCCTTCTGGTAGAACGACCGCGTCAGCTTGTAGTCTTGAGCTACGCCGGTGCCGTTATGGTAAAGAAGCCCGAGGCTGAAGCATCCATCCGCATTCCCGCCGTCACAAGCTTGTGTATAGAGGCTGATTGCGCGTGGGTAGTCCTGTGTTACTCCCCATCCCTGCTCGTAGAGGACGCCTAGCGAATTGCATCCCCCCATACCGCCGCCATCGCAGGATTTCTGGTATAAGACACGCGCGCGCGTATAGTCTTGCTTCCCGCCTGGCCCGGTCTGCCCGGTCGCATACAGATACCCGAGACTTCTGCACCCCTCCATAAACCCGCCGTCGCATGATTTCTGATAGAAGCCTGATGCGCTTAAATAGTCTTGAGAGACGCCAGAACCATTCTCGTAGAGGCTGCCCAACATATAGCAGCCCCGCATCTCTCCGCGGTTGCAGGCCAGCAGCATCAGGGCGCGCGCCTTCACGTAATCCTGCGGCACGCCGCTCCCTTGTCTATAAATCACTCCCAGAGCGTTACAGCCTCTCAGATCCCCGCCATCGCATGACTTCTCGAAGAGAGTGCGCGCGAGCACAAAGTCAATAGCCGTGCCCGCGCCGTACAGATAGTGCAAGCCCAGAGTTCTGCACCCCTGCATGCTCCCGCCCTCGCAGGCCGCTTCCGCCAGCGGTTTCGATTCGGAATAGCGCTTCTGATCATAAAGAGACTGCGCCTGCACCGCACGTTCAGCGGCGTGTTCACGGAGTTCCGTCAACAGGCCGGCCTTTTCGCGCGCACTCTGCTCACGCGCCTCGTCTTCGGCTTTGAGTCGCGCCTCCCTGACAGGTGCCAGCTGCAACCGCACGATGACTTGCAGGGGCTCCCGAATGTTCACCTCCTGCTCAACCCTGTCTGGCCCGTCCACTGTTTCCGCCGACAGCAAATGTTGGCCGAGTCCCACTTTCACCTTCACCACATCCCCTGGATCGATAGGTCCCTTCGGGTCGCCGTCCAGCTTCCAATTGCATCTCAGATCACAGAGGACAAGCAACAGAACCTCCGCCGGTTTCGGCGTCGTCTTCGGGGTCGGCCTCAAAATTGGTCCGTTGTCCTGCTGGGCCGCCATTGATACTGCGGCCAATGCCAGAACTGGCGCGAGGATACAACTCACGATCATGCGTCCGTGCATCCTGTCTCCCCACATCTTCTGGTGACCCTGACTCCGATTCACACTGCACGCCGAACTAGCAACCCGCGTGTCTCGAATGCGCAGCGCTGAGCCGGCCGCCTCCGCATTCGAGTAAGGAGCGATGAGGCCGCCATCGACAAGCACATCCCATTCACGTGAAACGTCCTTCGCGAAAGCGGGACAATCGCACAGTGAGTTTCCCTCCTTCGGTATTTCAAGCCGCCGATGATGGTGCATCTTCAAAACTCCCGATGTAGCTTTTGTCCCCAGGATGCCAATGCGAATGGACTACGGGACAGTTTGCAAAATGATTTCGGAATTGCATCTGACAAAAAAGCAATGGGGCCAATGGGCCTCGCCCTCAGGATAAAGTCACATACAGTGGTCAGGGCAGGTTTGCGGGTTGCTAAACCTCCCCTAGTCACAACCCTGTAGATTCGGAGGTGGCAATATCATCGGGCAAGTTCTTGGGCTGTGCGGAGGATCGAATTCCTGTGTCACCCAAATCTCCACTCGCCGGTTCTTGGCAAAACCTTCTGCGCTGGAATCGTTTGTCAAAAGCATCTTATCGCCGAACGAAGCCGTTTCAGTCACCGGAATCTGATGGCAAGTGAGCCATTGAGTCACTGCTTGCGCCCGCTCTGCGGCGACTTCGCAATTTGCCTCGGGACTAGCACCTTGGATCTGGTCGGCAAAGCCAAGAACCACTACTCTTCCGTTCCTTAAGGGATTGATATCGAAGAAACTCTTCAAATTGGCAAGGTCAGACTGGGCCTTTACGTCGGGCACCCAGGAATTGGGAAGAAAACGCACCGCCAGGCTCAGCTTCTTGGCGTTATGCGTAATCTCCGCATAGTCCTGCGGAGCGTCTGGTGGGAGTTGCGCCGCCGCCTCGCCGATTGTCTGGTTTACGAATCCGTTATGCTCAACAATCGCCTGACCCGCTGGACCTAGCGTGAATTTGATAAATTTCTCCGTATAGAAGTTACCCAGGACGCTCGGGTCGGTGTAGAAGTAGAGCCTTCTGGTGAACGCGTATTCTTCCAGGCGGATGCTATCCTCGTCCGGCCGGAGCGCTGCGATCTTTGCATCGTGTGTATCTGGTCCGGCAGCGATGGCTACTGCTTTGGCAGGGGCGATGAACGGCGCGCCCACGAATCCGATGGCGTACTTATTCTTCGCCACAGCATCGGATAATTGCTGGCTATCTTCGAACACGTACCGGGAATCGCGCGGTAACAGTGATACATCGACGTCGTCGTGGATGGAGCACATACTGGTAAAGGCTTCCCTCGTCCCCGACCCCCGGTTACGAACATAGGGCATGACCGGCTCGCCATTCGGCCAGAACTTTTCGTCACCGGAAAACATCTTGCACACCTGTTCCTTGGTAAGGCTTTGAATATTTCTGCTCACCGGAACGATGATTGCGATGCCGTCAAGGCCAATTACGTATTCGGCGTTCTCGTTGTCTCTCCAGGCGACCGCTCCCGATTCGTCGATCTTGATTCGGCGAGAAGCCGCTGCTATATCTGTATCCTTCCGTGCCAGGTCGTCGAGCCCGAATTTCGTTCCGGGGGCATGGATTGAAAAGCGAACCAGGCCTGAGTCGGTTTTGCCTTCAACAAAAACCTCATCCTCATGCCAGTCGGGCTCGTTGTGGACGTCGGTAGCTCCAATGCTCCTGAGATATGCGGCAGCCAAAGCTGGAGCCAGTTCGGAGCCGATTGTGTTGGATCCATGTATGCGCAGGTTCGGAGGATGGGCCATATCCAAGTAGCTAAAATACGCCACGTGGATGGTGATCCATGCCGCCGAAACAACCATGAAAACCAACACCGAATATCGCCACCTCCAACCTTCCTTGGCGAATGAAATTCGCTCTTTCTTTTCAAACAGCCACCACGACGAAAATACCGCATACCATGCGATAAAACCGACAAGGAGGGCTTCGGGCGTTACGATTCCCAAACGGGTCCTTCCTGAAAAGAGACTACTCTGTGGGAGCCACCGCTCGATGAAATCCCAGGCAGGCTTTATTAGAAGCGCCCAGAGCAGGCCGGAGATTACGATCAGGCAATCGATGAAGTGGACAATCTCTCTAAATTCCCTCAAAAAGCGGGAGTATTTTCCGGCCGTTTTGGCGGGTTGTTGCAGAACAGGGTCAGGCATGCATGACCTTTCTTCTGGGCGCTCTTGGAATGCTCCGACGCCCACTTTGTCAACCAGTGGTCAAAGGCGATTGCGTTCCCTGGGGATTATGAGGAAGAGAGTTACTCAAGTGCCGGGATTTAATCTCGCCAACCAGCCTACTTAGCGGCGTTTTCTCCCAGTTCTATGCGGTACCGGTATTTTGCCCGCTTTGAAGAGACTTTGCAAGCAAAACATCCAGTTACAAATCTTCGCGATCTAGCTGATCGATTTGCATGGCGTACTAACTTCCGCGCGACTGGGGCAGCGTCGAATCAGGATTCAAAATCGGCCTCTCACTTGCTCGTGCCGTGATCGGTGACGCGGGCAACAGCAGCGTCGGCACCGGGGTCAAAATCGTTTTCGTCTCATCTTTTCTCTCCGCCGATTCTCCGGTTAAATGAAGCACGCTCGCAACGCATTCACGCCTACTTTAGGGCGTGCAAATCCTCGCACGCTCCGGGCACTCCGCCAGCGCAAGCCTTCTCAAAGTTTCTGCGAGCTTCCGCGGCATTCCCCGCATCCTGATACAGAGAGCCAAGGCCCTCGCAACTGGAGAGGTTTCCATTTCCGCAGGCGCGTTGGTAAATCTCCGCCGCTTTCTCCGCATTTTCCTTCCCGCCCCAGCCTTTCGCGTAGAGATATCCAAGGTAGTTGCAGGCGCTCATCTCGCCGCTGTCGCAGGCGCGGCCAAGAAAGATTCTGGCCTGGGGGTAGCGCTTGTGATCGTAGAAATACTTTCCCTGCGTGTAGTCAGGCGACGGTCCGGCATCGGGAGGGTTCCATCGATAGGTACCGGAAATCTCAGGACTCGGGGTGCGATCCCGCGCGGTCGCGATGGCGCGTACCCGGGTGCCATTCGGCAGACCGGTGAACGGCGCGGAATAAACAGGCGAGGAAGGGTTCGGCTGTGACCCGTCTATCGTGTAATGGATTACCGCGTCCGGAGCTGAATCGAGGATGGCCACTGTCTGCACCGCAGGGTAAGTGCCGGCATCCGGCGAGAGCGTCGGCGCTGAAGCCGCGGAAGGCCGTACTGTGCTCCGAACAATTGCAATTAAAATGGCCAGAACCACTATCGAAGCCAGAATCCATCGCAACACACTTGATCGCGGTGGAACCGGCTGCGGAGGCGGCTCAGCAATGCCTCCTGAATTCATTCCTTTTCCGCCTAGCCCTAAGGCTTGGGTTGCGGTGAGTAGCTCTTCGCTCCGTGCCCTTGAAGTAGCGACGAAATAGAATCGTGCCTGCGCCGTGCAGCTCTCGCAGTCTCGTTCCTCTGCGATCTTCTCCAGACCCTCCACCTGGAGTTCGCGCCGATCCGGATCGAGTTCGATCTCTACCAGCGATACGCTGGACTGATCCGCCTCGTCGATCGCCGCGAGCACTCCCGGCGTCTCTTCGCGTAGTATCTGGAACCGATAAAGCTGTCGCACCATCCGCTGTTCCCCAAGGCTATGAGTCGGCCCGCTGCGCCCGCCCAATCCCGCAGCCGGTCTCCAGTCTCCGCCGGTATCTGCCGCTTACCGGCGGTCGGCGGCAAGCAGCACAATAAGTCCAATTACCAATAGAACACCCGCTCCCGCGAGTAGCAGCGTGGTTCGTCCTCGTCCAGGCTTCTGATCATGGTTCGGCTTCGGCTTCGCAATGTTTCCTTCGACCTGACCCAGTTCAGACACGAATTCTCGTGGCGCGCTCGATTCCGGGTTGCTCTGCGAAAGCTCCCGGAACATTCGCAGAGCGTGGCCGTGGCCCGGACGCTCATACTCGTGCAAAGCCTCATCGTACTTGCGCGTAAATTCGCTCTCTCTCGGCTTTACATTCGACTCGTTGAGGAATTGCCGCGCCAAGTCTATCGACTCGGCGAAGTTCAACCCCTGGGTGCCCGCCAATTGAAATGTCGCCAGTCCGACTGCCTCACCCCGGTTGTTCAGCACCGGTCCGCCGCTGTTTCCGGGATTGATCGCGGCGTCCATCTGGATGACTTGCCATCCCCCTGACATGTCTTTGATCCCACTCACATGCCCGGTTGTAAGGGAAGGCTGGACCCTGCCGCTCTTCGTGAACTCCGGGAACAGCGCAACGCTGCCCGGATATCCCATGACGTAAAGATCCGCGCCCTCCCGAATCCCGGCCGAATCAATGCTGAGCGCTACGGGGATTGTCGGCAGGTCGTTGCCCTCGATTTTCAAGACCGCAATGTCCTTGCCGGGAGTGGGCTCGCCAACTTTATCGATCACGGCGGCTAGTTCGTGCGCCTCTTCGGCGCCTTCGCCGTGCGCCGTGGGCATCATCACATGCACCGCGCGTGAAAACTGGAATTGGGCGTGCCGGGCGTATTGCTCGGCGAGCGCGTTCCGCAGGCGCTCAGTTGCTGCGGCGTCAACGTTCTTGCCAGGCAGCAAATCTTCCACGGACTTTTGCAACTGCTGCGCCTGGGCATCCACAAGGTCCGCCACCGAGTCCACCACAGCCTTCTTGAGATCGCCGTCATCCGGCTGCACAACATGCGCGTTGGTCAAGATGTACCCGTCCGGAGTGATGATGAACCCGGTGCCCAGCGCGTAGATCTTTGTATCCAGTTTCCTGAGTTCTCCTTCTTCCAGGTAACTGGCCGGATCGGAATAGAAAAGGTCGAAGAGCTTCTCTACAGCCTCCTCCTTGGAAGTTTGGCCCGGAACAATCTCCCCGCGCACACCCTTCAGTAGCTTGTCTACGTTCGGATCCAACTGCGCCACCACTCCGGAGGCTTCAACCTCAACGACAATCTCGACCGTGGCAGGGCGGGCTCGGTCGGCAATCTGTGTCGGAACCAGAATCCCGCTCCCCTCCGGCGCGGAATGGCTCCGGCAGCCGCATATAGCCAGGACGGCAGAGACCAACACGAGTATGGATTTTCGTACCAACTGCACCTCGCTGGGGACGCTCTGACGACGCTACCGAAATTCTCTGAACTCGGGATCGAAGAGGATGTCGCCGCGCTTAGATTGAAGCCCTCGCGTCGTCACCATTCCCACCTTTTTGGGAAAAGCTTCCGATTTGCGCTGATATGGCGTTCCGCGGCCGGGACAGATTAGTTTCATTCCGGCGCTATCGAGAAGAGCCGTAAGGGCAGGTTGCAGGGATGGGTTCGACATGGTCGGATCGAAATCCCGATCGGTACTCAGTACCGCAGCCCGCACCGCTTGTAGAATTAAAGATTCCATCTCGTTGAGGATGTCGCCGGTTGGACTTACATCCGGATACGCCTTGATCTGTTTCAGCAGGTCGGCGAGACGCTCATGGTGCTTGTCGATACTTTGTACGGTAGCTTGGGTCAACCCCAACTGCCGTACAGCTTTTGCCCATTTTTCATAGGCTCCGATAACGCTTCTCAAGCGGCCCGCTTCCTTCGGTTCGCTGGGCGAGGCCGGTGCCGGAGGCGCGTTCCGAATCTCTTCGATGATCGATGAGATCGCATTTCGCAGGGCTTCAAGCTCGATGCCCAACTCCTTTATGACCGCTCTGCTCGGCGCTTTGGCCTCTTCGCGTTGCTGCCTACGCAAAACCTGCACCACCAGGACCGCCAACCAAAGCGAAAGCGCAACCTGAGCCAAAGCAAGAATAGTCTCAAGGGGCAAGTGATGGTCCACAATGGTCAAAATGCCGGTCATGGCGCTACTCCTCGTCTCCGTGCAGAGGGCGGAAGGCGACGCTCTCGCCACTTGGTCCAATCCCTTCAACCGTAATGCGAAAATCCCGCAGGTGTACGCGTACCGTCCACCATTGCCCGGTGGCAATCCTGCGCTCCGATTCCGGTGCCCATGTGCCTAGCCGCTGCAACGCACGCGAGGCCTCCGATTCCGTGATGCGGTGTGCCGTTCCGTCCAGATCCTCCCACAACACCACCGGCTCGGTTCCATCCCACGCCAGCGGCAGTTCGCCGGTCAGACCCTCAGGAGGAATCACCTGGTCAACCAGAAGAATCGGCTGAAAATAAGGAATATCGAGCGGGAAGGCCCCGATCGTTGAAGTCATTCGCTGGTCGCCGATGTCCAACTCCACCACCACGCTGCCGCGACGCAGTGACCGCAAAAGACACGCGCCTTTGACCACGCACTCCTTGGGTTGCTGTGCTCGCTCGATTGCCACTCCGGGGAATGACGACGCAACGGCTTCGGCGGCCACCGCCAGGTAGGTCGTCTTGCCCGAAAGCTGGATCACGTCCAGTTGTTCTCCCGTAGCCTTGACCGCCGCCAGTAGCAGGCCCGCTCGCTGAGAGATTTCCTTTCGAGTGTGCTCCAAAAATTTCTTTGCAAGGCTCTCCCAGCCGCCGATCGCGCCGTTGACAGCATTGAAGGAGATTGGCTCGGTGCGTGTCTGCCCTTCGTCTAGTACGCGCACTTCGATTTGCGTCGGTTCCCGGTTCTGTGAGGAGGCCGCTTCAATGCTGAGGCTGGCCTTAAATTGCTCCGCAATCCTCCGAAACTCCGCGCGGTTGCGCCGGATATCCAGTTCCGCCGCGCCGGCTAACCCTTCGCCGATCAATGTCGGGCCCGCGGACCCAAGGTTGGAGAACAGGTGATATTGACAGCGCACGGAAAGCTCATTGATGAGGAAGTCGGTCAAGTCCTCGCCCCCAAAGCGGTCTCCGCGGCAGTAAAGAATCTTCGGATGGATACGCAACCGGTCCGGCTGGCCCGTGTCGTATTGCACCCGGACAAGCGCAATATCGGTTGTGCCTCCGCCCAGATCGAACGAGGCGACCGTATAGTCCTGGCGTCCGCCCTTTCGCGCCCTCTCCACAAGAAAGCCGATCAGGGAGGCAATCGGCTCTTGCAGGAACTGGACCTGATTGCCCTCGGCGCCGAAAGCGTGGGCCAGAGCCTGGCGAAGACGGGCATACTGGCGGAGGGAACACCGCGCGGGATGAGTTAGTATAAAGCTCTGAAAGATCGCTCCACGGGCCGCCTCTGCCTTGCGCCGTATACTGTGCAGGTAATCGGAGGCCGCCTCGCTTGCGTTCCGCTCCACCCACCTGGCATCGGTTTCCGGACGCAGGCTAACTTGCTGCCGGATGTCCCCCAGGCGCTGCTTGAGTCGGTCGGCGGTGCTTGCCGCCACTTCTGCATACTCAGCCGCCAGACGCTTCACCCGTTCCCCGGTCTCGATCTCAGGCGGCGTCGTCTCCAGGGTCATGTAACGCACGATAGTCGGCGAAACCAGAGCCGCATTTTCGTCTAGCGGCAACAGCGCCGGCTCCTCGCCCTGCTGCCAAACCGCACAGCAGCTGTTGCTTGAGCCAAAGTCAATGGCTACTACTCCGCCGAAGACCTCCATTGGCTCAATTTTGAGCGGCACATCCCACTCGAACGAGGGGTAGTTGCTCTTGACTCCCAGACGCAGCGATGCAAGTTCCGCTGGCTTGCCACGCAACGCACTCAAGTCGGCTTCGAACTCTACGAACTCGGTCGCGCCTCCCCGAAGCTGGAGCGGGAGATGCGTCAGCCGTTTGACGGTCGCTCCTGGCAGCGAAGCTGCGCTCAACTCCACTGAATCGATCACCAACGTTCCATTGCGCAGCCCGCCGTCGTTCTGATCGGGACTTTGGTTACGAAATTCAAACCGCAGCCGCTGATCAGAAGTCTGGCGTCGAACTTCCGGTTCTTTGAACACACCCGCCCAATGCAATTCAGGAGGTTGACGGATATCGAGTTCGATCTCCAAAGAAGCGGCAGCGGCTCCGTGTGGACTCATGTAGTCCACCTCCAGGGCAGCCCGCGCTGTCTTCGACCAGTGAGCGGCAGAGCCGGTTACCGCACCGATCTCCAATTCAAGAGATTCTCCCTCGCCGACCAAGCGGCCATCCCGCTTAAGTTCTGGATGAACGCTGATTCTTGCCCCACGCATCCGTACACCGAGCACCCGCAACCGGCCTGCAGTTGGCCGGATTTTTAATAGGTCGCCGCCATGCTGGCCGCCCGGTGCACTCCAAATCGCCGCCGACACCGGATCGCAAACCAGCTTCGGGTCCGGATCGATCACCATGAGGCATCCCTGGGCCGATCCCGCCACCGTGACCAGTTCGAGCATACCTGTCATTGTTTGGTCCAGGCGTCCAACAACCTCCACGAGAAACCCCTCCGAAGCTCCGGGCCGAATGGAAATCGTCTTCTCCAGCCTCGAGTGCAGCCATTTCGGTAACTCAATACGGTCCACGCTCAGCGTCGCGCAACTCGCGTTGAGTACCTTAACCGAAACCCGCGGCGGTTTCTCTCCTACGTGTAGTACTTCTGGCCGGAGTTCCAATGCCAGCTGTGCGACCGGCTCGCCGCAATAACCGCACCAGGCATCGTCGGCTCGGCATTGATAAGCCCCGCAGGCGGGGCAGAGGCGATCTTCAATCACGCTCAAACTCCCCTCGGTCCTCGAACGCCCGAATCGCATACGTGTCCGTGGTCTCTAGCGTCGCGTAGGCGGGGTTCCGAAGCCTGATCTTTCCCGTGCCAGGGGGATACTTGAATACACCCTCCAGCAGCCTGCGCGAGTCGACAGGGTCCAGGCCAATCAAGGGCAGTACTGCGACCCGGTGGTCACGGGTCAGCATTGCGAGGAAGTTGCCCCTCCCGTCTAGCCTGAGCATCAGTTTTGCATTCGGGTTGCGGTGATCCTCCAGATTCGCGCAGGTTAAGCGGTTTATCTCTTTGTAACGATTCTGAAGGCGGGCTTCGGCTTCCGACTGGCTCATCTCCAGACATCGGTTATAGTCCCCGGCAGGATCGCCCGTTAAGGCCTTCGGATCAGGAGCCGGCTCAGGAGACGGGTGAGGAGAGTATGGCTCAGGCACAGTCTGTTGTGGGAAATAGGCTTGCCCGGAACCATGGAATGGGTAGGAAGACGCAGGATCGTCGGGCTTTACGACCGGATTGTGGCTTTTGCCGAATGCACTTGGAAAGTCACCTTGCGCAGGCCCCTGCCGCTGTGCAGCGGGAGTTTTGCTGGGCTCCTGCGAATTTCCCGCTTTCTGCGCATTGGTCAACCGGTCGCATTCTGACTTGAGGTGAACGATGTCCTCCTGCTGATCTTTGATTTGCTTGACCATTCCTGCCCGCACCTCTCGCGCGTTTCGGAGAGCAAACCCGGCCGAGTCCAAGGTCTCCGTCGACGTCTTCAGAATTGCGATGGTCTCTGAATTAATCCCAAAGGCCGGTCTCGGTTCGTCCGCATCGTGGCGCTTGCGTCCCATGAGCGCGATCATCAGGATCGCAAGTGCGATTGTCGCAAGTGCGATTAGTTCGATCGGCATTGCCAGTTCTTGCAATTCGGGAAAGGGTTCCGGCTGAACGGGAGCACCAGCGCCCCGTTTGACGGGTAGGATGGCCTTTCCAGTTTGCGTAATTGTTGATTCCGCCCCGGAAGGCTGCAAGGACTCAAGCGCCGAAAACATGGTACTCCAGGCGAGATCCAATTGATCGGTGCTGTACGGGCCGACGGGCGCTTTTGAAGCAGCATGGATATTCCGAAGCTCTGCGACATCATCGAACGCCTTTTGTAGTGCGTCCAGAGCGGCGCTCTGTAGTGTCTGGTTCGCCTTGGGCTCACATGGTGCGGCATCCACCGGGGGTTCTGGTGGTAGATTCAGTTGGCCCCTGATATCGGCAATATCCTTGCGAATTGACTGGAAGGCGACCCTGCTCACTCCTCCAGGGGACCCCAAAGCCCGTTGCACCTGCTGGTCCTGATATTCAATGATGCAGACTTGGGCACGGTCGAGTTCATTCGGCAGATCGGCCTGCACGGCGTGCTGTCTGTCGCCCGGGACCTGCTCGCGTTTGTGCTTCTTGGCTTCGTCTCGGGCGGCCTGACGCGGGGCCTCACTGGGCGTCTTGCTCTGCGGGGCCACAACAGGTGGGCGCGGCGCACCCTGCTGCGGACTCATGCCCTGCATGGATGGACTCAGGCCCGCGAGCGAAGTGCCGCCGAGCACGTAGGGAACCAAAGCTGTGAAGTACACCGCCGCCGCCAGCAATGCCAGCCGCTTCGTCTGCCCGAATCCAAGGTTGAATCGCTTCTTCTTCACGTCACTATTCCACCAGCTTGAGCGAAACCATCTTACGTACCCTATCCGCGATCAGATGCTTCAGCGCCAGAATAAACAAGGGCTGTTTGCGCACCGGATCTTTCTTCGCGCCCTCGTCATCGCGATTTTCGAGAGCCCGCTCAGCCACAGCGGCCATGTTGAGAATTCCTGTATCCACGGCGCTGGCCACATCTATCAGTTCCTCTTCTGTCAAGGTGATGCCCATTGTCCCAAGGAACGCCTTGAAAACCGTCAACTGCGGATCGACGTGAACCGGAAGCGTGCCCAGCGTCTTCAGGTCCGGCGCCGTGCTCCAATCGCGCGTCTGGCGCTCGCTGGTCTTGCCCACCAGGTAGTTCTCCCCGGCGATCGGATTAGCCTTTACATCGGTGCCTTCTAGTTTGACCGGCCGCATAACCAGGCCGAAGGCAACCTCCTCCTTCGGCCTGCCGCTGAGCGATACTTCCACTTGGTTTCCCGTGAGCTTGTTGTCGGACGCAAAGTTCGCTCCCGCGAGCAGGTTGAGAGCGAACCGGCGAACGATTCTGGAGTTCCGGTCCGGTTCCCCGAGAGCGCACCAGTTGAAGAGCCGCGACCCGTTGCCGCCCACAAAGACCGAGATACGCGACTGCATGGCGTTATACTTGCCGTCCTTCACGAGCTGGCCAACCATCAGTCCGGTGTAGAAGGCCATGCCGCACAAGCCCAGGTCGAGCACCTGCAGAAGTTCCTTGATACCGCTGGTCTGCGCGCAGCCCGGAAGCTTTTCAAGCAGTTCATCCCCATGGCCGGTGATAAGGGCGTCTATCTCCGCGTCGTAGGCATGGCTCTCCTTTTTAAACCGCTGTTTCAATAGAGAGATTGCTGCGCTGACCGCGCCGCCGCCATCGATCACCGAGAGCAACTCCGGCCTCAGCCGCAAGGGGATCACGAAGATGTCCTGCCCGGCGAACCTCACCGACATGTGTCCCAATAGAGACGGCCTTCCGGTTTCAGGATGTCGATTCCATACCGCGATGTCGGTAGTGCCGCCTCCGATATCCAGCGTGATCGCGCCGCGCGCAACGTTCAGGCGTCTCGCATTTTCCGAGTGCGAAAAGAATCGCGTCGCGGCGATAGCCTCGCAGTTGTCCTCAACGCGGTTGTGGAGTTTGATCGTGCGCGAAGTGGCGCGACTAAGCTGCGCGACCACGCTGTTCCATAATCCTTTGAAGTTCTCCAGATCGTCTTCGGAAAACGCGGTCGGGTAAGAATAGCGCAAATCCACGCTGGTGGCTCCGGCTACGATCAACTCGGCAAGCGACTGCAAGCAAAGCTGTACGAGAAAATCCAGCGTCGCCGCGTTGACGCCCAACTCTTCACTCCATTTGAGATTGGTCAGGATCGATCTTGGATCTCCATAAACAAACTCGCGCGATCCTGAGTTCGCCAGGAAGAGAACGTGGCCGTCGCGCACCGCTTGTCTTGTGCCTTTGGCGCCAAAATCTTGAAAGATGGTCAAGATTCGCCCGTTCGCCGGCTCCGTGTTGGGCAGGAAGCACTCCCGCGTGAGACGCTGAAACTCTTCGGGGTCGCATGTCGTGATTTGCACGAGCCGGTTCTGGAACGACAGCCGCTCAATGTCCGTCGGCTCGTTTTCGTCTGCATCCGGCGGTGGAAAGGAGCGATAGATAGACGTTCCTGTCGTGCCGAAGTCCACGCCAAGAGTCGCGGTCTGGCCGTGCAGCGTATTGAACGGGTTAGGCTCATTCAAAAGCAGCAGGCCCGTCGGTACGGTATCTCCCTGGGACCGCGCACGGTGCTGGTTGAACGGCATCGTACAAGCAAGCGCCTCGGGAAACCTGGTAAGCACGGTCACCTGGAAGGACTCATCACGCCCATGATCGGCCATCTTGACCATCCGCTCGGTCCCGGTCTTCCCGCCGATCGGGCTTACCACAAATTGATCGGTTTTTTCGCCAAAGCCGCGCCAGGACTCGAAGAGATAGTAGAGAGTCCAACGGTTACGAGGGGAGCCGGCATCCTTTTCACCTGGCTTGCTTTGGGTCGCGGCGCCGTTGCTCTCATTTTCCTGCTCGTCGTCAAAACGGAAGTTCGGCCAAAGACAGACTACCGGAAGAAGCGGCAGAGGCACGCGCACCATCCCATTCGCCTCGTCGGGCCCGTAGATTCGCTCTAGTTCCACCGTATGCGACGGGCCTGTGGTCCTCGGCGGATCGAGCGGATTCCCACCCGCCACCAGCGTATGCACGATTAGGCGCAACCGAAACTTGGCTTCCCCCTTGTCGGTCCATTCAACCGAGAGATTTCTGGCCAGGTAATCCGGCGTGAAGAGCCCAAGAACATCCTGCCGGACGGGCAGAGCGAAGTGGCGTCCCTGGGCGCGCCCTTGCGACTGGATTGTGCGGCATCCGGGAAACGCCTCGACGACGTCCTGATCTCCGCTATCTCCGCCCCTGAAAGAAGCCTGCTCGTAAATCAGGTCCTTCTCGAAGAAGTAGTCCGCCGTGCACCAGCGCACCGCCGGCAAGCCGCCCTCGGCCGGGAAAATGCCGCTCTTCGCGTGCTCTAACTCCGGAATATGACGCCTGTAGGTGGCCATGTTCACGGTCTTGTGAATCACGACATCCCGCTCGCTACGCCCTAAGCGGCCGGGAACGGCTGGATCGATCAGCACGCAAAGCGGCGCGCCGGGACGGTTGGTCTGGATCGCGCAATCGCTGATAACCCGCGCAGCCGGCCTGCATGGCCGATCAATCTTTGCGTACAGTTCGCCGCCGGTCAGCCCCAGCGACCGGTCAGAAAACACCTGAGCCTCCGGGAGACTGCCATTCGCGGTGGTAGACAGGCTCCGGGCATACGCTTCGAGGCAAGCGCCGATGTCCCTGGTCTTTGCGCCCCGTGCACTGGGCAGTCCCAACTTCACGTGCCACAGCCATTCGGCGATCAGGGCGCGCTCGTTTTCCGAAAGGTGTTCGCGAGGATCGCCCAGCACCTCGCCGTCGAACCATGGAACCTCATTTCGGCTCAAAATATCGGCGTAGTGAGTCCCGGTAGCCACCAGCGTCCACGGAGAAGTGAGAGCAAAGGCGCGCTCCCTGCCTTCCGTTCGCTCACCGGCCCAACGCAGCAAGTCGAATCTCTGCCAGGAGGCGCTCGGCGCAATCGCATCTTCGTTGGTGGGCAGGACCCGCGCCACGGCGTACCTGAAAGACTCCGGATCGCCTCCATCCGCCGAGATTTCCACCCCGGAGACGCTGAATTCTGTCAGTCGGCGCACCTCTTTGAGAGCTAGAATCGCGAGCAGCCCGCGCCACTCGCCAAGCACACGGTGATGCACGCTGTGCTCCGGATCGAAGAGGGCTCGCCAGAACAAAATCACGCGTGCCCACGGATCGGGTATTGAATGCACCCGGTCTGCGCCCGGTGGCACGTCAATTGCATCCGCCAGGTGCCGGAGCCGGATCTTGCCTTGACGGTCGTCCCACTCGCGCAGCAGGTGGGGAAGCGCCACAGCTTCGTCCGTTCCGCCCTTGAGTTTCGGTAAATAGGGGATGAGTGGATTCGTAGACATGTCTTCCATTTACCTCAGGAGAGTTTGCACGCGTCGTAGATTGCACGTACCAGCTTGCCCGCGCCGCGGGCCTCCGGATCCTTTACCACCGAAGTCGTAGCGCGAAAGATTGCCCTGACATTCGGCTTGCGCCGTTCTTCAAGGTTTCGAAACAGATCGCCGATCTGACGTTCTTGGAATTCGCCGGGCGTCTTCAATCGCCAGCCCGAGGAGTCACGCACACCGAAGACGTTGACCTCCACCAGCCCAGGAATGAAGTCGCTGACTCCTTCGCGGTGCGGGGTTGAGAGGCTCAGCAGCCAGGCAAGGAAGGACTGCAGATAGCTATCTACCGCCGCCAGATCCTGGCCCGCCTGGTCGCGCGGCACATCCTGTAAATGGTCGATGACGGCATGCGCTCCGTGAAGTCGTCCCATCGCGTCGGGATAGACAATGTAGTGGTAAGCCACGGCGAACAAGGCGAACTGCTGAAGCAGCTCCATCTGCTGCGAGTGCAATCCGTTGGCTGTCGGCAGGTCGGCCCATCGCACCGTGTTTTCGCCTTCGCGTCCTGCCAGCGATACCACGTTGTCGCCGTTGGCTGTGCGACTTCCCGCCATGAAGCGGATGGCTCCCAACCCGGCCACCAGCTCCACAAAGTGGGGCGGGTTACGCTGGTCCTTCGCACCGACTGCGGGAACGGGCATGTGCGCAGGCAGCCGCTCGCCCACGGCGTAGATAGCCTCGCAAATGTCCAGGAAGTGTCTCTCATCGTAATATTTCAGAGCCTCGGCGGTGGCCGTCGCAAAACCGTGGGGATCGGCCTGCATATCCTCGTTGTCCACTTCGCTATACGTGAAGTACGGGAGAAGCAGGATCAGCCCCAGGCGCAGGTCGCGGATCTGGTCGCCCAGGTTCTCGCGCAAGAGCCGGCAGATCGTGGGCACCCCCGCTGCGCCAGAACCTCCAAATACCGAGCCGGCCAGCAGCAGCGACACGGCGCCGTGCGCCCTTGCCCCCAGGGCCCTGGTGCGCAGCTCGCTCCACATTGGGTCATCAAAACTGACTGTCCGGCCGAATATCGTTGCCCCGATCGCTGGTCGCCCTCTAAATCCCTGGAGAATCGGCATGGAGCGCTCCTCTGGCGAGAAGAGCACCTCCATCAGGTCCGCGTCGACTGGATTCACCCGCCGCATCCGCGGCAGATCGAAGACCGAGTTCAGGTCCGCCACATCGATATCCACGACCGGACTCCAAGGTCCGCGAATCGTCAGCCGGTTCTTAAACAACGCCCCGCTGGTTCCAAATTGGAGCTTCTTGCAGCGGTCGTAGAGCGCGCCGGCCTGCGTGCACTCGGTAACGCTCCCATTTGATTGATCCGGATCCACCAGGAATCCCATCAACTCGCGCCCGCCCTCCGGCAGCAAACCGGCCGCCGCCAGATGCACCAGCGCCTGCATAAGTTTGGCGCCGCTTCCACCGACTCCTACATAGAGGTAGCTCATTCCATTCTCCCGTGCGCCTGAACCTGTCTCACCATTTCCGAACGAGCCGTGCGGGCCAGATGTGATACTTGCCGAACAACGGCGAGAACAGCACCGTGGAAAAGTAGTACGCGCCAGCTCCTCCCAGGAAGTGGAGCCAGGGATTCCAGTCCGCGGGAGTCTCCGATAGCTCCATGTACGCAACGTAGCAAGCGCAGCCCAGAATCAGTGCCAGCAGCGCAAACCACGTTCCATACCATGCCGTGCCCGACGCGTTCGGCCGGATCACCCATTCGCCGAGCAAGTACCAGAACAAGGTGCCCGCCAGCGAACAGGCCAGCATCACGATAGGCCAGACTGGCGGCGCGCTCTCCGTAAAAGAATCGGGGCCATACATGAGCACCGTCACCGTTGCATACAAGGCGTATATCAGCAGAATTCCGGCGATGTCGCGAAAGATGAAAATCTTCATCGTAGTCACCTTGCGTTCAGATAGAGGAAGTAAGTCTGCAGGCACACGCCTGTGTCGCCCGACCCGCTCCCCGTGCTCACCACAAACCCGTTCAGCGCGCTCAGGAACTGATCCAGATTCGGTGTCTTGCCGGGGTGCTCGTCTGCATGGTCCGAACCGGCGGACGGAAACCTCCGTTCCCCCTCCGGCTCCGTCAGCAGTTTATTCACCTCGGCGGGAGTGAAGTTCCACTGCTCCATCAGGGCATTTCCCGCGTCGAAATTCCCCGCCTCGCTAGTCGCGGACGAAACCTCATCGAATTCAAACAGGTATTTACGCCGCGAAGTCAGATAGTGGCGATCAATCAGCACGGCCAAGGCGGGTTCGGGACCGCTGCCGGTCTCGCAAATCACCGCGCTTTGACCGTAGGTCGAGTTGCAGACGTGAACCCCCTGCGCCGCCTTCTCGTCCAGTTGTGGGGCCTGCGGGCACAGCGTTCCGGGCGTCCCTTTCTTCACCGGGCAATCGAAGACGCTGATCTGCCATCCTGTGGGGTGCGCTATCCCCGCCCCCTCGGTCTGCCAGATCGGGCGATCCCCGCCGGTTTGATCCTTGCTCCAACTCACGCCGACCACATTCTGTTTGAGGGGCCGTGTCACCAGATCGAACTGTGTGACGCCGTCGCGATGATCTGGCTGAAAGGCTTTCACTAAAGCCGAGAACTTGGTTCTGAACTTCGCATTCGGCTCCGCCGATCCTTCTTCGCCGGCCTTCGGCTGCGGATTCGGTTGCGTCGAAAAATGCAGGAGGTGATCGTCCTGGCTTTCGTAAACACGCGGATCGTAGATCACTGCGGTGTGGCTGTATCGGCCGGCGCTTCTCGAGAAATACGAGGCAAACAATCTGTTGCTCCCATTCGCTTGCCGCAGCGGCAGTCCGAACCGTCCTTCGGTCAGCAGATCCTGCGCATGACGTACATCGGCGGCGTTGCTGCCGCCGATCAGAATGTAAAACGGCATCGACGTGGCCGCGTTGGGAAGCCTGATTTTGGCCTCCTCCTGCCCCGGCAAATCGGTTACGTTGCCTTGGTACGGATTCCGCACGCCATAAACCGCCACTGCTCCCTTTTCGGAAGCAAGAAACCGGCGCGCCAGCGCCAAACCCGGTCGTTCCAGTTTCCCATCGCTTTGATAGAGGTCGGTGATCACGATCATCAGCTTGGCCGCATCCAATCTCTGGTGAGGTGGGTTCGCCTCGATGGCTTCTTCAATTGAGGTGTTGTCCGCGTTGAACTGGTTCGGATCGTTGACCAGCAAGTGCAATGCGCCAGCCTTCCCGTTCGGATTCAAAAGCTGCGGACCTCCCTTCGGACCGAATTTCCAGAACCGCACTATCCGCTTGTCCTGGTCCCACCCTCCCTGGCTCACACCCGATTCGAGTGCAAACTCACAGTTCACCAGGAACTCGCGAAAGGTGTTCGCGCCTGTCCCGCTGGCCAGGAAGTTCCTCATCGAACCCGATCCGTCCACATACACATCAATGTCAATCGCGGGAGAGAGCTTCCCCATCGCCGGCAGTGGCTCAAGGTACTGGAGGCGCGGGGTATTCATGATCAACGCCACCAGAACTCCCACGGCCAACAACAGCCCCAGCAAGACACGCACCGACTTTCCGCTCCCCATATCCTCTCCAAACTACGCGGGCTACTGCATCACCCGATCAACGACCGACTTGTTCCTGTTCCATTAAGGTCCAACGAGCAGCTTTCAATCCCGGTTGATTGCCCACCGCCTTCGTGTCCAACCAGCAGACCGCCAGGTCTTTAGCAAGCAGATAGGCTCCGCAGCACGTCTCGCTGGTACAATCCCGGCTCTCGAATTCGACTCGGAATCGCCGCTCGCCCCACGCAAGTCCGATTTTTTGTTTTTCCGGATAAGGATCGTATTCAAACCACGCCAGCAGGCGTTCTCCCAATGACGCGGGCATATAGTTTCGCAAATTCGCAGAGACTGATTTGGTCGCTCCGAACCCAAAGATCTCGATCAAATCTCCCGTGCAGAGACACATACTCCCGTCTTGCTGTCTGGTTAGAGAACTGCCTTGGGGCAATTCGCGAAACTTCGACTCGTCTCGATTTTCAAAATCTACTCTCAAGATTCCTACCCTTCCGTCGCGCCGCCCGGCCACCCAAAGTCTCCGCGACGGCCGACCCGCCTCCTCGAGTACCAGTGGCAAACAGCCAGGAGCCAAAGAGAGTTCTCCCCCATCCGCCTCCAGTGTTGGCGAAAATCCACGCGGAAAATCCGCTACAGACCGGCCGCTCTCCCGGTCATATATTCCAACCTGTTGCTCGGTGCAAAACGCGAGCCGTTCCCCGCACAGCGTCGGCCCGGCAACCTGTAATCCCGATAGCGTCAGCAGTGGCTCCGCTGGGCGATCCTTGCCCATTGGCAGCATGATCAACGTCTGTGCGTCTGTTTCCGTGCGAACAACAATCGCTGTCATGGTTCCGCTCGCTGCAACGCCACGCATCGCAAGGGAGTCAGATTCACCGTGTATGGCTGCCACTGACTGGCTGGATCTCGCCTCGTAAATGATGTGACTCTCCCCGGTCGCAAGCATAAGAGCCTCCACCCCGGATGGACTTGCTACTAGATATGTCCATCCCCGAAGCTCGCCTTGTCCCCGAGGCTCCAAATCGACCATTTTTCCGCGATTGAACCCTGCTGCCGGCAAGCTGAACCGTCCTACTTCGTGGGCCTCAGCTCCTGCCCTGGCCGCAAGCTGCATTACCGTTCCCTCTTGCGTATGCGCGTATAGCAATCCCCCCGCTGCGCTGGGAGGCTGCCGAAAGCGCCCTTTCACGCCTAGCGCACTTACCCCTCCCGGCCGGACCTGCTCGGCGCTCTGCAATCCGGATCCGTCTACTACGCGCCGACAGCCCCGGCAATACCTGGCGTCCGTGCGGTTGACCACGCCACACACACACGCCACCACAGGCCGGCGCCACTTGCAGCCACAAGTGCTCCCATCTGTCGTTCCTCCGTCCCCAATCCCACATCGGGGGTAAGGACACTGCGAAGAATTCATTCTTCTTCTCTCCGATAAAAAAGAGATCCGCAGGTCGCTGGCCTCACGCGAACTTAAAATTTGGATGTGGGTTGGCGGCTACGACGAAATACATTGGCATACTAGCTGAGGATCGCCGAGATAGCAATTTAAAAGCGTATATTTACAAAGTAGTTAATAGTGTGAGAGTAGTAAAATCTCGCAAAACAGATACTTATGCCGAGTGAGTCAGTCTCCGGCCTTCCTAATGTGCTTTGGCTTCGAGGCGGCTCGATGGTTTGAGCCTGCAACCTCAACTATATGCCAACAATATCTATTGTTTAAACAATTTAGGAGATGGCTGAATGCCAAAATATGCGAGCGCGATAAGTGATCAAAGCCCATTTTCCAGAGCGCGAAGATGCTGCGAAGCCTGGAGCAAGCCTTCATTTTCGTTTTTCGAAGATTCCGGAGGCTCGATTTCGTTCTTTGTCGCGCTGTTTTTGCGCGGGCAAGGTCAGGACATTACCGTCGATTGATGCGCTTGGTCTCCCTTTTGAGGGTTATAAATCGAAACTCCTTGCTGGACCGCGACGGTCACACAATGAGTGCTGTCATTTGCGCTCAGGTTCCATAGGTGCTCTTGACACGGCCTTCACCGTATCCTCCGTTGTCGACAGCTTGTGTGTAACCAGCCTGTTTACATTTCCTGCCGCCATCAATCACATCCGGCCAGCAAAAAGGGATGATTGTCTAGAACGAGAATCGGGCTGGAGTCATAAATTCAGCACACTTTTCCAGAATCTTCTAAATGGCCCCTGTACAGAATCTCTTTCGAACGCAATGTAAGCGGGAACCCAGACCTCAACTTCTGTGCCAGTTGTGGGTTTACTCCAGATGCTGAGGCGCGCGCGGATGACTCTGGCCATCTCGTTCATTCCGGTCAAGCCCCAGTGTCCCGCCCGGCCCCCGTTCCTTAGAACAACAGGATCAATACCGACCCCATCGTCCCGGAACCTCAGGCGGAGGAATCGCTCTGAGTAGGAGATCTCAGCCTCGATGTGCTCGGCGTTCGCATGAGTGAAGGCATTTCGCAACGCTTCTCGTGCAATTCGGCAGAGTTCTTCGATAATCCGAGAGTTTACTGTTCGAGGCTGGCCTTCGACCAAAACCGCTGTTGACGGTGGCACTTGCCTGGTGGACCGTGGGTCGGCCGCGAGTTGGCTCATCAGAGCGTTGAGCGTCCCAGCTAGGTCCGTTTCCAGCTTCGGAACGGAACGGATTTCCTGAATCGCGTCTCGGCTTTCGACCAACGCCTGCTCGGCGCTATCCAGGGCGCCCTCTAATGCCTTCTTGGCGTCTGCGGGGCTCGAAAGAATAAGTTCATCCACGCTTTGAAATCGGAGCATCAACCCATGGAAGCTCTGCAGAAGAGTGTCGTGAAGTTCCTGGGCGATTCGGGTGCGTTCGGCAAAACGCGCCTGAAAACGGGTATTCAGCTGCTTTGTAACCTGATGCATGCGAAGGCGGTATAGAAAGAATGCTGCAAAGATCGAGGCCGCAAAGCAGCAACTCCGAAACCACCACGTCTGCCAGAACGCTCGCTCGATGTAAAAAGGAACCGTCGTCTCCGGGCCATTCCAAAGACCTTCCGGACTCGATGCGATAACCCGGAAGTGATAGGGGCCAAAACCAAGATTGCGATAGGTCACCTCGCGGACATCGACGATCTCACTCCATCCTTGATCGGAGCCATCGAGCTTGTATCGAAACCGAATTCGGGAAGGATCGGAGAGATTTGTCGATGAGAAATGAAATGCAATGCTGCGCGTGCCAGACGCAATGCTTGACATGGACGGCCGGCTCAATTCCAATCCGTCGGCTTGCACGTCATCGATTCTGACCCCGGTTAGGGCCGTGTTGGCGAGGGCGAATCCCGGATTCCCAACCGCAATTCCTTGCCCAAGTGGAATCCAGACTCGCCCGAGAGAATCCGATACCAAATAGCGATCACGACGAATTCCCGCGATGCCGGGAAGCCCGTCGGTCACTCCGTAGCTCTGGACATCCGTCTCTCTGAGCACTCCTCCGGCAATTTGATCGCGGTTCACCTCGAGAATTCGATCGGGAGTTCCAAGCCATAGATCACCAAAGCCGTCCTCTGCAATTCCGAAGATCTGTTCGCGAAGAGCCTCCGGAGGTTGATGCAGGACTTTGATTTGGCGGTTTTCCATATATGCCAGCCCTGCGGTGGTGGCAATCCAGAGGGTTCGTCGTGAGTCCTCGAAGATAGTCTGTACATACGATGATGGAAGCCCGTCGTGCACGCCGAAAGTTGCCCATCGCCCGTGCGAAAAGGATGCAAGGCCATCCGAGGTCGCAAACCACATGGTTCCGTTTGCGGCTTCAACCATGGAATTCACGGTAGCGGCAGCAAGCGACGGCGGAAGGGCAGGCCGCTTAACGACCTCATCATTCAGATATGCGATGCCTGCGCTAGACGTCGCCGCCCAAACTGTCCCGTCGCGGTTCCGATGAACAGAAAAGACGGTGTTCTGGGGAAGCCCATCCGTCACCGTGAAGGACTTGCTGCGGAACGTGCTTCCCTCATCGATCAATTCAGTAAGTCCGCCTTTCTGCCGTCCTAGCCAAATCTCTCGGCCGCCTCCACTGATCGAATAGACCACGTCGTGGGCAAGTCCGTCGTTTGTCACTTGATGAACTTCTCCGTCCCGGAACCAGTAGAGTCCTCCAGCCATTGGCGCGAACCACGTCCTGTCTTTCGGATCCACATAAAGGGCGCCGTTCTCACCTGAAGGGAGCCCATCAGAAACGGTCCACGCGGTGAACATGCCGTCGCGGATGCGGCCAATGCCTTGTGAACCCCCGTACCAGAGATCGGCATCTCGATCCACATAGATGGATGTCACACCATCTGCGATGTAGGCTGAGTGGTTGAACGACAATTGTTGGGAACGAGTAATCCTGAGCAGTCCTCGATCGGTTCCAGCCCACACATTGCCATCGCCATCACGGGTCAGGGACTGAACCTTAAGGTTGCTGAGCGCTTTGGGGAGGTTTGTCCACCGCCGTGGGCCGCTATCCAAGGCAAACAGCCCAGTGTCGGAACCAACCCAAATTCCTCCATTGCTCGTTTCAACAAGAGCATTGATTTTGACCTTTCCCAGCAATCCCGGTGCCGGTGTGATGTGGCGATTGGCAAGCCGGTACAGCCCTCCATCTCGGGTACCGATCCAGATCACCCCGTCCTTCGACTGCGCAAGAGCCAGCACAGTTCCCGGCATTTCTTCGGCCCTGGCAATCGGATCGAATCGTTCATCGTGAAATTCGAAGAGCTCGTTTCCCAGTCCGGCGAGGAGAAGGTGTCCCTGGTTATCAAGAGACATCGCGGTGACATCCCCGAGTTGAACGTCGGCATGCGCGAGCATGTCCTTGAACACGCCGTCCTGATAGCGCAGGAGACGTTCTCCATCGAGCCGAATCCAAAGAGCCCCTTCTCCATCGGTAACAAGGCCCCGCACTGGCCCGATCAGCGGAGCATCGGGAATTGGCTGTTGCATCATGACAAAGCGATATCCGTCAAATCTGACGAGGCCACGATCCGCACCAATCCACAAGTATCCATCTTTCGATTGAGCGATGGCGTAAACCTGACCCCCGAGCAAGCCCTTTTCCGCCCCCCATTCCTCGTGAAGGTACTGCGAGAGTGATTTGTTGGGGTCCAAAGCGAATGTCGAGCAGGGGAAACACAAACCGATTACAGCGGCCACGGCAGAGATCCAGCCGACACGGGGCCATGTTTTTCGGTCATGGGACGTATTCAAATCGCTCAATCACGACCTCAACCGGCTGCGTTGCCGAGTGCCTCGAATGATGGAAGTCATACAAATCTATGTGAACGGTCTCACTCGCAGGACTTGGCACACCCGACCTGAACGTGTGTTCGCTGACCGGATGTGCGGAGATTCCGGCGCCGGAGGCCCGTTCCGTCCTGAAGACCACTGTCCCAGGCTCCCAACGAAACGTGTAGGACAGAGTTCCAGGCGGCGCGAGAAACCTGGACACATTTTCAGAGACATAAAATGGCTGCACGACGTATTGCGCGTTCCAACTCGCGGGATCATCCCAGCGACTGAGTTCGATGTCCAGTTCGTTTCGCAAATCTTCAGAACGGATATCGTCCCAGGTGAATAATCCAACGACAGCAGAGGGGGGAAGATGCACGATATCCTGTACAACGAATCGGTAAGTCCCGAATCCGAGGCTGCGGTTGAGATTGATCTCCGCGCAAGTCCAGCGTCCGTTGCGAGGGCCCATATAGAGATGAAGATATCCGCGGTCATCTGTCCAGACATTAGATGGATCGTAGGTATTCGCTTCGCCTCCGCGGTCGCTGCCTGCACTGCGAACCGTCCAGTCGTAGCCGCTGAAATGAATGACCTTCGAGACGACCGGCGCGCCGGGTTTATCAGGCGATGCAGCAACCGCCAGCACCCCCTTCCCAACATTGGGAACCGATAAGACCCGCGAGGCAGGATCGTATGTCCCATCTGCGACTAACGCAGCATAGTCCGTGCCCAAATGAGTTGTGTTTTTCCAGTTTGAATCTGGCTGAATTACCGTGAACGGATGCGCCTTCGTTGGCTGGACCCACCAGATTCCGCTGTGTGCGTAGATGACGATCTTCTGGCCAGGTTGCGCTCCCGTGACTCTGCCTCCGATCAATTCAACCTGGTCCGGACCGCCGGCACCTGCATGTGGAAGCTGCGTAAATTCAATCGAGGGCGGCGGAGCAGAATGAGAGGAATGACAGCCACACACGACTATGGCCGGCCATACCAGCCCAAGAATGCGGATAGCATTCTTCTTCATCCATTGGGAGGCAATGATTGCGCTCATGATCTAACCTTGCTGTCTGCTTCCCTGGACAGCGGATGAATGCTCCGCAATCGGTTCGGCGAGAAGATCCGGCTGAATTCTGATTTGGACCGGGGACGTTCGTAAAACATCATTGCACACGGTATCTCTTGAATGGAACCCGCAGAATGATCACAATCCCGAGACGACCTCCAAAGGTTGCTGGTATAGGCCGACAGCACATCCCAATGCAGTCTACGTACAACAGCCCCTCTCTAGCATCGGGCATGGCACCCAATCCGGGTACGCTGCCGATCTCAAAACAAAAACAGCCACCGACCAATGAGTTGGCCCGTTCTAACCCAGCTTTTCTGCCTTAAAGGGAGCGGGTGTAGACCGTTCTATGCACTTCTGAATATCGTTGCCCAAGGTGCGGTCTCGCATCACTCGATCGGGTGGAATCGGCCTAACCCTCGTTCTTGCTTTAACCTTTGGGGTTGACGGCAGTAGAGACTGGCATACCATACCGCTGCCGGGGGCGTAGGAAGAAGCAATGCGAGCTGATGGCGAACCTGCCACATGCTATCGATGGAAGAGAAGAAACCTCAGCACCTTTCAGTACCAAGATCAGCATCATTATCTGTAAAGTTTTTTATTTTATGGATATTGTCAGGATCGAACCGACGACCTCTTCCATGCCATGATAGGAGTCATGGGCCAAATAATAGACGGCACAGTACTTACGAACCGGCACAACCGGCAGAACTGACACCATGGGCGCTATTTGCCCACAAAATGCCCCCAAATTTCTGGGAAGCGGGCCACGGGTTGATCTGTGTGGGATCAGCCCAGAACTTCTCGGCGATTATTGATACAAGAGCACCCCCGCGCGTGAACAGCCGAGCGACTAAGACGACTGAGGGGGTTACTGGCCCACGCCGGTTTGCGCCTTGGGCGAGCCAGAAGGACAGCCTTTGATCTTTGCGCAAATTTCCCCTTCTTGGGAGGTGGCGGGAGTCGAACCCGTCATCAGCACTGAAAACACTCAAGTTACTGATACTGAGAATGCCTGAAATTTGCAGAATTCCACGATTGCCAGGTTTGCGTACAAATCGCGTACAAAGATTTTCGGGAACTCCCAGAATCCCAGCAGTTGCATCTTCCGATCCATTCCCCGGACGATCTGAAGTATTCTCTGACCTCTATACATCAGTTCCGTCTGCAATGGCCGGGAATGGGCGATTCTTCATTTGTTTCTGCCGGCGAGACTCACTTGCTCGATGACTTCCTGTTCGTTCTTGAGGGTAAACCTCGTCGGCCACAGCTGGCGGGATAGACAACCAGATTGTCGTCAATGCCCACAACGCTCGGGAATGGGAGACCGGCTCAGCCGCCGCCTTCCAGGGTGCTGCGCCATTTCGAGTCGCACCTGCGAGCCTCTGAGCATCGGTTCAATCGAGCCTCTTTCAAGAGAATTCTGGCCTTTTCCTATAAGTTCGCACGGTCGAAAAAAGGGTAGGCCTTGACTTTTTGTAGCTAACGTGGCCATGATAATTACCACGGCCACGATAGTTAACGCGGCCAAGGTAAAGCCATGGCCTCTCCGCTTTCCAATCCGAACTCTCAGGGCGCGCGCAGCGAGCGCGACTACCTCGATCTACTCGCCGGTCTTTTTCGCCAACACGGCTGGCGTGTGAAAAAGGGGCCTAAGCTCGCCGACAAGGAAGTGGATCTGGTCGTCGCACGCGACAACCACCGATACATCATAGAACTCAAGGCCGCCTCCGAAGGCCGCCCGGACCGCCTCGTGCCCTTGCTCTCGCAGGCCATCCTGCAAGTCCGGGCCTATGCCCAGGCATTCCCTGAATCTGCAGTGCCGCTCGCCGTCGTCGCCGCTCCTGTAATCTCTTCGAGCGCAGCGAATAGCCTGGTCAGTTTTCTCTCCCATTTTGCGCCCGACGTCGCCATCGGCATCCTCGACCGCGAAGGCTTCCGGCATTTCGTCGGGCCCGGACTCGAAAAGCTCAATGCCGCACCTCCCCGCCGGACGCACCGGCAGAAGCTCCCTCCTCCCGAGTCAGCGTATCTTTTCTCAGATCTCAGCCAGTGGATGCTCAAGGTCCTGCTCGCGCCCCTGCTCCCCGAAGATCTTCTTCGCGCGCCGCGGAGGGAATACCGCAACGCTTCGGAGCTTGCGGCCGCAGCCGAGGTCTCGGTGATGAGCGCCTTCCGTTTCGTGCGCCAGTTGCGCCAGGAGGGATTTCTCGACCGGAACGATGAACCGTTGCGCCTGGTGCGCCGCGAAGAGCTATTGCGCCGCTGGCAGGCCGCCCATCTGCGCGGCGCGCCCGAGCTTCCCCTGCGCTGGATCATTCCGCGCAAGAGCGAGCGCCCACTGCTGGCGGCACTTTACGCCTATAACGCCGAGCCCAACGTAAAGGCCGAACCGGCGCCTCGAGCCTGTATCGGACTGTTTGCCGCAGCCGAATCTCTGGGATTCGGCTTCGTGCACGGTGTTCCGCCGTACTTCTATCTCGAAAGCCTGGACCGGGAGGTCCTCAGCCGGATGGGGCTCTCACCCGAGGGTGCCGAACAAAGACCGGACGTTTATGTGCGCATTCCCGCGTTCCGGGAGTCGGTCTTCCGCGCCGCAGTCGTCCGCAACGGCGTTCCGGTCGCCGACATCCTGCAGGTTTGGCTGGACGTGAGCTCCCATCCGGCACGCGGCGAGGCACAGGCCGAAGAGATCCGCCACCGCGTCCTTATGCCGATCTTCGAGGAGAAACCGTAATGGCGGGTCCATCCGATGCCGAGTATTTCGCACGCTTAGTCGAAGCCCTCGACCCCTGGCTCGATCAGGTCGTCATCATCGGCGGCTGGGCACACCGCCTCTACCGCCTGCACCCTCTCGCGCAGCCGCTCGACTACGAGCCTCTCGGAACCTTCGACACGGACATCGCCGTCCCGCTCGATCTGCCCACCACCGGCGAACAGATTCGCGCGCGGCTGCTCGAAAGGGACTTCCGTGAAGAGCTGATGGGCGATATGCAGCCGCCGGCTGCGCACTACCGCGTCGAGAGCGGAGACAACAGCTTTTACGCGGAGTTTCTGACGCCGCTTGAGGGCAGCGCAGTCAAGCGCGGAGGCAGGCGTGACGTAACGGCACTTGTCTCCGGCGTCTCAGTCCAGAAGCTCCGCCACCTCGAACTGCTGCTCCAAAAACCCTGGGATGTGATGATCGCCCCGGCCACGGGCTATCCGACGCCGGACGTGCGGCGCGTTCTTATTCCCAACCCAGCGTCGTTCCTCGTACAGAAGATATTGATTCACGAAAAGCGTGATCGCGACAGGCGCGCCAAGGACATTCTTTATATCCACGACACGCTCGAGACCTTTGGCGGCAATTTCGCCGCGATTCGCGAGCAGTGGCAAACAAACGTTCGGCCCGCGCTCCACGCGAAGGCTGCCCTTATGGTCGAGCATGCAGCGGAAGTGTATTTTCGCGAAGTCGAGGACACGACCCGCGAGGCCGCGCGCATCGCCACCGGCCGGAATTTGACACCGGAAATGGTCCGGGAAGTGTGCGCGTCTGGATGGCAACAGATTTTCAACGCATGAAAAGGAGACCCGATGTTCCTGGACACACTCATGCTTAGCCGCTTCCGCTCGTTTGAAGACGAACAAATCTACTTTGGGAAGGATCTGACGACCCTGGTCCACAAAAAACGGTATCAGTGGTATCCCCTCCTTTCGTTAATTTGTTAGCACGACGCAAGCTCGCGAAGGGCATGCCCGAACCCGTTGGTTGAAATTGTCCCAACTGTCTTGCGTCGTGCGAAATTTGAACTGGCTGTGACATTTCCGCCGACAATTTGCTTGCTGACTGCCTGATCGGGATCGAACCGATGATATCTTCCATACCATTTTAGACCGCTATTGTTAACCATTGTGTTTTCAAGGCTCTGGTCGCTCCAAAAGCTCCGAAAACGCCCCTGGAACCGGATTTTGTGCCCGTAATGTTCCCACATTTGGCTTATTGTTCCCACGCCGATCGGCTCCTTAGAATCATGATGTTAGCTAGCGCGAGAATCGAATCGAGGTTTGGTTCGAATTATCGGTTCAGAGCTACACGTGGGTTCAAATCTGGCCCCCGCAACCATCCAAATTTGCTGTCCATCCCCTTCAGAAGACCCCTGATCGAGTCTATTGCATAAACCATAGATTCTATGGATACTAGTCCCAGTGGAAGGGCTATAAGGAAATCGGCTCACGGCGAGATATCTGTAGCGTCTGTCTCAAGCGCGTTGAGCCGCTCGCGCCGAAACCGAAGTAAAACGCAGGACCGGCGCAAGCTCCGCCGTTACGAATCCTGCATCTTCGCTATGCTAGAAACTTGAATAGGTGGTTGGAGGAACCCACCAGAATACAACGATGACTGTGGAGCGAAGCATAGCCGTTCGACTTTCGGTCGTGGTCGATGGTGCATGCTAAGGTGCAAATTCCTTGATGACTTTTCCGCCCTTCATCACGAATTTCACCTCCTCAAGTGTTGTGATGTCTGAAATTGGATCTCCGTCTACCGCGATCAGATCTGCGAACTTCCCCGCCTCGATTGTTCCGATTCGGTCCTGCCAACCAATCAGTTCCGAGGCCTTCACCGTCGCTGCTTGAATCGCTTGCAACGGGGTCATTCCCACGACGGTCAGAGCCACCAATTCATTTGCATTCTTACCCTGCGTTTGAGGAGACTCCGCGTCGAATCCAGATGCCATCTGTACGCCAAGTTCGTCGGCGAGTCGAATCACCTGCTGCATCTGCTGCCGAAAGGCCTCGCGTCTCTGCCGCTGTTTTGGAGACATCGCGTCCCGCCTTTGCGGATCACTCAATGCATAAGCCAACCCCACGGTCGGTACCAGAAATATTCCTTTGGCCTTCATCATTTCGAGATCTTCCCGATTGGCCCCGGTCCCATGCTCGATCGAATCCACTCCCGCAGTGACGGCGTTTTTGATTCCTTCAGCAGTCGTGGCATGCGCGGCAACTCTTAGCCCCTGCTTGTGCGCCTCGTCCACGATGACGCGCATCTCGTCTACAGTCAGCGTCGGATTTGACCAGTCCGCGTACACCTCCCCAATCAAGTCCGCACCGTACCCGATCTGCTCACGAACCGCGCGTCGCGCGTCCTCCACGCCACTAATCATTTGCGCGCCCGTCGGAAAACTCACGAGGTCCGGCGATAGACCGAACGGCTCGTACTGCCCCACGGCTGCAATTCCGCGCGTCGCAACTTTCATGCGTGGACC
>CAVQMQ010000004.1:0-14192 GCA_963713645.1 uncultured Acidobacteriaceae bacterium | reverse complement strand
GCCTCGCCTAGCATCTGCAGGTCCATGAGTGTGACATCCGGCCGTAGGCTGGAGAATACCTCGGTGGCCTCTCGACTGTTTGAAGCCTAACCAATGATGGACATATCCTCTTCCCCTTGAATTACGGCAGCAACCCGGCCACTTCGATCGTCTTAGGGAACCTCTGCACAAGTCACGGGACCGCGTCGTATTTGAATAAAGTTGGTGAATATGAAGCGAATGGCTACTATTCAGCAGACACTGGCATCGCAGGGGAGTTTTGAGAAGTTTGGCCGCAAGAGCAAGCGGGAACTGTTTCTGGAGCAGATGAACCAGGTGGTTCCGGTGGGCCGAGTCATTGGCGCTGGTCGAGCCGCTATCCCAGGGCGGGCAACGGTCGTCAGCCTGTGGGCCTGGGGATCATGCTGCGGACATATCTTCTTCAGCAGTGGTTCAGCCTCTCCGACCCCGGCATGGAAGAGGCCTTTTACGAGTCGCCCGTGCTGCGCCGTTTTGCCGGGGTCGATCTGGGCCTGGCCGCGGCGCCGGATGAAACCACGATCCTTCGCTTCCGACACCTGCTTGAGCGCAACGAGTTATGCGGCCAGATGCTGGACACGGTGAATCGCTATCTGGAGTCGAAGGGCATCCGCATCACGACGGGCACCATGGTGGACGCGACCATTATCAGCGCGCCCTCGTCGACCAAGAACTCCAGCGGCAAGCGCGATCCGGAGATGCATCAGACCAGGAAAGGCAACCAATGGTCTTCGGAGCCAAGGCGCACATCGGCGTGGATAGCAAGGAGACGGTGGTGCATTCGGTGGCGACCACCGCGGCCAGCGTGGCCGACAAACATATGCTGCCCGAGTTATTGCACGGCGAGGAGCGCAAGGTGTGGGGCGATGGCGGTTATCAGGGCCAGAGCGAAACCATCCGCGCCGCCGCGCCGCGGGCGCAGGATATGACTTGCCGGCGGACAAAATACAAGAATTATGTGGATGAAGAAGCCAGACGCAAGAACACGGCTAAGTCGCGAGTTAGAGCCAAAGTCGAGCACCCTTTCCGCATCCTGAAGCGCGTCTTTGGATTTACCCGGCTGCGCTACCGGGGCATCTTCAAAAACCACCAATGGATTTGCGCGGCCTTTGCGCTGGTGAACCTGTACCAACACCGCAACCGGCTGGCCTCACAAGCGGCGTAGTGTCTCTGGAGGCCGGAAAAACCGCCTGCGGAGATCAAAGAGACGAACTGAACCTCGCCGCATTCCCTTGTAAACCGCAGCAAAAGGAGAAAAATGATCGCCGGTCGCCCCCACGCTGCAAAATCACAAACCTGCGCAGAGGTTCCCTAACTCACGAGACGAAATTGGAAAAGACTCAGCAGCAAACTACTAACTGATATTGGGTCCGTGATTGACGCGCGCCCATCAACCGGAGGCCATCTACGTCGTCACCATCAAGAGCGTCGCTCCGGAAACCGCCTTCGAGTAGTCCACATTTCCTCCACCTTGAACTCAGTCGAGACACTCCCATAAAGCCGTTCACAACACAGGGAGCCATCTTAGCCGTGATTCAAGTACCCGATGTCTGATGCTGTTAACTCCACTGAACAATGGCGGAATCGATAACAACACCTGGACAACGAAGCTGACGCTCAGTGCAGAGCCAGTGCAGTGATCCGACATTGCGTGCATTGTCCTTTGTAGAGGCCTTTCAACTTCTCTTCAGCGTCAGTCCTCGTCTGAACAGCCTGGGTATGCATCCGCCGAATTCATTGCTTCGGCATATGCAATCTGTGCAAGCAGGTAGCGCGGGCTGCCCGTGCCCACGGTCTGCAAAAGAATGGAGCATCCTCTACGCATACTGCTCAACGCGTCTTGGATATTGCCGTCCTTTAGATAGGCCTTGCCCAAAAGCATGTAGGCCCAACCAAGAGTAGAACTCTGTTCGTCAGGAGACTTCGCCAGATAGTCGATTTCCTTCCGGAAGCCGGGTATTGCAGCGGGCGTGTTGCCCCTCAGTTCTGCAAGCCAGGCTTGAGAAGAGGCGACAAAAGCATAAAAACTCTCATCCAGATTGGACGCCAGCTCTGATTCCTGAACCGATTCATCCAGCCAGGCCTGAGCTTTCCTGGCGTGCTTCAAACCCAACTCCAGATCTGCAAGGTTCGCGCAGACAACGGCAATGCCTCCATGATCATCAATTTGCTGGTCCAAACGGAGGGCACGCTTTTCCATTTGAGCTGCGGCATCGAACTCGAACATGTCGCGGTAGAGCGTCCCAAAAGCATCTAGGGCCGATGCGAGGTTTGCTGCGTTCTCGTTCCGTTCACCGAGAATTTGAATTGCGTTTTCGTATGCCGACATCGCCTTCTGAAACTGGCCCTGATGCTGGTAAGCTGAGCCGAGTACAGTCCAACCTGTACCTCGCTCGCGGTCACTGAATTGTCCCGATTCCAAAAGCGGTCTCGCCCTCTCGATAGCCTCCTCAAAGTGACCCTGCAGAGCTAGCTGTTCCGCGGTGAAGAGTTGCTGATGTACATCGTCCTGTGCTGAAAGCGAAAGAACAGCAAGAAGTTGAATTGGAAGCAAGAACGTTCTAAGTCGACTCATTCGGGCATAGCTCCTTTCACCGTCTATGTGTCTCTTCGTCACAGCACCCGCTGCAACCTCGGAGCTGAATCGCGTGCGAACTAAACAGAAGGACAATGCTAAAGCGTCTTGAGATAGGCAATCAGTTCTGTCAATTCAGTGTCGCTGAAACTACTAAAACCCGGCATGGCGCCCTTGCCTCGAATGATGAGCTCACGAACTACGGCATCATTGGGCGAACGGCGATGTCCGGTGTAATAACCCTTCAAGCCAGGACCAACAGATTGGTTCCGACTGCCCACCTCATGGCACGAAGCACAAGATTGGGTAAAGAGCTTCTTCCCCGCAGTTGCTTGAGGGCCGTCAGCAAATTCGAGACCTTGCGCAACTGATATGAGCGCGAAAGTCCACACCCATGCGATGTAAACCGACAATACTGCGATCGTGCGGCGACGCAAAGCGGTTCCTTCTAAAGACATGACAGGGCTCCTGAGTCAAGCGACACTCGCGGGTATTTCGTCTGTTCGGGGTCTCACTTCTGCGACGGCGCTGCTCGCTCCGAAGTTCGACCGAACACCAATAACTCAAATGTTCCGGGTACCATGGTTGGCGGCGTGTGCGGCTGGGAAGGCTGAGGGCCAAGTTGGGCGGTGACCAGATATACGCGGTGAGTCCTGGGATCGAGCTCCATCGTGCGAGCCCCCCGCCGTGTGGTCACGTTGGCGATAACGAAGTACGCATCTGCGGAGTCCTCGTGGACAACCGTGAGAGTGCCACCGCCATTCGAACTGAATACGGTCTTTGTGTCCGGGTCGAATCGATTTGCGTCCACGCCTTCGCCGATTGGGACGGTTGTCACAACTTTGCCGGTGTCGGAGTTCATCACGACCAATCTTCGATTGCGGCAACCGACAAAGAGGCGGCGATTCACGGCATCGATTGCCATACCTGAAGGGCTGTCACCGGGCGCAAGGGGCCAACGGTTCAGAATCTGGAGGGTTCTCGCATCGATCTGCAATACCTGGTTCTTGTCCTCAAGGTTGTTGTAGATATGACCGCGGCCGTCGGACGCCGCGAACTCTGGACTGCCACCGAGTTCGGCGCTTCCCACGACTTCTCCTGTCGCCGCGTTCACCGCTGTGACTTTACCGTCGCCGCTGAAGACAAAGACTCGCTTTGAACTTGGGTCGTAGATTATCCCGTCGGGGCTGTTCCCGGTCTTGGCGGTAGCGGTCTTCTTTAGAGTCTGGAGATCGAAGATCGTAATTCGATTTGCTTCATCCTCGGTGATGAAGCCTCGGCCGAATTCGGGTGCAATTGCGATTCCGTGGACGCCCGGAATTCCTGGAATGTCTCCGAGCACTTTATAGGTGTCAGCATCAACCACCATTACGTGCGACCAGCGGGAGATATAAAGACGCCTCGCTTGCTGGTCGATTGCAAGGTAGTCCCAGAATCCCTCACCTCCGAGGGTCAGCAGAGCAATTCGATGATAGCCCTCAGTTGTGGCGGCATAAAGCGTCCTGCTCGTCGAGTGAGTCGTCAATTCGAGCAGGACAATGAATATTATCGTCCAGATCGAGTACAAAGCGCGTCCCATGCAACCTGCCTCCCGACACGGACCAACATTCGCACCCTCAAAACCTTCCTAGAATGCACTTGCCGATCTGTCAATGTCGAGACTAGCCGCGCACAGTTCATCCCACTATCGCTTTGGCGTGAGACGCTTCTTTATTGGCGCAGAATGGACAATGGAATGCTGAAGTGCGGCGATCAAGCACCCATTTCATGGAAGAACGTTCCGCGGAAACTTCTGCTCAGCGTTACCTCCGCACCGTTGACGAGCTTGACGATGTAATCGCCGTGAAAGAGCGGGTGCAGGCCCCGAACCGCGGACTTGCGGACAACTGTCGATCGATGAATGCGAACAAACTGCTTAGGGTCGAGTTTCTCCTGCAGATTCTGAATCGTTTGCCGCGCAATGTGGTTCCCGGCTGTCGTGTGAACCACGACGTATTTGTTCGCCGCTTCGATCCAGAGGATCTGGTCAACTGGTACGAAAACAAAACCGCTCTCCACCCTAATGGGCAGCCGGGAGAGCCAGCGGCTTTCATCACTGTCGGCTGCAAGTTCAGTAGGATTCAGCCGCCGGTGCGCGCGCTCCAAGGCCATCAGAAGCCTTTCCTTGTCGAACGGCTTACAGAGATAATCGACCGCCTCGACCTCAAAGGCGCGCACCGCGTATTCGCTATAGCCGGTCACAAAAATGAAGAACGGCAGATTCGCGGACTCAAGCCTTCCAACTAGGTCAAGTCCATCCAAATCGGGCATCTGGATGTCGAGGAACACAATGTCAGGCAAGAGCGTTCCGATCCTCTCAATACCCTCAGCGCCGCACGATGCCTCACCGACAACGAGGACAAAACCTTCACCTTCCAGCAGCTCGGACAAATAGCGGCGCGCGTGAGGTTCATCGTCTACGATCAATGCGCGCATAGGTATTCGTGCCATCAGTCCAAAATACCTCGATTCCGTTCAGTGTTTCTTGGATTAATCCGGAACGCGATGGTCAGCGGGTATCTTGCCAGACTCTAAATCGACGTATGCGGCTTCAAAATGCTCCGATCGCCGAGGTTGCGCGGCTTTGTAAAGCTTCTTCCTCTCGGTGTTGCCGTAGGGAATGGAGATATTGATCTCAACGCCGCCTTGTGGCCGATTGACGTATTGAAATGTGAAGGAATCCTTGTAGTGCAGGCGGAGCCGGTCTTTGGTGTTGCTCAGTCCCACTCCGGATCGAGAAGATTTCGGTGCCCGAGAGGGGGCCGGGCCATCGTTGGCGATCATCATACGAAGCCATTCTAGCTCCCGGTATGCCCTGAATCGAACGTGGCACACCCCGGTAATGCGTGCTGCGCCATGGCGAACGGCATTCTCAAACAGCGGCTGCAAAAGCAACTGGGGGACTTCGGCGCGCGTGGCCTCCGGCTCGATATCGTAGTCAATCACCAGACGCTGTCCTAGCCGTAGCTTCTCAATGCCCAAATAAAGATCCGCAAATTCCAATTCCTCGGCGAGACTGCGTAGTGGACGGCCCGTGTCCTCCAAAGTCAGCCGGAGGAGTTCTCCGAGTGCTATGACCATGCGGCGAGCCGAAGGTGGTTGCTCTACGATCAAGCCGGCGATGGTGTGTAAGGTGTTGAATAAGAAATGGGGATGCAGCTGCATCCGCAAAGCATCGAGTCGCGAAACGGCAAGTTGTTTCTCCAGTTCTGCTGCACGTGCCTGCTCTGCCTGAAGGCTTTGCCAAATTCTCAATCCCTCCAACGCGACAACGAGAACGATGCCAATCAGAACGTCAACTGGAAAGAATCTACCCGATTCCGACCTAAGGAACGACCAAAGCGTCAGGCCGGCCGAGTGATAGGGGAAATATGTGTAGAACAGGATAGCCCACTGAGTGACCATTACCGGTACTGCAAGTGCAGCGACAATCGCTAATAACGCCCCGGCGTTTCGGCTCCGGTGTGGTCCGTCCAGTGGAAAGCTGCGCATGCATCGAGTCAGAAAAGGCAATAAAAGCGTCCATAAAGCAAAATGCACGGCATTGGCATAGAGGGCGAATGTGGGAGGCTTCTGGTCGCCTATATTTCCCACCAGGAGCACCCCAGTGAAAAATAACGAAGCGAACACCCAGCTTGTCAGCACGAAGCGAATTCGAACAAGACTTGGCATAGTCAGATCGCGTCCTGACTGCAGATTAATACTGACGATGCGGTCTTGGCCACAGTTTCCTCCAAACCTAAGTCGCAGAACTCAGCGGCAGCGTGCGGACGCGTTTTCCGGTGGCAGCAAAGATTGCGTTGGAGACCGCCGGCCCGATGGGAGGCACGGTGGGCTCTCCGATTCCCGATGGCGGCTCCGCAGAGTCCACAATGAACACTTCCACCTTCGGCATCTCGTTCATACGCAGCACGCGATAGTTGTTGAAGTTCGATTGCTCGACCCTGCCTTGTTTCAGCGTGACTGTACTGTAAAGAATCGCTCCCAGACCAAAAGCTACGCCACCCTCGACCTGTGCTCGGATCACGTCGGGATTGACGGCGATTCCGCAATCGACGGCGCAGACCACACGGTCCACCTTGACGCTGTCATCCGAAGCGACAGTTACCTCGGCCACATAGGCGAGCGACGCATGAAAGGAATAGTGAACCGCCAAGCCGCGTCCACGACCAGGTGGAAGAGGCGTTCCCCATCCAGCCTTCTCTACAGCCAGTTGCATCACCTGCCGGTCTCGCGGAAATTTGGCAAACAGCGACGGACGCATCGGGGCGGGTGCAGTCAGCTTCAGGATCGCCTTGCTGCGCGGATCCTTCAAGAGAAGTTCCAGGCGGAACTGGTAAGGATCCTTTCCCGCTGCATGTGCGACATCATCCAGAAAAGTCTCGACCGAAAAAGCCGTGTGGCTGTCGCCTACCGATCGCCACTGATCCACGGGAACACCGGGAGTAGGCGTATGAAGGTCAACGAGAATGTTCGGAATATCGTAGGGGATGTTGCTCGCGCCCGCTACCGAGGTGATGTCGATTCCGTCGATGATAAAGCCGGGATCGCCGCCGAGGACTGACTGCCCAACAATGCGATGCTGCCAGGCGATGAGATGTCCCTGCTCGTCCAGACCCGCTGTGAGCCTGTGTAAATACATAGGACGATATGCGTCTACTCGGATATCCTCTTCGCGCGTCCACAGCAGCTTCACAGGGGCACGTCCGCCGATGGCCTTCGCGATCTCAACCGCTTGTGACGCGTCGCCTCCTCGGCGACCGAAGCTGCCGCCACCATAGAGGGAGTGAATGAGTATCTTCTCCTGTTTCAGGCCGGTGATTCGAACGGCGTCATCCTGAATGTCCGATATGCTCCAATCTCCAGTCCAGATATCGCACTGGTTAGCGACGAGGCGAACTACCGCGCTCAAAGGCTCCATGGGAGCGTGGGCTAAATATGGGTACTCAAAATCTGCCGTAAGCGTTCGGGCTGCCCGTGAAAGCGCTAGTACACAATCTCCATCGCGCCGGGCGATGGCGCCCGGTTGAGCTAGGAGGGGCTCGGTATTCTGCAGTCAATTCTGGTGTGCCGCGCGTTTCAGCCTTGGTTTCGTCCCAGTCAATGTGCAGAAGGTCGCGTCCGCGTCGGGCCGCAATAAACGACTTGGCGACCACCGCTAGACCGGTGGAAATCAGCACCACATCTGTAACACCGGGAAAAGCCTTTGCGGCAGCCGCGTCGAAGTCGCGCACCACTGCACCAAAGCGAGGTGGGCGAGCAACCACGGCTGTGAGCATACCGGGCAGCGAAAAGTCACTCGCAAAGACGGCAGTCCCCAGCGTCTTCTCCTTGCAATCGATGCGAGGTATTCGGACCGCTCCAATCAATTTGAAATCCTTTGGACTTTTGAGCGTTACTTCAGCCGGTACAGGCAGCAATGCTGCTGCTTCCGCCAATTCGCCGAAGCGAGCCTGCCGAGATGATGACACATGTCTGATGGTTCCACGATCCGCGGTTAATTCGCTTTCTGGGATGCTCCACCTCTTCGCGGCCTCGCTCATCAACATGGCTCGTGCTGTTGCACCCGCGCGGCGATACTGCTCCCAGGAATTGGGAATTGAGTTGCTGCCACCCGTCGCCTGCGAACCGAATTGCAAGTTCTTGTACGAGGTCCTATCCGCAGGTGCAGATTCAACGCGTACCTGTGCCCAGTCGGCGTCGAGTTCCTCCGCCAGGATAGTTGCGAGCCCCATATGGATACCTTGCCCGGCTTCGCAGTGTTTGGAGATAATCGTCACAGTGTTATCTGGAGCAACCCTCACAAAGGCATTGGGTGCCAAGGTGTGCTGTCCCGCTCCAGTCTGCGCTTCGGCAAATCGGCCGCCGCGCTGAGGAAGCCAGAAGCCGAGGATCAAACCGGCAGCCGTCGAGGAGCCGCCCTTGAGAAACTGGCGCCGGTCGAAAGCCGGAGACTGGGTGGTGGAAGACATGGTTTACCCTCTGTGAGTCGAAGCAGCTTCATGAATTGCCGCCCGAATGCGTACATAGGTGCCGCAACGGCAGATGTTTCCGCTCATCGCCGTGTCGATTTGCTCGTCTGTCGGGACAGAAGCCTGTTTCAGCAAGGCAATGGCGGACATGATCTGACCTGGTTGACAATAGCCGCACTGAGGCACGTCTAGCTTTTCCCAGGATCGAAGCACCGCCTGTGCCAGGGGCCCCGAAATGCCTTCAATCGTGGTAATCGCCATGTCAGCCACTGAGTGAACCGGCGTAACACAGGAGCGAATCGCCCGGTCTTCAAGATGTACCGTACAGGCTCCGCAGAGCGCCATTCCGCAGCCATATTTCGTTCCGGTTAACCCGGCAGCCTCACGAATAGCCCAAAGAAGCGGAAGGTCCGGCTCCACGTCAAGCGTGACGTGTTTGCCATTCAATCGAAGCGACACGGACATTTCGGGTTCCTCTCCGATCAAAGTACCGATCTCAGGCAGCCATGCAACGCGACATGTCGCAGGACGCGCATCGAACGGTGCGAAACGGCATACCATTCATTCAGCAATCACCAATTTGCATGTTTCGATTGATTCTCATGACGAAATGGTCAGTTCGTTGAAAGCCTCCAGCGGATTAAGTTTATCCGATGGAAGGAGCACATTCTGAGACCTCCCATCAAGTGCGAACCACTCTCCTTGGATCAGGCGACAGCTCGTGCCGAAGCGGATTATTTCTGCCCCTGCAGCTGTAATTTAGCGGTGCCCATTTTTGCACTCATGTGGTACTCATATTTACATGAAATTGAAAACGCTCGTGTGCATGGGTGTGTCGACAGTATGCTCTCTCCCAGCAGTTCCTCAAGGCACTGTCGAATCGAAACCGGTGTCTGTTTTGGTCGAGGCCGCGCGCCTGCTGGATGTGCGCACTGGAAAGTACATTGAAAACGCCGCGGTATGGGTTGAAGGTGAGACGATCAAAGAGGTCGGCAAAGCTACCGATGTCGCATCTCACGCCCCAAAGGATGCGAGAATAATAAATTTGGGGCGCAGCACGCTTTTGCCCGGCTTAATCGACTGCCACACGCATATAACCGCGCGAATTGACGAAACCCAAGGCGGATACGTTGTGAATCTGGCCACGAAATCTGAGGCTTTTCGTGCGCTTGAAGGTGCATACGACGCGCGGATTACGCTGAACGCGGGATTCACGACGATTCGTGATGTGGAAACCGAGGGCGCTGGATACGCGGATGTGGCGCTGCGCGATGCCATAGAACAAGAGCTTGTTGAAGGTCCACGCATGAAAGTTGCGACGCGCGGAATTGCAGCCGTGGGGCAGTACGAGCCGTTCGGTCTATCGCCGGACCTCGTGAGTTTTCCGACGGGCGCGCAAATGATTAGTGGCGTGGAGGACGCGCGACGCGCGGTTCGTGAGCAGATCGGGTACGGTGCGGACTTGATTGGGGAGGTGTACGCGGACTGGTCAAATCCGACGCTGACTGTAGACGAGATGCGCGTCATCGTGGACGAGGCGCACAAGCAGGGGCTAAGAGTTGCCGCGCATGCCACGACTGCTGAAGGAATCAAAAACGCCGTCACTGCGGGAGTGGATTCGATCGAGCATGGGACCGGGGCCAATCGGGAAGATCTCGAAATGATGAAGGCCAAAGGAATATTTCTGGTACCGACCGTGGGGTTGGCTTATGCATTGAGTGATCCGCAAAGGCGGGACGCGATGTCTCCAAAACAGCGGCAGAGACGCGAGGCCTTTCGGCAGCAGATGCAGCAGGTGATTCGACTCGCCGACGAACTTGGCGTACAGATGGCATCTGGATTCGACGCGGAGTCTCCTCAAACGCAGGGTAAGAATGCAAATGAATTGGTGGCTCTGACCGTCGTGGGAATGACCCCGTTGCAAGCGATTCAAGCAGCGACGGTGAAGGCCTCGGAACTGATTGGTTGGCAGGACCGAATCGGAACAATCGAGGCGGGGAAGTTCGCAGATCTGATCGCGGTAGACGGAGATCCAATTTCAGACATCACAACACTTGAGGAGGTGAAATTCGTGATGAAGGGCGGAAAAGTCATCAAGGAATTTGCACCTTAGCATGCACCATCGACCACGACCGAAAGTCGAACGGCTATGCTTCGCTCCACAGTCATCGTTGTATTCTGGTGGGTTCCTCCAACCACCTATTCAAGTTTCTAGCATAGCGAAGATGCAGGATTCGTAACGGCGGAGCTTGCGCCGGTCCTGCGTTTTACTTCGGTTTCGGCGCGAGCGGCTCAACGCGCTTGAGACAGACGCTACAGATATCTCGCCGTGAGCCGATTTCCTTATAGCCCTTCCACTGGGACTAGTATCCATAGAATCTATGGTTTATGCAATAGACTCGATCAGGGGTCTTCTGAAGGGGATGGACAGCAAATTTGGATGGTTGCGGGGGCCAGATTTGAACCCACGTGTAGCTCTGAACCGATAATTCGAACCAAACCTCGATTCGATTCTCGCGCTAGCTAACATCATGATTCTAAGGAGCCGATCGGCGTGGGAACAATAAGCCAAATGTGGGAACATTACGGGCACAAAATCCGGTTCCAGGGGCGTTTTCGGAGCTTTTGGAGCGACCAGAGCCTTGAAAACACAATGGTTAACAATAGCGGTCTAAAATGGTATGGAAGATATCATCGGTTCGATCCCGATCAGGCAGTCAGCAAGCAAATTGTCGGCGGAAATGTCACAGCCAGTTCAAATTTCGCACGACGCAAGACAGTTGGGACAATTTCAACCAACGGGTTCGGGCATGCCCTTCGCGAGCTTGCGTCGTGCTAACAAATTAACGAAAGGAGGGGATACCACTGATACCGTTTTTTGTGGACCAGGGTCGTCAGATCCTTCCCAAAGTAGATTTGTTCGTCTTCAAACGAGCGGAAGCGGCTAAGCATGAGTGTGTCCAGGAACATCGGGTCTCCTTTTCATGCGTTGAAAATCTGTTGCCATCCAGACGCGCACACTTCCCGGACCATTTCCGGTGTCAAATTCCGGCCGGTGGCGATGCGCGCGGCCTCGCGGGTCGTGTCCTCGACTTCGCGAAAATACACTTCCGCTGCATGCTCGACCATAAGGGCAGCCTTCGCGTGGAGCGCGGGCCGAACGTTTGTTTGCCACTGCTCGCGAATCGCGGCGAAATTGCCGCCAAAGGTCTCGAGCGTGTCGTGGATATAAAGAATGTCCTTGGCGCGCCTGTCGCGATCACGCTTTTCGTGAATCAATATCTTCTGTACGAGGAACGACGCTGGGTTGGGAATAAGAACGCGCCGCACGTCCGGCGTCGGATAGCCCGTGGCCGGGGCGATCATCACATCCCAGGGTTTTTGGAGCAGCAGTTCGAGGTGGCGGAGCTTCTGGACTGAGACGCCGGAGACAAGTGCCGTTACGTCACGCCTGCCTCCGCGCTTGACTGCGCTGCCCTCAAGCGGCGTCAGAAACTCCGCGTAAAAGCTGTTGTCTCCGCTCTCGACGCGGTAGTGCGCAGCCGGCGGCTGCATATCGCCCATCAGCTCTTCACGGAAGTCCCTTTCGAGCAGCCGCGCGCGAATCTGTTCGCCGGTGGTGGGCAGATCGAGCGGGACGGCGATGTCCGTGTCGAAGGTTCCGAGAGGCTCGTAGTCGAGCGGCTGCGCGAGAGGGTGCAGGCGGTAGAGGCGGTGTGCCCAGCCGCCGATGATGACGACCTGATCGAGCCAGGGGTCGAGGGCTTCGACTAAGCGTGCGAAATACTCGGCATCGGATGGACCCGCCATTACGGTTTCTCCTCGAAGATCGGCATAAGGACGCGGTGGCGGATCTCTTCGGCCTGTGCCTCGCCGCGTGCCGGATGGGAGCTCACGTCCAGCCAAACCTGCAGGATGTCGGCGACCGGAACGCCGTTGCGGACGACTGCGGCGCGGAAGACCGACTCCCGGAACGCGGGAATGCGCACATAAACGTCCGGTCTTTGTTCGGCACCCTCGGGTGAGAGCCCCATCCGGCTGAGGACCTCCCGGTCCAGGCTTTCGAGATAGAAGTACGGCGGAACACCGTGCACGAAGCCGAATCCCAGAGATTCGGCTGCGGCAAACAGTCCGATACAGGCTCGAGGCGCCGGTTCGGCCTTTACGTTGGGCTCGGCGTTATAGGCGTAAAGTGCCGCCAGCAGTGGGCGCTCGCTCTTGCGCGGAATGATCCAGCGCAGGGGAAGCTCGGGCGCGCCGCGCAGATGGGCGGCCTGCCAGCGGCGCAATAGCTCTTCGCGGCGCACCAGGCGCAACGGTTCATCGTTCCGGTCGAGAAATCCCTCCTGGCGCAACTGGCGCACGAAACGGAAGGCGCTCATCACCGAGACCTCGGCTGCGGCCGCAAGCTCCGAAGCGTTGCGGTATTCCCTCCGCGGCGCGCGAAGAAGATCTTCGGGGAGCAGGGGCGCGAGCAGGACCTTGAGCATCCACTGGCTGAGATCTGAGAAAAGATACGCTGACTCGGGAGGAGGGAGCTTCTGCCGGTGCGTCCGGCGGGGAGGTGCGGCATTGAGCTTTTCGAGTCCGGGCCCGACGAAATGCCGGAAGCCTTCGCGGTCGAGGATGCCGATGGCGACGTCGGGCGCAAAATGGGAGAGAAAACTGACCAGGCTATTCGCTGCGCTCGAAGAGATTACAGGAGCGGCGACGACGGCGAGCGGCACTGCAGATTCAGGGAATGCCTGGGCATAGGCCCGGACTTGCAGGATGGCCTGCGAGAGCAAGGGCACGAGGCGGTCCGGGCGGCCTTCGGAGGCGGCCTTGAGTTCTATGATGTATCGGTGGTTGTCGCGTGCGACGACCAGATCCACTTCCTTGTCGGCGAGCTTAGGCCCCTTTTTCACACGCCAGCCGTGTTGGCGAAAAAGACCGGCGAGTAGATCGAGGTAGTCGCGCTCGCTGCGCGCGCCCTGAGAGTTCGGATTGGAAAGCGGAGAGGCCATGGCTTTACCTTGGCCGCGTTAACTATCGTGGCCGTGGTAATTATCATGGCCACGTTAGCTACAAAAAGTCAAGGCCTACCCTTTTTTCGACCGTGCGAACTTATAGGAAAAGGCCAGAATTCTCTTGAAAGAGGCTCGATTGAACCGATGCTCAGAGGCTCGCAGGTGCGACTCGAAATGGCGCAGCACCCTGGAAGGCGGCGGCTGAGCCGGTCTCCCATTCCCGAGCGTTGTGGGCATTGACGACAATCTGGTTGTCTATCCCGCCACTGTGGCCGACGAGGTTTACCCTCAAGAACGAACAGGAAGTCATCGAGCAAGTGAGTCTCGCCGGCAGAAACAAATGAAGAATCGCCCATTCCCGGCCATTGCAGACGGAACTGATGTATAGAGGTCAGAGAATACTTCAGATCGTCCGCGGAATGGATCGGAAGATGCAACTGCTGGGATTCTGGGAGTTCCTGAAAATCTTTGTACGCGATTTGTACGCAAACCTGGCAATCGTGGAATTCTGCAAATTTCAGGCATTCTCAGTATCAGTAACTTGAGTGTTTTCAGTGCTGATGACGGGTTCGACTCCCG
>CAVQMQ010000003.1:0-408971 GCA_963713645.1 uncultured Acidobacteriaceae bacterium | reverse complement strand
AGAGGAAGTGTTAGGCAAGCTCACGTCTCTATAAGAGCCATTCACAGGTGTCCGGTTAAAAGCCGACTAGAATCAGCTGGTTAGAATGATTTAGCAGCTCCTATTGGGAATCGAATCTCTGAGGCGCCCGTAAAATAGGGGTTTTCTCGAAAAGGATAACACTGAAAATCTGTAGAAGTTGGTAGAGTCTGACCTCAATTCCGAGGCTTCTGCGCACTATAGCCACTAGCCCGCATTTCTCACAAGTGCATTGCTGATTGCAGTGACGATGGATAGAAAAAGAGTTGGAAAGGCCGTCTTTTCATGGCAGTCATCGGTTCCTTGTCAGGATTCTTTGTCATTTGATCAAAATCGATCTGGGTATTCCGGCAGAGGTCGAATTGACAGAGGTCGTGGGTTCGTTAAGGGTGCTATAAAGGTTTCCATGGATTCCTCAGGACGCTTTGGATGACGTCCATTACCGTTGTCTTCTGTTAGCTACTGGTTCCCTGCTCACTGTCACGGCAGAGGCCGAGGCCCTGGTTCAGCGGAAGAAGAAGAGTGTACGCCTGAGGTCGGGCGAACTGTGAAAAAAACAGTGGGGACTTTGTGACTACACTGCTTTAAAAACGTGAACAACTGTGAGTAGTACCCATAGTCTCTAGGAGCTTGTTGAAAAAGGGTTCTTGATCCCGGAATATGGCAAGAATCGGCATGCCAAAGCCATCTCCGATGTCGCTCCGATCGTTCTACGGGCATTCTGGCGCGGTTCCATTTTTCACGTGCGGGAACACTTCACGTTTTTCAACAAGCTCCTAGATTCGAGCGTAGCTCCAAGGATGAGGCTGGCAAGTGGCAGTCGTCTTCCACTTTCAATGCAAGCGACCTGCTGCTTCTGGCGAAGGTTGCCGATCTTGCCGAAACAAAGATCAGGGAACTTCGTGCTGTCGAGCGGCAATCAGACCAAGCGGACGACGAAGCTGCATAACCGCAGATTGGGGCAGGGCACTCGCAAGAGTGCCTTGCCCCTTTTTTTTGTTACGCATTACGGTAGGCAACGAGTATTTGCGTATGCGGAGCAGGGTGTTCCAGGCGCCGCTTTCTTTCCTTTCCTATTGCCCACATCAAATTTGAAATCCGGTACGAGTTGTGTTCAATCGTGCACCGTCTATGCGTCTTGTATCTGGATTGTTTCGTCTGCGAAATGCGGAAAACTCTTGCGATGCGTCCTGGCATTCGATTCACTTGCCGGATGATTCGTGTCGATAACGCGGGCAGCAAGTCGTGCGCGGATAAGCCGCGCCACGCCACAGGGCACAGGCTTTCAGCCGATGCCGTGGCTCAGCTTGGCAAGGGGCAGGGCTTTGCCCCTCCCCGTTGCATCCCCTCCCATGTGCCGCAAGCGGCAGCGGAAACCGCGCCCGTTTCCGCCCATTCGGTTCCCTGCGCGGTCGTTGCGTTTGCCGCACGGGCGGTGTGCCCATGACGGCCAGACAACACCCAGCCGTACCGCTCCGCTACAAGCGAAGCGGCAGCGAGAAGCGTCAGCGTGCCAGTGGAGCCGATCTGGTCCGTCTGTTGCCGGATGAACGCGCTACCCTGGAAGGAAAGAGCCGCGAGGTAGGACTGAGCCTCGCAGCTTTTCTGCGCGCGTGTAGCCTTTGAACACCCGGCCCCGTGCGAGGCGCAGCCGCCGGTCAATGCCGAGGCGCTTGGCCGTGCGACAGCAGCGCTGAATAAAGTCGTAAGCAATCTGAACCACGTCGCTTACCGTCTGAACACTGGAGATCGAACCATTGCGCAGAACGAGTGCTTTGCGGCATTGGCTGAGGTTCGCGCGGCGCTTGCCCGCATTCCGGAGATATTGGGGCGCAAGGACCGCCTAGGATTTCCAAAGGCACGACCCACAATAACGGGGCGAGGCTTACTGCCTATATGGAAACCAGCAAGGGCGGAGAGCGCGCCGAATTGTGGGAGCTTCGTGGTTTGCGGCGACAATGATCAAAAACGCCTTTCGCTGCGTTGACGCGATGGCCGTTGCGAAAAAGCCGAACAGCCGTCCTTCCATGTCCAGGTGCGAAACTGCGAAGGCGAGATCATGACTCGCCAACAATTTGAGTATGCCGCCGACCGTATCGAGCGGATGTTAGGTCTCATTGGCCAGCCCCGCGCAATCACATTCCATACATACGAACACAACAACGACCAGCACAGCTTATTCGTCGTGAAAGAGAACTTGGGTTTCTTTCACTATTCGGCGATTGATCGTTCGTTACGTTTGCCTCTCGCCTTCACCGAGTCTGAAGAATGAATTCAGATCGAAGACCCGTTCGGCGTCTCTGGAACGTGGCTCGTCAGCCGAACCGAAGACGCTGTCCGGCTTACGATAGAGATGGGTGATCCTGGTCTGCCGCATAATGAGATGCTTCAGATGTTGCGAACTTCCACAGGCAGGCTCAAGTTATCCCTTACATCTCTTCAATGAGCTGCAAGACACGGGACATTGTTGGTGTCTAGGTGGTTTCCCACGGATTGAAAATCGGCGCCCCTGCCCTATCGAAGTCACTGCGGTCGCGAGTGACAGCCGTAAAGCCATGTTGCAGCGCTGTGGCGGCAATGATGAGGTCCGGTTGTGAAAACGTATGGCCGCTTCTACCACCATCTTCCATCAGAACACGCCATCGGAACATGATCTCTTCGGTCACTGGCAACACCCGGTCGTTGAACACGGGCCGAATTGCATGCGTAAGCCATTGGGGGAGATTAGCCCGTTGTGTGCTGCCGTGGCTCTCCAGGAGAGGCGTACCACGATGCCCTCGGCAGGCATCTTGGCGGCGTCGATATTTGGTTCGGTTACGCGCACAGGTGCAGCCTCCCGAGTTCTTCCGTGGAGGATGCAGTTGTAACGGCTTGCGGCTTTTTGGATACTGTCCAAATGCAAGCCAGAGGCAATTTTGGATCGCCCGTCTGCACCCAATTACAGGTCAGAAAAACAGAATCCTGGACCAAATGCAGCTTGTTCTTCATCGTTCATCCTCGTGCAGTCCACGCGTAAGCGTTCCACCCAGATGCGCAAAGGCGCAATCCGACCGGGCTTGCTGCAATGGACTGTTGGTTCGGGAGGGTGAGTCAGGCTTAACGCCGCCAGCGGCTCACGCGCTCGATTCACAGGTTGTGCACCGTGAAGAGCGGTGAGGGAGTCGCCCGCAGCAAGCTAGAGACGGCTTCCGGAGCGCTCATCGCGGCACAGGAAAGAACTCCACGTACTCGGAGGTTCTTGTGCGGATTCGATGCTCATATTTCTCCTGCAAAAGGGGAATTCCCTGCATTCTTTTGTACCATACCCCCATAGGGTATTGCCAAGGCTACTTCGGTAGCGAAGTCGAAAAAGTTTCTAGAAACAAATTCCTTTCCTCGCATTTCGGCATCAACTCGCGCAACTGGCAGCCCTTTCCAAACAATCCCTTACTGGCTGGGCTGAAAATAATCCGAAGCACAGCTATCGTTGACGATTGCGTGTAAAGTGTTTCTAATGCCGGGGCATTATTTTCAGGGTCAGACTGGCGACCAACAAGATGAGCGATACCCACATGCCAAAAAGAGACGAGCGGGAGCTGAAGGACGCGCAATTCGCTATGCGGCTCTCTCTGATCTTTGGTGTGGCGATGCTGCTCGGCAAGGCGACTGCGTATTTTATGACGCATTCAACTGCCATATTCTCCGATGCCGCCGAATCGGTCATTCATGTAATTGCAGTTGGCTTCGCCAGTTTCAGTCTTCGCCTCAGTGCGCGGCCTGCTTCCCGCCACTTCCTCTACGGCTACGAGCGCATTGCCTTTTTTTCCGCGGGATTTGAAGGGGCCTTGATTGTCATCGCCGCGATTGCCATCCTCTTTGAATCGATTCATGAGTGGATCGCTGGCCTCCAATTGCAACACCTGGGAACCGGTGTCCTGCTGATCCTTGTGGCAGGCATCCTCAATGCGGCGCTGGGTTACTATCTTTTGCGCGTCGGCAGGCGAACCAATTCTCTGATCCTCGAAGCTGATGGCAAACATGTTTTGACCGACAGCTGGACCAGCTTCGGCGTTGTGGCTGGACTTGGGCTAGTGATGCTGACGCACTGGAAGCCGTTTGATCCTCTGGTCGCAATCGCAATCGCTGTGAACATTCTCTGGTCAGGAGGCCGCTTGGTCTGGCGCTCGGCAATTGGGCTGCTGGATTACTCCGACCCCGAGGCCGGGAAGAAGATTCGCGAACATCTGGATGCAATCTGCCTGGAACTGAGGATTCAATATCACGGCGTGCGCTTTCGCACAACCGGATACCGCCAGATCATCGAAGTGCATCTTCTATTTCCGGGCCTGACTTCGGTGAGCGAAGCACACACACTGGCCACAATTCTGGAAGATCGCTTGCCTGCTGAACTGGAGATGCCAGCAGAAGTCATTACCCACCTGGAGTCATTGGAAGATCATGCGTACGCCCACCACGGTCAGCACTATACAGGCAAGCCAGAATAGTGCGCGAAGTGTACTCTACACAATGCACGGTATCCTCATGCTGAAAACGGCGATCTACGCACGAGTATCCACGAAGGACGGACGGCAGGATGCAGACAATCAACTACACCAGCTTCGGGAGTTTGCAGCCACTCAAGAGTGGACCGTTGTTCACGAGCATGTAGGCCGTGCAAGCGGGAAGCGTAGAGACCGGGAGCAGTTCCAAAAGATGTTCGCGGCTGCATCGCGGCGAGAGTTCGATTGCCTTCTGTTCTGGAGCCTGGACCGCTTGAGCCGGGAAGGCATCGTGCAGACGCTGAACCACCTCGAACGGCTCACTGGGTACGGCGTCAACTACAGATCGTTCACAGAGCAATATCTTGATAGCACGGGTATCTTCAAGGAAGCGGTCATTGGCATTTTGGCCGCAGTGGCGAAGCAAGAGCTTGTACGGCTCAGTGAACGCACCATAGCGGGACTAGAGCGTGCTAATCCTCGACACCAGCCTGCGTCTCAATCCGAAGGAGAATGGAATGGCGATAGGTGACCCGGTCCTAGCCATCGATTCGATAGCTATCTCGCTCGAAGAGAACAGTCGCGTCATGAATTTCTCAGGCGCAATCTGCGCGGCGGCCTTCTGCACATCGGCCACCGAAGCCTGAAACGCAGGTCCGGTAAGCGGCCAAACCGGCTCCTGCCCGGTTGCGGCACAAACTGTTGGCGCGGTGCAGAAAAAGGCGAAAACGGCTGATAGGAAAAACAGAGTCCGTGTACGGTATGCGCGCCTGGAGAAGAATTCTCTGGAGTGGATTTGAGCTGCTTTCATCTTATCGCAGGGTGGGCGCCCGACTTTCTCCGTAACGAAGGTTTAACTCGGGTACTCTCGATTCATCTTGCAGGTTGCGGTTGCGGGGATTATCATCCAGCAATCAATCCTACAGGGAATGGCGACGGGCAGCTATAGCTGTTCTCCAGTTGGTGAAGCGCGAAACCTCAGGCGCTAAGTGGCGTTTTCTTCAAGAAAAAGCCACCTAGCACGGAACCGAAAACACCACGGAAACTGGAGAACAGCTCTAGCAGACTGCGTGAGCCAGAGAGGAAATCAGCAATGAAACTCGCTACGGTTTTGAGGCTCCAGCAATGCTTGGCAGCCTTTGCAATGCTCTTGCTTTTTGGAGTTTCGCTTCATGCACAGACACCGGCTACCGCTCCAGCCGCGGCTGCGCCCAGTACGCCGCCGCCGGCGCCGGTTTGGAAGACCTACACGTACTCCGCGGATGGATTCAGCGTCTCGTTCCCCAGCGATCCTGACATTCAGAAAAACAACGTACCCACGGCTGCCGGCACGTTTGAGCTGCGCGCTTATCTTGTGACGCCCGGCTCGGCTGCGCTCTATGTCGGGGTTTGCGATTATGGTTCGGCCGCCGAAGGACGTGATCCGCAAACTGTGCTGACCGGCGCAAAAGAGGGCGCGGTCGGCAATGTGAAGGCACACATTCTCACCGAGAATAAAGTCACTCTTGGAGTTTACCCTGGTGTGACGTTTGAGGCGGAGAACGACACAATGCACTTTTCGGCCCGCATCTATCTGGTTGGAACCACACTCTATCAGACGCTGACGGCCGCGCCGCTGAAGGATCGTTATGCCGATTCAGTGCGATTCATGGACTCGTTTACGTTGATTCCGCGAATTGCCAAGTAGCTGGATCCTGCGGTAGTGAGTGGGATCGCAAGAACCCACCGCTACATGTTCAGCTTTGCGGCACGGGATGCACGACCGGCGGCGTCACTGCCAGCACCCGGCAGCGATGTTTGCCCGCCGCGCTGAAGGCCATCGCCATCTCGCTCTCGATGTAAGCGCAGTCGCCGGTTTCCAGCACCTCGGTCATTCCGCCCGCATCCAACTGAAGACGCCCCTCGATCACATAGACCAGGCAGGCGCTCTCTAGGCAATTTTCCTCGGCGCAGGTGGTGCCGCCGGGGCTGAACTCCATCATCTGGGCAATCAGTTGCGGCCCTTCCGCCACTGAGTTCAGCGGTGTGCGGATCACCGCTTCCGGCCCGCTGCCGGTGCTGTGCAGGTGAGCACGACGGGTAATGGAGAGCTGATGCCGGGCCGGCTCCGAGAAGAAATGCCCCATGCCCACGCCGTAGACGCGGCAGATGGTAGCCAGCGTGGGCAGCGTGGGAATCATGCGGTCGGTCTCCAGCTTGGAGAGCAGAGCCGTCGAAAGTCCTGTCTCGACAGACAGACGGGCCAGCGTCATCCGCTTCTGGGTGCGCAGGCCCCGCAGTTTCATTCCGATGGCGTACGGCTCCAGCGACCACTGTGCGTAAGAAACGGCCTTGGACATATCAGAATCCTCATCTGCTAGTTTGACCGCTGCATCCGTAGAATGAGTGGAGATTTCTTTGAAGTTATTCTGAATATAGCCTGGTTTTGCCCGCCTGTTTTGCTGGCCGGTCGCTGATGCGCGCTCAGGCAGAATCACGATCAACAAAATCAGCCGCACACTGAGCAAATGTGTGCGGCTGATTTTCTATTCCTTATTCCCTGAATTAGTGGCCTCGGTGCACTTCTCCCTCTTCGACAGGCTCGGGCGGCAAGGTGGCCTGCCGCTTCTGCCCGCGGCGGCCGAGGATGAACATCGTCAGCCCGAAGGCCAGCAGCACCAGGCCCCACCAGAGATTGGCGTTGATGCCCAGGCTCTTGGCGTAGAGCACTTCATTGCCGTTCGTGGCCAAGCCGAATACGCTCAAGATCAGTCCGGTAAAGGTAAACATCAAGCCCATTGGAATGCGCAAATCGAGATTCATTCCCGTCTCCTACTCCTGCATCTTGCAGGACGATAAAATTTCCCGTGCATCGCTGCTACACAACTCTGATCGCAACCAGAACCGCCGATTTCACGAGCCGAAGGCGGCTGGCCCCACCGCAGGTGGCTATGCAAAGAAAATGTTCAATGCCACCGCGCCCAGCAGAACCGCAACGGCCAGCGCCTCGGGCCGTTTCCACCAGACAATGTGCGAGCGCTCCGGCTTGGGCGTCAGCGAGTGGACCAGCCCCACCAGCTCCGCCTCAGGCCGCGCCTTGGTGCAGCAGGCTCACCACCACCGTCACCACGAAGTTAGCGCTGAAGGCGAAGATCGCGGTCCAGAAGTTCTGCGCCATGTCGCTGGGATAGTGATGCAGCACGGTGATCCATCCGCCGTGGATGCCGGGGTGCGCCTCGAGCGGCAGCGTCAGCCCGTGATGCAGCATCGCCGCCGCTGTGCCGGCAATCAGTCCGCTGAATGCGCGCGTGGCCGGTGGCGCGCTTCCAGAACATGCCCAGCAGGAAGGTGGCAAACAGCGGCGCGTTCACAAAGCTGAAGACCAGTTGCAGCGTGTCCATGATGTTGTTGAAGTTGATGGCCGCGTAGGCCGTCGCAGATCGACAGCAAAATCCCGCCCACCGTCGCCCATCGGCCCACCGCCAGGTAATGCCGGTCGCTGGCGCCTTTGTGGATGTAGGACTGATAGAGGTCGTAGGTAAAGACGGTGTTGAAGGCCGTAACGTTGCCGGCCATGCCGCTCATAAAGCTGGCCAGCAGCGCGGTGAGGCCCAGGCCGAGAATGCCGGTCGGGAAAAAGTGCAGCAGCATGTTCGGCGTGGCCATGTCGTAGTCGAGCAGCGGCTGGCCGCTGGCCGTCTACATCGGCTTGCCGGTCACTGGGTTGATCTTGGCCGGAACCAGGCCGCGGCCCTCTCCGAAACCTGCTGGCGAAACCACAGTCGTCTCGCGAACGATGACGCCATTCACGGTGCGTACAACAGTCGTGGTGTGCGGCGTGGGCAGCCCAATGGCCAGCAATGCCAGGCAGAATCACCAGAAACGGAAAAACCATCTTCGGAATCGCGGCAATCAGCGGCACCCGCCGCGCCGATTCCATATTCTTGGAGGCCATGGCCGTCTGGATCACCAGGAAGTCCGTGCACCAGTAGCCGGAGCCGAGCACAAAGCCCAGCCCCATGCCCAGGCCGATGATCTCAATGCCCATCGGGTTGGTGTTGGCGTGCGCCACGCCCTGCCACTCATGCATGTATTGCAGCGGGCACGGAGGCCTTCAGGCCGCTCCAGCCGCCGACATTGCGCAGTCCCAGCAGCACCAGCGGCAAGAATCCGGCGATGATGAGGAAGAACTGCAGCACCTCGTTGTAGATGGCGCTGGTCAGTCCGCCGAGGAAGATGTACGCCAGCACGATGATCGCCGAGAGCACGATGGAGAACGTGAAAATTCCTTCCGGCGCCCAGCCCAGCGCGTGAAAGAGTCCGTCAAAAACATGCAGCGCCTGGATCAGCCGCGCCATCGCGTACATCGAGATGCCGGAGCTGAAAACCGTCATCACCGCAAAGGAGCAGGCATTCAGCGCGCGGGTCTTCTCGTCGAACCGCATGCGCAGAAACTCCGGCACCGAGCGGGCCTTGGAGCCGTAGTAGAACGGCATCATGAAGATGCCCACAAAGATCATCGCCGGAATCGCGCCGATGCCGTAGAAGTGCGCGGTCTCCAGGCCGTATTTGGCGCCGGAAGCGCCCATGCCGATGACTTCCTGCGCGCCCAGGTTGGCGCTGATAAAGGCCAGGCCGCAGATCCACGCGGGCAGCGCGCGGCCGGCCTGGAAGAAATCCTTGCTGGTCTTCATGTAGCGCTTCAGGGCAAAGCCAATGCCCAGCACGAAGACGAAGTACAACAGCATGATCAGCCAGTCGACGGAGGTAAGGTTCACGAACAGCTCCTTGAATCAAACATTCTGAAGCGCGCATTCGGAAATGAAACGCTTTCTTCGCAATCTCTATGTGGTGAATGGAAAAAGCAACCCAACCACTCTATCGGGCGTTGCTCATGGAAGTCTAGCAGAAAATGAAAAGGTTTTCATTTTAGGTAGATTCCTGTCCTGTCATGCATCTTGCTCAGGACGAGGTTTTCCCGTACCCTATGACCAATGGAAGTGCATTTCACGCCCGAACTGGAAGCGAAACTGGCGCACTCTGCCGCTCAGCAGGGCCGCAGTTCAGACGAACTGGTTCGCCAGGTCGTGGCCCGGTACTTCGACGAAGAGAGCCGCTTCGCTGACGCTGTGAAGCGTGGCGAGGAAGCTTTGCTGAAGGGCGAGTTCCTCACCCATGAACAGGTGGGCCGACGCATCGGACGGTTCTTGCAGCCCTGATGGAAGTTCGCTGGTCCATCCCTGCGGCTGAGGACTTAGAGCAAATCTGCGGGTGGATAGAACGCGACAATCCTGAAGCCGCCCGCCGCGTTGCTCGAACTATCTATGACGAGTGCTCGCGGCTGAAGGATTTTCCCAATCTTGGACGAGCCAGCCGACGGCTCGCTGGACGCCGCGAGCTTACGTTCTCTCCGTTGCCATATATCGCGGTTTATCAGGTAAAGCCGGATGCGATTGAGATTTCGCGCATCTTCCACGGTGCGCAAAACTGGCCGTAGAGAGCAACGAGATTTACTCATGATAGTCACTGATGGCCGCGCCGCCCACCACACCCTACTCATGACTTTCTGAAAGATTGAATGTCGGATTGTGACCGGCAGATTGGCAGTTAACGCATTCGCCTATGTGCGAATTGAGCCTGAACTCAATTCTTCGCAACTCTTCACGGGCGCGAACACGCCAATTACTACGCGTCGAGGCTGACATCCCTTGTGAAATGCGAGCATCCAAAGCGCGTGTATCCTCCCTTGTTGCTGCTTTCCATTCTGCAATTAGGGTGTCAAAAATGGGGCATGGCATAAATGCGATTGTACTTCCGTATCGCCTGCTCGTGTTCAAGTAATGTGTCTCTTACGTCACAATGTGAACGGGAGCAAAAGAGGAGACCGGGTGGAGACTATAGCGACCATAAGCGCCACGCTCACAGAGGCCTCTCCGTTTACACTAGAGAAGCATGATTCCTACCTTGGCATGGACCCCCGAAGGCGTCCGCTTCATTGATCAGACCAAGCTCCCTCTTGAGGAGAGCTATGTGCTTGCCAGTACCTACGAGCAAGTTGCCGATGTGATTGTCACCATGGTAGTGCGCGGCGCGCCGGCCATTGGCGTCTCTGCTGCCTACGGCGTGGCGCTGGGAGTGCTGCATACCAAGGCAACCTCGACCGAAGAGTTTACCCCGGAGTTTGAAAAAATCTGCGCGCATCTGGCTGGAACGCGGCCAACCGCTGTCAACCTCTTCTGGGCCATCGACCGCATGAAACGCGTCTATGCGAACCTGGCCGGTTCGGGCAACTCCTTGCATGAAATCAAGCAAAAAATCCTTATCGAAGCCCATACGATGTATGAAGAAGACATCGCCGCCTGCAAGACGATGGGCGCATTCGGCGGCGCGCTGCTGCCCGCAACCGGCGGAGTGCTGACCCACTGCAATGCCGGCGCGCTGGCCACCTGCGGCTACGGGACCGCGCTGGGCGTGATCCGTTCGGCTGTCGAGCAGGGCAAGCAGATCAAGGTCTACGCAGACGAGACGCGGCCCTTTTTGCAAGGCGCGCGGCTCACCGCCTGGGAGCTGATGGAAGACGGCATCGACACCACGGTGATCTGCGACAACATGGCCGCCAGCCTGATGCGTGCCGGGCTGATTCAGGCCGTGGTCGTCGGCGCGGACCGCATCGCCGCCAATGGCGACGTGGCCAACAAGATCGGCACTTACAACGTAGCGATTCTGGCCAAGGAGCACGGCATCCCGTTCTATGTGGCCGCTCCCTGGTCCACGATCGACCTGAAGACCGCGACGGGTGAGCAGATTCCCATTGAGGAGCGCTCGGCGGTGGAAGTCACTCACCACGGCGGCAAGCAGTTGACCCCGCACGGCGTCGGCATTCGCAATCCGGCCTTCGATGTGACTCCGGCGAAGTACGTCACCGCCATCATTACCGAGCTGGGTGTACTGCGCGCGCCGTATGCGGAGTCGCTTCGTGAGATGGAGTTGGTGGCCTAGCTCCAGGCTCGGCCCGAAAGTTAACTTGCCGGAAAGCGCCCGGACCGGACGCCGACTTTGCGTAAGAAATCGTCCAGTGTGCGGCCGGGTTCTTCGGAAAAGGCCGCTCCGGTGCGGGTGCATTTGCGGATGCGGTCCAGGCGAAAGCTGCGGAAGTCATTGCGCAGCTCGCACCAGGCGACCAGTGTCCATACCGCTCCCCAGAAGTTGAGCGAGAGTGGGCGGACCGTGCGGCTTGTGGGTTTGTTCTCTTCATCGGCGTAGGAGAGATGGAGAATCGCATGGTCAGCGATGGCCAGCTTGATCGAGTCCATCAGCGGATCAAGGCCGCGATGGGCATGGACGGGCGGAGCGTAGATCTGCGGCGTGTTGACCTCGGCCCGTCGCTCCTTCGGCAGTGCAAGAATCACCTTGTCGAGCGCGGGACCCGCGGCATCGGCAATGCGCTGCCCGCCAAAAGCGCGCGCCATGCGCAGACCTACCACCAGGGCTTCGACTTCATCGGGAGTGAACATGAGCGCAGTCAGTTCAAAGGAGCGGTCGAGCGAGTAGCCGACGCCGGCCTCGCCGATGATGGGAATGCCGGAGAGCGAAAGATCGCGAATGTCCCGATAGACTGATCGCTCAGAGATGTGAAGCAAGTCTGCGAGACGCGCGGCGGTGGTGAGCCGCCGCGCGCGCAGGTGTTGCACGATCTGGAAGAGCCGGTCCGCGCGACGCATGATCTCCTTTGTATCAGCTTAGGGCGTGCGCAGGCTCAGAACTGCTTAGACTGTGCCGTGGAGGCCGACCCGGTTGCCTTCCGTATCGAGGATGTGCGCGTATGCGCCCATGCCGGGGGGCAGTGCGGTTCGAGGCAGCGCAACGGAGCCGCCAGACGTGGCGACTCTGGTCAAGACGGTGTCCAGCTCCGTGCCGGTTTCAAGATAGACCAGCGTGCCAGAACTCGAAGGGTTAAATGCGGGGGATTTCTTGAGGCAGCCACCGGTGGAAGTTTCGCGGTTGTAGGGGAAGATGGCCATCTCGTGCAAGTCGGTCTTATAGTCTTGCAAGCTGACGCCGAAGATGGTTTCGTAAAAGGCGCGCGCCCGGCCGAGGTCGAGCGCAGGAATTTCAAACCAACTGATCACTTTGTCCATGGCAAGGATCATGCGCCGGAGCTGCTGACAGCGTGGTGTCAGGAGTCATTTCCGATGTCTCGTGAAAGCATCACGGTTTGCAACCGTTCGTAAGCGATTCTCGAACTACGCCCGTCCCGCGAACTCCCCGGTCTCCGTATACACCTTCACCTTTTCGCCGTTCTCGACGAAGAGCGGAACCTTGATTTCGAGGCCGGTTTCTAGCCGAGCGAGTTTGGTCACGTTGCCGCTGGTGTTGCCGCGCGCGCCGGGTTCGGTGTAGCTGACCTCCAGCTCGACCTGGTCGGGGAGTTGCAGGCCGATGGGGTTGCCGTTGAATTTATGCAGTTGAATGATCGCGCCCTCGACCAGATATTCCAGTGCATTGCCGACCATATCGCTATTGAGGCTGTGGGTCTCAAAGCTCTCCTGATCGAGGAAATGCGAACCGTCGCCATCCGAGTAAAGGTAAGAGGCCTCGACCAGCTCGAGATCCGGCTCCTTGAAGCGGTCGCCGGCCTTGAAGGTCTTGTCGAAGACGGCGCGGGTGAGCAGGTTGCGCATCTTGAGGCGGACGAGAGTCTGGCCGCCGCGCGCCGTGGGGGTGGAAACCTCAGCTTCCAGGCAGTAATACGGGGTGTTTTCAAACTCGAAATACATCTTGCGCTTAACGGTGATGGCTTCGATCAGTGCGGCCATTGGTTCCTCAAAGAGTGTTTCTGAAAAATCTGGAAGGGTGCGAAACCGGCAGGGTTGACGTGTGCTTCCCTGTCGATTATAGGGTGGCGGAGGCGGCTGACAGAAGGCGGAGCGTGTCAGTTTGAATCTTCGGTTATCGAGGGGTTCCATCGACCCTTTCCGAGAGAAAATAAAAGATAATCCGTGGCCGCATCCGCGAGATTGGAAAAATCCCGAACGCATTCGTACCCTGCGCGTCTCCCATACCAGCCGACTTTGAAGTCGGAACTGTCTTCAGTGACGAAAGTCGTGGGAGAATATCGCTTGTCGTCGGACTCGCTTAGTAAATTCGCGGCTGTTTCTGGATGTTCACGAAAGTACTCTGCGATGGCTACCGGTGGAAGTTCGGCAACCCAAAGTGCAGCGGCAACTCGAATGGTCTGGATTCGGAAATCCTTTGGGAATCCGTCTATTGCCGGTTTGCGTTTACAACTCCACATAAACGTGATTATTGCGTTGATGGGCCGGTTTGCCAAGTATTGGATTTCATGTTCCGAATTCCGCAAAAGGCACTTGCAATTCAAAGCACGCTGCACTCAAATCGGGGAATGATTGAAGTCCGCGATGAATGCCCGCTTGACTGGGAAGCCGTTTATCAGGCCGTCTCGTCTGCTTTCGGTCGATTGGCCGAGGCTGAACTGGTAAAAGAACTGCGCGAAGCCGGCGACAGCGTCGTCTCGCTAGTGGCCGAGGAAGACGGCCAAATTGTCGGCCACATTTTGCTCTCCAGGATGGACGCTCCATTCCCGGCATTGGCGCTTGCTCCCCTATCGGTCATTCCTGCAAGACAGCGGAGCGGTATTGGATCGGCCCTGGTCAAGGGCGCTGTGAACCGCGCTTGCAGCGAAGGCTGGGACGCTATCTTTGTTCTGGGCGATCCGGAGTACTACGAACGGTTCGGTTTTGACAGAGAGGCAGCCGCAGGTTTTACGTCCCCCTACGCCGGACCCCACTTTACGGTGCTAGAGCTATCGCCACCGCTCTCTGCTACAACCGGCGAACTGCGCCACGCGCCAGCGTTCGCAGCCCTCGATTAAGACCACTCGTCACACCTGAAAAAAACCGATCTGACACGCTCGAAAAACCTGCATGCAGGTGTCTGGACAGTGGCGGATTCCTGAAATTCATTGTTGTGACCGTCGTACCCAGCGCGGCTGGGAATTGACCCAAAAACGTCCTGGGAAAACTTGCGCCAAGCAGGATTCAAGCATAGGATACAGGTTTGCAGTAAACAAAATTCATCGTCTATTAACATTAGGGGGCGGTTGGCATTGCGGCAAGTTGCACTGATCTTTAACCCGGAATCCGGCCAACATTCCCCAAGGCGGAAGGCAGTTATCGAAGAGGCGCTGGCGGTACTGCGCGCTGCGGGCGTTGAGGCCGAGGCCCTGGCGACCAATGCGCCGGGAAGCGCCGGGTTGCTGGCAGCGGAGGCGATCCGGCAGGGCTGCGACGCGATCTTCGCCTGCGGCGGCGACGGCACGGTGCATGAAGTGCTGCAATCGGTTGTAGGTACAGAAGTAGCGCTGGGGGTGGTTCCGCTGGGCACGGCCAACGCGCTGGCTGCCGATCTGGGGCTCGGCGTGGGTCCGCGGGCCGGGCTTGGTTCGGGGTTGGGTTCCGGAATTGGCAATGGAGGACTGACGCCTGCCAAGGCCGTGCGGATGCTGCTGGCAGCCGAGCCGACGCGGGTCTCCGTGGGGCGCATTTCTTATCGGGAAAGCGCTGGCGGCACGGCGGCACGGTATTTCACGGTGACAGCGGGCATTGGCGCGGATGCGCTGTTGATGTCGCGCATGGATGCGCGGCTGAAGCGAAAACTGGGCTATATTTTGTATCTTATCGAGGGCTTGCGGGTAATGATCTTGCACTCGTTCCCCTTGTTCGCGGCGGAGATTGTCGAAGAGCACGCCAGCCCGTCAAGGACCATCAACGTCTCGCAGCTATTGTCGGTGCGGATTCGCGATTTTGGCGGCGTGCTGCACCATCTGGCCCCGGGAGCCTCACTGCGCAACGGGCATCTGCGGCTGGTGGGCTTCAAAACGCGCAGCCGCTGGCATTATTTCCGCTTCATTCTTGCCGTCCTGCTGGGGCGCCAGACCTTTGCACGCCAGATCGAACTCACCGACGCGATTTCAGTGGATTGCCGCGAGCTGCCCGGCTCAAAGACGCGCATTTTTGTTGAAGCCGATGGAGAACTGCTGGGCGAGCTGCCCGCGAAGATCGAGATTGTGCCGCGCGCTTTGACGCTGCTGATTCCGACGCAAGCCCATCCCTGAGTTGCACGGCCAGCGCCGCGGCTGCAATCATCTCTGCGATGCCCGTCAAGGAGTTCCAGAGATGAGAATGCTTTCGTTGATTGCCACCTTTCTTGCCATATTTCCCGTCATGCTGTGTGCTCAGCAACCCGCCTGGCAGCCTGCGCCCGGCCACCTCACACTGCCGCTCTGGTCCAATGGCGCGCCAGGCGCGCAGGCCAATCCACCGGCTGAAGTGAACGCCACCACTGCCAAAGACAAAGTCGTCGCCGGCAAAGCTGTCCTGCGTCTGGGGAACGTCTCCTCACCGACGATTTCGCTGTATGCGCCTAGCAGCAAAAACACCGGCGCGGCAGTGGTGGTCTTTCCTGGCGGAGGTTATCGCATTCTGGCCATCGATCTGGAAGGCACCGAGGTCTGTGAGTGGCTAAACTCAGCGGGCATCAACTGCATCCTGCTCAAGTATCGCGTGCCGGACTCTGGGCCTTATCCAAAATCTTCCGCGGCATTGCAGGACGCACAACGCGCTGTCGGCCTGGTGCGCGCTCACGCAGCCGAGTGGAAGATCGACCCCGCGCGCGTTGGCGTGCTTGGTTTTTCCGCGGGCGCTCATCTGGCCGCCGCGCTTTCGACGCATTTCGAGCAGCGCCTCTATACGTCTGTGGACGCGGCTGACCGACTCAGTTGCCGGCCAGACTTTGCCGTGGTCCTCTATCCCGGCTATCTGGCGTTGGCGGACAAGAACTTCGCCGCAAATGCTGACATCAATCCAACCGGCAAGACGCCGCCAACATTCATTGCGCAGGCCGAAGACGATCCGGTGCATGTGGAGAATGCACTGGTCTACTATCAGCAGTTAAAGAACGCGAAAGTTCCGGCCGAATTGCATATCTATGCTGCGGGCGGCCACGGCTTCGGACTGCGGCGCACGCTCGATCCGATAACAGGCTGGACCGAGTTCACCGTGAGATGGCTCTACTCGATCCACATACTGGTTCTTGATTAGGGCCGGTAGAATCGTCCCATGCTGTTAACCGTTCTTACCGTCTCCGACCGCTGCTCGCAGGGTCTGTTCACAGACACAGCCGGACCTGCGGTAGTTGAATTGCTGCGCAAGAAATTCCCCGAGGCAGAGATAACAACCGGCTTAGTCCCGGATGAAGAAGAGCTGATCGCGGCGGCGCTGGAAGAGTATTGCGCCAGAAGTGCGGCATTGGTGCTGACGGTCGGAGGCACAGGCTTCGGCCCGCGCGACCGCACACCCGAAGCCACACGGCGAGTGATTGACCGCGAAGCGCCGGGATTGGCCGAGGCGATACGCTCCCGAGGGGCAGAGCGTAATCGGATGGCGTGGCTCGCTCGCGGGGTAGCGGGACTGAAGGGAGAGGTTCTGATCGTGAATCTGCCCGGAAGTGAGCGTGGGGCTGTTGAGAGCCTGGAGCCTATTCTCGACCTGCTCAAGCATGGGATGGAGATCGCTACCGGCGGGCAGCGGCATCCGTGACCGCTGTTTTCTGGTCCAGGCTCACGATCCGCAATAGTGCAGGAAACGATTTCCGGCCTGATCCACTAAACCTACTGGTTGCAGTATCTCCGACGCGTTATAGGCCCTGGATAAATCTCAAATATTCCTTTATTTATTGAGATTTCTTTTGCCGATCTTGCGGGAATGTGCCTGAGAAACAGCGAGAAAAGGATAGAATTCTCTTTACCCATGAATCTGCCTCGCAAGAGCTCCCGAATTGGCCGGCCCGCATCCGCAAGCATCCGCGATGTGGCCCAGCGTGCCGGCGTCTCCATCGCCACTGTTTCTCGCACCGTCAACGGCCTTCCTACTGTCGACCCGGAACTGGCCAAGCGCGTCTGGCAGGCCGTTGAGGATACCGGCTACCTGCCCAACACCCAGGCCCGAGCGCTGGTATCTGGCCGCAGCCGGATGTTAGGGCTGATCGTCAGCGAGATCACCAACCCCTTTTTCCCGGAGTTGGTGCAGGAGTTTGAAAACCTGGCTGTCGCGCATGGATACGAGGTGCTGATCGGATCAACCAGCTATGATGCGGCGCGCACCGAGTCGCTGATCCGGCGCATGTTGCAGCGCAACGTGGATGGCGTGGCCGTAATGACCTTTGGCGTCGAGCAGGAGCTGGTGGAGCGGCTGGTGGAGCGCGAGTTCCCGCTGGTCTTTGTCGATGCCGGGCCGGATCTGCCGAATATTCGCGTTCTCAAGGTGGATTACGGCGAAGGCATCCGTCAGGCGGTGCAGCATCTGGCCGCGCTCGGGCACCGCAGCATCGCCTTTATCAGCGGCCCGCTGCGTCTGCACTCGGCGGTGGCGCGTCGCGATGTTTTCCTGAAGTCCATGCTGGAGCTTGGGCTCACCGTTCCGCCGCAGCATCTTGTCGAGGGTGACCATACAATGGAAGGCGGAATTCCGGCGATGGAGCGGCTGGCGGCGCTCAGCGAGTTGCCGACGGCTGTGCTGTGCTCCAACGACATGACGGCGATCGGCGTGCTTCATGCGCTATACCGGACCACGCACGCAATTCCGCAGGACATTTCCGTGGTGGGCTTTGACGACATTCACCTGGCGCAGTTCATGCTGCCGCCGCTGACCACGGTGGAGATGTCGTGCAAGGCGCTGGCCACTGCCGCGGTGGAGGCATTGCGGGCAGGTATTGAGCGCGATCATCCCCAGGCGGCCAAGAAAGAGTGGGCGATTCCGACGCGGTTGGTGGTGCGGCAGTCAACTGCATTTCCGCGTGGAACGCTGCCGGCGCTGGTGGAGACAGAACAGCGCCGCGGGAAGTAAGGCTTGCTTGCGTGCGCTGCCGATGGCGCCGCGTACGCAAGAGCCACAGCGGTGAGCCTCAGTTGCAGGGAAGCCCAGCGGTCCCAACCGGAGCAAGAGTGCCACCGCTGCTTCCGCTCAGCGTATATTGCGAAGTGCCGGCCGAGCCGAGAGCCGGAGTCCACGGCCAAAGGATCGTGCACGGAGACGCCATTCGCGATAGGATAGTGAAGTGACTCTCCATCAGCCCATCCCGGCTCTCCTCTAGCGGCTCCCGCCGCCGACAGGTTTTTTCGCCCATTTCTCATTCAGTTGAATAGTTCAAGATTCCGCACCTCGCGGGAGAGGGTTTGTCATGATCGATCGTTTAGAACAGATGGAGCAGCGCTACGACGAGTTGTCTGCTCAGATGGGTTTGCCCGAAGTCATCAATGACCACGAGAAGTATCAGAAGGCCGGCCGTGCGCTGCGCGAGCTCGACCGAGCCGGTGGCAAAGTTTCGTGAGTTAAGGCAGGTGCAGCAGGGACTGGCCGAGGCGCGCGCGATGCTCGCCGAAAGCGACACTGAGATGCGGGCGATGGCTGAGGAAGAGATTGCCGCGCTTGCGCCGCGAGAGCCGGTGCTCGAAGAAGAGATCAAAGTCCTGCTGCTACCCAAGGACCCGAATGACGAGAAGAACGTGATTCTTGAAATTCGCGCCGGCACAGGCGGCGACGAAGCATCGCTCTTTGCCGCCGAGGTCTTCCGCATGTATACGCGCTTTGCCGAGCAACATCGCTGGAAGATTGAGCTGCTCTCCCTTTCTGAATCTGGCGTGGGCGGATACAAGGAAGTGATCGCGATCATTGAAGGCGAGCGCGTCTACTCGCAGCTCAAGTGGGAGAGCGGCGTGCATCGCGTGCAGCGCGTTCCCGCGACGGAGACGCAAGGGCGCGTGCATACCTCGGCGATCACCGTGGCTGTGCTACCCGAAGCGGAAGATGTGGACATCAAGATTGAAGCCAAGGATATTCGCATTGACACCTTCTGCTCCTCCGGCCCCGGAGGCCAGTCGGTCAATACGACTTACTCGGCGGTGCGCATCACGCATATTCCGACTAATACCGTGGTCAGTTGCCAGGACGAGAAATCGCAGATCAAGAATCGCGAAAAGGGAATGCGCGTGCTGCGTTCGCGGCTCTACGAGCAGGAGATGGAGCGGCAAAACGCCGAGTTGGCCAAGGAGCGCAAGCAGCAGGTGGGCACCGGCGACCGCAGCGAGAAGATTCGCACCTATAACTTCCCGCAGAACCGGCTCACCGACCACCGCATTGGACTGACACTGCACCAGCTCGATCTGGTAATGGAAGGCCGCCTGCAGCCGATTGTCGATGCTCTGATTTCGCACTATCAGGCCGAACAGTTAAAGGCCGATAGCCAGGCTGCCTGAGGGGCGATTTGATGCAGCTGGCATTCCTCAGCACCGCAAAGATTCGCGCTCTGATTGCTGAGGGCGAACACACTCTCGCGGAGGGTCCCCACCCTGAGCGTGCGCGGCGCGACGCCGAAGCTTTGCTTCTCTCTCTGTTCAGAAAAAATGATCCAAAGAGAAACATCGCTTGGCTGATTGCTTATTGGAACAGCCCGACAAGCCACGGTCCAGAATTCCATGCGCTCGTCGAGCGTCGTAGACGTGGTGAGCCGATTCAATACATTCTTGGCGAAACCGAGTTTTACGGCTTGCCCTTTCGAGTTACGCGGGATGTTTTGATTCCACGTCCCGAGACCGAGCACCTCGTAGAGAGAGTTATCGAGTTGGCCGCGCGCTTCGATCTGCCGCGTATTGTAGACATCGGCGCTGGTTCGGGGGCAATTGCAGTAGCTCTGGCGCATAAGTTACCGAATGCACGAGTTACAGCCATCGATATTTCTGATACTGCGCTGGCCATCGCCGAGGAGAATGCCGTACGCAATAGCGTTGAAGAAAAAATCCGGTTTCTTCAAGGGGATTTGCTGGCATCGGTCTCTACGGAGAGTTTCGAAATCATTATCTCTAACCCTCCCTATGTGCCAACCGCAGACCGCGATTCACTTGCCGTCGAAGTTCGTGATCATGAGCCGGAGCTTGCCCTCTTTGCGGGTGAAGACGGTCTGGCAATTTATCGAAGATTGATTCCTGCCGCGTTCGCGCAGCTTGTGCCTGGCGGATTTTTGGCTCTTGAAATCGGCTACGGGCAGCAGGAGCCGATTCGCGCTCTTCTCCATGAATCTGGATTTACAGCGATTGAGTTTCTGCCCGATCTCCAACAGATTCCCCGCGTCGCCTCCGCACGGAGGCCCTGATTTCGGCAGAGATTTACAGTATTACCCCTCATTGCCCACCCGATGAGCGCCAACGGATCTCGAAGCTGAAATATCAAACATGTTCGGGCTTTCCCGAAGCCCGTCCGGTTTTGTCCAGCGCGCTATAGAAGCCAAGATCCTTGTCGGAAATCATTTTGGTGATATAGAGAATCTGCCCGTAGTGCAATGCGAAATGCTCCAAAACCTGATAGACAGCATTCAGCCCGGTCACGTTGAATCCCTGAATTTCGTAGCGTGCCACCAGATCGGCCTCAGTGAGCCGCGCCAATACTTCTCCTGCCCCCTTGATGGTTTTCCCCAGTCTTGCCAGTAGCTCCGATACAGGAACCGATCCGGTCTCGGCAAATTCTGCCGGGCGGTTGCGAGTATCTTCCAGCCGGTTGAACGAAGCTACAAGCCACTGGTACACATTGCCGTTGAGATGCAGAATCAGGTTTCCAATACTGTTGCTGGAAGCATTGGGCCGGCTCCAGACCTGGTCCTCGGTGAGGGATTCGACACTACTCCGCAGACGAGGCCAATACTCTCCCAGCAGCTTGCGGCGGGAGTGTTCGAGGAAGAGTACCGTCAAGTCATTGTCCATCGCCGTCATTGGAAAGCTCCTTTGTACTATTTTTCGATAACTCACAGGAAGCTATGCGCGGAAGCTGGCGTTCTAAAATCCCGGCGCGCGTTCCGCAGCCACGCCAAATGCGTTCTCAAGCGCCATGCCTGCCTGCGTCAGCGTGCCTTCGTCAAAGAGCCTGCCAATCAGCGTAACGCCATGCGGCACGCGGCGCGGAGGAGAAAACTTCGGCAGCGGATGCTTCGGATCTGGCGCCCAGTCGCTGCGCGCCTCTGAGACGCGCACAAAACCGGCGCGCAGCGTCAGCGAAGGGTGGCCAGTGAAGTTCGTAATCACCAACATCTCGTCGCGCAGGGATGGAACCAGCAGCAGATCGACCTCAGCGAAGACCCGCGCCATCTCCTGCGCTACCTTGCGCCGCAGCCGGTCGGTCTGCACAAAATCGACTGCGGAGAGAAAGCGCGACTGCCGAAAGACATTCGGCCAGCCGTCGGAAACCTGCATCTTCAACTGGTCAACGCCGTGGCTCAGCGTCAGCTCCTCAAAGGCTGCGGCGGACTCTGCAAAGAGGATCAGGTTCAGCGAGTCATACGGCCAGTCGGGGATCGATACCTCAACGGGAGTCATGCCGAGCTTCTTCACCGTTTCCAGCGCGGCGCGGTCTACATCCGTGGCCGGGTCCTCCTTCATCCACTTGGGAAAATACCCAACTTTCAGCCCCTTCACATTCGCCCCAGCACGAAAGCCGAGCGTGCTGGGCCCAGATGCAGATGCGAGATCCCCGGCATCCGGCCCGGAAATCGCATTCAGCACCAGCATTGTGTCTTCCACCGAGCGGGCGATTGGACCCAGCTTGTCCAGCGACCAGCAGAGCGTCATCGCTCCGGTGCGGGGCACGCGGCCAAAGGTGGGGCGCAGGCCGGTCACTCCGCAGCGCATCGAAGGGCTAACGATGCTGCCTTCTGTCTCACTCCCGATGGCAAAGCCAACCAGCCCCGCCGCAGTCGCCGCTCCCGGCCCAGCGCTTGATCCCGAGGAGCCTTCTTCCAGCAGCCAGGGATTCATGGTCTGCCCGCCGAACCAGATGTCATTCAAGGCCAGCGCGCCCAGGCTCAATTTGGCAACCAGCACGGCCCCGGCGGCGTTGAGCCGTTCAGTTACTGCACCGTCCGCCGCAGGAATGCGGTTTCGAAACGGCTCCGCGCCATAGGTTGTGGGTATATTCGCTGTATCGAGCAGGTCCTTTGCGCCCCAGGGAATGCCGTGTAGCGGCCCGCGATAATGTCCGGCGGCAATCTCTGCATCGGACTGCTTGGCCTGCGCCAGTGCGTGGTCCCGGGTCAGTGTGATGACGCAACGCAGCTTGGGATCGAAGCGTTGCAGCCGGTCCAGATAGATGCTGGTCAGCCGCTCGGAGGTGAGCGCGCGGCTCTCGATCCATCGTGAAAGCTGCGTCACCGGAGCGAATGCAATATCCTCGTCCTTCGCGGGCAAGGGGAGATTGGCGCTATTGGAGCGAACAAACTCAACCGGCGACACCGGACCCCGGCCAACAGCTATGCCCGGTAGCGATGGATTCCACAGCGTGGCGGGCGCATGGGACGGCTCAAGCGCCAGCTTGCGGGGACCCGTGCGCCGCTCATACACCGGCGCTACCTGCACACGCCAGTTGCCTGCCGCCTGCGCCCGATCAGCAGGGGTCATCGTAAGCTGAACCAGCTTTTCCGCCTCTTCAAATGTCTTGACGGATACTTCGGGACCAACCGGCGGCGCGGTTCCGAATGCGGGCGGCGCGCCCGGCGGCAGATTCGTGTCTTGTCCGGCGGGCGTCTGCGCGGCCTCGGCCGGGAAGGCTGCTCCCAGCAGGCCCATTGAGCTGTAAGCGAGGAAGTCTCTGCGTGATCCTGGCATTGTTTGACTCCGGTTGGAAGATATTTGCCCAGTGCAACGGCGGGATAGAGAGAATATACCCTCCCAGACGCTGGCCGATTGTCACGAGATGGATTGCTGAATCGGCGCGGCGGGGAATAGAATTTGTTGTGAAATCGTTTTCACAAAATAGACAAGGATCGAAATCATGCGCGTCTTCGCTTCTCTCTCCCTAGCCATTCTGGCCCTAAGTTCTTTGACCGCATCTGCTCAAACCCCGAACGCGCCGAAGGCGCAGTTGGCCCCACCGCAGGTGGTGGCGCAGACGCCGCCGATGGGCTGGAACAGTTGGAACTACTTTCAAGCAAAGGTAGACGACAAGGGAGTGCGCGCCGCTGCCGACCAGATCGTGGCTACCGGGATGAAAGATGCCGGCTACGTCTACGTGAATATCGACGATACCTGGGAGGGAGAGCGCGACGCCAGCGGCGTGCTGCACGCCAACTCGAAATTTCCGGACATGAAGGCGCTGGCCGACTATGTGCACTCCAAGGGCTTGAAGATCGGCATTTACTCCTCGCCGGGACCGAAGACCTGCGCCGGCTATGAGGGTTCGCTAGGCCATGAGGAGCAAGATGCAAAGCTCTACGCCGAGTGGGGAATCGATTACCTGAAATACGACCTGTGCAGCTACATCCCCGACGTGATGGAGAAGCAGGCTCCCGGCGACCGGGAGGCGCAGATGCGGCTGATGCAGGCAGCTTACGAGAAAATGCATCAGGCGCTCAAGGCGACAGGCCGGCCGATTGTTTATTCCTTCTGCCAGTACGGCTGGGACGCGGTCTGGGAGTGGGCTCCGGCAACCGGCGGCAATCTCTGGCGCACCACTGGCGACATCACTCCCGATTGGGACCGCATCTACGCGATTGCCAGCCAGCAGAATGGCCTGGAAAAATATGCCGGGCCGGGCCATTGGAACGATCCGGACATGCTCGAAGTCGGCAACGGAAAACTCTCGCCGGCGGAGAATCGTACGCATTTTTCGCTCTGGGCAATTCTCGCGGCGCCTCTGCTGGCTGGCAACGACCTGCCCAATATGAAGCCGCAGATCAAGGCGATTCTGACTAACCGCGATGTGATTGCGATTGACCAGGACGCGCTGGGCCTGCAAGGCTCCAAGGCCGATGCCGATGGCGAGGTCGAGGTCTGGACGCGCAAGCTCTCAGGCGGCGCGCTTGCCGTGGCGGTTATCAACGTCGGCAGCGACCGCTATTCAACCCATCCCTTCCACCTGAACCTCGACAAACTCGGGTTGCATGGGCCGCTGCAAGGCAAGGATCTCTGGACCGGCGAAGCGGTGACTCTGTACAACGGCGAATCTGTCGTTCTGAAAAGCCATGACGTGCTGTTGGTGCGCATCGACGCGCCGAAATAATGCAATCTATCTGGAATGATTGATTTGAAGCTGGTTCTTGCATGAAGGGCAATCTCGCGGCGGAGATTGCTCTTTTGCTTTATGCAACATAAAGCTCCCGGCAGCGATCCTTCTGGCAGAGGGTTCTGTTTCCCCCAATTTGGCCGAATGGGCCATTTGGGTAATGCAACACTGTTTTTGCCCGTGCATCTTATTAGTTGCCGGATTTGTCCTTCTGCCCGCAGTGGGCCTCCTCTTTTCAGAAATGTGAATTTTGAATGAATTATTTCTTGACGAACGACCTTCTAATAGCGCATTAATTCATTTTGACGATCTATTCGATTGTGAACGTTCGAATTCCTTCGCCAGGAGGGAATATGTGTAACATCTATGGATGCCGCTGGCTGCCGTCTACAGTGGCCCTTGCCGCCCTCGCCGTTTCGCCTTGCGCGCCGTTGGCGCAAACCGCCACTGTTGAACCAGTCGCTGTGGCGCAAAACTCCGCCCACGCCCTCCAGTTCCAGGCAACTCCAGAACAAATGGGTGACGCGCTGGTTTTGCATCAGCGCTACCAGGCGGCCATTGAGGCGTATAAGAGCGGTCCGCGCAACTCGGCGGTTTTGTTGAACAAGATGGGCATCGCCAACCAGATGATGCTCAATCAGAGCGAAGCGCTGCACTGCTATCAGGCGGCTCTCAAGCTGGACCCGCGCAATGCTCATGTGCTGAACAATATGGGTACCCTATACGATGCCGAAAAGCGGTACAGCGACGCTGAACGCATGTACAGGCGTGCGCTCGGGGTCGAGCCGAAGTCGGCATTGATCGAGAAGAATCTGGGCACTGCGTTATTGGCGCAGCATAAGTACCAAAAGGGCTGGGATGCTTATCAGGCTGCGCTGGCGATCGATCCCCATATCTTCGAAGGGGATCCGGGCCTCCGTGTGGATAACCCGGCGACGGTTGAGGAGCGCGGCGCAATGAACTACTACATGGCGCGCGGCTGTGTGCGCGCCGGCATGAATGACCGCGCAATCGAGTACCTGCGCAGGGCGCTCACTGAGGGCTTTATCAACTCAAAGAAGCTGGTAGCCGACAATGAGTTTGTCAGCCTGCACGGACTGCCGGCTTTTGAACAACTGGTGGGGGCCGAGCAGTCGCAGTAAACGCGCTGTCGTCCCGCGCGTCTCTTCCGACGTCTATCCCAGTAGGCGGACAAAACGTCGTCTGGCTGTCGTGGGGGTAGAGATGAAGATTCGCAATTGGCTCATAATCGCGTGCAGCATAGGAATCGGTGTAAGCGCAGGCGCGCAGCAGCCCTCAACAGCTCCAGCGGCAGTTCCGCAATCTGCGCCGGCGGCGCAAGCTGCCCCGCCTGATTCCGGAAGCCGAGAGGGGCGGCCACGCGGTGACCGCGGCGGCTGGATGGGCGGGCCAGGCGGCGGGCGCGGAGTCTTCGGCGTCGTAACCGAAGCTGCTGCGGACCACTACGCCATCAAGACCAATACAGGCGAAGTCTATACCGTTCATTTCAGTGTCAATACCCGCATTATGAAGGCGCCTGCGGGTCCGCGTCCGCAGAATGGACGTGGGGAAGGCGACAGCTCTCAGCGTCTGCCACCGGAATCCCTCAAGCCATCCGAGATCAAAGCCGGCGACTGGATTACCGCCAGCGGCGAAGTGGATGCTGCGAAAAAATCTATCGGCGCGGTCTTCATTCTGCAACTCGACCCGGAACGCGCCAAGCAAGCGCGGGAGATGCAAGCCAACTACGGCAAAACCTGGCTGGCCGGCAAAGTAACAGCTATCGACGGCGTCAAAGTTACAGTCCTGGGAATGGTAGATAACACGGCGCACAGCTTTGTTGTGGACGAAAATACCAGCTTCCGCAAGCGCCGCAATCCCATTACGCTGGCCGATATTGCTGTAGGAGACAATCTGCGGGCAGAAGGTGCAATCAAGGAGGGTGCTTTTGTTGCCGCCTCGGTTACCACAATGGGAGCGCCGCGTGCGGAGCAGGGTTCGCCGCCAACGACTGCGGCGCCCAAATAAATGTTTTGGGTAGATTGGGCCGCAAGAGGGAGCACTAATCAAGACGTATTTGCAAAGCGTTTTCGGTTGTTTTAATGGTGCATCACTTTGCGGATTTAAGTGCTTCCTCGGCCCAGGCGAGGGCCTCAATATAGCACTCGGCGATCCAGCCCTGGTTCAGCTTGTTGGCTGCACTAATTTCATCGCATTTAGCCCACTCTCCGCGCTCGTAGCTCTCCACCCAGTGCAACAGGCTGCGCTCCGCGCTGTCTTTGCCCAGCAGCGCCGCCGAAATTTCTTCGCGCAAGGGCAGCATCGGCGCCAGTTCTTCCATGCGCATGCGGAGCATGGCCGGTAACAGGCTGAATAATCCCAGCAGATACTGCTCGGTGGCAATCAGAGAACAAAGGCTCGCGGCCATCTCGCAGAAGCGTGCACGGACAAAGGCCATGCGCAGGATCTCCGTCGGCTGGTCCGCGTTCAGTTCGCTGGCAATAGCCAGCGTGGCCATGCGGCGGAATGCATCCTCTCCCACGACAGTCAGCGCCATCTCAATGGATTTGACTTCCTGGCGCATCGCGCACATCGGCGAGTTGACAAGCCGCAGTAAGCGGTAAGTCAGCGCGGCATCGCGCTTGACCAGATTGCTCAACTGGCGGAAGTTGAGCGTTGGGCTTTGCAGCAGATGGATGATTTCCAGGTGGAAGAGGCGGTTGGCCGGGACTTTGCGATTTTGCAGCAATACCGGCCGGCAGAAAAAATATCCCTGGAAGAGAGTGAAGCCTTCGGAGCAGGCGAGCTTATACTCCTCCTGCGTCTCAATTTTTTCCGCGACCAGCGCGACTGTGTAGGGCTTCAGTTGGTTGAGCAAAACCTTCCGCTCTTCACGGTTGGTCAGCGCGTAGTCGATTTTGACGTAGTCAGCGAGCTCCAGTAGCGGCACAAACTCCGGCCTGAACGTAAAATCATCCAGCGCCATACGGAAGCCGGATGCTTTTAGCGCCTTACATGCCTCGATCAGCTCGGGGGTGGGCTCCAGATTCTCCAGCACTTCCAGCACGGTCATCCCTGCGGGCAGCACATCCACCAATTGCTTGGTCAGAGCTTCGTGCGTGCAGTTTACGAATGCCGGCAAACCGCCGGTCAGCAGCTCAAAGCCGAATATTACTGTATTGTCGAGCATGGTGCGCGTTGCCGCGTCGCCGTCGCCGCGAAAGACCGTCTCCGGCCCGCCTCGAAACAGCAGTTCATACCCATGCACTTTGCCGCGAATATCCAGAATCGGCTGGCGAGCGACATAGCGTAGCGGGCTTTCTTGCTCCGGTGGCGCTGCCGCCAGGATACTCGCCACTGCGGCTTGGTTGGCCATGCGTACCGTCCCTATTGCTCTTATCGGTAAGCGAGGCCGCAACTTGAACGAATAACGCGCGCTATGCCCGCGGATTCCGGCCCAGCCCCGGAATCGCTGACCAAGCCTAGCCGCCCATAAACATGCCCCCGTTCACATCCAGTACATGCCCGGTAATGTACCCGGCAGCCTCAGAGGCCAGAAAGCAAACCGCTTGAGCGATTTCCAGGTCCGTCCCGGCGCGTCCCAGAGGAATCTGCGCCATCATCGCCGTACGCTGCTGCTCATTCAGTACCTCGGTCATGGGTGTTTCAATATACCCCGGTGCAACCGCGTTCACTGTTATTCCCCGTGACGCTACTTCGCGCGCCAGCGAGCGTGTCAGGCCAATCAGCCCTGCCTTGCTCGACGCATAATTCACCTGCCCAGCCTGCCCGGTGCGTCCCACCACGCTGGAAATGTTGACGATCCGACCCCAGCGGTTTTTCAGCATCGGACGCACCAGCGCCTGAGTCAGCAGAAACGTGCCGGTCAAGTTTGTAGACAGCACATCGTCCCAATCGGGCCGCTTCATGGCCATCATCAGCCCGTCGCGGGTGATTCCGGCGTTGTTCACCAGAATCTCCACCTTGCCGAAGCGTTCCAGCACAGCCTTGGCGCCCGCCTTGATCGACTCTTCGCTGGCCACGTCCAGAGCGAAAGCCGCCGCTTGGCCCCCGGCCGCCACAATCTCCGCAGCCACTTCGGACAGCTTGCTTTCATTCCGTGCCGCTAGCGCAACCGTCGCGCCAGCCCTCGCCAGCTCCAGCGCACAGGCACGCCCAATCCCCTGCGATGCTCCGGTGACCAGTGCAATTCTTCCCTGCAAATCTGCCATGTCTCTTTTTCCTTATTCGGACGCAAGAAGATCGCGCCCATCCGTTCTTCATTATAGGGGCGTAGAAGATCGGATTTGGACCGCGGTCCACCCGTTCTTCTCGCCGAGATTCGCCGAATGTGTTGGCAGGGGCACTGATGCGCAGGGATCACGGAAGCATTTGCACTGTTGTTTGATCCGTTGCCCGGAGTGCCACACCTGTTTGCAACTGACGATTATGCTTGTGCTCAATCGATCAACGAGCCATTTCTCGCAACTAGAAAGGAATCACTCTTGCGTATTCTGGCAATTCTCTCAGCCGTCTTTACCACCACACTTCTGGCAGCCCAGCAACCTTCCCAGCCCTCGGTCCAGCCCACATCACTCACTATTTACAACCAGGAGTTCGCTGTCGCTCGCACCCAAGTCGATCTTGACCTCCAGCCCGGACTGAACGAAGTGACGACCAATGACGTGACTAACCAGTTGGAGCCGGATTCAGTGGTTTTGCGTGACCCGGCGCAACGCGAGCAATCCAAGAAACCGGGATTCCATATTGTTGAGCAGAGCTACGATGCTGCGGTCGTGACCCAGGACTGGCTTTTGCAGAAATACGAGGGGAAGACTCTTGACTTCTCAATCGGCGGCGCTTCCCCTATTCAAGGCAAGATCATCCGAGCGCCCCAGTTACGCGGCAATTATCAGCAGTATCCACCTCTGATTGAAATCAATGGAAAGCTGCAGTTTCAGCTCCCAGGAATGCCGATCTTTCCTGCCTCGACTGACGGCCTGCTGCTGAAACCGACACTGCGGTGGCAGATTGTTTCGGAAAAGGCGCAGAAAGTCACGGCGGAGTTGGCTTATATTACTGGAGGATTCAGTTGGCAAGCGACCTATAACGTAGTTGCACCCGCTGCTGGAGCCGCTGCTCACGAAGAACGCGCTGATGTGGTGGGCTGGGTGACGATCCACAACAAGAGCGGAACGGAGTTCGATGCGGCCAGAATCAAGCTTATGGCCGGCGACGTGGCGAAGATCGCGCCGCGTAACTACGCAAACGCGACGCAGACGATCAGTGTATCCGGGATGGATTCCGCAGTGCCCACTGGAAACGTCACCCAAAAGGCCTTTGACGACTTCCATCTCTACGACCTCAATCGCACGGTCTCGCTCCGGGATGGGGAAACAAAACAGATGCAGTTTGTTGAAGCCTCAGGCGTGACGCTGATGCGGAACTATTCTTACGACGGAGCAGACGGAAACCGCAACGCTTACGACTATCAAGGCAACTTCATTCAACAGCAAAATTACGGGCTGAGCGGCGAGAACACCAAGGTAAATATTTTTGACGAGTTCAAGAACACGGAGGCCAACCATCTTGGTATTCCTCTGCCTGCTGGAAGGATTCGGCTGTATCGCCGCGATGCCGACGGACAGGTGGAGTTTGTAGGCGAAAACACCATCAACCACACACCAACGGAAGAGACCGTAAAAATCAGTACTGGAGGAGCCTTCGACATTAAAGGCTCTCGCCGTCAGACCGACTATCACATCGATCAAAGCAGCCGCACTCTTGAAGAAACCTTCGAGATCAAACTCACAAATCAAAAGCCACAACCCGTTACTGTCAACGTACTTGAACACCTTTATCGTGGCGATAACTGGGAGATCACCGACAAGTCAGGTGAATACACCAAACTGGACAGCCACACCATTCAATTTCCGGTTGCGGTTCCTGCCAAGGGCGAAGCTGCGCTTACTTACACTGTTCACTACAGCTGGTAATGAGGGAGATGCAATCGTCCAAATCTTTACGGCAGTTTGGCCAAGATGAGGGGGAGATCTGCCCAAGGCAATCGCATGAACCTGATTTGCAGATTGTTTCCGGCATCCAGCTACCCTGAAGCTGGATGCCGGTTGTCCAAGCTGGGTCAATTCGCTCGGCACCCGTGAAAAACACCCCCTCCCCCCCGGGGTCCGTTCGCCTTTTGCTCGCTTTTCCTGAATGAGATTTGAGATTACGGACGATGCGGATGAACTGTTTGAGTCCATGCGATTGCCCTGGTGATCCGCCGAGCGTGCCGGAATCGATGGAGCTGAAGGGGATTAATTTTTTCAAATTACTTTCTTGACAGTCGTATCAAATCGATCCATAATCTGATCACGGCCGGTATCGATCACTCAGAGATGGCCAAAAGCACTGAAGTTGTCGCTGGTCCGCAACGGTTCAACGGCGCTTCCCAAGAGCAGCCCAAGCTATTGCTGAGTAGAGGAAAAATTCCTGAATGATTGGGAATACACCCTGGGACCAGCAACAAAGTTAATCTGCAGCAACCGGACGTGAGCGTCTTCTGGATGAGAAGAAGTTCAGGGCCTGGTGCGGTTGCTGCCGAATCTTCGGTAGAACGGACTTGAGCTCCACTCCTGAAGGCATGCGGCTCTGGCCGCAACTGTGTTGAAATCCGCTTCACTTCCTTTGCCTTAATTCAAATGACATTTGCCGGACTATGCCTCTGATAAAGGACATGGTTCTCTAGAAAGAGTTCGCGCGCCAAAATCTTGCCTCGGCGGGATTGCGGGAACTCCTGAAGGCGGCGCTGTCGAACGAAGGAACGAGGGCAGGTCAAACTTCTCAAGCGTATCGGTTTGAGAGCTGGCCAGGCGAGTTGCTCTTCTCCATCGCATTCACATCGTCAATTCGATCTATTCTTCATCTTCCATCAAACCAGGGAACTGGTATGAGGCAACGTCTACTCATTTTCAGGCGACGATTGCCTTATACGGGGTTCTCATCCGTGGAGGCCTCCCCTATGACGGATACGTGCAACGTTCCCCTTGCGCAGCATCAGGATCGGCAGTACGATCCTGCCAAAGCAACATCAACCAAACTGGCCGAAGACGACGGAATCGACCGGCGCAATTTTCTCAGTTGCATGTCCTGGGTTGGCACTGGGCTTTTGTGGACCATTGCCGGCGGTGTGCCAGCCTCCAAATTGCTTGCCGCTACAGTCGGCAAAGCCGACGGCCAGGCGATGCATGCGCAGGCGAACTCAGAGTTGAGCTTCATCCAGATCAGCGACACTCACATCGGTTTCAAGGCAGCCAATCAGGATGTCTCCGCAACGCTGAAGCTGGCGCTCGACAAGATCAACAAGGTGCCGGGTACACTGGACCTGCTGCTGCATACCGGCGACATCAGCCACTCCTCCAAACCTGCCGAATTCGATACCGCTCAGCAACTCATCAAGGGCGCCAGAGTTGGCCAGGCCTTTTATGTTCCTGGCGAACACGACACAGAAATTGACGACGGCGCGCGCTATATGGAACGTTTCGGGAAGGGCACAACCGGCCGCGGCTGGTACAGCTTCACGCATAAGGGCGTGCACTTTATCGGTCTCAACAATGCCCTGGACCAGACCGACGCCATGGGCCGGCTTGGCCCCGAACAATTGAAGTGGCTGAAGGCAGATCTGGCGGCGCTATCGGCTTCAACACCGATCGTGGTTTTTGCCCACTATCCGCTCTGGATGATGTATCGGGAGTGGGGATGGGGCACCCAGGAAGGAGCCGAGGCGCTTTCTTACATGAAGCGCTTCGGCTCGGTGACGCTGCTCAACGGACACTCCCATCAGGCCACGCAGAAGGTGGAAGGCAATGTCTCCTTCCATACCGCAGCCTCGACCGCATACCCCAAGCCTGCGCCGGGCAAGGCGAAGAGCGAAGGCTGCATCCTAGTCCCCGCCGGAAAGCTGAAGAGCGTTTTGGGCATCACCGAGGTTAAGTACATCGCCAGGCGAAGCCATCTCGCCATCGTCGATCCCTCGCTTGAGGAGGGAGCATGAGACGCATTCAAATCGCATTCAGCGGCTGTCTCATTGCAATCGCTGCTTCGCTGCTGCTGGCGCGCGTTCACCCTTTCGGGGATGCGGGCCTGTATGCGGCGAGCGGCGAGGACACTCCGATCCTCGCGCACGCCCATGTTTTGCCTCAAGTGCGAACGATCCTGGAACAAAAGTGTGCTGATTGCCACTCAAACCGCTCCAGCGCTCCCCTCTATGCCCGCTTTGCGCCGGTCTCGTGGCTGTTGGAGCGCGACATTCTCAAGGGCCGCAAGGCCATGAATCTTTCCCAGTGGGAAACCTATCCCGCGGATTGGCAACAAATCATGGCGGCAAAAATTGTGGAGGATGCGAAGTTGCACAAGATGCCGCTCTTCCAGTACCGGATGATTCATTGGGGTGCGCAGATTACCGATGCGGACGTAGGGGTCTTTACTCAATGGACGCGGGGCATGCAGGGCCATGAAGGGAGCGATGGGACGCAGCTCGCCGTCTCGGGCGATCCCGTGCGGGGAAAAGCTGTCTTCACAAGGCGCTGTACCGGGTGCCATGCGATGACGGAAGACCGCGAGGGGCCTAGGCTGCAAGGGGTCTATGGGCGCATCTCCGGCGAGGTGGCGGGTTTCGTCTACTCTCCGGCGCTGAAAAAAGCGCATATCGTCTGGAATAGTTCGACCCTTGAACAATGGCTTACTGACCCGGACACGGTGGTTCCTGGAAACAACATGGAATTCCCAGTAGCCAAGCCGCAGGATCGCTCGGATCTGATCAGCTTCTTGCAACAGAGTTCGGAGAACTCGCAACTGAGTGCGGAGAAGTAGAGAACTCCCGGGCTTCCTTGTGAGAGGGGGGCCGGGAACTTTCTCACCAAGATATGAGACCGCTCAACGCGCCGGTGCGACAGCAACCGGTCCTCGTCGCGTGGCAAGGGACGGCTGTACCAGTTCTCCCGGCCACACATAGGCTGCCATGCGCCGCGCGTAGTAGAGAACCGGCTCCACATCGCCGAGCTGAATTCCCAGCGCGGCGGGCAGGTCGTTCTGATCTATCTGCGCCTCCGCATCTTCAAGCGGTGAGACAACCGAGTGCAGTCCAGCCCGCACGGTCCTCCCGGAGCGGTCCAGGGAATAGACGGAGTAGCGCTCGTTGAGAAAGTATTCCAGCGATCCTGGGCGGCTTTCCAGCAACCTGCGCGATGGACCCAGTCCCCTGTAGCGGGCTTTGAAGACCGCGGCGGGGCTTGCCATCATACGCCGGCTGTAAAACTCGAACTCCCGCTCGGTCCGCTGCTCCAGCCGCATCTCCGCCCAGTGATATGGCTGGCCGCAGAAGATACGCGCAGTTAAGACGGCAAGCAGGTTACTGGTTTCTGTCGAGAGGCAATAGATTCCCGGTTCTCCTCGATGCTTTTCGCGCACGCATAGGCGCACAGCCAGCTTGAGAAAGCCGCGCGCGCCTGGGATTGCGGGAACACCGCGCACCTTGATCCGATCCATGCGATGCGGAATGATCCCCAGCCAGGCCGAGCCTTGAAAAATATCCGGCTGCAAGCCATCGGGCAACAGCCGCGCCACGTCGGTTACAGAAACCGGCCAGTGGGCAAAGAGCGTGTCGTTCCAGCGCTGGCTCATTGCCCAGCGGCCTGCGGGCAGCGGACGGGGCCGGTGCGATGTGCGGACCATATACTCGCGCATGGTACCTCCCACGGAAGCGACTGCTCCAGCACTCGTCCAATTGACGGCGACGGATATTGGCCACGGCAACCGGCGCGTCTAACGCCGGCTGAGATAGACCCATCAACAATTTGACGGATGAGGACAGCCGCGGGGGGATCGAAGGCGGTCCTATGACGTATTCTGTTCGCGAGCCTACCTTCATGTCCAGTGAAACTTTCGCATCCTCCGGCGCACGCAACCAAACCGATGTATTCGCCGTTCATGGCGCTGATCCCGAGGTCCTGGCCTATGCCATGGCCAAGTACTCCCGCTCGGCTCTTTCGATGCGCGAATCCCTGGCCGAAATTAGTAGCCAGCGCGCCGAACAGTTCCTCAATACCTTTTATTTCCAATACGGCCATCGCTCCATCGCCGATCTGGCGCACATTGCGTTAGCCGTCGAGCGGCTAAGCCTGCTGGCTGCTATCGTGCTGGTCGATGAGCAGCGCTGGGACGGCCAGGAGCGCTCCACCCGCTACCAGAATTTTCTCAAATCCGGCTGGTATCTCCCTGAATTTGGTGCGGATTCGGCCTCCGCACAGCTTTATCGCGAGACCGTCGGCCAGCTCTTCGACACTTATCAGCGGACCACTGCTGCGGTGCATGAGACGCTGCGGCGGAGGGTCAGTTGCCCGGAGGGCATGAAGCCGGAGGCCTACCAGCGCACCCTCAAAGCCCGCGCCTTCGATCTCGCCCGCTACCTGCTTCCGCTGGCAACCAATACCTCGCTCGGCCAGATTGTGAATGCCCGCACGCTGGCAACCCAGGTCTCCCGGCTGCTCTCGCACCCTGCAGCCGAGGTCCGCGATCTGGGCATCAAACTCCGCGAAGCCGCAACTGGGCCGGCATGGAGTGTCCAGGGGCAGGCCGGAGCCGCATTCGTTGAAAAACTGAGCGCGTCGCCGGAATTGGCCGCTGAAGCAGCCAATCTGCTCACCCGCGAAGTCCGCACCGCGCCGACGCTCGTCAAATACGCCGAGCCGAATCCCTACGTGCTGCTTACTCAGACTGAGCTTGCGCAGGCCGCTGACGATCTTCTGGCGGAAATTCCGTCCAAAGGTCTGCCCCACACAGTGGTTGACCTGGTTGAGCGTACGGAATCTCTCGAAGTCGAGCTGGCCGCGACACTCCTCTACTCCGTCAGTCACCACAGTTACCGGCAGATTCGCGACCTGCTCGCCCAGTTTCCAGAAGCACGCATCAATGAGATCGTCGAACTCGGCCTGCGCCATCGTGGCCGCCACGACGAGGCGCTCCGAGCCTTTCATGCTGGAGCTGCTCTCCGGTTTGACATACTCATGGACATCGGCGGCTTCCGTGATATGCACCGCCATCGCCGCTGCACCCAGATCATCCAGCCCTTTACCGCGTATCATGGCTACGAAACCCCAACCTGCGGCGACCTCGCCCCCAGCGATGACTCGGGACCGATCCATCTGCTTGCCGAGGCCGGTGTCCTGGCCGAGTATCAGTCGGTCGTCAATCAGGCTCACGCCGCCAGCGCGCAAATCGCCGCCAGCAAAGCCCCGGAAGCCGCCCAATCCGCTCTCTACCTTCTGCCGCTGGCCACGCGCATTCGTGCGCTCTTCAAGATGGACTTCGCCGAGGCCCAATATATCTCTGAGCTGCGCTCCGCTCCGGCCGGCCATTTCAGCTATCGCCGCGTCGCCTGGGAGATGTATTTGGCTCTCAAGCGCCAGCATCCCGCACTCGCGAAGCACATCCGCGTCACTGACTTCACCAAGCCCATTGACCTATTGCAACGATAACCGCGCAATCAGCCAGGTGCGGGTGCCCCCTGTCCCTCGCACCTGGGGACAGGGGAGTGCCGCTGGACGCGCAGGCCCTTCCGGTAGACTGAAAAGCAATGGCAGCGTTGCGAAATCCGGGGCTGATCTCCCTGACAGCTACACTCTTGGCGGCATCAATCGCCGGAACCTCCCTCACCGGCTGCGGTACACCCGCCGCGCCTCAGCCGCCCTCGCTCAACCTGCCTGCACTCGTGACGAATCTCTCCGCAACCCGCGCCGGAAACGCGGTTACTCTCACCTTCACCGTGCCTCGCAAGACCACTGACAAGCTCCTGCTCAAGGGAAATATCGACGTCCGTCTCTGCCGTCAGGAACCCGCTGCACCCTGCAAACCAGCCGGCTCAATCGCTCTCACCCCCGGCGTAGAGGGAACCCTCGAAGACACTCTGCCTGCCGAGCTAGCCGCAGGCGCGCCGCGGCCCCTCACGTACTTCGTCGAGCTGTGTAATCACAATGGCCGGTCCGCTGGCCTCTCCAATGCAGCCGCTATCCTGGCTGGCCAGGCGCCCACTCCCGTCGCCGGCTTCACCGCCGAACTCCGCAAGCAGGGTGCGCTCTTGCGTTGGAGCGATGGCACGCCAACCCTGATTCGCCTGCACCGCAAACTGCTTACGCCACCCGCCGAAAAATCAGCTACGGTGCAATCCCCAGGCAGCCAGGGTATCCTTGCTCCGTCCCCCGAGCCAGTCGATCTAACCTTGGTCGTCGAGCCGCAGACCGCAGGCAATCCAGCGCGGCGCAATCAGGCCCTCGACAAATCCATCCGCATCGGTGAAACCTACGAATACACCGCCCAGCGTGTCGCTAGCGTTACCGTCAGCGGCCAATCTCTGGAACTGCCCGGCCCACTCTCCGCCCCCGTCCGTCTCGAAGCCAAAGACATCTTCCCGCCTGAGACACCTACAGGACTCGCCGCCGTCGCCACCTCGGCGAGCACCGGCCTTGAGGCGGCCATCGACCTCAGTTGGCAGCCGGTTACCGATGCCAACCTCGCAGGCTACATCGTCTACCGCCGCGAAGGCGACGCCGCTTGGCAGCGCATCTCCCCCGCGCAACCAGCTATTGCCCCAGCCTTCCACGACACCCAGGCCCAGCCCGGCCATACTTACCGCTACGCCGTCAGCGCCATCGGCCAGAACGGCCAGGAAAGCCCCCGCTCCTCCGAGACCGAGGAGTCGATGCCCACTCCCTGACGCCGTGCACCAGAGGATTCCTTCTATGAAATACTGCCGCTTCCTACTTGATGACCAGCCCCACTACGGAACGGTGGAAGACCGTGACGGTGAGCCCTGGATTACTGATCTGACTGCCGCGCCGGAAGAAGACCTGGCCTTCCGCCTGATCCACAGCCGGTCAACTTCGATAAGTTTCAGCTTCGAGCCAATGCCGCTCAACCAGGCCCAACTCCTCCCGCCCGTCACCCCTTCCAAAATCATCTGCGTCGGCCGTAATTACCGCGACCACGCCAAAGAACTCGGCAACGACCTGCCTACCGAGCCGCTGCTTTTTTTCAAGCCGCCCTCGGCGCTCCTCGGCGCAGTCGGCGTGGTCCAAATGCCGCGAGAGAGCGGGCGTGTGGACTACGAAGGCGAACTGGCTCTGGTTATTGCTCGCCCCACCCGCCATCTCCAGCCGCAAGACGATTGGCGCGGCGCCATTCGAGGCTTCACACTGGCCAACGACGTTACCGCTCGCGACCTGCAAAAAGCCGCCGGCCAGCCCACCCAGTGGACCCGCGCCAAGGGCTTTGACACCTTCTGCCCCGTCGGTCCCTGGGTCTCAGATGAATTAGACCTCACTGCGGGATTGACCCTCGAAACCCGCGTCAACGGCCAGCTCCGCCAGCATGGCTCAACACTCGATTTCATCTTTTCCATCCCAGAGCTGCTCGTCTATATCTCGTCGTTTTTGACACTCGAACCCGGCGACCTGATCCTCACCGGCACTCCTTCCGGCGTCGGTCCACTCTCTCCAGGAGACAAAGTAGAAATCACCATTTCGGGCCTCGGCGTGCTGGAAAACACCTTCCGGCCAGAAGAATTTTCTTCTTGATGCGCGCACAATGCAGCGCTGCAACTACGCGCAACATTCCATTCTTCCTGCCGTTCTTCTCGCCTTTTGGGCGCAATTAACGGCGGGCAGACTGCGCTCATACTGGCGCCTTCGCTGAGCCAGCACATACCTCCCGGTGGGAGAGGGGATGCTTCCGCGGCAGTGATTGCGCAACTCTCCTGTGCCATCTCTGGTGAACGGTGAGACAATAGTTGCGGGATTGTTCTGCCGCAACGAGCATGGCCGCAGTTGTTTCCATCCTGGGAAACACGGCCAGAACCTCCCGATTCATGCTCGCGCTGCCGCTCTCCCTTGCGGAGGCGCAAATGAATGCCCTCTTGATTTATCCCCAGTTCCCCGAGACCTTCTGGAGTTTTAAATTCGCACTAGCGTTCCTGGGAAAACGTGCGGCGCAGCCCCCGCTGGGACTGATGACGGTAGCCGCGCTGCTCCCGGCGGAGTGGAACAAACGCCTGGTAGACACCAACGTAGAACTACTCAAAAATCGCGACCTGGACTGGGCCGACGTGGTTTTGTTGAGTGGCATGCACATCCAGCGCGATGCGTTAATGGCCATCGTGGAGCGTTGCCGTGCGCGCGGGTTGCGTACTGTCGTTGGCGGGCCGATTACCAGCAGCGTGCCTCCAGCCGAACTCAAAGCGGATCACGTGGTAATCGGCGAAGCGGAGAGCCTGATCGCCGGCCTGGTGCGAGATTTGGAGCAAGGCACGGCCAGCGCCGTGTACCGGGCTGCGGAGCGGCCTGAGATGACGACCAGCCCGCTGCCCGATCTGAGCCTGATCAGGATCAAGCGTTACTCCACCATGACCGTGCAGTACTCGCGCGGCTGCCCGTTCAATTGCGAGTTCTGCGACATCATCGAAATCTATGGCCGGCGGCCGCGGACCAAGGCTGTCTCCCAGGTACTGGCCGAGCTTGAGCAGCTACGCTCGGCCGGATGGCGAGAGGCGGTGTTCATCGTCGACGATAACTTCATCGGTAACAAGGCGCGGGCCAAGGAACTGTGCGCCGCGCTGGTGGAGTGGCGCCGCCAGCACCCCGTAAATTTCAATTTCATCACCGAGGCTTCCCTCAACCTGGCCGACGATCTGGAGTTGATGCAGTTGATGAAAGACGCAGGTTTCAAGTCGGTCTTTCTCGGCATCGAGACCCCGGACGAATCGGGCCTGATCGCCAGCAATAAATTGCAGAACACACGCCGCAGTTTGCTCGACAGTGTCGCGGCAATCCAGAGTTACGGCATGCAGGTAATGGGCGGCTTCATCCTGGGCTTTGACACCGACCGCGCCGACATCTTCGATCGCATGGTCGAGTTTATTGAAAAAAGCGGCATTCCCATTGCGATGGTAGGTCTGCTGCAGGCCATGCCCGGAACGCAACTCTTCCGGCGATTGCGGAAGGAAGGCCGGATTCTGGATGAAGGTCGCGGTAATAACACCGATAGCCACTTAAACTTTCTGCCCCACATGGACGCGGCACGCTTGATCGAAGGCTATCGCTCGGTGCTGAAGCGGATTTACGGTTGTGAGGCCTACTATGAACGCGTGAAGCTTTACCTGAGCCGCACACAGCCTAAACGTGGAGAGCGATTGCCAAAAGGGCGATGGCTCACGCGCGATAATGCGCGCGCTCTGGTTACATCGGTTCTTCGTCAGGGCATCTTCGACCGCCAGCGCTGGAGCTATTGGAAATTTCTGCTCACCGCAGCCACGCACTATCGCCGCAGTTTTGGTGCGGCCATGACGCTGGCCGTAATGGGCTATCACTTCCAGGTGATGACCCTCAAGCTCCTGCAGGCAGAGAAAGGAACAATTCTGCTGCCGGAAACTGAACACGATCTTTCCAAAGAGACAAATGGATAGTGCTTACTAGCGTTCTCAAAGGGGTGGAGGATTGGCTGAGATCTTCCGAGCCCTGCAAGGGGCTGGTTTCTGTGAGCCTGGGGCCAAGCGATTGCACGAGGTTGGGGATATCGTAATGCAGCAAGACGCCGGGAAGAATGTCTTCCGGCGCGCCGATCGGCAAGGGGGCGTCAAGCAGGCTGCGGTAACTGGTGAGCACATGGTCCACGGAGACATGCTGAAGCCGCTCATCCAGCACGGCAGCGTGCAGCAGGACGAGGCCCATGTGCCCACTGGCGACAGCGGAGATTTGCGCGGGGTCTACGTCGGGACGAGCGGCAAGAAAATCCGTAGCTCGCAGCACATCGTCGATGCGCAGGCCGAGCAGCGTGCGTCCTACCAGATCAGCGCGCAGGCTGAGCAGATAGAAAGGTCCGAGCAACGGAGACTTCATATCATCCGTTCCTGGTGGCGAGGGACGCGGGGTGATTGCCAGGACGATGTTCCCCGCAGCGGCCAGAGAGTCGAAGCGCGCTTTATTGGCCAGAGCGATGGGGTCGTTGCCCTCAATCGAGTTGGGAACCAGCAGCAGAACCGCCGGGTGGCGCCCGGGCGTAGAGGGGACGAAGAGATCGCCTTGCAGGTCACCTGCAGCAACTGACGGTAACACAAACGGTCCTGTCCCAGCAGCCAGCAATTCCGGAGCCGGTTTGAATGCGCCAGGAAGAACGTCCGATCCGATGGTCTGACGGATCATCGCGCGAAGATCCTTGGTCGTCAGGGAACGTGAAGTGGCAGGAAGGACAAGCGCGGCGCGCTTGCGGTCGAGGGTAAAGACAGTTTCAGCCCGGGGGTAACTGGTGGCGACTTGCCCTGTAGGAGTGACTTGAAGGGTATCCTTGGGAAGGCTCGCGACCGTTTCGCTGGATCCCCCAGTTATCGCAGGGACGGCCAGAACGACGACGGGATCAACGTCCGCTTTCGGCTTCAGATTGCGGTCGAAGAACTTCACAATATCAGACAGGATGGGCGTCAAAGCGCCGTGGCCTCCAGGGCCGGTAATGAACTGTAGGGCCGCCGTGGGAGCAACGCCGTTCGTGGTATCGGCATTGAGCGCCGGGCCGGACGGAGCTGGCGGTACAGCCGGAATCGCGCCGTCAACAGGAACGCCCGCGCTGGCAGGGTCGAAGAGCGCATAGAAATGGCGGGCCTCAATGACGCTGGTCCGCGCTCCGGCGAAGGGAAACATATCCGAGTAGGTAGCGACGACAGCGTAAGGCCGTGGCGCGGCGAGTTCGATCCAGTCAGGAAAATCTAGACCAGAGGAGATGAAGCGGGGGCTGGACTGCTCCCCATCCTGAGCGCCGATCGCAGGCAGCAACTCATCGAAAGAGGTCGTGTAGCAGGCCACTGCGATGGCGGCAACGCGCGGGTCGAGCGCGCCCACGAGGGCGGTCATGGCTCCGCCGCCGGAGCAGCCGAAGGCGCCGATTCTCTGCGCATCGACTTGGGGAAGCTGAGAGAGATAATCGACGCCGCGCATCGCGTCCCAGAGCATGTACCGTGCCATGGTGTCTCCAATCAGCATCGGTTGCAGGCTTGCTTCGCCGTGCTCGCCGGTGGGTCGAGTCGCCAGGGAGGCACCGGGCTTGGCAGGGTCAGGATATTGCAGCCGCTCACCCTGTCCGATGGGGTCGTAGGAGAGGACAACGAATCCGTTACGAGCGAATAAGGCGGCCACGAAGTAATCGCTGGCCTTGCCCGCCGGGCTGTGACCGGGTGCGAGAAGAATAGCGGGCAGCTTGGCTGAAGGTCCGTCGGGAAGGTAGAGCAGAGCAGTAACCGGGAAGCGCGGCTGACTTTCGAAGAGCACCTTCTGAACGCGGAAGCCTTCAGCCTGCGTCTCTCCGAGGACTTTGGCGTTGAGCGGCGTGCGCTCGGGAAGGGTACCGAGGAGTGACAGAATCTGCCTGCGGACCACGGTCTGGCGAGCCTCGGCCTGTGCGCGGGTGTGAATCGCCGCCACTTGAGCCGCACGGGTTGCGGTATAGCCGGCGGCAATCGAGTCCAGGTACTGAACCAACTGTGCGCGGCCAGGACTCGTCTGCTTCGCGGCTGTGCGTTGAGCAGGAGCAGGGACACCAGGAGCGGCGATCGGTGTTTGCGCACCCGCACAAGCAGGGATGAGCATCAGCGCGGCAAGCAAGCATGAACAAAGGGACGTTACCGATCTCATCTTGGAGCACTCCATTGCGCGCCATCCTACCGGATGACGGAACTGATTAAAGTAGATAAGAAAGAAGCAAGAAGGACGGCTGTTGACTTGCCTATGACCCTCGCTGCACCTCAGGCAAACTGAACTATGAACGATTATAGTTTCTTCAGGAATTCTGCCCGAGAAGTAACCGCGCGCAAGATTGTTTTTGATCTGTTGGCGCAATCATGAAAGGAAGAAATGACTCATCTCACGCTCGCACGACGCAGCTTTCTAACCAGGACTGCATTGGGTGCTGCCGCGCTGCCTCTGCTCTCCGCGCTGCCGGAAACTGTCGCGGCAGAAGCCGTCCCCAAGCAGTATGCAAAGGATCGTCCTGCCCCGGCAAAGCCCGGCGTCCGTCTGAATGTGCGCGACTTTGGTGCGCTGGGAGACGGCAAGACGAAAGATACCGCGGCGATCCAACAGGCTCTTGATCGGTGCTCCGTGCTCGGTGGCGGAGAGGTTCTTGTACCTGCGGGCGATTACAGCACCGGCGCAATCGTGCTTCGCTCGAATACCATCCTGCGCCTTGATGCCGGATCTTCCCTGCTCGGAACCCCTGATCTGGCTGACTATCCACTCACCCAGGTGCGATGGGAAGGCCGTTGGATCAAGGGATACATCGGTCTAGTCTCGGCAATTGATGCGGAGAACATTGGCATTGTTGGAACAGGCAAGATTGTAGGCAATTCCGCCATTGTTGGCCGGGTCGACCGCGTCACACAGCTTCGTCATCCCGCGCTGCTCGAATTCACCAACTGCAAAAACATTCACGTCGAAGACTGTTCCACCAGCCAGAACGATATGTGGTCAATCCATCCGACCTACTGTGAGAACATCACATTCAAAAATGTGACGGTTCATGGCGGCGCGGATGGCGTCGACGTCGACTCCTGCAAGCAGGTCGTGATTGACGGCTGCGACTTTGCCACTGCCGACGACTGCATATCGCTCAAGTCCGGCCGCGGCGCTGAAGGCTACGCTATCCTCCGGCCAACCGAGGATGTACGCATCTCTAACTGCACCTTTGCCGATCTCCACTGGGCTTGTATCGGCATCGGCAGCGAGACCTCCGGCGGCATTCGCAATGTACATGTCGAGCACTGCAAATGCACCAGCGCGAAGACCTTTGCCATCTATATCAAGAGCCGTCCGGGTCGCGGCGCCTTCATCGAAGACATCTACATGAACGATCTTGATGTCTCAGGAGCCGAGGCAGGCTTTCTCCGCATCAACATCCTGAACAGCGGCAAACAGGATGAGTTCCCGGTCCCAGGAGACGAAGGCATTCCGACGATACGCAACTTCCATTTCAGCAATATTCTCGTCAAGGATGTTCCGGTGCTGGTGGACGGTGTAGGGATTCATCCCAACAAGCCACTTGAGGGCTTCTCGCTCACCAATGTAACCGGCACTTGCGGCAAGGGCATCTTCCTGGCCAACATCCATCATGCAGATATGCGCAAGATCGAGGTTACGGGCTATAGCGGGGCGCTGCTGAACACCAGCAACGTGACCGGAGCCGGACTCGCCGGTGCAATCCCGTTGGAAGCAGCCAAGCTACCTGAGCCGATACCGGCGCCGCTTCAGCCTTATTTACTGCATTAGAGCATTTAGGGATAGTGCTCCGAGTGCCTATTCGAACAAGTTCATTCGACGCTCCTACTGATTTGTCGAAGTGGTCTGGTCCAGCTTCGTGATGTGTACGGTGGCTTGCGTCTCCGGTACAGTTCCGTCGTTCAGTTGCACTTCGACCGGCTTGCTCTGAATCACGATCCGCTGCGTGGCCTTGCCGCGCGCCGGAATCAACACCCGCTGCGTCACAACCGTCGCGTCTGACCGCACCGTTACAGGAACTTCAGCGGCAGCGTAGCCCGAGTTGGCCACATTCACAGCCACCAGCCAGGAGTCTGCCGCGGCTGCTGTCGGATATACGCTCTCGATGCTCAGATCCGGCAGTCCCTTATCCGCATCCACCCAATCTGAAAAAAACCAGCTCAGGTCGCGATGATTCCCCGCCTGCTTAAGGAGCTTCTCAAAGGAGCCGCTCTGGCCGGACGCGGTTGCGCGCAATGCGGAAGAGAGCACGCCGTCACCGGCCAGATCCCTGAGCATCCACAAAATATACGTGGCCTTGGTCTGTGCATAAACCAGAGAAGATGCCGTAGCCAGAGGCTGCCCGGCGCTCACGCCAGGACTTTCCGGCTCAACCAATGCCAGCGGAGGTCGCGCAGCCTCCAGCGTCTCCAGAGCCTTTTTCCTGCCTTGCTGTTTTTCAACCCAGACCGTGCCGATAAAGTGCGCTACACCTTCATTCAGCCATGCCTGCGTTGGCTGAACCGCATTGGCAGACGGCGGCGTCGAAATCCAGGCATGAGTCAGCGCATGGGCCAGAATCCCATCCAATTTGGCCGGGTCGGCCTTCGCTTTCTCTTCGGGCCGCGCTGCGCTGAAGGGCACAGCCAGCATCGCGCCGGTTTCATACGGCGCATCGTCAGCATCGGGCAGATCGAGCAACGTCAACGGCGAACGAGGCTGCTTGCCCAGCCAGCCTTCGACAAAGGGCGTAACCGCTGCGGCGGCGTCAATCCAGTCCTGCGCAACAGCTTCATCTTCCGGGACGGCCCAGGCAGTTAGATCCGCTCCCGGATGCGTGGCGCGCATTGCCAGAAAAAGACTCGGCGCATCCCCGCTTAGACCGGCAGATTCCACATTGGCCGTCGCAACGCCATCCACCTCCGAATCCGACGGTGGATTCGTAACAGACAGCGCCACGGGAAAGCCATTGACCAGCGCCACTGCTGGCGGCTGATTCGGCGGAAACTCAACCGCAAGGCGCAGCCGGAAGCGTGCGCCGCCGAGCCGCTGTCTCTGCTCGCCGATCTCGCCAAAAAGCCGTGCCCCATCGCCGGAAACCACCGGCACACTCGCCACTGGATACCAGACCACATTGCCGAACCCGCGCAGCCCGGTAAAATCCGTGCCGATGCGGTCCCAATCCGAGTGCAGCGCCAAATCATCCGGCGTGCCCAGCGCCAGCAAGCGCCGCGCTGAAAGCGTAATCTCGCCGGAATAAAGGGTATCGATCTGGACACTCGCGCCGGGCGCAAGCGGCTCGGCGAGCGGAACCGCCGCCTCCTGCAACTGACCGGTATGATCCGAGTCAGAGTTCAATGTCGCCACTGTAAATGCGGTGTCTTTTGCCGCGATGCGCAGCCGTTCCCAGCGCAAAGACGAAGAAATTTGCAGCGGTATGCGAACCAGCGGCGCTTTGCCGTCATTGCGGACCGTCACCAGCCCGTGCACTGAAATTTCATGCGCCGCGCTGCGCAAATGCACATCGAGATCAAGGCCAGTCACTGTGACAGCCAGGCGCTCGGCATCGTTTGCAGTGGGTGTGGTCGCAGCTAGAATCGCTGGTTTAGTCACTGGCAAAGTGGTCTGCGTTGTGGTCTGGCCGTTTTCATCGGTCGAGCGCGAAAAAAGCACTTTGCCTTTGGGCGGCTCGGGCGCTGTTTGCTGCGAGGTAGGCGCTGCGGCGGTCTGCGCTGTCACAGGTAGAACCGCAATTAACACGGCTGCCAGAGCGGCTGCTCCGGCAAAAGAAAACTTCATGAACCCAGGCCTTTCTGCTTCTTGGGTTTGGACGCGCTGGCAGGGCGATTGGTGCTGATATTTGTGTCTTCAGTTCGTTGCGCGGCCAGGCGGCGCTGGCGAAATGCTTCATACAGCACCACTGCTCCAGCCTGCGGAAACATTGAGTGAACTGACCCCACCGGCCATCGGAATGCGCAGCAAATGGTCGCAGGTACGACGCACTAGGTCATGCAATCCCGCGCCCTCGCGTCCTAGCACCAGCACGCAGTCGCCGGTAAAATCGAAATGGTCGTAATCGGCGGTGCCGCGCTCGTCGAGGCCAATGATCCACAGATTGCGGCGCTTCATATCTTCGAGAGCACGCACCAGATTGACGACGCGAGCGATGCGCAAATGTTCCGCAGCCCCCGCGCTGGCCTTCACCGCAACCGGGCTCAGCGGCGCGGAGCGGCGCTCGGTTAGCACCACACCATCCACGCCCGCACCATCAGCCACGCGCAGCAGAGCGCCCAGGTTCTGCGGATCTTCCACGCCATCCAGCGCCAGCAGCAACCGTGCCGCGCCTGGGTTGGCCGCGTCAGGCGCATATAAGTCCTCGATGCTCAGTGCTTCTTGTCCCCGGACTAGCGCAACCACCCCTTGATGGGCAGCGGTCTGGGCAAGCTGCGTCAGGTTTTCGCGGCTCTCCTGCCGCACGCGGATTCCTGACGCGCGGCTCAGAGCAACCAGCCGCTCAATGCGCTCATCCTTGCGCTCCTGCGCCACTAAAATATGGTCGAAGCGCCGCCGCTTTGCCTTGATCGCCTCTTCCACGGGATGAACACCGTACAAAACTTCCATAACTAATAGTGTAGAAGATTGCAGGTACCGGCATTTCTTGAAGGCAGGCGGCGCGGCATGCCAGCGGAAATTGCTTCCGCGCCGTTTTTCTATTTACCGAATGCGCAATTATTGCCCCAGTCTGAATTCAACGTTCACAGTCGTTTCTACCTCTATAGACTCCCCGTTGAGAAGAAAGGGCTTGTAACGCCATTGTTTGACTGCGTCCAGGGCAGCCCGTTGCAACATTGGCGAGCCGCTAACGACGCGCAGGTTTTCGATGGTTCCGGTTTTGGAGATGACGGCTTCCAGAACCACTGTTCCTTGAATGCCGGCGGTTCGCGCAATAGCGGGATAAACCTGCATTGTTTTCTGAACCAGAGATACCAGCTCAGTGGAACTGATCCGCACCGGACCTTTGTCTACAAGCCGGACGGATGGTCCTCCTTGCGGACCGTGAAAGAGGCGGCTGCCGTCTGGAATGCCCGTGCCCGGACTGTCAAAAGCAATCTGCGTGTTAGGCATATCATCCCGGCTATCTGGGCGCGGGATTCCCACGCTGATTATGCGCGGTGCAGTGAATTGAGTATTCAGTGGCGAGTAGGCTTGCGGCGCCGATTGTTCAGGCTGCCGCAGTTGCGGCTTAGGCAGCTCCGGCGGCTTCGTCAGCGAAATTTCCGCCAGCGTAGGAATCATGTGCCGCGGCAAAGCCTCGGGGTAGATAAGTGGAATTACGATCATTGCAAGCAGGATTGAGCCGTTGCAAAGCAAGGCTGCAACCATCCAGCGGCGGCTGCGCGTGCGAATTCTGCCGGAAGATTCAAAGGTGGCGTCTTCAAACATAACTGACCTCCTGATTCATCAAGGAATCTACCTTGAATGAAATCTCAAATCAGTCGTCCGGCCGGATGAACTGTGCTTATGTAGACACCGCGCGAGAGAAGAATGTTCCCGGAACAGTGATAATACTTTTTGGAGCGCGCTAAGTGCCGATTATTCCGGAAGCGTCAGGCTTCCTTTCACGGTAAATTCCCTGGTCAGCGTCGGCAGTCCGGAGCCGGGTAGTCCTCCGCCCACCGTTACAGAGTAAGAACCCGCGGCAACCACGGGTTGCCCAGTATCCGTGACCATCCCCATCTCGCGCCGGTCCAGCAGGAAACGCACTTTCGGCGAATCGTCAATCTCCAGATGAATCCGTTTGAATGCCCGCAGCGCCATACGCGGCGCGCCGGGGTTGTCGGGAAACTCAAGATAGAGTTGAACGACTTCATCGCCGGCTCGCTTGCCAATATTTGTAACTGTGACTTCCACTGACAACGGGCTGCCGGCCTGCACCTTGTCCGAGGAAATAGCGAGATCCTTGTAACTGAATTTTGTATAACTCAAGCCATAACCAAAGGGATACAGCGGCGCTCCATCAAAATACCTGTAAGTGCGGCCTTTCATCGAATAATCCTCGAGCGGCGGCAACTGACTTATGTCCTTGTAGAACGTCACCGGCAAGCGCCCCGCCGGATTGACGCGACCGCTGAGTGTGGCAGCCACCGCCGACCCGCCCTCTTCGCCGGGATACCATGCCTCCACAATCGCATTGGCATTCTGCTTGGCCCAGTTCACACCAAGCGGGCTGCCATTCACCAGCACTACCACCAGCTTTTTGCCAGTCGCGGCCATAGCCTCCAGCAGCGCCTGCTCCGGCTTGGGCAGATCAAGGCTAGTTCGGTCTCCGCCCTTGAACCCCTCCTCGTTGACCTGCATCTCCTCGCCTTCCAGTTCGCTGGTGATGCCTACGACAGCGATCACCACATCGGCATTCCGGGCTGCGGCAACGGCTTCAGGTGAAGGCTTCAGATCCTCCTTGGACCATACCAGTTGCGCGACCGGGTCGGGGTCCTGCCCCTGACGGTATTCAACCGTGAGCGCATAGCTTCTCCCCTGCTCTAACTGCACATGCCCGAGCTTTGCCTGTGGCGTGCCCGATCCCCGGCCCGAAGCAACTTCTTTTCCATCCAGCGAGACGCGAAAGTGCCCATTCGCGATCATGCCCAGGTTGAACGAGCCGCTCTCTTTTGGCGTGAAGGTTGTCTCCCATTGCACAACCAGCGGGCGCATTCCGGCGACTTCAATCGGAAGGTTATCCGCTCCGGCATTTATGCCGTGCTCCATGCGGGTAGTCAGCATCTTGGATGCGCCGCCATTCTTCGCGTCGCTGATCGAGTAAGTTACCTTCACAGCCTGTTTGCCTTCTATCGCGAATAGCTCACTCGGAACTGGCGATGTATCTTTGCTGAGAAACGAGGTGCCGGGAATATAAGTAATTGTCGCGGCCGGAAATTCCTCCTTTAGGCCGTCCAAAATTGAGACCGTATGCTTGGGGATTCCGGTGTAGTTTCCCAGTAGAACACGAGTTTGACTTGCCAGCGGGCCAACGACAGCGATCTTCATTCCAGAAGCGCTCAGCGGCAATATCCCATCATTCTTGAGTAGTACCATCGACTCCTCTGCCAGCTTGAGCGCCAGATCGTGATGTGCCTGGCTATTCAATTCGCTCTCATCAATCTTGTTATATGGAACCATGTCCGGCGGATCAAACATTCCCAGCTTGACGCGCGCAGTAAACAGCCGCGTGAGAGCGGTGTCAATGTCGTTCTCCTTGAGAAACCCCTGCGTAACTGCGTCGAGATAAGGCTTGTAATCGTGGTCGTCGCTGACTTTGGTCATAAAATCAACGCACTCGTTGTCCATGCCCGTCTTAAGCGAGATAGCCGAAGACTCGGCCTGCGACGGCTTGTAATGATGGCCGTTATAAATATCGATAACCGCTCCACAATCGGAGACAACGTACCCTTTGAATTCCCACTTGCCGCGCAACTGGTCCTTGAGCAGGAAATCATTGGCGCAGGCCGGCTGCCCATTGATGCTGTTGTATGCGCACATTACCGAGCCGGCGTGGCCTTCTGTGACAGCGGCGCGGAAAGCGGGTAAATAGGTGTCCAGCTCATCGTGCTTGCTGACCGTTACATCGGCACTGTGACGTGTTGGCTCCGGCCCGCTATGCACTGCAAAATGCTTCGGTGTCGAGATCGCGCGGTAATATTTCGGATCGTCCCCCTGCAACCCAGTTACAAAGGCCACGCCCATCCGCGACGTAAGATAGGGGTCTTCACCATAGGTTTCTTGGCCGCGCCCCCAGCGAGGATCGCGAAAGATATTGATATTCGGCGCCCAGAAGTCCAGGCCTTCAAAGATATTGCTATGCCCGGCGGCAACATCCTGCGCGTGCTTGATGCGTCCCTCCACGCCGATTGCCTCGGCCATCTGGTGGATGCTGTCCGGATCGAAGGTCGCGCCCAGGCCAATTGGCTCGGGAAACTCGGTGGTGCCGTTCACAGCAACCCCATGCAGCGCCTCGCTCCACCAGTCGTAAGCAGGGATGTTGAGCCTGGGAATCGCGCGCGCCTGATTCACAAGCTGCGTGGCTTTCTCTTCCAGGGTCATCCGGCTTACCAGATCGGCGGCGCGTTGTTCCGCAGGCAGGCTGGGATCGAGAAAGGCCGGCTTCTGCGCCTGCTGCGCTCCGGCTAACTCAACCATTCCAAACAACGCGCAACAAGATACTCCAGCCCTCAACCAAAGTCTGATCATTACAATCACCTGCCAAGTGTAAACTGTCTCGCGGTCACAGAACTGTAAAACCGCGGCCCGCTCTACGGGTGGAAACCCTACTGCCGTGCTATCACAGATGTCAAGAGGAATATCGCTTTACTTGGGGGATGTAACTTTTCCTGGTTCGGCGCGTAACAGAAAACAGAGAGGGAACAAGGATGGAATGCGGATCAACGAACGTGCTCTCCGACTTCCGCCACGGCAGCTCGGCAACCAGCGAGGCCGCTTTCGAGACTCTCTTTCGCCTCCATCAGCGGGCGGTCTATCTCTGGATTCTGCGCATCGTGCGCAACCATGCAGCGGCAGAAGATCTGACATTCGAGACCTTCTGGCGCATCCATCAGTCCCGCGCCCGCTTTGATCCCTCGCGTGGATTCGAGGGCTGGGCGAGGCGCATTGCAACCAATGTTGCGCTGGATTTTTTGCGGAAAGAACGGCCGGCAGTCGAGTTGCCCGACGAGCTTCCCGCGCGCGCCGGAGTCGATCCGGCGATTACCGCGGAAATTCGCTGCAGAACTGCGGAGGCTTTTCAGCGCCTGCCGCCCAAACTGCGGATTGCCGCGACTCTGGCAGTCATTGAAGAACTGCCGCACAAGGAAGTCGCTGAAGCTCTAGAAATATCTGTTGCAGCGGCCAAAGTGCGCATCTTTCGCGCGCTGCGATTGCTGCGAAAAGACCTCGCACAACAAGGAATCAAACCATGACTGAAAACGAACAGGACCGCATGAAGAAACTGCTGCAACAGGCGCTGCTGCCGGTAAAAGAGCAGCAAAGCCGCGACCTTTGGCCACGCATGTTGCGGCGGATCGAGGCGAACATTGCCATGCAGGATGCTCCAGCTGGAGTAAGGAATTGGATACAGTGCTGGACCTGGCTCGACGGCTCGCTCGCTTTCGGCATCCTCGGTCTGATTGCCGTTTTCCCGGCGGCGATTCCTGTGCTGCTGTACAACCTGTGACCCGGCGGAGCGATCCGCCGTCCCTATCTCGTACCCAAGGAGGATGCGATGAACAACCATGCCTATCTGCGCGCTTACCTGGCGGGCATCTTTCTGCCCACGCTGGTTCTGCCGCTCGCGCTGACAGTCTTTATCGTGGTGCGGGTCGTGCTCAAAGTGCCGATTCCCATCGAGCAAGCGATAATCTTTCCCATGGCCGTGGTGCCTTCGCTCTTCGGGCTGTGGAATATGCTCTGGCTCTGGCTTCACCGGCGTTCCCATTTGTCCATTGGGTTGCACGGTGCAGTGCTGCCGCTGATTCTGATGCCAATGGGCGCAACGACCGCGCATTGCCTCGGAGTGCTCACCTTCGGACCGCAGGGCGTCACCTGGTTCCAGGCGTTCTCCGCACCGTATACACTGATTGCGCCCGTTTTCCTGGCCGCTCTCGCCGGCTACTACCTGATATGGAAGCACATCATCGGCAGTCTGAACCGGATGCTGAAAATTACAGAATGACCTCCGAGAGGTTCTGCAAACCTCCTTCCAGCATCAGGACGCAACCGATCACAAAACTATTTGACGGTTGGTGGAGACGCGGGCCTGACAACCGGAACCGGTTCCTCCGGCAAGGTCGGCGCAAAATATCTGCTCAACTGCGGAATGTGAATGAAAAGCAGCACGCACATCACCACTGCGGTTGCCGAGAACGAAACCATCAGCGAAGGCTCGCGGTAGAGCTTTTCCGGGTTCTGCACGGCGCTATCGGCATGGAAAGCGAGCCGGAGATAGATGGCCATTGTCAGAGCAATCAGCGGGAACCCCAGGATCAGCTCAATGCGGTAGCGAATAATGAACGCGCCCAGGAAAAGCATCGCCGCAGAAGCATAGAAAAGCGCTGAGACCAGCAGAGACTCGGGCGTGTAGTACTTGAACGAGGCGCGGTAGGCTCCGGCTACCGCGCGGCTCTTTATCTCGCTCAGTTCGCTGAACCGCTTGAGCGCCATAAAGTAGCAGCCGATCATCCAATAGGAGATCAGCAGCGAAACCGGCGGCACAAGAACGCTGGTAACCGCATACCAGCCCAGCAGCATCCGCAACGGGTTGTTGATGGATTCAGTGAGCACGTCGAGATAAGGCACATCCTTGGTGCGCAGGGGCGGGAAGTTATACAAGCAGCCCATGATCCACAGGGCAAGAGCCGCCAGGGCAAAGAGCGGTGAAACCCGGTACCCGATGGCGATGCCCGCGACCATCATCATCAGCCACTGTGCGTACGCGGCGCCAGTATGCACCAACCCGCAGGCCGCGGGGCGGTTGCACTTTACCGGATGCAGTCGATCGAAGGGCGCATCCAATACCTCATTGATTACATAGTTGCTGCACGCGACCAGTGTGACGGCGGCAAAGGCCAACAGCAGCGCGCCAATCAGTCGCGTATTCATCAGCGCGGGCGATACGCTGAGCGGAACAATCACGCCTGGCAGAACGAAAATATTCTTAATGGAGTGATCAAGTCGAGTAATCGCAATGTGCGCCCGGAGCCGTTCCCCGAAACCGACCACGCGCATTTCTTCCTCTGGCAAAGCCGGCCCTCCGAAAGATAAGTATACGTGCCTGCCCGGCGAGCCAGAAACCTCTGCGACGGCCAGAAAATGAGCGCGGAGGCAAATTCGAAATGGAATTCTCCTCCGCGAATTTCGCGCGCGGAGAAGTGTTCATGCGGGTCGAAGCGTAAACTTTGGAAGAGTTAATTCGTCAAACCGCTTCCTGGCAGCAAACGTCAACTCAGCATTCAGCAGTGGTTGGGAGCATATCGAGCGCCAAGCGCCAATCGCAGCTGACAGAATCAGTTTCCCCTGGATGCGGCGAATCGGAATGCAACTTTTGCCGCAATATCCGCGTCCGTAGAAACGGCCACGGTCAAAATCAGTCTCCTTGCTCGCGCATCGGCGCGCTGATATGCTTCAAGGCCGCAAGCAGGCAACGGAAAAAACGGGGAACGCACGCATGTTGAATCAGGAAACTTCCGAATCTCGACCTTCCGTTCTCGGCGGATCGCAACAACCACCGGCACGGCGGGGAGTCTGGGGCCGCGTCGTCGGCCTCGTCTTGCTCGCCGCCTTGGGCGTAGTCGCCTGGAAGGTCTACGAGAATCAGCAGGAGCACGCCAAACAGAGCGCCAGCGCTGCTGCCCAGCTCACCAGCCGCCCGGTTCCCGTGCAGGTTGCGCCGGTTGAGCAGAAGCCGATGCCCATCTATCTCTCCGCTCTGGGCACGGTCACGCCGTATATGAGCGTTACTGTGAAGGCGCGTGTCAACGGCGAACTCGAGCCGGTCAAATTCACCGAGGGCCAGCAGGTCAAGCAGGGCGAGACCATCATGGTCATCGACCCCAAGCCCTACAAGGCCGCGCTGGACCAGGCCAAGGGCACGCTGGCGCACGACGAGGCGCTGCTCAAGGACGCGCAGGCGGAGTATCCGGCGCTACAAGGCGCTCTTTCGAGGCGGGCGTGGTCTCCAAAGAGACGCTGGATGCCGATGAGGCCGCGCAGGGCCAGTACCAGGGCGCAATTCAAGTCCGACAAGGCCGCCATCGAGACCGCGCAGTTGCAGCTCGACTGGTGCTACCATCCAGTCGCCCATCGACGGCAAGATCGGCCTGCGCCTGGTGGATCCCGGCAACATCATCACCGCCAACACCACCAATCTGGTGGTCATCAACCAGTTTCAGCCGATCGCCGTTTACTTTACGCTGCCCGAGAACGAGCTTCCCGCAGGTGCTGCACAAGCTGGCGGCGGACAAGCGCCTGCCGGTGGAGGCCTACGACCGCGGCGACGTGCAGAAGCTGGCCAGCGGGCTACCTGCTCACCGCCGACAACCAGATCGACACCACCACCGGAACCGACAAGCTGAAGGCGGTCTTCGACAACAAGGACCAGTCGCTCTTTCCCAATCAGTTCGTCAATATTCACCTGGTTCTGGAAGACCGGCCCAACGCGCTGGTGGTTCCGTCGGCGGCCATCCAGACCGGCACGCAGGGATCGTTTGTCTGGGCGATTGATACCGACGCGCAAGGGCGCCACGACCGTCGAAGCGGCAGCCGGTCAAGATTGCGCTGGCCGAGGGGCAGGAGACCATTCTGGACAGCGGCCTTGAGCCGGGCCAGAAGGTCGTGGTGGACGGCGCGGACCGCCTGCAGGCAGGGCCAGCCGGTGACGGTGAGCGCGGCGCGACAGCAGGGCACGGGCAGCACAAGCGGCGCGGCACGCCCCAGCGATGGCAGCGCCACGGGCAAGCACACGCATAAGGAGCAGCAGTGAGCCTCAGTCCTTCCCGGCCATTCATTCTGCGCCCGGTAGCGACCTCGCTGCTGATGGCGGCCATTCTGCTGGCGGGCTTCGTCGGCTACCAGCAGTTGCCGGTCTCCGCGCTGCCTGAAGTCGATTACCCGATCATCCAGGTGCTCACCTTCTATCCCGGCGGCGGGTCCGGAGGTGATGGCCTCGTCGGTCACCGCGCCTCTGGAGCGCCAGTTCGGCCAGATGCCGGGACTCAAGCAGATGACCTCGGTCAGCTCCGGCGGCGGCTCGGTCATCACGCTCGAATTCAACCTCGACGAGAACATCGACGTCGCCGAGCAGGAGGTGCAGGCGGCCATCAACGCGGCCAACAGCTTTCTGCCCACCGATCTGCCCAACCCGCCCATCTACAGCAAGGTCAACCCGGCCGACGCGCCCGATCATGACGCTGGCGCTGACCTCGGATTCGCTGCCCCTCGACAAGATTGAAGACGCCGCCGACACCAACCTGGCGCAGAAGATCTCCCAGGTCACCGGCGTTGGCCTGGTCTCCATTGCCGGCGGACAGAAGCCGTCGGTGCGCATTCAGGCCAACCCTGCGCAGCTGGCCGCCTACAACCTGAGCCTTGAAGATCTGCGCACCGCCGCTGGCCGCGGCCAACGTCGATCAGGCCAAGGGCACGCTGAACGGCGTCGCGCCAGTCCTACACCATCGGCGCCAACGATCAGCTTCTTTCCAGCGGCGATTACAAGCCGGTCATCGTCGCCTATCGCAACGGCGCCGCTGTGCGCGCCTCCGATGTGGCCACCATTGTCGATGCCGCGGAGAACTCGCAGCAGGCCGCGTGGATGGATCGCCAGCCGGCGGTCATCGTCAACATCCAGCGCCAGCCGGGCGCCAACATCATCGCCGTCGTGGACCGCATCAAGAAGCTGCTGCCGCAGTTGCAGACCAGCCTGCCGGCCACCGTGCAGGTCAAGGTGCTCACCGACCGCACCATCACCATTCGCGCCTCGGTCAAGGACGTCGAATATCGAGCTGATGCTCACCATTGCGCTGGTGGTCATGGTGATCTTCCTCTTCCTGCGCAACCTTGCCGCCACCATCATTCCATCGGTCGCCGTGCCGCTTTCCATTGTCGGCACCTTCGGCGTGATGTACCTGCTGGGCTACTCGCTGAACAATCTCACGCTGATGGCGCTCACCATCTCCACCGGCTTTGTGGTGGACGACGCCATCGTGATGATCGAGAATATCTCGCGCTTCATTGAAGAAGGCGATGAGCCCCGATGCGCGCGGCGCTCAAGGGCAGCGAGCAGATCGGCTTCACCATCATGTCGCTGACCGTCTCGCTCATCGCGGTGCTGATTCCGCTGCTCTTCATGAGCGATGTGGTGGGCCGGCTCTTCCGCGAATTCGCCATCACGCTGGCCGTCACCATTCTGGTCTCCGCATTCGTCTCGCTGACGCTGACGCCCATGATGTGCTCGCGCATTCTGCAAGCACAAGCCCGACGCAGCACAGAGCGCGCTTCTATCACTGCGTCGGAGAATGTCTTCAACTCCGTCATCGCCTGCTATGGCCGCACCCTGCAAGTTGTCCTGCGCTACCGCTTCACCACGCTGATGGTCACCATCTCCACCTTCGTCGGCCACTGTGCTGCTCTTTATCGTTGTTCCCAAAGGCTTCTTCCCGGTGCAGGATACGGGCGTGATTCTGGGCATCAGCGAGGCGCCGCAGACGGTCAGCTTCGCCAGCATGGCCGAGCGCCAGCAGAAGCTCGTCGACATCCTGCTCAAGGACCCCGCCGTCGATAACATCTCCTCCTTCATCGGCGTCGACGGCACCAACACCACGCTGAACTCCGGCCGCATCCAGATCAACCTCAAGCCGCTCGATGAGCGCAAGATCTCCGCCACCGAAGTCATTCGCCGCTTGCAGCCGCAGCTTGCAGAACGTCGAAGGCATTCAGCTCTTCCTGCAGCCGCTTCAGGACCTCACCGTGGAAGACCGCGTCAGCCGGACGGAATTTCAGTATTCGCTCGAAGATCCCGATCAGGTCGAGCTAGCCACATACACGCGCCAGATGGTCGAGGAGCTGAGCAAGGAGAAAGTTGTCACCGACGTGGCCAGCGATCTGCAGGACAAGGGCCTGGGCGCCAAGCTGGTCATCGATCGCGACACCGCGGCCCGGCTGGGCATCGCCATGGCCGACGTCGACAACACGCTCTACGACGCCTTCGGCCAGCGCCAGGTCTCCACCATTTTCACGCAGCTCAACCAGTACCACGTGGTGATGGAAGTGGGTCAGAACTTCCAGACCGACCCGACCACGCTGAACAATCTCTACGTCAAATCCGGCAACGGAACGCAGGTTCCGCTCAGCATGGTCGCGCACTGGGAGCAATCGACGCGCGCAACTGGCCATCGGCCACCAGGGCCAGTTCCCGTCCACCGTGATCAGCTTCAACCTCGCGCCCGGCAAATCGCTCGGCGACGCCGTCAATGCCGTCATAACGCATCGAGCAGCACATTCAAATGCCAGCGGCGATCAACGCCAGCTTCCAGGGAACTGCCGCCGCCTTTCAAACTTCGCTCGCCAACGAGCCGCTGCTGATTCTGGCCGCGCTGGTCACTGTCTACATCGTGCTGGGCGTTCTGTATGAAAGCTACATTCATCCCATCACCATCATCTCCTCGCTGCCCTCGGCCGGCGTCGGCGCGCTGCTCGCGCTGATGATCACGCGCACCGAATTCAGCGTGATCGCGCTGATCGGCATCATTCTGCTGATCGGCATTGTGCAGAAGAACGCCATCATGATGATCGACTTTGCGCTGCAGGCCGAACGCAATGAAGGCAAATCGGCGGAAGAGGCCATCTTCCAGGCCTGCCTGCTGCGCTTCCGGCCCATCATGATGACCACCATGGCCGCGCTGCTGGGCGGGCTGCCGCTGGCGCTCGGCGGCGGCGTGGGCGCGGAGTTGCGCAAGCCGCTGGGCATCACCATCGTCGGCGGCCTGTTGCTTTCGCAGTTGCTCACGCTCTACACCATGCCGGTCATCTATCTCTACTTCGACAAGCTGGCCCAGCGCACGGCTCGAACGAAGCCGAACGCAGCGACAGATCGGGAGCCAGCTGCAGCAGTCAAACTTCAACCTCAGCTACTAGCCGATTAAGCGAGACCGCGAGCACATGCATCTCTCCGCACCCTTCATTCAGCGCCCGGTAGCCACTTCGCTGCTCAGCCTGGCGCTGCTGCTGGCCGGCTCGGTGGCCTATTCGCTGCTGCCCGTTGCCTCGCTGCCCAACGTCGATTTCCCGGTCATCGGCGTCAGCGCGGGCCTGCCCGGCGCCAGCCCGGAGACCATGGCCTCCGTCGGTCGCTACGCCGCTTGAGCGCCAGTTCGGACGCATCGCCGGCGTCAATCAGATGACCTCGTCGAGTTCGCTTGGCTCGGCTTCGGTCACGCTGCAATTCGACATCAATCGCAACATCGACGCCGCCGCCCGCGACGTGCAGGCCTCGATCAACGCCGCGCGCAGCCAGTTGCCCTCCTATCTGCCGCAGAATCCCGAGCTACCGCAAAGCCAATCCCGCCGAAGCGCCGATCCTGATTCTCGCGCTGACCTCGGATGTGGTGCCCAAGCCGCAGATCTACGACATGGCCGACTCCATCCTGGCGCAGAAGATCTCGCAGATTCAGGGTGTGGGCCAGGTGCTTTGTCGGCGGCAGCGCCAGCCCCGCCGTGCGCGTCGAATTGAACCCCATGCAGCTCGGCAACAACGGCGTCGGCCTTGAAGCCGTGCGCACGGCGCTCGCCAACGCCAACGCCAACCGCCCCAAAGGCGCATTTCAGGACGCGGACCATCGCTGGCAGATCAACGACAACGATCAGATATTCAAAGCCAGCGACTACGCGCCCATCATCGCCGGCTATAACCAGCAGACCGGCGCGCCGGTGCGCGTCGCCGACCTGGGCACGGTTATCGACAGCGTCGCCGACATTCACACCGCCGGCGTCAGCGGCATCAATCCGCTCGACGGGGCCCAGCGCTCCAGCTCAAAGACGCGATCCTCATCATCATCTTCAAGATTCCCGGCGCCAACGTCATCTCCACCGTGGATAGCGTGCTGGCCGAGATGCCGCGCCTGCAGGCCGCCATTCCGCCCACCATCAAGCATCGACGTCGCCGTGGACCGCACCACCACCATTCGCTCCAGCGTGCACGACGTTGAAATCTCGCTCATCATCAGCGTATTGCCTGGTTGTGCTGGTCGTCTTTCTCTTCCTGCGCGAGGTCTGGGCCACCATCATTCCGTCCATCGCCGTGCCGCTCTCGCTGGTGGGCACCTTCGGCGTGATGTACCTGCTGGGCTACACCATCGACAACCTCTCGCTGATGGCGCTGACCATCTCCACCGGCTTCGTGGTGGACGACGCCATCGTGGTCATCGAGAACATCACCCGCTATCTCGAAATGGGCATGACGCCCTTCGACGCGGCGATGAAGGGCTCGCAGCGAAATCGGCTTCACCGTGCTCTCGATGAGCACGTCGCTGATCGCCGTCTTCATTCCCATCCTGCTGATGGGCGGCATCGTCGGCAAGCTCTTCCGCGAGTTCGCCGTCACGCTTTCGGTCGCCATCGCCGTCTCGCTGCTGGTCTCGCTCACCACCACGCCCATGCTCTGCGCGCAGTTCCTCAAGTCGCGCGACGAGAGCCGGCATGGCCGCATCTATCGCGCAGCGAAGCGCGCCTTCCAGTGGCTGCACGACGAATACGCCGACGGGCCTGCGCTGGGTTCTGCGCCATCAGTGGCTGATGCTCGTGCGTGGTCTTCGGCACGGTCGTGCTGAACGTCTATCTCTTCATCATCGTGCCCAAGGGTTTCTTCCCGCAGCAGGACACCGGACGCCTGGGCGGCTCGCACGAGGGCCGCGCAGGACATCAGCTTCCCCGCCATGCGCGACAAGCAGCAGCAACTGGCGCAGATGGTCCTTGACGATCCTGCCGTCCACTCCGTCACTGCCTTTGTAGGCGGCAACGGACCCGGCGGCGGCAGCTCCAACGTCGGCAGCATGTTCATCGCCCTCAAGCCGCTCGATCAGCGCCCCGGCCGCGTCACCGCCGACGAGGTGGTCAACCGCCTGCGCGGCAAGCTCACCAGCGTTCCCGGCGCAACGCTCTTCCTCCAGGCTCAGCAGGATTTTCAGATCGGCGGCCGCGGCAGCGCCGCGCAGTACCAGTACACGCTCTCGGACGAAAATCTGAATGAGCTGAACACCTGGGCGCCGCAGTTGCTGGCTCGCATGAGAACCATGCCCGAGCTGCGCGACGTCTCCACCGACCAGCAGAACCAGGGCCTCGCCGCCAATCTCGTCATCGATCGCGATACCGCCTCGCGGCTCGGCATCACCGCCGCCGCCATCGACAACTGTACTCTACGACGCCTTCGGCCAGCGCGAAGTCTCCACCATGTACACCGGCGCTCAACCAGTACTTCGTGGTGATGGAGGTCGATCCCAAGTATCAGCTCAGCCCCGACGCGCTCAACGGCATCTACATCAAGTCATCCACCGGCTCAATGGTTCCGCTCTCCACCATCGCCCAATTCGATCCGCAGCGCACCTCGCTCGCGGTCAACCACCAGGGCCAGTATCCGGCCGTCACGCTCAGCTTCAACCTGGCGCCCAACGTGGCGCTCGGCGATGCCGTCACCGCGCTGCGAAAAAGCCCAGGCGCGAGATGGGCATGCCCAGCGCCAGTCCACGCCACCTTCCAGGGAACCGCGCAGGCCTTTCAGGATTCGCTCAAGAACGAGCCCTGGCTCATTCCTCGCCGCGCTGGTTGCCGTCTATATCGTGCTCGGCATCCTCTACGAGAGCCTGATCCATCCGCTCACCATTCTCTCCACGCTGCCCCCGGCCGGCGTAGGCGCCATTCTTGCGCTGCTGCTCACCGGAACCGACCTGAGCATCATCGCGCTCATCGGCATCATCCTGCTCATCGGCATCGTGAAGAAGAACGCCATCATGATGATCGACTTCGCGCTGCAGGCCGAGCGCGACCAGGGCCTGCCGCCGGTCGAGGCCATCTATCAGGCCTGCCTGCTGCGCTTCCGCCCCATCATGATGACCACGCATGGCCGCGCTGTTCGGCGGATTGCCGCTGGCCATCGGCATGGGCGTCGGCTCGGAGCTGCGCAAGCCGCTGGGCATCACCATCGTCGGCGGCCTGATCGTCTCGCAGATGCTGACGCTCTTCACCACTCCGGTCGTCTATCTCTTCTTCGACCGCCTGCAATGGAGGGTGATGAAGCTGCACCGCATCGGCGTGGAGTTGGAAGAGGCAACGGGAGATTAATCTCTACACCGCAACCCGAGCCACCCGCGCCGCAATTCGAGTAAAAATCTCCCACGGAATCGTCTCCGCTGCATCGGCATGATCAAATGCAGTGATCATTGCTCCACCCTGCTCGCCGAGAATCACTACCTCATCACCGGGAACAACATCAGGAATCTCTGTCACGTCCAGCACGGTCTGATCCATGCTGATGCGGCCCACAATCGGCGCATGTTGGCCGCCAACCAATAAACTGAAGCGATTGCCCAGCCGCCGGTCGAGACCATCGCCATAGCCCACGGCTACGAGAGCCAGTCGCATCGGCTCCGTCGCCACAAAGGTTCCGTTATAACCCACCACTGCGCCGGCTTCAATATTGCGCACGCTCACCACACGCGTCTTCCAGCTCAGCACCGGTTGCAGGGTCGTTCTTGCGACAGCCACTGAGGCAGGCTCATCGGGCGCAAAGCGCGGCGTGAGTCCGTAAAGCGCAAGGCCCGGCCGCAGCATTGCTTTCATTCTGTGCTTCGTTGCAATCTCTGCAATGGTCGCAGCCTGACCAGAAAGCAGCGCGGCCGAGTTGCCGACATTCAGCCAGGTTGGCTTCAACTCGCCACTCAATCCTGCCACGGTAATCTTGGCGAGCGCTGCATCCAGGCGGGCAAGCTGCTCTTCCGTCACCGCGCCGTTCGACTCGTCGGCGGCGAAGAGATGAGTCATCACTCCATCCAGCCGCAGCGGCGAATCGGCAGTAAACCGCGCCCGCAATGAGTCAAGATTTCCTGTAGTCAGATCATCGCAACTCACCCCCTGGCGGCTCATGCCGGTGTCGATCTCCAGGTGAACAGGGATTGAAGCTGCCCCGGCTCCAACTGCCCGCGCGGCGGATTCCAGCTCATCCAGTTGCCAATGCTCCCACACAACTGTCATCAGCCTGTGCCGCACCACAGCTTCGCCCTGGCCGGGAAAGACACCGCCAATCGCCAATATCTCGGCTTCGGGGCAAAGCGCGCGCGCAGCCACGCCTTCTTCCACGCTGGTGACGCCCAGCCATCGCGCCCCAGCGCACACTGCTGCGGGAGCGCAGAGCGCCAGCGAATGGCCATAAGCATCGGCTTTGACAATGGCCAGCAACTCCGCGTTCGGAGCGGCCAGCGTCTGAAGGAAATGAAAATTCGATTCGAGGGAGCGGGTGGAAATCTCAACCCAGCAGGGGCGCGTTGGCATCATGGAGTCCTGACTATAAGTTTATCGCGGTAAATCCGGCGCGCGTCCCAGCGGCGCTATATCTGCGCAGGCAACAGCGCAAAAGCTACTATGGTTTCGCCGTGGCGCGGAATCTCATCCAGCAGGCGCGCTTCGACCTCATGCGGAACCGGCATCTCGCAGGCAGCAACCTCGGCCTTGCTTGCGCCGATAAAACACAACTCGCAATGACCCAACGCAACACCGTCAGCAGCGCCGCCACTCTCGCCTTCCATACGCACCGGCGGACCAAAGACTCGGCAGGTCATCGGTCGCCACGCATACACTTCACAACGCCCGGTTGCCGGGTTCAGCGCGGGGCAGGCTACCTCATTGGCGAAATCCTCAAAGCGTGCGCGGTCTTCCTCCGCTTCACCCAGCAAACCAGTCTCAGGGTCTCCTGGAAAATCTTCCAGATGTTCGTCGATCCATTGCTGCGCGCGGCCCGCAATCTCCGCGGCAAGCGCAGGCTGTTCCATCCGCAGCGTCTCCATCCCCACATGCAACCGCAACGCGTCCAGTGCATTGATGGCGAACGCCCCGTAGCAACACTGCGTACAGCCGGGCCGACAAACCAGCCAATCGCCTGCCTGTCGTGCCGTCTCGGCCAGAGCAGCATCCATAATCTGTACGAGTTCGGAGTCGCCAGCCGGCAAGGGAGTCATACTTAGTCCCTGTGCGTACGGTCATATAACTCTTCCAGTGCATTACAAGCCGCGCCGACGCCGTCTTCATGCTCCAGCCGCGCCGCCACAGCCTGCGCCCGGCGGGCAAGCAGCGGCTCGGCCAGCATCGCTTTCAGTTTTCGCGCCACGCGCAGCGGGGTGTAGTTGCCGCGCTGAATTACGCGCCCCACCTTCAGCCGCCGCATCCGCCGTCCATTGTCCGGCTGGTCGTGACTGTAGGGCATAATCAGCATCGGCTTGCCAGCGCGCAGGCATTGCGCCGTCGTTCCCACGCCGCCTTGATGCACCACCATCGCCGCGCGTGAAAACAGCGCCGAGTACGGCGCATACTCCGCCACGCAGATCGAAGGCGGCAAGTCCTGGTGCAAACGATTGCGCGGGTCGGTGCCAATCAGCAGCACCGCGCGGATACCCATCCGCTTTGCCGCTTTGGCTGAAAATTCATAGAACTTGCCCGCAGCCAGCACCGCTGCCGAACCCAGTGTAAACACCACTGGCGCCGGCCCGGTTGCCATAAACTCCTCCAGATGCGACGGCAAACTAGCATTGCCCGCGTCGGCATCGTAGAAACAGAAGCCGGTAATCTTCGTATTAGCCGGCCAATCCTTCTGTTCCACGCCCAACACTCGCGAAAAAAGCGCCAGCACCAGATGTGGCGAGTGCTTGGCGTCAAAGAGCGGATTCGCGCCCCTGGGCAGCCCCAGTTCCCGGCGCAGATCATAAATGGGTTGCGGCCATTTACGGCTCACAAACCGCGCCAGCCGCCGGATCGCCCGCCCAAATCCCGGCACTGCCTTGTCTGCACGCGCCAGCCGCGGATACATCGGCAGCACCGGCGGATCGAAGGCCGAGAAAAACGAGAGCGGCGCCAGCACATAACTGGCCCAGGGAATCCCCGTCACCTCGGCCACCAGCGGCCCGGCATAGTTCAACTCGCCCAGCAGCAGCAGATCGGCGCGCGCGGGCTTGGTTGCCGCATCCATCAGATCGTCGTAGCTCTGGCGCAGCACCGGAAAAAGGAACTCGCGCAGCCCACGCTCGGTTCCCTTCTTTACGTCGTAGACCATCTCCGCAAGAATGGTGTTCTTGGGGTCGATATCCGGACGCACCGCGTGAAACTCCAGCCCCAGAGGCACAATCTTCGGCTCGAAGATAGCGGGCACGGCCATCACCGGCGTGTGACCCCGCCGCTTCAGTTCCAAGGCAATGGCGATCAACGGATTGATGTCGCCGAAGGTTCCAATATTCGACAGAACAATGCGCAAAAATCTATCCCCAGGGCGCGAAACGCCGCAGTTCTGAGGGTAACGCATCCGGGGCAGCGTTGCAGAGTGCCGCATCCATTCTCAGGGTCCGCAACCTCAAAAAAACGAAGTTGCGGTCAGGATTCCGTTTTCAAATACCCGCTTGCGCAATAATTTTGCTAACTGCATAAATTGAATTGCGTCTCATCTATGCAGATCCACACCAACGGTGATGATGCAGTTTGTATTCTGTCTATCATTCCATCGCGTTCGAGAAGGCAACATATCGGTGCGAATCGGTTCCTCGGTGAGTGGCTTAGCGATTGCGCAACATAGGAGAGCTTCGCAGGAGAGCCTGATTTACTCGGGGGTATACTTGCCGTGAGCGGAAACTGAAACCTGTTGCAGCTGAGATTGGCATTCCCAGTTGCAAGCCTCGGAGGATTCTATGAGTCATGCGTTGCCCCGCTTTCCCCACCGGACTGCTTTTTCCTTTTTACTGTGGACTTCTTCTTTTGCTCTGCTCGCGCCCCTCATGGCCGGATGCGGAGGCAGCGGAACCGGCACCACCTTGAGTGGCGATACTCAAGTCACCCTTCTGGCGTCGAGCACCGCCAACGACCAGTTATCTCAGTTCTCCGTAACCGTGCAGAGCTTGACTCTGACCAGTCAGTCAGGGCAGACAGTGTCGATTCTGGTGGTCCCGGTGGGCGACGAGTTCATGCATTTGAACGGCCGCGTGGAGCCGTTGGCGACCGTGAGCATCCCGCAGGGTGTTTACACGTCGGCCGCGGCGACAATTACCGAGGCCTACCCCGCGTGCGCCGGCCAAACCCCTGGAATTCTCCTTGTCGATGAATCGCTCGGCGGCATCAATGGACCAACTGGCGCATCCATCGAGTTGGAGCAACCGATCACGGTAACCGGAACTGCCATGGGACTGGTTCTCAATCTGCAGGTGTCCAAGACGGCGATGTTCAGTGGCGGGTGTTCTCAGAGCCTAACGAACGCGGTTTCCATCACCCCGACATTCAGTGTGACGCCGATGGCAATTGCGGCCCAACCCACAAATAGCGCGAACGGCAAGGTTGTGGGCGTTGAGGGATTGGTTAGTTCAGTAAGCGCGAACGGCTCAGGGTTGAGCGTTACAGCCTTCTCCAGCATGAATGAGGGGGCCGTGCCGCTCACGTGGCCGGTTAGCCTGAATAGCGACACCATATTCCAGGGAGTTGGAAACACCTCGGGACTCAGTGCCGGTATGCCCGTGGACATGGACCTGACGATCCAGCTGGACGGATCCTTGCTGGCCACGCGAGTCGCGGTATACGACACGGATGCAACCAGCCTGAACATTGCCTACGGGCCGCCTCTGGCCGTGTACACCTCTGGAACTTGTTATGAAGCTACCTGTCCGGTAATGGACGCGCTTCAGGTTGAGCAGGCAGGCGATCTGGGGGGATTGATCGGGCTTTTCAGCATAAGCAATGTCCCATTTCAAATTTCAGGACAGTTGGCCAATCTTCAAAGCCTTCCATTTACCGCATCGTTCACTGCGGCGAACATGGCTGATGGTCAAAATATCCTATTCACGACGCACGGAGCAATAGGGAACACAATCTCGACAGCAAGCGAAGTCACGCTGCTCCCGCAAACGATAAATGGCACGGTGAGCGCGGTTTCAACCGCGGGAGGTTTTACTACGTACACCGTGACGCTGGCGCCATACGATCTGTTTCCGAACCTTGCCGTACAGCCGGGCCAGGCCACCCTGCTGACGAATCCGGACACGGTGACAGTGTATGCGGACAGCAACACGCAGATGCTTAACCAGAGTTCGCTCGCTGCGGGCAGTGTCTTCCGCTTCTACGGGCTGGTCTTCAACGACAACGGGACCCTGCGTATGGACTGCGCGCAGATCAACGATGGAGTTACAGAATAGCTCCAATGTCAGGTTAAATCGCATGAAGTATCATGATATCTGGAACCGGTCTATGAATGGACGACATTGCGCCCACTGCATTCTCCGTCCATTTTTCCGGAACCGCGCCCAGTTCAATCAGGACTTTGGCCTCAATGAGTCTGATTGAATCCTCGGAACCCTGGCTGATCGCGGGGCTCTCCCAAACCAATAACTCGTCCCGTTCACGGAAGGTGTCTTTCGGCTCAACAGAGGCGAGAGCAGGAGTATGTGAATTCATGCAGCTGTACTCACATCACCGAGGAGTTTCCTGGACTTCCTGAAGTGTGCGCGACGAGCTGGGGCTTCTCTATGAAATTCCCGGCTAACTAGGGCGTGTTAACACTAACCATGTTATAATAAGAGTTAATGGAGATCACCGTAGCGCAGTACGAAAAGATCAAGGACAGCCTGCCGATTCAGCGCGGGAATGTGAAGCTACACAACCTTGAAGTACTCAACGCAATTTTGTATGTTGCAGAACAGGGCTGTAAATGGCGGGGTTTACCTACTCGATTCGGCAACTGGCACAGCATTTATACGCGCATGAATCGCTGGGCCAAGAGTGGCGTGCTGGATCGCGTCTTCGAGAAGTTACAGACCGAGCAGATCGTACGCATCAAGATTGAAGCCTTCTCTCTCGACTCGACCTCGATCAAGGTTCACCCCGATGGAACTGGCGCGTTAAAAAAAACGGACCCCAAGCTATCGGCAAATCGCGCGGCGGATGGAACACCAAGATTCATCTGGTTGCCGCGGATGCTCGAACGGCTGTAGTCTTCGCTCTGTCGCCGGGCAACGCGCATGATGCGCCCGAGGGACGGTCGCTGCTGCGCGAGCTTGGCCCCATGCCGGAAGGGCTTCCCATGCTGATGGATAAAGCCTATGAGGGCAACGAGACGCGGCAGTTGGTGCTCGATCTGGGCATGATTCCTGTGGTTCCGCCCAAGTCCAACCGGCTCGATCCCTGGGAATACGACCGCGAACTCTACAAAAAGCGCAACGAAGTGGAACGGCTTTTCCGCAGGCTGAAAGGCTTCCGCCGCATCTTTTCCAGATTCGAGAAACTCGATGTCGTCTTCCTCGCCTTCATCATCTTCGTGCTCATCGTCGATGCCCTCAGATAGTGTTAACACACCCTAGCAAAGAAAGGTTCGAGATCATGATGCAGACAGTTAGCAAAAATGCATTGGTTCATAGTTGCTTTATCGCTGTTTTCCTTCTATTGCTGTCTTCTCCAGTCTGGGCGCAGGGGATTGTTTCTCACTCGGGAGATGTCGCCGGCACGGTCGGCTTCAGCAACCTGACCGGCGTCGATGGCAACAAGCATGTTAATTTCGGAGGCTCCGGTGGTATCAACCTCACGGATCACCTGACTGTGCTCGGAGAGTACACCTACTTGCCGATGGGCAGCGTGAATCTGGACGGCGCTTCGGCGAGCGGAAGCTATCAACAGTTCGGCGGCGCGGCTCGTTTCAATCTTGGCAAGTCAACCAAGGTTGTTCCCTATGCACTTGGCGCATTTGGCTATGCACGCCAAAGCGCGAACATCAGCATTGCCGGCTTTGGCAGCGGCAGCGGCAGCCTGAACGGTGACTACTTCGGCTTGGGCGGCGGAGCCAGCATCTACCTGCACAAGGGCTTGGGCGTTCGGCCTGAGTTCCGCTATGAGCGGCAGGAGTTCTACCAGTCGGGCAGTTCAGCCGGGCAAAATGTCGCCCTGGGCACGGTGTCCGTCTTCTACCAGTGGGGCGGCCAAGGAAACGGAAACAAGGTGAAGAAGAGCGAGAAGTGGTAGCTTAGAGCATTTTCGGAAAATGCTCAGACTTTCTCGCGACAGCAAAAGGTGATTTTTCCTTGATGAAAAAACCACTTGAGCGTAGGTTTTCGAACCGCAGCAATTCCGAAAATATTATAGCCTCAGGCGGTCAGCGTGGCCGGAATCTCCAACTCCGCGTCACGCCGACCGCTGATTTTTGAGCTGAATACACGATTGGGATAGAATCTACGGCGCACCAGCCGCCAGCCACTTGATTCATTCTTAGACTGCCAATTGTTTTGCGGATGTATCACAGGCCTTATTCCGCGTTGTCCTGCGGCAGGTGGCAAAGTTGAAACTGCTGCACAAGCCCTTCCAGAAGATTCGCAGTCTGGAGTAGATCGCTGGTTGCAGCTACCACTTGTTCGGCCTCGCTGGTTGTTGCCTGGGCGCTCTCAGCCACATTTCGGATTGTCTGGCTCACCGTGTTGGCGGACGCAACCTCGGCGCGCGCTGATTGTGCGATCTGGCTCATCCTGCTGTCTACTTCAACAATCATCGTGGTGATCTGTTCAAATGCCGCGCTGAGTCCGGCAATCGCTGCCGCGCCTTCAGCAGCATGAGTGCAGGATTCCCGGATTCCCTCAGTGGTCTGCACCGTCTCTCGTTCGATACCGCCCACCAGTTCGGCCACCTGATGCGTAGCCTGAGCGGTGCGCTCGGCCAGCCTCCTCACTTCGCCCGCGACGACGGCAAATCCGCGGCCATGCTCGCCGGCGCGCGCGGCCTCAATGGACGCATTGAGAGCCAGCAGATTGGTGCCCGCGGCAATCTCCTGAATCACGCCGACAATGGAGCCAATCTGCCTGGTGTATTCGTTGAGCGCGACAATGCGAGTAGCGCTCTGTCGTGTGTCATACGTTAACTTCTGGATAAGACTGACCGCGGCGGTGACTTTCTCGCTCCCGCTGCGCGCCGTTTCGGCGGCCGCGCGGGCATGCTCCGTGGCTTCATCGGTGTGACTGGAGACGCTGGAAATATTCTCAGCGAGACTGGAAATCGCTTCAACAACCTCGCGGGCGCTCTCTTGCTGGTTGTTGGATGAAACCACGGCGCGGCGGCCGAGTTCGCGAATCTCGCCGGATTTTCCAGTGGCAGAGGCAGATCCGTCGCGCACCTGCAGCAATGTCTGCCGCAGGCGCAACACAAATTGGTTGAAACTGGTGGCCAGTTCGCCAATCTCGTCGTTGCGTTCGATTTCGATCAATGTGTTCAGGTCGGCATTGGCCAGCCGTTCGGTAAGGTGACGCACTGGGAGCAGAACCTGGCGTCGGAGCAGGAAGAGCTGCAATAAAACTACGAAACCGACCAGTACAAGAACTTGGGCAGCCAGGATTCCTGCCCTGCCCAGCAGCCGTTGGGTCACATCAGATTTGGGGTAAGCGGTCAGAACCGTGTAGCCCCATTCGGGATAAGTTTTCTCATTAACGATCCAGCCCTGGGGACTTTGGCGTACTTGCTTCACCTGGTCCGCAGAGAACTGCTTGCCCTGAAAAACCACATCGCCCGAGGGCTTGAGCAGCGCCAGGAATCCGTGGTCCAGAATCGCCGACTCGCGAATGCTGTTGCCCAGTGTGCTAATCGAGTCCAACCTGTAGCCGGTATACCAGGCCCCCGCCAGCTTGCCCTCCGCATCCCGCATCGGAACATAACTGGTGGTATAGGGTGCGCCCAGAATATCCACCACTCCATTGAATGCGTGGCCCGCGGTGAGCGAGGCGTATGCCTTTCCTTTGACATCCAGCACCGTTCCCACTGCCCGCGATCCGTCCGGCTTCACCACATTGGTGGTCACGCGGATAAAGTTCGTGCCGTCCCAGGCAAACAATGTGGCCGTGCCGCCCACCAGTGACTTCACATGATCCACCATCGCAAAGTTCAGCACTTCGGACTCTTTACCAAGATGCAAATCGGGAACGGTCTTTCCTGCCAGATCGGTCGTGCCGGCAATCGACGCGACGCCGATACGCTGCCCCTCGTCTTGCAAGGTCTTCATGCCGCTCTCCACCTGGGCATGGGTGAGCTGGTCAATCGTGCTCAGGCTGGCGAGGACTACATCGGTTTGATGCCCTGCCTCGGCTGCGGCTTGGCGTTCCACTTGCGCGGAAACAAGAAACCAGGCCAGGGCGCCGAAGAGCAGCATCAGCGCTGCGACTGCCAACAATGTGGAAAAGGCCAGACGTCCGCCAAGAGAAGAGCGTTTCATCCTGGAGGCAACCTCGTAAAGACACAAATTACCTTGCCCTGAAACGTTCCGATTCAGGGTATGGCGGTCATCACCGTCTTTCATCGGCGGCTGCCGTGATGAATTGAGCGGTGCGGGAAAGAATTCTACAGGGAAGTGCAGAAGCCGGAAACGTGACCGGGAGGACGGGACGGATTCCCGGCCGCCCCCGGCCGTTGCTACTGGGTCTTGTCGCTCTTGGAAAATAATGGAATATGGAAGGGCATCTCCGCTGTGGACTGCTTTTTCTGCTTGGCGTTCGAGTCTTCGCGCAGTACGGTGCGCTGCGAATTGATGCACAGCCAGCCGCCGCGGGTCCGCTCATAAACGTGGGTAAAAACCCCTTTTTCATCGACAATTGCCGTATTCACCTTGTGATGCAGCACATACGTACCGTTGGCCACGGCAATATCCCCCAGCAGACGGACGGTGATCACTCGCTGATCAAGATGGAGGGTCTTGTCATCGTTGTTCAGCAGCGCGGCCAGTTGCTGGTTGCGTGTGGTAATGTCTCCCACTGCGGAAACATCTACAAACAACGGCGATAGCGCCAACTCCAGCGCGTACTGATCCCGCTGGTTGATGGCCGCGGACCAGGAGTCCTCGATCTTCTGGAACTCACGAATCTCAGGGCTTTCCGACGTTGTAGCGGCGGGAGCAACAGCAGGAGCCGACGGTGCTGTTTGCGCTTTGGCGTCGTTGAAGAGTGCAATGCTCAGGCAGGAGACGAAAATTACAGTAAGGCAACGCGTAAGACGATTCATATTCAGCAGAATTCCCTTCATCCAATAATATCTCTTGGACTCGGGAGCCTACCCGGAAGAGAGCAGAAAAACCCCTCGCGGAAAATTGCACAGATCGGGAGACCGGCTCAGACCAGTTCCTGCAACCGCTCTGGCTCATGCAGGGTGATGAGGGAATCCTCGATCGTAATCCAGCCGTCCTTGCGAAACTGGCCCAATGTGCGGGTTACGGTTTCGCGAGTCGTGGAGGCCATTGAGGCCAGCTCTTCGTGCGTCAGCAGTAGCGGAAAGCGGTATCCGCAGCTCTCTTTGTGATCTGGAGTCTCGATGTGCTCGCCGATCTGGTGTGCTAGTTCCAGCAGCAGTCTTCCCAGCCGCGCGGCCACCGTCTCCGGCAGCGCGATGCGGCATGCATCCTGCAAGGCGAAGCGGTACTCCTGGCAGATGCACTGCACGGCGCGCATCTGCGCCTCTTTGTGGTTGCGCAAAAAGCTGAGGAAGCGCTCCCGCTCCACCGGGCGGATGCGCGTTTCGGTCAGGCTCTCGGCAGAGACCTCAAAGACTCCATGCGTAAGCGCGGCATAGAGGCCGAGGATGGAGCCGGGTCCGGCAACCCGCACAATCAACTGCCGGTCCTGAGATCTGCCGGCGGTGAGCTTGAGGTAGCCGTCGCAAACCAGGTAGAGGCAGCGAGCGTCTTCTCCTTGTGCAAAAAGCGCAGCCTGAGCCGGCAGCGAGACGGTGCTGGTAGCCAATTCCAGATCGGCCAGCACGGCGCTGCCCAGCGAGCAGAACCAGCCAGGACGGCGATTGCCGCAACCCGCGCAACCAACCGGAACCACCCGGTCCGCAACCCGCCGCCGCGTGTGGTTTGCCGCCAAATTTGTCAATTCCGCCATCATTTTGCCCCGAAGCTTTGCCATTGAGAGCACATGAAGAGGCTTCCCGGAATGAATTTCCGCCACCACAAGTTTGCCGGACCACATTCCTGTGAAGATGTGATGGCCCTCACGCGGCTTGCGAGGTTATGTGCGGCCACTCGCATTCCGGAGGAACTGGAGACGGGCTTTCAAGCCGCATTGAGGCTTTTCTGACTGGGTCGGAGTAGGCAATCCCGCTGCTCCGGCGCGATAGTACATGGCAGTGTCCCAAATTGGTCATTCTGGTGACCGGAACCGTGCTGTGCTTGAACGGGTTGGCTCAATTGCGTTGCAGATATCTTCCTGAGGGAAACCCGTTATATGATTGAGCCAGTTTCCACCACCCAGGCGTCGGCTAGTTTCTGCCTTGTGAGGGCTGCGGTTCGAATGCGGGACGAATGCAATTCCGGGAATTCCGTCACCGCCACGAAACGCCCCCGCCAGAGCAAGTGACAAAGATCACAGAGCAACCAGGACGTTGTCGGTACTATCCAGACAATCGGGAGATGTGTCGCACATGAGTGCATCATTCGTTGCAGAGCGGCCGCAGAGCCGGCTTTGGTTCCGGCGGTTCCCATCTGGGAAATGCCATCTTCGTAAACCGGCAGTTGGTATTGGTGATCCCGGATGATGCGTCAAAATGAATTCAAGGCGGAGCTTTCTATGCATGGGAATTGGCCTCAAACGCAAATTCTGAACGGTGCGGCACCGGGGAAACGTCCGGGGCTGCGAGCTTGTACGCTGCTGCTGGCTGCCAGCGTACTCTGCGCTTCAGCCGCGGGGGCTGCGGCGCCCAAGAGCGGAACCGAAACCAAGCCGGCTGCCGCGCAGGCCAAACCGGCGGCGCCTGGCGATTTTGTGGGAGCTGAGGTTTGCGCGACCTGCCATGAGGAGCAGAGCAAGAACTTCCCAGCCAATCCTCACAGCAAGCTGGCTCTGGAACACGGCAAGACCGGCGTCACCTGCGAGAGCTGCCACGGTGCGGGCAAAGCGCATGTGGAATCGCGGCGGCGACGTAACCAAGATCTTCAACCCAGCCAAGGCCACAGCGAAAGAAGTGGACGCCAAGTGCCTGGGCTGCCACGCGGGTGCGCATCCCAACTTTCACGCGCTCGCCGCACGCCAAGGCGAATGTGAGCTGCCTGGGCTGCCACTGCAGTTCACGCCTCGGGCGAGGGCACGGAGCACCTGCTCAAGGCCGCCCAGCCGACGCTCTGCTTCCAGTGCCACGCCGACGTCAAGCCAGCCTTCGATATGCCGTTCCACCACAAGGTGAACGAAGGCCTGGTCCAGTGCACCGACTGCCACGATGTGCACGGCACCTTTGGGAACAACAACCTGAAGTCGACGGCCGATCAGAATGCGATCTGCACCAAGTGCCACACCGAGACGCGCGGGCCGTTTGTTTACGAGCACGCCGCAGTCAAGGCCGAGGGGTGCCTGGCCTGCCACACCCCGCACGGTTCGCAGAACGCCCGGCTGCTGAATATGCCGAATATCAACACGCTGTGCAACCAGTGCCACAGCCCGGTCGCCGCCGGCACGGTTCACTCGATGAGCGCAGGATCGTCGGAGTTGACGCCCTGCACCAGCTGCCACACCTTCATTCACGGGTCTAACATCAATCCGGCGTTTCTCCGGTAATGGTGTTCGTCCGCGCCCTCCGAGCCATCGGAAGGCGCGGCTCGGATCCGAGCAAGTGAGCACACGATTCGCTATGCAGCGACGTTTTTTAAGTGAGGCTTCAGATGAAGAACATAAGACTGTTTTGCAGGCTGTTCAGTCTACGGACCTCTATCGCAACGATCCAGCGCGCTGCTGGATGCATTGGAGCGGCCATTTTACTGATCGGGCCTGGCGTCGCCGCCGCCCAGAATCCCACTACCGCCAAACCGCTTCCGGCGCCGGAAACGCCAGATGAGCGTCCCGAACGGGTACGCGGTCCATCAGAGCGTCGATCTCGGCGGGCGCATTGCCGGCATCACCGGCAGCGGGGCCATGTACGACACGCTGGTCAACCTGCAGTCCGGGCCGCGCGTGCTGGGCGAGACCTTTGAGCATGCGTGCGCTTCCGGGCAACGAAGCATACCCTGGTCGATACCCTCAGCGCCTTCGGCAACGGCTTCGGCGGCGATCCGTACAACTTTGCCAAGCTGGACTTCTCCAAGGGCAAGCTCTACGAGTTCTCGGGACTGTTCCGCCGCGACCGCCAGTACTTCGACTACGACCTGCTGGGCAATCCGAATATCCCCGGGGGACAGTCGATTCCCATCGGACCGACCGGCGCGCCAACCGGCTCGTTTGCCTGGCCGCAGGTGAACCAATCGCCGGTGCTGTTCAACACGGTGCGCCGCATGACGGACACCAGCCTCACCCTCTTCCGCTCTCGAAGGTGACCTTCCGGGTGGGGTACTCGCAGAATATCTTCCAGGGTCCGAGCCTGAGCCCGAGCGGTTATCAATTCGCCAAGTACGACGCCATGCTCCAGGAGTATCAGCGCAACAGCACCGACGACTTCACCGGGGCGATCGACTGGAAGCCGGTGCCGGGCACCAAGCTGACCTTTGAAGAGCAGATCGACCACTACAAGGCGGACTCCTACTTCACGCTGGCCCCCAGCGACTTCATCGTGCAGGAGGCGGACGGAACCAAGGTGGCCCTCGGCGACTACGACAGTCAGACGCCTTATCCCAGCGCTGCCTGCAACTGCGAACAGCATGGGCACGACCCCGATCTTCTCCGCGCCCGCGACCGCCGGCGGCCTGCCGGTCATCAATCCGGCATGCGCTGTGGTTACCAGCTACCTGCGCTCGCAGCCGACGCGCATTCTCTACCCCACTGAGATCTTCCGGCTGCAAAGCTCCAGCATCAAGAACATCTCGATGAACGGCGATTTCCGCTACACCATCGCGAACATGAACCTGCCCAACTACTACGACAGCTACCAGGGTCTGAATGGGACGACCCGCTCGCTGACGTACACGGCCACGCGCAGCGCCAAGCGCGAGGTCGCTGCCGCCGACTACGGCATCGTCTGGCAGGCGATGAAGAACGTTCAGCTCGCCGATCAGGTGGACTTCTCCAATGTCCACCAGCCGGGAACCACCACCATGACCAGCGTGACCACCATCGCCACGCCCGCTACTGCGGGCAATGAAACCATCAACTACTCCGGACCGCTGACTACGACCACCATTGCCGCCGCCGGAGCCTCCACGTTTGAAGGCAGCGGCGCCGTCGGCACCCCCTCGCCCGGCTACTTTGGCCAGAACTTCCTGACCAATAACCTGACCGGAACCTGGGATGCCTCGGCGCGCACCACGCTCTCGCTCACCTATCGCTACGCACGCACACCATCGCACAGGGCAGCTCCGCATAACACCCCTCTGGCCGTGGGCGCCACCAGCAAACGGAACCGTGACCATCAACGAAAACGGCGGAATCTTCAACGCCGCCCTGCGTCCCACCACCAACTGGGATATCAATGGCTCGGTCGAGGCGCTCTACGCCGACAACGCATTTACCCCGGTCGGTCGCGCGGCAAACCCAGCACTACAGAGTGCATACCATGTACAGGCCCAAGCCCTGGGCGACGATCTCCGGCGCCTGCAACGACCTGGAACGGCATAACAACACCAACAACAACCAGGCTGCCGTCGCGGCCGGCGATGACCCGTACGAAGGGCCCGCTCAATCATGTCGATCACAGCCGGGTTGTCAGCCTGGGCGCGGTGCTGGCTGCCGAACGAGCACTATGGGTTCGATCTCAATTACGCCTATAGCGATGTGTATGCGGCGACCAACATCTGCTATGACAACGGCGCGCAGAACGCCTCGACCGAAGCAGGCCTGCCCGGCACAGCCTCGACCAACAGCAGCGGCGGGCCGAATGTATGCCTCGGCGTGTATACCAGAGGATCGACCACCCAGCTCGCCGACTGGTTTGCAAGGGACTTCATGGATGCTCCCACGCAGTACGGATCGGCGGCTCGTCAGCCTGTCTCCCAGCAAGACGATCCACTCCAACATCGGCTATCGCATCAGCTCGGTGAACGGCAGCCAGTTCTTCAACGATGCGCGGGCGGTCAACGGCTCGCTCGTCTCCACGTATCAGTCTCCCTTTGTCAATCTCGCCTGGACGGTCCATCCGGGATTGATCTGGAAGGCGGAATACAACTTCTACGGCTACGGCGAGGGCGGCCCTTCCGGCGCACCGATACTGCAGCACGTCAACTTCGCTCACATCGGTCGTTGCCCCTTGCGCCTCTTTCTCGGAACCGACCGGTTTGACCGAATCGCCTTCTGGAGTGACCGCGCCCAGAAACTTCCACGCGAATAACATCACGCTTGGAATTCATTACGAATTCTGACCCTGCGGGCGGGATTGCGCGAACTACTGCGCATCCCGCCTGTTTTCGAGAAACACTGAGGAAAGCTCCTGCAGTCCGCTTCCCTCTCCAATTAACCGGCTCAGTTCGCGACTTATCAGGAGTCAAGAGATGAGAAAAACAGTCCGATCTCAGGCGGCGTTGGCTGCGGTTCTGTTTCTGGCCTGCGCTACGGGTTTTGCCCAATCTTCAGGTGGAGCGACTTATAAGGCGAAGTGCCAGAATTGTCATGGTACTGCCGGGCTTGCAGATACGGCAATGGGCAAAGCCCTGAAGGTGAAACCGGCCACAGATCCGTCGGTCGCCAAGTTCACTGAGCCGGAGATGATTGCCGTTGCCACAAACGGGATGGGCAAGATGCAGCCGTACAAGGACAAGCTCAGCGATGCGCAGATCAAGGCCGCGGTGGACTATTTCCGAGCCTTCCTCAAGTAAGGCTCTTGCCGCCGCGTACTGTCCGTCGTGTAGGATTGCGCTTGATTCTGTTTCGGCAGGCGTATCGAGAAGAGAATACTCGATGTAGTTTGTTGCAACAATGAAGTACCCGGTACCGGACACGCCCCCGGTGTTCGTTGCGCGGGAATTAACTGAAGGAGTTTTTTCAATGAAGAAAATGATTCGATCCCAGGCGGCGTTGGCTGCGGTTCTGCTTCTGACCTGCGCCACGGGTTTTGCACAATCTTCAGGTGAAGTGACTTATAAGGCCAAGTGCCAGAATTGCCATGGCGCTGTCGGCCTTGCTGATACCGGAATGGGCAAAGTCTTGAAAGTGAAACCGGCCACCGATCCGTCGGTTGTCAAGTTCACCGAGACGGAGATGATTGCCGCTACTAAAGACGGAATGGGCAAAATGCAACCGTACAAGGACAAGCTCAGCGATGCGGAGATCAAGGCCGCGGTAGATTATTTCCGCGCCTTCATCAAGTAAGATTCCTGCCGCTGATTACTGCCAGCCATGTACGATTGCTGTTAGTTTTGCTTCTGCATTCGATGTTCCGCAAGCGTTGCGCACGAATGCAGCAGCAATGAAAGGACCAGCACAAAGACGCGCCACCCCCGGCGCTCGTTGCGTGGGAATTAACTGAAGGAGTTTTTTCAATGAAGAAAATGATTCGATCCCAGGTGGTGCTCGCCGTCGTTGTTTCCTTGGCCAGCGCCGTGGGCTTCGCGCAATCCGGCGGCGAAGCGACGTACAAGGCAAAGTGCGCCAGTTGTCATGGCGCCACCGGCACCCCCAGCGCGGGGATGACCAAGATGCTCGGGGTCAAGCCGGCCTCCGATCCAGACATTCAGAAGCTCACCGCCGATGCGGAGATTACTGCGGTCAAAGCCGGCAAGGGCAAGATGAAGCCGATCACTGGGCTTACCGATGACCAGATCAAGGAAGTTATCACCTACTATCGCACCTTGAAATAGGACTTCTGCAATCGAACGGTAAGAGAAGAACAGCAACAAAAAATCTGAATAAGTTAAAAGACAAAGGCCCGCTCGCTTGGGCGGGCCTTTGATTTCATTCGGGGGGCGGTTGTGCCTGCAATGCAAAATTTTCGTGAACACTGGGTGCGGCCGGCGCTGTTATTTCGGCAACAATCCCATCAGCCTCGCCGGCGGAGCCATCACCAGCGCGTCCGGCGTTACCATGATCGGCTACTGGCTGGTAGAGATATTCGGCCGTGCCAATAACAATCCTTACCTGGGCATCATCTTCTTCCTCATTCTGCCCGTCCTTTTTATCGCGGGTCTGGCCGCTGATTCCAGTAGGCATTTATGTGCGGCGCAGAAAGCTCAGCAAAGCCGGAACCGATTCCTTCCGTCTTTCCCAAGATCGATTTCGACGATCCCGTTTTCCGCCACGGCATTGACATCGTGGTCGTAGCCACCATCGTCAATCTGCTCATCGTCGCTACGGCCAGCTATCGCGGCGCAGCGTATATGGATTCGCCGCAGTTCTGCGGTCAGAGCTGCCATGTGATGCATCCCGAGTACACCGCCTACAAAATATCTGCTCACTCTCACGTGGCCTGCGCCGATTGCCACATCGGCTCCGGTGCTGCCTCCTATTTGCGCGCCAAGGTGAATGGAACCAAGCAGCTCATTGAAGTCACTACGCATTCCTTTGCCGGTATCTCCCGCTTCATTCCCGATTACCCCACGCCGATTCCTTCGCCCGTGACTAGCCTGCGCCCAGCCCGCGATATCTGCGAGGGCTGCCACACCCCGGCTCGGTTCATTGGAGAAAAGCTGCTCGTCAAGTCCAGCTTCGGCGACGACGAAAAGAACACCGAGACTCAGACAGTCGTTCTTCTCCACCTCGGCGGACGCGACTCGCTTCTCGCATCTCACCGGCATTCACGGCGTTCACCTCGGCCACATCGAATACATCTCCGACGACCCGACGCGCACGGCTATTCCCTGGGTCGAGAAGACCAACGCCGACGGCTCGAAGACCGTCTTCGCCACCTCCGCTGCAGGCAACGGAATCCCCAAGGGCGAGCGCCGCGTGATGGATTGCATCGACTGCCACAACCGCGCCGCGCACACCTTCCAGACCGCCGAAGACGCGCTCAACCGCGCCATGGCCGAAGGCGCTGTATCGCCGGACCTTCCCTTCGTTCACAAGAAGGGCCTTGAACTTCTCAATGTGAACTACTCGACCGGCGATGAGGCGCGCGCGCAGATCCCCGCGCAGCTTGAAGCCTTCTATCGCACCAGCTATCCGCAGGTATTCGCCGCCAAAGCCTCACTGGTCAAGGCCGCCGGTGAAGGCCTTGCCACCATCTACAGCCAGAATGTCTTTCCTGATATGAAAGTCACCTGGGGAACCCATCCCAACCACATCGGTCATATGGACTACCCCGGCTGCTTCCGCTGCCACGACGGCGACCACGCTGCCAAAGACGGCACCAGCATCACGCAAGACTGCTCGGCCTGCCACAACCTGCTCGCGCAGGACGAACCCAAGCCCAAGGTGCTCTCTGATCTTGGAATACAATAGCCGAGAGACCTCTCCATCCCACAACCCCAGCGGCGTACACGTGCCCGCTGGGGTTTCTATTTCATCATGGCTTGAAGCTTGTCAGGCCCTTGGCATGTTAGGCTTTTTCTTTAATACTTAGGAGCTATTTTCATGCCTTCGAATCACCCTCTGCATTTCAATCTTGTTGCTGCCGCTCATGCCGCAATGATTGAGCACGGCTTCCAACCGGATTTTCCAGCTGGAACCGATACCGAGTTAGCCGCAATTCAAGGCGCTCCCGCGCTGCCTGCTTCCTCCGGTCTCATCGACTTGAGGTCCCTCCTCTGGTCATCCATCGATAACGACACCTCCAAAGATCTCGACCAGATTGAGTGGGCCGAGCAGTTACCTGATGGCCGCATCCGCGTGCTGATCGGCGTGGCTGATGTAGACGTCCGCGTACCCCACGGCACGGTCCTCGACAGCCACGCGCAGAGTGAAACGACATCCGTCTACACCGGCGTCAAGGTCTTCCCCATGCTGCCCGCCGAGCTGAGCGAAGGCATCACATCGCTCAACGAAAACGAAGACCGCGCCGCCATCGTCATTGAGTACGCAATTGATGCTGCGGGAACGGCCACCGACGGCAAGGCCTATCGCGCACTGGTCCGCAATCAGGCCCAGCTTACTTACAACGCCATCGGGGCATGGCTTGAGGGCAAAGCTCCCACCCCAACCAAGGTGGCCTCGAATGCCGCTCTCGCCGCGCAGATCAAGTTGCAGGACCAGGCCGCTCAGCGCATGGTCGGCGGACGCTTCCAGCACGGCGCGCTCGACCTTGAAACCATTGAGACTCACCCGGTGATGCTTGCCGATCAAGCCGTCGATATTGCCCGACAGAACAAGAACCGCGCAACATCGCTGATCGAAGAGTTCATGGTCGCGGCCAACGGCGTCATTGCCAAAACCTTTGAAGACGCCAAGGTCGCGTCCATCCGTCGCATCGTGCGTACACCCAAGCGTTGGGATCGTATTGTCGAATTGGCCGCAGGCCTCGGTACGACGCTGCCCGCCGCGCCGGACTCAAAGGCCCTCAACGATTTTCTCCTCGCGCAAAAGCAGAAAGACCCCGACCACTTTCCCGACCTCTCGCTCGGCGTCGTCAAGTTGATGGGCCCTGGCGAGTATGTGCTGGTCAAGCCCAACGAGGTTTCTCCCGGCCACTTCGGCCTTGCGGTGCAGGATTACACCCACTCCACTGCGCCCAACCGCCGCTTCCCGGACGTAGTCACACAGCGGCTATTGAAAGCCTGGCTGGCCAAAGCACCTCAGCCTTACTCCGAAGGTGATCTCGGCACAATCGCGGCCCGCTGCACGCTGATGGAAGACGGCGCGCGCAAGGTAGAGCGTGAGATGCAAAAGCGTATCGCTGCTGTAGTTCTCCACCCGCGCATAGGCCAGAGCTTCCCGGCCATCGTGACGGGCGTGAATAACTACGGCGTCTTCGTGCGCACCCTCGATCCGCATGTCGATGGCAAGCTGGTGCATGGCGAAAAGGGGCTCGACGTCGGCGACAAGGTCACGGTAAAACTCGTCTCCACTGATCCCGTGCGCGGGTTCATTGATTTTACGGTCTAACATCCTAACTGGCTCAGCGTCTCTTGAAGATAAGGAGGTAAAAGTACAATGTTGGCTCGCCGAATCGTGAAGTGCACCGTCGTTGTATTGGCCCTGCTTCCCTGCGGCTCTGGTTTCACTCAAAGCCCGGCCGACTCTGCCGTAAAATCCCTTTTGAATGAGGAAAGATTTGCCTTCGGCGGCGTCGGAGTTGCGGGGCGGACATCGCAGGGGGAAATTGATTTTAGAGCCGTATTGTCTCTTCCGTCGCCAGATGCGTTGGCCGCGTTTGAGAGCCTTTTTGCAACGGGAAGCCCGGAGGCAAAGGCCTACGCACTCTCCGGAATTAGAAAATTAGATCTGCACAAATTTCAGGAGCTTCTTGCGGTGGCAAGAGAATCAACAGATAAAGTTGCGGTCATGCGAGGATGCATCATTACGCAAGAGCCGTTGCGCGATGTTGCCAAGAAAATTGATCGCGGCGAATGGGACAACTGGATCGATCACCATCGCTGAATCAGGAAGATTTCGTCTGCTCCTTGCGGAGATTCTCCAGCGCACAGTCTAAACGGAGTAATCTGGAAGCATCATGAGTCCAGCCCCGCAGAAGCAGCAAATGAATATCGTGCAGACCCCCGACTACCGCGAATCCTACGCCAACAGCGTGCAGGTCAAGGCCAGCGTCTGGGATTTTCAACTGATCTTTGGCCTCGCAGCCAGCGAAGCACCCGAAGAAGTGACCATCCGCAACCACCAGGCCATCTTCGTTAGCCCTCAGCAGGCAAAGGCTTTATGGAATATCCTCGGCCACAATCTTGCCCAGTATGAGCAGGCCTTCGGTGCGCTGAATCTTGACCCCCAGACGCATAGCTTTCCGCAGGGTCCGATTAACTAAATGGCCTGAGGCTGATCAGTTTTTCGCCCACCTCAAGCCTCCTGCTTGTATTCTGAGCGAATGAAGACGCTGCTTCGCACCTTGCTCTATCTCTCGCTCACGGTCTGGGTGGGCGGAGAGATTTTCTTTCCGTTTGTCGCCGCTACCACCTTCAATACCCTCTCGCACGATACCCACAGTGCCGGCGCAATCGTAGGCCATCTGCTACGAATCCTCCACGAAATGGGGCTGGTTTCCGGGTTGGTCGCGCTCCTCGCATTAGCCGTACTGCTTGGGTTGCGCATTTACAAACGCGGCGCGGCGCTGGCGGCAATCGCGCTGCTGGTAGGGATGATGGCGCTAACCGCCTATTCGCAGTTCGCAATCATTCCGGCGATGGAGCGGGATCGCATCGCCTGCGGCGGAGCCATCGACCGGGCCGACCTGTCTGCCCCATGCCGCGTGGATTTTGAGTTGTTGCATCATCGCAGCGAAGGTGTAGAAGGCGCGGTTCTGCTGCTAGGTTTCTTAGCAATTATCTGCATAGCACGGGCAGAAGCTACGCGCGGATAACTCGGAACCGATAATTTCTTCACGCCAGCCCTGCCTCTGCTGAATTATAGTTGCAGTGCCTGGGGATAAATCGGCAGGCAGCGGATCAATACGCAACGATAAGGAGAAGATTGTGGCGAACTGTTCAAAATGCGGAGCGGAAATTTCCTCGGATCAGCAAATCTGCGCGGCGTGCGGCACACCTGCCGCTGCGGCACCTGCAGCATATGCGGCTCCTATAGCTGCTGCACCAGTAAAATCAGGACCTAGCGCGCTCAAGATCATCCTGATTATTGTGGCTGTCATTGTGGGGTTGGGAGTGCTGGGAGTCGGCGCATTGGGATACTTGGGCTATAAGGCGATGCAGTCCGTTCAAGTCAGCAAGAACGGCGAAAACCTTACCGCGTCTGATCTGGGAGTGGATATTTACCCCGGAGCAGAGCAAGCAAAAGGCAGCATGAAGATGAATTTCGCCGGTACCTCCACGGTGATCGGGAAGTTTGCTACCTCGGACTCCAAGGATGCGGTCTTTGCCTTCTACAAAGACAAACTGGGTCCAGACGCTACGTCGGTCAGTTTTGCGGGTAGCACATCGCTCAGCGCGAAAAAGGGCGATCAGGAATCGGTGGTGGTGACGATCATGCCGAACCCATCGCAGGCCGACGGCAAGACGCTGATCAGCATTCAGCACACGAAAAAGAGCTAGCGGCTCATGCAGACTGTACGGTGGCTTTAGGGTTCGCAGTGCGCCGTTGTTGCCACTGCGATAAGCTGGAGCTGAGGCATTTGTGATGGGATTATGGGCTCGGATGAGGGCAGGATGCGCGGCGCTAGCGTTGGCCGCCGGATTAACGCTGGCCGCGCAGCAAACTACGGATGCGGCGCAGTTTTCCGCGCAGGCGACCGGACTACCGATCGTCCATATTGATAACGGGCCGAATGCTGCAGCAGCAAAGAAGCAGCATTATGTGGTGCTGGTCTCGCTCGATGGTTTTCGCTGGGACTATGCTGTGAAATTCGGCGCGCGTCATCTGCTCGCTTTGGGCAAGCAGGGCGTGTGGGCGCCAGACGGAATGCTGCCCAGCTATCCTTCGTTGACCTTTCCTAACCACTACACCATCGTCACCGGACTTTACCCGGAACACCACGGCCTAGTGGCCAATAGCTTTTATGACGAGGCAAAACATGCCCGTTATGCGATCAGCGATTCGAAAGCCGTTACCGATGGGAGCTGGTATGGAGGCGTCCCGCTGTGGAGCCTGGCTGAGAGCCAGGGAATGCGTACGGCCTGTTTGTTCTGGCCCGGCTCAGAGGCAAAGATAGCCGGCTATCAGCCGACCTATTATCTACACTACGACGACAAGATCGACGATATTGCTCGCATCGATCAGGTGATAGCATGGCTGAAACTCCCTGAAGCGGAGCGTCCGCATTTTATAACTCTGTATTACTCCCATCCAGACCATGAGGGCCATCAGTTCGGCCCGGAAGCGGCGGAGACCAAGGCCGCCGCTTTGAAGGTGGATGGCCTTGTGGGCAAACTCAAGGCCGCGCTCGATATGACTGGGCTGCCGATTGATATTGTGGTGGTAAGCGACCACGGCATGGCCAAGGTGGACGGCGGCTGGATTACGCTCGACCAGTTTGCCGATCTGACAGGCTTTGAGACAGTCGGTTCACTACTTTATGGCAAGACGGAAGAAGACCGGGTGCGGGTTTACAACCAGCTCAAGAAGGCCTCGTCGCAGTTTGTTGTTTACCGCCGAAAAAATCTGCCCGCGAGCCTGCACTACAACGAGAATGCCCGCGCGGGCGATCCGGTGATTGTGGCCACAGGTCCGTATGCCATACGTGCCCACGCGCCGCCAGCGGGCACTCCCGACCAGCCGCCGATCGCTGGCATGCATGGTTACGATCCACAGAAGATGCCGGAGATGAAGGCCAGTTTTTTTGCAACGGGGCCGGATATTCTGCCGGGAAAGACAGTTGCTCCCTTTGAGAATGTGAATCTATATCCGTGGATTGCGCACATCCTAGGACTAACTCCTGCAAAGAATGACGGCAGCTTGAATGTGCTTGCCGGTACGTTGCGCGACGGTGGGAACGACGGGGGAAAGTAAGGCTGTGGAAACAACCAATATTGTTTTAGGCATTGATGGCGGCGGAACGCGGACGCGCGCATCGATCATGGCTGGTGATCAGTTACAGGCGCGCGCCGAGAGCGGTTCCATCAAGCGGCTGCGCGTGGGTGCTGAAGCTGCCGAGACGAATTTGCGGGCATTGCTGACTGAAGCGTACAAGCAGGCGGGAATCACGCAATTGCGGGCCGCTTCCGTAGGGGTGGCAAGCGCGACGATGCCGGGAGTTACCGAGTGGATCACCGCTGTCCTGCATGACTTCAGTGTGGATCGCGCAGAGGTTGTGGGCGATGAAGTCATTGCGCTGGATGCGGCTTTTCATGGTGGGCCGGGGATTTTGCAGATTGCAGGGACTGGGTCGAATTGCATTGGCCGCGCACCGGATGGTAGCCGCGAAAGTGCCGGAGGCTGGAGTTCGCGGCTGGGCGATGAGGGTTCCGGGTATTGGATCGGCGTGAACAGCGTGCGCCGCGCACTTCATTCATATGATCGCGAAGAGCCTACGAAAGTTCTGGAAAAAGTAGGCGAGATATGGGGCACGCCAACGCTCGATGCATTGGTGAATCTGGGTGACAGCACCCCTGGACCTGATTTTGCCGCGCTGGCTCCTGCGATCAACGAATTAGCGCTTGAAGGCGACTCGATTGCTCTAGGTGTGTTGCGACAGGCCACAGCTGACCTTGTCGAATCTGTCTTACTGGTGCGCTCAAAACTCCGCCGCAAGCATGGGATCGCAGGCGAAGTTCCGATAGCTTGGACGGGTGGAGTCATTGAACAAATGGCATTGGTGCGGGAGGGATTCTTTGCAGGACTAAAAGCCACCGCGCCGGAAGCGCCTGTCGCGCAGGTAGGTGTTGTCTCACTAGAAGGCGCGCTGTGGCGGGCAAGGAAGTTAGCCGGTGCTGCAATTTGAAGCAAGATTCAGCGGGATTCAGCAAGACGCGCCAGTCCCTTCCGCGATAAATCTGCAACCGCATGTGCCAACGTTGGAGATCCATTCAATGATTCGGGCCGCTCCATACGAATGCCAAGATTCGCAGCATACTCACGAAAAAGAATATCAACGTCATAGAGTATTTCTACGTGATCGCAGAGAAAGCCTATTGGTTGCAGGATAAGTTGAGTTACTCCCTGTTGCGCCAGCGCATCAAGCGTACTTTCTACAGTTGGACCAATCCACGGCCCCCCGCTTGCTCCCTGGCTTTGAAAGGCGAAGTACCACTGCCCGATCTGCGGAACGAGCTTAGCCACTAAAGCAGCCGTGCGCCGCGCGTCCTCCGCGTACGGGTCAGGTTCTTCGCCTGCCGCGGAACTTTGCACCGTTCGGCACGGCACGCTATGCGCGGTAAACAGCACTGGGACCGGTCGGCCAACTTCGTCGCTGAATTTTTTCCATGCAGGCTCCAGCCGCTCGGCGAAGGCCTGTGCAAGCAAAGGATGCTGCGCCCATCCCTGGGTAAAATCAATGCGCAACCCGTTTGCTGATGACTCAACCACGCGCCGATAAAGCCCTACACTGGTGCGCGAGTTTTGCGGCGCAAGGCAGATCGCGGCAGCTTCGTCGACCCCGTCGGAACGCATCTGCCCTACAACATCAGAAATATAGGGTTTCCAATTCCGCATCCCGACATAAACTGGAATTCCAGATAGCTCCGCTTCCACTAACTTACCTTGCCCCAGAGTTAACTCCGTCAGAGGACTCTTTCTAATCAAAGAATAGCGCCGCGCTATCTCTTCAATGACATGAGTGGGCAAAGGCCTTCCACCCGTAACGTTGCTGAGATAGGCAGGAATCTCCTCAATTGTCTCCGGGGTTCCATGCGCGAGCAACAGAACAGCTTGCTTAGCCATGCGACTTCTCCAACTGGAATTCGCGCACCATGCGCACGACTGCCTGTACGTTCTCTACAGGCGTGCCGGGGACAATTCCGTGGCCGAGATTGAAGATATGTCCCGGCCGCCCGTTAGCGGCTTGCAAAATCTCCTTCACGCGGCGCTCCAGAACCTCCTGAGGCGCAAACAGCGTGATGGGGTCGAGGTTACCCTGTACTGCATGACCATGACCCACAGCGCGCCAGCCTTCATCGAGTGGCTGACGCCAGTCCAGGCCAATTACGTCCGCGCCGGTCTTGGCCATCTCTCCGAGCAGCCCCGCCGTCTCGACGCCAAAATAAATGACTGGCACGCCCATTTGCTGAACGTTTTTTACCAGCTGCCGCGAAGCCTCGAAGGCGTACTCGCGATAATCTGTCAGTCCAAGAGAACCCGCCCAACTATCGAAAATCTGGATAACATCAGCTCCCGCATCCACCTGCTGGCGGCAATACTCTGTCAGAACAGTTACGATCTTCTCCAGAAGAAGCTTCCACGACGACGGATCGCGGTACATCATCTGCTTGGTAAAGATGTAATTCTTCGAGCCGCCGCCCTCGATCATGTAACTTGCCAAAGTATACGGCGCTCCGCAGAAACCGATAATTCCCAGGCGGTCTTGAAAATGCGCGGCCACCTTTTCAATCGCCCGCGCAACATAACTCAACTCTCCGGCCCGGTCAGTGCGCAGCGCTTTGACATCGTCACCAGTTCGCACCGGATGATGCACCACGGGACCTTCGCCTGCCTGAAACTCGAAGTCCAGACCCATCGGCTCCAGCGGCAGCAGCAGATCGGCAAAGATGATGGCTGCATCCACACCCAGTTTTTCGGCGGCAGTGATGGTTACTTCAGCGGCCAGCTCGGGCTGCTTGCAGATTTCAACCAGTGTGTGGTGCTTGCGCACATCACGATATTCCTGCATGTAGCGGCCAGCCTGGCGCAAAAACCAGACAGGCGTACGGTCAACAGGCTGGCGCAGGCAGGCCCGCACAAAGCGGCTGCCTGCAACAAAGGATTCAGGGGCGGTCGGGTTCACGTTCGCGGATTCCATGCTCTATTGATTTTACCGGCACAGAGCGGGTCAGTGCAGACCACCGGCCGCGGCACTGGCAGCAGCAATAGGTTCGCGGACCAGAATCGCGAACCGGGGAAATCCGAAACTGCCTCCGGCGTCATCAATCACATTTAATTGGCACAGATACGAACCCGGCTTGAGTTTGTCCAACGGCACATCCAACTCGACGGCAACCGCGTCTCTCCCCTCGACATTAACAGTCCGCGCTTGTACTACTGGCGTCTCAAATACCTTGGCTTGTCCTTGAATCAATTCAAGGCTGCTGTAAAGGCTGATTCCTGGTTTGCTGCCTTTCGGGGAGCTTTCCGGAAGCTTCTCTCGCGCAGGGCTATAGACTTCGTAGAAAAGATACAAATGCTGATCCTGGCGAAAAACGTGACTGATGTTGGGCACATATTCAAGGCCACCGCGAACCAACGGATTCTGTGCCTTGCTGGGTTGCCGTTGGGAGGCCAGAACGACAGAACTCATCTTGAGCGGAGCTTTCTTTAAATCCGGAAGCACAATCTCTGCTTCGAAAGACCCCATCCGTCCGGTCTGATTTTCACGAACCACAAATTTGAGCCGGTATTTGCCCGGCGGCAGGGTAAAGCTGGTGGTGTACTGGATGTTTTTTTGCCGCGCCTGCAAAGATGGATCGAGATTCAGCTTGACGGTCTCGCGTGCCTGCCCGATGGGCCGCTTGGCTTCGTCGATAACTTCGCCAATCACGTCCAGGGTAGCTTTATCTTTATCTCCGCCTTTAACAAACGGAATCTGAGATCCCGGAATAACAAGCGAAACGGGAACGTAAAAGCGGTTTTCATCGATCCGAAAATACATCGCATCCAGATAGAGCGCCATATCCGTGGCGGGCAGATCGCTGGCTATCTGCTCCTGCAACTCCCGCTCGCGATCTTCATGTCCGGAGTGTTGAAAATCCGCAGGAGCATAGTATCCTGGCCGATATTCAAGCTTGATTCCTGGTCGGTTCACTTTAATAGTCAGCTTGCGAAAGCGCCCGTCGCGCTGTGGATTCGCGCTATGGAAGCCGATCGCATAGTAGGCTGATGTATCGCGCTGCACCTGAGCAAAGGCAGGAGCGAAGTCGTTGGAATCGAAAAATGCTTTGCCGCCGGTATCGGAGCTGAGTGTCCCCATCACCTCCTGCGAGGCAAAGTTGGCATTCATGTTATTCGTCAATGCCGCGCCGCTGTACGCGCCGGTTCCGCGCAAACTGCCGGTAGAGGCGTCGCCGAGCGGCGAAACTGCTTGCAGACCGCGCGTATCTACACTGTAAATCGCCAAGTTGGCGCGCACCGCGGCGTTAATTGCGGATCGCAACGAAGCCTGATTTTCGATGCCATCGCGCGAGATGCCACCAGAGAAATAGAGCAGAGATTTCTTCTCAGTAATCTTCTCCAACGACTTCGAAATCGCCCGCAGCGCGTAGAGTTCGCGATCTGTGTTGATGTCGTTATATTCGCTTTCGTCCGGCGTATATCCGGTTGCATCTTCCACCTGATTAGAGTTAGATGTTGCTCCCTGAGCAAAGCCCTGGCCCTCGGTTCCGTTGTAGATGCCGACTTCTCGAATAAGAGCCTGCTTGTCCGCGGTAAAATCCTGATCGACTTTCAGCGTATCGCCGAGGGATACCAGTGCAACTAAATCAGCGGGCTGCATTTTGGCCTTAAGAAAATCCTTGGCCGCATCCACGCTGCGGTCCAAATCTTCTGGCTGCATCGACGTGAGATCAAAGAAGAAAACAATTAGCCGGTGATTGCGCAATTCCTCAGGACGTGCAACAACGACGGCCTTGCTACTGCTCGTTCCTGCCGCGAGTCCGCTGACGGTTGCTTCGTTCAGCGGCGTCGCCATATCGACGCTCTCAAAATCGAAGCTGTCAATCTTCTGCGGCTTTCCATTTTCATAGATAGTGAAATCGCTCTGCTTGAGTCCGCGCACTAACTCGCTTGTCTTGGCATCGCGCGCTACTACGTTAGTAAGAACCAGGTCGGCATTCACCTTGAGGACGAATCCCGCGTTTGGCGGCGGAGCAGTCTGACTAGTATCCTGAGCAGAGACAGTGTATGCGCACTGCAAAGCAAGCGCGAACGCAGCCATTATTGCCCCGGATTGTTGGCTCCAACGCGTCATTTCATCCCTCTCGCTTGTTTAATGTTTACTCGCTAGAACCGGAAGCGCGCCAGAAAGAGAAACGAGCGCATAGCGGCAGCGGAAGTTACCTGCCCGAAGGTCGGCGACGTCACATTGGTATCCACGCCAGAGTACTGCACAGTATTGAAAGCATTTCTGGCTGTAGCACGGAACTCCATGCTGCGGGTATCGCCGAGCTGCATGGTCTTTGAGAGCGCCATGCTATTCTGGATGGTTCCGGGTCCAGGGATTGAATTGCGCGAGGCAGTTCCAAACGGGCCTGCCGGCGTGGTAAATGCAGATGTATTGAACCACTCCTTCAGCGAACCCCCTCCGGCAGTGAGAGAAGCGCCTGAGACGCGATCTGGCCGCAGCGTTCCAGCTGTGCCACGCGCCACATCGACGGCCAGCGCCTGGTAACTTGGCGTGAGCGGCGCACCAGTGGAGAAGGTAAAGCTGCCTGAAATGGAGAAACCCTCGAAGATGTGCGAAGCGGTACCCGCTGTCAGCAAGGACTTATCTTTTCCAAAGGGTAGCTCGTAAAGATAATTTCCGCTGACTTGGTGGCGCATGTCAAAGCTTGAATTGCTCTCTTCGGCTCCCAGGTCCTGCCAGTTTTGCGCAACGACGGTCGAGGTTGCGCCGACTGAGCCGGCATCGTCGATGGAATGTGAGTATTGATAATTTGCTCCCAGTTGGATCCCTTTCGTAAGCTGCTTGTTCACCCGCAGCGTCCCGGCACTGAGTTTTGAGAATGCCACAGATTGTTCGTAGTTGAAGATCAGGTCTGTAGGATCGGTCAAGGGACTGGACTTTGAGGCGCGCGGCGCGCTGGTGATATCCAAATGATTCCCCTTCGATCCGTTATAGCCGACATTCAGAACTACTCCCCAGGGAAGTCTCTTTTGCACATCGATGTTCCATGCCTGCACATAAGGAAGATGGTAGTGCGGATCTAACTCATAATTTCCAGGTGTAGCAGTCGTAGCTGCGGGACAGAACCCATCGGCGAGCGTGAGCGCCGCGCAGGCAGAGCCAGCCTCATTGGTCTGTTCATTGACGAAGGAAGGTTGAGAAGCAATCGGCTGTCGTGCCATTGTGGTTGCGAAGGTTGCATATTGGCCGTTGGTGTAGTTAATGCCGAAGCCGGCACGGACGACCGTTTGTTTCGGCAGCCGCCATGCAACTCCTATGCGCGGCGCAAATGCTTTGCGGAAGGGAAAGACGAGGGACGCTGGCAAATTACCGCTTGAAGAGAGGCCGCCGGGCGCAACTTCCATGGGGGCTTCTGTAAACGCTGCGCTTGGATCAGTATCTACCATTCCCAGGTGGTTGTACTTCTCCGTATAGGGCGCAAAAAACTCATAGCGCAGGCCATAATTCAGTGTGAGAGATGGCGATGCGCGCCAATCGTCGGTAACATACCCATCCCATACATTATCGCGCAAATAACTCTTCGATGCTGACGAATCGATTGTTGTTTCCTGCGGTAGTCCAAGAAGAAAATCCGCCAATGCCGAGCCGGTAGAGGAGTCCTTGGTTGGGTCCTCAGTGAATAGGCCGGAGAAAGTAAACGTTCCGGTTGCGTTTGAGCCACCGAGAAAGTCGCGATGGACGCGACGATAATCCCCGCCGAAGCGCAGGTTGTGTTTGCCGTGAATCCAGCTTAGAGTCTCGGAGAGCGAAATAGTTTGTGATAGTGAGAAGCTGGGTTGCTGCTCGCTCAAGCCAGATATGTTACTCAGCACAATATTCGGAAGTCCGTAATTGAGTGGGCTTGCGTTCAGCGGCTGACTGTTTGGCCCAAGAATTCCCGTCGTAGTCTCTATGTCTGAAACATTCGTAAAGAAGTTTGTGGCCTTACTGTTGCTGCGATTCCAGTTGGCATTGAATATATTTGTAACTTTGTGATAGCCGACGGTATAACCGGCCTGCAGCGAGTAGGAGTCAGTCGAGCTTTTTCCTCCTAACTCAGGAAATAGATTCACATTATCCTGGGCGGTGTGGCCCTGGTTATAGTTGGCATTCATGCTTTGACGCAGACCCTGCGACTGTTGAGATCTGCGTCCTCCGCCTCCGCCAGATCCACCACGGCCGGCGCCGGGCTGTGTGGCGTTGGCACCGAAGCTACGCAAATAGCGAAGTCCAGCCTGGGTGGAGTTGGTTTGGGCCGTGGTCAGCAGGTGGTAGTTCTGGGTATAGCCGGGCAGATTCGGCGCGGGGAAGAACTGGGGCAGGGTCGGGGTTGTATTTTTATTTCCCAGCAGCAGCGAATTCGCCGGGGAAGAGATGCAGCCTTTGGGAATCATATTACCTGGAAATGGTTGGCCAGGGGCTGCCCCATACAGGGAGCATTTGGTGTCATTCGCGGGATCGTAAATAGTAGGCTGGCCGGTGAAGTCGCCCGTTCGTTCGTCATATGTGCCGAAACTGCCATCTGTCGGTACGGTGGCAAACCCGCTGCTGGGATTAGAACTGCGCTGGCCGGAGAGCGTAAAGAAAACCGTATCTTTGCCGCTGGGCTTGGTCAGTCCCGGCAGGTAAGGCGCACCAATGAAGGTGATGCCGAATTGGTTAGTTCCCGAGGCGGGCTGTTGCTCATCCAGGCTGCGAATGGCGAACTGCTCGGCATTGAGCGCCGAGTTGCTGCCGGTCCAAAAGATTGCGCCGTGAGGTTGGCCAGGTTTGAATCCGCGAAAATTGCCGCGCCCGCCACCGCCAAAACCACCACCGCCGAATCCGCCTCCACCAAAACCGCTGGCTCCGAATCCGCCTGGCCCGCCACCAAACAGCCCGCCGCCACCGCCGAAGCTGCCGTTCTGGCGCGCTGTCTCGATGGCGTCCCGAATGCGGTCCATGTCGACTCCAGCCAGCGGACTGACAGAACCAGATTGGCCGCTGATGGCCACCGAATCGCTACTGAAATCGGTGTTGCCGGCAATCGAGGGCAAGGCAGCACCTGCGGTTCCTGCGGTTCCAGACTGTGTGTCAGTCCCGGCGGCGAGGGCGCTCATCAGATTGAGACTCTGCACTCCGTTTGCGGTCAACTGCCGAATGGCCTGCGCCGGATTTTCCGAGGCGCTTTCGCGCTGCTCTTGCGCGGCTGCACGGGAGGCGAGAAGGAGATTGAAGTTCACCGTCTGCTCGTGGTTTGAGGCATTGAGCAGCGCCTCCTGTGATCCAACAGCGAAGGCCGCGAACTGCGTGCGGAGGACATAACGGCCATTTTGCGGAATCGTGATAGACCACGCGCCGGTAATATCCGACACAGTGGAGTAGTGCTTGCCAGTAAGAGTATTGGCTGCGGTTACGGTAACGCCGGGCAGCGGAATTGAGCCGCTTTTCACCACTCCGTGCAGCTTGCCGCCGGTAATGGGGGCTGCAGGCGTGGATTCAGGCGAGGCTGTGGCCGCCTGCGGAGCCTGAGGGGAGGTTTGCGACTGCGGCCAGGCAGCGCCCGCGCACCCTAGAAGCGCGGCGATCATTACTGCTCCCAGTCGTGCTGTACGGCCCATGCCTCAATCCTCTCGGCTTTCCATCTGTACATTCTCAGACGGGTTTAACACAGCTAAAGTTTACCGGCGCAACTCGCCGCCGACTCGTCGTAAACTCAGGCATGAGCCAATCTATGGCCAAGACCGGGCAAATTCAACTGGAACAAATTACTCTGGACGCAAGTCCCTCCACGCTGGCCGCTGCGCGGGAGCTGCTGCTGGAGTATGGCCGCTTCGTTATCGCCCAGCCGGGCGCGGCGCGGTTTTGCTTTGGGTCGCTGGAAAAAGAAGCCGAGAGACTGCCGGCCAGCTACATCGAACAGCAAGGAGGCTGTCTGTTGGCGAGGGTGAAGGGCGAACCAGCCGGATTTATCGCTTGGCGCGCGCTGGCGGCATCTGTCTCGCCTGACGCATGGGAACTGAAAAGGCTTTGGGTTCGCCCCAGCGGGAGAGGCCTAGGTCTGGGCCACGCGCTGATGCAGTCTGCACTGGACCAACTGTCTGCTGCCGGGTGTAAGTCCGTCTTTCTGGATACTGTTCCGCAAGCAATGGCCGCGGCTGTTCGCATCTATCTGGAGTTGGGCTTCCAGCCTTGTGAGCCGTATAACGACAATCCGGTGGAGGGAATCGACTATTTTGTGAAGCATCTATAGGGTCTGATGTTCCTTGCTGCCGCCTGCGGGCCGGAGGTTTGCTGAACGGTTGAAGCGGCGTCCCTCGCGCTGTCGATAAAGAGCTGTATTTCACCGAGCCAAAGTCCCGAACCCGGCTCCCCATGTCGATATTTGGGTCCAGTTCACGAAACGGAATAAATGGCACGCTAAGGCTCGTCAGTTCGCCGCGCTTGGCCGCTGCCAGCCGGAAGCTGCTGTGCGCGCGTTTCTTATTGTCATTGCCGCCGATCCTGAATTTGTCATGCATTCCTTGCAGAAAAGCGCGTGAACACGTGGCCGTTCTTGTTACGGCCGCTCAACTCCGCCGGGGTACTGTTCGTCAAACTGGTGGCGGAAGCTGGGGATGATCCCGTGCAAAATTTCGAGGTCTTCGATTATCGCGGACTGTTCATCCTCGTCTTCTACGGTTTCAACCTTGGCGTTCAAATACTGCTCAAGATGTATCAACGCTTCCAGTACCGTTCTTAGCTCAGCGATAGTCCCTCGGAATTGCCCAATCGACGGGTATACTGGCTCAGCCATTTTTTATTTCCTCCAGTGAAAGCTTTACGCTTTTGCTCCGGTCATTCCCAATCTCTTCCAGAATCCCTAAGTACTTTTTCCAAGGTATGTTTTTGGCAGCGGTAAGCATATAATGCCCCTCTTTCTTACCTGGCGTTACATCCTTAACCAGAATAATCTCCGGCGGCAACGGCGTACCTTTCCGGATTCGCCAAACGTACTTACTCTTTTTCATGGCTTCCGTGATGTAGTTGAAGCAGGAATACCCATTCCTGTTTGCCACTATCATCCTGATGCCATCCGCATCCACGTATGTAAGGCAGTCTTTCTCAATGCCACGTTCTTCGGGAAAGGTAAGCGTCGTCGAATTGCCTGTACGGAACATATCCTCGTGCAAGCAATTCAGATTCATCACATACAGATTATCTGGGCTTATCACAGTCGCTCCATGCTCGCGGGAAGGATAATCCTCTTGAGGGTCTGAACGCAAATCGGACCCCCGAAAGATCGCCTTGAGATTACTCTCACTTCGGGGTAAGGGCTAATTTTACCTATTCGAGGGGTTGGGAGGCAAGAAATCCTCTTGCGCGCCGCAGCAAAGCGTGTTAACTCTTAAGTCAATAACCTTCTGGTAGCTGGCTAGGGAGTAAATAGCTATGCGTCTCGAGGCTGACCGGACGGGACAGGAGCCATTCCGCAATGAATATCGGCACTACTATCCGCGCTCAACGGCTGCAAAAAGGACTTTCCCAAGGGGATATCGAGAAGAAAACCGGCCTGCTGCGCTGCTATCTTTCGCGCGTGGAAAACGGCCACACCATGCCCTCGCTTGACACTCTCTCGAAGATCGCCCAGGCTCTTGATCTGCCCATTGTCCAGTTCTTTGCCGAAGATACGGTGAACCGCAAGTTCAACTTGCAGAAGCTCTCGGACGAAGAACTGCGCTTTTTAACGCAGATTCGCCGCTACAGCTCGAATCTGAACGAGAGCGACCGCCGGCTGCTGCTGACAATGGTGAAGAAATTCGCTTCGACAGCAACGCGCTAACCCGGCAACTGGGCCAAGTAAAAACCGAACAGCACCAGAACGGCGACCATCATTCCCACTGCGAGATAACGGCGGGTGAGGAATATCTGGCGGGGGGAACCGATGCGGGGCACCAGCGGCATGGCCATCAAAAGACCTCCGCCAAAGCCGCCAAGGTGCGCCCAATTATCGATGTGCAGAGCGTAGCCCAGGTGGTTGGAGCTGAAATTTACTGAAAAACCGATGGCCAGGTTCAATCCGGCAAAGTAAATCACAGATTTGCGCAAACTGCGTAGTTCTTCCAAAGGAACCGGCAACTGTTTCGATTCAAGCAGAATGATGAGCAACCCAGCGATTCCGAAGACCGCGCCCGAGGCTCCTGCGCCGACAGAAGACAAGATATTACCCGCCGCGTCGTGGTCCGGAAAGAAAAAATTGACACACACAGAAAGCAGGTTCCCTGCGGCTCCGGTCAGAATATACGCCGCCACCAGCCCGGCTGAACCCAGCAGCGGCTCCGCCAGCAGGCCCAGATTCCACAGGCACCACATATTGGTCGCCAGATGGATTATGCCGACATGGACAAACATCGCCGAGACAACGCGGTTCCATTCGCCGCCCAATAACACCGCTTGCGTGTTATTCGCTCCAAAATGCATCAGTTGGTCGGGCGTTGGACTAAACGCGCTGACATGGTGAGCCACCATCCACAGAAAGACCAGGCAGTTAATCGCGATCAGCACATAAGTCGCCGGAGCCACTGCCCACGACGGGCGCGGCTTGCGCTCCCTTGGCGGCTGGTCTATATCTGCCGGATCAGCGCTGGATTGGTATTCGGCGTCGGGCGACAGAATCTCTGATTGTGGGGTGGAGGGACTGATTCCCATTAGACAACTCTAAAGCATTTCTGAAAATGTCGCAGTTTATGCGGAGTTTTTGACGGAGGAAATCCACTGGAAATTTCAGTAGATGACACGGCAATTGCGATGTGCGGCTCTTGGAGGGGAAAAATAGGATGTACTCTGGAGTTTGGTGCCTGGCCGGGCGTTGCTGACCATATGGCAGCAGGCAAAGCGGGACCGGAAAGCAAGGAGCGAAAAGTGAGCGGGGAAAAGCGGATTCGGCGGGCGTTGTTGAGCGTTACAGACAAGACCGGGCTGGTGGAGTTTGCTCAGGCGCTAGCAGGTTTTGGGGTGGAACTGGTGTCAACCGGCGGGACCGCGAGAGCACTGCGCGAGGCCGGCCTGGCCGTAAAGGACATCAGCGATCTGACCGGCTTTCCTGAGATGCTGGATGGACGGGTGAAGACGCTGCATCCGCGCGTACATGGCGGGCTGCTCTATATTCGCGGCAATGCCGAGCACGAAGCGGCGGTGGCCGTACATGGAATTGAGCCAATCGACATGGTGGTGGTGAACCTCTATGCCTTTGAGAAAACGGCTGCTCAATTACCCCAACGACATGGACCCGTCGTCGGGGCCCCCAATCAGCCGGGCGTCGGCTTCGGCCATCTGATTGAAAATATAGATATTGGCGGCCCGTCGATGGTGCGGTCCGCGGCGAAGAACTTTGAAGATGTGGCGATTGTGACGCGGGTTTCGGACTACCCGGCTCTCGTTGAAGAACTTAAAGCCAACAGCGGGAATCTGGGCCGTGAGACGAGATGGCGGCTGGCGAAACAGGCATTTGCAACGACGGCGGCGTATGACTCGGCGATTGCCGGGACGCTGGAACGAATTGCAGAGGCTCCGGCGCCGGAGGCTCCCGCCATGCTGGATCTTACCGCGCTGCCGACGACGCTGCGCATCAATTTTCCACTGGCGCAGTCGCTGCGGTATGGCGAAAACCCGCACCAGAGAGCTGCGCTTTACTCAGACGGCACAGGCCTGGGCATCGCCGGTGCGAAGCAGTTGCAGGGCAAGGAGTTGAGCTTCAACAACCTCGTCGATCTGGATGCCTGCTGGGAGCTGGCGCAGGAGTTTGACGAGCCTGCCGTGATTATCGTCAAGCACACCAATCCCTGCGGAGCGGCTACCGGAGCGACAGTTCTGGAAGCGTATCAAAAAGCGCTGGCGGCAGACCCGGTTTCGGCCTTTGGCGGAGTGATCGGAATCAATCGAGTAGTGGACGGCGAGGCGGCGGCGGAGATTGCCAAGCTCTTTGTAGAGGCTATTGCCGCGCCGGAGTTTACCGCCGAGGCGCGGGAGCGCTTGGCGGCGAAGAGGAATCTGCGGCTGGTTGAGGTGAGCGCTGCGCCGCAGCGGACGGTGGTGAAGCAGGTTTCCGGCGGTTTGCTGATTCAGGATGCGGATACGGGCCGGGTGAATGAATCGGAGCTGAAGGTTGTGACCTGGCGTCCGCCGTCGGCTGAGGAGTTGCGCAGCCTGCTTTTTGCCTGGCGGATCTGCAAACACGTTAAATCTAACGCGATTGTCTACGCCAAGGATGGGCAGACGATTGGCGTGGGCGCGGGGCAGATGAGCCGCGTGGATGCGGCGCGGTTTGGGGCGATGAAGGCGGCACTGCCGCTCTCGGGCTGCGTGGCCGCCTCGGATGCTTTCTTTCCCTTCCCGGACGGCCTGGAAACGGTTGCCGCAGCCGGAGCGACGGCGGTGATTCAGCCGGGAGGGTCGGTGAAGGATCAGGAAGTGATTGCCGCCGCCGACAAGCTGGGCATTGCGATGGTGTTCACCGGGATTCGGCACTTTCGGCATTGATTTTGCTGTAATTTTATGCAAAGTCCGCCGTTGCCGGCGGGCGAACTCTTGCGTTGGATTCTTTTATTAAACAATTGATTATATTGGTTTTATAATTATCGGCAAAATTTTACGCCAATATTTGTTTTTGCTGGGGGGGAGGGGTCAACAACGAAGAATCGGTTTTTCCGCCCTGTCTCTCGATTTCAATTGTGCGCTGGCGGAAGGGTATTTTCTGCAATCGGCGAAGGTAAAGGTCAACGCTTGTCGAAGCCCGGAAGCGAGACTCGGGATTGGGGCACCAGGGATTCCGCAGGGGCTAAAGCCCACGTCTTTTTTTCTGGGGCTTTGCGGCTGGACTGAAGTCCAGCCCTGATACAAGTCCCCTGAACATCAGCATTTCGTAGCTTGTTTGCACCCGTCCCCGCCAAAACTGGCCTGATGGAGGACACGGATGCAGATCTGTGTTTCTGCGCTGCGCGCAGATGGCTATAAAAATGGGGGTTTTCTCTTCCTGCAGCAGGAGTTTTGAGTGGAGGCAGTCTGGTTGGTGCAAAAACTCCTCTCGCAGGCGGAGTGTTTTGCTGATAGCTCTCTGCCGGCGCGGAGTAAAAGGTGAAAAACAACCGCAAAATAGCTGTTTTTTGCGCGTTTTTTGGTGTTTTTTGACGTGAAATTGGCATCTGCTGTGCGGGCATTGCCTACAGCGGGCTGCCTTGGGCGTGGCTGGTTGGGATTCGTGCTCTCCCACCCTAGCGACAAAAACAAGTACGTCGCGAGGATGGGGCACCCGGCTTCACAGACGAGGCTCACTTCCCGAAAGAGTTTATCTGTTTCAGCAGCTTCAGCAGGCGGTCGTAATTGCCTTGGGCGGCTGCATAATCTGACTTGAGGTCCAGCGCACGGCGATACTCGGCGAGGGCCGATTGTAGATCGCCCTTCTGCTCGAGCGCGAAACCCAGAGCGTTATGTGCGTATGCTAAATCGGGTTTGAGGCGGATGGCCTCGCCCTCCTCCTTGATTCCTCCGTCCCAATCTCCTTTATTGTCGAGCGCGGCGCCTAGGTCTTCATGCGCCTCCGCTAGATTGGGTTTGAGGCGGATGGCCTCGCGCTCCTCCTTGATCTCTCCGTCCCAATCTCCTTTACTGCCGAGCGCGACACCTAAATCACTATGCGCCTCTGCTAAATCGGGTTTGAGGCGGATGGCCTCGCCCTCCTCCTTGATCGCTTCGTCCAAGTCTCCCTTGTCGATGAGAGCGTAGGCCAGGTTCTGATGCGCGTATGCGTAATCGGGTTTGAGCCGGATAGCCTCGCGCTCCTCCTTGATTCCTCCGTCCCAATCTCCTTTATTTTCGAGCGCGATGCCTAAATCACTATGCGCCTCTGCGAAATCGGGTTTGAGCCGGATGGCCTCGCGTTCTTCCTTAATCGCTCCGTCCCAATCTCCTTTATTGTCGAGCGCGACACCTAAATTACTATGCGCCTCTGCGAAATCGGGTTTGAGCCGGATGGCCTCGCGTTGCTCCTTTATGTCGCCGTCCCAGTCCCCCTTCCGGTCGAGCGCGACACCTAGGTCTACATGCGCCTCCGCATTGTTGGGGTCCACGCGGATGGCCGCGCGATATTGCGCCGCGGCACCATCCCAGTCGCTAACATTCCAGCGTGCGTCGCCGAGGGCTATATATTGTTTGGCGGTCATTGGGCTGTCGTCGCCCCTTCTTGTGGGGCTGGCGGGAACGGGGATCGCGGCGACCGGACGTCCCGGACCCTTGGGATTGGTGAAGAGGAACTGACCTCCGCGATTGCCGGGCAAGATGCCGGGGAGCGGCGTCTGGTATCGGTTGGAGGCTCTGGGCGTGACGTAGGCCACCAACTCCGAAAAGGTGATATACCCGCGTCCGTTCGTATCCGCGCGTCCGTCGCGGAGCGCCTCCAGAAGAGCGTCGACAAAAACGCTATGCCCATCGGGACCGCTGTCTAAAACTTCCTGATCGCTGCCACCCGCAGTGAGAACCTCTCTCGCGATTCGGCTTGTGATGTCGTTCAGGTAGTCTGGCTCGTTTAGGTCGACGAGGCTGTCGCGCGGTTCAGCCAGCAGCCCACCGTAGCAACTATCCAGAATGAATAACTGATGCTTGGCATTGCCCATGTAGCTCGACTGATCTTCCAGGTCCTCCATCGAGATCAGGCTGGAACGATTTTGGCCGTCGTAAGGGACAATATAGCCTCGCTCCTTTCCTCCGAGGCTCTCGGCCTTGCCGTGGCCGGCGAAAAAGACCAGCACACGGTCGCCAGCGCCGAGCTTGGGCGCGAGTGTGTCTTCCATCGCGGAGAGAATCGCCGTTTTGGTGGCCTTGGGTCCGTAAAGCGGAATGACAGTGAATCCCTGGGCGCTGAACAGGTTGGCGACGGCTTGCGCATCCTTTACGGCATAGCTCAGAGGGTGGTACAAATCCCCATGTTCGTACTGATCGATGCCGATGACGATGGCGTAGCTATGATCGTAGAACTGGGCGTGGATTTTCGCGGGCAGGAGCAGGCCAATCATGCAGCAGGACAAAGCAACGATTTGAGTTGTTCTCATTATTGAAGCCCTCCTGGGCGCTATTTGCTGCCTTGCCGTTCAAGCTCGGCGATTCTGCCTTGATACTTGGGGTCGAGCGCGGCGGCTTTTGCCATCCATGTTGCCGCCTCGTCGCGATCACCTTTTTTGAAGAGGACTTCGGCCAAGGTGTCGAGAAATGCCGCCTGGCCGGGGCGCAACTGGACGGCGAGGCGCGCGAGGGGAAGAGCGTCTTCGACTTTTCCCTGTTGTAGGTAATCCCACGCGAGCTGGTTCATCGGCGCGGCTGCTTCTGTCATGGCCTCTTCATAGGAGGTGACGGCGTTTGCCGTGTCATTCTGGCGGTCGTATTCCAGGCCTTTTTGAACAGCGTTGTCGAATTTGTTGGAGGCTGGCGGAGCGCCGCTGCGCAAGGTAAGCTCGCCCGGCTGGGCTGAGTTGCCGGCGCGTTGGGCGTCTGTCAACGGTTTGAGCGTGAGCTCGGAAGCCCCTGGATGACCATAATACTGATGATGATGACGCCGAAGAGGGCGAAGAATGTGCCCGGTGCGGCATTTTTCAGTGCGAATTCCTGGCCGGCAACCTTTGCATTAAAGGTTGCGTCGGCGGAATTCGCCGGGCCGGTTTGGATTCCGCGCGTGAAGAGCCGGTAGCCGAGCACGATGCTTACTGTTCCAGCCGCGATAACTGCCAGGCGAAAGACGATGGCGTAGAGGAAGAACGCGGAAAACAAGCTCATGACATGGCCTCCGATTTTCGGCTGGATTCGGGAGTGGGGTTCGAGAGCGGACCCAGTATAGTGCAGGCGTGCAAAGGATGGTTACAGGAAATTCAACGCAGGCAGGTCAGCTGAAAGGCTTGCCGACTTTCTTGGGATGGGGTTCGCCGTGATTCCGCCCTAGATCACCCCAGCGACGAAGACCTGTCGCCGGGGACCCCGATTAGCCGCAAAAACAAGAACGCCGCGAGGGTGGGGCACCCGGCCTTGAGGTTTGTGCTTTCCCATGTCCCCAAATGCGAGGGACATGGGGCACCCAGAGTCGACAGGTGGTGTAGAAAACGCAGGTCCTTCGCCGTGCTCAGGATGACAGCTTTTTGGGTTGGGAGCGAAGGTACGAAATGCAGGTCCTTCGACTCCCTGCGCTGCGCTTTGGTCGCTCAGGATGACAGCGTGGCTTGGGAGGAGAGGTTTTCCCAGGTCCCCGAGTGCGAGGGACCTGGGGCACCCATTCATCATTGGCTTGTTAGACTCGTGTACCCAGAGCTGTGATTCGGCGAAGAATCAGCGGTAGGATTCATCGCGGTGGATTACGAATTCGGGGTATGCGCCGCCGCCGAGTTCTTCTAGGTCCATGCCGATGCGCTCGCCGTCGGGGTTGACGCGGAAGGCGACGAAGCGGTTGAGGACAGCGAAGAGCAGGTAGACGAGCGGCAGGAAGAAGCCTAAAAGGGCGCTGATGCCGACGAGCTGGGCGACTAGCTGACCGGTTTGGCTGCTGAAGAGGCCTGCAGCGAAGAGTCCCCAGAGCGCGCCGATGGCGTGGACGGTGACTGCGCCGGTGGGGTCGTCGATGGAGAGGGCGAGTTCGAATAGCTCGACGAGGAGCGGCGTGGCAATGCCGGCGACGAGTCCGATGAAGAGCGCGGCGGCAGGCGGGACGAGGGCGGCTGAGGCGCTGGATGCGACGAGTCCGCAGAGCCAGCCGTTGGCGCAGAGGCTGGCATCGGGTTTGCCGAATCGGATTTTAGTGACGACAAAGGTAGCGATGACCGCTGCCGAGGCGGAGAGCAGGGTGTTGACGGCGGTGGCGGCGAGAGCGGATGCGGGCGCGTGCAGCCAGAGAATTGCGCCGGAGACGTCGAAGGCCATCCAGCCGATGAGCGCGAGCAGGCTGCCGAAGAGGACGTAGACGGCGTTGTGGCCGGGCATCGCGGTGGAGAGGCCTTCTTTGGGGAATTTGCCTTTGCGGGAGCCGGTGATCCAGATGATGGCGAGAGCGCTGATGCCGCCAAGGGCGTGGATGGCAGCTGCGCCGCCTGGGTCCTGGAAGCCGGAACCGAGGCCGAAGTTGACGCCTAACTGCGCGAGCCAGCCGCCGGCCCAGGTCCAATGGGCGAGCAGAGGAAAGACGACGACGGCGAGGACCGCGGCGATGGCGATGCCGGCGGTAAGGCGGAGGCGGTCTGCGCCGGAACCCCAGGCGATGATGGCGGCGAGGGCTACGGCGAAAAACTCGGCGAGCAGCGCGAGTTGGGCCGTTGGCAGGGAAGTATCGATGCCGCTGAGGAAGAGCTGCGCGGTGCCAATGACGCTCCAGGGTTTGCCGGAGATCCAGAAGGAGAAGGACGGGCCGCCTGCTGAGCCGGTGAGCGACGCGCCGACGATGGCGAAAACGACGGCGGTGACGGCGAGGATGGCGAGGCAGCCGAGAAGGGATTGGGCGGCGGAGCGGGAGCGGCCCAGGCCGGTATTGATGAGCGCGACACCGGCGATGGCCAGCGGCGAAAGAAGCAGCAGGGTAAGGGTGAGGACGAAGAGGGCGTCAGTCATCGGCGCGGCCTCCGCGAAGTTCCATGTGTCCGCGAACGGCGACGGTGAGGCCGAGGGCTTCAACGGCGAGGCCGCAAACGACAAAAGCGGCGCGCGGCGCAGGGGCAGGGAATAAAAGGATGGCGGCAATGGTAAGAAAGAATCCTGCCGGCATGACGAGCAAACCCGCGTACTTCATGGCCATTTCCTTCCGAGCTTTCCGGTGAAAAGAGACCTGCCCTTCGGATCTAGTAGGTAAAAACAGGTCCGCACTGGGAAAAATTGTTCGCAGAGGGCAATCGGTAATTACGCCCAAATGAATTCTAAAGCATCGCCTGGTTACCGCGGAGTGCGCAGGCGCATCAGTAATTCGCGAGGGAGGTTAAATTTGATTGACGGAGTGGAGCATCGCGCATCCTCGTCGCATATTGAGATATTCGATTTGGTCTTTACGGCATCTTTTTGATGGATGGGCCAGAATGGCGCATGTACAAACGTCTTGACTATGCGCACCGCGCATTCCCTGTAGTGCTTGGTGTACTTACGCTGGCCAGTGTAGGAGTGCTGCTGGTTTGGGATGCGGTTCCAGGGCTGTTCCCTGCGCGGGCGCACGATGTGCTGGCCGCATTTCCTCTGGCGATGATCGCTGTTGCTTATCTGGGCTATCAGTCGGCTCACCGGCCTGCGTGGCGAGAGGTGCTGAAGGCCGTTCTACTGGCGATTGCGTTTCTCTTCTGGGCGGCGAACCAGTTGTGGCCGGATCTGCCGCAGGCAACGCTGTTCAACGATATTGCGATTGCGTTATTTGTGCTGGATGTATTTTTGGTGATGATCGGCTGGCCGTCGACGTCACCGGATGAGTCCTTTGCGGAGACGTATGCGGAGCCGGAGAGCGGGCAGCGGTCTTGAGGCGTTTTTAATGTTCCAGTCAGGGGCATCCAGCTATCCCACCCTAGCGACAAAAACAAGTGCGTCGCGAGGGTGGGGCACCCAGACATTACGCCATCCGTGAAATGCCGTATAGCGGGATGGGAGGGTGTTGAGCGCGGATTCCAAATTGGAACGGGCCGGTTCAACACCTCAGAGATTGCGGACAGGCCGGGGCTTCGCCGGGTAACAATGGCGGAAGCAGGGGGTGGCATGTTATTTTTGTTCAAATATCTCACCCTCCGGGACGCCTGTAAAAGGGGATCGGTGGTGTTCTGCCCGAATCGGGCCTTATCACAAGCGGTTTTGTTTTCAGCGGGTTGCAAAATGGTACGCTGCGTTTTTTTGCACAGAAAAACGTCGCGCAATGTGGTCTTGACCCAACCTTAGGCTGTAGTATTGATTTTTCGGGGACTTGCGTCTCCCCATCTTTTTTTGCCCAAGATTGGATTTTGAACACAACCTGTGTGACCGCTGACACAGCGCGCACATATGACACAACCTTGAACAGTTATTGGGAAAGCATTCATGGCGCAGATATTTGATCGCAGCTCCAATGCTTTGGCTCGCGCGAGCCTGGTTTTGACGGGGCTGATCGTGATCGGCCTGGGGGTAACGCTGGACCAACTGCAGCGTTCGCCGTGGGTAACCCGGCAGGGCCAGAGGGCGAGCCAGCCTGTACCCTTTAGCCATAAGCACCATGTGCAGGGACTGGGCGTGCAGTGCCAGTACTGTCACGTAACGGTGGAGCGGTCGAGCTATGCGGGGATTCCGCCGACCAAGACCTGCATGAACTGCCATGCGCAGATCTGGACCAATGCCAATCTGCTGGAGCCGGTTCGCAAGAGTTGGATGACGGGCGAATCGATTACATGGACTAAAGTTCACGACCTTCCCGATTTTGTCTATTTCAGCCACGAAATTCATGTGAACAAGGGTTTGGGCTGCGCAAGCTGTCACGGGCGCGTGGACCAGATGCCGCTGATGTATGCGCAGAACACGCTGCAGATGGAGTGGTGTTTGGATTGCCACCGGAATCCGGCGAAGAATCTGCGGCCGACGAGCCAGATTTACAACATGGCGTGGGAAGCTCCGGCGGAGGATCGCCCGGTGTGGTGCGCGGTGGGCGATGAAAAATCGGGAGTCCCGACGGCGCAGAGCGTGAACTGCACGACCAAGGAGCCGGGCGGGGCGGAGGTTGCTTCGCTGGAGTTGCCTGCCGTGGGAATGCGCAGACTGGCCGAGGATGTGGCGGCGGCGGGCCTGCCGGTGGCGGCGAAGTACGAAAAATTCACCAGCCAAGAGGAACTGGGTCATTTCCTGGTGGATCATTACAAGATTCGCACTCCGAAAGAGCTGACCAGTTGCGAGGTCTGCCACCGATGAGTGATAACAGGCTTACAAGTGAGCAAGAGATGAATGAGAAGCATCCCGCAGGGGCTAAAGCCCACGACCATTTTGAGGCTGCTTCGGCACGACTAAAGTCGTGCCCTGACACTTCGAGTCTCTCCTTGGCTGCATCGGTGCAGACCGCTTCCCAGCCGATCTCGCTGGCCCCTTCTGCCCCGATGACGCTGGAGCAGGTTCGCGCGGAGTTGAAGGGCGTCAAAGGGAAAAAGTACTGGCGGTCGGTGGATGAGCTGGCCGGGACGCCGGAGTTTCAGGTGGCGGTGGAGAAGGAATTTCCATCGGCGGCGCAGGAGTGGGTCGATCCGGTCTCGCGGCGCGGATTCATGAAGCTGATGGGCGCGTCGATGGCGCTGGCCGGATTGGCCGGTTGCACCAAGCAGCCCGATGAGCCGATTTATCCCTACGTGAAGGCCCCGGAAGATTTGATTCTGGGCAAGCCGATGTACTTTGCCACTGCGCATCCGTTTGTGACCGGCGCGGTGCCGCTGTTAGTCAAGAGCGATCAGTTCCGCCCCATCAAGATCGATGGCAACCCGGAGCATCCGTACAATCGTGGCTCCTCTGACCCGTTTACGCAGGGAACGCTGCTCGATCTGTATGATCCGGACCGTTCGCAGTTTGCCACCTATCGCGGGGAGCGCCGGGATTGGGCGGAGTTTGCGCAGGAACTGCGGCTGAAAGCGGCGGCGTCGAAGGATGGGACGGGGATATACTTCCTGAGTTCGACGATTACCTCGCCTACATTGGCGCGGCAATGGAAAGAAGTGCAGGCGAAGTACTCGAAGGCGACGCTGGTGCAGTATGACCCGGCGATTGCGGGTACGGCGCTTGAGAGTGGGTTGAATGTTCAGTACGACCTCTCACAAGCCGACGTAATTGTTTCTCTCGATGCGGATTTTCTTTCTGGGGCGAGTTATCCGGGCTTCCATAAGCTGGTTCGCGAGTATGCCGAGCGGCGTAAGGCTCCGGAGAAGCTGAACCGGCTGTATTCGATTGAATCAACGCCGACGACGACGGGCTTGAAGGCGGAACATCGGCTGGGTTTGCGGGCGAGTGAGATTCCGGCCTTTGCGGCGGAGTTAGCGAAGGCAGTTGGTGGCTCACTGGTACCCGTCAATCCTCCGTCCTACAACTGGACCTACGAGCAAAAGAAATTTTTGGCCGCGCTGGCCAAGGATTTGAAGGCGAACGCGGGTAAGAGCGTTGTGATCCCTGGAATCTATCAGGATGACTCTGTCGCCGCTCTTGCGTCGGTGATCAATGGCGCGTTAGGGAATTTGGGTAAGACGGTTTTTGTTTCTGGTGAACCCGAAGGCGCATTGTCGGCAATCAATAGTAGCGATCTCAGGCATTTGGCTGACGATCTCAATTCGGGCAGGGTGGATTGGCTGGTTATTCTGAATACCAATCCTATTTACAATGCACCCGCCGATCTCGAACTTGCTTCCGCGCTGAACAAGGCGAAGACGGTTGCGCATCTCGGTTCGCATGTAGACGAAACAGGATCGATCACCGACTGGCATATCCCGGCTGCTCACTTCCTCGAATCGTGGTCCGATGCTCGCTCTTATGATGGCACCGTATCTATCGTTCAACCGCTGATTGATCCGCTCTATGGCGGCAAGTCGGCTCATGATGCTTTTCAGACCTTGCTCGACGAGCCTTCGCTGAGTGCATACGAAGCAGTTCGCGAGACGTGGAAGTCTACGATCAAGGGTGACTTCGAGACCGGTTGGCGCAAGGCGTTGCATCAGGGGTGGATTGAAGGGACTGCATATGGACCGCATGTTCCGGTCCCTGGGAAAATGGTTGCATCCTACACGGCACCCACGCCCTCCTCGAAAGACGCTATCGAAATCATCTTCCGGCCCGACCCGAATATCTATGACGGGCGCTATTCCAACATCGGCTGGCTGCAGGAATTGCCCAAGCCGGTGACCAACCTGAGCTGGGATAATGCGGCTCTGATTTCGGGTGCGACGCTTACCCGGCTGGGCTTAGAAGAAGACGACATCGTCGAGCTGACGGTCAAGGGGCGCAAGGTGAATGCGCCGGTGATCGTGGTTCCAGGGCATCCGGACAATTCGGTCACAGTCTATTTGGGCTATGGACGGCAGACGGGGCGGGTTGCCGGAGGGGCGGGCTTCAACGTCTACCTGATCCGCACCTCGGACGCACCGTTCTATACGACGGGCACCCTGAAGAAGCTGGACGGCAAGTGGGGTGTGGCGATTACCAAGAGCCACTATCAGGATCATCGCGGCGAGCGCTTCGGGCAGCAGGGCAACGGCAACAACTCGCTCGAAGCCGATGAAGCGATTGGCGAGCGCGGCATTATCCGCTACGCGACCCTGGATGAGTACAAGAAGAACCGGGACTTTGCATTTGAGGGCGAGGGGCGCGAGAAGACCAACCGCGACGAGACGCTCTTCCCTAACTGGGATTACAAGGAAAATGCCTGGGGCATGTCGATCGACATGAACAGTTGCGTGGGCTGCAACGCCTGCATCGTGAGCTGTTATGCCGAGAACAACATCGCCGTCGTCGGCAAGGAGCAGGTGCGGATTGGCCGCAACATGCAGTGGCTGCGCATCGACACCTACTTTGAGGGCGATCTGGCCGCTCCACGGGCCCACTTCCAGCCGATGGCCTGCCAGCATTGCGAGAACGCACCCTGCGAACAGGTTTGCCCGGTGGGCGCGACGGTGCATACGCCGGAAGGCCTGAACACGATGGTCTACAACCGCTGCGTGGGCACCCGCTACTGCTCGAACAACTGCCCGTACAAGGTGCGGCGGTATAACTTCCTGCTGTACTCGGACTTTGAGACCGAGAGCCTGAAGCTCTCGCGCAATCCCGATGTCAGTGTCCGCAGCCGCGGCGTGATGGAGAAGTGCAGCTACTGCGTGCAGCGGATTACCGCAGCCCGTATCGAAGCCGACAAGGAAAACCGCGCGATCAGGGATGGCGAAGTGGTGACAGCCTGCCAGCAGGCTTGCCCGGCTTCCGCGATCTCTTTCGGCAACCTGAACGATAAGACCAGCAGGGTGGCCAAGCTGCAAAACGATGAGCGCAGCTACCAGGTGCTGGCCGACCTGAATACCCGTCCGCGGACCAAGTATGTGGCGGCGGTGTTGAATCCGAATTCTGAATTGCAAGACGCGCCGGCGGAACACTTGCCGGCGAAGGGCTAGCTAGTCAGCCACCTGCGGTGGGGCGGATGCCGGCCTCCCATGTCCCCAAAGGCGAGGGACATGGGGCACCCAGCGAGTTAGCAACAAAGCGAGTTAGCAAGTTAGCGGAGCCATGATGGCGGAGAACGAAGTGAAAACGAACAAGGCGACAAGCCTTCAAGAGCAGCGCGATCAGGTGATTGATCCGGCGACCGGAGAGTTTCGCGTCCTTGCCCCTGGGCAGACGTTTCTTTCGGTGACGGAGAAGATCTCGCGGATTGTGCTGACGCCGGATACGCCGCTGGGCTGGTTTGCGATCTTCAGCGTGGGCGGCGCGGTGGCGACGTTGCTGCTGGTGGCCCTGACCTGGCTCTTCCTGAAGGGCGTGGGTATTTGGGCGATTACCCAGCCGGTGGCCTGGGGATTTGCGATCATCAACTTCGTTTGGTGGATCGGCATTGGGCACGCAGGGACGTTGATTTCGGCGATTCTGCTGCTCTTCAAGCAGCAGTGGCGCAACTCGATCAACCGCTTTGCCGAGGCGATGACGATCTTTGCGGTGGTCTGCGCGGGGTTGTTTCCGCTGATCCATATTGGGCGGCCGTGGCTGGGATATTGGCTGCTGCCGTATCCGAATACGATGAACGTGTGGCCGCAGTTCCGCTCGCCGCTGCTGTGGGATGTCTTTGCGGTTTCGACCTATGCGACGATCTCAGTCGTCTTCTGGTACATCGGCATGGTGCCTGACTTTGGCACGATGAGGGACCGGGCGCAATCGAAGCTGGCGCAGTTTGGGTATGGGTTAGTCTCGCTGGGATGGCGCGGCTCTGTCCGGCACTGGATGCGTTATGAGACGGCTTCGCTACTGCTGGCTGGACTGGCGACGCCGCTGGTGCTTTCAGTGCACACGGTCATCAGCTTCGACTTTGCGGTGGCGGTTTTACCGGGATGGCATACGACGATTTTTCCGCCGTACTTTGTGGCCGGAGCGATTTATTCGGGTTTTGCGATGGTGCTGACGCTGGCGATTCCGCTGCGCAAGTTCTATCACCTGGAGGGCCTGGTCACCGAGCGCCATATCGACAACATGGGCAAGGTAATGCTGGCGACGGGCTTCATTGTGGCCTACGGGTACGGGATGGAAGTCTTCATGGCCTGGTACTCGGCCTCGCACTGGGAAGCCTTCATGATGTGGAACCGCATGTTCGGGCCTATGGGCTGGTCGTACTGGGTGTTGGTGACCTGCAATCTGGCGATTCCGCTGACCACGCTGTGGTCGCGGAAGCTCAGGACCAACATTAGCTACATGTTCTTCATCTCGATTGTGGTCAATACGGGCATGTGGTTTGAGCGCTTTGTCATTGTCGTGACCAGCCTCTACCGCGACTTTCTGCCCTCGTCGTGGGGAACCTATCGCGCTACCAAGTGGGATTACATGACCTATGTAGGGACGCTGGGACTGTTTACGGCGCTTTTCCTGCTGTTTGTGCGCTTCCTGCCCATGATTCCGATGTCCGAGATTCGTATGATGCTGCCGTCGGCGAAGATTACGCCGAAGAAGGTGGCGGAGGCTGGTGATTAAATGCGATTCTCCAATTGCAGCACATCGAAGGCGAAACTGTTGAGTGTCCTTTTTCTCAAGAAAAGGACACCTCTGGAGAAGTTTGCAAGGGCAAGTAAATTGGAGGAATCGCTCTAATGCCCCCACGCGAGGGAACTTACGGCCTGCTGGCCGAATTCGATACGCCGAGCGATCTGGTGCGGGCTGCGCAACAGGCGCGCCAGGACGGCTGGCGGCGCATGGACTGCTATACGCCTTATCCGGTGGAAGAGGCTGCGGAGGCTATGGGCTTCCATCGCAACAAGGTGCCGCTGATTACGCTGATTGGGGCGCTGATGGGATTGACGGCGATGTTCTCGCTGGAAACATGGGTTTCGACGCTGGCCTATCCGCTGAATATTGCCGGCAGGCCAACCTATTCCTGGCCGGCGTTTATTGTGCCTGCCTACGAGTGGACGATTCTGTTTGCCGGACTCTCGGCGGCTTTTGGAATGCTGGCGCTGAACGGATTGCCGGCGCTCTATCATCCGCTGTTCAATGCGCCGAATTTTCGCAATGGAGCGACGACGGACAAATTCTTCCTATGTCTCGAAGCGCTGGACCCGAAGTTCGACCCGGTTGAAGCGAAGAAGTATCTGGAAGGCTTTCAGCCGGTCTCGGTGGTGGAGGTGGAGTACTGATGATCAGTGGACAGTGGACAGTGATCAGTGGTCAGGACGCCACTCCTTTGACGGGGAGCGAAAAGCAGGTCCTTCGCTTCGCTCAGGATGACGGCTTTCAATGGGTGCGGAGATCTGCGGCTGTATCGGCGATGGCTTTGCTGGTGTTTGTTGCCGGCTGCCGTCAGGATATGCAGAACCAGCCCAAGCTGATTCCGCAGCGCGGGTCGGAGATGTTTGCCGACCATCGCGGGGCGCGTCCTCAAGTCGCCAATACCGTCGCGCGCGGACAGTTGCGCGAGGACAGCTACTTTTATACCGGCGTGGTGCAGGGTGCCAACGGCTACCGCGAAGAGAAGGACCTGATGCCGTTTCCGGTGACGATGGAAGTGCTGAATCGCGGCCAGGAGCGGTTCAACATCTATTGCACGCCGTGCCACTCGCGCGTGGGCAATGGACTTGGAGAGATTGTGCAGCGCGGTTATAAGCCGGCGGCGAATTTTCACGATCAGGTCAGGCTGGCGCAACCGGTTTCACACTACTTCTACGTGATGACGCATGGCTACGGCGCGATGCCGGATTACTCGGCGCAGCTGACACCGGCAGACCGCTGGGCAGTGGCGGCGTATATTCGCGCCCTGCAACTGAGCCAGGCGGCGACGGAGAAGGATCTGCCGGCGGGCGCTCAAGTCAAGGATCTGAAGGATATTGCGGTTTCGAGCGGACTGCCGGCTGGGTACGCCGGGCCATGGCCATCGCCGGTGACGGCGGTGCAGGCCTATCCGCATGATGCGAAGCAGGGAAACCCTGCGGGTGCTCCGGCCAATCCGGCAGACCCGCTGATTTCGATTCCCACCAGTAAACCGGCCACTGGGGCCGCGAAGTAAGGACTGACGGAATGGCTCACGAGACACACGCCAAAGCGCTGCCCGCCGATTTAAGCGCCCCGGCTTTTGTTAACTCATGGAAAACTCGCGCGCTGATTGTCGGCGTCGTCTTCGCGGCGATCGCCGCCGTGCTGGCCTTTCTGGACGGGTCAATAGACCATGTGCTGCGCGCATGGCTGTTGGGTTTGGTGCTGACCTTTGGCTGGACGGTGGGCGGCCTGGCGCTGTTGATGGTTCAGTACATCACCGGGGGCAAGTGGGGATTGCTGCTGCGCCGTCCGCTGGAGGCGATGAGCAGGACGCTGCCGCTGATCTTGATCTACTGGATTGGGCTTGTGTTCTCGATGAAGAAGCTGTACCTGTGGGCGAATCCCGATCTGATTGCCGACGGCGTGAAGAAGGGCCTGATCACGCCCGACCAGTTGGAGAAGATTCAGCACGCGGTTGACTTCAAGCAACCGATGCTGAACCCGACAGCGTTCATCGTCACCGGCATTGTCTGCTTTGCGATCTGGGGATTTTATACCTGGAGACTCAACGCGCTCTCAATAGCGCGCGACGCCGACTCGCCCTCTAATACTCCGCAGTGGATCAAGCGGCTTGAGAACATCAGCGGTCCGGGCGTGCTGATCTACTCGCTCACCATGACCGCTGCGGTGATTTACTGGGTGATGTCGCTGGACCCGACCTGGTACTCGTCGGTGTATGGCTTGCTCTTCCTTGTCGGACAGGGATACTCGGTGCTGGCGCTCTCGATCATCACGGCTGTCTCGCTTTCAAAGGCCGAGCCCTTCAAGACAGTCTTGCGGCAGACCGAGCAGCATGACCTGGGCAAGTTCACCTTTGCTTTTGTGATGCTGAATATCTACCTGGGCTTCTCGCAGTTCCTGATTATCTGGAGCGGTAACCTGCCCGAGGAGATTCCCTGGTACCTGGATAGGATTCGCGGCCACTGGGGCATCATCATCACGCTTGATTTCATCTTCCATTGGCTGATTCCTTTTACTCTGTTGCTCTCGCGCGATCTGAAGCGAAACAAGAAGCGGCTGGTGCGGGTTTGCCAGTGGATGATTTTTGCCAAGGCTTTCGATTTGTTCTGGCTGATTGAGCCGAACTTCAAGGACGCTGCACGGAACCTGCATTTCAGCTGGGGAATCCTTGAGTATGTAGCCGTGCCGGTGGCGATGACGGCATTCTGGGTTGCATATTACTGCACGCAGTTGCAGTCGCGGCCGCTTGTACAAACCAATGACCCGCATGTGGCGGAGATTTTGGAGCCTGAACATGCACACGCCTAATCATGACGACGGCCTGCCGGAAGATGGTCATAGCCCTGAAGAGATTGACACGTCGCAGGGCTATGAGCAGAGCGATGCCCATGTGGCCGGGATTATTACTTTTCTGGTCTCGCTGGCGGCATTTGTGGTGGTTGCTGCAGTGTTGAGCTATGGGATCGGCAAGGTGATCAACGCGCACCTGACCAAGGAAGACGGGCCGACGAACAAGTGGGCGACGACGGCGGATGTCAGGCAACTTGGCAATCTGCCCAACAATCCCGAGATGCAGAACAAGGTTGCGGAGATCACCCAGCAGTTCCCCGCGCCGAGGGTGCAGATCGATGACGGCAATCAGGATATTGCCGACCTGCATGCGCGCGAGGACTTGCTGCTAAACAACTATAGCTGGGTAGACAAGACGCAGGGCAAGGTGCGGATTCCGATCTCTGTTGCGATGGCGCTGATTGCACAGCGGGGATTACAGGTGGCGCCAGCGGCGGAGAAAGCGCCGTTGCTGACGGCGGATAAAGAGCCGGCAGTAACACAGCCTTTGACCAGCGGATTTGCTCGAACGGGGTACGAGCAGGAACAGGCGCGGCTGGCGGCTGGGAGCAGGCAAGGGAAGTAAGGCGAACGGGTTTCACGGCGAGTTTGTCTCTGAGGTTTCCCACCCTTGCGACAGAAAAAATCGCAAGGATGGGGCACCCAGAGGGGTTGTTCGATTCCCAGGTCCCCAAAAGCGAGGGACCTGGGGCACCCAGTTCCGAAGAGTGAAATGCAGGTCCTTCGACTCCGCTGCGCTTCGCTCAGGATGACAGCAATAGTGGAGATCGGCGGCGCAGAGCTAGAAAGCGGGAAAGATGCAGAGCGTGGGCACAATGCGGCAGGGTTGGCGGGGGGTGGCAGTTGCTGCGGCGCTGGTGTTGTCTCCTCTTGCGTTGCTTGCGCAGGTATCGAGTTACGGCGATAAGCAGATGGGGCCTTCGAACGACAAACCGCCCGCGATCCTGAACGGGGTGGGTATTGCCCAGCATTTGAACTGGCAGTTACCGCTCGACCTGACTTTTACGGATGATGCGGGCTCACAAGTCCAACTGGCGAAGTACTTCGGCAAGCGTCCTGCAATTCTCGCTCTGGTTTACTACCAGTGCCCGATGCTCTGCTCGGAAGAGTTGAATGGGCTGACGGGCGCGCTGCAGATGGTGAACTTCGTTCCCGGCAAGGATTACGACGTGATTGTGGTCAGCATCGATCCCAGCGAGGGAACGGATCTGGCGGCGGCGAAGAAGCGCATGTATGTCAAGCGCTATGGGCATCCTGAATCTGCGGACGGCTGGCATTTTCTGACTGGAACACAGGCGAATATCGACGCACTTACCAAGGCCGTGGGCTACGGGTACGTGAAGATTCCAGGGCCCGACGGAAAGCTGACGCAGTTTGCTCATGCCAGCTCGATTCAGATTGTGACACCGGAGGGAAAGCTGGCGCAGTACTACATGGGCGTTGAGTATTCGCCGAAGGATATGCGGCTGGGATTGAATGAAGCCTCGGCGAACCGCATTGGCTCGCCGGTGGATAACATACTGACTTACTGCTACCACTACGATCCGACGGTGAACAAGCACACGCTGATTATTGCTCGGGTGGTGCAGTTGGGCGGATTTGTTACGGTGATTTCGCTGGGCGGCTTCATGTTTGTGATGTTCAGGAGAGACTACCGGCTCAGCCACACAAGCAAAGATTCAGGGACAGGAACAAAGGTGAACGGATAACAGAATGGATCACATCAGTCCAGTACTTTGGCAGTTTCTCGTCAAGTGGATGACGAACTTCGCGCTGTTTCCGCCGGAGGCGTCGAAGATCGCGCCGCAGATGGACGCGCTGTACTTCTTCATAGTTCTGGTCAGCTTGATCGGTCTCACGATTGTGATTCTGCTGGTCACCAGCTTTTCGATTCTTTATAGCAAAGAGCGTCATCCGGTGGCCGTGCAGATTGAAGGCTCGACTCTGCTCGAAGCTACATGGACGATTATTCCGCTGGGCCTGTTCCTGGTGATGTTTGTCTGGGGCGCGCTGATTTATTTCCGCGTGTACACGCCGCCGGCCAACGCAATGAACATTTATGTTGTCGGCAAGCAATGGATGTGGAAGGCCGAGCATCCGGGCGGGCAGCATGAGATCAATTCGCTGCATGTTCCTACCGGTCGTGCGGTGCAGTTGACGCTGATCTCGCAGGATGTCTTTCACAGCTTTTCGATTCCCGCGTTTCGCGTAAAGCGCGAGGCGATTCCGGGACGCTATACGACGGTGTGGTTTGAGCCGACACTACCTGGAACCTATCATCTCTTCTGCACGCAGTATTGCGGGACAGAACATTCTCATATGATCGGCGACATTGTCGTGCTCTCGCCTGAGGATTACCAGAAGTGGCTGGCTGAATCTACAAGCGGAGCTTCGCTGGCGCAGAACGGCGAGCGGCTGTTTGCGAGCCTGAGTTGCAATGCCTGTCACAACGGACGCGCCGATGCGCGGGGGCCGAGTCTCGCCAATGTTTATGGCTCGAAGCTGACCTTGTCGAGCGGCCAGACGGTTACTGCGGATGATGCTTACTTGAGAGAGTCGATCCTTAATCCGTCGCAGCATGTTACGGAGGGCTTTGCGCCGATCATGCCAACTTATCAGGGGCAGGTGAGCGAAGAGGGCGTGATTGCGCTGGTGGAATACATCAAGAATCTCAACTCCAACTATCGCGTCGAGCAGACGCTGAACACCACCGGTTTGCTGCCGGAGAGCGAGGGCAAGGCTGCGCCCGCGTCTCAAGGGACGGTGAAATAATGAGCAACGAATTTCCAAGAATTCCCGATCAAACGACGGCGCGGGTTCCCAAGGTCAATTACCTGACCAAGGAGAACGGCCTGTTGAGCTGGCTGCTCACGGGCGACCACAAGCGCATCGCGATTCTTTATCTGGCCTCGATTACGTTTTTCTTTTTTATCGGCGGTTCACTGGCCGGGCTGATCCGTCTGCAACTGCTCACACCCGAGGGGGGCTTGCTGGCGACGGACACCTATAACAAGGTGTTCACGATGCACGGCGTGATCATGATCTTCTTCTTCCTGGTTCCGTCGGTGCCGGCCACGCTGGGCAACTTCTTCATCCCGATGATGATCGGCGCCAAGGACCTGGCTCTGCCCAAGATCAATTTGCTGAGCTGGTATCTGTACATGGCCGCCGGAATTCTGGCGCTGTACACGATGATGACTGGGGGCGTGGATACGGGGTGGACGTTTACGACACCGTTGTCAACGCACTACGTGAACACCAACGTACTTACTACCGGCCTGGCGGTCTTTATCGCCGGCTTCAGCTCGATTTTTACCGGACTCAATTTCATTGTCACGATTCACAAGATGCGCGCGCCGGGAATGACCTGGTTCAAGCTGCCATTGTTTGTGTGGTCACACTACGCGGCGAGCATCCTGATGGTGCTGGGAACGCCGGTGCTGGCAATCGCAATTGTGCTGGTAGCGCTGGAACGCACGATCGGCATCGGCGTCTTTGACCCGACGAAGGGCGGCGATCCGCTGCTGTTTCAGCACTTGTTCTGGTTCTACTCGCATCCCGCCGTCTACATCATGATTCTGCCGGGCATGGGCGTGATCTCTGAAGTGATTTCGACCTTCAGCCGCAAGCGGGTCTTCGGGTATACGGCGGTTGCATTCTCTTCCGTTGCGATTGCGGTCTTCGGATTCTTTGTCTGGGCCCACCACATGTTCATCATGGGCATCTCGAATTACGCGGTGATTGTCTTCTCGCTGCTGACGATGCTGGTGGCGGTGCCCTCGGCGATCAAGATCTTCAACTGGACGTTTACGCTCTACAAAGGCTCGATCAGCTTTGAAACTCCGATGATATATGCCTTCGGATTCATGGGGCTGTTTACCATCGGCGGCATGACGGGAGTTTTCCTCGGCACCTCGGGCACCGATATTCATCTGACCGAGACCTACTTTATCGTCGCGCACTTCCACTTTGTGATGGTGGGCGGCATGTTGATGGCCTTCCTGTCGGGGATTCACTTCTGGTGGCCGAAGATGACCGGGCGCATGTATCCGGAGAAGATGTCGCAGTTTGCCGCGGTGGTTACGTTCATCGGCTTCAACTTTACCTTCTTCCCGCAATTCATTTTGGGCACGCTAGGCATGCCACGGCGCTACGCATCGTATCCGCCGGAGTTCCAGATTCTGAATGTCTTCTCGACGGCGGGAGCAACTATTCTGGGCGTGGGGTATCTGCTGCCGGTGTTGTACCTGGTCTGGTCACTCAAATACGGCGCGGTTGCCGGCGACAATCCCTGGCACGCAACGGGACTGGAGTGGCAGGTACAGTCGCCGCCGCTGACGGAGAATTTCACCGAGGTCCCGATCATGGACCACGATGTTTACGACTACGAGTGGCTGGAAGCGAAGCATCAGGCAGCCCTGAAAGCGAAAGAGGTGCCCAGTGTCGGATAGCCACGCGACCGCAACCGGCGCAGCGGTGCATCATGAGCATCCGCCGTATCAGCGCCACCATTTCGAGACCTACGCGCAGCAGAACGACGCCAGTAATTTTGCGATGTGGCTCTTCCTGCTCACTGAAGTCATGTTCTTCGGCGGGCTGTTTACCGCGTACATGCTCTATCGCAACTGGTATTACCCGGCGTTTGTGGCTGGTTCGCATCAGTTGTCGATTCCACTGGGCTTCGGCAACACGCTGCTGCTGATTCTGTCGAGCTTTACGATGGCAATGGGCGTGTGGTCGGCGGAGATGAAGAAGAAGGGCCTGCTGGTTTTCTTCCTCATCTGCACCTTTATTCTCGGTCTGGGATTCTTGGGCATCAAGTCGGTTGAGTATAAGGAAAAGATCGAGAAGCATCACGTGCCGGGCTTCCACTACAGCCTGCAATCGTTCCTGAATCCGGATTCGGACGAGGCGGCGAAGGCCGCGGGCGATAAGCCGATGGCTCCCGACATGGCGCGCCACACCGAGGTTTACTTCTCGCTCTACTTCGCGATGACCGGAATGCACGCGCTGCACATGATCATCGGCATTGGTATTCTGGGATTCATGATCTTCCGCGCGCAAGCTGGAGCTTACACCACCGGCCATGTCACTTTTGTAGAGAACTTCGGCCTGTACTGGCACTTTGTCGACATTGTGTGGATATTCCTGTTCCCGCTGCTGTACTTGATCAGTAGGCATTGACGGCAATGAACAGTTAACAGTGAACAGCAGACAGTTAAAGGGACAAATCGTATGAGCGATCACGGAGAGATAGAACAACACGAGCGGGAGCATCACATTGTCAGCCCCAAGATTTATTTGCTGATCCTGCTGGCGCTGCTGGTGGGCACGACAGCGACGGTGTTGGCGTCATATGTGGATATGGGTGAGTGGCATGTGGCTCCAGGGCTGGTGATCTTTTGGAATCCGATCATAGCGCTGGCCATTGCCTGCACCAAGGCCACACTGGTGGTGCTGTTCTTCATGCATGTGAAGTACGCGACAAAGCTGACCAAGCTCACCGTGGGCGCGGGATTCTTTACGTTCCTCGTTTTGGTCGGGATGACGTTTTCGGATTACATCAGCCGCGCCTGGGGCCGCTGGTAAGCACCTCCGCCACCTGCGGTGGGGCCAACTCCCGCCTTCGGCGGGCTGACGCCTTTGTGATGAGGCTGGCTGTAACTGGCTAGCATGAAGCGAATCAGAGAAATTCACTAAGGAGGCTGCCCGCTGGGCGGCCTTTTTGCTGTTTGGGAGAAATCTTCAGCCAAGGCGTTCACAAAGAGTCCGAATAGAAACCGGATATACTCAACTTTCGGGGCTCTTCCGAGCCTTTGATCTTCGAAAGATAGTTGGCGCTGGGAAATGCGCGGGCATGGAGCGGGAACGAGACGAATGATTGCCAAAGTGACAATGCCGGATGTAGAACGGGTGGCCGAGTTGGCGCATCTGGAGTTGAAACCAGACGAGGCGCATCGGATGCTGGGCGATCTGAACGCGATTCTGGACTATGTGGCCGAACTGAATGAGCTGGACACCAAAGGTGTGGCTCCGCTGGCCCAGGTGAGTGAATTGCGGGATTCGGCGGGCGCGAGCGTGCTGCGCGCCGATGTGCATCTGCCTTCGCTGGAGCGCGCGGTGGTGATGGCCGAGGCCCCGGAGACGGATCAGGTTTTCTTCAAGGTTCCCAAGGTGATTGAGCGCTAACCGCCACCTGTGGTGCGGCGGACGGCGCTTGCGCGCCACGAGATTTGTGGTCTCCCACCCTAGCGACAAAAACAAGTACGTCGCGAGGGTGGGGCACCCAGGAATGGATCAAAACGCTGGTCCTTCGCTGCGCTCAGGATGACAGCGAAAGACCTGGGGGCACTCCGGTGAGTACGGAGCGAGTGTTTAGTAAGGAGATTGTTCGATTGTCGACTGCGATGAAAAAGAATTATGTGGAGAAGCCGAAGACGCTAGCCGAGTTGCGCGTCGGCATTGAGAAAGGCAGCGCGAAGGCCGTGGATCTTGCGACGGGCTATTTCGAGCGGATCGAGGAGATCAATCCGTCGCTCAACGTGTATCTCTCGCTGACCAAGGAGCGGGCGCTTGAGCAGGCGGCGCGCGTGGATATGCTGGCTGCCAAGGGCGATCCTCTGCCCGCGCTCGCCGGGATTCCCGTGGGCGTGAAGGACGTGCTGGTGGTCAAAGGCGCGGCGGCCACGGCGGGGTCGAAGATTCTCAAGGGCTATCATCCGCCCTACGACGCGACTTCCGTCCAGAAGCTCGAAGCGGCGGGAGCCGTGATTCTGGGCAAGATCAATTGCGATGAGTTCGCGATGGGCTCGTCGAATGAGAACTCGGCTTACGGGCCGGTGCATAATCCTGTCGACACGGAGCGGGTTCCGGGCGGTTCGAGCGGCGGGTCGGCAGCGGCGGTGGCGGCGAACATGGCCGTGGCGACGCTGGGCACCGATACGGGCGGATCGATTCGCCAGCCGGCGAGCTTTTGCGGAGTCGTGGGCGTGCTGCCGACTTATGGGCGGGTTTCGCGCTATGGGCTGATTGCTTTTGCCTCCTCGCTGGACCGCGTGGGGCCGTTTGCGGCGAATGTGCGCGATGCCGCGACGCTGCTGGGAGTGATTGCCGGCCACGACGCGAAGGATGCGACCAGCTCCGCAGTCCCGGTGGCGGATTATGCTGCCGAGAGCGACAGGCCGGTTGAGGGACTGCGGATTGGGATTCCTGCTGAGTATTTTGGCGAGGGATTGGACCGGGAAGTGCGTGGGGAGATTGAGAAGGGAATCGACGCGCTGAAGGCTGCGGGATGCATAGTGAAGCCGGTCTCGCTGCCGACGACGCGGTATGCGATTCCGACGTATTATCTGGTCGCCACGGCGGAGGCCAGCGCGAATCTGGCGAGGTTTGACGGGGTGCGCTACGGGCCGCGGTCGGAGGATGCGGCGACGTTGAGCGATATGTACCGGCACTCGCGCGATGAGGGATTTGGCGCGGAGGTGAAGCGACGCATTTTTCTGGGGACGTATGCCCTCTCTGCCGGTTACTATGATGCGTACTATTTGAAGGCCCAGCAGGTGCGGCGTTTGTTGGCGGAAGAGTTTCTGCGGGCCTTCAACGAAGTAGACGCGATTGTGACGCCAACCTCGCCGATCCCAGCATTCAAATTGGGTGAGAAGGCGGACGATCCGCTGGCGATGTATCTGGCGGATATCTACACGGTGACGGCGAGCTTGGCGGGGATTTGCGGCGTGAATGTGCCCTGCGGCGCGACTCAAGCGGGGTTGCCGGTGGGAATGCAGGTGCTGGCTGGGCACTTTAATGAGGGAACGGCATTTCGCGTGGCGAGAGCCGTTGAAGAAGCAGGGACTAGGGACTGAGGAACCTGATAGGTCCAGGCCGGATGAGGTTCGTGGTTTCCCACCCTAGCCGCAACAACAAGAACGCGGCGAGGGTGGGGCACCCAGGCACCTGCGGTGCGGCCAGCGGCCTTCGGCGTCGAAGTTAGCAGAGGATTGCCTTTCACTTCAAACCTGAATAGAGGACAGAATGACGACGACGGTCACGATTTACTCGCCGAATGGGACGGTGTTGAATACAATTTCCGCTCCGGTTACATGGAGTTTTGATAACAGGAATGTTTTCTGGGTGACATTTTCTCAAACTCCTGGCGGACCTACGACGACGATTGGGACCACGCTGCCGGTAGTGATTACGGAGTCGAACTAGGCTCTGAGTTTATTGGACGAGAGTACAGGCTGGACAGAGGTGCGGGGGATAGTCAGTCCTGCGCTGAACAGTCGAGAATCGAATTATTTTTGCTCTAGTTTGTGCGTGGGCGGTCCGCACACTGACCTTGCCCCTGCAAAACGTATCCCTTAGCAAGCTGTTTTAATAGCGAAAGGGAAACGAAGATGACGAAGGCAGCGCGTGGACGTTACACGCTAGAGTTCAAGCAAGAGGCCGTTCGGCTGGTGGAGTCGGGCCAGACGATGGCAGGTGCGGCGCGGAGTTTGGGAGTGGTCGAGCAGACCTTGGGCAACTGGATCAAACTGCACCGTGCTGGAAGGTTGAAGGGTGCCTCTGGTAAGCACCAGGTGACTGCCGAGCAGATGGAGATTAGCCGACTGCGGGCGGAGTTGGCACGAGTCACGATGGAGCGCGACATCTTGGGAAAAGCGACGGCGTTCTTCGCAAAGGGCCAGCGATGAAGTACGCCTTTATTGAACGGCACAAACGGGTCTGGCCCATCCGGGTGCAATGCCGGGTGCTGCTTGTGAGTGTCTCCGGCTACCATGAACACTGGGCGCGGCGTATGAATATTGCCCAGCGCCGCCATCTCAGCAATGAAGCGTTGCTCGTTCATATCAGTGCTGTTTTTGCGGCGAATCGCAGCGCCTACGGATGGCCGCGCATTTGGCGCGAACTGCTGGCTCAAGGCATTCGCGTGGGCAAGCAGCGCGTGCAACGACTGATGCAAGCGCATGGCATTCAGGCGCGCGGAAAGCGCCAGTTCCGAGTTACAACCACCGACAGCAAACATAACTTGCCGATTGCGCCGAACGTGCTTGATCGCAAGTTCATCGTGGCCGCGCCTAACCAGGCGTGGGTGGGGGACTTCACTTATATCGCCACCGAGGAAGGCTGGTTGTTTCTGGCTGTCGTGATTGATCTGTTCAGCCGTAAAGTGGTGGGCTGGTCGATGCGGCCCGACATGCAACGCAACTTGGTGATCGATGCGCTGGAGATGGCTTGGTTCAAGCGCAATCCTGGCAAGAAGGCAAGGCTGATCTTTCACAGTGACCGCGGCAGTCAATATGCGAGCGAGGATTTCGCAAAGGTGCTTGAACACTGCTCCATCACGCCATCGATGAGTCGCAAGGGCAACTGCTGGGATAACGCCTGCGCGGAGACGCTGTTCGGCTCGCTGAAGGTGGAGCGGCTGCATGGGCAACGCTTTGAAACGATCAGACAGGCCAAGGATGAAACCATCGCATGGCTGCTCTGGTATAACCAGACACGGATGCACTCGACATTGAACTATGTCAGCCCGATACAGTTCGAGCAGGACTGGACAGATGCAACGATGAAGATAGCGGCCTGAAGATTTGCGGCGACAGAGGCAGGCCGTGGAAATGATGGAAATCGATGATGCCGATTCCCACATTCCCACCGCCGCGACGACGGCGGGGATGAATCAATATCCTCAAAACCAGCCGGTTAAGAGATACGCATTCTGAGGGCAAGGTCACACTGAGTTTTCCCCACTGATCTGCGCCAGCTATCCCAGCTATCTAGGAGCAGGCGCGATGAGAGTGAGTGGGTGGATTTTAGTTGGGTTTGTGGCAGCGGCGCTTGCCTCCGCGCCGATTTCTCAGGCAGCGGCGCGCAAGGGGCACACGGTGGTCCTGGGTGCAGTGCGGAAGGTTCCCTATACGAAAGCCGGTGACCCGGCTGGAGCGCAGCCCGGCGAGGACTCTCTGAAGATTCGCGCGCTGCTGGTGGACGGGGTTGTGAAGGAATGGACGACCGGCGATCCGCATGATGTAACCGACCGCAGCTTTGTGGTGCGGCGGGCGATCCGGCTGAATGATTCTTTACCCTCTGATTCCTCTCCGACAAATTCCGCCCGGGTGGCTAACCCGTGGGTGTGGCAGCGGGGGCCGTGGCTGCTGGTGGATCGCGTGACCGGGCATATTGTTGCGCTGAAGCTGCCGGATTTCGATCCTGCGGTGAGTCAGGCGAGCTGGTTTCGAGATTATGCGGCGTATTGCGGCGTGACCGCAAGCGGCAAAAGCCTGTACGCGGTGGTGAGCCAGGTGACGGCGCACAAGCCGGTGCTGGCGAAGAAGCTCTCTGCATTTGATCCGGAAAATCACGCCGATCCTGCTTGCGCGGCTGCTGAGTGGCAGAGGGAACCCTTGCGCGTGACCTTCCACCCAGCGGGAATGGATGCGGCCAGCTTTGACATCGTTCCCGGCTCGGCGGTGCTGGTGGAGGATGCCGGGGACGAGGCGGAGACGCCGGGAAAATAGCGAGTCAGCCAGACAGCAAGGCAGCGGGTCGGCGAGACAGCGAGTTAGCGGGCTGGGTGCATTGCTTTCCCAGGTCCCCAAATGCGAGGGACCTGGGGCACCCAGAGAACGGCGAGTTAGCAAGTCAGCGGGTGCAGGTCAGCGGGTCAGTGCCCGGGGACTGCTGGCGGAGGGCCAGCTTGCCAGCGGGGTGTCTCGGCGAAGGACCGGACGTGGCGGAGCTGGAGCGGGGCAGGGGTTCGATTGCGCGCGGGTGCGGCGTATATCGAGTTCGACTCTCCAGAGTACCCAGAGCAGAAACGTGACGGCGAGTGCGACGGGGATGAGCAAGAGGGAGATGGAGACAGGGTCGGTCATGGAGACGCTCCTTATGCGCTCCGGTTTCCGTTCCGGCTGCGGGAGGGCGGCGTGTCCAGGCGCGGCGAGGGGCGGGAATCGAGTGAGATCCGGAGATCAATCCAGATCCATACATAGAAGAAACCCGCGCCGGTAAGAAAAGAGTATTGGCGCCATAAAACATCTATAAGCATCTGGAAAAGTGACGGATAGTGGGGCAGGGGACGCGAGCCTTGCGGCGAGATGGCTCTCCTTGTGCCTGCAAACGCGGTATGAACTCCTTGACACGTAACCGCCAGCGCGTATCTTATCTTGTAGGCGCTCTTTTTTGAGGCTGGGGAATGGATATGCCTGCGCTGTGGGCGAATTCCGATTCTTAAGGCCGCGCGGAGAGCCTGTCGAACAGGAAACAGTGGTAGGTGGGGCTAGCGGAGCAGGCCGGGAAGCAGTTTCCGGGTGCGCGGCTATCAAGTCCTCCTTGCAGTGCCTGCGCCGGAGTCAACCAGCGGCCTGGACCGTTCCCGGAGACAAATTTCCTTCTTTTGGCAGCGAGAGCCGTGTGCGTTTGCGCGGCCTGGGTTGCGGTAGTCTGTGCGGCGGCTTTGAGCCGGGTAGAATTTAGAAAGTCATTGAGCAAGTAAAGGATGAACGTGGAAATGAGTTTTGCGATGTGGGCGGGTCCGGTGTTGGGCGGCGGAGCTGCCGGAGGAGCCAGCAGTATAACGATGCTGCTCCCTTTGCTGTTTATTCCAGTTTTGTATCTGATGGTTTTTCGCCCTCAGCAAAAAAAGCAGAAACAGTGGCAGGAGATGCTGGCGAGCATCAAGGCCGGGGACCGCGTGACGACATCGGGCGGGATTCGCGGTATCATTGTCTCCCTCAAGGATGACGTCATCGTGATTCGCGTGGCTCCAGATGGCGTGAAGCTGGAAGTGGCGAAGAACGCGATTGCGTCAGTGACCACCGACGAAGCGAAGTGAGGTCCTCCGGACCGCTGATCTTTTTGGGCTTTGTGGCAGATTTAGGGTTCAGGTTTTGAATTCATGTAGTTTCGGGGTGAACGCAGGCGGCATTTGCTATCCCACCCTAGCCGCAATCCGGGGTCCCCAGTGACAGGTCTTCGTCGCTGGGGTGGAAGAACAAAGACGCGGCGAGGATGGGGCACCCAAACTTTAGGCAATTTGAGAAAATGCTTTAGCAAGATAGCAGCGGAAACAAGAGAAACGGGAAGATGAAGAAGAATCTCAACAGCAAGATTGCCCTGATAATCGCGGTGCTGGTGTTTTGTGTCTACGGCATTCTCGGAATCCCTGCGGGCTTCACGGGCAAGGCTCTAACCGATGCCCTGACCCAGCGCATTCACCTAGGGTTGGATCTGCGCGGCGGCGCCCACCTGATTCTGCAGGTGGTAGTTGCCGAGGCGGTGAACGCCGAGACCGACAACACGGTGGGCCGCATCCAGCAGGATCTCAAAGCTGACCAACTGAGCTTTACGCAGGTCTTCAAACCCGATCCGAACAAGCCGGAAGTGATTCGGCTGGAAGGCACGGACCAGGCGAAGGCCAACGCGGTGCGCAGCAAGCTGGAGACCAAGTACGGCACCGAGTATGACGTGACCGGCGGCGGGGCGGATAACTCCTGGACGCTGACGATGAAGCCGACGATTCAGACGGCTCTGGAAGCGAAGACCGTGCAGCAGGCGATTGAGACGATTCGCGAGCGCGTGGATTCGCTGGGCGTGAGCGAGCCGGTGATTCAGGAGTACGGCCTGGGCAAGAATCAGATTCTGGTCGACCTGCCCGGCGTGGACGATCTGGACAAGGTGAAGAGCATTATTCAATCGACGGCGCGGCTGGAGATTCATCCGGTTGTCGGCGGTCCTTACCAGAACGAACAGGAAGCACTGGCGAGCAACAATGGCGTGCTGCCTCCAGATGAGGTTCTGCTGCATGGCTCGTCTACCGTGGCCAACGGTGCGGATCAGGTTTGGGCCTTGAACCGGGTTGCGGTGGTGGCCGGCAGCGATTTTCGCTCGGCAACATCGAATATGGATCAGAACACCGGTCAGCGAGAGGTCAGCTTTACGCTAACCAACGAGGCCGGCGATAAGTTCTTCGATTACACCAGCAAGAATGTGAATCACAGCATGGCCGTGGTGATGGGCGGCACGGTGCGTGAAGTGGCGAACATCCAGAGCGCGATCCGCGATTCGGGCAGGATTACCGGCAGCTTTACACCGGAGGAAGTTGAAGTCCTCTCGAAGATGCTGCGCACCGGCGCGCTGCCGGCTTCGCTGAATTATCTGGAAGACCGCACGGTGGGTGCGTCGCTGGGCGCGGACTCGATTCATCAGGGAGTGCTGGCGGCGGTGGTGGGCGTGCTGGTGGTGATGGTCTTCATGCTCATCTACTATCGCGGTTCAGGTATCAATGCGGACTTGGCGCTGCTGCTGAACCTGCTTATTCTGCTGGGCTTTATGGGATTCAGCCACGCGACGCTGACGCTGCCGGGAATTGCCGGAGTGATTCTGACGATCGGCATGGGCGTAGATTCGAATGTGCTGATCTTTGAGCGCATCCGCGAAGAGGTTCGTGCAGGCAAGGCGGCATCGGCGGCGGTGGAGCAGGGTTTTGGCCACGCTTGGCTGACGATTATCGATACCCACGTGACGACGATTGTTTCAGCGGCGATTTTGTTCCTCTTCGGCTCAGGTCCGGTGAAGGGCTTTGCGGTGACGCTGACCTTCGGTTTGCTGGCGAATCTGTTTACGGCGGTCTTTGTCTCGCGGGTGATCTTTGACTCGCACCTGAACAAGATGAAGCCGGGCGAAGCGGTGTCGATTTAGCCACCTGCGGTGAGGCAGACGGGCACCTGCGGTGCGGCAGATGGCGCTTGCGCGCCATGAGATTTGTGGTATCCCACCCTAGCCGTAAAAACAAGTACACGGCGAGGGTGGGGCACCCAGAGGGATTTGTGGTATCCCAGGTCCCCAAATGCAAGGGATCTGGGGTGCCCGAGTGGGTAGGGACTAGGGACCAGTTGATTGCAAGATCGCCCAGGGTGTTAGGGCGCAGGAAGCGGAGAGTATCAAGTGGAATTGTTTCGTGGCGTGAATGTGGACTGGCTGGGGAAGAAGTGGTATTTCCTCGGCTTCTCATTGATCTTCAGCGTGGCCGGCATTATTGCGATGAGCGCACATTATGCGCGCACTGGCAGCCCGGTTCCCTTGGGCGTGGATTTCCGCGGCGGCACTCAGGTCCAGGTGCAGTTCACCAGCGCGCCGGATACGGACAAGATTCGCGCGGCGATGCAGGCGGCGGGGATCAAGGACGCCAGCATTCAGAACTACGATGTGCCGTCAAATAACGAGGTTCTGATCAGTCTGCCCGAGCAGCAGGACGAGACCTCGCTGGATGCGGCCAGTAAACAGATTGTGGATGCGCTGCGGGCGAATTATGCTAATCAGCTCTCGGTGCGCAATGTGCAGGTGGTGGGACCGACGGTAGGCCGCCAGTTGGAGAAGCAGGCTGGCCTGGCAACGCTGTACTCGTTGATTGGCATGCTGATCTACCTGTGGTTCCGCTTTCAGTTGATTTATGGCGTCGCGGCTGTGGTCGCGGTCTTCCATGACACGCTGATTACAGTGGGCTTTTTCGCGTTGACCGGTCAGGAGATCAGCCTGACGGTGATTGCGGCGATTCTGACGCTGGTGGGCTATTCGATGAATGACACCATTGTGGTCTTTGACCGTATTCGGGAAAACCTGCGTTTGAGCCGGCGTGAGTCGCTGCCGGACGTGGTGAATCGCAGCATCAATCAGACGTTGAGCAGAACGGTACTGACTTCCGGCCTCACATTCATTACTGTTCTGTCTCTGTACATCTTTGGCGGAGCGGTACTGAAGGGCTTCTCGTTTGCGCTGGTGGTGGGCATTTTGATCGGTACGTACTCGTCGATTGCGGTGGCTGCGCCGATGCTGGTGGCGTGGCAGGAGTACCGCGCAAGCAAGGGCAAGGCAGTGGTCCTACCATCTGCAAAAAAGGCGCGAGTTTAACGATTCATCACCGCATTTCCGGTACCTTTTGCTGTACACTTTTTGTGGGATGAGCGGTTTCGGATTGAGAGACGATCCCCCGAAAGATTTGCATTCAGTTTGTTTTAGATCTCCGGGAACATTTTCCGCACCGCCGGTGTCTAAATAAAAGTAATCACCACACGATTCGAGGCTGGCCATGTTTGAAGACTCCACATTTGAATCCGGGGGCAGGATCAAGAGCAAGAGCGGACAATACGCGCTGATTACCGGCCCGTTATGCTGTTGTGTTCTCTTGGTCATGATTCTCCTGCCGCTGATTTATCCAGAGGCGCTGCCCAAAGCCATGATGACCACGCTGCTGGTCGCTCCTCCCCCACCACCCCCACCGCCCCCACCGCCTCCGCCCGAGGTAGTTCATGTTGTCCACGTGCAGTCGGAGATGATGAACAACCAGCTGGTTGCGCCGACCAAGATTCCGCACGACATCAAGCAGGTCTCAGAGAAGGAAGCGCCGGCGCAGAGCTTTGGCGCCATCGGCGGCCTGGAGGGCATGAGCGGATCGAGCAATGGCGTGATCGGCGGCCTCTTTGGCAACACCAACGCGCCCAAGGTGAATGCTCCCAAGCCGCAGAAGGTAAACATCTCCGGCGGCGTGATGCAGGGCAACCTGCTTGCCAAGACTCCTCCTATTTATCCTGCCATCGCCAAGGCGGCTCGTGTTTCCGGTACTGTTGTACTGCAAGCCACCATTTCCAAATCCGGGACGATTGAAAATCTTCGCGTGATCAGCGGTCCCGCGATGTTGCAGCCTGCGGCTCTGGATGCGGTGAAGACTTGGCGCTACCGGCCCTACCTGCTCAACGGCGACCCGGTCGAGGTTGAGACCACGGTGAACGTGATCTTCACTCTGGGCGGCTGAGAAATTTTCCGGCTCCTTCCTTCTTTTGATGGAAGGAGCTTCGTATTTGGACCGAATGCTGTTCCCGCAAGAACACATTCCCCAGCAACTGTAAAACGCAGTAAACCACAACAAACTCCTTAGGAGGAATGAATCAAGTGATTCTCGCTCAGCTCACGCACCTCGCTTCGCATACGGTCAACAGCCTGGCATTTTTTCAGGAAGAGCAGGCAGTCGGCTTCAGCCCCCTGGAACTCTGGGGAAACATGGGATGGCCGGTCCGCTTTATCGCCATCACCCTTTTTGTCGAGTCGATCTGGTCTTTGGCCGTGATGATCGACCGCCTGCTGTATTTCAATGCAGCCCGCGCCCAGTCGCGCGAGTTTGCCCCCAAGGTTGCCGGCGCGCTGAAGGACGGCAAGCTGGATGAAGCGATCAAGATTGCCGATCGCAGCAAGAAGTCTCACCTGGCCGAGGTTGTCACTGCGGGCCTGCAGGAGTTTCGCTCTGCCGGCGGCGCGAGTGAAGAGTCAATCGAGAGCGCAGGCCGCGCCCTGGAGCGCTCCGAAGCCATCGTTCACGCCAAGCTGAAACGCGGCCTCGCGGTTCTGGCCACCATCGGCGCCACGGCTCCGTTCGTCGGCCTGCTGGGCACGGTTATCGGCATTCTGCACGCATTCCAGCAGATCGCAACTCAGAAGACCTCGGGCATCGGCGCAGTCGCCGGCGGTATCTCGGAAGCTCTGGTTACCACCGCTTTCGGCCTGCTGGTCGCCATCCCCGCCGTCATGGCCTTCAACTACTACACGGGCCGCGTGGAAGCCTTTGACGTCGAGATGGATAACTCTTCGAGCGAACTGATCGACTACTTCATCAAGCAGAGCCACAAGCGCTAAGCGAAGCGGCTTTTGGCCTGAGCGGGATTTTTTTGGCGGAGGCTGTGCAAACTGCCTCCGCCGGTTCCTCAAACGCCGCGGCCTTGAAGTAAGAGAAATACCGGAAGCCATCCGGAACAAAAAATTCAGTGGCACGGAGTCCAGACAATGGGAATTGCAGTTCGTGACGAAGGTCATAAGGTAAGTTCAAATATCAATGTCACCCCCATGGTGGATGTGATGCTGGTGCTGTTGATCATCTTCATGGTCATCACGCCCATGCTCCAGAACAAGGTCTCGGTGGATATGGCCAGGGTGGATAACCCGGTCGCCATGCCCGATGCCGACAAGGAAGACGCGATCGTGGTTGCGATTACCCGCGACGGCGCCGTGTTTCTTGGCCAGAACAAGATTGCGGTCAGCGACCTGGGCACGGAAGTGGCAAACAAGCTGGCTGGCACGCCGGGCAGAACCATCTACATTCGCGCCGACGCGCGCGCGCAGTATCGCGCCGTGGAAGACGCCATCGACGCAGTCCGCACCGCGGGTGTTGATGATGTAGGCCTGCTGACGCAGAAGAAGGAAGCCGGCAGCGCCGGCGGCGAATAACGCCGCACTCAAGCCGTCCAGAAACGATTTCAGAATTCAAGGAGTTTTTAAGCCATGGCAATGACAACTGGGAGCTCGGGGGGCTACTCGTCCGACATCAATGTTACGCCTATGATCGACGTTCTGCTGGTTCTGTTGATCATCTTCATGGTCATCGTTCCGGTAACGCCCAAGGGCCTGGACGCGCTGGTTCCGCAGCCGCCGAAGACCCCGCAGCAGCAGAACAACAATGACCGCACGATCGTGGTGCAGGTGATCAACCGTCCGGGCGCGGCTCCGTCGTACAAGATCAACGAGCAGGACGTGGAGAAGCGCGACCTGCAACAGCAGCTCACGGGGATCTACGCCAATCGTGCCGAACGCGTAATGTTTGTGAGGGGCGACGATAATGTGAACTTCGGCTATATTGCCGAGGTGATCGATATCGGCCGCGCAGCCAGCGTGGATCACATTGGGTTGATGACCCCGAAGATTCAGGCCGGTCAGTAATTCAGGCAGTTTGACGACTTTCCGCAAGGGAGTGAGGAGACAGCCATGAAAATCGACAATCGTACCGCGGATGCAACGGCTTCTGAGATGAACGTTACGCCTCTGATTGATGTATTGCTGGTGCTATTGGTTATTTTCATGGTGATTGTTCCGGTTATTCCCAAGGGGGATGCCGCTTTTGCGCCGCAACAAAAGCAGCGGGGCGGGAGCGCGGAACCAGGCGACGCGGTTGTTCTCGAAGTGACGAAGCAGGGCAGCGGTGAGCCGGGTTTCAGGATCAATCAGCAGGAGATAGCGCGGCAGGATCTGCCGGCGCGGCTTGCCGAGATTTACGCCAATCGCGCTCAGCGGGTTCTGTTTGTCAAGGGGGATGACCAGCTGAGTTTTGTAGAGATAGCGAAGGTGATCGATATGGGCCATGCGGCTGGCATTGACCATGTGGGCTTGATCACCGCGAAAGGTGTGAACGGCCTATAGGCTGGTAGAAGGACGCAGGCTGATTCTGCGTTGCAGGGACTGTCTGGAGGAAAACCTCCAGACGCAACAATTTTGCAGGGCTGTGCTGCGGAGTCTCCCGCCCGCGGCCAGATGATGAGATTCCAGGTGCGCGCCAACGAGACGCGGCTTGAAGGAGAAGGATAAGAACATGAATGGACCCGCACGTATTACGGCGCTTGCGGTAGCCTTGGGCGGCATGATTGTTTTCATGAGCGGCTGCGACCGCCTCCGAGCGCGCGACCAGTTGAACAAGGGAGTGGAAGCCTATAAGAGCCAGAAGTACGAGGCGGCGATCAATCACTTCCAGCAAGCCACGCAGCTTGATCCGACTCTGCCGATGGCCAAGAGTTACCTGGCCACAGCTCTTGCGCAGAACGTGGTTCAGGGGCTGGACTCGCCGGATAATCTGAAGACCGCGCAGGATGCGATTGATATCTTCCAGCAGGTTCTGGCTACCGACCCCAGCGACGTGAATAGCATGAAGCAGATCGCCGGCATTTACTTCAGCATCAAGAAGCTGGACGATGCCCGGACCTGGCAGAAGAAGGTTCTCGCAGTCGATCCAAAAGATGCCGAAGCGGCCTATACCGTTGGGGTAATTGACTGGACCCAGGCTCACAAGAATGTTTTGTCGGCTTTGGCTGAACAGAACCTGACGGACGACGGCAGCGGCAACGCCAAGGCGTCAAAGAAGATTCTGGACGAGATCAAGGACAAGAACTCCGCGCTGGTCGGAGAAGGTTTGATTTACCTGAACCAGGCCGTGGCCAACCGCGAGAATTACGACGATGCGATGGTCTATCTGAATCTGCTCTACAGGCGCAAGGCTGACCTCGACGCTGGCGACGATGCCGCCCGCAAGGCGGATGTAGCGGCAGCAGACGATTGGCGCACCAAGGCGATGGGTACCCGCAAGGCCAACGAAGAGAAGAAGGCAAAGGGTCCGGGCGGAATCACGATGGATTCGAGCGGCAACCTGAAGTAAGCGGCAATTCATTTCGCTGTGCGAACGGCCCCCGCAACCTGCGGAGGCCGTTTTGCTTTTCAGGAGCCGGGGATGGCGGTGACCGGATCGGGTGGCCCGATATCACAGTTGAGTGTGCCGGCCCTCACTGAACGCGGTTTGCCAATCTGAGAAAATTGCGCCGCATTTAAGGGAGGTTCCTATGGAAAACGCTCTCCACTCCGCAAGATATCAACCCGAAGCGATCAACCCGGCGTGGATCAAGCCGGAAACGATTCTTTTTGCCACCGAGATTCCGGCGAATGAGAAGGCCTTTGGGTTTGCGCTGGCCCAAGCCGCCGAGTTTGGCGCGACACTGGTTCTCTTCCATGTCTATGACACTCTGGAGGTGTCGGCGTCGGAGCAATCGGGAATCCGCTATTACGATTATGCGGCTGCAGCTCGCACAGAGATGCGGCATCTGGAGCCGCTGGCAGCGCGAGCGCGGGAGATGGGCGTTTCCTGCGAGGTGGTGGTGCGTCCCGGCCTGGCAGCCGACCAGATTTTGGCATTCGTGCGTGAGCGAATCATTGACCGGGTGGTGATGGGAACGCATTCGCCTGGACCGATTGGCAAGCTGTTGGTGGGGTCGGTGGCCGAGGCGGTGTTGCGCAGCGCGCATCTTCCGGTCTACATCGTTGGGCCGGAGGCGGTCGAGGGAAGCTATCGAAACTACGCAACCCGCACGATTCTTTGCGCGGTCAGCGACCAAGAGGCGAGTCCGCACCTGGTCGGCTTTGCCGCCCAACTGGCGTTGCAGCATGGAGCGCGGCTGATATTGCAGCATGTTCTGAGGACGAACGAGCGGGCCGAAGTACTGGCCGGCCACTCGATCCAGGAGATTGAAAGCGATCTGCTGCGGATGGTTCCGGTTGAGCTGATGGACAAGCTTTCGGTCGAAGCGATAGTCGTCCCTGGGGAGACCTTCGAGGAGCTGCTTTACCAGAGCAAGGCGCAGCAGGCAGATCTGATTGTACTGGGCGCGCAGGGTGCATCCGCCTTTGCCGCATTGACGCGCCAGGGAGTGGTCTACAAGGTGCTGGCGCACGCGCACTGCCCGGTGATCACCCTGTCGCCCACGGTGCTGCAGCAACGCGGCGCCAAGGCCGGGAAAACACCTGCCGCGGAAGTCTTCCCGGCGGGAATTTTCTAGGGATTTTCTCCGCTGGCAGGAGAGAACGCAGAGGGCTGGTACGGCGATCCGCCAGAGCAGACAGAGGGTCCGTCGCGCAGGCCAGCATTGCGGCGGACGAACTCTTCGAATGCCGCCAGAGCCAGGGGCCGACTGAAGTAATAGCCTTGAAAGGCGTGGCAACCGATATCGGCAAGAAAGTCTCTCTGCGCGGCGGATTCGACGCCCTCTGCAATGACTCCCAGGCCCAGGACAAAGGTGAGCGCGACGATGGTTTTGGCAATGGCGGCATCGTTGGGGTTGACGAGTATGTCGCGCACGAAAGAACGGTCAATCTTGAGCTTGTCGAGGGGCATTCGCTTGAGGTAGGCGAGTGAAGAGTAGCCGGTGCCGAAGTCGTCGAGCGAGAAACTGACACCGCGATTCTGAAGAGCCTGCATTTTTCCGATGATGTCATCGACATTGTCCACCATCAGGCTTTCGGTGAGTTCCAGCTCGAGCTGCAGCGGGTCTGCGCCGGTTTGTTGCAGTGTCTCCAGCAGAAGCTCTACAAACTCCGGACGCTGAAACTGGCGAGAGCTTACGTTGACGGAGATGCGCAGGGCAGCCATATCGGGGTGTGAGGCCCAAAGCGCCAGTTGGCGGCAGGCAGCCTCGAGAACCCATTGGCCGATCGGCAATATCAGCCCGGTTTCCTCGGCCAGGGAGATGAAATCCCCGGGCATTACCAGGCCGCGCAGAGGGTGGTGCCACCGCAGCAGTGCCTCCGCGCCGAGGACCACATCTTCGGCGCCTACCTGGGGCTGGAAATAGAGTTCGAACTGGCGGCCTTGGAGAGCAGCGCGCAGATCGGCCTCGATCGCGGCACGATCGCGCACGGTGGCTTCCATAAGCGGATCGAAGAAGCGGCATATGTTGCGGCCATGCTCTTTGGCTTTGTACATGGCCAGATCTGCCTGCTTCAGCAGCTCGTCGACGGAAACTGCCTGATCTTTGAAGAGAGTCAGCCCGATGCTGCCGGAGGTATTGTGAGTGACGCCGCCTAATTGGAAGCTGCGGCTGAGTTCAGAGAGAACCTTTTCGGCAATGACTTCAACCGTAGAGGCCGCTTCTTCCTGTTTTTTCCCTACATCACTGACCACGACGATGAACTCGTCCCCGCCCAGCCGCGCGACGGTGTCTGCCTCGCGCACAGTGCTGGTGAGCCGGTAGGCTACTTCGCGCAGCAGCATATCGCCGACATCGTGCCCCTGGGTATCATTCAAAGTTTTGAATTTATCCAGGTCGATCATCATCAACCCGCCAAAGCTGCCGCTGCGGGTACTGGCGGCCATTGCCTGATGGAGCCGATCGAGGAGCAGCTTGCGGCTGGGAAGGCCGGTCAACTGGTCGAGGCGCAACTCTACGGCGTCGCGGCTGTTGTCGCGCAGTACAAGAAGGGCGCGGGCCATTACTCCTACTTCGTCGGTGCGGTCCACCCCCGGCACCTCGCCGTTGAAATCTCCATTCGCGACCTGAGCGACCTCCGCAGTGAGCAGCGAGATGGCGCGGGAGAGATTGCGGCCGAGGAAGAAGGTGATGATGCCGGCTAACCCCATTAGGAGTGCAGAGACCCGCAGCAGGGAATAGGTCTCTGCCCGGAATACGGCATCGATGTCGTCGGTGTAGACACCGCTGCCGATGGACCAGCCCCACGGCTTGAAGAGGCGCGCATAGGCGAGCTTGTCCAGCGGAATGGGCTGGCCGGGCCGGGGAATCTTGTAGGCAGTATAGCCAGCGCCGGAGTCCCCCGTGCTGGCTTCAATGAGCTTGGAAACCATGTGAGAGACAACCGGCTCATTGAGCGAATCCGGCGGCTGGAGAAAGTTCCGGCCCTCCCACTCGGGGTGTGAGCCGTGAGCGATGCCCACGCCGTCCAATGTCCAGATGAAGAAATAATTGGTTCCGTCGTAGTGCATGGCGCGCACGGCGTCACTGGCGGCTTTTCGGGCCCCGGCGTCGGAAAGGACGCCCTTTGCTGCCTGATCCTGATAGAAAGCGACTGTCGTGTAGGCAGTATCGACGAGGTGGCGAACCTCAGCGGCACGGTCATGGAGCAGTGACTGCTTGAGTTTAATCAGCGAGACGAACGAGATACACGCCTGGAAGACGATGCCAATCGCCAGCACGAGCATGAATCGGGTTGAAACGCTGAGGCGCAGCTTGGGCATGAAGCAATTCTTTCCGGCGTAAAATCAAGAGAGACGAAAAATCGCTCTTCATCGTCAATCGGCAATCAAGCCGCATTGTATGAACGGGATACTATTGTAGAGTACTTTTGTATAAACTTCAGGCACTATTTCGGCGGGAGAATGCCCTGTCTGATAAAAATGCGGTAGTAGAGGAAAACCAACAGGTGTTGACAGTGACTAAGGTTCCAGGTCTACACCGCGGCCAAAGGCGAAATGGCCCTTGATCTTGCGAGCTACCGGCTGGGGCGAGGGGTAGTACCAGGCTGCGTCCAGATTTTCTTGCCCATCGACCAGCAGGCTCATATAGCGGGCTTGGCCCTTCACTGGACAGAGGGAGGTGGTGGAGCTGGGGATGAAATACTCTCGTTTGAGGCTGGATTCAGGAAAATAGATTATCCCGTCAACTGTTTGTGTCTTATCGCTTTCGGCAATAACCTTGCCATTCCAGAGTGCACGCGCCATGAGTTGTTCCGTTCAATCGCTCCGCAGGGTTGTTGTCCCCTCCCAGTAGCATAAATTGCGACTGGAAGGGGAACGGATACGACTGTAGCAGAGAATTAGCCGCAGATCGAGTCTGGCGGCAGAAAAAGTCCAATCTAGGGTACTACTTGGCTTCCGCGATTGAGTCTATATGCACGGATTTCTTGTCGGCGTTGGCGGTGGCCTTGATGGTGACGTGGTCGCCGTAGTAGCCCTTGACGGCGTCCGGGTTATCGATGGTCCAGACGGCTTTCTTGGACTCATCGACGAAAACCGGGGCCTCGCCGCCTTCAATGCATTTCTTGACGCAGGCTGCGCCGGTGCCGGCGTGCTTGGCCCCACACATTGCATCGGTAATCCAGCCGTTGATGGAAGTGGAATCGGCGGCGCGCGCGGTGAGCGCGGCGAAGGACGAGACGAGAATCACTGCTGCGAGAATGCGCTTCATGAAAAACCTCCGGGGGAACGGTTATATGCGTGCAATCTTTCGCTTTCCATCATCAACCCTGGGCGCGATTTGGGCAAGAGGGAGATGCACGCGATTCGGGCAGATCAAAAAAAGCGACGATTTATTTACCGTTTTGTCATGCTGGCGCGGCGGGCTTCGATGTTTTTGACGGCGATCTCGTAGCGCGCGGCGGCCGAGGTGTAGCGGGCGACCAACTCGGAGGTTTTCTTCAGCATTCCGGGGTTTTTGGCGCGGATGGCGTCGAGGATGGGCGCGAACTTGGCGAGGAGAAAGAAGCCTTCACCGTTGCAATCGACGAACAGATCGGCGGAGACGGCCCCGTGGAGAACCATCGCGGCGGCCATCTCCCAGTAGGTTATGACCTGGCGAAGAAAGGCGTTGTGGGGGTCGGCGGGGTTGAGAGCGACGGCAAAGAACTCTTCGGCAGTCGTCGGCCAGAACTCGCCGACCATCCAGGCGCGGGCCTCGCGCATCAGGGCTTCGGTGCGGAGTTCGTAAAGCTTGAGAATGATTTCGGCATCGGCGGGGGTTGCAAGCATAGATTCCATAAAAAGGCTCTCCGCTGCAATGATAGCGGGTGCGGGCGGGTATGGTTGAGCAATCGCTGCTGGAATGGGAGTTGCGGGGAGTTTGAGCGGTCTCAGGCTGCGGTGGCCTTTTCGGGCTTGGCGGGAGTGCGAGGTTTGCCGGTGGCTGCGCCAGCGGCGAGTTCTTCGTCGGTGTAGTAACGGCCTGAGCCGTCGAGTTCGCCGGAGGCCAAGCGGCGCGAGACTTCCTCTAGCCCTTGTCTGACTGCATCGTGAAACTCGTTTGAGGTCATATTCTTCATTTACAAGCCTCCTCAATCCTTGTCCAGCGTTCCTCATCATGTACGAGAAAGGCTAAACCTTCCCGCTTTTCAGCGATCAGAATCCGATGCCTGTCACTATTATCGTAAATTTCGGCGTCATCCGCCAGTGGAAGATAAAGATTCCTCATATTCGAGATGCCAGCGTAGTACCTTCGCTCAATCACTTCGGCGGGGATATTGTGGCCTCCCTGGCTCACTCTCCGTGCAACGCGGGCAATCGCGTCTTCAGGAGTTGGAAGCCAGAAGTAAAGCATCTTAATCCGCCATCCATCTCTTTTGCATTGCTCAAGAAGCTTGAGATACGACTTCCCTGAACAGGTGGTCTCCAGCGCAAAGCTCTGGCCTTCGCGCACCGCAGCACGCATTCGTTCAATCAACAGACGACCGGCTGCCAGAGCCGCCAGATCAACATTGTCAGGTGAGATTTGACGTGCAATATCGTCTGCGTTCAAAAACTCATGAATTTCGAAAAACTCTGGCAGCAGCACACGCGCTGCGGTGGTTTTGCCAGCGCCGTTGGGACCGCCGAGGATGACTATCTCTTTCACCGGTTCCCTCTACGCGAGTGGCGTTGTCTCATTCTGATCTTATCGACGGCTGTATTCAGGGCACCATTAACATCATTGTGAGAAAGGCTGCCATTGCCAGGCCTTGAAGAATCGACATGGTTTCGGCAATATGCTTCGAATCAGCGTCCATCGATGCCAGTACTCGCTTGATCTTCCGACAAGAGATGAAAACCGAAATCAGTAACAGTACGGGCATGAATAGGGTGATGCAGAAATCGTTAATCTGCGATCCAGAAGCAGCGCGCTCATGATGGAGAAAGCGAGAAACGATCCCAAACTCTATTACAAAAAAGAAAAAGACGCAGAGGATGCCTATTTCATTGCGAAAAAAGTCCCGCATCTCTTCTATCGGATGAAATGCATTGGTATCCGGCGCATTCTCGTTCGCTTCTAGGAGCTTGTTGAAAAACGTGAAGTGTTCCCGCACGTGAAAAATGGAACCGCGCCAGAATGCCCGTAGAACGATCGGAGCGACATCGGAGATGGCTTTGGCATGCCGATTCTTGCCATATTCCGGGATCAAGAACCCTTTTTCAACAAGCTCCTAGGCTTGTCATAAGTTCCTCCTTACGCGGGCTGTAACTCTTTTTTGCTGCTTTTCTTCGCGGGCTTCTCGGCTACTGGGCCGTGGGTCTCTGCCGTTGGCGGCGGAGGGGCGTCGCCGATGCGTTTGGAGTAGCTGCACTCGATGGCTGCTGGTGCCGCTGCGGCTTTGGTGGATTTCGCTGCTTTCTTCTTGGGCGCGGGCGTTTCTTCCTCGGTGGCCTTCTTCTTGTTGGGGCATTCGAGATAAATGCCGGAGCGGAGAACCTTTTCGACGAGATACGGACTCTTGCACTCGGGGCATTTTTTGGCGACAGGCTTGTTATTCGAGGTGAAGTCGCACTTGGGATAGTTGGTGCAGCCCCAGAAGATGTTGCCGCGGCGGGCCTTGCGCTCGGCGAGGTCGCCGACGCCGCACTTGGGGCACTTGAGGCCCTCGATGATGTTCTGCTTGACGTACTTGCACTTAGGGTAGCCGGAGCAGGAGACGAACTCGCCGTAGCATCCCTGGCGCAACACAAGCGGCTTGCCGCACTGAGGGCAGTCTTCGCCGACGGGCTGGGGCGCGGAGACCTTCTGCTGCTGTTTCTGGCTGAGCTTGCGGAAGGTCTTGCAGGGCGGATCTTCGTTGAAGCCGGGGCAGGACATGAACATGCCGAAGGGGCCGCGGCGCAGGACCATGACGCGGCCGCAGTTATCGCAATACTCCTCCTGCTCGGTCGCCTCCTGGCCTTCGGGAGTATTCATGTCCGGCTTGCCGGCGGTGTTTTCCTTGGTAAAGGTGCAGCTCGATTTGTCTTTCTTGTTATAGGCAGAGCAGGCAAAGAAGCTGCCGAATTTCCCCCACTTCAAGAGCAATGGCGACCCGCAGAGATCGCACTTTTCGTCGGTCTTCTATCTCCATGCGCTTGATGTCTTCCATCTTGTCGCCCGCGTCTTTGAGCTCTTCGACAAAGTGGTCGTAGAAGCCGTTCATCAGGTCGGTCCACTTCTCCTTGCCTTCTTCGATGTCGTCCAGCTCTTCTTCGAGCTTGGCGGTGTATGCGGTATCAAAGATGTAGGGGAAGTTTTTAACGAGCAGATCGCAGACCACCATGCCGATTTCTGTTGGGTAGAAGCGGGCGGCGATCTTGGTTACATACTCGCGGTCCTGGATCGTATTAATGATCGACGCATAAGTCGAAGGCCGGCCGATGCCGCGCTCTTCGAGGACCTTGACCAGCGAGGCTTCGTTGTAGCGCGGAGGCGGCGAGGTGAAGTGCTGCTCGGGTTCGAGCTTGTCGAGGCCGAGAGCCTTTACGCCGTCGAGGTTGGGCAGCTTGTTGCTGGACTCGTCGTCTTCGTCCTTCTTTTCTTCTTCGACCTCGTAGACCTTGAGGAAGCCGTCGAAGCGCACCACGGAGCCAGAGAGGCGGAAGTCGTAAGTCTTCATATTTTTTTCAGAGACGGCGGCAATCTTCGCTGTGGTCACGTCAAAGATCGCCGGAGTCATTTGCGAGGCGACGAAGCGCTGCCAGATGAGCCGGTAGAGCTTGAGCTGCTCCTCGGTGAGGTAGCGGGCGACGGACTCCGGAGTGCGCGCCGCGTCGGTGGGGCGAATGGCCTCGTGCGCGTCCTGCGCGGCCTTTTTGCCTTTGTAGATGTTGTGGGTGGCGGGCAGATATTTTTGGCCGAGGTTCTTGCCGATCCAATCGCGGGCAGCGGCGATGGCCTCCGGGGCGACGCGGGGCGAATCGGTTCTCATATAAGTGATGAGACCGGTTGTTCCCTCTGTGCCGAGGTCGATGCCTTCATAGAGACGCTGCGCCACGCCCATGGTGCGGCGTACGTTGAAGCCGAGTTTGCTGGAGGCATCGCGCTGCAATTGGCTGGTGATGAAGGGCGCCAGCGGCTTGCGCTGCTTCTCGCTGGATTGCACGGAGACCAGCGACCACTTGGCATGTTCGAGGGCTGCGACAACTTCGTCCATCGACTTTTTGCCGGCCATCGCATTCGAGATGAACAGCTCTTTGCCGTCTTTATCTTTTCCGTTGGCAACGCGGGCCGGCTCGCCGTTGATGCCGACGAAGCGGGCCTTGAGCGAGACGGTGGGCTGCTTTTCCGGGTGCAACAACGCATCCAGGGTCCAGTACTCGACGGGATCGAATGCGCCGATCTCTCGTTCGCGCTCGACGATGAGGCGAACGGCGACGGTTTGGACACGACCGGCGGAGAGGCCGCGGCGGACTTTATCCCAGAGCAGCGGAGAGATCTGATAGCCGACCAGGCGGTCGAGGACGCGGCGGGTCTGCTGCGAGTCAACGAGGTTCTGGTCGAGATCGCGGGCGTGCTTGAAGGCGTCCTGCACGGCCTTCTTTGTAATCTCGTTAAAAGTGACGCGGCGGATCTTTTTCCGTTCCTTGGCGTTGGTGCCGAGCTGGATCGCGAGGTGATAGGCAATGGCCTCGCCTTCGCGGTCAGGATCAGGCGCGAGGAAAATTTCGTCGGCCTTGGCCGCGGCGCGTTTCAACTGAGCGACAACTTTTTCCTTGCCAGGGGAGACGACGAGGGTCGGCTCGAAGGTGCGATTGTCCAGCTCTACGCCAATATCGTTCTTGGGCAGGTCCATGATGTGGCCGACCGAGGCCAGCACCTCGAAGCCTTTGCCCAGGTATTTCTCAATCGTCTTGGCCTTGGCGGGGGACTCGACGATAACCAGTGATTTGCTCATTTCCATCCTTAATGTCAATCTCACTCTACCTTGTCCGGCTACCCAGACAAGCAAAAATGGGATTTTCTCCGGTTCAGGGGCGGACAAAGACCGCCCGAGCCGGGGTGGGGCTTTCCCTCTCCGGGAAAAAATGCCCGCAAAAGTTGGACACTACCACGATTGACGGCTTGGTTTCCACTCGGGGGATCAATTTTTGCCCTAGCAGGGCTGATTTCGGGATGCGCAGCTGTGGTGTGCCGGGAGGCCGTAGATCGGCAGGGCGGCTAAGCTCTTGGGGGCGGCATATCCAGATCAGATGCAGTTGGGTGAAAGTCGATTCATTTGGATTTTGTCTACCCCCTACCGGAATTTGCGAAGTGATTCCCCGGCGCAGAGATTTATGCCGGAATCGCTGAAAAGAAGTGGCTTGCGTTCCGTTTTTTCAGGCTTTGACTTGTGCGTACTGGGTGGAGGGTTTTCTCTAACTAAAGTTCGAGGGATTTATGGAAAGCAGTTGGTTCGCTGGAAATTTCAGGCTCCATTTGAGGCCTGTCTCTGCGATACTGGTTTGTCATGCCAATCGAAGACCTGCAACAAGCCGCACAGAAGATAGCCGGATTTCTTTCCACGCTGAACAAACTAGGGGGGATGCGCCTCAAATACCGCATCCTGGCCGGGGACGGCGCATCTGGCCCGGAGGGTTCTCTCTGTGTGGAGCTGGCCGGGCCGGACGCGCCGCTGACCACCCAGCATAACGGGGAGATGCTCCGCGCGTTGGAAACGATTGCAGCGCAGATTTTGCGGTTGGACCAGCGGGAGCAGGAGCTGGTGAGCTTTGATGCGGAAAATTTCAAGGCGTTGCATGTACAGGAGTTGCGACTACAGGCGGAGACTGCCGCGGAGAAGGTGCGCCGGACTGGGATTCCGTACGCTTTTCCGCCGATGAACAGCCGGGAGCGGCGGGAGATGCATATGGCCTTCCGGGATATTGAAGGCGTGGAGACTGCCAGTTCAGGCGAGGGGCAGGAGCGGTTTCTGGCGGTTTTTCCGACGGGCAAGACGGATTTGCCGGTGACGCCGCCGGTACGGCCACGGGGTTTTGGGCGGCGATAACCACCTGCGGTGGGGCAGACGCTCGCTATTCGCTCGCACGAGAGGAGTGCTCTCCGAGGTGATCGAAGCGGGAGCAGGGGCACCCAAACCCACTGCGGAATGGACCTGAAATGGCAGAGAATTCGATTCTTGGTGGAAGCAAGCTGATTGCATTTGTCCACGTAAGCGACCCGGTGCGGGCGCGGGCCTTCTACGAAGGCCTGCTGGGACTGCGTCTGGTGGAGGACGAAAAGCCGTTTGCGCTGGTTTTCGACGCCAACGGAACCATGCTGCGCGTTACGCCGGTTGGCGAGTTCGAGCCGACTGAGTCAACCGTATTGGGCTGGGCAGTGGAGTCAATTGAAGAGACGGTGCAGCGGCTGACGGCAGCCGGGGTGGTCTTTAATCGGTATCCGGGACTGAATGACGGCGATCCGCTGGGCATTTGGAAAGCGCCGGGCGGGGCGCGGATTGCCTGGTTTCGCGACCCGGACGGGAATGTGCTGAGCGTAACCGAGTTTTAGAGTATTGTGCTGATCGGTTTGGGGATGCATTCCCTCAGGGGCTAAAGCCCGAGTCTTTTGGGGCGCATTTGCGGCTGGACTAAAGTCCAGCCCTGATACAAAGCCGATTGAAGAAAAGGTCTAACGACTGCGCCAGCCGTGCAGAGTGGCTTTGTGCGACAATAAACGGTGAGGCGGCGCGCGGGTATGCGGCGCGCTCGGAGGATGAATCATGGGTGATCTATTACAGCCAACCCACCTGCTGGTCATTGGAGTGATCCTGCTCGTGCTGTTTGGCGGCAAGCGGCTACCGGAGCTGGGCAAAGGGCTAGGCGAGGGATTGAGGGGCTTCAAAGAAGGCATCAAGGGTGAACCGGCCGCGCCAGCGGCGAATGTGCAGGCGAGCGCGGCTCCCGCGCCGGCGGCGACTGCGCCTACAGAGCAGAAGTAAGAGCGACGCACGTACATCTTCACATTGCAGAGTGCGGGTGTACGCTCCCACCCTAGCGACAAGAACAAGTACGTCGCGAGGGTGGGGCACCCGGCGCTACCACCTTGGTGAAAATGGATCGGAAGCAGGTCTTTTGCTTTGCTCAGGATGACAGCGAGCATGGTGTGGGCGGCTCTTCACGATCAGAGATCGAACCTTCCAGGACAATTGCGAGTTTTTTGTCAGGGCCGCACTCTGACATTCGTCCCCTTGTCTTTGAAAGCCGATTCCCGGACCGAAAATTTCTGAAGGACAGTAAACCATGAGTGAACGGACAAAGCTTCGCCGGTTGCCGAACCGCGGCTCTCACGAAACCGAGCAGGTGAATGCGATTCTTGACGCTGCATATCTAGCGCATGTGGGCTTCAGCGTGGATGGGCAGCCCTTTGTGATTCCCACGCTCTTTGGCCGCGAGGGAGAAAAGCTTTACCTGCACGGGTCGGCGGCCAGCCGGATGATGCGGACGCTGGAGGCGGGAGTTCCGGCGTGCGTGACGGTGACGCTGGTGGACAGGCTGGTGCTGGCGCTGTCCGCTTTTCACCATTCGATGAATTACCGCTCAGTGGTGACCTTTGGAACGGCGCGGAAGATAGAAAGCGAAGAGGCTAAAAGTGAGGCGCTGCGGGTGATCAGCGATCACCTGATTGCCGGGCGCTGGGCTGAGGTGCGGGTGCCGAACAGCCAGGAACTGAAGGCGACGACGGTGCTGGAGTTCGAGATTGAAGAGGCATCGGCGAAGACGCGCGTGGGGCCTCCGGCGGACGATGAAGAGGACTATGCGCTGCCGGTGTGGGCGGGAGTTCTGCCGCTGCGTCAGGTTGCCGGAGAGCCGGTGGCGGATGCGCTGCTGGCGGAGGGGACACCTGTGCCGGAATATGTTTCAGGATATAGGCGGTAGTCCAGTGGGGCTTGTGCTTCAGATCCCAGGTCCCCGAAAGCGAGGGACCTGGGGCACCCCTCTCTAGCGTGTGCAGCAAGGCAAAATGCAGGTCCTTCGACTTCGCTCCGCTCAGGATGACAGCGTCATTTGACACTGAGAGACAGCATCTAATGCTCAGCGACGGCATCATATGAAACTTAGCGACAGCATCATTTTAAACTCAGGACGACCGCATCATATTTCTGCTGACAGTATCACTTCACATCCTGGCCGGAGGGGTAGTAGCCGGTTTTGGCGATTACCTCGACGCCGGGGCGGTCGACGCGGACTTCGATCTTGCGGAATTTGCCGTCGATGAATGGCTGGTGGCTCATAGTAACCCAGCGTGTACTGGGTGCGGGCCTCTTCGGCGATCTTGGCGTAGCTCTTCTCGATGCCGTTCAGGTTGCGCTCGGAGTCCAGCTGTGCCGCCGGTGGCCAGCGTGTACTTGGCCAGGATATTGTCGTACATCGTGAAGGGCAGATGGATGCGGCTGACGTAGCCCTCGCCCCAGCGGGCCGAGTCGCCCACCAGCGTACCGTAGACGGCGATCTTGTTGGTTTCGAGGTAGCGAATCACCTCGGAAAGCTTCGCCTTGCTGCCGTATTCCTTGCCGTCGGAGATGACATAGATAATGCGGCGGCGGCCCTTGGGGACGGGTGGAGAGTTCCTTGGCTGCGGCCAGGATGGCGTCGTTGAGGGTGTGGATCTCCTTTTCAGGCATTGCCATGCCGCCGGTCGGCCCAGCTGACCCACCCCTCTGGATATTGGGATCCGCACAGCCGCCGCTCACCATGATACTGCAACTGCCGAAGGGGCCGCCGGGGCTGACAGGTTGCATCATTTCCGTTCCCGTCGCCTTGGTCAGGGCCAGCACAGCGGGCAGACGGTTGCTCTGCGCGCCGGTGAAGCCAGTCTTCTCATGCAGTCATGTGGTCGTAGGTGAAGACCGCGACCTCGTCATAGGGCGTCAGCGCGCCCTGTATCGCATCCAGTGAGTCGTTGACCTTGGCCATCACGTCGGAGTCAGGCCCTGATCGATGACGAAAGCGATGGAGAGCGGGAAGGGATCGACGGTGAAGAGGTGGAGCGGCTCACGGGCGCCGTTTTCGTAAACCTTGAAGTCGCGATAGGTGAGTCCGGCGACGAGCTTGCCTTTGTCGTCCTTTACGGTGACTGGGACTTCGACAAAGTTGACGTTCAGACGAATTGTGGTTCTGATCTTTTCGAAGCCTTGGCCCGGTTCGGGTTGCTCTGGCGCGGTGGTCTGGAAATCGTCTTTGCCCTCCTGGGTGGGTGGCAGGCTCGATGGAGCCTGACCAGCCGGTGGCTCCTCTGAGGTTGACTGACTGGTAGCGGGGGGTGCTTGCGGCGTCGAGGCACCGGGCGCGGCGGGCTTTGTGCCGATGCCGGGCGTGATCTGGTCCTTGATCTCAGAGAGTGGTGCGGCCTGCGGCGTGGGCGCATCGGGCACAGGAGATTGCTGCTGGGCGATGGACCCCAGGGTTACGTTCAGAAGCGCAGCCAGCGCCATTGCCGTCAAAGCAGGCTTCAAGATTTTTCTTCCTCCGCAGACTCAGCGCGCGGCCCCGGAAGGCTGCACATGCGCCCTTTGTCCCGGTCTGGGCACAAGAGGGCTGCACTCGTCAGAGTATCAGACGCGCGAGAAGCGCGCAGGTTGCCCTCTGGAAAGGAAAGAGTTCCGGTATGCTGTCTTCGAGGTTCCATTTTCGTCTAAACAATTGCATGCGCATCCGACTGGGAATTGCCGCTCTCGTATTTGGCCTGCCGGGGCTGTCGGCCGTGGCGTGGGGCCAACTTGCGCCCTCGCCGGACGCGCCGCCGGTGAGCACCGCTCCGGCCGCGCAGGTGGACGAAGCGCCGCTGACCACCCTCAAGGTCGATGTGAACCTGGTGGATATGTTTTTTACCGTCAAGGACAAGGATGGCAATCTGGTTCCGCACCTGACGCAGGATGACTGCACAATTCTCGAAGACAAAGTGCCGCAGAAGCTCAAGAGCTTTATCGCTGAGACCCATCTGCCGCTGACGCTGGGGATTCTGCTGGACACCTCGGGCAGCCAGCAGCGGGTGCTGCCACTGGAACAGCAGGCGGGGAGCCAGTTTCTGGAGCGGGTCATCAAGCAGAAGGATGAGGCATTTGTTGCTCTCCTTCGATGTGGACGTGGACCTGCTGCAAGACTTTACCAACAGCGCACGGTTGCTCTCGCGAGCTCTGAACAAGGCGGAGATCAATACGGCCGGCGGCAATGGCGCGGCGGGGATTCCGGGAGCCGGGGGCGGCACTGTGCCGACGATCGGCGACCCCAAGGGGACGCTGCTGTACGACGCGGTTTATTTGGCAGCAAATGAAAAGCTGAACCAGGAGTCGGGGCGCAAGGCAATGATTCTGCTGACCGACGGCGAGGACGAAGGCAGCCGCAAGAAGATTGGCGATGCCATTGCCGCGGCGCAGAGATCGAACACGATTGTCTATGTGATTCTGATTGCCGATGTGCAGGGGTATCTGAGCCAGGGGATGGGGTACTACGGTTACTCTCCGATGAAGAAGATGACCGAGGAGACCGGCGGCCGAGTGATCAATGTCGGCAACAACGGCAAAAAGCTGGAAGCGGCTTTTGAGCAGATTGAGGAAGAGCTGCGGACACAGTATGTGGCCAGCTATACGCCCAGCAATACAAAGCGCGACGGAACTTATCGTCATATAGCGGTGGAATGCCGCGGGGATGGATTAAAAGTACAGGCGCGGAAGGGCTATTTTGCGCCTTCGCCTCAAGATTAGAACCGGCAAAAGACTTATTTCACCCAAGTTATGCACAGATTTCATGGCAGAAGGTACTATTTTGTCCAATTTCAATACAGTTAATTACCTAGGTTTTTCCAGGTAGTAATCTAGCGCGAAGAATTACTCGCATCTAATATCGGCAGAGGTTAGAAAAACTTTAGCCTTTGGCCGGAATTTTTTTAGCTGCGAAATTATTGCCATCTTCAGGAGCCAGCCATGACGTCTGATCGACAGCCAAACCGTATGCCGGAAGCGGCGAATGTGCCTGCGTACGACGGATTTGAAATCAGCCCCCGGTTTCGCAAATCGGTGGAAGAGCGGATTGAACGGCTGGAGCGGGATGCGGAGTGGGACGAGGCCCAGGTGGACCTGCTGACGGACGGTGATCATATCCGGCGGCAGATGCGCTTAGTGGCCATTCAGCGCACCGAGGCGCTTCGCATGCGGCTGTTTTTGGATCGATCCAGAGCGCGGCTTCCCCGTCCTCTGATTGCGCTCTGAGTTTTCTCCTCGTCAGAGCCGCGCAGCAATGGGCCGTTGCATCTCTGAACAGAGGCAGCGGCCCTTGTTGTTCGTGAATTATTTTTCATGTCTCGTCCTATTGTTCCGCCAATATTTGCCGATACAAATGTTCAGATCCCGAGGGAGTTTTCCTGGGCCGTCTGTGCGCATTGCGCCAGATTGCTGTGCCTGCCCTGAAAGCAGAGCGCGGGCTGCTGCGCCGGCAGAGAAGATAAGTGTGGATGGAGAATGTGGGGCAGAAAATGAAGATATGCAGTGACGAGAGCGGAAATATCCTCGTCCTGACGGCACTGAGTCTCACAGTGCTGATGTCGTTTTTGGCATTAGCTATTGATGCAGGCAATCTCTACTACACACAGCGCCGGTTGCAGACGCTTGCCGACTCCGCCGCAATGGCCGGAGCGCTGGAGGTGAGCGCGTGCTCCGGGACGGCAAACTGCAGCGTAATGCAAACCGCGGCGACATCGGCGATCACGGAAGGCGGCAACGCCTCTCCTACCCTATTCACACAATGCGCGGCGGCGTCTGGGGCGGCGGGTCAGGTTCTTCTGACGCTTAACAACGGCCCCTGCGCGTTGGGCGGCGATCCGAATACCGGGGAAATAAATTATGTGGAAGCTGTGGTTTCTGAGAAGGCGCCAACCTACTTTGCGGGGATTTTTGGTGTCACTACAGTCCAGCTCTCAGCCCGGGCTGAAGCCGGCAAATCCTTGCCCGCCAGTCCGTGCTTGGTTATCACCGGGTCTAGCGGCCAAACCTTGACACTGAATTCCGGAGCCAGCATCACGGATGGGACGGGTTCCAGCTGTGGCCTCTGGGTGGACTCAAGCGGGTCGCCCGCAGTGATGGAGAACAGCGGCGCCACAGTGAATGTCGGCTCCTATAACGTAAAGGGCGGCGTCACGGATAATGGCGGAACTTATACCCCCGCGCCTACGACAGGCTCATCGGCCGTGCCGGATCCCTTTGCTGCTGAAATTACAGCCGGCACTTTGACTGTGCCCACCCAACCGGCTAATTCCACGACGAACGTTGGTACGGTCAGTGCCGCTACAACATTGCAGCCTGGCGCCTATTCGGGCCTCAATTTTAACGGGAGCGGCTATACAGTAACCCTGAATCCCGGCCTGTATTACTTCACCGGCGGCATCAATGTTGGCGGGGTGAATCTTACTGGAGCCGGCGTGACTATCTACATGGCGAGTGGGCAGCTCAACATGAACAGCGCCGCACAAATGACTCTGTCCGCTCCTACTTCCAACCCAACCAATGGCGCAATCGATGGGATGTTGATCTGGGAGGCTGCAAACAACAGCAGTCAGATGAACCTGGATTCGGCTTCCAATTCGAGTTGGAAAGGGGCAATCTACCTTCCCGACGCGCAGCTTACGCTGAATGGCGGCAGTACCGGAGCCGCCTACGGCATGGTCGTTGCGCAATCACTGATGGTGAACTCAACCTTATCCCTTAGTTGTTCCTCAATGCCGGGTGGAGTTTGCCCTGGTGGTGGCGGCTCTGGGGACGGTTCCACAACTACAGCACTGGCGGAGTAACCGATGAATTCTCTAGCGCGTCTCTGCGCCCACTGCAAAGCCACCGATGGCGCAGCCCTCGTCGAGTTGGCTTTAGTGATTCCACTTCTGACGCTTCTTGTATTTGGGGCCATTGATCTTGGCCGCGCTTACTATCTGATCCTTGAGGTGGCGAACGCCGCACATGCCGGAGCAGAGTACGGATCGCAAAATCCGAGCAGCACGGCGGGCATGACCGCGGCGGCGACCCAAAGCGCTCCAGATGTGGCGAACTTGACGGTGGCGACGCCCACATGGGGCTGTGAATGCAGCGATGGCAGTTCGTACACGGCAAGCTGCACCACCACTCCAACCTGCAATGTGAGCGGTACGCGGGGCAGCAATGTTGTCTACAGGGTCCAAGTCAAAGCCTCGGTAGCCTATAACACGCTGGTTCCCTGGCCTGGAATCCCAACCCCAATCACTTTGTCCAACACAGCCACGATACGCGGTAATTAGTGGGATGCGATTCGGAAGAGATTTACGTTGCCGAGAGAATGTTGAGGGATCAAGATGAGGAGAGTAAAGGTCATCGCTTGTGAGGAAGAAGGATCCGAAATACTTGAATTCGCAGTGGCTGCGACGATTTTCTTGACTTTGTTCTTCGGCATTATTGAGTTCTCTCTGGCGCTCTATACAGAGAATTTCATAGCGATGGCCGCTCAGCAGGGGACGCGATATGCAATGGTGCGCGGTTCGGACTGGACAGGCACCTGTGCGTCAGTAACCAGCTATGGTTGCCAGGCGACGGCGGCCAACGTGCAAAACTACATATTGAGCAAGGCGCCGGGCGGAGTCAACCTGACGGCAAGCGACATCACGGTTACATGGCTGACCGCAACGGCGACCGGTAGCGCATGCAATCAATACAGCCAGGGATGCCAGATTAAGGTGGCGGTAAGTTATCCATTCCAATTACACATTCCATTTTTCTCCCCCACCATTCAACTCTCCAGCACTTCAATAGAGACGATTCAAGACTAAGGCCGTTACTTCTCTGACAGAGGCTGCGGCCCTTGTTGTTTTCTAAAGGTGAATAATACGGAAGGTATTTGGAGCACCGGGCAGGATTCGAACCTGCGCATACAGGTTTGCAGACTTGCGCGTTAGAACTAAACCTGGGTAACCGTGTCTTGTTGAGCTTCGCGCAAGATTGCCGCTCCGGGATGATCGCGTCAACTGGACGGCTGTGCTTTCTGGGCACACCATCCCTGGTTTCGCTATAACCGCTTCGCCACCGATGCGTCTACAAGAATGAATGTACACTAGAGCCTTCACGGAGGCCTGTCAAGCGATGCCGGTTCTTGACTATTTCATCGTCGATGTTTTTACCGAGACTCCACTGAAGGGCAATTCGCTGGCGGTGGTCTTCAATCCTGGCGGGCTTTCCGATGCGCAGATGCAGTCGATTGCGCGGGAGTTCAATCTTTCTGAAACGACCTTTATAGAGCGGCGCACGGCGGCTGTAGAGCAGGTTGAAGGGGTGCGAGTGCGGATTTTTACGACCCAGGAAGAGCTACCGTTTGCCGGGCATCCGACGCTGGGAACGGCGAGCGTGCTGCGTGACCACGCGCCGGAGACGATACGCGATGAGACGGTGACGCTGGCGCTGAATGTGGGCGCGGTGCCGGTGCGTTTTGCCGGCGCGGGGAACTTCGGCGAAATGCGGCAACGCGATCCGGAGTTTGGAGTGGAGCTTGATCCGGCGGAAGTCGCGCGGCTGACGGGATTGAAGAGCGAAGATCTCGATGCTGCTCTGCCGCCTCAGATTGTGTCTACGGGCACGGCCTTTGCGATTGTTGTGCTGCGTTCAGCCGAGGCGCTGGCGAGATTGAGGGTGCGGCAGGAGGAGGCGACGTCATGGCTGCGAGAGCGCGGAGCGCGGTGGTTTTTTGTGCTTGGTCCGGTGTTGAAATCGGATGAAGAGAGTAAAGGAGAGAGGCCCCAATTTCGCGCGCGGATGCAGTTCAACGGCGGCGAGGATCCGGCGACGGGTTCAGCGGCGGGATGCGCGATCAGTTATCTTGTCGCGCGGGGTGCGGTGAAAGCGGGCGAGCGTGTGCACCTGCGGCAGGGCGTTGAGATGGGCCGGCCCAGCGATTTGTATCTTTCCGCAAATTGTGAATCGGCAAAACTGAGCGATGTGCGCGTCGGGGGCAGCACTGTTTGTGTGGCAAAGGGACAGCTTTTCCTGCCCTGATACACATGCTTTCAACAGGGTTTCAACGGCGCAAGTGACAGCATGAGTTAGAGCTATCAAATTATCAATTGTTACAGGGAGATTTACATCTCAGATTTCGCTTTTATTTCTCTCTTTGCAGAAGGGGACTCGGATCGTAATCTTGGCAAACATTGCAGGAAATTAACCGGCACTTTTTCCGGTCTGGCCCCCAGGTACCAAACACATCTCTGCCGGGAATATTGGCACACGCGCCTTGGTTCACATGCCGAATGCAATATTGCGCTGCTGCACATCTGGACAGGATGTGCGCGCTCTTGCAGATCTGCGTGGCATAGGCCAAGGTGTGGCTGTATTCCCGGTGAGAGGTCCCTGGGATGCCTCAACCCATGACGCCCTTTAGCGGGGCGCACGGGGAGTCGCATCTCTGTGGCAAAAACAAATTAACAAAGGAACGGATTTACGAATTATGCGGCCCAAGAAGATCATTCTCTGTGTAGATAGCAACGAACAGGAACTTTCCGTGCGGAAGTTTATGCTGGAAACCAACGGTTACCGAGTGGTTTCCGCCACCAACGGACGAGATGCAATCGAGCTCTTTAACGAAAACCAGATTGACCTGGTGCTGGCCGATTTTGGCCTGCCGCAAATGAACGGCCATCAACTGACCGACCGGCTCAAACAGATCGCTCCGCATGTGCCGATGATTCTTTTGGGCGACCTGCTGAAGATGGGCGGCGAAATCCATGCGGCCGATGCGCTGATTGCGAAGAAGAACTGCACGCCGCAGGAGCTGCTGGAGCGCATCAAGGTAATGAGCGCGCGCAAACGCGGTCCGCGCAAAGGTTCGGTGCGCTTGGCGCATACGGCGGAGCTGGCAGTGGCTTCGTAAGCGCCGCTTTTAAGATGCGGAGCGGCGCGGGTCGAAGAGGTTTGTGATTCGGCGGATCAATTCGGCCTGCGCTCCAGTACTTCGCCAACTGCAGCACTTCGCCAAGCAGAGCTTCGCCAAGTTTGATAGTTTGAAGCCATGCCTCAATCCGCTGCTCAACCTGAACTGACCGCTCTTGATCTTGAATCCCTGACCGCAAACGTTGTGGCGCTGGCTATGAAAGCCGGTGCCAGCGATGCCGAGGCTGTTGCCCGTGAGGGCGACGAATTCAGCGTGACGGTGCGCATGGGCGAGGTGGAGACGTTGAAGGAGTCCGGTTCGCGCGGGCTGGGACTGCGGGTTTTTCATGGCAAGCGATCTGCGTCGACTTCGACGAGCGACCTGACGCCGGACGGGATTCGCCAGCTTGTGGATGGCGCGATGGCGCTTGTGAAGGTGACGGAAGAGGACCCGCTGGCCGGGCTGCCGGAGGCGGGCGAGTTTGGCTCGTTGGCTGATGACTTGCACCTCTTCGACGAAGATGTCTATTCGCTCTCGGGATCGGAGCGGATCGAGTGGGCGCGGCGGGCAGAGGCGGCGGCGCTGGCCAGCGATGCGCGCATTACCAACTCCGATGGCGGCAGCTTTGAAGCGGCGACCGGGCGCAAAGCGCTGGCTAACTCGCGCGGCTTTGTGGGCGGCTATCGGACAAGTTATGCGGGTGTATCCGCTGCTCCGCTAGCGCAGGATGCGAATGGCGCGATGCAGCGCGACGGCTGGTGGTCGAGCGCGCGGCGGTTTGCCGATATTGAATCACCGGAAGCAGTAGGGAAAGAGGCGGCGCGGCGAACGCTGCGGCGGCTGGGCGCGCGGCGGGTGGAAACGCAGCAGGCGCCAATTGTTTTTGCTCCGGAGGTGGCGAGGGGACTGATCGGATCGGTCTTTGAAGCGGCTTCGGGGGATGCGATCTGGCGCAGCGCGTCTTTTCTCACCGGGCGGCTGGGCAGTGAGATTGCCGGCGCGAACCTGACCATCATCGACGACAACACGATGCTGTTGCCGACGGGGATGGGCGGCTTTGGCACCTCACCCTTCGATGGCGAGGGGTTGCCGTCGCTGCGCACGGTGGTGGTGGAGCGCGGCGTGTTGCGCAATTACCTGCTGAATACTTACACCGCGCGCAAGCTGGGCATGAAGTCCACACACAATGCTTCGCGGGGACTGGCGGGCACGCCGGGGATTGGTTGCGGGAATCTTTATCTCGAACCGGGCACAGTGACGCCCGAGGAAATCATCGGCGATGTGAAGGCGGGGTTCTATGTCACCAGCTTGATGGGCTTCGGCGTGAACGTGGTCACCGGCGATTACTCGCGTGGCGCAACCGGCCTTTGGATTGAGAATGGGGAACTGACCCATGCAGTGGAGGAAGTGACGGTCGCGGGCAATCTGGGCGAGATGTTGATGCATGTGAGTGCGATTGGCAACGATCTGGTTTTCAGGGGATCGGTGGCCTCGCCGACGCTGCGGATTGACGGCATGACGATTGCGGGGGCGTGAGCGAAGGCGCGTGCTGACTGACATGCAGACTCTTGCGTTTGATCCTGCGGATGCCAAGGCCGCGCTGGTCCAGCTTCCCCAATCAGCGGCGGTATTTGCGCTTTATGGTGCGGATGCTCATGCGGAGCCGTATATTGGGCGTACGCCGAATTTGCGCGGGCGGCTGGAACGGCTGTTGCAGCCCTCATTGAAGCATCCGCGGCGATTGCAATTGGCGGGCAGAGTCAGACGGATTGTGTGGCGGCTGACCGGCTCGGATTTTGAAGGGCTGCTCACGCAGTTCTCTCTTCTTGAAAAAGTCTATGGCGCAAAGTCGCTGGAGCGCATGCATCTGCGCAGTCCGGCGTTTGTGCGCTATCTGGGAAGCAATCCTTATCCACGTATCACTGTGACGCACCGGCCCAGCTTGCGTGAGGCAGAGTGGGCCTATGGGCCGTTTGCTTCGCGCACGGCGGCGGAGCGTTATGTGGACGAGGCGCTGAAGCTGTTTCTGCTGCGCCGCTGCACAGACGATCTCGATCCCAATCCGAGCCATCCGGGATGCGTGTATTCGGAAATGAAAATGTGCCTTGCGCCTTGCTACAAAGGCTGCACGGATGAGCGGTATGCGGAAGAGGCTGCGGCTGTCGAGAGTTTTCTCGCGACGCGGGGTGAAAGCCAGCTGGTTGTGCTGCGCGCCGAGCGCGATCAGGCTTCGGCGAATCTTGATTTCGAGAGCGCCGCGGCGATTCATGCGCAGGTGCTGCGGGTGGAGAGCGTACGCGGGCTGGCTTCGGAACTGGTGCGTCCGCTGGGGCAGTTACGGGTAGTGATATTGCAGGAGTCGGCGCAACCGGATGAGGTCGCTGTCTTTCTGTATGACGGAGGAATGCTGCGTGGGCCGATTGGATTTTCGACTCTGGGAATGAGAATCCAGAATGAGCAGTCGGGTTCGACGTCGCTGTTTGCGCAGCCGATGGCGATTGAACCTGTGCTGGAGACAGGCTGTGATTGAAGAGCCGGTGCGCGTGGGGCGCGATGTGCTGGAGGAGCGATTCAAAGATGCGCTTGGTGTGCTGACAGAGACAGGCGAACCGGTATCGGCAACGCTGCGGCAAGGGCATATGGCGCTGCTCAAGCGCTGGTATTACCGGCCGGAGGCAAAGCGCACAGGAGAGATTTTCTTTCCAGATAATGATGAACAGTGGCCGGTGAAAGCTATCTTGCGCGGGGTGGGGCGGATATTCGGAAACAAATATAAGTCAACTTCCAGTGCATAGCTCAAATTTGCCTACAAATAACATTGATTTCAGCTATGAATTGGAAGCCGCAGTTTTGAGCGGGCGTAAGAGCCACAAGAGCAACAGAGTGAAAAGCATTCCACCGAGAGTGAACTTGAACCAGATGGGCGGTACGTCGGATGGATCAAGGAAGCCTTCCAATATGCCGGCGATGAAGAGCATGGGAATGATGCCGGAGACAAGCATGGCTGCTTCTATTCCCCCGTAGGCGACAGAGTCTCTCCAGCGCAGCGCGCCGGGGAAGAGCATGCCGTGGCCAAGGCGCAGCCCTGCCCCGCCGGCGATAAAAATTGCGGGCAATTCGAGCGAACCATGCGGCGCGACGAAGCTCCATAACAGGACCGACATGCCGTATTGATGGCAGGCCATGCCGATGACGCCGAGCAAGAGGCCATTGAACGATAAATAAAAGACGGTTCCCACTCCAAAGACAATGCCACTGGCAAAAGTCATGAAGCTGACGGAGAGATTGTTGGTCATGATGGCGCTGGAGGCCTGCGGGGCAATACTGACCACGGATTTTGTCCACATTTCGTGGCGTTCCATGGTGGCGATCATCTCAGGGCCGACGAAGTGGCGCATGAACTCCGGGCGGGCGCTGGTGATGGCCGCGCCGATGATGGCCCATAGGGCGGTGATGGTGACCGAGGCCATCACATAGCCGAATTGCCGCTGAAAGATAGCCGGATATTCGTCGCGGAGAAACCGGAATGCGGTGAGCAGATTAGTCTTTCTGCCGGAATAAATGATATGGTGAGCGCGAGCCAGTAATTGATTCACATGGTGCGCATAGGTGCGGGCAGTTGCGTCCTGGCGCAGCACGGAGAGGTCAGAAGCGACCTGCCGGTAGAGCAGGGCCGCCTCCTGCAACTCCGCCCGTGAGAGCTGGCCGAGGCCACCGGCGTCTGCCTGAGCCAATAGAGCCGCCAGCCGGTCCCAGTGGGGCCGGCGCTTGAGAATCCACTGGTTGGAGAGGACTTGTGCCATGGACTACGTTTCAGATCAGCTTAACATCGACACCCCTGAACTGGTGGATATTGAGATGCCGCTGGCCGGTATTGGCAGCCGTTTTATTGCGATGCTGATCGATTATCTGATTTTGATTCCTGGATTGCTGCTTCTTTGGTGGCTTTCCAATTTTCTTCTGCCTGGGATCTCCGCTTACTCCGAACGCACGGCGCAGTGGACTGCGGCTTTCTATACGATTTTGACGTTTTCGCTCTGGTGGGGATATTTTTCGCTCTTTGAGGCTTTCTGGAACGGGCGCACGCCGGGCAAGCGTGTGGCGCGGATCCGCGTGATTCAGCGCTCCGGGCGGGCTATCGGGCTGTTTGAGTCGCTGGCGCGGAATCTGGTGCGGGTGATCGACTCGATACCGCTGATCTACGCGGTTGGCGTGATTACCGTGTTTGCCACAAAGCAGCACCAGCGGCTGGGCGATTTGGCCGCAGGGACGTTAGTCGTCCGCGACCGGCAGGAGGAAACGCCCGCCTGGGCGGGCGAGGGAGGCGCGCGGACCTTCACTGCGCAGATTTACACTCCGGTTGCGCCGCAGCCGGAACCGCATACCGCTTTGACGCTGCCCGCTGCGGAAATTGCCAAACTTGCAGCGAGCGACTTGCAGGTGCTGGAAGGCTTCTTTGCTCGCCGTTTGGATATGAGTCTGGAGACACGGCACACGTTGGCTGAACGCATTGCCGCGGCGATTCAGGCGAAGTCTGGATTGGAGACGCCTCTTGGGGCGTCTGTGGAAACCTTTCTGGAAGCGACGGCCAGGCAACTTCGGGATATAGCGCGGATGCAATGAGAAGCGCGCGGATGTTCCAGCGTAAATAAATTAAAACAATGGCTTTATACCATCTTTATTCTCCGTGTGCTTGCGGGGAGCGTCGAAAAACAAAAAACTTTTCAGAGAAGGCTTGACAAGCGTTTCGTGCAGGGATTTTAATGTGTCCCGGCTAGTGAAAGGGTTTTTTCCGTCCATGCTACTTAAACGTTTGAGCATAGAAATCCCAAAAGTTGGAGATATGTAATTTTTATCTTCCACTGAACGTAGAAAATGGGGCTTTTCGACGCGGAATTTTACGTTGGCCGGAACTGAGTCTAGCTGGAGATTTGAAGTTCAAAACAGGGTAGTAAATTGTATTTCTTGCGACGGCGCCGGTAGAAGGCGCTGGTTTGGACAAACTCCCAGAAGAGGCCGAAAAGGCCCTTGCAGGCAGTCGCTGATCCCATAGTACCGATGCACGTAATTCGGCTTCATTCCTGATTCGATCGGGAAGCGACAGCAAACCGAAACAACAAACAGCAGCACACTTGAAAAGGAAGGTCACATGAGACAAGCGAGATACAGGTTCCTACTGTTGCCTTTGCTCTTGGTATTGGCCAGCGTGGCAGCATTTGCGCAGGCTAACTCCACGATCACCGGCACTGTTACAGACCAGACGGGAGCGGTGGTTCCGGGAGCAAAGATCACCCTCACCGATCCGGCGACTGGCACAACAAAAAACACCGTTAGCGACGGCTCCGGCTTGTACCAGATTGCCGGCTTGAACGCCGCTAACTACAGCCTGAAGATCACCGCCAAGGGTTTTGAGACATATACCCAGACAGGCGTCGTGGTCAACATTTCCCAGACATTCCGCGTGGACGCCAAACTGACAATTGGCGCCGAATCAACCGACCGTCACTGTCTCCGCCGATGCTTTGACGGTGCAAAGCGACTCGAACGTAGTCAGCACGCTGATCAACGAAGAGCAGATTACCGACCTGCCCACCAATGGCCGTAACGTGATCGGCCTGGCGGCATTGGGCCTGGGCGTCAGCGGCAACCTTCCTGATACGCAAAACCCGTTCTCGGTCAACGCGAACTATGCCATCAGCTTCAACGGCCTGAGCCAGGCGCACAATATCTGGCTGGTGGACGGCGGCGAGGCTTATGACCGCGGTTCCGGCGGCAAGATGTCCGTCATGCCTTCGCAGGACGCGCTGGGCGAGTTCCAGGTTCTGGCCTCGCAATTATCCCGCCGGATTACGGCATCGCTTCCGGCGGCACCGTGACCATGTCCATCAAGAGCGGCACACAGAAGTTCCACGGCGAAGCCTGGGAGTTCGACCGCAACGACGCGATTGACGCGCACAGTTACTTTGACAATAACAACGGCCAGCTTACCCCGAAGGCTGAATTGCGCTACAACATCTTCGGCGCCAACATCGGCGGTCCGGTGTTCATCCCTGATGTCTACAACACGAGCAGGAAGAAGACCTTCTTCTTCGTGAACGAAGAATGGCGCAAGATGGTCAACGGCGTTTCGACCAACCCGGTCAATGTGATCCCGGGCGCCGATGAAGTCACCACTGCCGCCAACTTTACTTACACAGTTCCGCAAGCATACGGCGGTGCATCCCAGTTGCTGGTTCCTAACGTTGGCATTGATACTACTCCGGGTTCATTGTACGAAAGCAATCATTGGCGATGGCCTGACCCCGGGCGGGAAGCCTTTACGAACAACATGATTCCGGGCAATCTGCTGGATCCCAACGCGCTGCTTTTCAACACACTGAAGAATCTTCCAGCAGCCACCAACCTGACGACCGACCAATACACTCCGTCTGGCGGACATCTGCCCATCAACGTGCGCGAAGATCTTTTCCGCATCGACCATAACATCAATGACAAGTGGACACTCTTCGGCCACTTCATCCATGACGCGAATGATACCGTTCAGGCCACTCCGGAGTGGCAGAGCGATAACTTTCCGACCGTCGGCTCCAACTTCAGCAACCCGTCGTACAGCTCGGTGATCAAGCTGACCGGTTCGCTGACGCCGACGTGCTTCTTGAAGCTGCGTTCAACTACGACGGCAACAAGATCGCCATTATGCCGGTAGCAGCGGAGGGCGGCAGCTTTGTGAAGCCAACGTGGCTGGAGCACAGGAACCTACTTCGCGACAGCCAACGATGTGGGCAACCGTCTGCCAGACCTCGAGCTTCAGTGACGGTCTGGCATCAATTGGGGTCCCGGAAACGATCCCTGGACCAACGGCGCAGAGGATTATAACGAAGATTCGGCCTATCTCTGTTACCGAAGGCAAGCACCAGTTGAAGTTTGGCGGCGGTACAACCGCTACACCAAGAACCAGGTTATCGGCAAGGACTCCGAAGGTGACTACACCTTCAATGACAAGCTGAATGGCGCCGCTACTCACGGGCGATTCGTACCTGGACTTCCTGCTCGGCCTTGCCACCAACTTCAGCCAGTCGAATGCGAATCCGATCAACCATTATGTCAACAACAACATCTCGGTCTATGCCCAGGACAACTGGCATGTGAATTCCCGGTTGAGCCTGCAGTATGGCTTCCGTTACGACGCCATGCCGCATGTGTGGGAGCGCAACAATCAGGTTTCCAACTTCGAGCCGTCGCTGTATCAACCGGGACTTGCGCCCGTTTTCAACGCGGATGGTTCATTTGCTCCACCAGCCCCGGCCTGGTAACCAATTCGATCGGTACCGTTCTATCTGAACGGCATCGCACTTGCCGGCCAGAATGGCGTTCCGCGCGGCCTTGCTCAGCCAGGACTACAAGACCGTCATGCCTCGCGTCGGCTTCTCCTATGACCTGTTCGGGAACGGCAAGACCATTCTGCGCGGCGGCTTTGGCACCTTCTACGAGCGCATCCAGGGCAACGACATCTACGATGCCGCCGGCTCGCGCTCCTTTCATCAGCACTCCGGCTGCCACCAACGTTGAATTCACTAACACCAGCTACAACTGGCTGGCAGGTGCACAGGCAACCACGCCGACCTTCGTTCAGGCCGTACAACTCTCTGAATACCTATTACCCGAATCCTGGCGTGGCGCAGTACAGCCTGGGCGTGCAGCACGAAATAGCTCCCTCGCTGATTCTGATCACGCAGTATGTGGGCAACCTTGCATGGCACCAGAACGACTGGCTGCCGATCAACAACTTCCCTCTTTGCACATCGAATCTGACGCGTGCAGATTACGCTGGAGATACAACCTTTCCTGGGTATTCGGCGCTTTCGAGCGTTCAAAAGTTGAATGCAGCAGCGTATCCTGGTTTCGGCAATATCCGCTTGCAGGAGAATCCGCTGACCGGCAGCTACAACAGCTTCCAGGTCGGTCTGCGCCAGCAGAACAAGCATGGCCTGAGCTACGAGGCGGATTACACCTACGCTCACCAGATTGACGACACGCAGAGCAGCGTGGACGTGGACAACAACAACCCCTCGTACAATCCCTGGAACCTGAAGTACGACAAGGGTTCCGGCGCACTGGATCGCCGCCAGGTTTTCAGCGGCAACTACGAGTACAAGATGCCTTTCTTCAACCATGCAAACGGTTTGGAGAAGACTGCTCTTGGCGGCTGGGAAGTCTCCGGTACGGTCATCTCTGAGACGGGATTGCCCTGGCTCGGACAGGATGCTCCCAGTGCAGGCGGCCCGGATACAGTTGGATTGGGCGGTGATTACCGTGTCCGTCCGAACCTGACCGGCAAGCCAGTTTACACCAAGGGGAAGGTAGCAGGCGGCTATCAGTGGGTAAGTTCTACGAACTTCTCGCAGCCTACCCCCTCGTGGTGGGGTGGTCCGAACCTTGGCTTCGGTAACGCGGGCAAGGATGCAGTTGTCGGCCCTGGCCGCACCAACTTCACTACCGCGCTGGACAAGTCCTTTGCTATCGGTGAGCGGGCGCACTTTGACTTCCGCGCGGAGGCATTCAACACTTTCAACCACACCCAGTTCAACAGCATCAACAACAGCTTCAACTTCACCAATGGTGTCCCCGCAGCCAACTTCGGCCTTACGAATGGCACTCAGGATCCGAGAGAGTTTGAATTCGGCCTGAAGCTGGTTTACTAACCAAAACCCTCCACCGGGGCGCGGCAGGCAACCCCTGCCGCGCTCTTTCTCTTTGTGCCGTCACTGCTCGTTGCCTTCTTCCCCTAAAATTGATTCGACAGGGTCATGAAAAAAACAAAACAACTGAGAGCGATTTTGATATTTGTATTGGCCGCGTCTTGCTTCGGGCAGGCGGCAAAGAATGTTGATACGCAGCGGCAGGCGGCGCTGGCTCTGGAGCAGGCAGGCAAGAATTCTGAGGCGGAGGCGGCGTGGCGCGCGGTTCTGAAATCGCATCCCGCGAATCCCGAGCCGTACGCGCATCTTGGATTGCTGGAAGCCCGTGAGGAACATTACGAGGAAGCAGTAATCGATTATCGAAAGGCCATGACGCTCGGTCCTGCGTTGCCCGCGCTGCACTTGAACCTTGGCCTGGCGCTCTTCAAGGCAGGCGAATTGAAGCAGGCGATTGTTGAGTTCAAGCCGCTGCTGAAGGCGTCGCCGGCAAACGCAGCGCAGACGCAGCAACTGACGATTCTACTGGGCATGGCGCATTACGGGCTGGGTGAATACTTCGCCGCTGCGCCGTACTTGAAACAGGCGGCTGAGGCTGATCCGCAGAATTTGCAATTGCGGCTGGCGCTGGCGCACAGTTATCTCTGGTCGAAGCAGTATCGGCAGGTGTTGGATGTCTATCGGGAGATTCTGCTGCTGGACTCGAATTCCGCAGAGGCGGATATGCTGGCCGGCGAGGCGCAGGACGAGTTAAAGAATCATGCCGGAGCCATAGAGCAATTCCGCGCGGCGGTAAAAGCAAATCCGAAGCAGCCGGAGGCGCACTTTGGCCTGGGCTACCTGCTGTGGGGCGCGCGGCAGTATCCGGAGGCGGTCAGCGAGTTTCAAGCGGAACTCGCGAACGATCCGAATCACATTCAAGCGATGCTGTACGAGGCCGACGCCGAGATGCAAATGAGCCATGCGGATTTGGCGATTCCATTGATGGAGAAGGTGGAGAAGCTGGCCCCTGGGCTGGCGCTGACGCATCTTGATCTTGGAATTCTCTACACCGACGCCGGCCGTCACGAGGATGCGCTGCAGGAATTGATTGAGGCAGGGAAGTTGACTCCGCAGGATGTGAACATTCACTGGAGGCTGGGGAGGCTTTACCGGGCGATGGGGAAGAAGGATGATGCGAAGGCGGAGTTCGATAAGGCAAATAGGCTGACCAAGTCTGCGGATGATGCGCTGATCGACAAGATGAATCCACCTGCAAAGACGGAGCCGACGCCCGCGGGCAAGTAAGGCAAGTTGGCAGCAACTCAGACGGGCGCTACATTGGCGTGATCTGGTTGGTGTTGCGGCGGAGTTGCCAGCAGGTGCTCAGGCCGGACTGCGGAAAGAGCGCCTGCGCGCAGGGTTGATCAACCGAGCCGAGGTAATCGTACTCCTGCTTGTTGCCTTTCAGCGGGATTGCGATGGAACGGTTGATGGTGATTTTGGATTGCGGCGAACCGCGCAGGCGGAAGATTGCCCAGTCGCATAGATAAGTGATGACAAAGGCGGCAATCAGAATGATTGCGATTCGCTTCGACCAACGGATCATTGGATTTCCTTTTCCTGAATGGAGCGCGGGGCTTGCTCAGTAAGCAGGTTGGACTCATCTTTGAGCGCAATGCCGGAGAGTTGGCGGCGGCGGGCCGCGGTGATATAGAAAGCGATTTGCGCGGCAGCTTGTGCGTAGCTCAATCCCTCGGCGCGGATATTCGAGATGCAGTTGCGTTCGGCATCGGTGCGACTGGGGCGCGGCTGCCAAGTGATATACGCGCCAAGCGAGTCAGGGGAACTGAGTCCGGGACGTTCGCCGATGAGGATGACGGAGAGTTCGGCACACAAAGCCGAGCCGATCTCGTCAGCGATGGCGACCCGGCCTTGCTCGACTACGCAGATGGGCGCGAGCTGCAAGCCCGTGAGACGTGGAACCAGTTCGCGTAACAATGGAATGGCATGGCGCTCGACAGCGAGTGCGGAAAGGCCATCGGCGACGATGATTGCCAGATCGCAAGGAGATGGTTGCAAAGCGGCGAGCTGGCCCCGGCTTGCTGCGTCGAGTGTGCGGCCCAGATCAGGACGCTGAAGATAGGTCACACGGTCTTTCGCCTCGGAATGCAGGACGTGAACTTCAGCAGCGGAGATTTCACTGATCGCCTTGGCCAATGCGGCCGCCTGTAGTTGAGCATGGACCGCATCACGGGCCAACGCATGGGATCGCTGGAAGTCGAGCAGATCGCGGGTCTGCTGGCTGACGCCTGTGCGGCCCAAACCCACGCGGGCGGGGGTCAAGGCGCGCAGACGAACTGCCAGTGCCAACTGATTTTCGTTGCTCATGCAGTCAGCAGCCTTTCCGGATGATTGGCCTCGATCGAGAGCCGGTTAAAGTGATCCCCCGCGAGCCACGATTCAAACTCCGGCGCAGGCCGCAGACCGAGCACACGTCGCAGATAGAGCGCATCGTGGAAGCTGGTGCTCTGGTAGTTGAGCATTACGTCGTCCGCACCGGGAACACCCATGATGTAATTGACGCCTGCCACACCTAGCAGCGTGAGCAGTGAATCCATGTCATCCTGGTCAGCTTCGGCGTGGTTGGTATAACAGACGTCGCATCCCATCGGCAGGCCGAGCAGCTTGCCACAGAAATGGTCTTCGAGGCCGGCGCGGATGATCTGCTTGCCGTCGTAGAGATACTCGGGGCCAATGAAGCCGACGACAGTGTTCACGAGCATAGGGCTAAAGCGCCGGGCGACGGCGTAGGCGCGGGCTTCGAGCGTCTGCTGGTCTACTCCCTGATGTGCGTTGGCGGAGAGCGCGGAGCCTTGGCCGGTTTCGAAGTATAGGATGTTGTTACCCACACTACCGTCGGCGCAGACCGCGCCGCGATGGAGCGATTGGCCGGCTAGATGGGCTTCATTGAGAAGCGCCAGATCGAGGCCGAAGCTGCGATTTGCAGCTTCCGTCCCGGCGATGGATTGAAAGAGAAGATCAACAGGCGCACCCTGCTCCAGGGCTTTCATCTGAGTAGTGATATGGGCCAGAACGCAGCTTTGCACGGGGATATGGAAGCGCTGGCGAAGGGCGTCGATGAGCCGCAGTAGTTGCGTGGTGACGGCGACGCTGTCTCCGGCGGGGTTGATTCCGATGACTGCGTCTCCAGAGCCGAGGAGCAAGCCATCCAGGATGGCAGCGGCGACTCCAATGGGCGAGTCTGTGGGGTGATTGGGTTGAAGGCGAGCGCTGAGCCTGCCCGCGAGGCCAACAGTGGTTCGGAAGCGGGTGACCACGCGAATCTTGGATGCGACCAAAATCAGATCCTGAATGCGCATCAGCTTGCTGACCGCCGCAGCCATTTCAGGTGTGAGTCCGGGGGCGAGCGCGAGCAATTGTTCGCCGGTAGCTTCATCGGAGAGTAGCCAGTCGCGCAGTTCGCCCACAGTTAGAGAACGCACCGGCGCAAATGCCGCTGCGTCGTGCATGTCTACAATCAGGCGCGTGACTTCGTCGTCTTCATACGGCACGACCTGGTCCGAAAGAAAATACGCCAACGGCAGATCAGCCAGAGCGAACTGCGCAGAGACGCGTTCCTCAGCTGATTCGGCAGCGAGGCCAGCCAGCGCATCACCGGATCGAAACGGTGTGGCCTTGGCCAGTAGTTCGCGCAGGTCGCGGAAGTCGTACCGAATACAGCCGATAGTGTGTTGGAAGCTCATGTGTCTGGCAATAGAGTATCCGAGGCAGCAGCCGGCAAACTATATTTTCCTACGGGCACAGAGCAATAGCAGATATGAGCGGGCATTTTTCACATAAGAAGCTGAGCTGCCCAGTGTCAGTTGGAGCATGAACTGAATCACTTCACCAGGCCGGAAGCTGATCTGAGTGAAAGTGCCGAAAGCAATTCCTACCGGAGGCTTTGGCCTGGTAGAGAGCAGTATCGGCGTTTCTCAATAAGGTATCGGCATCGTACTCTCCGGGGGCGGCTGTGCAAATCCCAAGACTGACGGAAACCGGCAACTGAAGTTCGCCAATTGAAATGGGAACAGCCAGTGTTTCAACGATTTTTGCGGCGATCCTCTCGACGGCGTACAGATCGGTTACATTGGCAAGCAGTACAACGAACTCGTCGCCCCCAAATCTGGCGACTGTATCTTCACTGCGGACACTTTGCAGGAGGCGACTTGCCGTGACGCGCAGGACCTCGTCGCCGGCGTGGTGGCCATAGGTATCGTTGATCTCCTTGAACTTGTCCAGATCCACTATAAACACCGCTTGCCCAGTGTTCCTCCGGTCCGCACCTTCCAGAGCGACATTCAACCTGTCCTGCAGCAGCAGGCGCGTAGCTAGCCCAGTTAAGCCGTCGTGGAGCGCCAAGTGGCGGAATCGACCCTCGCTTTCTCGCAGTAGCTTGGCCTGTTCGGCGACGCGGTTTCGCAGCGCTGCTACCCAGCCCAGTACGCCGAGCGTGAGGGTGAGCGCCAATGCCAGCATCACGATTGCGTGCGCGGGCGTCCACCAGGAGGGGCGCTCGAGTACGGTTACATCCGCCGGTGAGCGCATGAGAACACGAAAGGAATTGACTGTCGCGATCCCTTCCTGGACATGGCTCTGCGCATCAATGCGGACGGAGCAAATTCCCGAAACTCTGAGTCTGCTGCCAATTTCCCAAGCGCCTGCTTCGGTTCCGGCGAGGCTCTTGGGCAGAATTACCGGAAAGAGAGTTTTTCCGGAAGAGAGTAAAAGCGTGGTATCCGCTGAGGTGTGATCGTAGCCGATCAGTTGGCCATCTATCTGGATGAGTTCTGAGTCGTATTTGCCAAGTAGAGCCTCCTCGGTGGTCGTCGTCACGGGAGCAACCAGCGAAGAATTGCTGGATTTGCTGAAGATGGCGTCGGCCAGGATGGGCGCGCTGTTCTCGGTTCCAGCGAAGCCCGCCACATCGACCACGTCGCCGACGGCAAGCTTCATTGGCTGGGTGGTTCGCGCGCAGATTCCTCTCGTTTGGTCTTTGATGCAGAGCATCGACCCAGGCCATTGCAGCGTAACGTTTCCGCGCAGATGTACACGATGAAAGGAAGCGGCGAATTGGTCCCAGTGTAATAGCTTGTCGATGGGTGTGAGCGGTTGCCGGAATGGGTCGCCAGGCGCCGGCTCTATAACTTTTACGGTGGAGAGATCGGGCGCCAGCAGGTGTACGCCAATCATCTGTCCGAGGCTATTGACGGTGGGAGCGGCATTGGCCTGGATTCTGACTTTGGCGTCAATCAAGCTGGAGTACACGGCTCCCGCTTCTCGTTGGACGGTTATGCTGACCGTCCCATCGGTCATGCCCAGAATCAGCGTCTCGGTGTGGTTATATTCGAGAACGCCATGAATGACGCCTTCGACCTCGACCCATTGGGCGTCTTCGGCTCCGGTTTCGAGATGGGGTAGGGTTACGAGTGGAGGGTTCGCTGGGAGAGAAGAATGACCGATCACTTGAATTTCCGGCAGGGCAACGACAGGACCAAAGCCGCCGATAGCACTGACACCTCGTACATCTATGATGTCCCCTGCTTTGAGGGGAGGCGCCGAGCCGAAGGGATGCTTGACGAAAACACTGCCTGTCGAATCGTGAATGAAGATGGCTGCAAAGCCGGACCCATAATCTGGATCGAAATATGTCACCACTCCGCGCAGATGGATGGGATAGGCGCGGCTGGCTTGCTCCTCGGACAGGCTGTGCGCCTGGCGGGTGGTGGTGAGAGTGGGCAATCCGCCAGCCTGCTGCACTGTGGATTGGGCGTTTGCCGCCGACCCTGTAGACAAGAGAGCTAAAGAGATAATTGCCGCGAACAAGAAGCCTGCCGAACCAACAATCCCGCCAAGGGAGGGATATGGGTGGCCGTCCTTGGTCTGCGTGTAGCGACAGCGAAGAACGGAGTCTTTATCCTGATCGAGCTGGCTGTTCTTATAAAACAAGGCAGCGGCCACTTGTTGCCCTATCCACGCGAGCCAACCCCACACTGCGGCAAACTGCGCGAGCGTGTTGACCTTAGAAACTAAGAGCACAATAAGCATATCGGTTACCCGGAAGATTGCTTTACTCATTTCGTCTTGAGCGTCAATCCAGCAGCGCCAGAACGCTGTGAACTGGATCAAGTACTGAACCGGTTGCAAAGACACTCGGACCTGAAACTCAGGGAGTCCGCTGATAAGCAGTCCTATTCTCTTCTATTGGGCTTACACCTGCCCATCTAAAATCAGGATCTCTCGAACGCCGCGATCAAAACAGGAGACGGAGCGCCTTCTGGTAGGACCAGTTTTTGCGGAGCGCAGCAGGCGCGGTCGAGTTTGGCGCGGTCGGCCTGCATCTGCTTATCGCTGCTGATGGAAGCGAGCGCAGTATTGAGGATTGACGCGGAAGCAGCATCGGCGGGCGGCAGGATGCGGTAGTGCATCCACTTGCCTTCACGGCGGGCTTCGACGATGCCGGCGTTGCGCAGGTAGGCCAGATGGCGTGAGACCTTTGACTGGCTCTGGCCGAGAATTTCGACGAAATAACAAACGCAGACCTCGCGACCGGCCATCAGGTTGAGCAGACGCAGGCGGGTGGTGTCCGCCAAGGCGGCGTAGAGGCGAGCCTGGTACGGAATATTTGAGGCGCGCGGCATGAATTTATTATATGCGGATTAACAAATATATTCATATTTAATACATTTGCTTAAGCGAATGTGAGGCGCTGTAAATGAGCATCGATACAACTGGAGAAGAAACCCGGAGCGCGGTTCAGGAAAAATATGGGGCGGCGGCACGGCAGGTGCGGGAGAGCGGCTCGGTTGCTTGTTGCGATCCGGGACTGCGCTGCTGCGACCCGATTACCACCAATTTGTATGACGAGGCGGAGAAGAGCGGGCTGCCCGCCAGCGCAGTGCTTGCCTCGCTGGGCTGCGGCAATCCGACAGCGCTGATTGAGTTGAAGCAGGGCGAGACGGTGCTTGATCTGGGATCGGGCGGAGGCATTGATGTGCTGCTCTCGGCCAAGCGCGTCGGTCCGACCGAGAAAGCCTACGGGCTGGATATGACCGAAGATATGCTGGCGCTAGCGCGTGAGAATCAGCGGCAGGCGGGAGTGGAGAACGTTGAATTTCTTCAGGGGGAGATAGAGCGTATTCCATTGCCGGATGCGTCGGTGGATGTAGTGATCTCTAACTGCGTGATCAATCTTTCCGCGGATAAAGACCGCGTATTGCGCGAGGCATTTCGTGTACTCAAGCCGGGTGGGCGGTTCGCTGTCTCCGATGTTGTGGTGAAGGGCGCGGTTCCTGACGAGGTGCGCGGGAGCATATTGTTGTGGGTGGGCTGCATTGCGGGGGCGCTTGAAGAGAAAGAGTACGCGTTGAAGCTTGCCGCGGCTGCGGTACCGTATGCGGTGGGCGCGTACATCACGGCGGCTTACTGGTTCACGTTTTCAACATCGTTTGCCAACCCTGCGGTGACGTTGGCGCGAGCGCTCACGCCAACGTTTGCAGGAATTCGCCCGGCAGATGCGCCAGGGTTTGTTGCGGCGCAGCTAGTAGGCGCATGCGCAGCGACTTTGCTGGGGCGCTGGCTCTTTGCGGCGGTGTCTGAAGCCCACTGAAAAATGCGCGTCTACTCGGCAAACTCCGCCAGTTGCTTTGCCGTTGGCGGAGCGGTGAAGAGGCTGACAGCGATCATTGAAATCAATGCGGCGGCGAGGGCGGGGAAGATGGCGTCGCGCTCGGCGATGATGGAGGGGAATATGCCTCGTACGGCCTCGATATCCCAGGCCAGTGTGACGACTGTTCCAGAAGCGATGGCCGCGACCGCACCCCAGGCGGTGACGCGTTTGGAATAAAAGGCGGCAAGCACTACAGGCGTCAACGCAGCGGAGTAGATTGTGTAGGCATAGAGCATCTTGGCGAGGATGCTTTGCGCATAAATCGCCTGATAGAGCGCCCAGCAGCCGAGCAGGACAACGGCGAGGCGCGAGACGATCAGGACTCGCTTATTGGAAGCATTCGGCGAGATGTAGCGGACAAAGACATCGTTGACCAGATTGGTCGCCGGGGAAAAGAGATAATTCGATGCTGTCGAAATGACTTTCGCAAAGACCGCGCCCAGCAACAGAGCGCCCATCAGAGCCGGCAATCCGTGCCGTGCTGTGTAGGGAATGATCTCGTAGGGATGCTGGGCGACCTCGCCGGTCCGGTAAAGCGCAGAGCCGAATACGGCGATGGCCACGATCAGCGTCTCCAGCAGCAGGGTTCCGAGAATCCAGCCGATGACCGAGATGCGCGCGGCTTTTTCGCTCTTTGCGGAGAAGAATTTCTGGTACATCACCTGGTTGCCCAGCATGAGCAGCATGGTGGGCACGAGATATTCGAGCGCGTGAACCAGAGTGAGGTTACCCAGAAACTGAAAGTGCGATTCCGGCAGCGCTGCGTGCAACCCTGCCCACCCACCGGCCTTGAAAAACAGCATAGGAGCAGCGATGATGCAGATGACGGTGACCAACGAGCCGATGGCCACATCCATGTACGCGACGGAGGACATGCCGGCCAGCGCGGTGGTGATAATAACGAAAGCGGCGATGAGGTAGGTGCCCAACTCCGGTGTCACGGTATCGGGAAAGATGAGATGCAGCACGTTGCCGCCGCCCTTGAACTGATAGCTGGTGATTCCGACGTAGGCAAAGAGGATGGCAATGGTTCCGAGGACGCGTGCTGTCTGGTTATAGCGGGCCTCAAGCAGGTCGGGCAGCGTGAACTGGGCGAATTTGCGTGCCCTGGGCGCGATGAAGTAAATGAGCAAGAGTCCCAGCCAGCCGCCGCCCGCTTGCCAGAGCGCTGCAAAGCCGTTCTTGTAGGCATTCTCGGCACCGGCAAAAAGAGAGCCGGCGCCGATCCAGGAGGTGAGCAGCGTGAGCACCAGCACGAATGCCGGGAGCGAGCGGCCGGCGACCAGGTAATCGGCCTTGGTCTTTACCAGCGAAGTGCGATAGACGGCAACCGCCAGCAGCGCGATGACGATGACTGCAAGTACAACAACATAAAGCTGGGACACGGGCGAAGCTCCTCGGTGCGGTTGTCGATCGCCTTGGCTTATCGGCTTGCCCGGTTGCGGCGCGGCGATGGATTGTAGGCAGTGTAGCGGATCAGGAGGCGAGCGCGACAGAGGAAGCGTGGCACAGCATAGACTCTGTGTGGATTATGCTGCGATGCCGCAGCGAGAGAGGGTCAGCTGGATTGACCCTGCCGCTGGGTATTGCTACACTGTGAATGCGGGGTGGAGCAGCCCGGTAGCTCGTTGGGCTCATAACCCAAAGGTCGCTGGTTCAAATCCAGCCCCCGCAACCAAATCAAATCAATAACTTACAGAAATTGGCTACTTTCGGAAAGTCCCCGTTATCCCCCATTAGGAACAACTGCCATTTATTGGACGGTCGCAACACTCGTGTTTTCAGGTGAATGCTGCGAGTTTGAGCCGAACACCAGTCCCACAACCTGACTGTTCGCACGGCGTTTGGTTTCCGTCATGGCCCGCCCATAGACATTCATCGTCGTCTGGATCGAAGCGTGACGCATCAGTTCCTGTTGCACCTTCATCGGAGCACCCGTTTCGTCGAGCCAGGAGCGATAGGTATGGCGGAATGTGTGCCACCCAATGTCCTCTCCCAGCCCGGCCAGCTTCGCAGCCCGCTGGAGCTGCCTTTTCCGCAAGCTCTCCTGGTGGTACGGCCTTCCCGTTACCAGATTGGCAAAAACCCAATCGGTGTCTCGCGGGAAGAATGAAGCAGCGCGCCAGCTCAACAGCACCTCGGCCAGACGAGCATCGAGCGGAACATCGTCCTTCGAATATTCCGTCTTCACATCGTCCACCCTGCCGCCCACCACGCTTCTCTGAACCAGCACCGAGCGATTCTCGAAACTGAAGTCGCCCCATTGCAGGCCCAGAATCTCGCTAACCCGAAGGCCCAGGCACTGTGCGACCAGGACCATCGTGCGGTGTGGTTCGTCCAGATGCTTGAGCAGTTCAAAATACTCGGCCACGTCCAGAACCCGAGGCCGCTTCAGCCGCTTGCTTGCGTTTTTCACGCGCACCAGAGAGACGGGGTTCTTGCCGAGTTCGACAATGCCCCAACGCTCTGCGCACTTGAAAACCAGGTGCATGATTCCCCGCACATGAGTCTTTGACTTTGGAGCCAATGGCAAATCGTGCAGCCACTGCTCCATTGCCATCGGCTTCATTTTGTCCACGGGGTATTCCCCCCAACGTGGGCGGATGTGAACCCGGATATTCGACAGATACGACTTCCGGGTTGAGTAGCGTTCCGAGAGTTCCTTCTCGACATAGCGGTCGAGCAAGGCTCCGAAAGTTGCAGCCTCCACTTCCGCACGTGGAGACTCTTCGTTGAGTCGAAGAAGAAGAGCTTGCGTAGCCTTCCGCGCCTGGGTTTCCGTCACGTACAAGTTGCGATCCCCAAGGATCACACTCTGCCGTTTCCGCTCGCCCTGGGAGTCCGTTTCGTAGTAGCGAAACTCCCACACATCAGGACCGCGCTCGCGCTTCCTCAGCCGTAAACTTCCGTACTGATACCGTGTCCGAACAAACAAGGGTTACCTCCTCTTTTGTTGCGGGCACGAGTGGTTAAGAACAGAGTACCGCCGTTCGGGTTGAGAGTCGATAGCGGTGTGCTCCCCGTCCTGCGAACGGCCATTGAAATCCGATGCTCGGAAATGCCAAAACTTGCCACCACGCAGACCAGCGAGGAAGCCGGTACGCGCGTGACGCGGTCGGGATTTGGAATGTACCTCCGCGCGGGCCGAAGCCTGTTCGCTATTCAGTAGGAGTTGGAAAGCATGGCGGTAATCGAACATCGTTCGTACACTCCTATTTACTACGATGCATTCGATTGCCGGGCGTGTCTATCTTGGGCAGAGGAGCAATTTGCGCCTCATGGATAATCGCCAAGGGATTGTTGGAAACCGGAGTTGCATCAGGGTACAGGAGGGAACTGAAGGCTCTTTGAGGAACCACTGGCGCAGGGAAGTTTTGATTTTATGAAATCGAAATCATATCCCTGTCTGGAAAACAATCTCAACGTGGGCTGTAGTGCCAAGGACCATTCTGTGACTATGATCCCAAGGAACGCTTCGTTTTCTTGAGTGACCACCGGACCCGCTCCGCAATGAAACTTGCAAAGGGCCTAGCGTCCACGTCAATGCTCGCACGATCCAGAGCCTTCAAATACTCTGTGCGGTCTTCAACACGAACCACCGTCCACGGATACCCACCCGAAGCCAGCAGAACATTCATCAGGAAGCGGGCCATGCGGCCATTGCCATCGGGATACGGATGAATATATCCAAAGAGCCAATGACCGAGCACGGCCCGAACAGATGGTTCCGGTTCCGCCTCGATCAAATCGAACAGTGCGGGCATGGCATCGCGCACCGCTTCCCAACGCGGCGGAACATACCTTGAATTTCGCAGGTATACGGCATCACTCCGGTAACCAGCCAGGGCCGAGGACGGGATCAGGCCGGAAGCAACGCATGGCTCAAAAAGTTCTCTGTACCACTCTTTGTGATCCGCTCTGGCAATCGCTCCCGGATTCTCTCCAGCGAGCACTTTGGATACGGTTCCCTTCACTTTTTGAAAGGCTTGCCAATACCCACGCGCAGCCAGGGCATCCCGGCTTTGCCGGTCTGCTTCGTGATGCGCCGGGTCCCATGCTCCCGACATAACCCTCTCAATCAACTCAGGGCTGACGCGGTAGCCTTCGATAGACAGCGAATGAAAGGCATCGCTCTGGTAAATCCCATCGACAAAATCCATATATGCCGTCTGGCTTTTGGGCAACCCAGGCGGTTTAGGAAAATTCTCAAGCACGGCATCCCGCGACGCCGACCAGATAGCCTGAAGCCTGCCAGCGATGGGCGCTTTCGCAGCCCCGCCTATTGTGAATATGCGCTGCGCTGCTTCAAACGGGTCAGTTTCCCGAACGTCATACCCTGCCGCCTTCATCGTCGAAAGAATCTCGCCAGCCTGTTCCGCGCGGCCAACACGGCGCAAGGCTCCTGCTAGACGGCCGGCAATAGCAGAGTGCCCGCCATCCAGCAGAGGTCGGAGCAGTCCAGATGCGTCGCGGATGCCCGCCAGGACGACTTGGGTCTCAATTGGGTTACGAACAAAGAAGGACTCCGGCACTCGAATAAGTGCTGCGGTTGGGGAAAAGATTCGCAGTTCATTGCGGACAACCAAGTCGTTGCGCGACGGGAATTGCTGTTCCTTCAGGTCGTAAAGTGAAGTGCGAAAGAGCAGTTCGACCGTGTTGTTATGGCCTTTCGGGCTGTAAATGATTGCCTGGGCTGGAATGATGGTGTTTTCAGCGTGGAGCAGAAGCGATTGTTCCGGTGAGAGATGCCAGTCTTTCCCGAAACGTTCGTTGCAATATCGGGCGCAAAACTCCCAGAAGGACGCAAACCACGGCGTGCTGTCTCCAGGCCGCACATCAGGACTGGCCGAGATGAGCCAACCTTTCATAACCAGCTTGCATGAATCCACATTTCAGCAGCCGGTCCCGATGAACCCGGCTCAATTCGCTCGATTGAAAGACACGATGCCCGTCTTTCTGGAGCTCCTGCAGAACGCTCAGAGATGCCGCCAATTTTTCATTCGGTGTCGCCATTTGCCCATCCCTTTCTGGGCGAATACAAGTTTATCGAGCCGTTCGACTGCAAGTATATGCTGACGTTCGCTTACAAGTAAACTACGCTGTATGGATGCAAGTGTTTTCGGTGGCCAGCAGCGGTTCGCTTGCTTCGCTAACATTTGGCGTTGCAAACCACAGCGTACGATGGCTGTTTCCAGCCCGGTTTCCGGCAGAGCCGCCAAATCTCTGCAAAGGAAGGGGTTCTCGAGTTCCACTATGCCCGACCCGCCGCCGACTCGGAAACGTTTGCAAAAATATGCGGTAGAATCGCACATTTTCTTTATTTGAGAGAATTCTGCCAACGTCGGCGGCCGCCGACTATAGCTTCGCTTTTGTCAGCCTGCGCAGAAAGGTGTCCGCTTCATCCACAACCAGCACTCTGCCATGCAGCGCGGCCTGTGCCTTTAGGTCCTCCAGCAATCGCGAGATCGTCATTGCATCGCGAAAACCTACCTTTGCAACTCCTCTACCACGCCGCGCGTTGGCGCAACCGCCAGAACCTCACGGACGGCCTCGCGTAGACCGCGGGCGATTTCCGTGAGCGTAGCGGTTTTGCCGTTCCCAGCAGCGCCACGCAAATTGACGGCAAAATCCTGCGAGTTAAGGATTTGATAAACGGCCCGCTTCTGTTCATCTCGCGGTCTTTCTGAAGGGTTGAATTCACGCTCCCCGCTCAGACGTTCATTGCGCCCGACGCCAGCGTCCACCGCTGCAATCATGCGCTGCTCGCGTTCAAGGCTTTCGCGCGTGGCCAGATTGTTCCCGGCAAGGATAAGAAGACCCTGCGACTGGTCCAGTTCCAGTGCACCGCGCAGTTGGCCGTGATCAATCTTTCCGCGCCCGTGCCGCAGGGCCTCTGTCATCAGCTCGTGTTCGCGCACAACTGAGCTGCGCTCAAAGAGATGTTCTTTCGCGTGTTGAAGCGACTCTGCTGCTTGCGAAAGTTCATGTGGAATCACTCCGGTACGCTCAATAGATTCTTGGTGAAGATGCCTCAGCGCGCGGCTCTCTTCAGGCAACAGCCTGGCCTGCTGCTGCTGCCGCAATTTCTCCGTAGGAATCTCGGCCAGTTTGTCGGCGCGGGATTCACGGACGAGCACGGCGACTTCGTTTTGGTTGGCTTGCGGCCATGCTCGACCGTGAACCGTTCGATGGCCGCGTCCCGCTGCGCGCTGCGTATACTGTACTTTTCGAGTAGTTCATCCGAGACGCCGCTAATCTCGAAGCCGTGATCTCTGCCCTTGGAATCGCGGCGCTGCTCAATCTCATATCAACAAGTTTGCGATGAAGCGGGTTATCATCGTGCCAGTTACAGAAATAGGGCAATTCCCCGGCATGGAAATGCTCGTACGCGGGGATGCGTTGCGGCGCTTGCAGGCGATACTTTTGAAGCGAGAACCCGAAGCACATTTGATTCGGAGGAGTCGTTTCTCTATGCGGTCGGCTGCGGCCAGTCTGATCTCTATACCCCAGATGAGCGTCGAGCGAAAGATCGTCCTTTGAACATTCCGTCTTCGCATCGTCTATCCTGTGAACCCGGATATTCGACAGATGCGACTTTCTGGTTCGATTGACCTTTTCAGCCATTTAGCTGACGCTATAAGAATCATGCGCTCCACAGGAGTGATCGATCACGACATTTACGTGTGGCGTGTCGACTTGGCAGATCCAGCTGCCAATCCGGACGAGCTTAAGAATCTGCTTGCGGAAAACGAGCGGAGCCGCGCTCTCGAATTCAAATTCTTGCGTGACAGCAGACGGTTCACCGTTGCCCGAGCCGCGCTTCGCCATATCCTTGCAACGGTTTTGAATACCGAACCGCATTCCCTGCAACTCTCGACGGGTTCATACGGCAAACCTGGTCTGGCGAATGGGAGCCTCAGGTTCAATCTTTCCCACTCCGGTGACTTAGCGCTGATCGCAGTGGCATGGGAGCGTGAACTTGGAATTGACGTTGAGGAGATGCGCGCCATGGACGATTTCTTATCGATCGCCAAGCGTTTCTTCGCGCCACAAGAGGCACAGCGATTCGCCGCGATGACGGATTCCGCGATGATCACCAGAGCCTTCTTCGAATGCTGGACCCGGAAGGAAGCATTTATCAAAGCGACGGGCGAAGGGCTATCGCGCCCGCTCGATTCGTTTCATGTCACGTTTTTCCCAGACGAGTTACCGGACCTGCACATCGACTCGGGGGATTCCGCCCATTGGACGCTGGCCGACATAAACCCCGGCCCTCGCTACTGCGGGGCTCTGGTTTACGAACTGTTGGCGGACTGCCCCATTCCGCGGATCATTCAGCGCCAGTGGCAGCCGCCCGGTTATTGAGGGGATTCCTTCGCAACTACATAGATCATCCACGGAGCGATGGAAGTTTCCGTCAGCCATCCGTATGGTTCGTCTTCACGGCCGAGAGGGAGGTACTGCTCTATCAATTTCAAGCCAGAGGAATCAAACAAGCTCAGGTAATCGGGATGGAACCAGACAAGGTCGATAACAGGGCGCGAGTCCGGGATGTCCTTCATAACGATTTGAACTGTTTCACCGCTCTTCGCCTTCGAATTCTGCGGGAAGTCCTTCGTCGTAAATGAAGCCCATTCATGCGTGTAGATGTCAGGGGTCGATCCAAGCAGGACGATGCGGCCGTTGCTTTTCAGCAGGTTTCCAAGACCGGAGAGCAGAGTAACTCGCCAGTCCGCGCCCGGTATGTTGTCAAAGGCGAACGCGGAAAGAATGAGGTCGAATTGAGGTCTATCGGGAATGTTGAAGTCGCCATCCCGCATGAGGTGGTATTTTCCAAGTGGGTCGGCGGCCTGCGCCGCTTCAATCATGCTGCTCGATATATCGATCCCGACTGATTCAAATCCGAGCGTCTTCAAAAAGCGTGTGGATCGGCCTGCGCCGCAGCCAAAATCAAGAGCTGATCGACCGTGTACGTGCCGCGCGAAGATTTCGGGCAGATCGCGGAACGCAAGATAATAGGTGCCCGGAAAGCCCAGTTTCGAATATGCAAGCGCTCTTTGCGCGTCGTTATAAACGTTGGAAAAGGACATAAGCTCTCGTATGGCGCCTCCTGCTTCAGTTAAGCAGACTCTCGGTGACGGCGTAACTCGGGAGATTGAGTTCCATATCCTGGTCTGGAGAGCGTTGAAACTCGAAACTCGCCTTCCCGAATGCAGGCCGTAGCTGATCGAACCAAACGGCGCGACGATCCATGGCCGCAAAGAATATCGACCGAGCCAGGGACGGGTCCCGCGCCTGAATGAAATCGCAGACGAATACGCAATCTTCGGACCCGATGACTGAAGCGTCATTCGCACAAGCGCGATGCGCATTGACAGTTCCGCCATCGAACATGTCGCGGATTGGGACCACGCCCAATATTCTGACCTTTCCGGGGAAAGCGGACATGGACGGTCCCTGAGCGGACCGCGCAAGACCTGAAACCCGCGAATACGCTTGGCGGTAGATTTCGTATGCCTCGAACAAGGGAATCTCGAAATAATTTCGAGCGCCCGTGTCCCTTTCGACGAACATGTAATACGGAATGAGGCCCAGGCGGACACCGTTGCGCCACAGGGTTGCCCAAAGCTCCGGGTCGTCGTTCACATGCCGGACCACAGGGGCCTGCATTCGGATGACTGCGCCGGTATTCCGTATCCGCCGGACGGCTTGCCGCGCGACTTCGGGTTCCAACTCGACCGGATGAGCGTAATGCGCCATGATCGCGAGGTGCCGATCAGCCGCGGTTACTTCCTCAAAGAGTCGCAGGCACTCATCGGCGTCGGGATCGGTGACGAAGCGATGCGGCCACGAGGCTACGGACTTGGTTCCTATCCGTATGTTCTGGACGTGAGCGAGCTCAGGCACCAGCAGGGGCTGGATGTACTTGCGAAGCAAGGATGCCCGCATAATCATCGGGTCGCCGCCTGTGATCAGCACATCTGTAACATCTGGATGCGCCTTCAAGTATGCGACCAGGCCGGTCGCATCATTGCACGCAAATCGCATGCCTTCCATGCCAACGAACTGCGCCCAACGGAAACAGTAAGTGCAGTAAGAGTGACATGACTGCCCTTCAAATGGAAAGAAGAGCACGGTCTCGCGATACTTGTGCTGCAGCCCCCAAAGCGGGCGGCCGTTGAATATGGGAACGTTGTGCGTGACCTGCCCGCCTGGTTGCGGATTCAGATCCAGCCGGATTCGTTGTATCGCGGCGTCAAGGGAGGCTTTCGATTCACCTCGCCTCAAGCTCCGCAGTACTTCCCGATACTGTTCCGGCCACAGCATATCCCGCTGCGGAAATACGAGCTGAAAAATGGGATCGTCCGGCGCTTTGGACCAGTCGATCAGAGTCTCCATCACATAGCGATTCGTCCGGAATGGAAGGACCCGCGAAACGACCTCGATAGCTTCCTGCACGTCGCGGCCGAGCCTATTCCATTCGGGAGTCTGCGCAATGTTGTGAGCGCCGATCGCGCTGTAGCGGATCGGTTCGCCATTGCCCGGTTTCGTGCGTTCTCCGTTTGACAGCATGCGCCAACCCACTTATTAAACGGCTACAGAGACGAACTTCTGGCCGATGAATGCAGCTCCAATAGCGCCCCTTACCTGAGGGTTTTCGGCTACATAAACAGCTGCTCCCAAGGCGTCTTCAAGCTCTTGAACAACGCCTGAGTTCAGTGCAACTCCGCCGCTCATGCCGAGAGGCCCGCTGATGCCGACGGTCCTGAGCAGAGCCAGCGCGCGCGTCGCGATGGACTTGTGCACTGCCCGAACGATGTCGGGGATCGGCGTTCCGACAGCGACGAGCGATACCACTTCGGTCTCAGCGAAGACGGTACACGTATTGCTAATGCGAATGCTATTTCGCGATTCGGCCGAGACAGCGCCGAGCCGCGACAGTTCCAGGCCCATGGCCCGTGCGGTGACCTCGAGGAAGCGCCCACAACCTGCTGCGCATTTATCGTTCATCGCGAAGTTCTCGACATTGCCGGTTTCGTCGATCCGGATCGCCTTGCTGTCCTGGCCTCCGATCTCGAGAATCGTTCGGACGCCCGGATTCTCAAGGTACATACCGACAGCGTGGCAGGTGATCTCGGAAACGTGCTTGTCGGCGAAGCTGACATTCTCCCGGCCGTACCCGGTGGTGACGACAAAGTCGACATCGCCGCGCATCACTCCAGCCTTCTTGAGGGTGTTGGCAAATGTCATCTCTGTTGCTTTCTGGTTGCTCCCGCCGGTCAAGACAATATCCGAGCCAAGTATCTGGCCCGTGTCATCCATAAGGGCGCATTTCGTCGACAAAGAACCGACATCTATCCCTGCAGTAATCATCCTGAATCTCCTTTTCTCGCGCTCTATTGCACGAGCTCCAAAAATGCATCGACGCGGTTTTTCACGTGGTTGAAGGCATAGTTGTTTCTGTCCACGAGGTCGATGTTGATTATCAGGTACTTCAACTTTCTCTTGATTGCGATGTCGCGGATCATAGGACTCAAGCCCATCATGTTTCTGCACCCCCAAACGCTGGCGATGAAGAAGGCATCGACTTCGAACTCGTCGCATATCCGTTCCAGGTCGGCACCCATCCGCTCCGCGTTCCAGTGATACAGGATGGCTCTCTCGGCCATGCTCCGAAGCGGATCGTCTTCGTCGAGCACGATCGAGTTCGCATGCCAAAGCGGCGCCCAGTATAGGATCTCGACGTTCCGGCTCATATGCCGCAGCACTTCGTGAGACTCCTCCGGAACCTGGCCGATCCACAGTACGCGCGTTGCCTTTACCGGTTCCGCATTCGCCAACTCCACCGCTTCTTCGTAGAGGGCCTTGCAGACCTGCACATTCTGCCGCGATCCGAAGTAGTTCATCCCGAATATTTCCTGTAACTCTCTGGAGACGCCGGGAAGTTTATGCCGCCTCAGGATGTCGACCGTCTTGTTGAAATAGAGTCTCGCCTCATTCGACCAGTGGACCGAGGTGCGAAGGGAATCAGGATTCAACTGAACTCCGAAAACTCGCTCGAGGTCCGACATAACTCGCTGCAACTGTTTCGCAAGATAGCGCACAGAGCCTTCGTCGTATGTGTTCGGCGCATGAAGCGGAACGACGGGGACGTTATACCGCTGGCCCGACCAGTAGATTACCTTCGCGAGGCCCTCGCACGGCTGATCGTTGGTCAGAACAACGTCCGGGCGAGGACAGCAGTCCGCGAGCATCATTCCATAGGGGCCGCGGAGAAACGAGCAAAGATCCCTCGAAACGCTTTTCTCCTGGGTTAACTGGAAGATTCGGTCGACGTCCAGCGACTGGGCGAGCATGATGGACATTGACTCGATATTCCAGGGGAGCGCGTCGAATGCGAAGGTAATCTCGGTCGGGAATTGCTCGGTGACAAAGGCGACCCTGGACTGCTCCTTGTACGCCTCCGCGAGCCGGTGGCAGTTGACTATCGACCGCCCGTAAGAGGCCTTGAGCACGTGACCGTTGCGGGGCGCTCCGGCGGCCGATTCGCCGATCAACTTCAGAAGGTTCTGGTATTGGGCGACGCGCCCGGAAACCGTGTGTTCGGATTGCATTGGGACCTCCTAAAACATGCGCGATTCGATAAACGTCTGAATGCGCGTCTTCGCGCCCTCGATGTTGCCGCCGTTGCGCTCGGACTCAAGAAAGAGGACCGGTATCTTCTCTTCCTTGAACCTTTGCAGCACGTATGGATAGTCATGCAGGTTGGTATCGCAGAACTTCAGTGTGTGGTAGATCAAGGACCCGGCGCGGTACTCGCGCATCAAGTCGAGCATGTGGCGGACCCGCAAGCTCGCTTCAAGCCTGCGCGCGCTGGTGTTTCTTTCAAGGTAGAAGGACGCAATCGCCTCGACGGGGTCGCCGTCAGGTTCGGGTTCGATCTGCGATTCGCAGTATTTGATGCCGTTGCTGATGTCTTCGCAGACCAGGTCGGCACCGGCTTTTTCGATGACCTCGACGATCCCAGCATGATCGAAATAGCTGCCCGAGATCATGACGCGCGGGCGCTTGCGGCCTGGGGGCGGAACGGCCGCGTCAAGCGCTTCCAGCAGCGGAGTCATTCTTTTGTTGAAGAGCTCTTTCAGGCCGGTGGTAGCGGCTTTTACAATCTCGACGTACTCCATTCCCGTCAGCATCTGGGTGTCGCGCTTCTTGTATTCGTAGAGGCGCCGGATGAGTTCGCGCGTGGTGTTGCACAGCGCGATGGCGCGCCCGAGCGCATCGTCGGTAATTGCGCGTTTGTAGCGCCGTTCGAGGAACTCGATCAAGTTGTGCAGGCGCTCGGTGAAGTACTCCTTGGAGATACTGCTGGCGTCGTTCGGCAAATCGACAAAGTACGCGGTCGACTTCAATTCGCGAGTCCATGTTTCTGAGAGCCGCTTCCGCATGTCGCATGAATCGGTGAAGATGACAACGTCGGCGAAATCGTAGGCGCCGGCCAGACCCTCGCCGAGGCAACTCAGAACGTAAGAGCAGTAATTTGTGCTCAGTTGGGCGCACGCGTCGATGGTGTCTAGTTCCGATTCGCCGGTCATTCGAAATGGGACAACCCCCGCCGCTAGCAGAATCTCCTCCGGTGTATCGATTGACAGGTATCCAGCTTTAGGGCCGGGCGCGGCGCGCCACAGATCAAATCGGTTCCTGTGGATGTCAATGACCGCCTCGATGGCGTTGGATATTGCTTGATCTCTGCTCATACCAGTGCCGCCTCCTCGTTTGCGGGCGTGAAGGTAGGTGTGCTTTGGAGGTCTGCCATAATCCGTGAAATATCCTCGATGGTGGGTTCGGCGACGATCTGGCACAGGTGCGGGGCGACGCCGTACGCCGCGTGGAGGCGAGTCACAAGATCTGCCGCCATCAGGGAATTCATGCCAGCATCGACCAGGTTTTCGTCAGTGCCAAGGTCCTTGACGCCCAGGATGTTTTGAGCCATGGACGCGACATCGCTGACTTGAGCTACGTCTTGCGCAGGCCGGTCAGGCAAGGGCAGGGATTCATAGTCCACTTGCCCATCGGCATTGCGAGGCAGAGCGGCGACGGCCATGTAGGTATCCGGGATCATCCACGCCGGCGTCGATTCCGCGAGGTGAAGCTTCAACTCCTGCACAGATGCGTATGGCCCCGCTTGCGGCTGAACATTCAAGACCAGAAACGCTATCAGTCGCTCATTCTGCGCGTCCGCATCGTCAAAAACCACCGCTGCATCCGCGATTCCGCCTTGAGATTTAAGAGCATTCTCGATCTCCGCAATCCGGACGCGATGACCGTCAATGCTAACCTCGCCAGGGCGACGCGCCAAGACCAGGTTGCCGCTGGGAAGCCATCGCGCGGTTTCGCCGGTTCGGTGCGCGCCACAATGGAGTTGGCCGGTGACGCCCACGGGCAACAGATTCCCATCGCGTCCAATGACGTAAGTATGCGATCCGGGCAGCGGTTTACCAATCGACCGGCTTGATGCGTTGCTCTTCACTTCGTAGCAGGTGCTTATTTCGCCGTTCTCCGCCGGACCCCAGCATCGGACGAGTTCGTAAGCTCCTCTTCTTGCGGGGTCGATGTTGCCTCCCGACGTGACCAAAACATGAAGGGTGGTCTGCTCGACAGCAGCCAACCGGGCACACAGCCCCGCAGGCAGCCATGCGTGTGTGATGCCTTGTTTGGTGGAACAGCGGATCAGCGTGTCCTTATCGCGGGCAACCTGGCCGGGAAGGATATATACCGACGCTCCGCAACACAAGAACGGAAACAGCTCGAAGGGTGTTGCCGTTGCCGCGAGGTCGCCGTATTTCGCGCCGCGGTCGCCGGCGTGGACCGCGAAGCGCTCCGCGAACCACCGGCAGCGCTCGGCAAGCATCTCGTGCTCGATTACTACGGCGTGGAGCGCCCCATGCGGGTCAGCTACATGATCGACCACCGCTGCGCGACCAGGGGGAAGGCCGAGGTCCGAGCCGTCCTCGTCAGAGTCTCCGATCTCGGTCAGCAGCATATGTGCGCCGGTATCGGCCATCAGGCGCTCGATGCGCTTTTGCGGGAGCCTATTGCTCACGGGGGAGTACGCTGCGCCGGCTTTCCACACGGCCAGCACCGCGACGACCATGGCGAAGGACGGAGGCAACAGTATGGCAACGATGTCGCCGGTTGAGATCCCCCGATTGCGAAGATTTCGCGCAAGACTATTTGCCCGCCGGTTCAACTCGCCGTAGCTCATCGTCTTCCCAGCGTGAATCAGCGCTATGCGCTCGGGGAACTCGCGCGCTTGCGACTCGAAGTCCGCAATGAGAGAGCGCTCCGCATTCGCAGGCGCGGGATTGAACTCGTGGAGGATCTGCTCCTTCTCAGCGGGCGTAACGACCTCGATCTGACGTAGCTCTTTACCCGGATCGGCGATCACCGTTTCGAGAACATTCAAGTAATGCCTGGCGAACCGTTGCAGTGTGCTCCGCTTGAACAAATCTGTGCTGTACTCGAGCTCGAACTTGAGTGCTCCATCGATCTCGATTGCGCCAAGGGTCAGTTCAAACTTAGAGACGTGATACCCCACGTCGATCTCGCGAACCGTCATCCCCGGAATCTCCATCGTGCCGAATGACTGGTCTTGCACCACAAACACTGTACTGAACAGCGAGCTGCCGGTCTGAAGGTTGTGTTCTACAAGCTTGCCCCATAGCTGATATTCCTGATGCTCAAGGGTGCCTCGAACCGCGGTCTTCACCAGATCGATAAAATCCTCGAAGCGCAGCTTCGCCTGCGGACGAGTCCGCACGATGTGCGTGCTGACGAACATGCCAACGACATCCTGAATATCGGCGAGATGCCGTCCCGAAGTCGGCACCGCCACAATCATGTCTTCGTCCCCGCCGTATTTCGACAGAACGATCGAGTAGACCGCCAACAGAGCCATGAACAGGGTTACGCCACGATCGGCGCAGAAGGCCTTCAGCGCCGCGTGGAGCGCAGGGGCTGCTTCGAAAGAAATCCTTGCGCCGGCGAAGGTGAAGGTCTCGGGTCGCGCATAATCGGTATCGAGCTTCACGAGAGGAGGCGGATCGCGCATCACATCGGACCAGAACGCCTCGTGATTGTGGGATGTTTGCGCGTCGGTATCATGCCCTATCCATTCGGTGAAGTCCTTGAATGTGGCTAGCGTGGGCGGCAGCTCCTCTCCGGCGTAGAGGGTAGCCATTTCCCGATAAAGGATGCTCATGGAGGTGCCGTCGCTGATCAGATGGTGAATGTCCATCAGCATCACGTGGCGGCTGGGCGCAATGCGCAGGAGAGCAACCCGCATGAGCGGCGCTATGCCGAGATCGAAAGGCCGTATGAAATCGCGAGCGACCTCTTCCAATTCGTCGTCGCGGCAGGGCTCCAGCATCTCGATTACGAAATCGACCTCCGGGCTAACCGTCTGCCTCGGCTGGCCCCCGACGGCGCGGAACGAGGTTCGCAGCCCCTCGTGGCGGCGGATCAACTGCCGGAATACCTGTTCCAGACGCACGAGGTCCAGCTCGCCCAGGAGTTCGAAAGCCATCGGCAGGTTGTATTCGACTCCGTTTCTGGAGTTGCACAGAGTAAACATCAGGCTCTGGGTGAGCGTCACTGGATGGTGCAGGGCGGGCGCCGCAGGCTGAAGAGATTTCGCTCGGCTGGGCGCAGCGGACTCGAAGCAACGGGCCAGCGTGGCAACTGTCGGGTTGTCGAAAACCGCTCCGAGCGGGACTTCCGAGCTGAATTCTTTATTGGCTTTGCTCACCATGACGGTGGCGCGAAGCGAATCGCCGCCAATCTTGAAGAAGTTTTCGTGAATTCCGACGTGCTGCCGGTTGAGGACGCTGGACCAGATCGCGGCCAGAGCTGACTGTGTTGCCGTACGAGGCCTTGCCCCGGTTTGCAGCGGACCCGCTGCGGGAGCCGGCAGCCGGCCAAGGTCGACCTTGCCCCTTGCGTTCAAAGGGATTTCGTCAACCCCAACGATGAATGCCGGGTTCATGTAATCGGGGAGCCGCGCGGAAAGGTGCGCTGTCAGTTCGGCGCTTTGATCTGTCTCGCGCCAGACGACATAAGCGCAGAGTACGCAACTGTTGCCTGCTTCTTCGCGGGCGACTACGACAGCATTCTTGACGGCTTCGTGCGCGAGGACCGCGGTTTCGATTTCGCGCGGCTCGGTCCGGCATCCGCGGATCTTGACCTGATTGTCCGTGCGTCCGAGAAACTCAATGTTGCCGTCGGGAGACCACTTAGCGAGATCCCCGGTCCGGTACATCCGCTCACCAGGGTAGAACGGGTCGGGGATGAACTTCCGCCTGGTCTGCTCGGCGTCGTTGATGTAACCACGCGCGAGGCCAACGCCCGAAATGCAGAGTTCGCCGGGCACTCCGAGCGGCACGAGTTCGCTTGCGTCGCGAAGCAGGTAAACGCGGGTATTGAAGATAGGCCGGCCGATTAGGATTCGATCATCGCCCGGCCGCAACTCGAAACTGGTTGCGACGACTGTATCCTCGGTTGGCCCGTAGTTGTTGACCAGGCGGTATGGTTTCGCGACAAAGCGGCGCAACCGATCGCCGCCAGTCAGCAGGGTGCGTAGCGACTTGTTGTCCAGGTCGAGAAACAGTTCACATATCTGCGTTGGCAGAAATGCGATCGTGATGCCGTTCTCGTTGAAGTACCGGTTCAACGCCGGCAGATCGAGCCGGATCTGCTCGTCGATCATGTGCAACCGGGCTCCCGCCTGCAGATAAGGAAAGATCTCCCACACGGACGCGTCGAAGCTGAAGCGCGCATACTTGGCAGCCGCATCTTCTGCCGTCACGCCAAACGCTGAGATGTGCCATGCGCAGAGATTATTGAGGGAGTGGTGCTCGATTGCGACGCCCTTCGGCACTCCAGTGGTACCGGAGGTGAAGATAACGTACGCGAGATCGCGGCCAGTTGTATGGATGCCGAGGTTCGAACTGTCACCGCGGTAAATTTCGGGGTCAGCGAGATCAATGAAACTGCGCCACTCATCTCGCCAGTTTCCGGCCCCGGCTGTAAGGACGATCTTCGCTGCGGCATCGTCCAGCATCGCGCGGACGCGCGGTTCAGGGCAGTCCCGATCAATTGGCAGGTAGGCGCAGCCCGCCTTCAGGATTCCCAGGATTCCTGGAATCATCTCCAGCGACGGCGCTGCGGCGATCCCGACCACTTCTCCTTGCACTGCTCCAGCCGCGACCAACGCCCGCGCGATTTGATTGGCCCTCTCGTTTAACTCCCGGTAAGAAAGGGACAAGCGTCGAAACACCACTGCGATGTTGTCCGGATGCTGCGCCGCTTGGTCCTCAAATATCTCGTGAGCGCTGCGATCTGCGACATAAGGCCGTTCCGTCTGATTGAATCCGATGAGAATCTGCCGCCGCTCGGCATCGTCCAACAAGCCGATCTCCGCCAGCTTCTGTTCGGGATTGCTCGCGATGTGCGAGAGCAAACGCTGGAAGTGGCCGGAGAGCCGCTCGATCGTGCTGCGCTCGAAAAGGTGCGTTGAGTACTCAAACTCGCAATCGAGACCGTGCTTTCTCTCCGCCGCGAGCAGCGTGAGATCGAACTTGGAGATCTTCCAGTCGAAATCGACGAGCCGGCCCAAGGCTCCATCTAGGTCGAAGTCTTTTTTTGAATCGCCTAGAGTCGCAAATACCGTGTCGAACAGAGGGTTTCTGCCGAGGCTTCGTTCAATCGACAGTTTGTCAACGAGTTCCTCAAACTGGTACTCCTGATGGGAATATGCGTCCAGCGCGTTGCTCCTGACATTCTGCAGGAACTCGCGGAATGTGAGTTGACCGCGAGGCTGGTTGCGCATCGCGAGCGTGTTCACGAACATCCCGATCGTTCGCTGAACCGATGCGTGGTTCCTACCGGCAACAGGCGTGCCAACTACGATGTCCTCTTGTCCCGCGTACTTCGACAACAGGAGCGTGTAGGCGGCCAGCAGCGTCATGTGCATGGTCGCTCCGCATTCGCGACCGATGGTTTTCAATCCTTCCATGATCGCCGGGGCTACCTGAAACGCGACAACATCGCCGTCGAACGATTGCACCGCGGATCGAGGGAAATCCGCCGGCAGATCCAGGACGGGTACTTCGCCTTCGAAGAGCTTTGCCCAGTAAGTCCCCTGAGCCTGCACGGTTTTGCTCTTAGAGCGAGCGAGCTGCCATGCTGCGTAGTCTTTGTATTGGATGGAAGGCGGGGGAAGTGTTTCGCCCCGATAGAGGCGGCACAATTCATCAAGCATGATCTCGACCGAAATGCCATCGGCAACGATGTGATGCATGTCGACGATCAGTGCGTGGTTTGCAGGTCCGCGCTCGACAACCGTCGCCCTCAAAAGCGGCGTTGCGGCCAGATCGAATGGACGGACGAAGCTTTTGATCTGCTGCGCGAGACTGGTCCCGTCCGATCGCGAGCTTTGAAAAGCGAATGGAACAGCCGGATGGACCTTCTGGACGATCTCGTCGTCCACGAGAGTAAACGACGTCCTGAGCGACTCGTGTCTGGAGATAAGCGCGTGGAAGGCCCGCTCCCAGCGCTCGCGATCGAACGATCCTATGACCTCGAGCGCCCAAGGGACGTTGTACTGCACGTCAGACGGAGCGAGCTGATTCAGAATATAGAGCCGCTTCTGCGCCGAAGAGGCCGGATAGTACTCGCGCTCGCCGAGCGGCTCGATGGCGGGCAGCAGGTCTTGCTCAGGCTCTCCCGCTAGAACCGCCAGATCGCGAATAACCGGGTGGACGAATACATCCCGCAACGAGATGCCGGCCTGCAGCTCGCGATTGACCCGGTTGAGCATAATCGTCGCGTTGAGCGAATGCCCGCCGAGATTGAAGAAATTGTCGTCGATGCCGACCTTCTCCACACCAAGGACCTGTTGCCAGATTCTTGCGATTGCTGCTTCGGCCGGTGAGCGGGGTGCAATGGAATCGCAGCCGCCGGCGGTTTCCCGAGGATCGGGGAGTGCTCGCTTATCGAGCTTACCTCCGCGCGCGACGGGAATCCGTTCAATGGGCACGAAGAACGTCGGCACCATGTGTGAAGGCAGCCGTTCGGCGAGCAATCCGCGAAGGACGGATGCCGAGAACTCGCCTTTCGGCACCACCCATGCGCACAGAGCATGGCTGCCTGATGCATCTGGCCTCGTCAGCACCACTGCCGCTTGCACTTGTGGCAGCGCGAGCAGGCTTGCTTCGATCTCGCCCAGTTCGATCCGGAATCCGCGCACCTTTACCTGGTCGTCGTTTCGCCCGAGATAGTCGAGGTTCCCATCCGCGAGGACGCGAGCCATGTCTCCGGTCCGATACATGCGAACGCTTGCCGGTCCGACACGGGTCGCGACGAAGCGTTCGTTCGTACGGTCAGGGTTATTCAGATACCCCTTCGCCAGGCACACCCCCGCTATGCACAGCTCTCCGACAACGCCGTCGGGAACGGGATTGCCGTACTTGTCGAGCAGGAACACTGCCGTGTTATCAATGGCCTTGCCGATCGGAGTTGACTGGGCCGTATCTGTCTCAGGATCGAAAAGGTGAACGGTGCATCCGACGGTTGCTTCGGTAGGGCCGTATTCATTCCAAATTTTGACTCGGCCGCCAAAGAGTGCGTGGATACTTGCGGCGAGAGTTGTCTTGAGATCCTCGCCCCCGACAATGAGGGTTCGAAGACGGCTCGTGTTCCTGCACGTTTCCGCATCAACCTGCGCGAGCAAACTTAGGTGTGTCGGCGTGACCTTGAGCACGTCCGTCTGGTTGTCCTCGATGATCTTTCGCATCAGTCCGAAGGCGTCCTCGTGACGATAGATCACGATGCGGTTGCCCGACGCCAGCGGCGCGAGAATGGACGTTACGGTCAGGTCCACCGATAGCGGAGAATGCAGAGCAAAGGACGCGCGCTGGTTCGTGAAGTACGTCTTTACCGCCCAGGCGATGTAGTTTGCGAGCGCGGCGTGCGAGATCATAACTCCCTTGGGGACTCCGGTCGATCCCGAGGTGTAAATCACATATGCCAGGTCATCGGGGCGAATCGTGCACGGGGGCGCCGCTTGCCCAGCGGAGCATGTGTCAGCATTGAGGACGACTGTCTGTACGCCAGGAACGTTGAACGGCTGTAGATCGCCCATCACGAGGACAACCGCGATTCCCGAATCCTCTGCAATCGCACGGAAGCGTTCTCCAGGAATCGACGGGTCCATGGGCAGGTATGCCGCGCCGAGTTTCATGACAGCGACCACGGCGATGACTGCTTCGATGCAGGGCGATGCGATAAGTCCAACCAGGTTGCCCTGCCGCACGCCGTGCTGGTAGAGCCTTGCGGCCAGCCCGTCCGAGCGGGCGTCCAACTCCCGGTAACTGACCGTCTCCGCGCCGAAGGAGACAGCGGGAGCGTCGGTTCCGGCGTGAAGGCGGAAGAGGTCGATAACAGTTGGTGCGGTCGCGGCTTCTGAAATAGCAGCCAGCGGAGCGGAGAGCCGCACTCGCTCTTCCGGCGTGAATATGCTGATCTCCGATAGCCTGACCTTCGGGGTTGCCGTGATCTGCCGGAGCACGTTCAGGTACCGGGCGGCAAGGCGATGAATCGTCTCGTCGCGGAAGATCTCGGTACGGTACTCGAATTCGATCGTGGTGTCGCTGCCTTCCCGCTCGATTGCGGTAACGCTGAGGTCGAACTTCGACATCCGGTACTCAAGTTCATAGCGGCTGAATTCCACCCCGCCGTATAGTGCCGGAGCCTCAGCAGAGGCGAGACCCGCGAACATCGTATCGAACAGAGGATTCCGGCCAAGGTCGCGAGGCGGCGTGAGTTTTTGGACCAGGTCCTCGAACTGGTAGTGCTGATTTTCGAATGCTCCCAGAGACTCGCTGCGCACTTGCTTAAGGTAATCGGCGAACTCGAGATCGCCTGCAGGGCGGCTGCGCAATACCAGCGTGTTGACGAACAGGCCGACGATTTCGCTGAAACATTCGTCTGGGCGACCGGCAGCCAATGTGCCGACAAGCACGTCTTCTTGTCCCGTGTGCTTCGACAACAGAACGTAATATGCCGACAGCAGAAGCATGTACATCGACACGCGCTGGCGTGCGGCGAGCGTGCGCAATGCGCGCACCATATCTTCGCCGGGCCGGACGGTTACTGTGCGGCCGTCCAGGCTCCGCTCTCGTTGCCTCGGAAAATCGAGAGGAAGATTCAGTGCGGGAGGATCTTCACCGAGGAGATCGAGCCAGTACTCTTCCTGTTTCTCAGCTTCCGGCGACTTACTGAACTCCGATTGCCACTCAACGAAATCCGTGTATGTAGACGGAGGAGCATTGAGTTCTTGCCCGTCGAACAAGCGGCCAAGATCGGTTACCAACACGTCGACGGAGACGCCGTCGCAGACAATGTGATGCAGGTCGAGGAGAAGGACGTGATCGGTTCTGCTAATGCGAGCCAAGCAGGAGCGAAACAATGGCGCATGCCCGAGATCGAAGCCGCGCACAAATGTACGATTCAGTTCTTCAACGCCTTGCTTCCCATCCACTTGGCGGAGGTCCAGCTCGACATGCGCTTGGTTCGCGATCATCTGAACAACTTCATCGCCGACGACCGAAAACGAGGTTCGCAGAGCGTCATGCCGGGCTACGAGCGCAAGCAGCACTTTGTGCAGGCGGCTTATATCCAGCTCACCCTGAAGGCGGAGCGCGACCGGCACATTGTAGTCAGCGCCATCCGGCGAGAGACGATTCAGGACGAACATCCGCTTCTGGTTCGCAGAAGCCGGGGAGTATCTCCGATCAGGGCGCGACAACGGCATAATGCTCCCTTCCGGCGCGGGCGACGAGGGCTGCCAACTCGGCTATCGTGGGTGCATCGAATACGTTTCTAAGCGACACAGGGATGCCGAACTGTGCAGTAAGTTTTGCCGCCAGAACGCTCGCCTTCAGCGAATGGCCCCCGATTTCGAAGAAATTATCGTTTGCTCCGATCTTCGAAGTTCCCAGCAGCTCTTCCCATATCCGGGCGATGGCCAGTTCCTCTTCCGTCTCCGGAGCGCGGCTGGCATCTTCGATATCTGCACCCAGTTGCGGCGCGGGGAACGCGCGCGTGTCTATTTTGCCGCTCTCGGTCAGCGTCATGCGGTCGAGCTGGCAGAAGTATGACGGCACCATGTAACTCGGCAGCAGTCCAGCGAGGTGTTCGCGCAGCTCGCAAGAGGCGATCTTTTTGTTCGCGACATAATACGCGCACAGGTACTTGCTTCCGTCCTCCGCAGTCGCGGGAGTGACCGCCGCCTCACGCACCTCGGCGTGTTCTAGAAGCCGGTTCTCGATTTCGCCGAGCTCAATGCGAAAGCCTCTGATTTTGACCTGGCGGTCGGCGCGCCCAACAAACTCGATGAGCCCGTCTGCACGGCGTGTCACCAGGTCGCCGGTTTTGTAGATCCGTTCTCCGGGCACGAACGGATTCAGCAGGAATCGCTCCTGTGTCAGATCGGGCCGGTTGAGGTACCCACGTGCAAGACTGTCTCCGCCAACGAACAACTCCCCTACAGCGCCTGGAGGCGAAAGCCTCATATCGTGATCAAATACATAGGCCTTCGAATTCGGCACGGGGAGGCCGATAGGAACGGATATCTTCGGGGTCTCGGTGATCTTGTAGCAGGTCGAAAACGTCGTATTCTCGGTCGGTCCGTACGCATTAACGACGGTCAGGAAGGGGTTCGCTCGACGAATCTGCTCGATGTGCTTGACGGAGAGCACGTCGCCTCCGGTGACCAGCGTCTTCAGCGGCCGAAACAGCGTTTCGTTCGCATCGGCGAGCTGATTCAACAGGGGAGGAATTAGGAACAGAATGCCGATGCGGTGGATATCGAGAAACGCGCCGAGTGCCGCGGCATCCAATAGGACGTCTTCATCCACGAAGTACAACGTCAGGCCGTTGAGAAGCGCACCCCAAATCTCGAATGTGGTGGCGTCAAAGGAAGGAGAACCTGTCTGGAGTATCCGATCACCGGCCTGCATGTCGAGATAGCCAAGGGTTGTGGCGAGATTGACGACGGAGCGGTGCTCGATCATCACTCCTTTGGGAGTTCCAGTTGAACCCGAAGTGTAGATCACGTTCGCCAGATTCGATGGCTGTGTCTCGTGACTGAGGTTGCTATCGTCGGCAGCGATCACGCGCGGGTCGCTGAGCCGGATCACGTGTCCGTTGAACTCTACGTTCTCGCCGCAGCCGTCCGGCAGCACGACGACACGGGGGGCCGCATCCTGGAGAATGCCAGCCGTGCGCTTCGCGGGACTACTTGCTGCGATCGGTAGATAAGCGCCTCCGGCCTTCAGTATCGCGAGCTGCCCGACGACCATCTCAGCCGATCTCTTCCCAACGATTGCAACGATGTTTTCCGGGCCGACGCCCAGTTCGCGGAGGACTCTCGCAAGGCGGTTGGCTCTCTTGTTCACGTCGTCATAGGTCAGCGCCAGACTTCCATCCACGAGCGCCGCATGGCCGGGCCGTTCGCAGGCCTGTTGTTCGAACAGCTCATGCACGCATTTGTCGCGTGGGTAGGAGACGGCGGTATCGTTCCAGCCTTGGACAAGCTGTTGCGCTTCTTCGGCGTCTACTAGATCCAGATCTTTCAGGGCGATCTCCCAGTTGTCTGACAGTTGGCCAAGGAGATTCGCGTAATATCGCGCGAACCGCACGACAGTGCTGGTTCGGAAGATGTCCGTGTTGTGCTCGATCCGGATCTCTGCGTGCTTCGGGTCCCAGTGCAGGTCGAAGATCAGATCGACCTGCACGGCGTTGGTCTGCGTAGCAACGTCGATCCAACATTCCCGCTCCACGCCGGCGAACAAATCGTCCTCATCGAGATTCGGGACGAGGTTGAACATCGTGCGGACCAGTGGCACCCGTCCGTCGCCGCGGGCCGGCGCAAGCTGTTCGATCAGTCGCTCGAACGGGTAGTCCTGCATGTAGTACGCAGATTCCACCTGCTCTTGCACCCGCTGCACAAGGCGGGCGAAGGTCGAGTCCCAACTCACGTCCATCCGGATCGAGGTCATGTTCACAAAGAAGCCTGTGAGGTTCTGAAGCGCGGGACAGTAATGACGCCCGGAGAACAGCACGCCGACGGTGACGTCCTCTTGTTGACAAAGCTTCTGTAGCAGTACGTAGAATGCGGCGAGCAAGCTCGAGAACAACAAGACATGCCGGTCCCAACTCAACTGCTGGAACTTGTTTACGAGATTGGAGGGCAGATCGACGATCGCCAGTCCTCCGTTGAAAGACATTCCCGGCGCAGGCGGATCGTCAGAGGGCAGGTCGAGAGCAGGCGGGTTGTCATTGAATTGAGAGAGCCAGTATTGCTCCTGTTCGCGGGTTTGCTCGGGCGACAGCGTTTGGCGCTGCCAGATAGCGTAATCCGAGTACTGCATCGGCTTGGGCGGCAACTCGCCGGACCCGCCCTTGAACAGACCGTTGTAAATAGCCCGGAGATCGCGCCACAGCAGGTCGAGCGACGCGGCGTCGGACATGATGTGGTGTACGCGGAACAGAAGGACGTAATCCGCAGACCCGAGCACGATCAGCACGATCTCGAACAAAAGTTCGTCGTACGTCAATGCCGAGATCGGCTTCTGGCAGATATCGGTGATCGTGCGCCGGAGTGCTGTTTCGGCATCCGGTTCGTTCGAGAGATCGATCTGCCGCAAGGCCCTCCGGGTGTCCTGGTCGAATGTCTGCACAGGTCCTTCCGGCGTACGGAAGATCTTCGTCCGCAGTACTGGATGGAGTTTGATCAGCTTCTCGACCGCGCGCGCGAAGATGGCTTGATCGAAGTCTCCGCTGATCCGCTTGCAAGTATTGATGTCCCAAATCGAGCTGTTTGGATTCAGCTCGCAGAAGTATAGGACGCGCTCCTGCTGAAAGGTCAGCGGACACCGCACGAGCCCGTGCTGGACAGCTATCGGCGGATATTTTCGAACTCCGGCGATGGTCAAGGTCATTCCCCTATGCGAGCCGCGTTGCGGCCGCGGTGTTTGCCATTGTCTCCGAGGCGGTCAGAGAAGCTTCGATCATCTTTGCGATCTCCGCCATGGTAGGCAAATTCAGAAAATCGATAACGGAGAGGCTGGTACCGAAAGCACTGTCCAATGCCGCGATGAAACGGAGCGTCAATAGTGAGTTCCCGCCAAGATGGAAGAAGTTGCTCTCCGGAGTCAACGCGGTGGTGTTTAGTACTTGCTCGGCTACATCGATGACCGTGCGCTCGAGTTCCGTAGGCAGCCGCGCCGCTTTGGGCTGCGGGGCCGCATCCGACTGCCGCGGTACCGGCAGGCTGCGCAGGTCGAACTTGCCGCTGGGCAATCTCGGCAGACGGTCCATCATTACGAAGACGTCCGGAATCATGTAGCAAGGCAGCCAGTTGCGGAGGTTGTCGCGAATCTCCTTCTCCGTGCCGTTGTCGTTGCCATTCCGCGTAGCGACGTACGCCACCAGCCGGAGTTGGCCGAACTGATCGTCCGCCGCCCTGACGACTGCTTCCGAGACCTGCGGACACGCACGCAATTTCTGCTCTACTTCGCCAAGTTCGATGCGATATCCGCGAATCTTTACTTGCCCATCCGCGCGACCGAGATATTGGATTAAGCCGTCGTCGCTCCACATGGCCAAGTCGCCGGTGCGATAGATCCTCTCATCAAATCGGAACGGATCCGCGCAAAACACCTGCTGTGTCAACTCGGGCCGGTTCAGATATTCGCGCGCGAGTCCAACCCCGCCCAAACAGAGTTCGCCAGCCACACCTACCGGAGCCAGACGCGAAAACTCGTCGAGGATGTACGCTCTCGTATTCGATATAGGAAGGCCGATGGGGACCCGCGTCATATTTTCGCCCCTAGGCAGCGAGTACCAGGTTGCATAGATGGCGGCTTCGGTTGGGCCGTAGAGATTCTCAAGGCGCACGCCGTGAATCGCACTGTAGAAGCGATGCACGAGATCCGGCTTGAGAGCCTCGCCGGCGACGAAGACATACGCCAGCCGTTCCAGCGTCGAAACTCCGTCCTCGCGAAGCCCCGCCAGCAACACATCCAACATCGAGGGCACGAAGTTGATATGAGTTACATTGAATCTCTCGATGGCATCCAGCAGTTGCCGCGGGTCCCGCTCGGCTGCCGGGTCGAGCACTGCCAATCTTCCGTCGCCGAAGATCCAGCCGAATAGCTCCGTACCGCATACGTCGAATGTAAAGTTCGTCTTGAGCAGAATGGTCTTGCCAGGCAACGCATATTTGGATTCGAGAAAATGAAGCGTGTTCGACAACGATCGACGCTCCACTAAGACGCCCTTCGGCGTTCCGGTTGACCCTGATGTATAGATGAGGTACGCAGGCGCGGTTGCGGGCGTCCTTCTGACCGGATTCTCTCCGTCGCCGATGTACGAATGCGGGCTATCGACGCGAATCGTTGTCAGCGCAGTCGCGGCATTCCCTTGAACCAGAGCGCAGCGCGCTCCGCTGTCGCAAAGCATGTATTCGATTCGCTGCGGAGGAGCCGCGGGTTCGATCGGCAGGTAGGCAGCGCCGGCCTTCAGAACAGCGATCGTGGAAATCACCATCTCCGGCGACCGGTCGAGCAGGATTGCGACGATGTCGCCTTGGCGCACGCCCGACTCGACCAGTGCCGCAGCCAACTGGTTCGCCCGCCGGTTGATCTCGCCGCAGTTCATTTCTCCGCTGCTCCAAACGAGCGCGGCCCCTTGCGGCGCGCGGGCGGCGCGCTCCTCGAGAATCTCGATGATGTCGCGCTCGATAGCGGCTGGTTCGCACACTCCCTCGCCGACGGAGAGAATGAATCTCTCCTCGGAGGCGTCGCACATTCTCACCTCGCCGACGGGAGTATCGGGCCCGCGGAGCATGTTATCGAGCAGCGTGATGTAATTTCGCAGCATGCGCTGGATGGTCTTCCGCCGGAAGATGCAGGTGTTGTATTCGGCGCGCACCTCCGACTCTCCAGGTCCAATCCGGAAATCGAGAAAGAAGTCGACCTGCGTTGCGGTAGTCTCCGGCTCAATCCATTCCTCGCGCAGCACTCCCGCAAATCTCCGGCTCTCAGCATGACTCGTTATCATGTTGAACAGGGCACGGAAGAGCGGGTTACGCTGGCCGGACCGTTCGGGCGAGACCTTCTCGACCAGCCGCTCGAAGGGATAGTCTTGATGCTCGTGAGCGGCAGTGACCTGCCGGTGCACATCTCTTACGAAGTCTTTGATGGTCTGTCCGCGATGGATGTGGGCGCGCAAAGCGACCGTGTTGGTGAAGAACCCCGCGAGGTGTCTTATTTTAGAGCCATGGTGACGTCCCGAGAAAACAGTTCCGATGATGAGGTCGTCTTGCCGGCAGTAATTATGAAGCAGGAGGTAGTAAGCCGCCACCAAAGTAGAGAAGGGAATCACCCGCATTTCGAAGCTGAACGATTGCAGCCGTTCGATGAGAGAGAGCGGCACATTGCGCTTTTCCATCGCCCCGTCAAACGTCAGATGCGCCGGCTCGGGATTGTCCACGGGCAAATCGAGCCTCGGCAGTTCACCGGCAAATTGGCTGAGCCACCAAGATTCGTCGTCGCTCGCGGAACCGTCGCCCAGTTGCTCACGAAGAGAGGTAGCGTAATCGGTGTAGGTGATGTCCTCGGCTTCTTCGGGCAACTCGACCCCACTGCAATACGAGTTGTACAGAACCTTCAGGTCTTCCCAAAGGATCTGCAGCGTTGTCTCGTCCGAGATAATATGGTGAAGTTTCAGGAGAACCCATGTTTCTTCCTTTGAAACGCGGATGACGACGGCTTTGAATAGCTCGCCGCCTTCGAGCATCATCGGCGCGGCGTACTCGCGGTTCAAAATCAGTTCCGCTTCCTGCGCCGCGGCATCGGATTTATCGCATAGATCAATTTGCTCGAAGCCGGTCTTGAGACGATGGCGCAAGGACTGAAACGGTTGGCCGTTGTCGAGACCGATCCTGGTTCGCAAAACAGGGTGTCTTTCAACGAGACAGTCGATCGACTGGTGGAGAAGGCCGATTTCGACTGCGCCCCAGAGGCGCTTGCATGTGATCCTGTTCCATAGGGATCCCCGGCCGCAAGCTTGTCAAGATAGAGCACGCGCTCCTGCTGGAACGAAAGAGGCGCCCGATGCGCATGCCCGAACTTGTGAATTTCGATGTGTTCCGTCTTGATTTCTTGCATCGTCGTTCCTCCTCGTTCGCCTTTAGGCTGTGGCTCCTGCACGGGAAGCCGCGCGTGCTTTGAGTGCCTCGTCGGCAATCAGCAACCGCTGAATCTCAGATGTCCCGTCGCCGATTTCGGTCAGCTTCGCGTCGCGAAAGAATCGCTCCAACGGGAAGTCCCTGGAGTATCCGTATCCGCCGTGAATCTGAATGGCGTCCTTCGTCACCGAAACGGCCATCTCAGACGCGAAGAGCTTCGCTTCGGACGCCTCCTTGAAGAAGGGTTTGCCTTCGTCGCGGAGTTTGAGCCCTTTGTTCAACAGAGCGTCGGCCGCGCTGACGCCTACTTCCATGTCGGCGAGCTTGGCCCGGATGAGCTGGAACCGTTGCAGCGCGCTTCCGAACTGCTTACGCTGCAGCGTGTAGTCGAGGCAGAGATCGCGCGCCGCCTCGGCGATGCCTAATGCGATTGCCGCCATGTCGAGCCGGGCCGCCGCGAGCGTCTGCTGCAGAATCTCGAAGCCCCTGTTCTCAAACCCGATCAGGTTTTCCTTGGGGACCCGTGCGTCACGGAACACCAATTCGCCTGTATCCGATCCACGCATGCCAAGCTTTCGTTCGTGGCGGCCGCTCACGGAGAATCCCGGCGTTCCTTTCTCGACAGCAAACAGACTCAGTCCCAGCAACCCCGCGCGCGGCCGTGTCTTCGCTACCACTACGGCGAGGTCGGCTGCGTTCGCATTCGTGATAAAAATCTTCGATCCGTTCAGAACGTAATCGTCGCCATCTTTCTCCGCGCGCGTCTGGATGGCCGATATGTCGGAGCCGGCGTCCGGCTCGGTCATGGCGAAGGCGCCGACTTGCTGCCCACTGAGCAGGGGCGGCAGGAACTTGTCTTTAAGAAACTCCGAGCCCGACCCAAAAATCGGACCGCATGTGAGCGTGGCATGAGCCACGGCGGTCATGGCCGACGAGGCGCAGGCTTTCGCGACTTCGCGGATCAGGCATGTGTACGTCGTGTAGTCCAGGTCCCCGCCGCCGTAGCGTTCCGGATACGGAGCGCCAAATAACCCGAACTTCCCCATCTCCCGAAAGGCTTCAATCGAGAACGCTTCGTACTCGTCGGCGTCGCGCGCGAGCGGCGCGATAATGCTCCGCACGAACTCCCGCCCATAGTCGACGACGGTGTTGTCATATCCGTTCATGCTGCCACTCCAAATGCGTGATGCCACGCGTCGAGCGCGATGAGCGCATGCGACGTTCTGTAAATTGCGAGGTTGTCAGTAGCGGCGAAGGCGCCGCGTCTGTGAAAGAAGTCGTCTACCTTGCGTTTGTCGAAGTAAGCGCCAATCGCGGAGGAGCCAGATTGCACGAGGGCGTTTGCGCGGTTACGTTCATCAAACACGGTCTTCGGATCGACTGGAATGGGAACGGGACGCTTCTTCCTCATGACGATCGGTTCGGGCAACATATCCGCGCCGATGCTCTTGAGCAGCCGTTTTTCGCACCCGCCTTCCGTTTTGTAGCGCGACGGCATGTCTGCCGCGAAGCTGACAATGCGGTGGTCCAGGAAGGGAACGCGGGACTCGACGCCCCAGGCCATACTGGTCTTATCGAGCCGCTCAAGCATCTCGACCAGGTAGTACTTGAGGAATAGGTAGAGGACTTTGTTGACGTCATCTTCCGTCTCGAAAGCCGCCATATCACTTTCGAGAGTGGACCGAAGCCGTTCCGTATACGCGATCTGCCTGTCGATCGAAGGATCGAGCAGCGCCGAAACTTCGCTGAGGTACGGGGCCCACGGAAACTCGACCGGCCGCTTCGCGCAGCAGCGATCGAGAAAGAAGTAGTATCCGGCGAACAACTCATCGGCCCCTTCGCCGGACATCACCACCGTTGCCTGAGGTTTCACGCCCCGGTACAGGAGGTAGAGCGAAGGAGACGTCAGTTCCACCGGCTTCTCGACATGCCACGTCACCCGCTTCATTACGTCGAAGTACTCCTCCGGCTGGAACAACAACTCCGTATGATCAGTTCGGTAAGCGCTCGCGACCATTGACGCGAAATGGGCATCGGTGTCGTCCGGCCGGAGCGTCATTGATTTGTCGTACCCCATGGAAAAAGTCTTCAGACGCCCATCGATATGTCTCGTGGCGAAGGCGGAGACAAGGCTCGAGTCCAGGCCTCCGCTGAGCAGTGTTCCAAGCGGAACATCGCTGATCGCTTCCATGCCGACGGAGGAGTCAAGCAGGTCGCGAATCTCGTCTCGGCAATCTTCGAAGGAACAACCGTTATGCTGGACCCGGTCGTTCTCGATGGCCCAATACCGGCGCTCCTTCACCGCGCCGTTCTCGAAAGTCAGCGTTGTGCCGGGCGGGAGCGAACGGATGTTTCGGAACATCGTCTTGGAATCGAGAAGCGATGTGCAGAGAAGATATTCTGCGACAGCATCAATGTCGGGCTCGGCCGTCACGCAAGGATGCTCGATGAGCGCCTTGATCTCCGATCCAAAGACGACCGTCGAACCGGCAATCACATAATAGAGCGGCTTTACGCCGATCCGATCGCGGACCAGCCAGAGCGTTTCCTTTCTCTGGTCCCAAAGCGCGAATGCGAAAATCCCGTTGAATTTGGAGACGCAGCCCTGACCGTATTCCTCGTACGCATGAACGATGACTTCGGTGTCGCAGTCCGTCCTAAACTGGTGCCCTTTGCGCACGAGCTCGCAGCGCAGATCTTTGAAGTTGTAGATCTCGCCGTTGTACGCGATCCAGACCGTACCGTCTTCGTTGCTTAGCGGCTGGCGCCCGTTAACGACATCTATGATGGATAATCTCCGATGCCCGAATCCCAGGAACCGGTCGATATATGTGCCGCAGTCGTCTGGTCCGCGATGAGAAATGCGCGCATTCATCTTCGCCAGCACGGACTCCGAAACTGGAGCTTGCTTTTTCAAGTCGAAGATGCCGCAAAATCCGCACATACTAATGCCCCCCGCATTGCGCTGCGCAGGCGCCACAGAGGAGATCCTTCTCAATCTGCTGCGAGACGGCGATAGCGGAGCCGCTGCGATCCTCAATCCGATCCAGAGCGGTGTCGCGGTTGATTGATCCCAGACGCACGAGCTGACTCATCTCGTACTCATAAGGGTGGAAATTGTAGATATTCTTGTGCCGGAGTATTCCGAAGGAATTCAGGCGGCAATTGGTGGAATTCGGATCGACGTCGCCGGGCTTGGTCCAACCCAGCGTCGCGATTGTCCGATAAATTTCTTCTTCGTCGTACCCGACCATCGGCAGCGGACTAACGAAGTAGGGGAATGGGTTGGTGCGGTATTCCTCTTCGCGGAGCAACAGGTAGTCGTAGGCCCAGGTACCGGTGCGTTCGGCTACGCCAGCGAATAGCTGACGCCGGAGCGCGTAGGGAATCTTGTTGTCCTGATACGCCAGTTCCGCATCGGATCGCAACACCTGGCCGGGACTGTTGCCCAGCATCACCATGGGTATGCGCTTCTCGATTGCCGTGCGGAGAACGGCTGTCATCACGATGCGGATGCATGAAATGCACAACCCGCTGCCGTACATTGTCAGGTGTTCCGGATATACACGAAACAGCGCGCTATTGAGGAAGATTGCATTCACGTGGTCTGGACGGTACCGGACGGTGAGGTGATCTGTGTTGAGGCGTGACGTCACCGTCTTGATGTTGTCCACCGATTGCGCCGAGAGAAAACCGTTGTCGAAAGTAACCGCCAGAAGCCGCAGTTTGTATTTTTCCTGGAGCAGGAACAGCATGAACGAACTGTCCTTGCCGCCGCTGAATGCCACAGCCGCATCGTAGTGGCGGCTGCCCGAGGGAGAAGCCGCCATGATGGCGGACAGAGTGGCATCCAAGTCGCGTCGCGGCTCGGCAACAACTTGCCGAGCGTCAAAGTCGCGGCAGTAGGAGCAGACGCCGTCTTCCGCGAACGAGATTCCCGGGAAACTCGAGTTCAACACGCATCTTGTGCACCGTCTCATACTCGCTCCGCTATTGCCAGTTCGCGCCGGTCAATCTTGCAGTTGCCCGTTGTCGGCAGCGCCGGGCGTATTGTGATGTTGTCAGGTATCATGTAGTGCGGCAGATAGCACTTGCAGTAACTTGCTACCGCGCCGGCCGTGAGTGTCGAGCCGGAATCCGGGACCACGAAGGCCTGAAGCAGAGGACCGTTCCCCGAATCGGCGCCAGGGATCACGGCAGCCATCGATACGCCCTGCATATGTTCCAGGCACGCCTCTATTTCTTCGGGGTACACCTGATAGCCCACCCGCTTGATCATGGTGTCCTTGCGGCGGACGAAGTAGAGATAGCCGGCATCGTCCAGCTTTCCCAGATCACCTGTGTGCACACCGTCGTCGCGGAATGTCGTGCCGCCGTCTCGCTTCCAGTAGCCCGGCGAAACGAATGCCCCGCGGTGGACGATCTCTCCCACGTCTCCGGCCGGGCATGGGCGACCGTCCTCGTCGACGATGGCGATCTCCACGCCGGGTAGTGGCCGTCCCACGGATCCACGTTTTCTGTCGAAGTCGGCCGGAGTAAGGCATGTTGACCGGAAAGCCTCGGTTGTCCCGTACATCATGTAGAAGCCGGTGTGCCGGAGTATCTGTTTAAGCCGGAGAAGGTCTTCTTCCGGAAAACACTCACCGATCAGCGAGATGTAGCGGAGATCGGGAAACTCGCAGAGGGCAAATCCGGGATACCGGGCAAGGATCATGCGCCAGAGTGACGGCATCGCGTGAAAGCCGGTGATCCTTTCCGAAAGGAGCGTGCCGACGACATCTTTGGGAAAAGCGGAATCCTGCAACACGAGCGTCGCGCCGGCGAAGACCGCGGTGAATAACTGACTCAACGCTCCATCAAACGAAAAAGGAGTAACACTGATCAGACGGTCGGACGGAAGATTGCCGAGGACTTGCGCCGAGACCACGGTCGCCTCCGAGAAGACGCCATGGGTAACCTTTATTCCCTTCGAACTCGCGGTCGTTCCGGATGTGTAAAGGATGGCGGCCAAATCGTCGCAGTCGTGCCGGCTTTGTGGAGCCGGCGCGGCCAGCGCGACGTCATGAAGAATCGCGTTAAGGCTCTGGGCCGGAGGGGCGCAAGCGTCTCCCTGTGTCCCTCCGATTTCGACCAGCAGCGCTGGAACATCGAGGCTTTCAAGAACAGCGCGCTTGCTGGCATGAAGAAACATCGCCACCGGCTCGGTTTCGGCTATCACGTGCCGGATTTTGTCCTCGCGAAATGAGGGGTTGATGTGGACGAGAACGCCGCCCGCCTTCAGGATTGCGAAGATCGCGATGACCTCGTCGAGGCACTTGGATGACAGCATCGCGACACGCATTCCTGGTTCCACGCCATTCTGTTTCAGGAAGAGCGCCAGAATACTGGAGGCGTAATCGAGTTCTGAGAATGACATACGTTTCCCTCGGAAGGCGAGAGCCGCCTCGCCGCCTCGATCCTGTGCGCTTCTGCGCAGCATCTCGTCAATCGGCAACATGGTTCGCATAACTCAGTGCTTCTGCTTGCTTTCGGGTGACCATCGCGACCAATCCGTCGATCGTCCCGAAGGTGGCCATATCGACGTCATCGCCGGTGATTTGCAGATGAAAAGTCTCCTCGATGAACGCCACCAGCGACAGAACGTCCAACGAAGTCAGCAGGCCACGTTCAAAGAGGTTGGTCGAATGATCGAACCCTTTCTCGTGGGATACTTTCTCGACGTAATCCACAATCGTTGACATTACGGACATATGAGTTTCCCGTTCCAACACCGCTCTGAAGACAAACAAATCCCCGAGGTGCTGCCGAGGCCCGCTATTGGGGCAGCACCTCGGCTGCTGAGTAGTGTTCGCGTTATTTGATGGTGTTTTGCGTGACCGCCGGATCTCAGGCGGCCTTTGCAGTCTGCTCCTCAGTCGGTGGCGCCTCTTGCGGAACGACTGTTACCCACGTGCCCACAGCGGCGACCAATACGGCCGGCACAGCCACTCTTGTGTACAAATTCGCATTTGCCGCGATTGTGATGAGTACCAGCCGAGGCGAGGCTTTTAGCTCAGAGTCTTTTTTCTCCGCGGCCGCGTGGCTTTCGGAAGCCGGGCTGGCCGCCTTAGATGAGGCTTTTGGCTCAGATCCCTTCTTCTCCGCGGCCGCGGGGGTGTCAGAAACCGGGCTGGCTGGTGCGGGAACAAGGTCGCCGATCTCTATCACGTCGCGCGCAGATACTTCATAGCGCACGCTGTTAACCTCGAGACAGCAGATGTTGTCGGAGACGCTGAGAACTGCCCCAGCAATTGTCACTTGCCCAGTGGGGGCTTCGACGGGAGCTTCCGCGCAAGGCGCGGCCACTTCCGGGTTTCGAAAGCTAGCTGCAAATTGATCGAAATTCATATCCACCTCTCGACGTCATACAGATCTGAGGACGAGCGACGTCATCCCGTCTTGCTATCGCGTTGAGACGAAGCAGCGTTCTTCAGGCAAAATAACTTGCCCGTTCGTCGTTTTCGAGTTCCAGAAGACAAGAGATTTCCAGCCAATGGACGAGGCTACACTTGAGGCCGGAGTCAAATACAACCAAGAAGGCGTGCTTCCCTGCAAGGCAGGGCAGACGAGGTTGAAAGGAAGTACTGCATGCCTACCTCCCTATGCGGTAACGGGAGGAGTTTTTCAGGGGCCTCGCGTGCGTGTGAGGTCTCTTGAGCCACCATCTAACCATCCTTATTATTTCCTAACCGTGATGGCTGTCACATATCTCTTGAATCTTCAAACTAAGTCCGATAGCGGAAATCAATTCTGTGAGCGGCGGCATGTTATTTCGCTCAACATCTCGCATCGCCGGATATCTCGTCGAGTGTCACCGGCGCCGGACGCATTCGGCACATTCGACTCGATATCTGAGTGAAGGCTGACGTCAAATCCGCGTCGCGACGCCGAGGGTTCTGTGATCCAGTTCAAGACGGATAGAGCCGCTCACCCCTCTTTGCCGCCCGGATTGCCCATCGGCGCTGCTTTCAGGTGGAATCTGAGAGCGGAGATTTGGTAAACTCCATTCGCAAGCCTGTGTTCGTCGCCGATCCTTTTCCCCAAAACCGGATTGTGGAGTGAACAGATGCCTATCAAACTGAATGTGAACAACATTGCCGTGGCGGTGGACGTGCCGCCGGATACGCCCCTCTTGTGGGTGCTGCGCGACATATTAAACCTCAAAGGTGCCAAGTACGGCTGCGGGATTGGCCTTTGCGGCGCCTGCACGGTGCTGGTGGGCGGCCGCGCGGTGCGATCCTGCATGACGCATGTCGGATCGGTGACAGACGAGCCAATCACCACAATTGAAGGGCTTTCACCGGATGGCCTGCATCCTGTGCAGGTGGCTTGGGAAGCGTTGGATGTTCCGCAGTGCGGGTACTGTCAGGCGGGGCAGATCATGTCTGCCACCGCCCTGCTGGCGCGTACGCCTCATCCCACCGACGCGGATATCGACGTGGCGATGAGCGGCAACCTCTGCCGCTGCGGGACCTATACGCGTATTCGTCAAGCCATTCACGAAGCAGCCGAAGTGGGCGCGGTTGCCCGCGCCAAGTGAAGGAGGGCCATCCGATGAGCATGAATCGCAGATCGTTTCTACAGTTGACAGTCCTCGCGGGCGGAGGCCTGGCTTTGGATTTTTATAGCTCTCCGCTCGCCGCGGCTCAGGGACCGGGAACGCCGCCAGAGCTTACGCCACAGGCCTTTATCCGCATTGCTGCGGATGGCGTGGTGACGATCATGGCGCGTGCTTCGGAGTCCGGCCAGGGCATGCGCAACATGCTGCCCATGCTGATTGCCGAGGAACTGGATGTCGAATGGAAGGATGTTCGCGTCGAGCAAGCCGAACTGAACGAGAAGATATACGGACGGCAGTTTTCAGGCGGCTCCGCGAACACGCCGGTGGGTTGGGAGCCGATGCGGCGCGTGGGCGCGGCGGGGCGTCAGTTGCTCATTACCGCAGCGGCGCAAACCTGGGGAGTGCCGGCGTCCGAATGCATAACGCAACCCGGCGGCGTGGTCCTCGTTGCTTCCGGTGGCGTGCCGCACGCAGCGTCAAGCGGCGTGGTACCGGCAGCATCCAGCCGCGTGCTGCACCCAGCCTCAGGACGCTCTGCGGGTTATGGGGAACTTGCCGCCAAAGCCGCCGCGCTGCCTGCGCCCGCGCTGAGCAGCGTCAAGCTTAAAGATCCCAAGGATTACCGCATAATCGGCCACTCGCAGCCGGGCGTTGACACGCCTGCCATTGTCACCGGCAAGCCGCTCTTCGGCATCGATGTGCAAGTGCCGGGGATGTTGTACGCGGCGATCGAAAAGGCTCCTGTCTTTGCCGGCAAGGTAAAGTCTGCCAACATCGACAAGATCAAAACGCTGCCGGGTGTGCGCCATGTGCTGGTCATCGATGGCGGCATTACTCCCGCTGCTTTCACGCCGTGGGAGTCGGGAATGGAGCCGGGCATCGCGATTGTGGCTGACACCTGGTGGCAGGCGCAGCAGGCCCGCAAGCAACTCAAGGTTGACTGGGATCTTGGCCCCGCAGCAACACAAAGCACCGAGGGCTTCAGGAAGCGCGCAGGGGAACTTTTGAAGGCCCCGCCGGCAAGTTCGTTACGCAAGTATGGCGATGTGGACGCCGCGCTCAAGTCGTCGGCCAAGGTGGTTGAGGCAACTTATGAGTACCCGTTCATTGCCCATGTCACGTTGGAGCCTCAGGGCGCCACCGCGCACTGGAAAGACGGCAAATTGGAGATGTGGTCGACCAGTACTCTGCCGGGCAACGGCGTCTCGCTGGTCGCCAAAACTCTCGGGATACAGGAAAGCGACATCACCACCCACATGGTGCGCTCGGGCGGCAGCTTTGGCCGGCGTCTGCAGAACGACTACCTGGTCGAAGTCGCGTGGATCGCGAAGAAAATTGACGCGCCAGTCAAGTTGCTCTGGTCGCGCGAAGACGACATTGCACACGACCCCTTCCGCCCCGGCGGAACGGTTGGCCTGAAAGGCGGCCTGGATGCGCAGGGCAAGCTCATTGCGTGGCGGCATCACTTCATTACCTATGGCGATGAAAAGAATGCGACCTCCGGTGGCGGCATCGGGCAGGACTCGTATCCTGCCGGTTTTCCGCCGGCATACGCGCTTTACACCTCGAAGCAACCGCTCATGTTGCGCACCGGAGCGCTCCGAGCCCCCGGCGACAACGCATACTGCTGGGTGGCGCAGTCCTTCCTTGACGAGCTGGCTCATGAAGCCGGACGCGATCCGCTCGAGTTCCAACTCGAACTGCTCGGCAACAAGCAATCGCCCTGGTCCTCGGGTGAACACGACGCGGTGGGCGACCATGAGCCAACGGGACAATCCGTTCTTATCCCGGAGCGGTTCAAAGGCGTGCTCGAGTTAGTTGCGGAAAAATCCGGCTGGGCGAAGCGAGGCAAGGAACCGGGCCGCGGAATGGGCATTGCCGCATGGTTTTGCCACTTGGGCTACTTCGCTGAAGTTGCCGAGGTGAGCGTTGACGCGCAAAACAAGGTCACAGTGCATCGGGTCTGGGCGGCTGGCGATGTGGGCAGCCAGATTATCAACCCCGCGGCGGCGGAAAGCATGGCGCAGGGCGGCATTATGGAAGGCATGAGCCACCTGGCGCAGGAGATCACGCTGACAGATGGCAGGATCGATCAGTCGAATTTCCAGAACCACCCTCTGATGCGGATGAGGCAAGCTCCGAAGATCGAGGTCTACTGGCGCAAGACCGACTACGCTCCGACTGGCCTCGGCGAGCCAACACTGCCGCCGATTTTGCCGGCGGTAACCAATGCGATCTTTGCTGCAACGGGCAAGAGGATACGCACACTGCCGCTCCAGCAGAGCGGCTTCAGTTGGGCTTGAGACTGGCTTACCGCGAGATCACTGGCGCGGCGGCGCGCACTTCGCTGAGTGGCAGTGCTGTAGCTCCGGTAAGAGATTTCTGAATCTCTGAAACCACTGAGAGCGCGATGGTCTCTGGCGATTCTGAGCCCAAGTCCAGGCCGGTGGGGGCGTGGAGTTCAGCCAACCTGCGCTCGACCCAGGAGCTGATGTCGGCAGACAGGTTGAGCAGGCGGGCGGCTTCAGCAAGCAACTCGCGAGTCCGGCGTTGCGGTCCAAGCACGCCAACATATGCGGGTCCGGCATCAAGCGCCAGCAGTGAGGCCAGGGCGCGCGAGTCCTGCTCAAAGCTATGGCTCATAACCACGGCGGCATCCTCTGAGCGCAGATTGGCAAGCACCGGCGGCCTCCCGGCAGATTTGATCGGATGCATTTCTCCAACTGGCAGAAGATGAGTCTCATCGGCGGAAGCGAAGCGATGGGCGGTGACGAGTTGAGGTCGCCCGTCGGCAACAGTGACATACCAGCCCAATGTTTTCCCCAACTCAAGCAGCGGCTGAGCATCGTCGCCTGCTCCGAAGATCCACAGGCCGGGTCGGGCAGGGCGGAAGTCGGTCCAGATGCGTACTTCCATTCCGTCAAGTGAGAGCTTGGTTTCCGCAGCGCCCCTGTTTGCCAGCGACCCTTCCGCAAGGCTTTGCAGCGGATCGGATTCCCTGAACGGTGTGTCCATCTTCTGCCCCAGCCCCAGGCCTGCGAACGCGCGCCGTCCCAGTTGCTCGCCCTCCAGAACGGTCGCTGTGGCTATCGGAGTGCGCAACTGGAACGCTTTCTCCAGCGCGTTCAAGAGCGGAAGAGCGGTTGGACGACGCTCCAGCAGCAACCAGATCACGCCGCCGCAGCCAGAGCCATACGGGCGGTCGCCGTCGTCTTCAACTGTTGAATAGCGCTGTATGGATGGGCCATTGGCGGTGTGCCACCAGGCGCGGCGGGCAACCTCTGCTTCGAGGCAACCGCCACTGACGGTGCCTGCGCGGCGGCCGTCTTGAGCCAGCAGCATGCAGGCGCCGGGCTTGCGATAACTGGGACCTTCAACGGCGATGACCGTGGCCAAAACATATTCCGCGGCGGCAGCTTCGAGATCGCGCCACAACAGCAGGATTTGTTCGAGATCGGTCATGCGTCTATTGTCGCGCAGAATTTCTGTGTCTGAGAATGTCGGCGGTGCGCTTTTTGCGCATTTTCAGTTGAGTGTAGCCTTGCGTTCAAGCGCTTCCCGTTAAACTGGTGCCGATGCCTATCGCAGCCATAGTCCTTGCCGCCGGAGCGAGCCGCCGACTGGGCCAGCCCAAGCAGCTGCTCATGCACGGCGGCGAGATGATGATCGAGCGCGCCATCCGTCTGGCCAACGAGGCGGGAGCTGCTCCGGTGATCACTGTGCTTGGCGCTAATCACGAACTGATCCGCGAAGCAATTCGATTGAGCAATTTCACCCACGTCATCAACAGCTTATGGGAGCAGGGGATCTCGACCTCAATTCAGACGGGCCTTGCCGCTCTTCTTGACAGCGATTCGCAGACTCCTGGCGCGTTGATTCTCGCCTGCGACCAGCCACGGCTTTCAGCCGAGCACCTGCGCGCAATGCTTGAGGTGTTTTGTGCGCAAGCCCCGGCTATTGTGGCTTCGGCTTACAAAGGCATCATTGGAATCCCCGCTGTGTTTCCCCGCGAGGTTTTTGCCGAACTGCGTGCGCTCCGTGGAGACAGGGGCGCGCGCGCCCTGTTGATGCAGCCACCGTGCCCTTCGGTGGCGCTGCCCTTTCCTGGTGGTGAGATTGATATTGATCTGCCCGGCGATATTGCCCACATCGAATAACCTGATCGGTTGCGCTACTCGAACAAATACTCAGGTACGGATGGTTTGCCGCAGGTAATGGACGAGATTATAAACGGCGCGGTAGCCCGCGCCCAGATGCTTCGCAACTCCCCATCGTCCGACCGGCTCACTCTCCGTTGAATATCCCTTTTAAGACGAGGCTTAGCCCACAATCCGGTCCCTCTTGCGCCTGAATGGAATTTTGGCGAGTCATAGCTACAAATGGCTGGCGGGCTCTTTTAGGGATGACGGGGCACACCCAATTGCGCGGAATGCCCCGCCCCTCCAGGGTATCAATCCAGGGTATCAATCCAGGGTATCAGTCCAGGGTATCAACGGTTCCTTGGTTCGCTCACCGCGCACTAATCAGTGGAGCGAACACTGGAACTGCAGTCGCAATCAGTGGAGCCGAGCGCGCAATTGGCGCAGCAGTTTCACTGAGCAACTGCGCGTTTGGCAGCCCAGCGGATGGCACCGAGAATGGTGCGCCAGCCGCGATGGCGGCCGCAAGGTCAGGTGGAGAACGTCTTCCGCCTGCCTCTCCTTCCACTGGCACTGCTGCTGGCACAGCGTTCCAGGCGAGCGAACTTGCAGTGTCTGCCAAGTGCTTGCTCGTCTCCAACAGCGCTTCGAGGGTGGATTGCAGTTTATCTTCAGGCATGATTAATCACCTCCTTTCTATCGTGGAATAGACCAGGCCGTACAGCACCCAGTCAAACCGAACCGTGTGGAGAACTTTGGCGCACCTGACGGGACTCGAACCCGCATCTCCCAGCTCCCAAAGCTAGTGCTTTTGAGAAACTTTTGTTCCGGATCTTCCGCACAGGTCCAACTCCGATCAGTGATACCCTGGTAAAGCTGTTCCTCATCATTCCTGTGCTTCCCAACCGTTTCGCCAGCCTCTTCATAGCCAATTAAGCTACGGGTGCGCATGTGAAAACTTCGCGAAATGAACTCGTCCGAATTGATCTGTTCAATACACCGCCGAAAGACACGCATCAGCAGATCTATCGAATCTCAAATCTGCCGCAAAACGGACGAATTCTTCGATCTCTTGCCTGTTGAGGTTCACGAGCACGAGGTCAAGCCCGTTCGTGCGCGCAAGATTGGGGAGTGGCAACGCTCCACGAGGATGCCAGCGTGTGTACAGCCACTTCCTATCATCGAGTTTGCGGAGAGTCTCTTCCAACGCAGCTTCGCAAGCATACTCTCCGCGATAGCCCAAATTGACGATTGTGTCCACCGGCAGTCCTTGCCCCAACAGCCAATACTTGGTTGCGATAACTGGGTAAATAGCGCTAAGACGCGGATTGCAGTCGTAGACAAATATCCATTCTCCATCAGCGTTGATGCGCGCGTCGAAATTCAATGGGCCGCGATAGCCTTCTTCAGCCGCGAGTCCACACAGGTTGCGAAGTTGATCAAGGAGTCTTGCCGGAATCCCCTCAACGCTCAGATCCGGCCCCAAGTAAAACCCGAGGTAATGTCGACGTTCCGGGTCAGCAAATAACTGGCCCGCAGGAAGAATCTCGACGCGATCCGGAGACACTTCACAGGTCACACCAATGCCTTCGAAGCGCGGATCGGCTGATGCCGGACAACCTACCGCTTCTTGTACCAGCATGCTGATGTTATTACGCCGCCTGCGTTGTGCCTTTAGAAGTTTGTTGAGCTGTTTGTCCGAAAACGGCGTACATTTCAGACTTGGAGCGATTCCAATATCGCGCTGTAACGATTCAAGGTCCGCACGCTCGTCGATGTCTTGGCCGAGCACGCGCCGCCTCACTTCGGTTTTCAGACGCTGAATTTCATCCTCGAAGTTACATGCACATACGCGTGCCGCCACATTGCCACCGGAATCAAGACTCGATTTGACGTAAACTGCCGCCGGATTCTCGCCTCCACTCCGCGCCTTGACGCCGTTCCTGACCAGCCGGCAGAGTTCTTCCCAGGACTGTGTAGCGAGGAACTCGCGGGGCGTGAGAAGAGCCGTTGCTGCGTGAGCTGGGATTTGTCCGTTGAGATGCCGGGTCCGGCGCACGTAGTGCGCTTTATTGTGCCAGCGTAGCGCAAGGGTCCCGACCCTCTCAAGTTCCATGATGTCGATGCCGAAACCAAAACCATACTTCGAGAGCAGAGCATCCATTTGGCCGACAAGACGTGCGCATGTCGGCGAGACCTGATTGAAAACAAGCGCCCCCAGTCGTAGGCTGTTCTGGATTTCAGGGTCGTATAGTTGCTGCCTGAAAAACGGGAGATCAACGATTTCCAGTGCTTCGAGATCGATTGGAAAGGCCAGCGGGGTCTGCATCTGGGGGAGCGAAATTCCTACTTTTTGACTAATGGTTTGCAGCCGGGAACTAAGATCCTCCAGGAGCCGCTTGTAGTGTTCCCAATGCTGGCCGTCCTGTACAAGCAGGATTGGCCGGATGCCGCTGAGAGCGCTATAAGTCAAATACCTGTCTTGGCACCGGAATAGAAAAGTACTCTCGACCTCGCCGCTGTCCAATAGAAGCAATCCGGATACGAGACCTAATATCGCGGCTGGATTCGAACCATTGGATCTGGAGCCGAAATGAAACATCGGGATGGCGTCGGTCCTCATTTGCTCGGTCTCCTCCGCCCTACACCTACACCCTCAGTGCTATCGCATTCGGTGAAACTTGGAAATTCTTGCTTGAGGATCGAGAGAAAGCCCGCAAGCTCGCGTCGATTGCGGCTAATAATGCCATCGAAAAAAGAACAGCTGCAGATGTCATTGAAAAGGATGTTGTGGCAGATGAGATAGGAATCGTAGGGCATATGAGGAAGGGCATGCCGAATGAGCGGGGCATATACGGCCTTCCCGCGCTGGTCCGGGTCTGCATGGTCGCGCGGACCTTCGGCGTCAAGCACAACGAAGTCGAACTCGGCATCGATGGAGTCAAGATAGTCTTCGCCGGTTTTTGTGATGATTGTGACCGCATTTTGAAAACTGGCTTTGGCTATGTTTCTTTGCGCCACTGCCTGGGCGACAGGATCGGGATCAACCAGAACTACTTTCCCGCCATGCGAGGCAATCGCTGCGATGGAAGCATAAGCCCAGTATCCATAGTATGAACCGAGGAATATTGCGGAACTGGGCCTGGCTATGTCGGCAATAGCAAACAACAGTCTTGCTTCTTCGGGATAGATATAGGTGCGAAACGGTCCGTGCTCAAAACTATCTCGGATCTCTGTCGCCAGCGTTGCATAGAGCCCGCTGTCATACGTAGCTGCGGAAAGGATGTCTCTTGCGACGAAACCGCGCAATGCACGGTTGACAAACGTGGGCTCCGACCGCGGATATCGCTTGGCAAAGTGTACGTCGTCGGGCGGCAAGCCGGCTGCCACCAATTCAGGACCGATAGAGTCCAGGAACCGGCTGAACCTGAAGCGGGAGAGTCTTCCGCTTCGAAAACGCTTATATTCCGGCCGGGATTTTAAAATGGACCATGCAATATTGTGCACCGGCCCGGAACTGATTGCTTGTACGGTCATAATTGCACCTCAACTCTGTCTTCCAGGAACCGGCACAGGCCATTGAGCCTGCGCGATCATCCCCGGCCCATAGGCCAAAGACCAAATCTCCTCCGTGATGTGTGGGCAGAGAGGTGCGAGCAGCCGAAGAAAGATGCTACCCGCTACCGAGAGTGCAGCACAATCCCGAGCGTCCAGTCTTGTTCTTCGCTTGAGCGCCTCGCGTTCGAATTGCTTCAACCGCTCGAAGAGTTCGACTAAGTTGGAGGCCGCCAAATGGACGTAGTTTTGACGCAGGGCTTCAGTCGTGCGCGCCGAAGCGGTGTTGACTTGGCGGCTCAGTTTTACTGTTAAAGAGTATGTGGAGTCGATGCTCGCAGTCGCCCAGTTATCGAGCCGGATTTGCACAAGATTGCGGTCGAAGAACCGCCATACATCGAGCAGGAAATTGCTTGCTCTTCGGACGAAACCTTCCGACCAATTCATGTCACTCTCAGGTGCTGCGGCACCCAAAATACCAAAACGGACTGCATCCGCTCCATACTTTTTGATCAATAGATCCGGATCGACTGCGTTGCCTTCACTCTTACTCATCTTGCGTCCCTCCGACTTTAACATTCCCAACGCCAGAAGGGTGTCGATCGGTTCCTCGTATTCGACCACTTCGGCTCGCTTCAGCGCCCTGGCCATCATGCGAACGTGGAAGAAGCAAGTACGAGCCTGATCTTCTCCACCGACCATAAGGTTGATTGGCATGTAGAGCCGGGATTCGGTTAAATCGAATGGGTTCGCTGTGGCTGTACCCTTACAATTCCAGTGGTACCACCACGGACTCGAGTACGCCTCCAGCGTGTCGCTGTCACGAGCAGCGTGCTGGCCACATTTCGGGCACGGCACATTCACAAAAGCGCGATGGGTTTTCAGGGGGTTCTCATACGTGTCGAGATCAACATCCAGGGGAAGCGATACAGGCAAATGTTCATATGGCACTGGGACCAGACCGCATCGTCCACAGTGAACGATCGGAACTGGAGGCCCCCAATATCGCTGACGTGCTATGTTCCAGTCGCGCAGACGATAGCGAGTCGCGAGATTGCCGTGCCCAAGCGCACGAAGCCTTTCAACAATTTCTTCGCACCCGTCCTGACCTGTCTTTCCCTGCAGCTCACCGGCTTCGTGCGTATAAATCCAATCGGGCTTCCAGTCAAAGGGGTCTCCGTCGCCGGCGGCGGGTTTAAGCAAAGGATCGGCGCTGATTCCCAGGAATACAGCAATGCGTGCATCTGCGCGAACGTGAGCAGGAAATAGCACGCGCACGCCTTCGTGGTCTCTTTGATCGATGTCTAAGAGAATGACGAGCGGAATCGCGGCAGCACTAATTGGGTTACTGACGTGAACTCCGAGCTGTATAACATTCGATGGACCTGAGTCCCCCGCCTCCGTATGCCTCGAATCCATCCTCTTACCGAAAGCTCTGTCAGCAACATCTTCCGAAAGAAGCCCTGATCTGTGCAACGCCTCCACCACGGGATGATCCGGCGAGACGGCGACAGCTCTCGCTCCGGGGAGAAGAACTGGATGCGGGACAAACGCACTGATAAGGATGCCCGGAGCTCTCTGGACTTTGAAGCGGACCTCGATTCCACACTGCTTCCCTATCCAGTCGGCGTGAATCCGCTTTATCTTTGTCGGCCAGCATTGCAGGTTCTCTAAGCCCGACAATAGCTCCTCGGCGAAAACGGATTCCCGCACCAACCACTGTTCGATGGATCTCGACTCCACTTCGGTGTCACAGCGCCAGCATCGTCCACCGAGTGCAAGGCTGTCCGCCAGGGTTATTTGGCACTTGGTGCAAAAGTTGACTGGCGCATGCTTGCGGTAGACAAGACCGTGCTCGAAAAGTTTGAGGAATACCCACTGTACCCAGGCATAATATTCGTCATCGTGGTATCCGATAACTCGGCGAGTATCGTGACTTAGTCCGAGGCGAACAAATTGTCTACGCATCCGGGCCATAACTTGTTCGGCGAGTTCTTTAGGGTGCTGCCTGGCTTCGCGAGCCGCCAGCTCATTTGGCAACCCGAATGAGTCAAAGCCGCTTGTGTAGAGAACGTTGTATCCTGCCATCCGTCTGAACCGCGCGCAAACGTCGCCCAATGCATAGTTCCGTACATGACCGAGGTGAAGGCTGCCATTTGCGAAGGGAGGAAGTTCGATGATCGCCCAGTTCGGCCTGTCGCTCCTCGGCTCGGCGTGAAAGATGCTGCATGCCTCCCAGCGGGCCTGCCAACGGGGTTCGACATCCGAGAACGGCCACGTCTTCAGATCGGCCGCTTTTTCTGACTGCACACAAGTCGTCATCCTACTGTCCTCTCTCAGATCAACTGGCGAATGCACTCTCAGATGCGATACAGGAAGCAGCAACCGCCGAGTCTGCTTCGTAGATAATGCATTCCTTCTCGAAATCGAAGGTCTTTCGCGGCGCGAGCCACGGATAGTCGCGGGCCATTTTCTTAAATCGAAATGGGTTGTTGTAGATGAGCTGAAGTCTGCGCGGGTGTTCCACCAGTGATTCTCGAATGTTCTCAAGGACATTCAGCAAAGTGTGGCCTCTGAAAGGGTTTGAAAGAAATACAACCGATACGTCCGCAGGAAAAGGAAACGTCTCAGCACTGCCTTTCCATATTTCGATCTCGGGATGGCCACAGGGGAGACTCGCCCTGCGAATATTGGCTTTTGCGTTGGCAACCATCGCCGGCGCAACCTCCACGCCGATTACCCGGGAGAAAGGATAGTGTGCAGCGAGAATCAGCGCGCGTCCTTTGCCGCAGCCAAAGTCCACGAATCCATCCTGGCCAGGGGAAATTTCGATGTGCTGCATGAACGTGCGAAAGGCGGTGATACTGGTAGGAGCATAGTCGTGATTACCCTCCCAGTTGTCCATAAGTTTCTCGATCGGAATAAAGCCGGCAGTCCTGATGTTCAGGCGGCGTTCCTCTTTCCAATCGACCACACGGTCGACCAGCACCTTACAGGCAAGCCAGGGGCTTTTGCGAAATGCATTGTAGAGCCGTTTCATGTTTGATTCCCTATTTACAGAAGCTGTTTGACTGCATGAAGGAGCCGTTCCACGTCATCGATTGTGTTGTAGCCTTGGATCGACACTCGAATTCGAGGCCAATTCCGAAACACATCGGTCGATACCTCAATGTCGTACGTAAAGCGCAATTCGTTTTTGAGCCAATCTGCGTCCACATGGCGCGGCAACTGCGCGCATACAACCTGCCCGGACCACTCCGGCAGTTCGGGATGGTATGGTTGCACACCGGTAATTTTGGTAATCTGGCGTTGCGCATAGAGAGCGAGAGCGCGGCATTCCGATCGCACAATGTCCCAATCGTGTTCCATCTGAAATGCAATCGCGTCTGGAACTGCGAGAAATTCCGAGATATCTCTGCTTCCCTGCCATTCGTGAATATCGATAAATCTCGATGGGCCTGGATTCTTCGGTTCCCAACCCCAACTGACGATCAACGGATCGAGGAGTTGTTGGGCGGTTGGGCGCGCATAAAGAAACGCGCATCCTTTTGGCGCGCAGAGCCATTTGTGCAAGATACCAACATAGAAATCGGGGTCGAGTTCGCGCAGGGACAGGCAGAACTGGCCGGGAATATGGCTTCCATCGATGACGGTCAGAATGCCCCGCTGGCGAGCACGACGGCATATCTCCTTTACGGGGAAGACTAACGAAGTGGGAGACGTGAAATGGCTTAACACGATTACTTTCGTCCGTGAAGTGACTCCGGCAAGAAAGTGCTCAACAAAATCCTCATGTGTGGTGACTGGAAGCGGAATTTCACGGCGCACCCACTGAAATCCGCGCTTCAATGCGGTGAATCGCCAAAGCCGGTCGATTCCTCCGTGCTCGTGATCCGAAGTGAGAACCTCATCTCCAGGGCCGGCGCATATGCTTCGAGCAACGATGTTGAGTCCCGTGGTGCCGTTCGATACGTAGACGAGATTGTCGCGGTCTGTATCAACGTATTCGGAGAGTATGGCGCGAGAGTGCGCAAGTCGTTCGGTCGAGAAGCGCGACAGAAAATCGACCGGCTGGCGTTCTAACTCGAGCTGCCAGCGTTGAAAGCTCTCAAAAACTGGGCGAGGTGTGGCTCCATAGGCGGCATGATTCAAGTACGTTATCGTTGGGTCAAGCAAGAACAATGACCGCAGCGAGCCGTCCGGGCCCAATCGGGTTGTGAGCCGCGGATACTCAGCCTTCAACAAGAGAGACTCGCCGCGAGCTAAGCTGGCATTCGCTGTTTGGGTCGTCACAATTTACCTCCAGATTTGAGCAGCGAATCGAAAAGCCCTTCGCTTCGAAGGCGTCGGCGATGTCGAACCTCGCGAGTATCCCCGATCTTTCAAGTACAGCAAGCGTTGCCTTGGCAGCCAATTGTGCCGCCGAAGGCAACGACGACGAAGGGTAGCATTCTTCAATAACTTGTTCGGTCTGGGCGACGCTTAGGTATTTAACAAGGAACGCTCGAATCGACGGATAGTCAGGCGAGAGGAACTTCAAGATGAACTCCGGCAACGCAATGCCGATTCTGTGGCGCAAAGGCTCGGGAAGTTGTGCCCAGGCCAATTCACAGATCTGCGCAAAGAATGCATGATGTCTGCCTTCGTCTTCGGCATGATCGGCAACGAGATTTCGTACCGCCGGAAGCACGTTTGGCGACTGAGGGATTTTCGCGAGAGTGCCGGATATCAAGGTTTCAGAAACGATGACAAAGAACAGTTCAAACCATGCCCGATGCTCGAGCTCGACGCCCTCGACTTTTGAGTGAAAGTACTCCAGCGCAGGATGTAATCCGGTGGTGCAATACTCGAAGCCAGTCAGATTATTAATCTGGAACATGAGGTCCGCCGAGAAGAGAGAGTGGTATGCTTCGTCACAGTAAATCTTGTATGCATCGAGACGCATCTCGGAGGGGATGTCAAATCCCGACGCGCGCGTGGCGATGCGGCGTGTCGTTTGGTTGACAACTTCATGCTCCAGGCCGTCGGTGAACCTAAGGTAGGAGAAAAGATATTGAGCCAATGCCTCCTCTGCGATAGCCGGGCCAAGATTGCGGACAATGGGGTGGCAGGTTATCGGTGCGCACTCTAGAGGGAAGAAGTGAGTTCCCGGCTCTATGCCTTCGCAAACTCGACGCGGCTTCGCTCGCACGCTGGCGCGGTTGTACCACTCATGGAAGCTGCTTTTATATTTCCCCACGCAGACAATCTCCCGCATCTGTCTAACGCTTGTTCGCCCTGGATCTAAACTTATGTATCCAATGGCGGAGGCTCCAGCCAATTCCAATCGGCACGTTCATCGCGCGCAGATACGATGCAATGAACAAAGCTACCTCTGATATCTTTCTCACGTAACGCTTTTCACCACTAGGAACGTGGGTGATGCGCCCTCTCCAACTCGACCCCGAATCATCGACTTGTTCTTCAATCCAGATCTTGACAATGAACGATTGCGTGCTGGGCTGCAATACGCTTCCATCGCGATTCTCTGGACATGTGGTCACTCGTTCAACCCGACTTCGCACAAGATGGTTCGATGCTTCTTCGTGACGCGCCCCAAAGGGCTTGTCGGCTCGTAGACTCACATGAAACATCATCAGCGTCTGAGCAAACGTCGAAAGAGTGTCTTAGTCCGCGTCTTTTTTTCTCGGCCAGGACCGACATTTTGTCGTGAATCGGCGAACACGGCAAGTGAGGGGCAAATAGGAGACCTAGGTCTTGAAAATCTTTGTGGTGGCAAAGTCTGCGTTCGAGTCGTGCGCCGCCGGCATGGAGAGTATTTGATCCACCAGATCCAGATCTTGCTGAACGCATTGCCGGAGATGAATGAGCAGCGAGTGGATGCGTTGCAGATGCTGTACGACGGAAGCCAGCGGTGATGAAGAGGGTGTTTCTTGCGAGAATTCGACGTTTGGAGAGACGATTAGTGGCGTCACAAGCCGATCCGCGCGTATCTGCTCGTACAATTCGACCGTTTTCTTCGAGGGGGCGACATCCAGTTCGCGATCGAGGGCCACGATGCAGCGTTGGAACTGCCGTACGGCGCCAGCTCGGTCTCCCATGAAGTAGTGGAGACGCATCAGCTTCGCATACGTTCGCTCCCGTGCCCGGTCGTGCTTCAATATAAGCTCGCCGTAATTTAATCCGCTTTCGAAGTCCTGATGAATCTCGCTGTAGGCCATCAGTTTTTCCAGAGCCATCAAATAGATGTTCTGGAGACGTTCGCGCTCGTACAGGCACCAGTCCTGGTACCATCCTTCGAGCAGGTCTCCGGCGTAGAGCGATACTGCGGCGCGCAAGGCATCTGCGCGGACGCCATCGAGTTCCTCGCCGGTAAGGAGGCGTACTGGGTCATAGGCGTTTTCGAGTTCCCGAACATCCAGCCAGATGTCTGCCTCAGTGTTGATCTGCACGGAGTCGGAATCGCTCAGTAAAATCCACTTTGCCCCCGCTTCAGGAGGAGCTGGCAGAGATTGGTGCAACTGCCACAGTGTTTGGCGCAAGTATTTTCTCGATTGAGCGGTCGTGCACTCCGGCCAGAACACCGAGGCCAGCAACTCGCGCGAGTGCGGTTTATTCCGATGCAGCAATAGGTAACAGAGCAATTCTCTGGCTTTGCACGGCTGCACAGGTTGAACTTCCTGTCCTTTGTGGCGAATTCTGAACGTGCCAAGCAGATGGACACTGAGCGCGCTCATTGCTCTACTCCAATTCAACGCTGCCGTTCCGGAAAGCGGCCACTAAGTGGATAATCAACTGCACCCTTCGGCCGAATGTGAAGGGCTTTGCAATGGCAGCGAGTTTTGTTTGTCTTAGGATTTCCGGGGAAAATTGGGAACACATCCAGCGGCAAATTCGCGCTTTCCGGTCGGCGAACTCGCTGAAGATTCCCATCATCCGTCAAGATATTTCAAATGTCAATAGGCAGCCTTCTAGTTTGCTAAACTATATATTGCACCGAGATTCAGCCTGGAGTGCTGTCACCTCTATAAGAAATGCCGGCAGTTGGGAATCACCCCTAAAATATGGATGAACAGAAATAAACAGAAGGATTGCGCGTTGGGTGAGGCTTAACGAACCGAAAATTATTCATGAATCATATCTCATAGAAAGACTACTCTGATAGGATGTTTCTCCTATGGATAGGCTGCGGGCTACTCGTCTATTTCTTGCTGGATTTACTCTCATTTGCGTCCAGACATCTTTCGCTCAACCCGGACTCGAGCCCCAATTGATTTCAGTGAATGAGGTCACGGCTCGCGCCGTTCTCGCGCAGGACGGTATCCACTGTAAGTTGCCGTTGACGGTTCCTGCCGTTGCCGGCGAGCGTGCAGTGGCTTGGCTGCTTTCGCCTTCTGGTATAGCCTCTGGCGAAATCGCGATCGATCTCAGCTCCGGCAGCCGCTCCGCGACCATTACACTACCCTGGCCAAACGATGCAAAGGGAAAGCCGATCGAACAGCTCGGCTGGTACCGCATCGGCTATCGGATTGAGGCAGGCGGCGCAACGGCGGCACACGGAATTCTGGCCATCGGCGCCATTGCGCCGAACCTGCTGGAGTTGCGCATGGCGCGGCCTAGCGAGATCCAGGCGGGCAAGCCTTTCAGCGTGCGGATTTATGCCGGGAACCCCATTTCGCATGAGTCCTTCAGCGGAGTGCGGTTGGAGGCAAAGCTGGCCATCTACGAGGATGAGGATGCGAAGATCGCAGCGCAGACGATCATCCGCAAAGCCGTTACAGATCGCTCAGGCGAGGCGGTTGTCAGCTTCCCAGAGCCCGCCAAACAGGGAGCCAATCCCACGCTTACGGTGAATGGAACGCTTTTGGGCGCAGCCGGACCGGATAAACTTCAGGCGCGCGCAACTGCCTCGGTAGAAGCGGAGTTGGAGGTGGATGACCGGACCAAAGTTCATGTCGAGACCGACAAGCCGCTGCACAAGCCGGGAGAAATTGTGCACCTGCGCACGCTGGTCTTTGATGACTCAGGCCGCGCCGCCGCCAGCACCGCGCTGACGCTGACCATCGAAGATCCGGAGAACAAGGATCTGGTGGAGGTTCCGCTGACGACCAACCGCTTTGGCATTGCCGCCTACGACTGGAAAACCAGCACGCAGCTTGTGCAGGGGAATTACACAGCGAAGGTGGAAGTTGACAGTGACTCCAATTACCAGGGCTCCGCGCAGGCCGATCTTCACATTCAACACTACGAACTGCCGGAGTTTGCCGTCAGCGTGGCGATGGACAGCGGCTATTATCTCGATGGCCAGGCACCGGTGGCGCATATTCATGCCGGTTATCTCTTCGGCAAGCCGGTTGCGGCTGGAACAGTGCGTGTGGTGCGCGCCGACAACCAGCAATGGAATTGGAAGACCGGCAAGTGGGACGAGCCAGACGCAGTCGAGCAGAAGGCAACCCTCGACGCCAATGGAGACGCCGAGGTGCATCTGGATGTGAAGAAGGACTACGACGAATTCCGAGGCAACGATTACGAACGCTACAGCGATGTGAGGTATCGCGCCTTTGTCACCGATGCATCGACGGGACGCAGCGAGCCGCGCAACTTCACCGTGCGGCTGACGCTCTACCCGGTGCATATTTACCTCACACAGGTGGGCGGCGACGACCGGGAAGCGGATTACATTGTCTCGACGGCTTACGCGGACGGCAAGCCGGTTGCGGCTAAAGTCACTATGGAATGGATGAATGACGACGTGCCGAGTGTGCGGACGGCGAGTGTAACCACGAGCCGCTTCGGCCTGGCACGCGTGCATCTGCGCTATCCGAACCACGACATAGACACGCACAACTGGAAAATTCGCTTGCAGGCGCGCGACCCGGAGGGCCGGACCTCGCAGTTCGACGACACAATCTATCAGAACAACCCCGGAAAAATCTGGATCTCGGTGGCGCATTCGCTGCTGACGCCCAAACAGACGATTGAGGCGATGATCCACGGCGTGCCGGGCACTACGGTTGACGTGGATGTTGTGGGCGAAGACGGGCAGCAACTTGGGCATCAGCAGGTTCACCTGACGCAGGCGGCGGAGATGCTGGATGTGCCGGCCACTCCGGCTTTTCAAGGGATTGTCACATTGTACGCTTACCAGATGAACGGAGACGTTTCGCAGTACCGCTATCGATGGGGTGGGGACGGCAGCTACAAATCAGTGCTCTATCCGGTGGATCGTGAACTGAAATTGAAATTGACTGGCTTAGATGCTTCGTATCTACCAGGCGCAACGGTGGATGCTGGAATTGCAGTCCGTAACGCAGTTGGCTTGGCAGCTCCTGGCGCGCTGGGGGTTTCTGTCATTGACACCGCGGTAGAGCAGCGCGCAGCTACGGAGGCGGAGGCAAATGACCGCTGGTTCGGCTGGAACTGGTGGAGTGAAGATGATGACATTGCGGGAATGGCCCGCGAGGAGTTTGACCGGCTCGATCTTTCGCAGCCGATTCCGGAGAATCTGGACATCGCGGCGGAGAAGTTGCTGGCGGGCTATGGAAATGCCGGGCTGCAGATCGAAGCAGAGAGCGACGATGACGAGCGCGAGGCCTATGAAACCGCGATGAAGCAGGACTTGAATATCCTCGGCAATGCGGTGCTCGAAGCGCGTACGTTGCATCTGCCCGCGTCGATGGAGGAGATTCGCGGCATCGTGCGCGGGGCGAAGCTCAAGGACACGCTGATGCTGGACCCGTGGAATGCACCGTATAAGGCGCAGGTTGCGGTCGAACAACAAGACGAAGTGCTCGGCATGGTGAGCGCGGGACCTGACAAGCGTTTTGGCACTGCCGACGATTTCACCATAGAAGTGGCGAGGCGCAGTTTGTTTGCCGTGCCCGGCGAGCGGCTGACGAAGATTCTCAAAGATGCAGTCAGTGCCGGGAAACCGCTGCCGGGAACTGTCGATGAGTTGAAGAAGCTGGCGCTTGATGGAGGTCTCGATCTTGATTCCGCGAAGGATGGAACGCTGGACCTGAAGGGACGGCCTTATCAATACCAGATCAATGTCTGGCGGCGCTATTACAGCGTGCGCGTATTTATACATGAGGCAACGCTTCCCGGAGTGAGCGATTACTCTGGCGAAGATATCTGGAGCAGCCCTTCCATCGATTACTTTTCGCAGATCGACGCGCGCATCGACACGGCGATCCGCAACTGGAGCCAGGCGGGCAATGGATTTCCTGAGACCGAAGCCGATGCGCGCAAGGCTTTTGCGGCGGCGGGAATCGATTTTGACGCGTTGCGCGATCCGCAGGGTAAGCCCTTCCGGCTGCACACAACCGAGCTGCTGGCCTACACGCACATTGAGAAGGTGAAGGCTGGCGAGGGCCTCGAAGAGAAGTCCAAACCGGTGACGCAGCGAATGAAAGCGATTCAGGTCTTTCGTGTGGAGGAAAGTCCCATTGAAGGTGCCGCAGGGAATGCTTTGACCCAGTATCTGCACCCGGTAACCGAACAGCGCGGCAGCGATCTAAAGCCGCAGGGTGTGGCCGGAGGAATGTTCAAAGGCAACACCGGCGCGATTGGGGGTACGGTCACCGACCAGTCCGGCGCGGTGATTCCCGGCGCGGTTGTAAAAGTCTCGAACAACGAGAACGAGATTGTGGGCACTGCCATAACGGGTGCGGAGGGCGCGTATCTGATCTCGAATCTTGAGCCCGGATCATACACAGTCCGTGTGACCGCTCCCGGCTTTCAGGTGTTTACCTTGACGGAATTGCGTGTCTCTGCCGTTGCGCTGACGACTGTGGAGGTGATGCTGAGAGTTGGCACCGAAAGTGAGACGATAATGGTGACTTCAACGTCAGCGGTCGAGGTTCAGTCGGATAGCGCCGCGATCTCAACGGTCATTCGAACTTCGGCCGGGCGAGCGACGATCTCGACGCCAACCTTCACCCCACGACTTCGTCATGTCTTTGAAGAGACGGCCTACTGGGTGCCATCGCTCGAAACCAGCGCTAATGGGCATGCACAAATAAACTTCAAGCTGCCTGACAGCCTAACCACATGGAAGCTGCACGCGCTGGCTTCGACAACGGACGGCCGCATCGGCGTGATCGATCAGACATTCAAGTCTTTCCAGCCGTTTTTTGTCGATCTGGACGCGCCGCAGGTACTGACGGTTGGAGACGAGATCACGCTGCCGGTAAACCTGCGCAATTACACAAACCATGTGCTGGCGCTGCCGGTGACGGTGAAGCCTGCCGACTGGTTTACGCTGCTGGCGCCCGCGACGGTGCAGGCGAATGTCGCATCCAATAGCTCTACGCCTGCCGTTTTCGGTTTCCGCGCTGCTAACTCCGTGGAGGCTGGTCCGCTGCGCATTACTGCTGCCAACGCGCACGAGGGCGACGCGGTGGAGAAGACTGTGCGTGTACACCCAGATGGCGAACCGCGCTATGCGACAGCGTCTGGCCTGCTGCGCAACGGGGCGACGACGCTGACGCTCGACATTCCCGCAGATGCTCTTGCCGGCTCGATTCATTCCGATCTGCTGCTCTATCCCAACCTCGGCGCGCACGTTCTGCATGCGATGAAAGCAGTGCTGGAGCGCCCGTACGGCTGCGGTGAGCAAACTGTCTCTTCCACTTACCCGAGCTTGCTCTTTCTGGAGTTGCTGAAAGAAGCCAAGGCCACTTCGCCGGTCGAGACTGAGGCGCATAACTATCTGCAACTGGGCTACGACCGGCTGGAAGGCTACTTTGGCGCGAGCGGCGGACTTACTTATTGGGGCCGCGGCGACGAGACCCCCGACCCGGCGCTGACCGCGTATGGCGTTCAGTTCCTCACCGAGGCTGCGCCGTTTGTAACTGTAGACCATAGCCGCATTCAGGGCGCGGTGAACTGGCTGGTGACGAGCCAGCAAGCCGACGGCAGTTGGAAGCCGCATTATGGCGGCCCCAGCGCCGATCTAAATCTTTACGTGGCCGCGCAACTGAGCCGTACGCTCAACGACGCGGATTTTGCGAAGGATGCGCCGCCTGGCCTTCGCGATCGGATGCGGATCGCGATCAAGCGCGCCGTTGACTGGGCCAGCCGATCTGCGGCGGCAGTTCACGATCCGTATGCGAATGCCATGCGGTTGCGATTGAGCGATGACGCGGCGGTCACCGCGCAGTTACGCACCGAATTGACGCAGACCGCTGTGCATGACAACGATGGAACGCATTGGACGCAGGCCGGCTACTCGCCGTTTTATGGATGGGGCCACGCGGGCGACCTGGAGACTACGGCGCTGGTGCTTTCAGCGCTGAGTGGCGAGGTTTCGACGAGTGGCGGCGAAGAGATTGAACAGGACGCGCTCTATTATCTGCTGCGCAATCAGGACCGCTTCGGAATCTGGGAGAGCGGGCAGGCGACAGTGCTGGTGTTGAAGGCGCTGCTGCCGATTGCCGCGGAGCAATTGCAGGCAGGAAGCAAGGTGCAGCAGTTCCAGTTGGCTGTAAATGGAGTTCCGTTGGGAGCCAAGGACACCGAAGCGCTTGTGGCCGACCCAAAGCTGCTGGATGCGCCACGCTCGCTGGATCTGACTGCGCTGTTGAAGCCGGGGCGCAATGAACTGACCTTCAGCAATGGGGATACCAGCGCATTGGCAAGCGCCGAAGCTTCGGTCAGTTACTATGTTCAGTGGGCGCAGACAGCCAGCGAAGCGAAGACGCAAGCCGGCAAAGACTACGGACTCGACTTCAGCTACCATTGCGCGGCGGATGGCGCAAGGGTGGGCCAGCCCGTCGATTGCACGGTGCGTGCGCGCCGCTTTGGTTCGCAGAGTTATGGCATGCTGCTGGCCGAGGTGGGCTTGCCTCCGGGAGCGGATGTGGATCGGGCTTCGCTGGCGAAGTTGCTGGATGACTGGACAATCTCGCGCTACGAACTGCAGCCGGACCGGATTGTCTTTTACCTGTGGTCCTGGAAAGCAGAGGGTGAGCAGTTCAGTTTCGGCTTTATGCCGCGCTACGCGATCCGTGCCAAAGCAGCGCCAGCCACGCTTTCCGACTATTACAACCCTGCGTTGAAGGCAGTGCTTACGCCCCAGGTTTTCACTATTCAGTAGGCAGCTATTGAATGAGGGAAGGAAAGACATATAGAGTAGTTCTCCAGTTTCCGTAGAGTGATTTAAATTGCGCGAGGCGGCTTTTACTTTCACCCCAGCGACAAAGATCCGTCGCTAGGGGCCCTGTTGAGAAAAAAGCCACTTGAGTGTGTACTTTCGGACGATAGCAATTCCGAAAATGCCATAACGAGGATCAAAGTGGCGAAGAGCGGATTCGCATATCCAAGAAGACTCCGGCGATAATAGCGAGCCAGTACGCGAGCATATCCCAAACGGAGAAGAAGCGTCCGAGTAGTAAGATTCCAGGGAGCGTGAGCCGAAACGCGTCGATTGCGGGAGAATGGTGCAGTTTAAAAAGCTCGACAGCGGCGGTTACTACAACTGCAAGCAAGGCAACGGCCGATAATCGCGCTGCGGGCAGTAGCGTCGAGATAATCCAATAGATCATCAAAGCCCAGAGAATTGATCCTGTGTACTTCACGACGGCAGGCGGCAGGTGAAGGTGCACAAAACGAATCAAAAGGCCGGCGATCATTGTGACGGCCATGAGAACAAGCGAGAGTAGCAGCGGACGAGGACGCATTTTTATAACCTAGCAATGAGCGATATGAAGTGCAGTTCGTGAGCAATGTACATTGAATAAATTGAAGGAAGGCCGAGTCAACTTTGCATACGTTCGAGTGCATGAATCGATCGCTTGCAGATCAAGAGCGGAACGGCGCCGAAGAGTCCAAAGCTGCAATCGATGAGACGCCATGGGAGTGGGATGCCCCGGAAGTGGCCTGCGATGAGTGCAAGCGGAAGGACTCCCGCGCAGGCGATGAGGCCGAAGGTAATGACCCACTTGTTGCGGACAGGATCGATGCAGGGACCAATGAATGCAACGGCAATGGTGAGATGCGCAAACGCAAGCCAGTCGGTGCCGTAGGCAAGAAAGGGATAGTGCGCGTTCGTATTACGGAGAGCATCGTTGACGCGTTCGATCCACGGAAGCAGTTCTGTAGATTGGGCAATTGCTTGTAATGCGCTCGAATGTAATAGAGCGGCGAGCCAGCCAAGCTCTGTCTGGAGAGGGAAGGCTGTTGTCCCACTGAGAATCAGTCCAACAATGAAGATGGCGAGCCAGAAGCGAATGCGACGAAGATGGTCAGGCTTTTGCATGGATGTCACCAGAGTAGTTGGTTTCGGATAACAGGTCTAGTTGACTGGCAGCCATCCCAGCACAAGGAGTCTTGCCTTTCACAAGCGGAAGAGTAGACGGAACAGCACCGAAGCGACGGTCCCTGCGATTGAATTCATCCAACGCTCCTTCAAGGTCTGTTTCGTCAAAGTCGGGCCACATGCAGTTCGTGAAGTGAAGTTCGGCATAGGCGGACTCCCACAGTAAGAAATCCGAAAGGCGCTTCTCGCCGCCGGTGCGAATCAGCAGATCCACAGCTCCGCTTTCTGCAGTCAATGTCTGCGCGAGTGTCTGCGCAATTTTGTTTGTCAAGGATCGCGTTTCATGAAGTTTCGCGGTATGTGCGTCAGCAGCGGCAAGCGCAATCGAATCGCGGGACGAGTAATCGATGGCAACGCGCAGATGGAGCCGGCGTCCCTCAGAAGTTGCGCGCTCGGCCTTCTCAATTTCGCGCAGCACCGATGTTGCCAGCCGATCTCGTCGGCCAATGACCTGGAGCCGCGCGCCGCGCTGCCTGAGTCTCTCCGTCTCAAGACGCAAGAAAGCTCTGAGCAACCAGAAGATGCTCTCGACCTCTGCAGCGGGACGACGCCAGTTGTCCGAGGAGAACGCATAGACCGTGAGGCAGCGAATGCCTACATCTGGCGCACGCTCGACTACCCGGCGTAAAGCGGCCACTCCGGCGCGATGACCGGTAATACGCGGCAATCCACGCCGCGCCGCCCAGCGGCCATTGCCATCCATGATGATGGCCACGTGCAATCCTTCGGGGTTTACACTTTGCATCGTAAAGTTACCTCGCGTGACTTTATTTATGGATGTGCGGAAGCCAGTCCTTGGCGGCTATTCGTGGTCTCACCAAGGACCGGTGCCGTACTGCACTCGAATCTTGCGCCCGGCGCTATGAAATCGATGAAGTGGGCACTTCTTCAGTTGCGCTCGATCCAGGAAGTGAGCTGTACCAGTCGATTTTGCGTGTGAAGTACATGGCGGCAGTTAATGCCAGGAAACTGGCAATTGCACCCACGAGCAATGCATTGTCCTCCAACCGCAGCAGAAGATAGATCAATACATACAGCAAAGTGAAGATTGCCAGAGCCCTTAGACCTTGCAAGCGGCTCGCGAATACCCATCCTGCATTAACTGAGAGCAGTACCACAGTGGCAGCACCTGCAAACAGAAACCCATAATCGAAGCCGATTCTTTCAGCAAGGGACAACAGAAGCAGATAGAAGATGATCTGCGCGATCCCGACCAGAACATATTGTGTGGTGTGAACCCGCTTACCCGTCGTAACCTCAAAGACGAAGTAGGAGAGGAAGATCAATCCCAAAAACAAAGCAACGTACTTGAGGGACCGATTGACGGATTGGTACGGATCGGCCACTTCGATAAACGAAACGCCAAGCGCCGTTGCGTCAAGCCCGGTGATCGAATCACTCAGCCCTTCGGCACGCACGCCGCGGGCAATGAAAGGTACGGACCAATCCGCGCTGAATCCGTTGTTGGTGATCGTCCGATTGATCGGCAGGAAGCCTCCATCAAAGCCAGGACTTGCCCAATCACCCTGCGCGGTGAGATTGGTCGTCTTGCCATAGGCAAGAACAGCCACCCGCTGCGCGCCTGAAAATCGCAGCGAAGCAGTCACATTGAACTGCGCGTTTGGCTTCGCAACAGCAACGGCCTTCGCTCCAAAAAGTGTCAGTTTGCTTTGCAGGTTCTGGTCTCCGCCGAAAGTCAGATTCGGAGAGACTTCAGCGGGAACAAGCGTCGCGGTCTTTCCGTCCGCTGTCAATAACGCATCCGCCAAAGCTCCGCGTGCATCGCTGACTCCAATCACAAGCTCGGCATGGCTCCAATCGAGTTCAGCGCCTTGCGGGGCAGAACTGGGCACTCCTGTCAGGTCGAAGGCCGCATCGAACTTCATGTCTGCCTGATAGACCGGTACCTTGAAGAGTGAGCGACGCCGCTCTTCCGTTGTGGTCTTCAATACCGCCGACGCTCGTGCGGGAAAGACAAGGTACACGCCATACCTTGCCTCATCATTCTTGTGTTGTGGTGGAATGTGGTAGGGAATGGCCAGAGTGGGGCCGAGAAAGGTCTGCTGGCCACCGACGAGGCCGCTTATTTCTTTGATGACGTCCGCTGCTCGATTGGTTCTCTCATCCACCAGCCCACTCACAAAGAACGATGGAATGATCATAAGCAGGGCCAGCCCGCAGACGACGATTAGTTTCAGGCCCATGGAACGAGACCGCGGTTTGAGTTGCAAACCTGAATGCAAAATCGATGTGTCGTTCACCACTTTCTCCCTTTCTGAAAAAACACTTTGCAATGCAAAGTTTCTGCGCAAAAAAAGTCAAGCCTGCGATGGAACCAGACCGCCGATTGAGCTTAGAGCAGAATCATCCTGAGTACTCTTTGCCGCATCTTTGACCACTTGTTCGAGTGTTGAAAGGTACTCAAGATAACGCTTGCGCCCGGATGCCGTGATCTTGCAAAGAGTCTGGGGTCGATTGCGATCATGGCCCTTTGCCAGCACGACCATCTTTGCGGTTTCAAGCACGCTTAGATGTCGGCTCAGGTTGCCGTCCGTTAGCGCGCACAACTGTTTGAGATCCACGAAGGTCAGTCCTTTTGGATTCGTAATCAGAGAGGTCAGGATGCTGAGGCGCGCACGTTCATGAATCACGCGATCCAGCCCTTCGTATGCGAATCGCGCCTCGCTGCTTGTGGGTTTAGCTTTCATCGACGCCCTCCTCAGCAGTAAAGTACAGGATTCCTGCTACCAGCAACTGCCCCACTCCATACGGAATGCCCATGGCCCACGGAGAAAGTGCGCTACCGCTCGCCAGCGCAATGCAACCCAGGCCTGAGAACAGATACCATGCACCCGCGGCGAGCATGGGGCGCGGCAGAAACCGGCAGGAGGAAAAGACGCCGAGGCTGAAGATCACTTGCCAAAGTCCCGGCAGCATCCACAGGGAAGTCGGAACCGCTTGCACTAGCACAATTGTCATCAGAGCGCCCGCTCCCGCTGCAGGTAAAAACTGCTCGACGGCCATGCGGATCATCTCGTCCGCCATGTCTGAATGCATGCGGTGTGTGCGCGTGACCATCTGCACACCGATCAGGCCGGCAGACAGAATCGCGGTCGAAATCCAGATGGCCAGATAGGCCGCAATGTGATTCGCAGCATCCGGCAACCACACCGCCTGCGCCCCTGCCGCCAGGATCGCGAACCCGGACGTAGCGGCAAGAGTCGCTGGCCCATAGCCACGAAACTCCGTGCTATGAGCAACTTGCCTGCGAATGCTGCTAATATCTCCAAGCGCTTTGTAAAGGTCACTCATGCAAGACTCACTTTACATTGCAAAGTATACCTAAAGGCGGCGCTTGTCAACATCTGCTCTCGACAAATTGCCAGCCAGGGGCAAAAGGAGGTTTCCAGCATGGTTAACAGGAAAAGTTCTTGACAAATTGTATATATGACACTATTATAGTGTCATTAGAACACCAATGAGGTGACTCGATGCTCTTCTCGTATGTGAAAATCCCGGCAACACACTACGCACTGCACTACCAGCAAGGCCGAATCCGGCACGAAGGCCCAGGGTTGTCGTTTTTCTTCTACTCTCCCAGCGCGACCATTGTTTCTGTGCCAATGGGCAGTACCGATGCGCCATTTGCCTTTGCGGAGAGCAGCGCGGACTTCCAGTCGGTAACGGTACAGGGGCAACTGACTTATCGCGTGGTGGATCCGAAGAAGGTTGCATCCTTGCTCGACTTCAGTCTGGGCAAGAATGGGCAATATCTCGGTGATGGTCCGCAGAAATTGCAAGAACGATTGGTGAAGAGCGCGCAGGTTGCTGCCAAGGCCGTAACGCAGCGGATGGGGCTGCGCGAAGTGCTGACGAGTTCGACGGCTATCGGCTCCGAGGTGGAAGATGCGCTGAAGAACTCTGAAGCCATCACGAGCCTGGGCGTCGAGATTCTGGATTTGGCTGTCATTTCGATGAAGCCCACGCCGGAGATGGCAAAGGCACTTGAAGCCGACGCGCGCGAGGCGCTGCAACGCAAGTCGGATGAGGCGATCTATGCGCGCAGGAATGCTGCGGTTGAGCAGGAGCGTCGCATCAAAGAGAGCGAACTGAACACCGAGATTGCGGTCGAAGAGAAGAAACGCCAGATTCGTGAGGCACAAATGGCGGCCGACATCGCAATTGAGGAGCAACGGGCCCAGCTTGTTGACCAGAAGGTAGCCAACGAACGCAAAGATGCCGACAGCCGCGCCTATGCGCTCGACGCGACCGTCAAGGCGATCGAAACCGCGGACTGGAAGAAGTTGATGTTGCTCTCTTCTGCAGGATTTGATGCGCGGCAAATGATTGCCATGGCATTTCAAGAGCTGGCGGGCAATGCGCAAAAAATCGGAGAGCTGAATATCTCTCCCGATCTACTGCAAGGCCTGATTAGCAAGACCCGGAGCTGATTATGTTTGAAAAGATATTTGTCGTTACACGGAAGACTCGCCTTGCCGAGCTTGTCGAACGCTTCAACACGGTTGGGCAGGCTCGGTTTTATATCGAGCACTCTGGCGGTGACTTTGAGGAATATGTCCGCGAGGATGCCGTTTATCGGAAGGCAGTCGAGGTGACTCGGCGGTCGATGCAATTTGATCTCAAGTTACAGTTCCTGGATCGTACCCTTGCGCCGACTGTACTTTTCACGGAAAAGGATCTGATTGTTACGTTAGGGCAAGATGGACTGGTGGCAAACACCGCTAAATACGTCAACGGGCAGCCAATTGTAGCTGTCAATCCAGACCCTGAGCGATTCGATGGAGTTTTGCTTCCCTTCCTTCCCGAGCAGGTGCGTGATGCTGTTGGGTCTGTGCTTAACGGAAAGGCGCCGGTTCACGAAGTGACGATGGCTGAGGCCAGATTCAACGATGGCCAACGCATTCTCGCATTCAACGACCTGTTCCTTGGAGCGAGCAGCCACGTCTCCGCGAGATACAAGATCACGGTCGAAGACCAGACGGAATTTCAGTCTTCAAGTGGGGTACTGGTCTCAACTGGAGCAGGCAGCACCGGTTGGATTTCTTCGGTATTCAACATGGCGCTGGGAATGGCCAATGCGATGGGTGGAAAGCCACCGCAAGCTGTCCGCATGGCCTGGGAAGATCCTCGACTGTTCTTTGTCGCGAGGGAACCCTTTATCAGCCGGCACTCAAGTGCGGAACTGGTAGCAGGATGGGTCTCTGACGGTGACGACCTTGTACTTGAATCCGCAATGCCGGCGGGTGGATGTGTTTTCAGTGACGGGGTCGAAGCGGATTCGATTCCGTTCAATTCAGGAGCTACAGTGCGGGTTCATCGTGCAGCGGAGAGGGCCAGACTGGTGTCCGCATGAATAAGCATGAGATTCAAGTCGCCGTCGATATCGTCGTCTTCTCAATTCATCAGCACCGCTTGAAGGTACTCTTGATTCAGCGCGGTATTCCTCCGTTCAAAGGGCAATACGCATTGCCTGGAGGATTCGTGCTTGCCGGCGAAACGCTGGAAGCGGCGGCATTCCGCGAACTGCGCGAGGAAACCGGCACGGAAAATGTCTATCTGGAACAGCTTTACACCTTTGGCGATCCGAAGCGCGATCCGCGCGGAAGAGTCGTGACCGTGGCGTTCTATGCTCTCGTGCCGTCGGACAAATCTCCGCTCATTGCTGGAACAGATGCTGCTGCGGCCGAATGGTTCCTGGTCGATGAGTTGCCCCCCGTCGCATTCGACCATCTCATGATCATCGACTATGCCGTCAACCGGCTGAGAAACAAGCTGGAATACACAACGGTCGGATTCGAGCTCTTGCCGAAGAAATTCACGCTCACTGCGTTGCAGGTGTTGCATGAGGCAATTCTAGGCAGAGCGCTCGACAAAAGAAATTTTCGCAGAAAGATACTTGCGCTGGGGCTGGTCAAAGCAACAAAAGAAATGGAAGCAACTGGGAGGAAGCCAGCTCGCCTCTATTCCTTCAGAAATGCAAGATGAATCAGAGGCGCAAATACAATTGAAGTAAAACGAACCATAAGCAGTGAATGTAACCAGTGAGCAAGAAAGTGAATGCGATGAAGCCATCTTACGGAGTCATTGTCGGCAGGTTTCAGGTACACGAACTGACCGACGGACATATGGAACTGTTGAGGCAGGTGCGTCTTCGCCATCCTCGAGTCATCATACTAGTGGGCTGTACGCCCGCGGGGCCAACCAAGAAGAACCCTCTCGACTTTGTGGTCCGTCGCCGCATGATCGAGGCCAAGTTTCCAGAGTTCATTGTTGTTCCTATCATGGACAAGAAGACCGATGAACTGTGGAGCAGAGAGGTAGATGCCCGCATTGCCGATGTGATCGGAGCTGTTCCAGCCGATGTGGTTTTGTATGGCGGGAGAGATAGCTTCATTCCGTACTACAACGGCACACATCAGCCTCACACTCTTGAATTGAGCACACCTATCTCTGAATCAGGAACAGAAGTACGCGAGAAGTTGACCAACACCGTGATGGAGTCTGCCGACTTTCGCGCAGGTGTCATCTACGCCATGCACCAGATGTATCCGCGCACCATTCCAACGGTCGATGTTGCGGTACTGCATACCAACGGCGACAAGACGGAAGTCCTTCTTGGCCGCAAGAGAAATGAGAAAGGGCTGCGGTTCATCGGTGGGTATGCGGAGCCTGGCAGCGATCATTATGAACTTGATGGGGCGCGCGAGGTGATGGAAGAGGCCTGCCGTGAGATCGGAAATCTTGAATACATCGGCAGCCAAAAGATAGACGATTGGCGCTACAGCAACGAAACAGACAAGATCAAAACTCTGTTCTATATGGCGACCGCGAATTCACGCGAGGTTAGGGCTGGCGACGACATTGAGCACGTCGAGTGGGTTGATATTCGCTCAATTGCGCAAACAAATTTCGAAAATGAACATCAGGTTCTGGTTGACGCACTTATCACGCATCTTCAAAAGAAAGGTATCCTGCAATGATTCATCTGACCGAGAGCATTATTCAGCGTTCTGACAGCTACAAGTACAGCCATCACAAGTTGCTGCCACCGGGAACCGAGACCATTTATTCCTATCTGGAATCGCGTGGCGGCAAGTTCAAGGACGTGGTCTTCTTTGGGTTGCAATACATCCTTGAACAGTACTTCAGCGGCGTTGTTGTCACTGCCGCGGATGTGGAAGAAGCGAAGAAGGACGTGACGGCTCATATGGGGCCGGGCGTCTTCAATTACGAGGGGTGGATGCGGATCGTCAATGTTCATGGGGGAAAACTCCCGTTGAGGATTCTGGCTGTGCCAGAGGGAACGGTGCTTGGACCATCACAGGTGTTGTTGACCGTTGAGAATACTGACCCGGCACTGCCTTGGCTGACGAACTTTGCCGAGACTCTGCTGATGCAGGTCTGGTATCCCATTACCGTTGCATCGCAGCAGTATGCCAAGCGCAAGATGATGCTTGGCTTCCTCGAAAAGACCGGCACGCCTGAGTCCATCGATTTCAAGTGGCATGACTTCGGATATCGTGGATCTACATCCCAGGAGTCCGCAGCCATTGGTGGAGCCGCGCATTTGCTGAGCTTCAAAGGCACGGATACATTTATCGCGCTTCAGCTCATCAAGAAGTTCTACGGCGGAGACGATGCTGGCTTTAGCATTCCTGCCAGCGAGCATTCCACCATAACTAGTTGGAGCCGTGAACACGAGAGCGATGCCTACAGCAACATGATGCAACAGTACCCAACCGGCATCATTGCCTGCGTCTCCGATTCGTATGACATTGAGAAGGCATGTCGCAAGTTATGGGGTGACAAATTGAAGCTTGAGGTCCTTGGCCGCGATGGGACATTGGTGGTTCGTCCGGATTCCGGCGATCCAGCACCAGTAATTCTTCGCATTCTGAGCATACTCGGCGAGGCCTTCGGGACCACGACCAATGCCAAGGGATACACCGTTTTGCATCCCAAGGTCCGCGTGATTCAGGGCGACGGCATCAACTACGAATCCGCTTACGAAATTCTTACCGCCTTGGAACGCCGCGGCTGGTCGATCGACAATCTTGCACTTGGCGAAGGTAGCGGCGCACTGCAAATGGTGAATCGCGACACCCTCAAGATGGCCATCAAATGCTCGGCAGTCAAAATCAACGGGCAATGGTCCGATGTGTATAAAGATCCGGCGACCGATCCCGGCAAGACATCAAAGCGTGGGCGTCTGGCCTTGGTTCATTACAACGGCCAGTTTCACACCATTCAGAAGGACCAGGCATGGGACAACGATCTGCTTCGTCTGGTTTGGGAGAACGGTTCACTGATTGAGCGCGATAACTGGACCGCTATTCGCAGTCGTGTTCTTCAGGATGAAGCAGTCAAAGCGTAGGAAGATGCCAATGTGGACCCGGTGAGACCATGGGTGCATCTACCTGTGCAATCCATCCTCGCGGTTGTTGTTGGCAGCTCAATGCAATGGCAATAGGTCGCACCGGAAATAAGCTTGAATCTCTCAACGGATGCAAGTGTGGCTTGCATCAGTCATAACGACGGCGTCCAGTGATCAAGTTGAAGACCAGAACAACCAGCGCTACTACCAGCAGAATATGAATGAGGCCGCCGGCAATGTGAAAGCTGAATCCCAGGAGCCACAGAACCAGAAGAATTACAAAAATCGTCCAAAGCATAAATCCTCCTTTGTTGCTTTGCGGGCGCATGAGAGCTTCTTTCTGTCTCAAGCGCCTGCAAGCAATCATTGTTGACGGTTAGTTAGCGGCGATGGCCTGGGCCTTTGCTTCCCTGACGGCGTCGAGGAAGGATTGCGCGGAGGCCGGCACTGCTACTTCGCCAAGCAGAATGCGGCGTGTGGAGGCGTTATGCCCATAAATGGCTTCGGTGGCATCTTCGTCGTGGCGAATCGCAGAACCAGCCAGCGAGATTCCGGCAAAGAGGCCCTTGGCGCGCGAGTAGGTCAGGATTTCGGTGTCCAGCTTCCAATCGGTATCGGCGGTGGCGTGACGGCCCACTGGCCCAACCGCTGCAGAAGCATCGGCTCCGATTTCAAATTTGCTGGAGAGCAGGCGCTCCATGCCCCTGTCCTGAATGATGAGGACCAGATCCACGCCTTCGACGCCGATCTGCAAGCCCCAACTGCCGCCGGTAATGTCAAAGAACGCCGGAGCGCTCCAGCCGTTTGCGGTGCGGCAAGTGGCAACGCCCTTGCCATTCTCCGCGCCAATTACAAAGCCGGCCTTGACCATGTGGGGCACGACGGCGATGCACTTGGCGTGTTCCAGGACTTCTTCCGGAATGCCTCTGTCCGGCGCGGACATGATCTCATGGAGTACCTTGCCCGCGTTGTCTAACCGGTCTTGCACGTTTTCGCGGGTTCCCGCCCAGCCGATGGTCGTCAGACTGAGTAAAGCTGCCAGTGTGATAAGTTTCCTCATTCAATTCACCTTTTCTACCTATGCGCAGCGTCACTTTCTTTCCGCGCACTGAGGCGCACAAGGTAGTTTCAACACTAGATGCAAATCAACCAGGCGTCTGAGCAAGAAAGCTCAGGGCAGATAGGGAGGGATATACTGCAAATTTCGCAAACCAATAATCTTTTCGGGAGTGAGCAAAACGATACAGTCCCCCCCGGATGTAAACTGAGACTAGGCGCCGGTGTGAGCAAACGTTGCTTATATGCCGCAGCATTCCTTGCAATGCCTGCTCCCGGTAACTAAGGGCCCTGATGTTTCTCGATGAATTTGCATTCATCGGCGCAACCGCTTTGTAAATCGCAGAGTCTCACGGTTGCGCATCCTCCATATCACCCTCACGTCAAGGATTGCTCCCGCAAGAGGCCTGCATATGGGTGAATTTGATCATCACGTTTTCGATTCTGCAGCTTTTCTGGCCAACGCCGGGCTGGGGCGCAGAATCGTTCAGTTTTCTCCACGGCAGGCCTTGTTTTCGCAGGGCGATCCAGCGGACTCTGTTTTCTATATTCAGAGGGGTCGCGTCCGGGTCACGGTTGTTTCGACAAGCGGCAAGGAGGCAACCATCACACTTCTCTCAGCAGGGGATTTTGTCGGAGAGGAGTCGTTGGTGGCAGTGCCTGGGCTCCGCCTGTCTACCGCCTCCGCCGTTACTACCTGCATTGCGCTCAAGATCAGGCGCGAAGAGATGATCCGCGTGATGCACGAGGAGCATGCCTTCTCCGACTTATTCATGAGATTCCTGCTGGCGCGGAGCATGCGCACGCAGGCTGATCTGGTAGATCAGCTTTTTAACTCCAGTGAGAAGCGCCTGGCGCGAGTTCTTTTGTTAATGGCGGAGTTCGGTCAGGCCGGAGAGCCAGAGACACAGATTCCGAAGATATCCCAGGAAACCCTGGCAGAGATGATCGGGACAACACGGTCACGTGTAAGCTTTTTCATGAACCGTTTCCGCAAGCTCGGATTTATCGACTATAACGGACGCATTCAGGTACATAGGTCGCTATTGAATGTAGTTCTGCACGATCATATGCCCGACGATAATTCAGAAAAGCCGCCGATGACGGCATTGCTCGACAAGCGCGCCAAGCCGGCCAAAGGCCCGGCCGCGAAATCTGTATAAAATTGAACAGCACCGCCATCCGAAGATTGGCATACTATCGCAATTCCCTGAGCGAAGATCCCGGTGGGGTGAAGGATGCCAAAACCATTAGCAACACTGCTTATTGTCGACGACGTACCCTCTATTCGACTGTCGATCTCGCATTTGCTGACTGAGATAGGGTACAGTGTGCGCTGCGCCGAGGACGGTTTCTCGGCGTTGCGCGAGATACGGATTGAGGTTCCAAAACTGCTCCTCTCCGATCTCAACATGCCCGGCATGTCCGGCTTCGAGTTGCTCTCTATTGTCCGCCGCAGATTTCCGTCGATTCAGACGATCGCCATGAGCGGTTCATTCTCCGGGAACGAAGTTCCTTCCGGCGTTGCCGCCGATGCGTTTTTCCAGAAGGGCAGCAGCTTAAGGACGCTGTTGAGGATTCTGGAGACAGTGCCGGGTACGGAGCGAGAGTTGTCCAGTTATGCACCTGCTTTGAAACCTGCCTGTATTCATATAAACGATGAGGACTCCTTCGGTGATGCCGCTGTCAAGATTTGCTGCCCGGAATGCCTGCGAGATTTTTCTAAGCCCTCCGATAGCTCAATATCTTCCAGCGGCGAGATTATCTGCATCCATTGCCGGAGTCAGATTCAGTATTCATCTGTTGATCTGGCCTATGAGCTTTGTGTGCAGTCCATTCACCGCAGCGATGCCGAGCGCATGCAGCAGCCAACCGCCGCGGCAGAGCATTATTTCTGAGACGCTGGTCTGGATAGCTCAGATATAGATCGCCCAAGCCACTACTCCGACGATTGTTGCGGCCTTGCATGAGAGCGCCCGTGAATCAGAAAGCAACAAATCCGCGGAGGTGGCCAGTGAACAAGGATTGAATAAATGGCATGTTTGTTCGCGTATAAGGAACGCGGCTCTCCAGACAGCAAACTGGCGAAGAGGCGCTCCTGACGAAAATCTGTAAATGTAGAACAACTATGAGTTAACTGAATAACGCGAAAGGGAACGATCAACCGCCAGATGGTGCAGGCGAAGGCCTCTTCAATTTAGAAGTGTACGGCAAGGACTACATTGGAAACTGTTCACTTTTGCTCAGATTCGCAAGGTCATTCTGTTGATACATCATTACACCCCTGAAGTAAAACTGCCATTCTGAAGATAGTCGCTTCGTGCCAGCCATGGGCCTCGCGGCTAATGTTGATCAAGGTCTGAATAGCTCAGACTTGCTAAGTATTCAGCCTCTACTCTCAATCTTGTTGAGGTCGGCATAATTAGGGAGCCGATGCATCAGAGAGCAACAAATCCACGGAGGTGGCCTGTGAATAAGGATCAAGTAAAGGGCACGATTGATGAAACATTGGGAAGCGCCAAGCGCAAGGCTGGTGAGTTGACCGGCAATACCCGGCTTCAGGTCGAGGGCATGGCGCAGCAAGTCGAGGGCAAGGTTGAAAATGCCGTGGGTAAGGCGAAAGATGCGGTTCGTGACGCCATTGCGGATACTGAACTACACCTCGATGCACATGCGACCGTAGGATTGAAGACGGCTGCCCCCGGCACCGGTGACAAGGCGTGCAAGTAGGGATACCAAGTTATCCGCGGGAGCCATAACCATCATACGCGATGAACCTTTGAGCCTGTAGCCGCAGGATAAACCAGCATGAGAAGTGATATGCGTACCTTTCGAACATTGTTGGCGTTCCTTGCATTGGCCATTCCGGTCGTGCTGTTCGGGTAATTTGGCGTCCGGATCGCAATAGGTCCAACTGCGCCGATGGTTAGCCGAAGTCGCGCAAATAGTGGGGTGGGCCGTCTCGGAAAGCTAATTTATATTGAGACAATCGCGGCTGGGAAAACTCTCCCCGGCCGTCTGTTTTGCATTCAGGTAAATTCATCGAATGCCTTCGATAGAGCGTGGTGTTTGAAAGAAAATGGGAAAAGAGAATGCTTTGACGATTTCAGTCGGCGTACGCTCTTCAAGCGTGCAGCGCTAGTTCAGAAGCGGCCTCTGATTTACGCAGATTCCTGATCTTCCATATTCCGAAGCAAAAGCCCGCGACCATCAGTCCGCAGAATATCCATAACAACGGGCTTGACCATCTCTGAAGTGTTCCAGACCACAGACGGATTACATGGCGCCCATAGACGACGCCGAGCCATGCGATCAAAGAGTATCGCACACTGCGTGCTGCGCTATACACAGTGAGAAAACGCAGCCGCGATACTCCCAGCGCGCCGGATGCGAGTGCAAAAGGCAAGAGCGGTATAGGCGGAGGAAGCATGGCGGGAAGAAAGACGGCTAGGACAGGATGATGCTCCACCCATCCAGTGATACGCCCGAGAAGGCGTGCCGGCACATAGTGGCGCAGTGCTGCCTCTCCGCCTTTTCGGCCTGCATACCAGGTGGTGTATCCCCCAAGAATGCTGCCGGCTACAGCACTGGAGGTGAATAGATAGGGATTTCCCTGGTTCGCGACCAGCCACAAGAGAAGCAGGTCGGTGCTGCCGGGCAGGGGCAGCGGAATTACGGAGGAATCGACAACCGCAACGGAGAATAGTCCGAGGGCGCCCAGATGCGTGAGCCAGTGCGGCAGTAGAGAATGATGCGCATGAGCGGATTGTTGGATGAGCGCTCATTTGAAATCAGCTCCAGTCGTGCATTTCAGCGTGATTAACTATGGAGGAAACCGGCCGGCCTAGCCTCAGCTTGTAAGCACTTCATGCAAAGTCACCCAGTAATAGCGACGCCAACAAAACATGCATCGAACGGGGCGCAAAGCAAAGAGTGCTAACAACCCGTCAAACGAGCGCAACTCTGCCTGCTTGAACTTCACGGAGTTACACATAGGACATTCGCGCCGAATCCACAGCGGATGCGGAAGCCAGCCGGGCCAATTCCTGCTTGAGTTACTCATGATGCGTACCTCTGATGATGATTCTACTTTGCAAACTACACTGCGCCTGTCACAACTAGACTTGAGTGCGAGTCTAGCCACGAGAGCAGACCGCGTATGCTGCCGGTAGCCAGGGCCACGCTCGAATCCGCTGCACCGTAGTAGAGATTGATGGTGTCTCCATCCGCGCCGATGGTTTGCCCACAGGGAAAGACAACATCCTTTACATCGCCGCCGCGCTCATAGTCAGCTTCCGGGCCGAATATCCACGAATCTCCGCGTTGCAGGCATACATCTGGCCTCTCGATATCGAAGAGTGCAAGGCCGAGACGATAGATGCTTCCCGATGCGGTTTGCCGCACACCGTGATAGATCATCAGCCAGCCCTTATCAGTTTCAATCGGCGGAGAGCAGAGACCGATCTTGTTTGCGTCCCACCAGCCGCCGCGCCTCGCTTCAAGGATGATCTTGTGGCATCCCCAATGGCGCAGGTCGGGAGAATAGGAGATCCACATGTGCGCGCCGAGCGCCGTCATGGGTCGATGAATCAAGGCCCAGCGACCGCCGATTCTCCGCGGCAGGAGCGCCGCGTCCTTGTCCTCTGGAGGCATGATGACGCCGAATCGTTCAAAGGTGCGAAAATCCTTGGTAAGCGCCAGCGAGACTCCGGGACCTCCCCGCGCGAAGGACGTGTAAGCCACAGCGTACTGCTCGAGCTCCGGTACGTAGGTGATTCGTGGATCTTCGATGCCCCAAATCTCTTCCGGATAATCTTTGGGATTCGCCAGCAACGTTGGTTGCGGGTCAATCCTCCAATTGTCGATTCCATCGGAGGAGCGCGCAGCGCAAAGGTGTGAGAGGCCAGTTCTATCTTCAACGCGGCAAAGCAACAAGGTGTCGCCGTCAGCCAACTGCACTGCAGCGGCGTTGAAAACGCTGTTGATCGGATAGGGCCAGTTTTCACGGCTCAGGATCGGGTTGCCGTAATGGCGAGTAAAAAGAGGCGCGTCAGTACATCCAGCTTCGGCCCTTGGTTCTTGAGCAATAGGTGCCCGGGGTTCCGGCAGAGTGGTAGGTATACTCAAACTATGACACTCATTCCATGATGCAGTTCGTGAACGCTTGCTACGTTGGTCGCTTGCATTTCAAGCAAGGCCATCAGGAAAGAGAGCGTAGACTCCGCTCCCTGGTTTTCGTTCACACGGTCAGGATGAAGACCATCTCGGCATCCGCCTGTAATTGCATCATACAGTGGAACGCGAAGATCGTTATTTCCGAGAAACCAACTGAAGGCTCTGCGGGCCTCGGCAAGCCACTGTGTTTCTTCTGTGAGCCTGTAGACTTCGAGACATGCGGAAACTGTTGCGCAGGCCTCAATCGGCTGCTGATCGAAGCGCGCTTTCTCATTTCCCTCAACGTAGAACCCATTCGATCCAATCGGCACGAATATCTCGGCATCGTCCCGATGCTGCTGGGCGACAAGCCACTTGAGAGAATCCATGCCTGCTTCGATCATTCGCTGGTTATCACTCCGCCAACCGGCAAGGATAAGCGCCTGCGAGAGTCTCGCGTTGGAGTAGGAGAGACTCTTCTCAAACCACCGCCATGAGTCCGAGTGACTGCGTTCATAAATATCGAGAAGACGATTCGCAAGCTCGTTGCGAATCCCCTGAACAGCTCTGTCCCCAGGGAACCAGTCCAAATAAGCTTGCATTCCAAGAATCGAAAACGCCCAGGCGCGCGGACTGGTGAAGGTGAGTGCCGCCTGCAGCGCAGATTCGAAGAGCCTCCCGGCAGCCCCCCGCAATCCAGCACTGCGCGATACGCCAAGTACCTTTCCAATAGCCCATAACGCGCGTCCATGACTATCGTCAGAACCAATATTCTCAAGCCATTTGCGGTCGTAGTCGAGAAAGTTTCTAAATCGCCCTGTATCGGGATGGAAAGCAAGCCATAAAAAAGAGAGGTAGCGCTGGGAGAGGTTGGGGTATTCATGGCTACCTGTGTGCTCAGGGTTCTCATCCAGGAGGACTGACACGATCAGCGCCCGCGCGTTATCGTCCGTCGTATATCCCTCGCGTGTATATGGCACAGAGAAGATAGAGTGTTGCAGTATCCCCGTATCGTCGGTCATGGCTAACAAATGGCCGCTGTTCAGCGAGGGGAGACGGACAATTACATCAAACGCCGGATCGTCCTTCTGTGCGGCTCTCGGATGCAAGGACCGCTCAAACCGCGCGCGCTGAAAGCTTGCCATATAGGCCCGTGCCGTGTTGGCCCAGGTCGTTCCGCGAGAGTGGAGGTAAGCGCGCTTGCGCATCGCATGACGCTCCGCATCGTTCTCAAGCAATCCCAAAACAGCCTCGGCAATCGCCTCAGGATTCTGGAAGGGAACTATCACGCCCCGCTTCTCGGCAAGCAACTCCCTGGCGTGCCAGTAGGGCGTGGAGACAATCGCTTTGCCTGCGCCGAGCGCGATGGCCAACGTTCCGGAGACTACCTGCGCCTCATGCTTATAGGGCGTGATATAAATATCGGCTGCGCCGACATGTTCCGCAAGTTCCTCAGCACTAACAAAGCGATTGTTGAGAATGAGGTGATCTGCAACGCCAAGCTGCACAGCAAGCGCTTGCAGGCTTTCGCGGTAACGCTCGCCTTCGCGCCGGCGAATATGCGGATGCGTGACGCCGGAGACAATGTATACCACGTTCGGTTGTCTTGCCAGAATTGCCGGCAGTGCTTGAATCACATTCTCGATTCCCTTGTTTGGAGACAACAGCCCGAACGTCAGCAAGACGGATTTACCTTCTGTACCGAACTTATCTTTGAAAAAATTCGGATCCATAAAAGGCAGGTCCGGTACGCCATGAGGGATTACATCGATCTTCTCGCTTGGAACCGCGTAGACTTCACATAGAAGATCCGACGCCAGCTCGCTCATCACAACCATCCGATCAGAAAGCCGCGCAATTTCTTCAAGCACGATTCTCTGATTTGTATCCGGATCGCGCAGCACCGTATGCAGCGTCGTAACCAGCGGCATCTTTAGCTTGCGGAGTAATGTAAGAATGTGGTGGCCGGCGCTGCCACCGTAGATTCCGTATTCATGTTGCAGGCAGACCAGATCGTTGCCATTGAAGTTTAGAAAATCAGCCGCGCGCTCATAAGACGCAAGATCTTCCTGCGCCAACTCCAGGCGCACTTGCTTCGGATAGTCGTAACTCGCATCAAGGTCGTTGACGGGGATGGCAAAGATGCGGCCTTCGCCAAACTCGGTTGTGAGCGCCGTGCACAAATCAGTTGTAAAGGTCGCGATTCCGCACTCGCGCGGCAAATAGTTCCCGACGAACGCTATGCGTGTAGGTAAAGGCAGTTGGCGCGCCTTCATCGCGAGAAGCGGGGATGCTGCCGAAGCAGGAGATTCTGCGACAGTCAGATTTGCGATCTTCTTGGATAATGACATTCTGCCCCCTGTGGCGTTCAAATCCTGCCAAGAACGAGCAGTATGACAATGATCAAGAGAACCAATCCTACTCCACCGCTCGGATAGTATCCCCAATTTTGGCTATGCGGCCAACGCGGCCAGGCTCCGAATAGTACCAAGAGAAGAATTACGATCAGTATGGTTCCAAGCATTTGCACTCCTCACTTTCCTGATGCTGTACAGATTGTTTGAAGATGCGCTGCGGTCATCAAACGAGACCGCAGCGTTTATGCAAAGTTGTTAAACAAACTGCCAGTAGTTACTCTGGCGGGGCTGCCGATTGAGTCTCCGAAAACTACAAGTTCCACTCTGCGATTCTCTTGTCTGCCCGCAGCATTGTCGTTCGATGCTACCGGCAGCGTATTACCGAAGCCCTTGGCCGTCACGGAGTTATTCGTTACTCCTTGTTCAACGAGGTAGCTGCGTACTGCCCCTGCGCGATTCTCAGAGAGTTTCTGATTCATATCATCGCCGCCGACGTTGTCTGTGTAGCCTCCGACCTCGATGTTCAGCCCTGGGTAGGCAATAAGAATTCCTGCAACTTTTGCGAGCTTCTCACGCGCGCCAGGCTTCAGCGAGTACTGTCCGGTGTCGAACAACACGTCAGACATGCTGACAATGAGTCCGCGCGCGCTATCGCGGGTCTGAAGAATCAGGTTCAACTGTTCTGACAATCGTGCGCGCATGGCAGCCTTGTCGCTATTGACCTGTTGTTCGCCGACTTGAGCATTCTGTGCGGCGATACGCGCCTGTTCTGCGTCGGCCTGAGCGGCCGAGACTGCAGCCGTAGAGGCTGCTTGATTTGCCGCCATGTCGGCATGTGCTTGAACTGCATCGGCTTGCGCATTTGCGGCATTCGCTTGGGCGACAGCAGCGTCGGACTGAGCCTGGTTTTTCAGGCGGGTGGCATTGTCTGCTTGAGCTTGCGAGTTTGCCTGTGCGTCGATCGAGGCCTTTCGATCATACGCTAAACGCTCTTCGTCAATTTTCTTGACTGCGATCTCACGCGCATCTTCGGCCGTCTGAACCGCATCCCTGGAAACGGCTATCAAAGGCTTTATGTCGATGTGGTTGGCTGTCGCGTCTGCATCGGCAGTATTCATCAACTCAGCGGCGTGCTGATAGCTCGCTGCGGCATATCTTTCCGCTCCTTCGGATTTAGCGATCCGCAAAGCATTTCGTGCTTCGTAGAACTCCAATGGAAGGCTGGCGCCAAGCACAACCGGGTCGAACTGATAGCCGGTAGGAATATATCCGCCACGCTCCATCAGTTCATACTTGGCATTTACTGCCTCGGCGGTTCCTTTTGTATCTGGGCGAACCAGGTTCTCAAGAACAACAACGTTACTTGGCTGCCGGACCGCGTAGTATGGCTCCGCTGTTACGATCAAAGCAAATGCCTGGAGCTCGGTTGTTGCAGTCAATTTACTTCGGTCATTGTCTCCGAGAAGCACTTCGCCAAGGTTCACCGCGCGGCCCTCGGGAGAAATCGCCCACAGGACGTACGTCAGGTACTCGTTGCCAAAGGTCGTAGGACTCTGCAGGTTTCGGAACTCCGCTTCCACTTCCATAGTGCCGCGCTTGCTGCGCACCTTGGCTTTCCCGTCTGCTGAAGGCAGCAACGCCGTACCTGCGAAATCAACGTCCGAGGCCCCGCTGCGATGTTCATAATTAACCGCCTGAACCGAACGGCTGATCATAATTACGCGATAGGTTGACGCGGAGCCTGTGGATTCCAGGACCATCGTCGCTTGCGGATTGGCTTGAGCAAACGCGCTCAAGCTAAGGACACTTCCCATTGCAAATAAGAACATGTGCTTCAAGATTCCTCCTACCGGCAGATCTCAGCCGTATTGAGTTGAACTTGCGTTGTATCGCTGGGCAACGAAGGAATGCCCTAGCGGTTCCGTAACCTAGTGCCCTACACGAAACTGCGAGATATAGCCGTAAAGGCCGAAAGCTTTTACCAGCCATACCACAACGACGATTACCACCACGGCATTCAGAATTCCCTTGATCTGGCTTTGCATGGGAATGTAGCGGTTTACGAGCCATAGCAGTACGCCTACTACGGCGAGTGCGAGTACAACTGTGATTAGCGGCATGTAGATTCTCCAATCATTTCTTGAAATCGGTCTGCTGTTGACCACCTTGATAAATGCACTCAGAGGCCAAAGAGGGGCAGAGACTTTACCCACTCGTCATGTATCATTCTGTCAGCGCAAGAGAATGAGTACTGAGCAACACTGCACATCGAGTGCAGTGGGCTGCATCACTTCTCTGCCGGTGTGCGAGCGTTTCGCTCCTGGCGCTCGCTCCAACTCGCTTTTATCTTTTCGTAGATGGCCTGCATTTCATCCAGTTCGAGATCGCTCAATCTTTCAATATCGATCATCTGATTGCGGGCTTTGACTGTTGCCCGAATCAACTCATTCAGCTTGAGGTTGATCGCTCGCGCATCGCGATTCTGAGTGCTTTGGATCAGGAAAACCATCAGAAACGTTGCAATGCCGGGTCCCGTGTTGATGGCCTGTGCCCATGCTTGGGAAAAGTGAAGGACAGGTCCGGCAGCGCACCACGCCATAACTACCAGGCCCGCTCCTGCGAAGGCCCAGGTTGAGCCGAGCCAGTTGCAAGCCAGGGCGGCGAAGCGCCCAAAGTGGTCATGAAGAGTTCGATTTTTCGTCTCAGTTGCATTCTTCTGCATGTCGATCAACCTATTTAATGCCGAAAGGAGTGGGGCCGGAGATGAGAACTCTTCTACGGGAGCGAGTGGTGCGGTATGCCACGCGGAATCCAGGCCAAGTCTCCGCTGAGGACGTAGATTGCAATCGCTACAAAAAGAAAAACAGCGCCCACCCAGAAGCGCCAGTCGGTGTGCACGCGTCTCCAGTATGGCCCTGGATATGGCTCGCCGATGTTGCTGCTATTGCCTTCGTGATTGTGCTTACTACCGGTCATCTTTGTACACCTATGCTCTGCAGTTGTTGGGTTCGTCACTTCCCCTGCCGGATCTGACAAGGGCAGAGTAGGCGCTCAGCGTAATCTGAACTCCTATGCGTAGACGGACTCGCCATGCACTGTATAGTTGCTATGCTCCGTCGCGGCAATAATGTCTTTCGCCTTGTCTACCGTCGCTGGGGTGCCGTGAACAATGAGCAGAAACTTGTCAGTCTTTAGCGCGACTTCATATTTGAGAACGCTATCTTTGGGGATACCGATACTGACCAAGCCCGCACCGACCGCACTGACGCCGCCGACCACAGCAGCGCCCTCCAGACCCGCTACAATCCAGGCGACAAGTGGTCCAGCCACGAGAATTGGTCCAAGTCCCGGAATGGCGAATGCCGCAGAGCCAAACAGCAATCCCCAGAACCCGCCCCAGAATGCGCCGACTTTTCCCCAGTACATCATGCGGTCGCCGGCATTGTAGTATCCGACCACATGTTCGTCGGTGTGTGTGTCTCGAGCAGCGATTGAAAGGCTTTTCATATCGATGCCAGACTGTTGCAGTTCCTTGATGGCGTGTTCGGCTTGCTCGTGCGTGTCATAGATAGCGACTACAGAATTTGTGGTGCTCATTGTCTTCTCCAAGTTGCTCGGTTAAATGGGAATAAATCGCAGCGCTGGACCGGATACGGGAATACAGCGGCAAGGATGCGCATCAACGAGAAATGAAGCGTACTTCGCTATTCAGAGGTTTGCTTCAACTCGAGGACGCGTCTGAACTTCAACTCTCACACTTTGGGGTTGTACGTTCTGAGCAATTGCGGACATCAGTTCAATGGGTCCCGACCTGCATCCGATTGCAGCCAGCTGCGCTATTGTTGACGCGGGGCTGCCGCAGAAGCCTGAACGGGCCGCGCGACATCCGTTGTGGCTGAGACTGCCGCTGCAGGTAGCTCTACTGCCGGCATTGCGGTTCCGGTTGGAAAAATGAGAATCTGAATCGATCCCCACTCACCATCCGGTTGTGATCCCGTTTGCTTATCGAGGCTCAACGTCTTCAACTGGCTGTCGTCAAAACCGAAGTTCTCAACCAGGTAGTCTCGCACTACCATCGCTCTTGCCTGAGAAAGCACCAGTTCTGTTGGCGTGTCGCCCTCTGCTCCAGCAGAAACTACTATTACTGCAAATCCGAATTGACTCTGCGCCAGGAACGCGCCGCCGGCATTGAGCTGCTTCTGATCCTTCAGCTTAGCCGAATCGCGTGCATCAAATAGCTGCTTGACGGTAAAGTTAAACATCTTTAGGGGCGCACCGGCAGGAAGGCCGCTAATCTGATTCGCGGTCAGGGCAGCCGAGTCTTCATATCCACGCTTCTTGAAGTAACCGCTGAGCAAGAAGTTATGTTTCAGGGCTTCCATGTTTTCCTGAAAGTCCGTCACGCCGGTCTGCGCCTGGAGCATCGTGTCGTGCAGTGTCGTTGTAGTTTGCTCCAGGTTGCTATAGAGCTGCTTGTCATTCACCAAGGCTCCAACAGTTCCCTGACCGGAATCGATCTTGGCGCTGACCGAGTTTAGATGAGCAGTAGCCTCAGTCGTGTTGTTGATTGCCTTTTGACTGCTATCGAGGATAAGGTTTGTTTTCTTGAGCAGGTCAGACATAGCCAGCGGAGGCTCGCTCTGGAGAACTTCTCCATTTTTTACCTCGGCCTGACCCACCGATCCGAATGAAATCGCCATGAATTGGTTTCCCAGCACCCCAGCAGTCTCAATGGAGGCGATTGAGTCGTGCTTGATCACTTCATGGGTTGAGTTATCGAGATACATGACGACAGTGACTTTCTCACCTGGGTGATGCGGTAACGCGATGTTATGCACGGTTCCGCAATGCACCCCGCCGACCTGCACATCCGCGCCCGCGGCCAGACCGGAGACATTGTCGAATTGTGCCTTGACTTGATAAGTCGGTCGAAACAGATACTCTTTGCTTCCGATGACAAAAACCCCGGCAGCCAGAATTGCCAGCGTCGTAACGATGAATGCTCCCAGCCTTGCAACTCGTGACATGTTTCCTCCTACGCTTGTTTCAGAAATTCTTTTACAAACTGGATATCGCTTTGTTGGAGGTCTGCAAAGGTTCCCTCCATCACCACATTTCCCTTATCCAGGAGGGCCAGATGATTTGCAATTGTCCGGGCGCTATGCAGATCATGCGTCACAACGATGGATGCCATCTGCCGTTCCCGCTGAAGCTTGAGAATCAACTCGTCGATTTCTCCCGAGCTGATGGGATCAAGGCCTGCCGTAGGTTCGTCGAGAAGAAGAATCTCCGGCTTCATAGCCAATGCGCGCGCCAGGCCAACGCGCTTTTGCATTCCGCCGGAGATATCGGACGGCATCTTATCCAGCGCGCCCTCCATCCCCACCTCAGCCAGCAACTGTTTCGCCCGGTCGCCGCGCTCGGCGCTGGTCATCTCTTTACAATGGTGCTCCAGTGGAAATGCAACATTCTCGCCTACCGTGAGCGAATCGTAGAGCGCTGCGTGCTGGAAGAGGAAGCCCATCTTCTTCCTGATCTCCCCCATACGATCGAGTTTTATCCCATTGATCTCCTGACCTAGAACGCGTACTGATCCAGCGTCAGGTTGTATGAGGCCAATGATGATACGCAATAGAACACTCTTTCCCGTGCCGCTGCGCCCGAGCACGGCAAGAGTTTCTCCGCGATTTACGCTGAGACTGATCCCGTTGAGAACGGTTTGCGATCCGAAGGACTTTCGCAAATTCTCAACGGCGACAACCGACAATTGAGCGCCGGTAGCCGGCAGTTCTTGTGTTATTACGGGTTGGTAGGTTGTGGCCACTGTTACCTCAATGAACGCATGAATCTACTGCTTTGGAACCAGGATCAATGGAAGACCGCGAGAATGAACTTGACCAGGACAACATCGGCCAGGATCACGAAAAGCGATGCGATGACGACAGAGTTGGTGGCTGCGCGTCCTACACCAGCCGCGCCGCCACTGGTTCTCATGCCTTGAAAACACGCGATGGTGCCAATGATGAGTCCGTAGACCGTCGTCTTGAAGGTGGGCGGCAGGAAAGCGCTGAAGGTGGATCCTTGAAAGCCGTTTTCGATGAACTGATGGAATGTGAGCGGCTCGACCAGCGTCTGCGCAAACCATCCCGTCACCAAGCCGCAAGCATCCGCTACAAGGGTCAAGAAAGGAAGCACCAGGATGCAGGCAAGAATGCGCGTCGTCGCAAGAAATCTGTAGGGGTTGATTGCCGAGGCCTCAATGGCGTCAATCTGTTCAGTCACCTTCATCGATGCCAGTTCCGCGCCAATGCCTGCGCCGACGCGCCCGCTCACGATGAGGCCGGTCATGATGGGGCCCATTACCTCAATGATGGAGTAGACAAGAGTGGCAGGAAACATCGACTTAGCGCCGAATCGGCTGAGGCTGTAACGAGCTTCCATTGAAAGCACCACGCCAATTGCCGCGCCTGCCAATGCGACCAAAGGCAACGACTTCGAGCCGATTTCGTCCAGCTGGCGAATCAGCTCTTTCCATTCATACGGAGGAGTCAGAGCGGCTGTGAGTACTTTCCAGGAGAAAATGCCGAGACTACCGAACCATTCGAAAAAATCAGACGCCAGATTTGCAACGGGCTTATTTACATCTGATGCGGGGTCATGCAGCCGCTCGGGGATGGCTGTCTGGGTACTCGCTGGTGTTGTGAATCCGGAGGCGCTCAATGGTTTGGACCGGGGTCTGAAGAGCCATTTGCATTGTTCAGATGCATGCGCGAAAGCAATGAGTGAGGTCCGCTATAAAAAAACTCCAGGGAAAGATTTTGGCCGGCATAGGCCAGCAGGCTGTAGTTGCCAATGCGGAGCGCGTCCTTGGCTCCAAAGCGATTCGGGTACCAGCCGTAGACCGCTGTCATTGAGCCCGCATAGGGTGCGATCAGAGCGGGAAGGGAAAAGACGCGATGGCCGTCCTCTCCGCGCCGAGCTGTCAGGGTTGAGAAGAGTGCATGGCGCATTCTCGGGAATGCGCCATGGCATTCGCACCGGTAGTACAAGGTATCTTCCTTAAAGGCCTCCGCCAGCGCGTAGCGTGTCGTGGTTCCAACGGCTGCAATCCCGAAGTCGGAACCAAAACGTTTTGAGTAGCCAACGAAGCCTTGCTTCCACTCTGGAGGTGCATTGCTGATTTGGTTCAGGCCAGCCGTAAACGCAGCGCCCGCAACCGGGTAGGGACCGTAAGCGTCAAAGACGTAGTTGCTGGCCATTGTTCTTTGTGTCGGCCTGAAGTAGGCGCGGTCCTTTACGGGAGCGGGAACAATTACGGGTATACCAGAGGAATCCGACAAATCAGCCATTGCCTGGGCCGTGGCTAGAGCCGGAAACGCCAGAAGTACGGCGAGAATGATCCGAATTGTTCTAGTATTCATACCGAAAGACCTCGTTGCGTACCTAGATCGCCTGCGTTGGGAAGAGCACAATTGGATTCTGGCAGGTCCGATGGCGTTAAGATGGTCAGATTTGCTCTGCTGCGGAAAGCCGCGAAGCTCGTTCAATCAGTTGGTTCGCATCTGCAGCGTGTATGAACAAAAGTGAACAGATTTCTCTCATTTGAAAAGGTGAGGATGTGTATCAGGCCGCCTTGTTGGCGCGGCAAGGAGACTGTCTTGTCAGAAACTAATGCTTTGCTCTCTATCCCAACTAAGGGGTCGCGACAAAATAAACTGACTGATTTATTTTGGTCTTGGCAGTAGCGAATAGTTCCATTCACCGTGAAAATCGGCGTGTTTCAGATTCAGCGCGGCTAGTTGTTCGTCGCTGACCACTGTTCCTGTTGGATAGTGCCCGGAGTCCAGCTCGGCACGGATTTTCAACCCCGCTTTGGTGGTGGTGTTGGCGATCAGTTGGATGATGACTTCATGACTGACCAAAGGCCGTCCTCGCCAGTTCTGCGTGATGTGGCAGAACATGCGATGTTCGATCTTGTTCCACTTGCTGGTGCCCGGCGGGAAGTGGCAGACCCGCACCGGAATTTCCAAACGTGTGGCCAGATCCTGTAGCGCGACTTTCCATAAGCGGGAGCGGCTTCCGTTGCTGCCGCCGTCGTCGGCGGTGATCAGTAGTTCCTTGGCATTGCTATAGCGTTTGCACCCCATCTTCTTCCACCAACGCTGAATGGCCTGGGCGGCAAACCGTGCGGTATCGTGATCGATGCCGACGCTGACCCAACCTTCGTTCTGACTCAGGTCATAGACGCCGTACGGAACCGCCTTGCCTAAATCCTTCTTCATAAAGTCGTGAACCTGGACTTGTTCCGGCTCGCCCACAGGGTGCCATTCACGCCCGCCATTCTTGAACAAACCCACTAACTCCTTCTTTTTTGTATCCACGGAAATGACGGGCTGACCCCGCTGTTGAAACTGCTTGACCGTGGCGTTGATTAACTCGAACTGGGCGTTGCGGTCGGGATGAGACGCGCCTTCAAGTGTCTTGCGATTGCTCTGCAAACTGTAGCCGTCCGCGTTCAGCATCCGTCCTATCGTGCGGGGACTAACCGGATGCCCCAACCGCCTCAATTCGTCGGCCAGGTTGGTGGTGCTTTTGCAGGTCCAACGCAAAGGCGAACAGGGATCGCCTCGTGTCGTCGGCTCGACCAGCCATTCCAAGGTCTCCAACAATCCGGCATCGGAATCGCTACAGCGCTTTCGGCCGCCGCCAGGTTTGCGCAAGCGAACATCTACCGACGCATCAGGGTTGCTATCCCGCGCCGCCAACTCCGCCAACCCTTTGCGAATGGTGTTCGGCGACATGCGGATCGCGCCACTGACGGCCTGAACTCCACCCCATCCATAAGCTCTGGACTCGGTCGCAGCCCACTGGCGACGCATCCGCTCATCCATTAACGGGGCAAGAGAATGGTACTTCGCTTCTATCTGCTCGAACGATGGCTGACTGCGCATGACTTATTAGATGCCATGCAGATAAAATAGTCAACTTATTTTGACGCGACGCCTAAGATTCTTCTGCCGGTTGACTTCAGCCCATCTTCACAGATCGCTCTTGATATGGCTGCGGATCTTGCACTGCATTTTCACGCTGAGCTGCACCTTGTGAATGTGATTCCGTATTTCCCGGCTACGACTTTTCCTGACTTTGTTCCGGAGCAGTCATTCTTGGCTGACGCGCGGGCTCATGCGGAGAAGCATCTGGCGAAATCGCACACAGCTCTGACCAAGAGAGGCATCAAGTCCAGCTCAAGCGTCGAAGTTGGAAATGACGTGGCCGGAAACATCATGGACGTCATCGAACGCGAACATATCGATATGGTCGTTATCTCCACACATGGCATCTCCGGTTGGCATCCTCTGGTCTTTGGATCGGTTGCCGAGAAGGTGGTCAAGCTGGTGCAATGCCCGCTTCTTCTGCTTCGCTCAGCCAAGCCTGACAGCAGCTTGAAGATCCCTTCAGGGCGCTCTATGGAGTGGTGGTAGAAGTCGTTGATTGCAGACAGGATGGGCGCTGAAGCGCATTCGTTGCGGCTGGAGCTCGGTCCTGCCTGATTCAGCCCATTTTTGAGGGGATACTCAAATTATTTGCAAAAATCTTAATATGAGCAAAATAGCACAGACGCGATCCTGATCCGCTCGCCAAAATAGAAAGTGTCTGGGTGTCACTGGTCGCAAGCAAGGGCTGCGTACACCTAACGGGTGCCGCCTCCCCCAAAAATTTATTGAGGGGTGCAGTGCCGGTAGGTCGATGCGGCTTGCTCTGAAGTGTTCCTGACTGAAGCTATTCGCTAGCGGTTTCTGATGGATACACCGCAACTGCCTCTCTGCTCCAGTCCCAGGCGGCATTACCGGGAGTTCACCCCCCACAGCGGGCTAACCGTCCAGAAATGAGTCTGATTTTGATCAGCAAAAACATGCAGAATCCGTTCAACTCCGCAGCTTTTCTCGCTAGCGCCGGCCTCGGTCGGAAGATTGTTGAACTCGAACCCAAGGATACTTTCTTCTCTCAGGGCGATGAGGCAGATACAGTCTTCTACCTGCAAAAGGGAAGGGCGAAGCTTACGGTTGTTTCGGAGACCGGAAAAGAAGCCACTATAACAATGCTTGCTATAGGCGACTTCGTTGGTGAAGAGTCACTGGCTGCCATTCCTGGGGTGCGATTGGCGACTGCCTCTGCCGTGAATACCTGCACCGCGCTCAAGATTACAAGAGAAGAGATGGCCCGCGTGATGCATGACGAGCCTGCATTTGCGGACTCCTTCTTGAAATTCATGCTGATTCGGAGCATGCGCATCCAGGCAGACCTGGTCGATCAGCTTTTCAACTCCAGCGAAAAGCGTCTGGCGAGGATTCTTCTGCTCATGGCGGAATTCGGCAAGCCAGGCGAGCGCGACAAATTCATCCCTCCAATTTCTCAGGAGACACTGGCGGAGATGATCGGCACCACTCGCTCTCGCGTCAGCTTCTTCATGAATCGCTTTCGAACTCTCGGCTATATCAATTACGACGGCCGTATCCAGGTGAATAAGTCGCTGCTCAATGTGGTGCTTCTCGACCAGTTGCCGGAACATAACTCCCGCAAGCCGCTCCTGCCCACAGTCGGAGCTGACTTGAAGATTGCGATCTCGAAGGTCGAATCCTTGCTTGAGCCGGTTATCCCGATTGTCAAAACGCTTTTCAAGCCGGTCCTTCCTATTGTAGAAGCCGTGAAACGTAAACTGTCTGATGAAACGCAAGCTTGAGAAGAATCAACCGCGATTTCACGGCGGTTCTGTCTCAGCCAGGCGAGTTCTCGCAGTTTATTCGATTGCGGGCAACACTTGCTTACGATCTCAATCGATCCCAGGCTGCGGGTCAAAACGGTAGTGCAGTGAAAATCTGCTGCAAGTTTCTTTCGTCGCCCAGCCGTGCCTTCCGCAGAAATTCTTTGGTAGAATTCGGCCAAGCGGGAGGACTTGCCAGTGAAGATCTACCTGTATCTCATTCTTACTTTATCTATAAGCCAGCTTCACGCTCAGGGAATGGGCCATCCCACGCCTCCTACGCCACCGCACGGGGCCAGATCCCCAAAATGCATTCATCGTGCAATTCCGCAACTGAAAGATGTTACCGCCAACGCAGGAATTACCTTTTCCCATATATCTTCTCGAGATAAGCGCTACATCGTCGAGTCAATGGGCGGTGGTGTGATCGTCATCGATTACGACCGTGACGGCTGGCCGGACATTTACTTCACCAATGCGCCAACAGTCGACATGGCTTTGCATGGAGAAACCGGCCTGGGAGTCCTCTACCATAACAATCACGATGGAACATTCACAGATGCTACCCAAAAGGCGGGACTCACAAAGCCCTGCATGGCGATGGGTGGTGCAGTCGGCGATTACGACAACGATGGCTGGCCCGATCTCTACATTACCTGTCTTGGTGGAAACATTCTCTATCACAATAACGGAGACGGCACGTTCACCGATGTAACTGGCAAGGCAGGCGTAGCTGACGGCCGATGGTCAGCGGGCGCGGCGTTTGGCGATTACGATGGGGATGGCTTCGTTGACCTGATGGTTGTCAACTACGTTGATTTCCGGATCGACGACCTTCCCCAGTTCGGCAGCTCTTCCTATTGCAAGTACCGGGGCGTCGATGTGCAATGCGGACCGCGGGGACTGAAAGGCGCAGGGGACGCGCTTTATCATAACAACGGCAACGGCACATTTACCGACGTTTCGAAATCAGCAGGCGTAAGCGATCCAAATGGCTACTATGGCCTTGGGGTCATTTGGTCAGACTTCAATAACTCAGGCCGCCCCGACATTTACGTTGCAAACGATTCGACACCTAACTTCCTCTATAGGAATCTAGGGAACGGAAAGTTTGAGGAGATCGGATATGAATCGGGAACCGCATTTAATAAAGATGGCGCCGAGCAGGCATCAATGGGAGTTGCCGTAGGCGACTATAACCACACCGGCCGGCCTTCGATTTATGTTACTGACTTCGAGGACGAGAACGATGTTCTCTATCGCAACGACGGCAAGTGGAACTTCTCGGAGGTCTCCTATGAGTCAGGTCTGGCCTCTGCCTCGCTTCCGTGGGTCAAGTGGGGAACGGCCTTTGCCGATTTGGATAACGACGGCTGGCTGGATCTGATCACCGCAAACGGCCACGTGTACCCGCAGACCGATCAGATGCCCTCGGATTCAGGCTACCGCCAACCCAAGCTTCTCAGCATGAACAACGGAGATGGAACCTTCTGTGACGCCAGCACCGAGGCCGGTGCTGCGTTGATGGAGAAGCGGGTTTCTCGCGGCCTTGCAATCGCGGACCTCTTCAACGACGGGAACATGGATGTTGTGGTGAATGATCTCGACGGACGTCCCATGATCCTGAAGAATCCGGGAATCGAGGGCCGTCATTGGGTAAGTTTTGAGCTTGAGGGCACTAAGAGCAACCACCTCGCGCTCAACGCGCGTATCAAAATCACGGCCGGCGGAATGATGCAAACGGGCGAGATTTTGAGCGGCGGCAGTTATCTCTCGCAAAACGATTTGCGACTGCATTTCGGGCTTGGGTCAGCCACAAAGGTAGACAGTGTCGAGATTCGCTGGCCGTCGGGCGCTGTGGAGCATATCGGCAACCTTCCAGCAGATCATTTCTACTCCGTGCTGGAAGGAACAGGCATTGTTCCCGCGGAGCGCATACGCCCCAAACTGCGAATAGATGCGGGCGAAGCCAGCCGCTGAGTGCAATGGCTATTGACTGGTGGCCGAGGCTTTTGCAGCGGATGCTTGCTGGCCTTTGAGATATTCATAGATCGCAAGCTGTAACTTCGCGTCTTCTTGCCGCGAAGCCAGACTATAGGCTGTTGCAAGTTCTCTGTGAAATGCTGGATCCTTCGGAGCCAGACTGGGTTGCCGTCTCCAACTCTGGAATTGCCGCCGCGGCGTCCCCACTTTTCACTTCGACTTTGCCAAGGTCGTAGTGTGTCTTCGGATCGCTTGCATTGAGCGAGATTGCTGTCTTCAACTCTCTTTCCGCGCTTTTCCTGTCCCCCTCCGAATCGAATACTTCACCGAGAGCGCGATGTACGTCGGCAATCTCTGGATGCGCTTTTTCAAGAGCTTCGAGCCGTGTTTTGCCGGAAGGAACCTGGCCGGTTTCTACCAGCGATTCTGCAAACACATATTCCATCTGGGGAATCGACGATAGCTTGTCCTCCACTCCCTTGAAGGTGTCGATGCATCCCTTGTAATCACCTGTCATGAATTGGCTCATTGCCAGTGCGCCGCGCGTTCCTGAATCGCCGGAATGAGTTCGCAGATAGCGCGCAAGGGGCGGGATTGCCTGAGAAAATCTGGAAGCCATGAATGCGGCCCGGCCCCAGTTCAGGTCGAGGCCTTCAAGTGTGGGGTTCCAGAGGGCGGCATGTTCAAAGAATTCCAGAGCCTCCGTATAGCTTTTTCCCGTTGCCGCAATTGCGCCGAGATTGTTGTAACTATCCGCAATGGCATTAGCAAGACGGTTCTCAAATCCAGTTACACTGCGCATCGCCTCACGGTCAATATCCTGCTGAACTGAATCCGGTGTGTACCCAGGCTTATACGAAACGTCGTCGCTCCCGGTGGCCGCTGCGTTATTGAGAAGTCCCGCCAGCTCGCTCTTATCGTGCGACAGTCCCTTATTTGCAAATGTTTGCGCGAGCTCCATCTCGGCATGCGCGGCCTCTTGCTTGTGCTGCTGCATGAGAACCCGGCCCAGAAGAAAATGGGCTTTTTTAATCTGGTACCGATTTCGCGAGGGGTCCCTGGTCAACTCAATCGCCTTGCGCAGCACAGCCTCAGCATCGGCAGGGCGGTTCGTGTTGTAGTACATCTCTCCGAGATAGAGAAACCCATCCGGGTTCGACGGATTGAGGGATGTGGCTCGCTTCAAGTATCTTGCGGCCTGAAGATAATTATGGGAGGCTACGGCCAACTTTCCCAGCGCGGCGTATGTGAGAAAGTCATTGGGAGAGATTGCAAGTTCCTTCTGCAACTCCGCTTCGGCCTCCGGCAGATTCTTTGCGTCGTCGCCGGCCGAGAGCAGCGCCGCGGCCAAGGAATAGTGCGCTCCAGGAAAGCGCGGGTCACCTGCAATCGCCTTTTTGAACTCGGCGATCGCTTGAGGAACAAAATCCGAGTTACCGTAGGCCAGCCCAAAGCGCATGTGAATCGCGGGCGTATCGCCAAAGGACTGCTCCATGCCCTGGAAGGTCTGCGTGGCACACTGTCCGTCATCGAGATCGAGGCAGACGACAGCCAGATCGTAGCGGTTTGCAAAGCTCGGATTGAGGCCCACCGCCTTTTGCATCTCATCCCTTGCATCATGGTCGCGATTCATCTTCAGTAATGCGCGTCCAAGGATCTGATGGGCCTGTGCCAACTGCGGAGCACCGTCCGCGTGATCTTTGATGAATGCCTGGGCTAATGTTTCCGCATGGGAAGGATCGCCCATCAGGAGCGCCGTTTTTGCGTAGCCCAAAAGAAGCGCCGGAGAGTCCGGCAGCAATGCCAGTGCTTCCTTGTAGAGCGAGGCGGCTCTGGCGTAGTCGCCAGCCACAGCGTGTTCGGCGGCAAGCTCACCCTGCGCGTTGCCGAGGAAGGCGCGATACTCCTCTGCCGCCCGATCAAGATCGCCAGATGCCTGGAAGTGCTGGGCGTTTTCGTATCGCGCCTGCAGGCTAGGACTATCGCGGTCCGCAGACGGGGTCTGCGCGAACAATCCTGCGCCAGCACAAAAAGCTGCGATGGAACTCGATACGATCAATTTGCCAGAGATGCGCATCCAAACACCACGACGGCAATACTAATCCTGTACTTTCAAGCCTCTCCACAGCCCCCAAGGGCAATCGCATGAACTCAAGGCAGTTCATCCGCAGCGTCCGCATTCTCAAGTCTCACCGATTAAAAGCGAACAAAAGAAGAATGGACCCCCGGGGGGTACTTTTCGCGGGAGGTACCGACCGGATCGACCCGTCTTGAACGGCAGACCCAGCTTCAGGGTAGCAGGATGCCGGAAACAATCTGCAAATCAGGTTCATGCGATTGCACTGTCACAGGTCCCTATTCTGGCACAGTGTGTACTCGATTTCTACCCGTTATAGTGCCGAGTGCTGAGGCCGCGGGGCAGGTCAAGCTCAACGGCGATACCTTGATTCGTTGCTGGATTTCAAGTGCAGAAACGCGGCAGGCGGGATCGAAATCCCGCCTGCCGCGTTCTTCCGTTGGGACTAGAAGGTGTACTTCACGTCCAGTTCGATGATGCGTTGATAAGGTGCCTGCGATTTGGTGTCCATGACGCCAAATGCAGCGGCGCCGGTGGACCCCTGATTGAAGTTCGGCGTGATGGCCTTACTGCTGTAATTTACGTTGTAGTTCAAGGTCAGCGGTGTCAGGCTGCTGAACTCAGGCAGCGCGTGGTTCAGCCAGTCGAATGCGCTGGCTCGTATCTGCACCTGCTGGTTTTCGTGAATGTGGAAGGACCGGTAAAGCGCCAGGTCGTTGTCGAAATAGGCCGGAGCGCTCATATAGGGATACGCGCTGCCTCCCTGCGTTCCGACCGCTGGCGCCGCGAAGCATTTTCCATTCAGAATCTGATAATGAGCGAGGCCCGAGGTCGGGTTGCAGGTCAGAGTAGGCATGATCGGAATACTCTCGTCCGTGCCAAAGTAAGTAGGATCTCCAATGCCACTGGTGATGCCTGTGTCTTTTGCAAGGCCATTGGCGCTGTTGTCTGCCGGCAGGTTGATGTACTGCAGTCCCATGCTGAAGTTAGGGACTCCATTACCCAACGCAGAAGGAACGTAGCCGCCCTTTTGCCAAGTGGAGATGCCGGAGACTGTCCAGCCGCCACCCAGTTGATTGAGCAGGTTGTTCGCCGTATGGAGCGCACCGCTCTTGTAGGTGTAGGAAGCGTTGAAAACGAGTGGCCGGTCAGTCGCCGCCGGGCCGTAGTTCCCACTGACGGAGTACGGATTCTCCTGTAGGCCCGTGGCCAGAGTCTTTGACCAAGTCCCGTTGAGGTTGAACGTGATCCCTCCCGAGGTCTTGGTCCAGGAGGCCTGCAGGCCATTGTAGTTGGCGTAATCGACATTTTGAACCATGTAGGCCTGCGCAGTGCCGTACGCATAGCCGTATGGATGGTAATCCGCCAGGACGTTTCCGGTCGCGGTATTGCTGAGCGTCCCGATGTTCGGATTCTCACCAACATTTTCCGGGTTGGTGGAGAGAACGCCCGTCTTCGGGTCGGGCGAGAAGAGGGCTCCGATGGGGGTCTTGTTCTGGTTGGCCAGTTCGGAGAAGGTGCTGCCCTCAACATCTTCCGCGGCATTGGGAAGCTGGCTGGTCTTGCTGCCCACGTAGGCGACTTCGAGCTGCGAATTCCAGGGCAGCCTCTGGTCAATGGTGAAATTGTAGTCGTACGTCAAAGGTTGACCGTAGTCGCTTGGGTCGAGGCCCCACTGCGCTCCGCTTCCGCAGAATTGACTGCAGCCCGTATATGCCAGGTTATGAATATTCTGAAGTTGGAGCCTGGATTGTCCGGGCATGTTATAGCTCAACACATCCTGGGCTGTGAAGAGCGGCGAGTCGACTGTGTTGACCTGGGTGACAAAGCGATACACTCCCCATCCACCGCGAACCACGGTTTTTCCGGTCCCGAAGACGTCGTAGGATGCGCCAAACCTCGCGTCCGGATAGGCAAAGCGGTTGGGCTGGCCGCTGAGCGGAACCCCGGCGTCGATGGCATGCCAGTAGTACCCCGGAGCATACTTTCCGTCGTTGTAATCGGCCAGGACGCGCTGCGGGTAGAAGACCGCCACGCCGATGTGATCGCGGTCATACCAGTGGCCCACGTGCTCCAGGCGAATGCCTAGCTCAAGCGACAGGCGATGGGTAGCCTTCCACGTGTCGTCCACAAAGGCTGCCGTCGTCATATAGGCAAAGTCCTGAACGGGCGCAGCGTTGTTCTCGCTGTAACCTGACGCAATACCCGCGACAAAGTTGGCGGTGGCGTTGTACGGCGAACCAATCGTACCGTTCTTCGGAACGGTGCCATTGTCGTTTTTACCGTTGTACCAGAGATCGGGAGCCTGCCCGGCGGCAAAACTCAGATCTCCATCCAGGTAGCTGCTGAACGTACTCTGGTAGTTATCCGTGGTTTGCGTGAAGGCGCCCACCTTGATCGTGTGCGTTTTCCAAACCTTGGTGATGGTATCGCTGAACTGCGGCGCTTCCTTGCGTACCGCATACTGCCCCGGAGGATTCTCGAAGATCGAGTCCTGAGAAAAATCAGGGAAGGCTTCATTGCCGGCGCTGTTATATGCCGGAATGTTGAGAGAGGAAGTGGAAAAGATCTTTCCGTAGGGATAGTTCAGTGTTGACTTGTAAGCGGCTGAAGGGTTCGGCTCGGTAAACGGGAAGCTGCCGAAAGACCACGCAGCCATGAAGTCCATGGTCGTTGTCGAGTTGAAGTTGTGAACGATGTGGCCGGCCATGGCCTTGCCGCGGAATACCTGCTGTTCCCCACCTCCCGGATAAGGAATGGAATTGCCTGGGGTCCAGTAAAGGTGCGCGCCGTTGCCGCTCGCCAATTCCGAGTTGAAGGCCTGCTGGTAGGTGCCGTATATCTTTGTGTTGTCGCCAAACTGGTAATCGAGTCGGAAGCGATAGACCCAGCCGTTGTTGATGTTCGGAATCGCCTGGTAGTAGTTGACTCCGCCGGGCGAGGTTGCCGGATTGGCGTTGGGCTGGGGCCAGATCTTGGCTAGAGCCGCGGCTCCGGGATCGAGGAATCCGGCGGGAAACTTCTGGCCCGCATCTGTCGTATACGTTGTAGTTCCGGAACTAGAGGTTACAGTGTATGTCCCGGTCGCGGTGGGCGTTGGCAGCGTCGCCGTAGTGGCTCCATTGGCGAGGACCGTTCCGCCCAGGTCGCTGCACCAGGAACCTCCGGGATAGCCGCCCGGAGGCGCTCCCTGGAAGAACCCTTGCGGGCAGAGGGCCATGTTATCGGCGTTGTCGGTGGAGAAGTCGCCCGTCATCATCTCGGGAGTTGGAATGTACGACGAGAGATGGTTGGCATTGCCCTGGTTCTGCAGCCAGCGCTGATAGCCGCCCCAGAAGAGGAGTTTCTTGTTGGTGTGGGGAACCGGGCCGCCAAAGTCACCGCCCGGATAGTAATAGTGCTGAGGACCCTGCGGAACACCCTGATGGTTGTCCTGCCAGTCATTTGCGTTGAGGGCGCTGTTGCGGGCGTTGAAGTATGCCTCGCCGTGGTAGTTGGCGCTACCCGACTTGCTGATGGCGCTCACCACCACCGGGCCGAAGGGGGTGTCGGCGCCAAAGTTCGAGGACTGCACGCTGACTTCCGAGGTGAAAGCCGGAATAACGATTGAGAGCGAGGCAGCATTGTCGCCGACATCAATGATATTGGCGCCGTCTGACAGCAGGGCTGTGCCGCTGCGGTTTACCGCGCCGCTGAGGTCGATGCCGTTGCCGATGGAGCTTTGCTGCACGGTAACGTTCAGGTCATTGAAGGATGGACTGGTTTGGGTCAGGCCGCCGGACATGGTGGTTGCGCCAGGCAGCACCTTCAGTAGCTCGGTGGTGTCCTGGCCTTCGAGCGCGAGATTGGCGATATCGTCGGAGTTCAGAACGTCGGACCGCTCACCGCTCTCGACGGGAATCATCTCCTCGGTTGCGGAGACCTCAACCGTTTGGGTTTCGGCGCCTACTGCAAGTCCAGTAGCAGGAACAGTACGTTGATCACCGGCGTGCAGGACGATGCCGGTGATGACCCTGGATCTAAAGCCTTTTGCCGACACCTTGAGATCGTAAGCGTCCGGCGCCAGAGATGGGAACGCGTAGAGGCCAGTTGCGTTGGTCTCCACCATGCGGCTTTCTTTCGTGGTTTCATCGGTTAGCGTCACCTGGGCGCCAGGAATCACGCCGCCAGATTGGTCTGTTACTGTTCCGGTGAGCGTCGCGGTGACCTGCGCATGCAGGGCCGGCGGCAAGCCGAAGAGTATGAGCGCCAACAGCCAGAATGCCGTTCGCAACCCTGTCAAATGCCGGAGCTGGGGTTTCAATTCGTTCAGTCGAAAGGCAGGTGCAGATCCTGAACGCACCTGCGTCTGCAAAGGGAGCTTTCTGTTTTTCGCCATGATGCCTCCAAAGCAAAACTCAGCTTGCTGTGCTCGCCGGACCTGAGCGTGTTTACTGAAGTCTTGAACGCTGAGGGGTGAGGCCACCGCGACCCGAACTATAGGCATCAAGCGAATGGGCTGTCAATGGACGAAACTCAAATTTCCCTTGAGAAAAGCGATTTACCTGACCTGTGCGGGGTGTGTGGGCCGTGAAAATGACATCTCGCGCAAGAGAGATTCCGGGCCGCTCGGTAAATATCATCCTCTGTTTGTTAACGATCCGTGTTTCCGGCTGGCAAGATTCACAAGCGTTGAAAGCCCGCTCGGTACGAGTTGTCATGGACAGTCCGTGACGGTCATTTTCCAGAGGATTAGACGTCATATCCTGGAGGAAAATCGTTTCTGACGTGCGTTTTGTCTCGTGCCACACCTCCGGCCTTGGTTGATCAGGACATCCACCGTAAGCCGGAGCACTTGTTGAGAGTTTTGCACGGGTACATAACCTGACGGTCGGAATCGCAGTCTATACAACTGAAGAGATATATGCGTAATATCACCTGTGCGGACAGCGGAATAGGAAATCAAGCACGTCGCGTAATCGGGTCCCGGGATTCGTTGTCCTGCACGTAATCAGTAGTTCGGGGAGACGATTCTCGTTTTGGCGGCTGTAAAGTGGCAAGAGATGCTCACAATTGGCAGGTCGCGGAGGGGGCCGTGCGTGCTCCGGACGCCGCATTTTGTCTCAGGACGGACCTTGATCGAGAGTGCGTACGCAGCCAGCTCAGACGAATTCTGGCCAGTTCGGTTTTTCAAAACAGCAAACGGTACGCAGCCGTTCTCAAGTTCATTGTCGATTCCACTTTGCAGGGATCTGGCGATCATCTGAAGGAACGGACGATTGGCATCGAAGTCTTCGAGCGGGTTCCCGACTACGACACCGCAACGGACCACGTAGTGCGCAGCGCGGTCGCAGAGGTTCGCAAGAGGCTCGCGCAGTATTACCTCCATAACGCCAATGGAGAGTTGAGAATCGAAATTCAGCCAGGCTCTTATGTACCGCAATTCCGCTGGCCGGAAGAAAGTATCCTGCCTTCTCCTTCTGCTTCCTGGATTGCACTGGATCAATCCGCCGCCGTTCAACCAGCGCCGTCAGTCATGCCGCCGATTCAAGCACAAGCCGCGCGAAAGGCGAGGCGGAGTCCGGTCTGGATGATTGCCGGGAGCGCGGCTCTGATCGCCGCAATTGTCGCCGTCGTGGCCGCGACCACGCACACGCCCGACCCGCTGGACAGTTTCTGGAGACCAGTTCTCTCAGCTCCTGGTTCGGTTCTGCTTTGCATCGGCAATGTCGCAGGCGGCCAGGAGGCTCCGGATGACAGCCCTGATTTAAACCCCAAACTCACGCTGCGGAAGTTTCACAACGCAGCCAGTACCACCGTCAGCCAATACGACGCATTTACGTTGGCCAAGCTTGCGGGACTGATGCGCACTCATGGGAAGCGAATTCACTTCGCCTCCCAGTCCGAGGCCACCTTCACGGATTTGCAGAGCGGTCCTACCATCCTGGTCGGACTCTTGAACAACAATTGGACGGAACGGCTGATGCCGAAGCTCCGCTTTACCGTGGAACAGCCGACGGCGAATAAGGTCATCATTCGGGATCGGAACAACCCTTCCAACGATGCCTGGGCGGTTGACTATTCGGACCCTTATCTCTCGGTAACAAAAGACTATGCGCTGGTTTTGAGGATGGTCGACCCGAAGACGGAGCAGACCGTGGTTGTGGCTGCAGGCATAACGGTTTTTGGCACTTCGGCGGCGGGAGACTTCCTGACCGACAGCAACGAAATAAGCAAGCTCGTTGCCATCGCGCCCCCAGATTGGGAAAAAAAGAATATGGAGATCGTTCTATCTACCGATGTCATCGGAGGACGATCAGGCCCTGCCACCATTGTGGCTGCTCAATTCTGGTAGCCAGTAAGGCCGCAGTCCGGTCGCTGCTTCGCAAGTCTTTGATATTAATCACTCGTTGGAGTCGCTGATCGAGAATCAAGCGGCAGTCCGCACCTTCTGCATTGGCTACAATAAGAACGTGGCGGTACGTAAATTTGTATTTTTCGTTAGGCAATTAACATTTTTCGCTTGACATGAAATCACGAATACCAGAGAATCGCCGTAAAGGTAATCAAAGGAACACTGTATTTGATTACCGAAAAACGCCCAGAGGTCTACAAGATATCCAAAAGTCACCAGGAATCTGGCAACGTCAACTGGAATCTTGTGATAGTCCTTTCTAACCACCGGGAAGATTAGAAAGATCTCATGGACGTACAAGGCACAATTCCTCGTGTGCGGCCTTCCCCTTCGTGCCGCCCTTGTTGCCTCGTTAGTAGGACTCATATTCTGCCCGATGCGGATGCGTCGCTACTTTACTTTTCATGCAATTGGGTTCAAATTGTATGTCCTGTCAGCGATTCTTTGCTTTAGCTTTCGCCGAAAGCGGCCTTTCGTCTTGGGAATGCGCACATTAGCGTGGGTGGTTTACGCAAGTGTTTGCTCTTTCCGGAGAGCCACTTTCACGCCGAACGGTTGACGCAAAATTGCAACCTTCAATTTGCACGATCCATTTCCAGCGCTAATGCGTCTGGTTTTTTCCCGACTGCGGAGTTCCCCCCCTCTCGCGCCAGTGCAGAACTGTCGCCCGAGAAGTTCTCCTCCGACTCCAATCAATTTTGGCTAATCAGGGCCGAGAGTAGCGCTTGTACGCATTGAGTCCAGCACCTCGCTCTGCATACAGCATTTGCAGAGGACGTGAGAAGGTGCGCGGCAAAATTTCCCCGTTAGGAGGAACGTCATGAACGCATCGGTGTCGCAGAAAAGAGTTCGAGCGATTTCAAGTCAAGCACTCCTTGCAGTCGTAGTAGTTGTCTTTTCGCTGGCGGCAGTGTCATTAACAACCAAGGCCCAGACAACTGTTGGGGGGCATATCGGTTTTGTCCTTCCCCTGGTCACTTCAGACTGGCGGCCAGACAACCAGTCTGGCAGACAATTTTTCCATCGGTTTTCCGGCTGGAATCACACTCAAGGGAACAGGCAGGCTGGCATTCGATCTGGAGTTTGTTTCGTCGGTGCAGGATAGTCCACGCGACGTCTCACTCACGGTTCATCCTGGTTTCTTGTGGAACGCCGGTCATGGCTTCACCCCTGGGATTCGCGCAGCCTTCGTCGTCGATTCAGCGACGTACGGATTCACTCCGCTGTTAAACAAAAGTTGGCCAATAAAGTCCAAGGGCAGTCTCTTTAAAGCTTATTTTGTGGAGGCGGATCTCCCAGTCCGGTTCAGTCGGCCTGCTGGCGGTCCAAATACGGATCCGGTGACTTTCGCGATGCATTTTGGAGTGGGATTCTGAAGGTTCTTTTGCCACCTTCAATCCCCGGGTGCTTTGTCTCATGGAGCCAATTGCAAAAGCACGGCTAGCGCTGTATGAAGCTAGCCGAACGGAGAATGACGATGGATAGCGGAGGAAGCGGATGAGAAGCGCTGTTGCAGTCAATACCGGCATGCGCGTCGTGTTCTGCGTGTTTTTGCTCCTCGCAGTGCTGGCGTGGCCTTCCAAGGTTCTACGCGCCGGTGACAGCGATGACGATGACAGCAACGCGGGGGCAAAGTTTTCACCGCAAGCAGCGGCGACGTTCAATGGCCGCTGCACGGCCTGTCACACGTATGGCAAAGGAATCAAGGTGGGGCCTGATTTGAAGGGTGTCAATGATCGGCGCAAGCGCGATTGGATATTGAAATTCGTTCATGCTTCGTCAGTGGTGATCAAATCCGGCGACCCAACCGCGACTGCCCTCTTTGCGCAGTTCAAACAGCAGCGCATGCCGGACTGGGTGGATCTCTCCGACAAGCAGATCAGCGACATTCTCGATTACATTGCCATCGGCGGGCCGGATATCAAGCCTGCCGACGAGCGCAATGCAGCCACAGCGACATTCGCGGAAACCGCGACCGGCCGAAGGCTTTTTTACGGAGAGACGCCAACCAAATATGGCGCGCAAGCCTGTTCGGCCTGCCATAGCGTGCGTGGCGCCGGGTTGCGCGGCGGCAGCCTCGGACCCGACCTGACCGGGGTTTATCTACGCTACCAGGATCTGGCGCTGACCCAATTCCTGCGCCATCCGTGCTTCAAGTGGGAAATCAAAACACCCCCGGAGCGCTATCTCACCGCGAAGGAATCTTTTGCTCTGAAGGCATTTCTCCGCGCGTCGGCCATGCCGGCCAAACAAACCTTAAATGCCGTGGGCAGCCTCCCATTGCACAAGGAGGCAGGGAGCAATGGGCAATAACACTGTATTTGCACTGTGGCCGTATATCGCAATTGCCGTGCTGGTAGCGGGAACGCTGCTGCGTTACCTGCTTGTGCTCCGAGAGCCTTTGACTCTTGCCGCAGAGATAGAGGACACCAAGGCGGTCTTCGGGAGCCGGCTCTTCTGGATCAGCATTCTCTTGTTGGTGACTGGACATCTTGTGGGATTGCTGTTTCCAAGCGCAATTCTTTCCTGGGACAGCAGCACAGCAGGGCTTTATCTGCTGGAGGGCCTAGCACTTGCCGCGGGACTGGCTGCCGTCGCCGGCAGCGCCGTACTGATTTGGCGGCATCTAGGACGGTCCAGCCGGTCACTGGTAACCGCGCTCTTTGACACTGTGTTTCTGGCGGCCATTTTTACGGTCCTGCTCTCGGGAGTGCTGACAGCGATTCTCTATCGTTGGGGATCGTCCTGGGGCGTCATGACGCTGGGACCGTATGTGGCATCGCTTGTGCGCGGCCAGCCTGCGGTTCAGCTTGCGGCGCAAATGCCGGCTCTTGTCCGGCTCCACGTGATGGCCACCTTCGCGGCGATTGCGCTGCTTCCGCTGACCCGGCTGTCAACATTTCTTGTCGCCGCCGTGCATGGTTGCACGGTGCTGATCTCCCAGCCACTGCGCGTATCCGCCAATGCTATTACCGAATGGTCGCGCACACACAACCCTGGCAGCAGGTTCTGGCCGGAGGAGGATTAACCGCATGCAGACGCAACTTGCCGCCTTCGGCGCTCTGGTGTTGCTCTTCGCAGGCGGAGGCGGAGCCTGGGAACTATCGCGCATGGGGATCAACCAGGGCTATTCACCTGAGCAGCCGATTCACTTCCCCCACAAGGTTCATGCCGGCGATAACAAGATTCCCTGCCTTTATTGTCACTATGCGGCGCGCACCAGCCGCCATGCGGGCATTCCGCCGGCAAGCGTGTGCATGAACTGTCACAGCATAGTGGAGAAACAGACGGTTGCAATCGAAAAGCTGAAAGAAGCTGTGCAGCAGCAGACGCCGATCCGCTGGGTCAAGATACATAACCTTCCGGATTTCGTGTACTTCAACCACAGCCAGCATGTGCTCTCGGGTGTTAAGTGCCAGCAGTGCCATGGGCCAGTCGAGCAGATGGACCGGGTCAGCCAGTTTTCTCCGCTCACGATGGGTTGGTGCCTGCAGTGCCATCGCGAGCACGCCAACCTGCCAACGAATGATTTCCAGCGATCGCTGCTGAGTCTTTCGCAGAAGCCGAAACCAACAGCCGGGCTGGATTGCTCGAGTTGCCACTATTAGAGCGGGCAGGAATGCCGGTGTGTTTTGGGAAGAAAGGGAGATATGACTCCGGACGTTGAAAGCAAACCACCCTGCAAGAGCGCGAAGGAGCAGCTCGTGCAGATCGGGGAGCGTGCCGAACCCGCTTACTGGAAGAGCGTGGACGAACTGCGCAACGGACCGCGCTTCAGCGGAGAGTTTCTGGGTGGGCTCCCTGCCAAGTCAGCGGATCACACAACCGGCACCACCCGCCGTGACTTTCTGGCGCTGATGGGATTCAGCTTGGCTGCGGCCACTGTGACTGGATGCCGTGGCCCTGTGCAGAATGCGATACCGCTGCTGGCGGGCGCCGATAACATCATTCCCGGAGTCTCGAATTATTACGCCACCACCTGCCGCGGGTGCGCGTCTTCGTGCAGCCTGCTGGTGAAGCAGCGCGATGGTCGGCCCATCAAGATAGAAGGCAATGACGAATCCACTCTCTTCGGTAAAGGAACCTGCGCCACGGGGCAGGCGACTGTGCTATCCCTCTATGACGACGAGCGTCTTCGCGCGCCGAAGTGGAAAGGACAAGACACGACCTGGAACGAGGCGGACCGGCAGATTCTGGCTGCGCTGAACCAGGCTCGCGAGAGGAGTGGAAAGGTCGTATTGCTCTCACAGACCGTGACCAGTCCTTCGACACACCAGATTATCGCGGAGTTCGGCAGAACCTTTCCGAAGTTCCAGCATGTAGCTTATGACGCGATCACCTATAGCGCATTGCGCGAGGCCAATGGAAACTCCTTCGACCGCGCGGTGATTCCTCATTACGCCTTCGACAAGGCGCGGGTCATCGTGGGGATTGATGCGGATTTCCTTGGAACCTGGCTCTCTCCGGTAGAGTTCGCTCGGCAGTACGCGAGCAATCGCAAACCGGAAGGGAAGCCGACGCTGCACGTTCAATTTGAATCCACCTTGAGCGTGACAGGAAGCAACGCCGATGTGCGTGTGCCCGTTGCGCCATCGGAAATTGGCGTAGTGGCTGTGTCTTTGCTGCGGCGCATTGCGCGCAAGAGCGGTACGACCAGCGTTCCCGATGGCCCGGACCCGGTGGATGCCAAGCAACTTGATGCGGTCGCGGACGAACTCTGGAAGCATCGCGGTGAATCCCTGGTGGTCTGCGGACGCAACGATCTTTCAGTGCAGGTCGTGGTCAATGCTTTGAATGCCCTGCTTGGCAACGTAGGCAAGACCATTGATCTGGATCGTCCGTCAATGCAGCGGGCCGGCGATGACGCTGCGATGGCAGCTCTCGTCGAAGAGATGAATCGCGGCGAGGTGCACTCGCTCCTGCTCTATGGCGTCAACCCCGCGTACGACTATGGCGACGGCGCGCGCTTCTTGAGCGGGATGGAAAAAGTCGCGCTCTCGGTTTCTTTCTCCGACCGGTCCGACGAAACCAGTATCCATACTCACGTCATCTGCCCGGATCACCATTTTCTGGAAGCGTGGGGCGACGCTGAACCTGTGGATTCGCACTTCAGTCTGGCGCAGCCACTGATCGCTCCGCTGTTTGAGACCCGCGCGGTGCAGGAAAGCTTGCTGATTTGGTCGGGTCAGACTGAGCCGAGTTACTACAACTATCTGCGCCAGTTCTGGAGTGAAAAACTCTTTCCTAGACAGAAGGAATTGCAGGATGCAACTGCCTTCTGGGAGCGTTCGCTGCAAGATGGCGTGGTGGTTTTGCCCGCAACAACGGCAAGTATCGCTCCAGCGCACCGCGGCGATTGGAAGGCGGCTGCTGAAACAGTCCTGAAGGCGCAAGCATTGCGTGCGGAAGACCGCTATGAACTGCACTTCTACGAGAACATAGGGGCGCGCGACGGCAGTCACGCCAACAATCCCTGGCTGCAGGAGCTTCCCGATCCCATCAGTAAAGTAACTTGGGGGAATTACGCGGCTCTCAGTCCGCAGCTGGCGGACAAACTGGGACTGTCAGAAGGCGATGTCGTCAAGGTGACCGCCGATCAGGGGAGTATCGAAGCGCCTATCTTCATCCAACCTGGGCAAGAGGCCCGCACGATCTCACTGGCCATGGGGTACGGGCGCAAGCAGGTCGGCAAGGTGGGCCAGAATGTCGGCGTCAATGTATTCCCACTGACGTTAGCCGTAAATGGAACGCGCCAGTACTCAGCGGCGACTGTGCGGCTCGAAAAAACCGGACGCCGCGAAGATGTCGTGAGCACGCAAAGCCACTTCTCCATGGAAGGCCGTCCGATTGTTCTCGAAACCACGCTGGAAGAGCTGAGTCATCCCGTCCCCGAAGATAAGGAAGCCATGCCCACACTCTGGGCCGACCGGCTGCACGGCGAACATTCCTGGGGGTTGGCGATCGATATGAACGCCTGCACCGGCTGCTCCGCCTGCGTGATCGCCTGCCAGGCGGAAAACAACATCCCGGTTGTGGGCAAAGACCAGGTGCAGCGCAACCGCATCATGCACTGGATGCGGATTGACAGTTACTACACTGGATCGCTGAGTAATCCAGGCAGCGTGCATCAGCCGATGCTCTGCCAGCACTGCCAGAACGCTCCCTGCGAGACGGTGTGCCCGGTTCTTGCCACAACTACCAGCTCCGATGGACTGAACCAGCAGGTGTACAACCGCTGCATCGGTACCCGGTACTGCGCGAACAACTGCCCCTATAAAGTCCGGCGCTTCAATTGGTACAACTACACGGACAATATGGATTTCGATTTCAACATGACCAGTCCGCTGGGACGCATGGTGTTGAACCCGGACGTAGTGGTGCGCTCGCGCGGAGTGATGGAAAAGTGCAGCATGTGCGTACAGCGCATCCAGTTGGCCAAGAACGTTGCTCTGCAAGGAAGGCGTGATCTTGTCGAGGGCGATATCCAAACAGCGTGTCAGCAGGCCTGCCCTACCCAAGCCATTGTCTTTGGAGACTTGAAAGACCCTCATAGCCGTGTTTCGCAACTGCGCGACAGCCGGCGCCACTACCACGTGTTGGAAGAGCTAGGCGTACGGCCCAACGTGGGATACCTGAAGAAAGTTCGCAACCCACTCAATACCGCTTAAGGAGCGAAAAACATGAGCGTCATGTCCTCCGCACCCGCAAGAACTGCCACGCATTTACTTCCGCCTCCACGCTGGGTTGACGAAGATGTTTCACTTCAGCAGATCACCGATGATATCTCCCGGCCGATGGAAGCACGTCCAGGAAAGGGCTGGTGGATCTGTTTTGCTTTTGCCTTTGCCGGATTCATCAACCTTGCGGTCATGGTTACATGGCTCTTCGCCAAGGGTATCGGACTCTGGGGTCTCAACAACAGCGTAGGGTGGGCGTTTGGCATCACCAACTTCGTTTTCTGGATAGGCATCGGGCATGCAGGTACGTTGATTTCGGCCATCCTGCTTCTTTTCCGGCAGCAATGGCGCACCTCCATCAACCGCTCGGCAGAAGCGATGACGATCATGGCCGTGATATGCGCGGGCATGTTTCCGCTGATTCACCTGGGCCGCCCGTGGGACGCATTCTTCATCTTCCCTTATTTCCCTAACCAGCGCGGCCCGTTGTGGGTCAACTTCCGCTCTCCTCTGGTGTGGGATGTCTTCGCCATCAGCACCTACTTCACCATCTCGCTAGTTTTCTGGTTCCTGGGTCTGGTCCCAGACTTGGCTACGCTGCGCGACCGCGCCACGGGACGGATCAAGAAGTTTATTTTTGGATTCCTGAGCCTGGGATGGAACGGGTCATTCCGCACCTGGGCCCGCTATGAGATGGTCAGCCTGATTCTTGCGGGATTGGCGACACCGCTGGTGCTCTCGGTGCACTCCATCGTGAGCATGGACTTTGCAACGTCTCTCGTGCCCGGCTGGCACACGACTATCTTTCCTCCGTACTTCGTTGCCGGCGCCATTTATTCGGGTTTTGGCATGGTCCTGACGTTGCTGATCATTACCCGCAAGACCATGCATCTGGAGCGGTACATCACGATGCTGCATCTCGACCGGATGGCCAAAGTGACCATGCTTACGGGGATGATTGTCAGCTATGCCTACGCAACGGAATTCTTCAGCGCATGGTATGGCGGCAATCTCTATGAACGGTATCACTTCGTCAATCGCGCAGCGGGGCCTTATGCCTGGTGTTTCTATCTGATGGTGCTCTGCAATGTAATCACGCCGCACTTTCTATGGTTCAAGCAGGCGCGAAACAGCGTGGCTATACTCTTCATTGTTTCCATCCTGGTGAACATCGGAATGTGGTTTGAGCGCTTCGTCATCATCGTTGTGGGCTTGCACCGGGCGTTCCTGCCCTCGGCGTGGGGAATGTTTTATCCCACGCGCGTCGACATCGGCATTCTGGTGGGCAGCTTCGGGCTCTTCTTTACTTTGTTTCTGCTCTTCATCCGTTTCCTTCCCATGATCGCAATGTGGGAGATCAAGGGCGTGGCCGCGAACAGCGCTCATATCGCCAAGATTATCGGGATACCAAAACACTACCCCCCCCAGGAAGATCGCGAGGTAGCTGTGAATGCGTAGCAAATTTGTGGTTGCGACTTTTTTGGACCCCGACAGCCTGCTTGCGGCCGTGCGCACCATTCGGGATCACAGTTTTCCGATTTACGATGTCTATTCTCCCTATCCGGTTCATCACCTGGATCGCGCCATGGGCCTGCGCAGAACGCGCTTGCCTTGGGTAACGTTCTTCGCGGGGTTGACGGGGCTGACGTTGGCCCTCTCATTTCTGTTCTATACCACGATTCTGGATTGGCCCTTGAACGTGGGGGGCAAACCGGACAATTCGACGCTGGCTTTTGTCCCGATTTCCTTTGAATTGACGGTACTGGTCGGCGGCTTGTCCACTGTTGCGGCATTGTTGTTTCGCTCCCGGCTTTTTCCCGGCAAAAAGGAACGCCTGCCCGCGCCGAACGTCACTGACGATACATTCGCCCTCGTGCTGCGCCGCCGTAGTGCGCATTTTGACCCGGTCCTTGTATCGAGGCTCCTGAGGAACAGCGGGGCCAGCGAGGTTCATGAAATCGAGGCTCAATTATGAAGCAGTGGTTCGTGGCTCTGGTCCTAGTGACGAGCGTTATAGCGCTCGCAGGCTGCGGCTCCGCCGACCGGCGCGCATATGAATACATGCCGGACATGGCGCGTGACCCTGCCTACAAAGCCTTCGCGCCCAATGCGGCGACTCGCGACGGACTGACCCTGCAGCATCCGGTGGCCGGCACTATCCCGCGCGGTTATCATCCATTTCACTATGGACCCGGCGAGCAGGAAGCGGAGCGCGCAGGCCTGGAGCTAAAAGATCCATATCATCCCACGGCCAGAAACCTGGAAGAGGGCAAGGCTCTCTTTGAAACCTATTGCGCTGTATGTCACGGAGCACAAGGCAGAGGAGACGGACCCATCTCATCGAAGATTCCTCCTCCGCCTTCTTACCGTTCCGATCGCCTGATGCAGTTTGCCCCTGGCCACATCTTTCATGTCATCACGCTGGGCAGCGGCAAGATGCCGTCTTATGCTGCGCAATTGAGCACGGATGAACGGTGGAAGATCGTCACGTATGTCTACACGACCTTACAGCAGCGGGGCGAAGGGGTTCAGCCCGCGCTGGCAAGAGGAGCCCAATGAGCGAAGAGCTTTCTTTTCAGATTCCCGTACGCGCCTGGCTGCCGGCCGCAGCTTTGGTCGTGCTCGGAGCCGCGGCAGCCGTCTATGAGTTGTACGCGGACCCGCATCGCGCTTGGCCCTCCTTATTGTTGAACAGCTTTTACTTCACCTCGCTGGCGGTCTCGGCCATCTTCTTCCTAGCTTCCCAACGCGCAGCTGGAGCCAGATGGTCGGCCAGCCTGCGCAGAATTCCGGAAGCTTTCACGCTGGCGTTGCCTGTGGCTGCGTTGCTCATGCTGGTGCTCTTGCTGGGAAGACAAACCATCTTTCCCTGGGCACAGCCGGGCGCATTCGATCACACGCCCGCTTTTGCGGGAAAAATCCAGTACCTGCAGATGCCTTGGCTGGTCGCTCGCACAATAATCGCGCTGGTTTTATGGATTGTTTTTGCCGTGCTCATGCGCCGGACTTCGCTCGACCAGGATGAAAGTTCGGAGATAGGACTGACCTTGCACCGCCGCCTCAATCGCTACGCGATCCTGTTCATTCCTGTCTTCGCCGTGACCTTCACTCTGATGGCGTACGACTGGCTGATCAGCCTCGAACCGGATTGGTCCAGCACGATGTTTGCTGTTTACGTCTTTGCGGGTGCATTCGTTCAGGGTATTGCGGCAATAACACTGGCAACAGTTCTGCTCCGGCAGTCCACGCCGTGGGGCAGCAACGTCTCATCGGACCAGCTCCACGATTTGGGAAAGATGCTCTTCGCCTTTAGCACCTTCTGGGCCTATATCTGGACATGCCAGTACCTGTTGATCTGGTATGCAAACATTCCCGAGGAAATAACGTTCTACATGTCCCGGACGCACGGGCCGTGGGTCTATCTCTTCGCTTTGAATTTAGTAGTGAACTGGGTAATTCCATTTTTGGTTCTGCTTTCAGAGAAGCGCAAGCGCACGCCTGAAATTCTCGCCGCTATCAGCATCCTTTTGTTGCTGGGACATTGGCTCGACCTCTACCTGTTGATCATGCCCACGTTTCGCAGCGTGCCCAGTCTGGGGTTGCTGGAGATCGTCATCGCCGTCGGCTATATCGCTTTGATGTTTCTCCTGTTTGTGCGCGCCCTGGCGCGGGCGCCGATGGTTCCATTGAACGACCCAATCTTGAACTACGACGAATTGGCGCACGATCACGAGATGGTCCATCGGCCATTTGGAGTAAAGCTATGATGAACGGAAATGGAGTTGGCATGGTTGCCAAGCTGTCGGTATTTCTGGCGTCTATTGCGGCCATCGGCGCAATCGCCTATCGTCAGCCCAGCCAGCACAATTTGAACGACCTTCCCAACCGGCTTCCCGAAGCCGCTCCGTATGTGGTCGCGGAAGCACAGGCGTTTCCGCCTCCGTATCACACCCATTGGGAGGCCGAGGATAGCCCAGGCCAGTGCCAGACCTGCCATCAAAAGATATTCGATGAGTGGAACGGCTCCATGATGTCCAATGCCTGGCGCGATCCAGCATGGCGAGCCGCGTTTCTATTGCTCTCACGCGCAACATCGGCCAATGGAGAGTGCGATACGCCGCAGCCTCCGGATGGCACGCCCAAGGCGGCCCATAATCCGTTTGCAGACAAGGGTGCGTGTTCCTCTACCTTCAACATCGGCATGGAAAACTATAAGGTCTCGCGGCCCGGATCGCTGCTGGACTTCTTCTGCTCCCGCTGCCACATGCCCACGGACTACATCGACAACATTCCCCTGAAGAACATCTCCTACGACGCGCATCATCTGGAGATGGCGCCCGGCGATCCCAACTTCTTTCCCACCTCAGACAATGGAACCGGTATCGCATTTGCTACACTCGATGCGCAGTTCCGCAATACCAACTCCGGCAAGAGCGGCATCATTTGCGCGGTCTGCCACACTAACGCCGAAACCCGCGATACCCCCTACCACAACTATGAGAGAAGCGAGAGCGCCTATACACCAGCTACCGGCACACAGTCGCGCGCCGATCTAATGGCTGCGGCGGGCAAGCCGCCGGATATCTTCAACGTTCCCGATAAGAACAAGCAGAACCTCGGATACAGTATTGGCGCAGGCTCCTACCGGCTTTCGCCGCATGCTATCGAGTTCCCAGAGAGATTCGGTCCGTTGGCAGCGAACAAGCCTGCCGACCCGGTTGACCACTACACCAGCGGAATCTTCGGCCAGACGATCGACTACCAGCAGATCGACTCCGCCAAACATAAGGGGTACCATCAGGCAATGTTTGTCCGCGCGGAGATGTGCGCGTCCTGTCACGACGTAACTGGCGGCCTGCCCATCAAGAACTCTCTCGGTAAATGGGTTGGAGGGTTTCCCATTGAGCGCACCTATACCGAGTGGGCCAACAGCGCCTACGCCGACCGGCCCGGCAACAAGAACTTCGATCCCCGCTTCAAGCGTGATTGCCAAAGCTGCCATATGCAGCAGGATTACGGCCAGCCGGGAACCGCCCAGACTCTCTATCGCGACCAGAAACCAGTGCCCGCGCTTGTGGACCGCGTCGCCAACGAGGGCGGTTCACCTCATCCGTTCTTTACTCATCACTTTGTTGGAGGCAACGCCTACATCACCGGACTCATCGGCAAGGATGTCGATGAACATGGCGCTCTCTCTCCTTATCCCGAGCTCTCAACCTTTAGCTTTTCCTCCGCAGACCACCACAGCGTTTACTCCAGAGGCTTCTTTACACATCTTGAGAGACGCGGCGTCTACGCTCAACAGGCTCGTCTTGCCTGGGACCGTCTGCGTCACGTGCTCAGCATGGACTTGCACGGCCCGGCCCAGGCAAAAGCAGGCAACCAGGCTCCGATCTCCATTACCGTCGCCAACACCGGCAGTGGCCACGACTTCCCCACCGGCTTCCCGGAAGGGCGCACAGCCTGGCTTGCGATTCACGCCTACGACCTGGCGACTGGCAATGAACTGCCCATTCATGACAACGTCTGGAAGCGGACGTCAATCGGCGTAGGCAACCTGACCTCAGAGGATATGGTCGATCCCAACTTCCCCGGATGTAATTGGAATATCCCGGCCGGCTCAGCCGATCCGTACGCGATGCAGTTCAAGGCGATAGCTACTCTGGGCGATAACTGCCCCACACTCGACCTGCCCTATGCGACGCCTCTCAATCTGAAGACAAACACGAATGGCCTGCCTGTCGATAAAGATGGCCGGGTAATCGATACATCTAACCCCACTGCTTTGCCGGTATTCATCGATAGAAACGGCAATGGCGATTTGTATGATGACGCCTTCCTCAGCGACACTCGATTCAAGCCGCGCGGGCGGCCGGAATACGAGAAAAAGATCAACCGCTATTCGGTGGTCATCCCAGCGGGAACCCAAGGCCCGGTCGCGGTCACCACCGCGGTCTACTACCAATCCTTCGAGGCCATCGTCGCGCTCAAGTTTCTCGGCAATCTGGCTGATACCAATAACAACTTCATCCTCGAGCCTTGTGTTCTGGGTGGAAGATGCGACGGACGCACGCCGACCACGGAGCCTGCGGTAGTCGAGGGTGCTCCGCCCGTCCCCATGGTGGTGCGCAACTGGGTCATCAACATTGATGGCGTGCCTGCCGATCGCCGTCCGCTGCAAACGGCCACCTATCCCACTCCCGGCGCTCCGAGCGTGTATCAAAACGCTGTTGTGAAAGTATTCTTTTCCAAGCCTGTCACAGGTGTTGACACGCGCAATTTCACCTTGACCGATTCACACGGAGCGGCCGTTCCAGCATGGGTTGACCAGGTAAGCGCAGGCGCTTGGGGGCTTTTCCCCAACGAGGTGGTTCTCAAGGGAGGCGAGACCTACACTGCGCGCCTCAAAGCGGGAGTCTGCGACCTCAGTGGAAATTGCACCAGGCAGGACGTGGTGTGGAAATTCACGGTCAGCAAAGACGCTGGGCAAGGCAGCGGCGATACGACAATTCCGCAAGGCTTCGCCCTATTGTCTCCAGCGAACATTTCGCGGTCCCCTTCGTTGACTGCGTCAAATCACCGGAACCGCGGAGCTGGCCAGGATGAAATATATTTGCGACGGACAGGTTTAGCCAGTGCCGGCGGTGGGGGACACTAATTAAGATGCGCAGGCTTGCTCGCCGCGTCACTGGCACAAATCGGAGTTTACATCCTGTAAAAATCTCCATTACGGTGCAGTAAGCTTGACTTTCTTCTCCCAGCCCCGGCAAGTTGAATCGGATGTAGGTTCAACTTGCCGGGTGGATTTTCTTATTACAACTACATAAGAAGTTGCAGCATTGTGCTTATGGCACAGCCCGACCGGGAAACGTCTGTACTGCCACTACTTTCTAGAGATTCCTGCACAGGAGATCGAATGCAGAGTTGCATGCGCCAGAAGCCGTGCGCTTGTCTCACGATTTCTTCGCCCCTGATGGCGCAGCCGAAGAGCTGTGTCCGCCGTCACCGGCCAGCCATTGACAGGAGGGCCGCGCGGGTGAAAAATGACAGGTCGTGGTAAATCAAACGTTTTAGGTAGCCTACGGAGGAAGTTATGAGAAGAGCGGGGATTTTATGGAGCCTGGGTCTGGGCGCGCTCGTGGGAGCTGCGGTCATTATCGGGTGCAAATCAGCGCCAGAACTGACATCGGATCAGGCGCAGACGCTGATTCAGGCTGAGTATGACCACAGGACGCCGGTTGGAGCCAGCGTTACGGTAAATGAACTAGGGTTACGTCAAGGATTTACGGCAAAATACTGGACCAAGACCAAGGATTATCCCAATAAATACTGGGCGGATTTTACGCTGACCGACGAGGGGAAGAAAGCCATCAAGCTATCCGATGGCGGCAGCGTTTTTGAGTGGCGTCCAGATAACGCGGACGATAAGAGGTACTCGATTGTGGTTTTCACCGTGGCTGCACATCCGTTGAAGGCGCATGATGTTCAGGAAGTTCAGGACGCCGCGGTTCCAGGCGTGGCCACGGCCAAGAGCGCCTCGTTTACCGAGAGCGTGAATCTGGACGGCGTGCCGGCTCCTCTGGTGGAGATTGCCCACAACCCCAACAATAAGTTGAGCAGCAAGAAACAGGCGAATTTTTCGCTGGAGAATGGAGCCTGGAAGCTGCATTCGATTGAGTAATTTTTTATTTATATGTCAGTAGATAAATGCGGGATTTCCAGCTTCCTGAATTAGAAGCTGGGAATCCTTTTTCGTGTGTGGGAGGCAGCGTTGTCTGGGCGCTTGCCGCTGGTGCAAATTGCCTACTGCCAGGCAGGGCAATCGCATGAACTCAAGACAGCCCATTCTCATCGTTCGCAGTCTCAGATCTCATCCAGGAAAAGCGAGCAAAAGGCGAATGGACCCCCGGGGGGAGGGGGTCATCGGTGCTCGGAGCGGGCCGACTCGAACAAACGGCGGACCCAGCTTCAGGATAGCTGGATGCCGGAAACAATCTGCAAATCAGGTTCATGCGATTACCGTCTACTGCCGTGGATCATTTGATCGAGGGATTACCTATTCTGATAAAATCCGCCTTTGAATAACTGCCCAGAGCAAATCAGTGTCTAATTATGCGGAAGGCGGGTATTATGTCTGCATCATTTCTTCGGTTGACCTTGTGTGGTTTGGTAATGGCGGGTCTCGCGGGTTGCGGGGGGAATTCCAGCAAAGGTAGTGGAAGCAACAATAACGATGACAATCCGACCACTGTGACCTACGACTTTAGCAGCGGCGTGACGCCGGCGGCTGTGGCTACGCAGATTGGTACGGGCTCTTATACGCAGGCAACTGTCGAATCCGGCAAGGTGACCTTTACAATCCCCAGTGGGGAGACCAAATTCTCGGTTGCCTATCTCTGCCCGCCCCGATCAGGAGAAACTCCGCCTCCAAATTACGAGTACATCTATCAGTTGAGCACTGTGGATGGCACTTCGTTTTCCGGGCATTGTTACGAACCGGCTACTGTCCAGACCGGGCTGGCAACAATCCAGGTGAATGCTGCCGCGATCACCGGCGCTACCGTGGTCTCTGTCGGAGGCGAAGGCCTGCCATGGTCCACGAGCACCTTATCGTTTAGTGTTCAGATGCGTTCCGGAACTTACGATGTTCCTGTATACGTCTATGACGCGCAAAATAACATTCTTGCGATCAAAATCCTGCCCAAGCAGACTATTCCAGGCGCGCTGAATGGCGGCAACCCGATGGTCTTCGCTGCCAGCGACAAAGTCATGCTGCAACTAATTACTTACAGCAATCTGCCGGCGGGATTTACGCCGGGAATATCTGCAAACTACACGACAGCCGGGGGAACCACGATTCCACTCAATGTGAGCAACACCGCCGAATATCCATCTATCCCTGCCGCATCCGTTCAAAGCGGTGATTACTACTCGTTCATTGCCGAAGGCGAGAAGAGTCTGTCGTCCTCAGTGACTGAGTACGCCGAAGTATTGCTTGATACAGAGAGCGGCGGGGGTGCGGAGTCCTTCACCTTCCCATCGCCATGGGCGTATTCCGGCCCGACTCCAGCCGCGCTGCCTGCGTTCGCCATTGGCTATCAGGGATTTTCCGGTATGCCGCGCGTAGCCCAGTATGCGGATATCTTATGGGGTACGAACTGGAGCAACGTAATCTCGATTGATGCAACGGAGAATTACCAGGGCGGGGCGACCACCTTGGAAATCCCCGACCTTTCCGGGGTAACAGGATTTCTTGCTCAACCATCTTCCGGCACTGCGGTCAAATGGGATGCAGGTATTAACCAGGTCTCTTCCACGGCCGCATCCTTGCCCGATCTGAACGAGGTTTCAGTGGGGAATTCAGGGACCTACACTGCGCCGTAGACTACGCCGTTCGTGCCGTCTGACGGATCGAGGCGCTAAGTTCAAGACAGAACTTGCTGATTTGTTGTCTCATCGAGGAGCCTGGATTCGTTTTGGGCGGAAGGTGGATTGCATGGCTGAGTCATTTTTCCGGTTGTCGTTGTGTGGCGTGGTGATGGCGGGCCTCGCGGGGTGCGGGGGGATTTCCAACAGCGGTGGAAACCCGACGACGGTGACATTTACGTTTTCCGGCACCACCATGCCCACGGCGGTGGCCACGCAGATTGGGACGGGAGCCTACACCCAGGCTACGTTGCAGTCGGGAAGTGGGACGATCTCCCTTCCCGAGGGAGAAACCAGGTACGCAATCGCCTACCTCTGTCCGCCTTATCCCGCGAGTGGTACAACTCCGCCTCAGTATCAGGTGGATGTCTATGGTAACAGCATTCAAGACACTACCACCCTGAGCTACGAGTGTTCCGGCGGTTCGACTACTGCGCCGCAAGGGGTTGCGACGCTTCAAGTCGATGCTTCCGCAATCCCGGGAGCGAGCTTTGTCGAGGTTGCGGGCGAAGATCTCTTATGGTCCGGCAGCACACTCAGCTTCAGCACTACGACCTATGCCAGGACCTACGATATTCCCGTGGGCGTATACGATTTGAACGGAAATATTCTCGCCATACGAATACTGCGCAGCCAGACTGTTCCCGGTGCGCTCAATGGCGGCAATCTGCTGGTCTTCAGCGCTGCAGACAAAATGGTTCCTGAACCGATCACCTACGGGAATGTCCCAGCCGGCTATTCCAATATGAATACAACCGTCGTGTACAACACCAAGGACGGCTCATTGATAGGGATTGGGGACTTCCAGTCGCAATACTCAGCGGTTCCCGCAGCGTCAGTTGAAAGCGGCGACTACTACACATACTTCGGGGGCGCCTTTGGCAGTGGAACGACCCCGGATCAATTCGCCGGAGTGGATGAGAGCGGCCCGGGCGGCGGCGCGGTGGTATTGAACCTCCCTGCGCCGTCCACTTATGCCGGTCCCACGCCAACTGCCTGGCCTGTCTTTGATGTCAACTACCCACCATTTTCCGGATACACTCTCTCTGGTCTTGCCCAGCTCTCGTGGTCTCAGGGAACTACAGCGCAGAATTCTTTTTGGGTCGTCACATCGGCGAATTATCAGAATGGATCGACCACGATGGCCATCCCGGACCTCACTTCGCTTACCGGGTTTATCGCCCCAGCCTCGACAGGAACCAAGGTTGATTGGGATGTTGCTCTGTCTCAGGACAATAGCTCGTCCTCAACGACCATCACCTCAAGCAACTCGACCGTTCAGTCAGGCGGCTCCTATGCTGCGCCGTAAATTGATCTCTAGGGGCTGCGCATCGAGAAAATTGCATCCGTGCGGTCAAAAGATTGACCTCGCGGCAAATTTCCTGCTATTGTAAGAAGGTTCCGCAAGAACGCCTCCTGACGTGTGCCCGGACGGGCTGCGGGTTGGAGGGGTAAGGGCGGCCCGACTGGGGACGGCAAGATTAGTCCTGGCGCGGGTTTCGCTCAGGGTCAGGTCCAGCCAGGAAATTCGGCTGGACGGCCAGACAAGTTCCCGAATTGGCTCTCGTCTTGCGGAGGGCAGGGAACAGAATCGCATCGGCGTTCGCGCGTTCTCCACCTTGGAGGGCTATGCGGGCCGGAACCGGCGAAACGGAGTTGGCTTACCCGTTAAAAGCGGGGAAACGCTCAATCACCGTCCCGGTTTTCGTCTGAGTTTGGAACGAAACAGACGCGAAGCAGCAACAAAGGCGTCTTTGCGCTTGCGCGACGGGCTTGAAGGCCTTGACGGCGGGTTGCGAGAGGCTGAGTGGTCTGCTTGCGGCGTTTTTGTGAATGGCAGCTCGTGTAAGACAGGTTTTGAGGAGTATTGGTTTGCCTACATTCAATCAGTTGGTTCGCAAGGGGCGCACGGCCCCGCGTTACAAGACAGCATCGCCGGCCTTGCAGGCCTCGCCGCAGCGGCGCGGAGTCTGCACGCGCGTGTACACACAAACACCGAAGAAGCCGAACTCGGCGCTGCGCAAGGTGGCCCGCGTGCGGTTGACCAACGGGATTGAGGTTACGACCTATATTCCCGGCATCGGCCACAATTTGCAGGAGCACTCGATTGTGCTGATCCGCGGTGGCCGTGTGAAGGATCTGCCCGGTGTGCGCTATCACGTAGTGCGCGGAACGCTTGACTCGGTGGGCGTGGCCAACCGCAAGCAGAGCCGCTCGAAGTACGGAGCCAAGCGCGCCAAGGGCGGCGCGGCGGCACCGGCGAAGAAGAAGTAAGCCAGTGGACAGTGGACAGTGAACAGGGCCTGACCACTTTGACGTATTGGAAGCGAAACGAGCGTATCCGGTGACTTCTGGCTCGTGAACGGTTGAATCTGTTCACTGTCCACTATTCACTGAATTTGAGGAATTATGCCGAGAAAAGGGCACATTGCGAAGCGGGAAGTGGCGGCGGACCCGGTCTACGGATCGACGCTGGTCACGAAGTTTGTCAACTCGATGATGTGGGGCGGCAAGAAGTCGACCGCGCAGGGCATCTTTTACGAGGCGATGAAGAACCTCGAGGCTAAGGGCGGCGGAGACGACGCGCTGAAGCTCTTCAAGAAGGCGGTGGAGAATTGCAAGCCGCTGCTTGAGGTAAAAACCCGCCGTGTGGGCGGCGCCAACTATCAGGTGCCGATTGAGGTGAATGCCGACCGGCGCACCTCGCTCGCGATTCGCTGGCTGATCAACTATGGCCGCAGCCGGGGCGAAAAAGGCATGACCGAGAAGCTTGGCGCGGAGCTGCTGGATGCGGCCAATGGCCGTGGCGCGGCGATGAAAAAGAAGGAAGACGTGCACCGCATGGCCGAGGCCAATAAGGCCTTTGCTCACTACCGCTGGTAGGAATCACGGAATGGTTTGTGGTATCCCACCCTAGCCGCAAAAGCAAGAACGCGGCGAGGGTGGGGCACCCAGAGTTGTTGAATTGTTCAAGCTTCAAGAACCGCGGACAAGGGTCCGCAAGGAAGAATCACTGTGGCTCGCACTATACCTCTGAACCGTTGCAGGAATATCGGCATCATGGCGCACATCGACGCTGGCAAGACGACAGCGACCGAGCGCATCCTGTTTTATACGGGCATCACGCATCGTATCGGCGAAGTGCATGAGGGCACGGCGACCATGGATTACATGGAGCAGGAGCAGGAGCGCGGCATTACCATTACCTCCGCTGCCACCACCTGCACATGGAAAGATATCCGCATTAACATCATCGACACTCCTGGCCACGTGGACTTCACCGCCGAAGTCGAGCGCAGCTTGCGCGTTCTCGACGGCGCGGTGGCTCTGTTTGATTCGGTGAGCGGCGTGCAGCCGCAGTCGGAGACGGTCTGGCGCCAGGGCGACAAGTACAAGGTCCCGCGCATCTGCTTCGTGAACAAGATGGACAAGAACGGCGCGGATTTCGAGCATGTTCTTGACACCATCCGCAAGCGGCTGGGCGCACGCCCGGTGGCCTTGCAGATTCCCATCGGCGCGGAAGCAAACTTCAAGGGCGTCATTGATCTTGTCGAGATGAAGGCGATTGTCTGGCACGATGAGACGATGGGCGCGCAGTACACCGTTGAAGAGATTCCCGCTGACCTGCTGAAGAAGGCGGAGGCTTTCCGTACGCAGCTCGTGGAAATCATCTCCGAGACCGACGATGTGCTGATGGAGAAGTACCTGGAAGGCGAAGCGCTGACCAAGGAAGAGCTGAAGGCGGGCATTCGCCAGGCGACCATAGATATGAAGATCTTCCCGGCACTCTGCGGAACGGCCTTCAAGAACAAAGGCATTCAGACTCTCCTCGACGCCGTGGTCGATTATCTTCCCAGCCCGCTGGACAAGCCGCCGGTCGAGGGCATCAACCCTTACAATCATTCCGAGATTTTCGTGCGCAAGGCCGAGGATAGCGAGCCGCTTTCGGCTCTTGGCTTCAAGATCATCAACGATCCCTTTGGCAAGCTCTGCTTTGTGCGCGTCTACTCGGGATCGCTCAAGACCGGCGACACGGTTCTCAATCCCCGCACCGGCAAGACCGAGCGTGTGGGTCGCCTGGTCAAGATGCATGCCAATAAGCGCGAAGATGTAACGGAAGTTCTTACCGGCGACATCTGCGCCTGCGTAGGCATGAAGGATCTGAAGACCGGCGATACTCTCTCCTCGCCGCAGCATCCGATTGCGCTCGGCGCGATCACCTTCCCGGATACGGTCATCTCTGTGGCCATCGAGCCCAAGACCAAGGCCGATCAGGAAAAGATGGGCATTGCCCTCTCCCGCCTCGCCGACGAAGATCCCACCTTCAAGGTTCGCACCGATGAAGACTCGGGCCAGACGATCATCAGCGGCATGGGTGAACTGCACCTTGAGATTCTGGTCGACCGCATGAAGCGCGAGCACAAGGTCGAAGCCAATGTCGGCGAACCCAAGGTCGCCTTCCGCGAGACGATTCGCAAGATGGCCGAAGCTGAAGGCAAGTACATTCGCCAGACCGGCGGCTCGGGCAACTACGGACACTGCAAGCTGCGCATCGAGCCGAATGAGCCTGGCGCGGGCTACGAGTTCATCAACGACGTCAAGGGCGGCGCGGTTCCCAAGGAATACATCAAGCCGATCGACCAGGGCGTGCAGGGCGCGATCGAGCTGGGCATTCTGGCCGGCTATCCGCTGGTGGATATCAAGGTCACACTCTTTGACGGCAGCTATCACGATGTCGATTCAAACGAAATGGCCTTCAAGTTTGCCGGATCGATTGCTTTCAAGGAAGCCGCACGCAAGGCGTCGCCTGTTCTTCTTGAACCTGTGATGGCTGTCGAAGTGACCGTTCCTGAGGAGCATATGGGGACGATCATCGGCGACATCAACTCGCGCCGTGGACGCATTGAAGGCATGGAGCATGTGGCTGGTTCGCAGGTCGTCAAGGCGATTGTTCCGCTGAAAGAGATGTTCGGTTACGTAAACGATATTCGCTCTTCCACGCAGGGCCGCGCGTCTTATTCGATGCAGTTTGCCCGTTACGAAGAGGCGCCGCGCATGATTGCCGATGAGATCATCGGCCGGGCGCAGGGGAAATAAGTTAGCACGACGGCTAGCTGGTCAAGCCGAAGGCGGTACAAAAAATTGGGGCTGGAGCCGGATGGCCGGCGCCCTTGGTTGAAACGGGCAGCAAGAGCTACGAAAGGGATTTGGAACTGTCATGGCGAAGGAAAAATTTGATCGCAGCAAGCCGCACGTGAACGTGGGAACGATCGGACACATCGATCACGGCAAGACGACGTTGACGGCGGCCATCACCAAGGTATTGTCGAAGCACAACCCGAAGAATTCTTTCCGCTCGTTCGATTCGATTGACAACGCGCCGGAAGAGCGGGAGCGCGGCATCACCATTGCCACCGCGCACGTGGAATACGAGACCAAGAATCGCCACTATGCGCACGTTGACTGCCCCGGCCACGCCGATTACATCAAGAACATGATCACCGGCGCGGCGCAGATGGACGGCGGCATTCTGGTCGTCGCGGCCACCGACGGCCCCATGCCCCAGACCAAGGAGCACGTGCTCTTGGCCCGTCAGGTCGGCGTTCCCTCGCTGGTGGTTTTCTTGAACAAGTGCGATGCGGTCGAGGACGAAGAGCTGATCGAACTCGTCGAGATGGAAGTCCGCGAGCTGCTCTCGAAGTACCAGTTCCCGGGCGATGATGCGCCGGTGATCCGCGGCTCTGCTTTGGGCGCGCTCAACGGCGAACCCAAGTGGGAGAAGTCGGTTGACGATCTGATGGAGGCCGTGGACACCTATGTTCCGCAGCCCAACCGCGCCGTCGATCTGCCCTTCCTGATGCCGATCGAAGATATTTTTTCTATCTCCGGACGCGGCACGGTGGTCACGGGCCGCATCGAGCGCGGCAAGATCAAGGTGGGCGAGGAGGCCGAGATCGTGGGCTTCCGCGAGACCCGCAAGACGGTGGTCACGGGCGTTGAAATGTTCAAGAAGCAGTTGGACGAAGGTCTGGCCGGCGACAATGCGGGCCTCTTGCTGCGCGGCATTCCCAAGGAAGATGTGGAGCGCGGCATGGTGCTGTCCAAGCCCGGCTCGATCACGCCGCATACCAATTTCAAGGGCGAAGTTTACGTGCTCTCGAAGGAAGAGGGTGGCCGTCACACGCCGTTCTTCAAGGGCTACCGGCCGCAGTTCTACTTCCGGACGACAGACGTGACGGGTGTGGCCGAGCTTCCGGCGGGCGTGGAGATGGTGATGCCGGGCGACAACGTGCAGTTGTCGATCGAGCTGATTACGCCGGTGGCATTGGAAAAGGGCCTCAGGTTTGCCATCCGCGAAGGCGGCCGCACCGTCGGCGCCGGCACGGTCTCGGAGATTACCAAGTAGGCGCTAGCCGCGCCGGGTGGAAGCGCCCTTCGGGCGCAAAAGTCCAGGCGTGGCAAGCGAAGCTGGGAATAGGGATCAGGGAACAGGGCTGAAGCAAGACTGCTGCCTGAGCAAGTTGGCACTGATTGCTGATCCCCAACAAATCAGGTGCGTGGGCCTCCCGAGAAGGATGCTCGCGGGGAAGACAGAGAAGTCATGGTAGGTCAGAGAATACGCATCCGGTTGAAGGCATACGATTATCGTGTGCTTGATACCTCGACCGGCGAGATTGTGGAAACGGCCAAGCGCACCGGAGCAACGGTAGCCGGTCCGATTCCGTTGCCGACTGTCAAGAACAAGTACTGCGTTCTGCGTTCGCCCCACGTTGACAAGAAGTCGCGCGAGGCCTTCGAGATCCGCACGCACAAGCGGCTGATTGATATTCTCGAGCCGACCCAGCAGACCGTGGACGCGCTGATGAAGCTCGATCTTCCGGCTGGCGTCGATGTCGAGATCAAAGCCTTTGAGAAGTGAGCTAAACCTGGTTTGTGCGGCAGGCGGGCATCGTTCCCACCCTAGCCGCAAAAACAAGGACGCGGCGAGGGTGGGGCACCCAGCTTTCGATCAAGGAATTTAGCGCGAGTCACGCGAAGCAGTAAAAAGGTTCGGAAGAACCCCGGCAGTGCGGTGAGGATAGCATCGCATGATGAGGAAAGGGAAATATGGCAGTTACGGGAATTTTGGGTAAAAAGATCGGCATGACGCAGGTCTTCGACGAAAAGGGCGATGTGCACCCGATTACGGTGCTTCAGGCTGGTCCCTGCGTGATTACGCAGTTGAAGACGCTGGCCAACGATGGCTACGAAGCGGCGCAGATCGGCCTGGTTGAGTTCGTCAAGGCCAAGAATGTGACCAAGCCGCAGGCTGGCCACTTTGCCAAGACCGAGGCTCCTCCGGTAAAGGTGATTCGCGAGGTTGATCTTGAGGCCAACGCTGAGGGTGACGTTGCAGTCAAGGCTGGCGACCGGGTGCTTGTCGACATCTTTACCGAGTCGCGCTTCGTGGACGTGATCGGCACCTCCAAGGGCCGCGGCTTTGCCGGCGTTGTGCGCCGTCACGGCTTCGGCGGCGGGCCCAAGTCGCACGGACATATGTTTCAGGTGCAGGGTTCGATCGGTGCATCCAGCTTTCCTTCCCGCGTGTTCCCTGGCCAACGGATGCCGGGACACATGGGCGCGAAGCAGATCACGGTTCGCAACCTGCGTATTCGCGGCATCGACATCGAAGAGAACCTGATTATGGTCGAGGGAGCCGTTCCGGGATCGCGCGAAGGATATGTGCTGATCTCCAAGGCCAAGACTCCGCCGCGCGAGCGTCGCGGGTTTGCGGGTTCGGGCACGGTCGATCCGTTGAAGGCCTCGAAGAAGGCCGGCGGCAAGCGCAAGTAGGCACCTGCGCCACCTGCGGTGGGGCCAATCGCGCCTAACGGCGCAAGAAAAGATTGAGAGTCGGGGAATTCTCCCGGAGAAGAAGAAGACGATGGCAAACGTGGATGTTGTAAATCTGAACGGGGACAAGGTTGGCTCGCTCGAGCTTTCCGACGCGGTCTTTGCGCCCGAGCAGGTCAATGAGGCTTTGCTCTGGGAGGCGGTCAAGCACTACCGCGCCAGCCTGCGCCAGGGTACGCACAAGACCAAGAGCCGCACGGAAGTTGCCGGCTCAGGCAAGAAGCTCTGGAAGCAGAAGGGCACGGGCCGCGCTCGTATCGGCTCGGTTCGTTCGCCGCTCTGGCGTCACGGCTACACGGTTCACGGACCGCAGCCGCGCAGCTACGACTATGCCTTCCCACGCAAGAAGCTGCTGGGTGCGCTGCGTTCGGCTCTGGCCGCCAAGCTGGCCGACGGCAAGCTGACGGTTGTGGACTCTCTGGAGATCAAGGACGCGAAGACCAAGCTCTATCGCGCCGCGCTGACCAAGCTGGACGTTACGCGCACCGCTCTGCTGGTCGAGAACGGCAAGACGCTGACCTCGGCTCTGGTGCTGGGCGCGCGCAATCTCAAGGGCGTCGAGCTGGTGCTCAACAACGAGGTTCATCCTTACGATCTGCTCCGCTATGAGCGGGCCATCTTCTCGAAGGCCGCCATTGAGCAGTTGTCGGAGGCTCTGGAGAAAACCGTATCTAAACGCAATGCCGAGGGGCGCAAGCTCGCGGCTGAGACGGAGGCTGCGTAATGCCCACACTCTATACCGTGATTCGCCGCCCGTTGATTACCGAAAAGGGCTTGCAGGTGAAGGAGACCGAGGGAACGCTGGTATTCGATGTCTCGCCGGATGCATCGAAGACCGAGGTCAAGCAGGCGGTCGAGGCTCTCTTCAAGGTCAAGGTGGCCGGTGTCCGCACCGCCAACGTGCTCGGCAAGGAGCGCCGCCGGGGCAAGTTTGCCGGCTTCAAGCCGGACTGGAAGAAAGCGTATGTGCGGCTCAAGGCCGGCGAAAAGTTGCCTGAGTATGTGAGCAACCTGTAAAAGCAGTTGACAGTGTACAGCTGACAGCTTGTGAAGGATTATCGAGACCCGAGAAGCTGATCCGGGTTTCGGAGAAACGGGGAAGACGGCGCTTGAGTTTGGGCGCAAGCCTTCCGGGACAAAGAATATGGCGATCAAGACATACAGACCGATAACGCCGACGTTGCGCTTTCAGACCTCGCTGGTCAATGACGACCTGACGACGAATAAGCCGCACAAGCCGCTGCTGGCAGTGAAGCAGCGCACCGGCGGCCGTCGCAACTCGGGCGATCTGACCATCCGCCATCATGGCGGCGGGCACAAGCAGAAGTTGCGCCTCATCGATTTCAAGCGTGAGAAGTACGGGGTTCCGGGCAAGGTTGCGACGATTGAGTACGACCCCAACCGCTCGGCGCGCATTGCGCTGATTCACTACCTGGACGGCGAGAAGCGCTACATCCTCCAGCCAGTCGGCCTCACGGTCGGTGCGACGGTGACTTCCGGTCCCGAGGCCGACATCCTTGTAGGCAACGCGCTGCCGCTGAAGAACATTCCGGCCGGTACGACCGTTCATGCCATCGAATTGCGCCCCGGCAAGGGCGCGCAAATGGCGCGCTCTGCGGGAACGCAGGCGCAACTAGTCGCGAAGGAAGGCGACTATGCGCTGCTCAAGCTGCCCTCGGGCGAAACCCGCAAGGTGCTGGCCGAGTGCATGGCGACGATTGGCCAGGTAGGCAACACGGACCACGAGAATGTTTCGATCGGCAAGGCGGGACGCAACCGCTGGAAGGGTATCCGCCCGACCAACCGCGGCGTAACCATGAATCCTGTCGACCACCCGCATGGCGGCGGCGAGGGCAAGACCTCGGGCGGACGTCATCCGGTGACTCCGTGGGGCCAGCCGACACGGGGATTCAAGACACGCAACAACAAGCGGACCGACAGCTTTATCGTCAGCCGCCGGCAGAAGTAGAAGAGCAGCTTTTAGCTATTAGCTTTTAGCTTCTAGCTATTTGGTTGCTGGATCAAAGATTTCAGGCGAGAGCCGGCAGTTAGTTTGAGCGGGAAGATGCGCCAGGCTGAAAGCTAGAAGCTAAGAACTAGGAGCTGTTTTTATGGCACGTTCGACAAAGAAGGGTCCGTTTGTGGATGCGCACCTGACGGTGAAGATCGAGGTGCTCAACCAGGCCAACGACAAGAAAGTGGTCAAGACCTGGTCGCGGCGCTCGACGATCTTTCCCGAGTTCGTGGGCCACACCATCGCGGTGCACAACGGCAAGAAATTTGTTCCTGTGTACGTGACCGAAAACATGGTGGGCCACAAGCTGGGCGAGTTCGCCCCGACGCGCACCTTCAAGGGACACACCGGCGGCAAGGCCGAGGCGGGCGCGAAGGCGCGGTAGACGAAAAACAGCTTTCAGCTTTCAGCCATCAGTTTTCAGCTTTTCGTGCTGAGTCGATGGCTAGGGCGGGAGCGAGATTAAGCTGAGAGCTAAAAGCTGATAGCTGATTCGAGGAAGAGACAATGGCAGTCGAGACAAAGGAATTCCGGGCCGAGGCAAGGTTTCAGCGGGTTTCGCCGCAGAAGGCGCGGTTGGTGCTGGACCTGATCAAGGGCCGGGGAGTGGAAGAAGCGCTGACCGTTGCGCAGTTCACCAAAAAGCGCATCGCTCCGGTGATCCACAAGCTGCTGGTATCGGCGGTGGACAACGCCAAGTACGTGGCGGGCGAGCAGGGGCTGGATCTGGATGTGGACAATCTCTACGTCAAGTCTGCTTTGGCCAATGAAGGGCCGCGCATGAAGCGCATCCGTCCCGCTCCGATGGGCCGGGCCTTCCGCTATCAACGCCGTCTGGCGCACATTATTGTGTCGGTTGCCGAGCGGGGAAATGGCGCGGATCTGGTGACCAAGGTCGAAGTAGCTGCACCGGTGGCCAAGAAGACGGCCCCCAAGGCAACCAAAGCAGCAGCCACGAAGACGGCTACCGCAACCAAGAAGAAGGCCTCGAAAAAGGCCTAGAGGGTAGGAAATCGCATGGGACAGAAAGTCCATCCATATGGGTTCCGGCTGGGAGTGAACAAGCCGTGGCGCTCGCGCTGGTTCTCTGAGCGCGACTATGCAAAACTGCTGGTCGAGGATGTCAAGCTGAAGGCCGAGCTGCGTGAGAAGCTCAAGGCCGCCGGCGTCAGCTCGGTTGAGATTGAGCGCCCGGGCAACAAGCTGCGTTTCCTGATCCGCACCGCGCGTCCGGGCATTGTCATTGGCCGCAAGGGAGCGGAGATCGAGAAGCTCAAGATCGACCTAGGCAAGCGCACCAACCGGGATGTCTTCATCGACATCATCGAGGTGAACAAACCGGAGCTCGATGCGCAACTGGTCTCGGAGAATATCGCGCTGCAACTTGAGAAGCGCGTCAGCTTCCGCCGCGCCATGCGTAAGAGCGTGGATTCGGCGCTGCGCTTCGGCTGCAAGGGCATCAAGGTGCGCGTCTCGGGCCGTTTGAATGGCAACGAAATCGCCCGCTCGGAATGGTATTTGCAGGGCCGTCTGCCGCTGCATACGCTGAGGGCGGATATTGACTACGGGTTTACCGAGGCCAATACCACCTACGGCGTGATCGGGGTGAAAACCTGGATCTATCGCGGCGACATCTACGAGCAGAAGCGCCGCCAGCCGGCTGCGGTGGGCACGTCGGTGTTCTAGGAGCAGGGATTAGGGGTTAGGGGTTAGGGATTAGTTTGACCTGGCGCTCAAACCTGGATTCACTGCGGTTTTCAAGAGTTTTGTTGTCAGGAATTTGTTGGAGTTGCCCGGGATGCGGGTGGGAGCGGGATGAATTAATCCCTGACCCCTTATCCCTAACCCCTGGTTTTTCGAGGTTTTCGCTATGTTGATGCCAAAGAAGGTGAAGTTTCGCAAGCAGCAGAAGGGCAAGATGCGCGGCAAGGCGTGGCGCGGCTCCTCGCTTGCTTTCGGTGAATACGGGTTGAAGGTTCTGGAGTGCGGCTATATCACCGACCGCCAGATCGAGGCCAGCCGTATCGCGATGACGCGGTTTATCAAGCGCGGCGGCAAGATCTGGCTGCGGCTTTTCCCGGATAAGCCGATTACCAAGAAGCCGGCCGAAGTCCGAATGGGTTCGGGCAAGGGCGCGCTCGACCACTGGGTTGCGGTGGTGCGGCCGGGCAAGATCCTCTTCGAGATGGAAGGGGTTGCTCCGGAGGTCGCCCAGGAGGCGATGCGGCTGGCATCGAACAAACTGCCGCTGAAGGTCAAGTTTGTGATGCGGCCGGGCGCGGAAAAGATCGTAGCCGCAGCCAAGTAGGCGGCGGGCCGGGATGCTGAATCAGACCTCGGGCTTATCAAGTTTGGTGCAATGCTACCTCGAAGGGGGCGCAGAGCGCCGGAGAGAGAAATACAATGGAACTCGCTAAGATACGCAATTTGAGCGACGAAGAACTCGCCCACCAGGAGAAGACCTCGGCGGAGCAGCTCTTCCGCCTGCGCTTTCAGGTCTCGCTGGGCCAGAACGATGGGGTGAAGAAGCTCCGCGAACTGCGCCGGGAGATTGCACAGATCAAGACCGTGGCGCGGGAGCGTGAGCTTGCCGCCGCGAACACAGGGAAGGGAGCCCGATAGCGATGACGGCAATTTTGGATGCTGTTGAGGCGCCCCAAACCGGCGCCCGGCGAAATGAGAAGGTCGGCCAGGTGGTTTCGACCAAGATGCAGAAGACCATTGTGGTCGAAGTGGAGATGCGCAAGGCCCATCCGAAGTACAAGCGGATCGTGCGCAGCTCGAAGAAGTTTTATGCGCACGACGAGCTGAACTCGGCACGGTTGGGCGACGTGGTCCGCATTCGCGAGACCCGTCCGCTGAGCAAGCTGAAGCGCTGGTCGCTCGAAGAGATTGTGCGGCGCTCGGCGCTGGCGCACGAAGAGGCAACACCGAAGGCCGCAACCAAGACTGCCAGCTAACGCAGGCGAGAAGGAGAAACAACCATGGCAGTGCAGATGAGAACCATGCTCGCGGTGGCCGACAACTCCGGCGCGCGCAAGCTGCAAGTGATTCTCCCCCTGGGCGGCGGATTGGGCAAGAAGGCCGGGCTCGGCGACGTAGTTACCGCCGCGGTCAAGGAAGCCTCGCCCGACGGCACAGTAAAAAAGGGTAAAGTAGTAAAGGCGGTCATTGTCCGCACCCGCAAGGAGTATCGTCGGCGGGACGGCACCTATATCCGCTTTGACGAGAATGCCGCGGTGGTCATCAACGACGCCAATGAACCGGTGGGAACGCGCGTCTTCGGGCCGGTGGCCCGCGAGTTGCGCGAGAAGAAGTTCCTGAAGATCGTGTCGCTGGCGCCAGAAGTTGTGTAGCAAGGAAAAGAACCGTGTTGTAAGAAAAATGCGGAGGGAGAAGGTTCATGGAAAAGAAGCTTGACCCGATACTGCGCGATATTGCCGATCACCTTGGATTTCTTGGGTACGAGGCGGAAGTGTGCGAGGGCAAGCAAAGCCCTTACATCTTCCTTCGGCATCAGCGCAACCCGGATTTCGTTCTGGATACTTTTGGCGGCGCAGTGAAGTTTGCGGCATTTCTTGGACTTTCCTCCGAGGCCCAGGCAGAGCCGCCCGAGCTGCTCGGCTTGCTGAATGAGTTGAACCGCAAGGCGATCGCCTTCAAGTTCTATACCGAGGGCAAGAACCTCGTGCTCGAAGCGGTCTTCCCGCGCGACTACACGAAGCTGTCCTTTGGCGCCTTCTGGTCGATGGTTGAATCGGATTTTAGACTTTTCATGGACGGGCGCATGACGCCGTTCATGGAGTAAGTGGAGACAAGCAGGATGCCGAGTTTGAATATTCATCGCAACGATACGGTCCAGGTGCTTACCGGCTCTGACCGCGGCAAGACCCAGCGCGTGCTGCGCGTCTTCCCGGACAAGGGAACGCTTCTTGTCGAGCATGTACGCGTGGTCAAGAAGACCATGAGCTCGAAGAACTCGAAGCAGCGCACTACAGGCGGAATCGCCGAGCAGGAGTCGCCGATCAACGTTTCGAACGTTGCCTTGGTCTGCCCCAGTTGCGGGCCGGTCAGGGTGGGCTACAAGGTAGAAGGTGCAACCAAGCTGCGCGTCTGCCGCAAGTGCGGGCAAGAGCTGCCCAAGAAGAAGTAGCAAAACAGCTTCCAGCTATTAGCTGCCAGCTTTTAGCTCGGCGTTCCAATATCCGGCGGTCGCGGATCAGGCTGAGTGACTGGCAGTTGAATAGACAAGCTAACGGCTAATAGCTAAAAGCTAGTAGCTGATTCCGCAACGGTATACGGCTCTTGAGAGCCACTCCGGGCGCCGGAAGAAAGAGAGCAAAGCATCATGGCAGCACGTTTGAAAGAGAAGTATCACAAGGAGATCAAGCAGGCTCTGCAAAAAGAGCTGGGTCTCAAGAATCCGATGGCGGTTCCCGAACTGGAAAAGATCGTCATCAACATGGGTCTGGGCGAGGCTACGCAGAACACCAAGCTGCTCGACCCACTGGTGGCCGATCTGGCCGCGATTACCGGGCAGAAGCCGGTGACCACCAAGTCCAAGAAGTCGATTGCGGCCTTCAAGGTGCGCGCCGGCATGTCGATTGGAGCGATGGTTACGCTGCGCTCGGACAAGGCCTATGAGTTTCTGGACCGCCTGATTTCGACAGCGCTGCCGAGAGTGCGCGACTTCCGCGGCGTTTCGACGAAGAGTTTCGATGGGCGCGGCAATTACACGCTTGGCCTGCGCGATCAGCTGATCTTCCCGGAGATCGACTACTCCAAGGTGGAGAAGCTGAAGGGCATGAACATCACCATCGTGACTACGGCCAAGGACGACAATGCGGCGCGTGCGCTGCTCAAGCACTTCGGCATGCCTTTCCGTCAGGGCGCTTAAGAGCAGCTTTTAGCTGTCAGCTTTTTCGAGGAGAAGCCAGCAGCTGATGCAAAACAATTTTTCGTTTGTTTCGTGAGCGGGATTAAAGCCGAACAGGGAGCAAGCTGGGAGCTACGAGCTAATAGCTAAAAGCTAAAAGCTAAAAGCTGCCTCTGAAGAGGATTTATGGCAACCACTGCAAAACGGGTGAAGGACGCGCGGAAGCCGAAGTTTAGCTGCCGCAAGCACAATCGCTGCCAGCTCTGCGGACGTCCGCGGGCTTTTCTGCGCAAGTTCGGCGTCTGCCGTCTGTGCTTCCGGGCTCTGGCCTTGAAGGGCGAGATTCCCGGCGTCGTCAAGTCGAGCTGGTAAGAAATCCAGTGGACAGGGAACAGTGGACAGTGATCAGTATCCTGTTGCTCATTCACTATTTACTGCACGCTGTGCACTGTTCACTACTGTAGTAGACATTTCCGCTGGTTCTCCCCGAGACAAGACGGGAGCGAACGGGGAATGAAGGAGAAGGAATGAGTCTGACCGACCCAGTAGCAGATTTTCTGGCGCGCATCCGGAACGCAATCCGGGCTCGCCATCAGAAGCTGGATGTGCCGGCTTCCAAGCTGAAGGCCGAGATTGCCCGCATCCTGAAGGAAGAGGGCTATATCTCGAACTACAAGACCCAGGAAGAAGAAGGCAAGCTCGTCCTGCGCGTCTACCTGAAGTACGGCGGCACCGAAGCTGCGATCCGCGATCTGGCGCGCATCTCGCGCCCCGGCTGCCGCGTTTACATCGGCCGCGATGAGATCAAGCGCGTCCAGGGCGGTCTAGGCATCTCGATCATGACTACGCCCAAGGGCGTGATGACCGGCCGTCAGGCGCGCCGCGAAGGCGTAGGCGGCGAGCTGCTCTGCGAAGTCTGGTAACGCAGTTATCAGTCGTCAGTTTTCAGTTGTCAGTGGAAAATTGGCGACTGATAACTGAAAACTGACGACTGTTTTTCAGGCTGCAGTGGAACGAACAAGCGTTGTATCAGTTATCTGACGACTGAATACTGATAACTGACAACTGCTCTTCGGGACTCGCAAGCCGCAAAAGGATTGAACGATGTCGCGTATTGGTAAGAAGCTCATCCCGCTGCCCGCGGGCGTCAAGTATAAGGTCGAAGGCAATACAGTTCATGTCGAAGGACCCAAGGGCAAGGTCTCGGCGCTGATCGCCGAGGGCATCACGCTCGAAACCAAGGACGGCATTCTGCATGTCAATCGCGAGAGCGACAAGCAGGCAGCCTTTCACGGCCTGACCCGCGCACTGGTTTTCAACGCGGTCGAGGGCGTGACCAAGGGTTGGACCCGTGAGCTGGACATTGTCGGCATTGGTTACCGCGCCGAGCTGAAGGGTAAGAAGACGGTGGTTTTCACGCTGGGTTATTCGCACCCCATCGAGTTTCCGCTGCCCACTGGCATTGAAGTTGCGGTTGACCCCAAGCTGACGCACCTGACCATCTCCGGCATCGACCGGCAGAAGGTGGGCCAGGTAGCCGCAGATATGCGTTCGTTGCGCAAGCCCGATCCGTACAAGAACAAGGGCGTGCGCTACTCGGATGAGAAGCTAAAGAAGAAGGCCGGCAAGACAGGCTCGAAGTAAGTTGACAGTCGCCAGTTGTCAGTTTTCAGTAAACCGGGTTTTTTGCTGAAAACTGACAACTGATAACTGAGAACTGAACACAACCGAACGGGGCCGCAAGGCGGCTCCGCTGATAGGAATGAGAGACCAATGATTACGCAAACCAAGAGGAACGCAATCCGCCAGCGAGTTCATGCGCGCATCCGCCGCAAGCTGGCAGGCACCGCAGAGCGCCCGCGGCTGAATGTTTACCGCTCGCTCAACCACATCTACGCGCAGGTGATTGACGACCAGCAGGGCGAGACGCTGGCTTCGGCCTCGTCCATCAAGCTGAAGACCGGCGGCAACCTGGCGGCGGCTAAAGAGATCGGCAAAGCAATCGCGGAAGCGGCTGTGGCCAAGGGCGTCAAGAAGGTGGTCTTCGACCGCGGCGGCTTCCTCTATCACGGGCGCATCAAGGCTCTGGCCGATGCAGCCCGCGAGGCTGGTCTGGAGTTCTAAGAGCAGTGAACAGTGCACAGCGAACAGTGGACAGTTTGCTGTGGTCTAAAGAAGCCGACGTGGCGGAGATCAAACTGATCACTGTCCACTGGTAACTGTCCACTGGAGAAAGCAATGACGATCTTGAAGAAGAAACTCGATGCCAACCAGTTCAACCTGAAGGATCAGGTGGTGGCCATCAATCGCGTGACCAAAGTGGTCAAGGGCGGCAAGAACATGTCCTTTGCAGCGCTCGTCGTCGTGGGCGACGCCGCTGCCGGCGTGGTGGGTCACGGTTCGGGCAAGGCCAAGGAAGTTCCCCAGGCGATTCGCAAGGGAATTGAAGCGGCCAAGAAGAACCTGGTGCGCGTCAACCTGACCGATACCACCATTCCGCATCTGGTGCTGGGCCGCTTCGGCTCGGGACAGGTGCTGCTCAAGCCCGCCCCAGAAGGTACGGGCGTGATTGCCGGCGGCGCGGTGCGCGCGGTGATGACCTCGGCCGGCGTGCAGAACGTGCTGACCAAGAGCCTCGGCTCTCCCAACCCGCACAATGTCGTCAAGGCTACCTTTGACGCGCTGGTGCAACTGCGCGACAAGGTCGACGTGGCCAATGCGCGCGGCAAATCCGTGGACGAGCTTTAGATCGCCGAGGAGGAGAAACCGTGATTGAATTGAAAAATCTCGAATCGGTATTGGCGAATAATAGTCGTCCCCGCGCATCCCGTAAAAGATATTTCGCCGCGATCAAAAAAGTTGCGGCGGAAGAGAGCACAACTCCAGCCAATATCGTGGAAAAAGTTTCCAAAGAGTTGGCGGAGTTTCGGTACACGAAAGACTCGATTGTTCGGTTCCTGGGGATGCTTGACATGTCGGAGACAGGGAAAAATTCAGTGATTGAGACAAAGAAAATTCGCATCGAGTACTACCGCTCCAAGAACTCGACCCCAGAGAAGCACAAGCTGGTGGTCAAGGGATTGGGCTTTACGCGGCTCAATCAGATTGTCGAGCGCGTGGACAACGAATCCATCCGCGGCATGGTCAAAACCATTCCGCATCTGGTCCGGATTTTAGAAAGCTAGTGAACAGTGAACAGAAGACAGTGAACAGTTTCCCCTGTGTGGGTTTTCGCTGTCTGCTGTCAACTGCTCACTGTCCACTGCATCAACGCGAGTCGACGGAGATCAACTCCGCTGGCGCTACAGCGAGGAAATCATGGCAAAGAATCTATCAAATCTGCGCGCGCCCAAAAAAGCCAACACGGCGCGCAAGCGTGTCGGCCGCGGTATGGGCTCGGGCATGGGCAAGACCTCAACCCGCGGCCACAAGGGCCAGGGACAGCGCACCGGCACCAGCATGATGCGCGGTTTTGAAGGCGGCCAGATGCCGCTGCACCGTCGTTTGCCCAAGCGCGGCTTCACCAACATCTTCCGCACTGAATACACCGTAGTGAATCTCGACCGCATCGTCGCCCAGATCGAAGGCCTAACGGTCACTGAGATCGGCCTCGACGATTACAAGAAGCTCGGCCTGGCCTCGACCAAGAAGCCACTGATCAAGATTCTCGGCTCCGGCGAGCTGGTTTCGGCCATCACCATCCACGCCCACAAGTTCAGCAAATCCGCTGTTGAAAAGATAGAAAAGGCCGGCGGCAAGGCAGTGGTTCTGGGCGGCGTGGTTTCGGATGCCCCCAAGGGCAAGCTGGTCGCCAAGTCTGCGAAATAGCGGCTTTCTCGTCCAGGCAGCCTGATCCCTGTCCTTTGTGTTTAGATCCCAGGTCTCAAATGCGAGACCTGGGGCACCCGAGCAAGACCGGTCAGGCAACTGTGACAGCCGACATATCCCCGACTTTCCGGCTCCTGTAAGCTCACTCCGAATCCGGAAATGTTCTAAGATGGTGTTGGCCGTTTAAATGGTTTCGGCAAAATGAATCGAGCGGCGGCAACGCCCTGAAGCGGATACCCAAATATGCTTGAGAAATTCATCAATATCTTCCGGATTCCCGACCTGCGCAAGCGCGTGCTCTTCACCCTTGGCATTCTCGCCGTCTATCGCCTGGGCGCGCATATTCCTACACCGGGCGTCAACGGCAAGCTGCTGGAGCAGATGTTCAACTCACAGAACGGCTCCGCGCTGGGTTTGATGGATCTCTTCGGCGGCGGCAACTTGCGCCGCATGACCATCTTCGCGCTGGGCATCATGCCCTACATCACCGCTTCGATCATTTTCCAATTGCTGACGGTGGTCTATGAGCCGCTGGCGCGCATCCAGAAGGAAGGCGAACTGGGCCGGCGCAAGATCACGCAGTGGACCCGCTACGTCACAGTGATTCTGGCCGCCATTCAGTCCGTCGGCATCGCGGTGATGCTGACCCGCGGCGGCATGGTGCTGAATCCCGGCATCGGCTTTGACCTGATGACGGTTCTCACGCTGACCACCGGCACGGCCTTCATCATGTGGCTGGGCGAGCAGATTACCGACCGCGGCATCGGCAACGGCATGAGTTTGCTGATCTTCACCGGCATCATCGCCGGGTTGCCCAACGGCGTCGTCGATCTGGTTCAGAAAATCCAAACCAACGCCTGGGGTTCACTCACCTTTCTGGCGGTGCTGGCGCTGGTTGTGGTGATGGCCGCAGTGGTGGCCTTTATTGTCTTTGTCGAGCGTAGCGAGCGGCGCATCCCGATTCAGAGCGCGCGGCGCATTGTGGGCCGGCGGATGATGGGCGGGCAGTCGAGCCATTTGCCCCTCAAGGTGAACTCTGGCGGCGTTATGCCGGTGATCTTTGCGAGTTCAATTCTTTCGGCTCCGATGCTGCTGGCGCAGACCGAGTGGGCCACCAATACCCCGTGGGCGAACAGCATTCTGACTGCACTGCGCCCCAGCGAGCCTTGGTATGAGCTGCTCTACATGCTGGGCATCGTCTTTTTCGCCTATTTCTATATTTCCATTGTGATGAAGCCGGACGATATTGCCGATAACTTCCGCAAGTCAGGCTCGTTTATCCCGGGAATTCGCCCCGGCAAGCGCACCTCGGACTTCATCAACGATATCCTGACCCGCATTACGCTGGTCGGCGCACTGTATCTGATCGTGATCTCGCTGGTTCCCACCCTGATGATCTCAGGTATCCGGCTGGACCACCTGTTCCTTGTCGGCCGCTTCTTCGAGAGCCTGCCGTCCGGGTTTACGCACGGTTTGGGGGTCAACTTCTACTTTGGCGGCACCTCACTGCTGATTGTTGTGGGTGTGGCCATGGACACGGTCAACCAGATCGAATCGCAGCTGATCATGCGTCACTATGACGGCTTTTCCCCTCGCTCCGGTCGCATTCGCGGAAGGAAAACCTGGTAATGTCGTTAACGGCAACCGAAGTCGAAGCAGGCCGGGGAATGGGTCAGACGACCAACCCCGGCCCTATTCTTTTATTGGGCGCACCGGGCTCGGGTAAGGGAACTCAGGCCAAGGTTTTGGTGCAGCAGTGGGGGATTCCACAGATCTCCACCGGCGACCTGCTGCGCGCCAATGTGGCTCAGGGCACCGATCTGGGCAAGGTGGCGCAACAGATCATGCAACGCGGGGAGCTGGTTCCCGACTCGCTGGTCAATGAAATGGTTGCAGTGCGGCTGAAACGGCCTGACACTGTCAACGGCTTCATTCTCGATGGGTTTCCGCGGACTTTGCCGCAGGCGGGATGGCTCGATGGCCGGCTGGCTTCAGAGGCGGATGCGCAGTCGCTGCCGGTAGTTGCCGTCAGCATCCATGTGGACTATAATCAATTACTGCGCCGCATTACCGGGCGCAGGAACTGTCCAGTCTGCCAGCGCATTTATAACGTCCTTTTGCAGCCTCCGCAGCGGGAAGGTTTTTGCGATGTGGAAGGTGCCGCGCTGGTCCAGCGAGCTGACGATACCGAGAAGGCTTTCCAGGAGCGCATGCGCGCTTACGGGGCCTTGACTGCGCCGGTTGTCGAGCATTATCGCGAGCTGGGTCGTTTTGCGGAAGTGGATGGAGACCGGCCGGTAGAAGCGATTGCCGCCGGAATAGTAGCTGCCGTCGAACGGTTACGCCAGTAGCGGAACCGGGTGGCGGTTTTCTGCGCGTTGCGAATCAAGATCGCATCTGTGTAGGTTTGGGCGCTCGCGCCTTTAGAGACGCGCTTGTGCGAAGAGTTGGAGTGAGCCAGTTGGCCGTAGTACTGAAGTCGTCCCAGGAGATCGAGAAGATGCGCGTGGCGGGCCGGGTGGTCCGCGAGGTGCTCGAATTGGTGCGGGCGAAGGTCAGGCCAGGAGCCACGACGCTCGACCTGGAAAAGGTTGCGGAAGAACGGATTGCCGCTCTGGGCGCGAAGCCAGCCTTCAAGGGGTATCACGGGTTTCCCTGCTGTTTGTGCACTTCGGTGAACAGCGAAGTGGTTCATGGAATTCCGTCGGCCAAGCGGGTCTTGAAAGAAGGGGACATCGTCTCGGTCGATTGCGGGGCGATTGTCGACGGCTATTTCGGCGATGCGGCGATTACCGTTCCTGTGGGTGAAAAAATCGACCCCGATACGGCACGTTTGTTGCGGGTGACGGAAGCATCGCTGCATTCGGCGATTGCAGTCGTCAAGCCGGGGGCGACTCTGGGCGATATTGGCGCAGCGGTGCAGGGTGTAGTCGAGGCTGAGGGCTTTTCGGTGGTGCGGGATTTTGTGGGCCATGGCATTGGCTCGAAGATGCACGAAGATCCTCAGATTCCGAATTTTGGCCAGGCTGGCCGCGGAATGAAGCTAAAGGCCGGAATGGTGATCGCCATCGAACCGATGGTGAACGCCGGCAAGCCGGACGTCCAGGTACTGGGCGACGGCTGGACGGCAGTGACCGGAGATGGAAGCATGAGTGCTCATTTTGAGCACACCGTGGCAGTGACGGCCACGGGCGCAAGAGTCTTGACCGACTAGCAGTATTCGGTCCAAAACGCCGGAGCGCGGGAGCGCACCAGAAGCGGGATACAGTTTGTCGAAGGAAGACGCGATTGAGGTAATGGCAGTGGTCACGGAGACCCTGCCGAATGCCATGTTCAAGGTCAAGCTCGAGAACAATCACGAGGTTTTGACCCATGTCTCGGGAAGGATGCGCAAGAACTTCATCCGCATTCTGCCCGGCGACCGCGTGGCGGTGGAGCTAAGTCCTTACGACCTGAATCGCGGACGGATTGTTTACCGCTACAAATAGCCGACAGTTGACAGCGAACAGTTGTCATTGAAAAGTAGGCAGTTGAAGGCTGGCAATGCGCGGCTGAAATTGCTTCGATTTGAAGGAAGGGCAATAGATGAAGGTCCGTGCATCAGTCAAGAAGATTTGCGTCAAGTGCAAGGTCATCACCCGCCGCGGCGTGGTGCGAGTGATCTGCGAGAACGCAAAGCACAAGCAGCGCCAGGGCTAACGAGAGCCTGGTAGAACGCGGAAGCTCCACGACAGTGGGCAGTCAGCAGCAGACAGTGAGCAGCCAGAAAGCTCGATTTGACGCAGATTCAACTGTAAGCTGTTCACTGAAACGAGGCGAGTTAGCCTGAGTCAAGGCTTGCGTTGAACCTCAGGAGTGATCCGCATAACCCGCGCGAACTGGTTAAGGCCAGGGGCGCACAACCGTAAGCGGCAAAGGACAACTAGAATGGCACGTATTGCAGGCGTCGATCTGCCCCGCAACAAGCAGGCACGAATCGCGCTCACGTACATTTACGGCATCGGCGATCCGCGCGCTCACTCCATCCTGACGAAGGCGAACGTAGATCCCTTCAAGAAGATTCAGGATCTGGGCGAGGACGAGGTCAATCGCATCCGTCAGGTGATCGAGGACGAAGGCAATGTCGAGGGCGACCTGCGCAAGGACGTCTCGATGCACATCAAGCGTCTCATCGACATTCAGAGCTATCGCGGCAGCCGTCACCGGCGGTCGCTGCCAGTGCGTGGACAGCGCACCCACACCAACGCCCGCACTCGCAAGGGCCCGCGCAAGGGCACAGTGGCCGGCAAAAAGAAAGCGACGGCTAAGTAATGGCGAAACCAGAACAGAAAGCCGGCGCCGCGAAGGCAGGCAAGGCCAGCAAGAACAAGAAATTCAAAAAGCGGGAGCGCAAGAACGTGCCGTTTGGCATTGCGCACGTTCAGGCCACTTTCAACAACACCATCGTCACCATCACCGATCAGGTGGGCAACACGCTGAGCTGGAAGAGTTCCGGCTCACTGGGCTTCCGCGGCTCCCGCAAGGGAACTCCGTTTGCGGCTCAGCAGGCGGCGTCAAACGCCGCCAGCGCTGCACGCGATCACGGCCTGCGCGCCGTCGATGTGCGCGTCTCCGGTCCGGGTTCGGGCCGCGAGTCGGCGATTCGCGCTCTGGCAGCCGCCGGGGTCGAGGTTCGCTCCATCCGCGACGTGACGCCGGTGCCTCACAACGGTTGCCGTCCGCCGAAGCGTCGCCGCGTGTAAGAAGCAGCTTTTAGCTAGCAGCCAACAGCAAACAGTAGTTGGCTGCTAGCTGGAATCAGGGTAATTGAACACCGAAGGACACTTATTTGTCCAGACTTCCAGAAGGCGAAGAACTCAAAAGACGCGCTGTTGAGCTTGGAGTTGATACTGGCGGGGAACCCCGTACAGCGAGTTCGTCAGGCCGTGCACCTTTTGCGCTCGAATATGAATTGCAGCGCCGAGTTATTGAAGCTGAAAGAAGTATTCGCGAGTCGAAGCTATGGAAGATTGCAGTGCTTTCTGCTATCACTGCGATGATTTCTGCTATAGCTTCGATAGTTAGTGCTGTGATCGCATACTGGGCGGTGTTCAAGAAATAGTGCGTATCGGAAATGCTGTTTGCTGATGGCGTGAAGCTGTTAGCTGTTACAACCCGGGCCGGGACGAAATGTCCTCCGGACATGTAAACCGGCCGTCATCTGAAGTCAGGAGAAGAAATGGCTCGTTATACCGGAGCAGTATGCCGCCTTTGCCGTCGCGAAGGCACCAAGCTCTTTTTGAAGGGCACCAAATGCACCTCTGACCGCTGCCCGCTGGAGAAGCGTAACTTCGCTCCCGGCCAGCACGGCAAGGATCGCAAGGCCAAGATCGTCGGCTACGGCCTGCAACTGCACGAAAAGCAGAAGGCCAAGCGTATGTACTTCACTCTCGAAGGCCAGTTCCGCGAGTACTACGAAAAGGCCAACAAGGCCGCCGGCGTCACTGGCGAAATCCTCATCCAGCAGTTGGAGCGCCGTCTGGACAACGTGGCCTTCCGTCTGGGCTTTGCTATCAGCCGCCGTCAGGCCCGCCAGGTGGTTCGCCACGGGCATGTTGAGGTCAACGGCCGCAAGGTGAACATTCCCTCGTATCAGGTGAATGTGGGCGATGAGATCAAGATTCGCGAGAACGCTAAAAAGCTGATCATCGTCGAGCAGGGCGCGCAATACGCTGCGCAGAATCCCGCCCCGGTCTGGCTCGAAGCCGACTTCACGAACCTCTCGGGCCGCATTCTTTCGCTGCCTAAGCGCAAAGACGTAAACCTGCCGATCAACGAGCAGCTGATCGTCGAACTGTACAGCAAGTAAAGGGACGTAGGGACTAAGGGACTAGGGACTAGAAAGCACGGCTGCATCCGCATCGTGAATCAATCCCTAGCCACTAACCCTCATGAAGTCGGAGGACCATTCTCATGCGGAAGAAATGGGAATATAGCATAGCTCACATCGACCCTGAGTCTGGCTTCATGCTCAGGGACTTTAATCATGCCGAAATGGCGGATGTATTTGAGCTCGCTACGCCCGGTCCAAAGGGAACCTATGGGCAAGGCGAAGTCCTACGAATCGCCGGATCACTTGGTTGGGAGTTGGTTTGCCCAGTCCAGGATCAGTGCGGCACACATTGGTATTTCAAGCGAGAGCTTGAGAAGTAGTAATACGGGAAAAAGGAACTAAGGTGTTCGGGAACAGAAAGCACGCTTGCATCAGCACCGCGATCTAGTCCCTAGTCCCTTAGTCCCTAGTCCCTAATTCCAACCGAAGGAGAACTTGCGCGGCCGCCGCAAAATGCATCGCGACGTACCTGCCGCGCGGGAATTGAGAGAGATATATGCTTTGGAGAGGATTTCAGAAACCGAAGCGTTTGGCAGTGGATGCCGATACGCTTTCCAACATTTACGGCAAGTTCAGCGCCCAGCCCTTTGAGCGTGGCTTTGGAACCACGATCGGCAACGCCCTGCGCCGGACGCTGCTCAGCTCCATCGAAGGCGCCGCAGTTACCGCCATTCGCATCGAAGGCGTGCTGCACGAGTTCCAGTCCATCACCGGCGTAGTTGAAGACGCGACGGACATCATTCTGAACCTCAAGCAGGTTCCCTTCAAGCTCTCGGGCGAGGGTCCAAAGGCGCTGTATCTGCGCGCCGACACGCCGGGCGTTGTGACCAGCGGCATGATCGAAGCCGACGGCGACGTCGAGATCCTGGACAAGAACATCTATATCGCCACTCTCTCCGAGGGCGGCAAGCTGGACATGGAGATGAGGCTCAAGCGGGGCCGCGGCTATATCTCGGCTGATAAGAACTTCGATGCCGATCTCGGCCTGGGCTTCATCCCCGTTGACTCCGTCCACTCTCCCGTCCGCCGCGTGAACTATGTTGTCGAAGCGGCCCGCTTGGGACAGATCACCGACTTCGACAAGCTCACGCTCGAAGTTTGGACCAATGGCGCTGTACTGCCCGCCGACGGTGTTGGCTTGGCAGCCAAGCTGCTCAAGGACCACATGAATATCTTCATCAATGTGGAAGAGGAGATCGAGGCCGAGGCGCGCGGCGAAGAAGGCCGCATGTTGCTGCGCAACGACAATCTGAACCGCTCCGTCGAAGAGCTGGAGCTTTCAGTCCGCAGCTACAACTGCCTTAAGAACGCGAACATTCAGTCCATCGGCGAACTGGTGCAGAAGACCGAAGCCGAGATGCTCAAGACCAAGAACTTTGGCCGCAAGAGCCTCAACGAGATCAAGGAAATCCTGGCTCAGATGGGCCTTTCGCTGGGCATGAAGATTGACGAGAACGGCAACGCCGTCCCCGGACCCACCAGCATTTCGCCCGCCGCCGCATTGGCTGCCAGCTTTGTCCACTACGACGACGAAGACGAGCCGTTGGATTCGGTTGACCTCCAGTTGCCCACGGAAACGGAAAACTTTTAAGAACAGGGACTAAGGGACATAGGGACTAGGGACTAAACAGCAGATCGCGCGCTCAGTCCCAGGTTCCTAGTCCCGAGTCCCTGGTCCCTCAGTCCCTAGAAGAAAGAGAGTTTCACATGCGCCATCGCAATGCAGGATTCAAGCTCGGACGCAATACCAGCCATCGCCGCGCACTGTTGCGGAACCTGGTCACCTCCGTCCTCATCGAAGACCGCGTGGAGACCACCGTGGCCAAGGCCAAGGCGGTTCGTCCGCTGGTTGAAAAGATGATCACCCTGGGCAAGAAGGGCGACGTTCACTCGCGCCGTCAGGCCCTCAGCTTTCTCATGACCGACACTTCTGTCACCCGCCTCTTTGACACCGTGGCTCCGCGCTACGGCGATCGCCAGGGCGGCTATCTGCGCATCGTGCGCACCGGCTTCCGCAAGGGCGACGGCGGCGAAACCGCCTTCATCGAACTGCTGGGCGCTGAAAAGCAGCTCGACGCCAAGAAAGCCAAGCGCGACGAAGTCAAGGCCAAGAAGCGCGCCGAACTGGAAAAAGCAATGGAACAACAGAACCCCGAAGACGGCGGCGAAAAGGCCGCTTAAGCACCAGCCGGAACTTGCCGTCCAGGCGTACTTTTTCTTCGCGTTATCATCAGCACGGGCGCACTCCGCAACGGGTGCGCCTGTATTCTATTGAAATTCAACATGTAACGAACAATTTTTCTAAAGATGTTTCTGATGCAAAGAAGCCGTGCTAAAATTCGGTTGATATTCTAAGGGGGTAAGCATCCAACCATGAATGCAGATGGAACATTCGCAGCGGCTGAAGCGCGTCCGAATTTCCCTTGGCCAGTGACTCACACTGTCTCTCGTAACAACAGCAAGCTTTGGATTGTAGACCGCCCGGTTCCTATAAATTATGACATTCCTATGGACTGGCATCATATGATGCCGTGGAATGCGATCAGAGGAGCTTGGAGCGCCCTTGCCACAAGCGACCAGTGGGGAGCTATCGAGATATGGTTGGAACTGCTTTCTGTTGAGGCTTGGGAAACAAGGCTGGCTGAAATGAGAGCATCGAATATGGGCACGGTTCATGCGAATGATGTAACTGAAAAGCTATGCTGGGCGAAATGGAACCTTGTCGAGGGACCTAACAATACAAACAGAGAGGACGATCCTGGCGGCGAAGGTTTCGATAAGTTTGCAACCATTAAGTTTAGTAATAACGTTCGCTCCCGAAGCCAAATTCTGCATCTCATCTACGATAAGGTGAGATTGTGGACCGTGGACAAAAATGATGTGTCTGATACTGAAGCTAAATTGCTTATTGATTGGTTCAAGAGTCTCAAGTCTTACAAGTCTTCTCCAATCGCAATGTTTGAACCGGCGGCGTGGAAAATTGGGACGGTTAGTGGCAAATATGATAGCTTCGGAAACGCATCGAGGCACCCTAAATGGGTTAAGGCTTAATGATGCAAAATTGAATTGTTGAGCGCTATTCAAATGTTGCATGGGTTTTGTGACATTCCCGCTCTTGAGGATTAGTGTAGATTCTAGGAATTAAAGGCTGATATTATGCGGCTTTCCTCTGCGTCTTTGACGGAAGATGCGCATGAAGAGGCAGATGAGCAATTGCAGCGTTGGCCAGTATGCTCCTGCAAACGTCAAGCCGTCGCGCCCTGCTGGACGCGACGGCTTGATGAGAGAACACGAAGGCAGATCAACTCTGGGTTTTCCGAAATCTAACTTCGGCGGGTTGATTACATCTTACAAAACAGCAGCAAACCGAAACCATGTGCTCAGGCGGCTATTTCCCCACCGCGCTCCACGAAAGGGACTACCTTCGTGAAGCGCGATAAGAAGCCGCCTATCTGCATTAGGGGATGTTGATGGTTGTCACGCTGTACGCGGGCAAAGTAAGCGTGAGCGTCGAACCGCTCACGGCCTGCGTCCCAATCGACACCGGAGTTACCGGCGCGGACGGGCTTTGCGTCGCTGCTGTAGTTGCCGTCATCTGGTACAAGCTGGCCGTACCGGACAAGCGTCATGCCGCTGATCGCCGCCACCTGCGAGGTATTCGCACGATTGATAGCCACCATCACCACACGGCCAGGCGTAGTTGTGTCGTTGCTGACGTAAACCGTCACCGCGCCTGGGTTGCTCGAGGTTGTTTGCAGCGAATTGATTGCCGAAGTTTGAACCGGCGCCATCGTAGTTGCGATAGGCGCGGAAGCCCGCGAGTTCATAATCGTAGGTTCCGCTCGGCGGCCAGAGCATGGCCGCGAAGATGCCGTTGCTGGCGTAAACGCCCAGCTGATCTGCCTGTGCCACCGTGCCGGCAATGTTGTTGAATCCGCCCGTTTCGTACTCGCTGATGGAGAGCTTGATCGAGGGGAATTCCGCATTGATCTTTGCCTGCAGCCTGGGCAGGAACTCGATGGGCGCGCCTCCCAGCACGGAGTTAGGCCAGGGATTGCTGTTGTCGGGATCGGTAAAGGTCGGATCCCAGAGGTTGCGCGGTGCCTGCACGATCAGCTGCATATCCGCATCCGACAACGTCGCAGCGGTCATGCTGGTCACACGGGTGCTGCCCGCGTCGTAGTCCTCCGGATACCAGTGGAAGTCATAAACATCGACCAGCGGCTTTCCGAAAGTTGCCGAAGCGGTGCTCAGCGCCTGGAAATACTCGTCAGGGAACCAGTTCTCGCCGGTTGGAGTGGTGTTGGTGATTCCCCCCTGGAAGTTGTAGACGCCAAGGAAACCGTAATGCGACGGTCCAAAGATAATCATGTTCGGGAACTGAGTCTTCAGAGCCTCGGCCATTGTCAGAGTCTTGGCAATATAGGCGGCGGGCGTAATTTCCGTCGGACCCTGCACTTCCAGATGCGTTGAATTCCAAAGATCCGGTTCGTTGTCGAGATCCACAAAAGCCGGTGTGGACGTGGTGCCGTTGAAAAGCTCCTTCGTGGTGGAGAGCTGATTCATTGCCCACACGAACTCGTCGTCAGTAGACATTGCCAGTGTCCTCGCCACTGACCACCACAACAGGCGGCGTAGTGGTAAAGGGAGCGGAACTGACTGTAGCTCTTCTGATCGACGATATCCTGGAACCTTGCCAGATCCGGCGCATTGGCGGTGGGAACCGGACCGGACTCATCCGCCGATACCAGCCCTTGCATCGGCATCGTGAAGAGGGTGGCTTGTCCCGCGGCAATGTTGGCATTGATCGACGGATACACGGCAAATCCTGGAATCGTGCTGGAGCTCAGGAAATTGTCGCTCTCGTAGTAGATAGTCGCTGCCTGCGTTGGAGGCGTTCGTTGTCCAGTTGTAGGCTGTCCAGCGATTGCCGCCCATGCGGAAGATGGTGACAGCCGGAACGTTGGGAATCGATGCATTGGTGTTTCCGTCGATTCCGTAGATATACGGCGAAATCGCCTGGGTTTGAGCGGGGTTGACGATGATCGTCACATTCGGAGCCACAGCGCCGGGTTCATCAAATACCTGATTTGAATTGGCGCCGGCGCCGGCGGAGTTCACCGCCGAAACCACATAGTAATAGATGGTGCCGTTGGTCAAGCCGGTGTCAGTGAAGCTGGTTGTGGTCGGTGTGCCGACTGTTGTGTAGGGTCCGCCATTCGTCGTTGACCGCTTCACTTGATACTGCCGTCGCAGTCAAGACTTCCGGTCCAAGCAAGTGAGATCTGCTGCATTGCCGGATGTGGCTGTCAGCCCGGTCGGAGCCAACGGAGGATCGCCGCTCGATGCGCCGCAGAGGTTCCCATTCACCTCGAATGCTGTCGGAGCCGCATTGCCGCCAACGATGTTTCCGTTGAAACCAATCCCGGTCACGCTTCCACCTGCGGCGACCGAGCCGTTGTAGCTCTCATTGGTCACGGTCACCAACGCGCCGCTTTGTGTCTCAACGCCGTTCCAAAGGGACTGGATCGTCTGCCCGTTGGCGAAGATCCACTGAAGCGTCCAGCTGGTCCAGGCCGTTGTTCCTGTGTTATCTATGGTGATGGCCGCTCCGAATGCAGTTGAGCTTTGCGGTGTGATCGTGTAGATCACAGAGCATCCGAATCCGGAAGTTGTAGCGGGTGTGATGGTCAGTGAGATGGTCGTCGTCGCACTCAACGTGCCCGATGTTCCGGTGATGGTTATGGTCGAAGTCCCCGCAGTGGCCGTGCTGCTGGCTGTGAAGGTGATCACGCTGGTGGCAGTGGTTGGATTAGTCGCGAACGCAGCCGTTACGCCCGTCGGCAAGCCGGTTGCCGCCAGAGTCACGCTGCCAGCGAAGGGGCTGACATCGGTGACCGTGATGGTGCTCGTGCCGCTGGCTCCTTGTGCAATCGAGAGCGATGCAGGCGAAGCCGCCAGCGTAAAGCTGCCCGTTGAAACGGCAGTAACCGTCAGCGCAATCGTTGTAGATGCGGTCAGGCTGCCGGATGTACCGGTGATGGTCACAGTTGAAGTTCCTGCTGTGGCCGTGCTGCTGGCCGTAAAGGTCACCACGCTGGTCGCAGTGGCAGGGTTAGTTCCAAAGGTAGCCGTCACTCCGCTGGGCATTCCGGTAGCGGCCAGCGTCACGCTGCCGGCGAAGGGACTCACATCGGTGACCGTGACAGTGCTGGTGCCGCTGGCTCCCTGAGCAATCGAAAGCGTTGCAGGCGAAGCCGCCAGCGTAAAGCTGCCGGTTGAGACAGCAGTGACCGTCAGTGCAATCGTTGTCGTCGCACTCAGCGATCCGGAGGTCCCGTTGATCGTGATCGTTGAGGTTCCCGCAGTAGCCGAGACGGCAACCGTAAAGGTCACCACGCTGGTAGTAGTCGCGGGATTTGTGCCAAAGGCAGCTGTTACGCCCGTCGGCAAGCCTGTCGCGGCCAACGTCACGCTGCCAGCAAATGGACTGACATCGGTGATCGTGATGGTATCCGTGCCGCTGGCTCCCTGCGCAATCGAGAGCGAGGTCGCCGAAGGCTTCAGCGTAAAGCTGCCTGTAGCCGCGGCGTTCACCGTCAAGGCAATCGTTGTGGATGCAGTCAAGCTGCCGCTGGTGCCAGTGATCGTCACCGTGGAAGTGCCAACGGTAGCTGTAGCACTTGCCGCGAACGTTACAACACTGCTTCCAGTAGTAGGATTCGTGCCGAAGGTAGCTGTAACTCCGCTCGGCAAGCCGGTCGCGGCCAACGTCACGCTGCCGGCGAAGGGAGCGGTATCGGCTACCGTAATGGTGTCAGTGGCGCTCGCGCCCTGCGTCACAGCCAGCGTAGCGGCTGAAGGTGTCAGCTTGAAGCTGCCCGTCGCAACACCGCCGCAGGTGACACCGTTGAGCGCGAACGACGTCGGGATCGCGTTGGTTACATTGTTCCATGTGCCGTTGAAGCCCATGCCCGAGTAACTGCCGCCCGCGGGGATGCTCCCGTTATAGCTCAGATTGGTTACCGTCACATTCGCGCCGCTTTGCGTTTCGGTGCCGTTCCAAATTTGCGAAACCGTCTGCCCGTTGGCAAAAGCCCAGGTCAGCGTCCAGTTGGAGATGGCGGTTGTGCCGGTATTTTGAATGTTGATGGCGGCGCCGAAGCCGCCGCCCCACTGGCTGGAGATCGTATAGACGACGTTACATGCGGTTTGTGCGTGGGCCAGTGGCGCAATAAGCGACAGAAGCAAAGCCGCAAGTACAGTGAAGTACCCGCTCATTCGACGAGCGCATCTGCGCCGGCGGGAGGAAGTCAATTGCTGAGACATGGTTTCTCCTTGTACATCACATAGACCTTTGACAGCATCCGGCGTATGAATGCTGTCGCAATATGATGGCGGTAATGGCGTTTGCTCCGGCCGGTATGAGCAATATCAGCTTGATCTACGGCCTGAGTGTGCGCTGGCTATCGGCTATGAGATTAAGACGAAGGGAAGAACTTAAGTTTCCGCTTCGCGCGGGGGTTGACGGACACAGACTTCTTCGATCCAGGCAAACTGATGCATTCTGTCTTGGAATGCAACCAAAAAGCGCAACGTTTTCAGCGCTGGCACGCGAACAATGCGGTGATCAGCTCTGGTCCGAAACCTCCGTCAAAGCGGCGGCGATATTTGTGACACTATATCGCGCCAAATCTGCATTCATCGGACTGCGGCTGCGATAGTAAAACGTTTGAGCGTATTGGAGTCAAGTTACCATTGAATACGCTAAGGTAATGTTTTAAGAATTTGAGAACAGCGCCTTCCAGAAAGCGTGAAAAATCGTGCTATAGCTGTTCTCCGGTTGGTGCAATACGAAATCATGAATGCCATGCTTAAGTTTGTGCTTATGAGTGCGAACTATAGGGCGTTACGCTGTTCTGGCCAACCGCTTGGGCCGGAAGATGCGCATGAAGAGATAAACCATGATTTGCAGCATGATTGCTCCGCAGCAGTCCAGCAGCACATCCCAGGGGGAGCCGGTGCGGTTTGGGAGATAACTCTGGTGCCATTCATCGGCGCTGGCAACCAGAGCTGTTCCGGCCACTGCCAGTAGGGCATCGTAGAGGAAGCGAGAGTGGGGCAGCGTAAACCACCAGGCCCGCAGCCATGCGAGGCCGATTAGCCCATAGCCAACGAAATGGCCGGATTTGCGCGTGATGTGGTGGATGATTTCCCAGCGGTCGTCGGGAACCGGGCCGAAGATCGACTGAAAGAGCCAGCGCAACGGGCCGCTGGTGTGGTCGGAGCCCAACATCTCTGTGGATTCAATTGCAATGACAGCGCAGCCCAGGACAACCGGACCCCAGACTCCAAGCCAGAATCGTACGCCCATCCGGCCAGGATTACTCGACATGGTAGTTGGGCGCCTCGCGGGTAATGATCACGTCGTGGACATGGCTCTCACGTAGCCCCGCGCCGCTGATGCGCACGAATTTGGCTTTTTCCTGGAGGTCGGCGATGGTTCCGCAGCCCAGATAACCCATGCCGGAGCGGAGTCCGCCGACAAGCTGGTAGACCATCGCTTCGAGCGGCCCGCGATAGGGCACGCGGCCTTCGATGCCCTCGGGAACAAATTTGCCAAGGCGGTTGCTGCTGGCCCGTTCGCGCTGGACCACGCCCTCAGTGCCTAACTCTGCGCTTGCCAGATCGTCTGTCGACTGGAAGTAGCGCTCACCCGAACCCTGGCTCATCGCGGTCAACGAACCCATGCCGCGATAGCTCTTGAAGCTGCGTCCCTGATAGAGAATCGTCTCGCCGGGGCTCTCGTCCACTCCGGCAAAGAGCGAGCCAATCATCACCGAACTGGCTCCCGCAGCGATGGCCTTGGTGATTTCGCCGGAATACTTGATGCCGCCGTCGGCGATAACAGGGATTCCGTGTTCGCGCGCGGCCCGCGAGGCTTCGGCAATGGCTGTAATCTGCGGCATGCCCGCGCCGGTAACCATGCGGGTAGTACAAATCGATCCCGGGCCGATGCCGACCTTGATTGCATCCGCGCCGGCGTCGATCAAGGCGAGTGCGCCTTCGTAAGTGGCCACGTTGCCGGCGAGCAGGCCGACCGAGGGGAAGCGTTTCTTTACATCGCGAACGGCTTCGAGCACACGCTCGGAGTGGCCGTGCGCCGAGTCAATCGCCAGAACATCCACGCGGGCCTTGACCAGCTCTGCGGCGCGCTCCAGATAATCGCCCGTCGCACCAATGGCTCCGCCGACACGCAACCGGCCCTTCTCATCCTTGCTGGCGAAGGGATATTTCAGCTTTTTCTGGATGTCTTTGACAGTGATAAGCCCTTTGAGATCGTAGTTGTCATCGACGACGAGGAGCTTTTCCACGCGGTGCTTGTGCAGGATCAACTCGGCTTCTTCAAGGGTGGTTCCAACTGGGACGGTGATCAGGTTTTCCTTGGTCATCACGTCGCCAACAGGAATGTCGGTGCGGGTCTCAAAGCGCAGGTCGCGGTTGGTCAAAATGCCGACGAGGCGATGGCCGCGGGTCACCGGCACGCCACTGATCTTGTAGCGGCGCATCACGTCGAGAGCGTCGGCGATCATCTGGTCTGGACCAATGGTGACCGGGTCAACGATCATGCCGCTCTCCGAGCGCTTGACCTTGTCGATCTCGCCAGCCTGGTCATGGATGCTGAGATTGCGATGCACAATGCCGATGCCGCCCTGCTGAGCCATGGCAATGGCCATGCGCGACTCGGTGACAGTGTCCATTGCGGAGGAGAGCAGCGGCGTGTTGAGCGTGATCTCGCGGGTGAGCTGGGTCTGCGTGCTCACCGTCACCGGCACCACATCGCTGTAGGCGGGCACCAGCAGTACGTCGTCGAAGGTCAAAGCTTCGGGAAGATTATTTGTCAGCATAATGCTCTGATGCGCCAACCGGGCCAGGGATTCGGCTCCCGGCGCGGCTGGCGCTTCTGTCTATTGTAGCGGAGGGGAGTGGGTGCAGTGGGCCAGAGTGAACGCACTCAATGAAGTATTCGTAGGGAGGATTTCATTCACTGTTCTGCAGCAGCACAGATCAATCAGCGCGGTTTCTTTAACTGCGATGCGACAAAGCTGTCGCTCAAAGTATCGAAGTTCGGTTGTGGTGGACCAATACTCGTTTCAAGCATTCGGTCCAGGATGCCAAGATTGCGAGCCATGCGCTCGCTGATGCGAAAGGGAATCTGTTCCTCCCGGCCGAGCGTGAGAACGACATAACTCCGCCAAAAATACTTCGTTCTCGACAACTGAATTTCATCCCAAGGAATGCGAAGCGGAGGATGACCAACGCGAAACAGGAAAAGGACGGAAAGATAAAGCGCATCTTTCGCAGCAGTCATGCCAATCACGCTGCTGTAGTGGGTCCAAAAACGGGTGTATACCGTATAGAAAAATGGACCTGCACTGCGTGTTTCTCCGTAAGGTTCAGATTGTTTTCTGAAGCGTTTGGAGAGAGCAAACCAGCCGCTCATGAAGCTAACCAGGTAGCCTACTCCGAACCACATCGCTATGAAAAAGATCGGAAATATATAGGGCGTGCTAAATAAAATGTCATTGTGATCCGATTGCAATGGCGCCTCCAGGAATTTTTACTCAAGAAACCGAATTAAAGCCAGCGTGACGATGATCGCCATCTTCTAAGCAAATTAACGAATCTACACCACTACCTGGAGCGCGATCTAGCTGGATTATGCGACTTGTCGGCAATCAACAATCATGCCGCATTTGAGACCTGCTTAGCAGCTTTAATCAGCACACGCAGCGCTTCGTTGACGGCGTCTGCATCGGGAAACGCAGCGGCAACATCGGGAGCAATCGGCACCATCACTACGTCGCCTTTGACTCGGCTGGCATATTTCCCCCGAACGCCGCCGGACATATCGTACTCCGGCCGCATCGTATCCTTAAACTTCGCGGATTCAGTCGTTTTCGTAGGCATATTGCTCGCTCTTTGTGGGCTGTCTTGCGCTGATGATCCGAATTTCGTCCGGGTCTTCTGTGTGGGCTACCAAAACCAGCCGATACCTGGATGATAACCCAAGAGTAAGAAATCTGTTTTCGGTAATTGAGTGATCTGGATCGCTTTTGGTCACTGATAGCCGATCATCCAGGGCCGTTGCGGCTTCCTCAAACAAAACCGCATGCTTACGAAGATTCGCCCGCGCCTTGCTCTGATCCCATCTGACTATTGGCTCCTGAGCAGGTTGTTGCATGGCGGTACTTCACACCCCAACCGGGAACGGCTTCGGACTCGACTCCTCGGTGTTTGCCCCTCCGCTCCGCCAGCGCTCAAACCGTCCTTGCAGCAGGCTCATCAGGCCGGTGTACCAGTAGCCGATGACGAAGAGAATCAGGAACGGCGCGGTGAAGTAGTTGTGATTCGAGAAGGTATAGAGAATGGCGAGGAAGAAGTAGCAGCCGATGAATATCTCAATCCAGGGAGCCAGCACCAGACGTTTGCGATATTTTGCGGCCTGGGATTTTTCACCTTTCTTGGCGATGCGGTATTTGGGGGTGCGGACGAAAGCGCTCTTGATGCCGAAGAGAGCTTCCAACACGGCTTTGGTGTTGGTGACAGTGAGGCCGATGCCCAGCGCCATCAGGAAGGGAAGATAGAGGAAGGTCTTCATCCAGGTTTTGGGGTACAGCTCTCGCTGGCTCATCAGATAGAAGACGGCGATGGATGCCGAGGAGGCGGTGAAGAGCGGCACGTCGAATAAGAGCATCTGGAACCAGCCTTGATAGAAACGTACGATCATCGCCGGCATCAGGAAGGCGGTCATGATGATCATCAGCGGGTAGCTCATATTGGCCGTGAGATGGTAGACGGCCTCGACCTTGATGCGCCGCGGCACATCGGCCTTGAACATCAAGGGCAGCACTTTAATGCTGGTCTGGATGAGTCCTTTGGCCCACCGGGCTTGCTGGGTTTTGAAGGCGGTCATCTCGATAGGCAGCTCGGAGGGGCATTCGACTTCAGGGAGATATTTGAACTTCCAGCCGGCCATCTGCGAGCGGTAGCTAAGGTCGGTGTCTTCGGTGAGCGTGTCGTGCTGCCAGCCGCCGCCGTCGACGATGGCCTGGATGCGCCACATGCCGGCAGTGCCGTTGAAGTTGAAGAAGTCGTCGGTGCGGACGCGCGCGCCGTGCTCCAGCACGAAGTGGCCGTCGAGGAGGATAGCCTCGATCTGGGTCAACATGCTGTAGTCCTTGTTCATGTGCGTCCAGCGGGTCTGCACCATGCCGATATGCGGCTCGGCAAAATGGTGGATGACCTTCATCAGCCAGTCAGCGGGGGGCACGAAATCGGCGTCGAAGATGGCGACAAACTCGCCTTTGGCGACTTTAAGGCCAGCGTCGAGCGCTCCTGCCTTGAAGCCGTACCGGTTGGTGCGGTGAATATAGACAATCGGATGGCCCAGCGCCGCGTAGCGATCCACAGTGCCCGAAGCCACGGCCTGAGTCTCGTCTGTCGAGTCGTCGAGGACCTGGATTTCGAGCCGGTCTTGCGGGTAATCCATTGCGCAGACGGCCTCGATGAGCCGGTCGATGACGAACTGCTCGTTGAAGATGGGCAACTGGATCGTGACGCGCGGCAGCTCGGTAAAATGCTGCGGAGGGTCGGGCCGGTAGTTCTTTTTGTATTTGAAGTAGAGGTAGCACATCGTATAGCGGTGAATGCCATAGAGCGCCAGAATGATCATTACCGTGAAGTAGGGGAAGAGCATCGCGGTATCGAACCAGTTCCACTGGTGGGTTACCGAGGAGAACGGATCGTTGAACATCATCTTCAACTGGTGGCGAAATCCGTTCTGGGGAGCGAAGACGAACAACGCCGCGTGCGGCAAACCAGCAACTGCATTGGGCAGATCGCGGAAAAAAGTGAAACAGGAGTAAGGCTCAGCGAGCAAAATGGCCTCCACAAAACCGGATAGTGGAATTTTACGCGAGGCGGGCTGGAAGCGTCTGATAGAAAAACAGTTTGCTACGGTTGACAGTTGAATCAGCGGTTTCCCGTGTGGTGACTCCACGCGTCATCACTGATCAGGGATGGCCAGATTTGATGAGGGCGCTCCTTATGAAGACAGTTGATTTTGCGGCATTTTCATCCCGGCGCTTCCTCATCCTTAATCTGGGCTCGCGGTTCGCTCGTCCGGTCACCAGCCTGATAGGGTCGAAATCCGTTTCGGCTAGGGCACAGGCGAGTCCCGCGCGGAAACCAACCCTTGCTCCGACCCCAGCCTCTGGCGTAATGTGAGCATTGCCGGAGGATTCCCCATGTCCACGCTCACCGCTTCCCCTATTGTTGTCGCCGCTGGCGGCAGCTTTCTGCTTGAATCCCGTACCGCTGCCGAGATTTTTACCCCGGAAGACCTGAACGAAGAGCAGCGCCAGATCGCCTCGACTGTAGCCCAGTTCGCCCGTGACGAAATTCTGCCCGCCGTTGACGCCATCGAATCCAAGGAACCGGGTGTGCTGCGCGGACTGCTCAAGAAAGCCGCGGATCTGGGCTTTACCGGCGCGGATATTCCCGAGGAGTACGGCGGCCTGGGTATGGATAAGACCTCGTACACGCTGGTAGCCGACCATCTGGCCGTGCTGGCCAGTTTTTCGACGGCCTTCGGCGCGCAAATCGGCATCGCCACGCTGCCGGTGCTCTGGTACGGAACTGAGGAGCAGAAGCAGCGCTATCTGCCAAAGTTTGCGAGCGGCGAATGGGTCGGGGCATACGCGCTTTCCGAGGCCAGTTCAGGTTCAGATGCGATGCACATCCGCACCCGCGCCGAGCTTTCGCCCGACGGCAGCACATACACGCTCAACGGCGAAAAGATGTGGATCACTAACTGCGGAATTGCCGACCTGTATACGGTCTTTGCCAAAATCGTGGATGGCTCAGGCACCGATAAGTTTTCCGCATTTCTGATCGAACGAACCGCGCCGGGGCTGACGGTGGGAGCGGAAGAGCACAAGTTGGGCATTCGCGGTTCTTCCACCTGCCCGTTGGTTCTGGATAACTGCCAGGTACCTGCGGCAAACCTGCTGGGCGAGGCGGGCAAGGGCCACCATATCGCATTCAATGTGCTGAACGTGGGCCGCTTCAAGCTGGGTGTGGCCTGCGTCGGCGGAGCGCGCCACGCGCTGGGCAACATGATCAGCTATGCCAAGGAGCGCGTCGCCTTCGGCAAACCAATTGCCGAGTTTGGTTTGATCCAGCGCAAAATCTCGTCAGCCGCTGCGCGCCTCTACGCAGCAGAAAGCATGGCCTACCGCACCGTGGGCATGATCGACGCGGGACTTGCGCAGTTGGCGCCGGAGTTGCTGCACAATCCCCGCGAGGTCCAGCATCGCTTCGAGGAGTACGCGGTCGAGTGCTCCATCCTCAAGGTCTATTGCTCCGAGATGCTGACGCTGGTGGCCGACGAGCTGGTGCAGACGATGGGCGGCTACGGCTATGTCGAGGAGTACCCGGCCGCGCGCATCTATCGCGACGCGCGCATCAACCGCATCTTTGAAGGCACCAATGAGATCAACCGTCTGATTATCACCGGCTGGCTGATGAAGCGCGCATTGAAGGGGCAGCTTCCGCTGCTCTCTGCGATCAAGAAATTGATGGATGAAGTGACTCAGCCGCCCAGCTTCGATGCCGGTTCAGAGGACGGCGAAGTGCTGGCGCGCGAGAACTCCGTTCTGGTATCGCTGAAGAAAATCACACTCTTCGCCGCAGGCGTGGCCAGCCAGCGGTTCATGACCGGCTTGCAGGATCAGCAGGAAGTGATGGCCGACCTCTCGGAGATGATCACGCAGGTCTATGCACTGGAGTCGGCTCTGTTGCGAGCCTGCAAACTGGCGGATTCCGGTCGCAACTCCGTGCCTGCGCTGACTGCTGCAAGCATCACCGGCCTGCTGGCAGACGAAGCCATCAGCCTCGCCGAGCAAGCCGCGCGGCGTGTGCTCGCAGCCTCAGCCGAGGGCGATATGCTGGGCACGCAACTTGCTATCCTGCGCCGCCTCAGCCGTTTCACACCCGCAGATGCAGTAGGACTAAGCCGCTCTATTGCTCAACATTGCGTTACAGCCGGGCGATATCCGCTGCCCCTGTAAGTGCGAGCGCGATTTTTTTGATTGCGGGAACGGACCAGAAAAGATTGACGGTGTGTTAGCTGTGCTGATCGCGTTGAATGCGCGCGGCGGCGACGGCCGTCTGGCCGTAGCTCAGTCCGCCGTCGCCGGGGCTGACCTTGGTTTGAAGCAGCACCTGGAAGCCCATCGATTCCAGCTCACGACGAAGCAATCGCGTCAGCAGCCGGTTATGCATGGAGCCACCGGAGAGGCAGACCGTTTCGAGATGAGTTTTCTCGCCGATGCGCCGTGCCGCATGAGCAAAACTTATGGCCATCCAGGCATGGAAGCGGGCGCTGATCTGGCTTGCAGGGCGAGCCAAGTGAATCTCATTCAGAAGTTGGCCGAGCATTCGAGCCGGTTCAATGATGAAAGCATACTTTCCAGCAGTTATCTCCACCGGGTAGTCCCCACAATCTTCATCGCTCGCAATGCCTTCCAGTTCAATCGCAGCCTGCGCCTCGTAGTCCACCATGTGCCGGCCCAATACCAGCGCGGCAACCGCGTCGAAGAGCCGCCCGCAGCTTGAGGTCAGCGGGCCTACACGCCCGCGCTGCATCCATTGCAGCAGCAACTGAGCCTCATGCTCAGGGATATCAAGCTCTCGTGCGGCATTCTCGCCGAGCAAGGTGTAAACGGCGCTCATCGTCATTCGCCAGGGTTGCTCGATGGCTTTTGAGCCTCCCGGCATGGGCAATGGCCGCAGATGAGCCACGCGCCGAAACTCGCACAGGTCAGCGATCATCACTTCTCCGCCCCACACCGTTCCATCCGTGCCATAGCCGGTTCCGTCTAGCGCGATGCCGATCACCTTGCCTGTTACACCGTGCTCGGCCATGCACGAGGCGATGTGGGCGTGATGATGTTGAACGCCAATGAGAGGCAAATGATGCGCTCGTGCGTAGCTTGTTGCCCACTGCGTTGAGAGGTAATCGGGGTGAAGGTCGTGTGCGATGAACTCCGGCGTTACCTCAAAAGTGGATTGCAGATGACCGAGAGCGGACTCGAAGAACTCCAAAGCAGAACGGTCTTCAAGGTCGCCCAGATGCTGGCTCTGAAATGCTTCCACGCCGCGGGCAAGCGTGAAGACCGACTTCATCTGGCCGCCGACGGCGAGCAGCGGCGGCGCGGCAACCGGCAGCGTGACAGGCAGCGGAACATAGCCGCGCGCGCGCCGAATGATCTGCGGCAAACTCTCGACGACCGCCATCACCGAGTCATCGCATCGCTGAAGGATCTCGCGATCGTGCATCAGAAACCCATCGGCGACGCCGTCGAGGCGCTCACGGGCCTCATTGTTATCGATGCAAATCGGTTCATCGGAGAGATTGGCGCTGGTCATCACCAGCGCGGTGAACTGGCCGCTGGTAAAGAGCAGATGATGCAATGGCGCATAGGGCAGAAAAACTCCCAGCCAGGAAATTCTGGGGGCGACACCGGGCGCAAGAGCAGCCGAACCGCGCTTTCGCAACAACACGATGGGACGAGCCGGGCCGCTGAGCAGGGGGCTCTCGGTTTCGCTGACTTTGCATAGTTCCCGGATCGCCGCAAGATCTTTCACCATCACGGCGAAGGGCTTTCCGGCGCGATGTTTGCGTTGGCGCAAACGTTGAACCGCTTGCTCATTGGTGGCGTCTACCGCGAGGTGGAATCCGCCCACGCCTTTGATGGCGATGATCTCACCGCGCGCGAGGCGATGAATTGTTTCCGCAAGAGGGTCATGAATTTTGGTTTGCGCGGTTGCGTCAGCCGCTGCTACAAATTCAAGCGTTGGGCCGCAGACCGGACAGGCGTTGGGCTGTGCGTGGAATCTGCGGTTCAGCGGGTCGTCGTACTCCCGTTGGCAAGCCGGACACATCGTAAAGTTGGCCATCGAGGTCTGTGGCCGGTCGTAGGGAACGCTGCGGGTAATGGTGAAGCGCGGACCACAGTTTGTGCAATTGAGAAAGGCGTAGCCGAAACGCCGGTTTGCGGGGTCTAATAGTTCTTCAAGACAATCTTCACAGGTTGCAGCGTCGGCAGGAATGCCAGTGCGCGCGTTGCCGCCGTAGTGGCTGGCGTGGATTGAGAAGCCGTTTTCACCAAGCGGGGTAATGCCTTCCCAATCGACCGAATCAACGCGCGCCAGCGGCGGCCATTCTGCTTTGAGGCGTTGGATAAAACGAGAGACGCTTTCAGTTGCGCCTTCAGCCTCAATGACAACGCCCTCGCTGTCGTTGCTGACCCAACCGCTGATCGTCTCCTCGGTCGCTAGCCTGTAAACGAAGGGGCGATAGCCGACCCCTTGCACTACGCCGCGCACACGAACCCTGTGGCGAGATTGCGATTTATTATCTCCGCCGGACACAGACGCAGTTCTGTCCTCAGCCGTGGCTTGCTCCAGCATAAACGCCCTCGCGCACTGCGGCCAGCCTGCCTTGGAGCCACGCCAGCCATGCATCGATTCCGCCCTCGCGCGTGGCCGAGGAGCGGATGATCTCCATCTCTGGATGAATGCGCCGCGCATTGCGTTCGGCTTCATCGGCATCGAATGGAACCAGACCCAGCAGATCTACCTTAGTCATCAATAAGAGCGACGACTTGAAGAAGATCGAAGGATATTTGAGCGGCTTGTCTTCGCCTTCGGTGACCGAAAGCAGCACGATCTTGGAGTGTTCACCGAGGTCGTAGCTCGAAGGGCAGACAAGGTTGCCAACGTTCTCGATAAAGAGAATATCGATCTCGTTGAGATTCCAGTCAGCGAGTGCGCGCTCAATCATCGTGCCGTCCAGATGACAGGTCCCGCCGGTGGTGATCTGTTTTACTGGGTATCCATAACGGGCGAGTCGCCGGGCGTCATTATCGGTTTGTATATCGCCGGTAAGCACGGCTACGCGCAGACGCGGGGATGCTTGGCCAAGTACTTCCAGCGTCTTCTCCAGCAGCGCGGTCTTGCCCGAGCCAGGCGATGAGATCAGGTTCAGGCAAAGCAGATGCGCGCTGTCATACCGCGCGTGCAGGCTCTGGGCAATCCTCTGATTTTCGATCAGCACTTTCTGTTTGAGTGAGATTTGCTCCGTTGTGCTCATTCAGTTCGACCTCCAATGCATCCAGTTCCAGTTCATCTGTACCGTCTATAACAGTTTGTGCCGAGTGACAAAGTTCGCAATCAGCGACGGTGCTTTTAGCAACCATTCGATGGCCGCAGGCAAGGCAAATGATCGCGCCGGGAATTATCCGCGCATCCAGCTCAAGGCGTGGCCAGTCGCTACCGGCGACAGCTATATCGAAACAGAAGCGCAGCGCTTCCACATCTACCGCTGCCAGCACGCCAATCTTCACTCCGATGCGAATGGGGACAGCGCCTGGAAACGCCTTCAGTTCCATGCGTACGGCGTCGAGGATCGATTCGGCGATGGATAACTCGTGCACGGCTTTGGCATCCTATTGACTGCTTAACAAATGCGAGGCAATTGATCCTGCGCCAGCATATCCACGATTCTTTCCGTGCCCAGCACGGTGCGCATCGTAACCATCTTCGGGTGTTTCTCGGTGACCTGGCCGATGATGCGGGCTTGCCCACCATATTCATTGGCTCGCATCGCGGCGACAGCGGCCTCGGCTTCGGCCTCGGGCACGAACGCGATCATCTTGCCTTCGTTGGCCACATAGAGCGGGTCGAGGCCAAAGAGTTCACAGGCGCCGCGCACATCTTCGCGTACGGGAATCGCCCGCTCATCGATCACGATCCCTGTCTGGCTCCGTTGCGCAATCTCGTTCAACGCGGAACTCAAGCCGCCGCGGGTCAGGTCGCGCATCGCGTGCAGCCCCGGTGCGGCAGAACTTACAGTAGTGCACAACTTGTGCAGCGGCGCGGCATCGGAGCGCAGGTCGCCGCCAAGTTCAAGCCCTTCGCGTTGGGTGAGAATGGTGATACCGTGCTCGCCCAGCGATCCGCTTAAAATTACTTTGTCTCCGGGCCTTACATGCGCCGCGGAGTAATCAACGCCGTTGGGAATAAACCCGACGCCCGAAGTGTTGATGAAGACCTGATCCCCGCTACCTTTTTCAACCACCTTGGTGTCGCCGGTGATGATTTCAACTCCACAGCGGCGAGCGGCTTCGCTCATCGAGGCAACAATACGGCGCAACAGATCAAGCGGCAAGCCCTCTTCCAAGATGAATCCAACACTGAGATATTTTGGTGTTGCTCCGCCGACGGCGAGATCGTTGACAGTGCCGTAGACGGCGAGTTCGCCAATGTTGCCACCGGGAAAAAACACCGGCTTCACCACATAGGAATCAGTGGACATGGCCATGCGGCCCGCAGGTACTTCAAAGACGCCTTGATCGTCACTGCGTTCCAGCGCCGGATTGCGAAACGCAGGCAGAAATACATCTTCCATCAAGCGCGCAGAGAGACGGCCGCCGGAACCGTGGCCGAGCACGATGCACTCATCGGCGGTGAAGGGAAGCGGACATGCAAGCACGCTCATCGCACGCCTCCCGCAAGCTCTCGCCCGGCTTCATGGCGGCGATACTGATAGTAAGCTGCGCAGGCTCCTTCGCTTGAAACCATCGGCGCGCCGAGAGGCAGGTCGGGCGAACAGCGAATGCCGAATGCGGAACACTCCGGCGGCTTTTTGCGCCCTTGCAGAATCAGCGCGCTGATGCACTCCTTTGGCTCTTCAACGAAATTCTCTGTAAGGCCGAACTTCACCTCCGCATCCCACGCCGTATATTTTGCGCGCACCTTCAGGCCGCTCAATGGAATCTCGCCTAGCCCGCGCCATTTGCGGTCGCAGACTTCGAGCACATCGGCCAGCATGAGCTGAGCCAGCGGGTTTCCATCCATACGGACCGAGCGGGAGTATTGATTCTCAACCTCGGCGCGGCCTTCTTCCAACTGGTCGGCCAGCATTGCTATCGCTTCCAACAGATCGACAGGCTCGAAGCCGCCGACCACAATCGGCAGATGAAATTCGCGAGCGATCTTGTGATACTCATCGAGCCCGACAATCGAGCAGACGTGGCCGGGAGCAATCAGCCCCTGCACGCGATTGCCCGGCTCACCGAGCAACGCTCGCAATGCAGGCGGTACCAGCACATGTGAGGCCAGTAGCGAAAAATTGTTGATCCCTTGCCGGGCCGCCTGCCAGACCGCGGCTGCGTTCGGCGGCGCGGTGGTTTCAAATCCGATACCGAAGAAGACCACCTCGCGGGTTGGGTTCTCCTTCGCTAGCTTTAATGCGTCGAGAGGCGAATAGACCATGCGCACGTCACCGCCCTTCGCCTTGACGTGGAGCAGGTCAGTCACGGAGCCGGGTACGCGCAGCATATCGCCGTAAGAGGCGAGAATGACCTCCGGCCTTTCCGCCAGTGTGATCGCTTTATCGATGGTTTCAAGCGGCGTGACGCAGACCGGGCAGCCGGGGCCGTGAATCATCTCCATGCCCGCCGGCAAGAGGCCGTCGATGCCATAGCGAACCAGCGTATGGGTCTGGCCGCCGCAGACCTCCATCAGCACCCAGGGTTTGGTTGCGGTGCGTTTGAGGCGCGCAACCAGGGCATTGGCAAGCTTCTCGTCGCGGTACTCGTCAAGGTGCTTGATGGCTCGCCTCCTCTATGCCGAGTTCTTCCTGCAGGCTGCCCAGCTCCCTGAGATAAGCGAGAGTCGTCAATGCCTCCTGCTCGTCAATGCGCGTGATCGCAAAACCGACATGCACCAATACATAATCGCCCGGTTCTGCTTCGGGAAGAAAGTCGAAACAGGCTTCGCGCACCACTCCGCCGAACTCGACGCGCCCGCGCAGCAGGCCGTTCTCATTAGATTTCTCCAACAACTTACCGGGAATTGCCAGACACACTTTACGTTACCTCGAATGAGCCAATGTTAGGTTTCTGAAAATACTCGTGGATGTGATGTGGATCACCTAACGCAAACGAGCATAGGGCAAACCTGTTGAGTTTCGTCACCGAGGCCTCCGGGAAAAATATCAGTCGCGCCTAATTTTCGCGCAGGAACTTGTTGCGAAAAACGCTAAATACTGGGGAAATCAGGCCGAAAACAATTGTGACGCAGCGCACAGCGAGGTGTTCTTTTGCGCAAGTACCTTCCAACTCATCCATCGGCGAACCGGGGACAAACCTGAGATTAACTGTCGCATTTGCGAGACGGTTCCCACGATGCGTGTACAACGAGCGAGGTTAGCATGGGGCAATCCATTTGGCATTCAATGCAGCAGAAGGGCTATAGTCGCAGGGATTTTCTTCAATTCTGCGCCGCGGCTGCAACCATGGCGGGACTGGGACAAACCGGCGCGGCCCAGGTCGTTTCGGCCTTTGAGAAAAAAGAAAAACCGGCTGTAGTGTGGCTGCACTTTCAGGAATGCACCTGTTGCAGCGAGTCGTTCATCCGCGCCTCTCACCCTATCGTGGTGGATGCGTTGCTCGATGTGATGAGCCTCAACTACACCGAGACGCTGATGGCTGCCTCCGGCTTTCAGGCTGAGAAATGCCTGAATGACACCATTGCGAACAACAAGGGCAAGTACATTGTGCTGGTCGAGGGCGCAGTGCCCACAGGTGCGGACGGCGTCTACTGCATGATCGGGGGCAAGACAGCGGAATCGATTCTGCAGACTGTGGCCAAGGACGCGGCGGCGGTTGTTGCCTGGGGCAGTTGCGCGTCAAACGGCTGCGTGCAGGCGGCCAAGCCCAATCCCACGGGAGCCACGCCGATTCACAAGCTGATTGATAAGCCGGTGATCAACGTGCCCGGCTGCCCGCCGATTGCCGACGTGATGATGGCCGTGGTTACTCACCTGTTAGTTCTGGGACAGCTTCCCGCGCTCGACAGCCTGGGACGGCCGAAAGAGTTTTACGGACGCCGCGTTCACGATACCTGTTACCGCCGGCCCAACTACGATGCGGGGCTGTTTGTCGAAAGCTTTGACGACGAGAACGCGCGCAAGGGTTATTGCCTTTACAAGATGGGCTGCCGCGGGCCGGTGACGTACAACGCATGCTCGGTGGTCAAGTGGAATGAAGGCACTAGCTATCCCATTCAGTCTGGGCACGGGTGCATCGGTTGCAGCGAAGAAGGCTTCTGGGACAATGGCCCGTTCTATCAGCATCTGGCCAGCTTCCCCGGCTTCGGCATCGAGAGCACGGCAGATACGCTGGGCACGGCGGTGGGCGTGGCCACGCTGGCCGGAGTAGCGGCGCACGCCGTGGTCACCAACATACGCAAACGCAGCGTGATTGCCGAAGTGCACGCTGAAGACCAAAAGGAGTCGTGAGGGGCTATGACACGTGTTGTCGTCGATCCGGTAACTCGCATTGAAGGCCACCTGCGCGTAGAGGCAGTGGTGGAAAACGGCGTCATTACTGACGCATTCAGTTCAGGCACGATGGTGCGCGGCCTCGAGAAGATTCTCATTGGCCGCGACCCTCGCGATGCCTGGGCTATCGCCGAGCGGGTCTGCGGCGTCTGCACTACGGTTCATGCGCTGACCAGCGTGCGCGCTGTCGAGAGCGCGCTGGGGATTACAGTTCCGCCGACCGCTGAGCTGATCCGCAACATCATGATGGCCACGCAATACGTGCAGGACCATGTGGTGCACTTCTATCACCTGCATGCGTTGGACTGGGTGGATATTGTCAACGCGCTGAAGGCCGATCCGAAGAAAGCCGCGGACTTGGCGGGTTCGTTCTCCAAGTGGGATAAGAATACGCCTGCATATTTTTCCGCTGTCCAGGACAAGATCAAGGCTTTTGCCGCCAGTGGCCTCGGCATCTTCGCCAACGGTTATTGGGGGCATCCGGCGTACAAGCTGCCGCCGGAGGTGAACCTGATCGCAGTAGCGCATTATCTCGATGCGTTGGAGTGGCAGAAGGAGATCGTCAAGATCCACGCGGTCTTCGGTGGCAAGAATCCACATCCCAATTACCTTGTTGGCGGGGTTCCGTGCTCCATCAACATGAACGAAGTGGCCGCGATCAACTCCGAGCGGCTCAACTTGGTGGCTCGCCTGATCAGCCAGGCCGATGAGTTTGTCAATCAGGTTTATATCCCCGATCTGCTGGCCGTTGCGAGCTTCTACAAGGACTGGGCCAACTACGGCGGCGGATTGAAGAACTATCTCAGCTACGGGGAATTTCCGACGCAGGGTTACGGCAAGCCAGAGGCCTTCAAGTATCCGCGCGGCGTGGTGCTCAATCGCGATCTCAGCACCGTGCATCCGGTAAACGCGACCGATTCCGAGGAGATCAAGGAGTACATCGCCAGCTCCTGGTACAGCTATGACGGCGGAGACAAAGTCGGCATCCATCCCTGGGCCGGCGAAACAAAGCTGAACTACACCGGACCCAAGCCGCCCTTTGAAACTCTCGAAGGCCACGAGAAATATTCATTCTTGAAGACTCCGCGCTGGAAGGAACAGCCGATGGAGGTGGGTCCGTTGTCGAGGCTGATTGTGGCCTACGCCTCCGGACGCACCGATGTGCAAGAGCTTGTAAAAGACACTCTGGGCAAGCTCAACGTTCCGGTGGGCGCGCTCTTCTCCACGCTGGGCCGCACTGCGGCGCGCGGGCTAGATGCTGCGCTGGCGATGATCTGGCTCAAGGAGTTCTATGGGCAGTTGATGGAGCGTGTGAAGATCAACGAGGTTTCTACCTTCAATAACGAGCGCTGGGAGCCGAAGAGCTGGCCAGCGGAGTCGGAGGGCGTCGGGCTGACCGAGGCTCCGCGCGGCGCGTTGGCACACTGGATCAAGATCAAGAACGGCGCCATTGATAACTATCAACTGGTTGTGCCGACCACATGGAATGGTTCGCCGCGCGATGCCAAGCAGCAGCGTTCATCGTTTGAGGCATCGTTGATCGGTACGCCTGTGGCCAACCTTGAGCAGCCGGTGGAGATTATTCGCACCCTCCATTCCTTTGATCCGTGCCTGGCCTGCGCCGTGCATCTGTACGATCCGCAGGGCAAGCACCTTCACCAGGTTTCTTTCGAGTGAGCGCTATGAGCAATCCAAATTCGGGTGTGGCTATTGGCGCGGGCAGCGCGCTACCGGAAGCGGTTCCGGTTGAATACCGGCGGGTGTATGTGTGGGAGCTGCCGGTGCGGGTCTATCACTGGATCAACGCGGTGGCGCTGGTGGCGCTGTGCGTCACCGGCTACCTGATCGGCGCGCCGGTTCGCGCCTTCTATGCAGCCGAGGCGTATCAGCAATACTGGTTTGGCTGGGTGCGCTTCATCCACTTCATCTGTGCCTTCGTTTACGTCTTCAATTTTCTGGCGCGGCTTTATTGGGGCTTTGTCGGCAACAAGTACGCCAAATGGAGCGCCTTCTTCCCGCTCAAGCCCACGCAGCGTCAGGAGATTGTGGATGTCATCAAAGCGGACGTGCTGGAAACCAAGCTGCATGGGCCGATCTCTACAGGGCACAACGCGCTGGCCGGGCTGATTTACTTCTTCACATTCCTGGCCTTCGTGGCGCAGACGATCACAGGCTTTGCGCTCTATTCGAGCATGAGCAATTCGTGGATGCCGCGCCTGTTTGTGTGGATCGTGCCGCTGATGGGCGGCGAATTCGGCGTGCGCTTCTGGCATCATCTCTTCCTGTGGTTCTTTGTCACGTTCGTCATCGTTCACGTCTACCTCGCCTTCTATCATGACTACATTGAGGGCCGCGGCACTGTCTCTTCGATCATTGGCGGATGGAAGTTCGAACGGGAGAAGAAGGTAAAATAATTTGCAAAAGACTCTGATTCTGGGCCTGGGCAACATCCTCATGGGCGATGAGGGCGTCGGCGTTCATGTAGTTCGCGCAGTGGAGCTGCGGCTGGCCCAACACCGGCTGAGCGACCAGGTCGAGTGCCTGGACGGCGGCACCGGCGGCTTTACGCTGCTGGAGCCGCTGCAAAGTGCAGGCCGTGTCATCATGATCGATGCGGCGTCAGACGGCAACCCCGTGGGAACGGTTACCCGCACCATGCCCCGCTTCTCGCGCGATTACCCGCCCACGCTTACAGCGCACGATATCGGCGTCAAAGACCTGCTCGACATTTTTTACATTCAAGGCGGAGGGCCGGAAGTGGTGCTCTATGCGATCACCATCGATCCCTCTCAGCCCATCCGGATGAGCATCTCCGAAGAGACCGCGCAGGCCGCAACAGTGGCTATTCGAGAGATCCTGATGGAATTCGGCATCGCTGCCTGAATTCGCCACTCTTGCGGCAATTTTTTCCCGACCAATGCTGAAAACAACCTGACGCAATCCATCGGGAGCCTCCTTGCAACCTGATATTCATCTTTCCCATGCAGAATGGGAAAGATGATCGGCCCTCGAGTTGCTTCCTCTTTTTTTTACGTCACCCTTTTATCTACCTCGACCCATCTGCCCGCTCAAAGCGGAGTAACCGCCGTTCTGCCCAACGGCCGTGAGATTCACCCGGCTGGAAAATGGATTCCGCTGGCGCCATATCCATTTGCTCTGGCAGTGCGCCCGGATGGCAATGAAATCGCTCTTCCATCCATCGGCTTTCCATTTGCTCTCAACGTGATCAGCGCTCCTGATGGAGCTACTCCGGCGGTGCGCCGCTTTCCCGTTGGCAGAGAAAGCGATCCTGCGGTCGAGGTTCATGCCGGTCTGGCTTACTCCCCCGACGGAGCGTTGCTCTATGAGGCGACTGGGGATTCAGGCAAGATTCGCGCCTATCGCACTAGCGATTGGAAGATATTCGGCGAGGTTTCGCTCGATGGGCCGATTGCAGGCGCAAAAGACGCGAGCGGTAGCTTTGCCGCAACGCTCGTGGTTTCCGCCGATGGAAAAACCCTCTACGCCCTGGATCAGGGTAACTGGCGGATCGTGATTCTGGATGCAATGAAGCTGGAACGGATTGCCGAGATTCCCACCGGCAGTTATCCCTTCGGACTCGCGCTGTCACCGGATGGAAAGCGGCTTTATGTAACCAACACTGGACTCTTCGAATACACAACGATTCCTGGCGCAAGCGCTGAAGATCCGCTGGGAACGGGATTGCACTTTCCGCCCTTCGGCTATCCGTCGAAAACAGCGCGCGAGGGCGCGCTGGTTGAAGGCAAGCAGATTGCCGGCCTGGGCGATGAGAACTCGGTCCGGGGCAGCTCATTGTGGACCTATGACGTGAGCGACCGTGCTCATCCGGCGATCCTCGCCAAATTACGTCTCGGCGACAAGATCACGGAGGCGCGCGGCCAGACGGTAGGAGGTGCAGCGCCCAGCGGTGTTGCTGCGGATGCCGATGCGGTTTATGTTGCGCTGAGCCACGAAGACTCTGTCGCCAAGGTGAGCGCGGATGGAAGCCGCTTGCTGAGCGAGATTGCGCTGACCCCGTTTACTGGCCCGCGCTTTCAAGATGCGCAAGGTCGTCCCCTGCGCGGGGTGATGCCCAGCGGGATGGCTGTGCGCGATGGGCGAGTCTACGTGGGCGAGTCCGGCATCAATGCGGTCGGCGTGATCGATGCAGCCACGCTGCGCATAATTGAACATATTCCTGTGGGCTGGAATCCGTCCGCCGTAGCTCTCTCGCCCGATGGAAAAACACTTTATGCGGTCAACACGAAAGGCAAGGGCACGGGGCCGAATGCTGGCAAGCTGCATGATCCGAGCGCGCCTACATATGTCGGGTCTTTGGAACTGGGCAGTCTGAGCGCGATTCCATTGAGCGGCCTGCCGGATGCGGCAGCGTTGACGCAGGCGGTGATTCAAGCCAACACCGCGGCCATTGCCAATCATCCGCCCCTGCCGCATTTGAAGCACTGCTTTCTGGTGATCCGCGAGAATCGCACCTACGACGAGGTGCTTGGCGATGTCGCTGGCACCAATGGCGATCCATCGCTGGCGCGCTATGGAGTCGACGGCTGGGCTGAGGAAATAAAAAACCTGACGCATCTCAAGGTCACGCCAAATCTTCATGCGCTCGTGAGCCAGTTTGCGATGAGCGATAACTTCTTCGTCGATGGCGATGTCTCGTCAGATGGGCATCGCTGGGTAATGGGCATCAATCCCACGCCGTTCTTCAACACCGCTTGGACTTCAGGGTACGGAGGCAGGCGGCATGATTTTCCCGGATCTCCACAGCCGGGGCGCAGAGCGCTCTTCGGAGGCGCTGATGCGCCAATGCCCGAAGATGAGCCGCAGTTCGGTTCGCTTTGGGAGCACATTGCAGCCAGCGGCAAAGGGCTGCTGAATTACGGCGAGGGCCTGGAAGTAGAAGGCAATGACGAGATGGACGGCAGCGCGCCCGAAGGCCAGCGTTTGTTTCTCAACTCGCCCTTGCCGAAACCGGTTTTCTCTTCGACAGACCGCCGCTATCCTACCTTTAACCTGGGCATCCCCGATCAGTTCCGTGCCGAGGAGTTCGAGCGGGATTTCAAACTGAAGCTGGCTGCAGGCAAGGTTCCCGCGCTGATCGTCATTCGCCTGCCGAATGACCACACGGCCGATCCCCGCCCCACTGACGGCTATCCGGTTCGGGCCTCGTATGTTGCGGACGACGATCTGGCGCTGGGCAAAATCGTCGCATTTCTCTCGAAGACATCCATTTGGAAGGACTCGGCGCTCTTTGTCACCGAAGACGATGCGCAGGGCGGCGTGGATCACGTCGATGCCCACCGCAGCATCCTGCTGGTGGCCAGCCCGTGGGTCAAGCCCGGCGCAGTCTCGCACCAACACGCCAGCATGGGATCGATCACCCGCACCATCGACGAACTGCTCGGACTCGGATCGTTGAATCTGGAGGATGCGCTGGCCGGTGAGATCGGTGGCATCTTTGACACGGGTCCGCGCTTGCAGCCGTACACCGCTCGTGCCGTGCGATCCGCGCATCTTTAATCCGGCCAAGGCGCGCTTTGCCAAGCCTAAAACCAAGGCGGAGGCTGCGGCCTTGCACGATGTGGACGACGCGGACGAAATCCGCAAAGAGGTCGAGAAGTCCGGCACCAGGCTGCACAAGCCGAAAGATGAGGATTGAGCAATTCCTTGGGCCGCAACGGTTTACGAAGTTAGATTATCCACAGGCTCGGTCGACGCTGGGGGGAGCTTTTCAAGAACTTGTAACACAACTCAGGATGTTCTGTAATGCAATCCCAATAGCCTGAAGCCATAGCTCTCAGAGGTTTCACCCTCTTCAGAATCCTCCACGATCTGGAGAATTGCCGAGAGTGAAGAAGGAGAATCATCCTCAGCATCGGCTATTGTGATTGATTCTCTGCATGATTCTGCTCGACTTGCTCCGGGCAATCCGGTCTCATACGCATTCATAGATTCTGTCCAACGCAACTTCACCTCAAATTTGCATCAATTTCAGGAGACAGTGATTATGTTCCGATTCACCGGCATTTCTCTGCAAAGCTTCCTGCGGCGGCCTCTGGTACTGATAGGCCTTCTGCTTGTCGTGGCTTGCACACAGGGCCGCGCTCAATCCACACAAGGCTCAATCGTCGGCACCATCAAGGATGCGGCGGGAGCCATGGTTCCCGCCGCGACCGTCACGCTGACCAATACTGATGAAGGCACTGTTCGCGCTGTCAAGTCGAACGCGTGGGCGATTACCGCTTTCAGGATGTGAAGGCCGGGCACTACTCGTTGGTTGTTGCATCAGCGAGCTTTGAAAAGTGGTCGGCCACCGGCGTGGTGCTGGAGGTCCGCCAGGAACTTCGTCTGGATGTCAACCTGGCTGTGGGCACGGTGCAGCAGGAAGTCACCGGTCACCGGCGACACGGTGAGCGCCATCGAAACCGACTCGCCGACCATCAGCGGCACCTTCACCACCGACGACGCCAACAATCTGCCGGTCAACACTCGCGCCAGCTTCAGCGGCACCAGCGCAGCGAACATCTTCGGCGCTCTGCCCGGCGTGCAGGCTGATAGCTCAGGTATCTCTTTGCAAGGCGCTCTGCCCTACCAGGTCGATGTCACCGTAGACGGCGTCACGACCAAGAGCGCAACCGGCGGCAACTTCATCGGCGACGCCTTTCCTTCGACGGAGTCGATCTCCGAGATTCGCGCCGACGGCGTGCTGGCCAATGCAGAATTCGGCGACCCCGGACAGATCGTGGTGACCACCAAGGGCGGCACCAACACGCTCTGCACGGCTCCGGCTTCTGGTATTACCAGAACTCGGCCTTCGATGCGATCGCATACACCTTCCCGACCACCACCACCAAGCCCAGCGTTACCGGCAATACCTTTGGCGGCAGCGTGGGCGGTCCGGTTGTCATTCCGCACCTGTACAACGGACACAACAAGAGCTTCTTCTTTGGCGCTTACGAAGGCTGGCGGCATCCCGCGCAGACAGACCATCTCTGAAGTTGTTCCCAGCACGCTGATGAAGCAGGGCGACTTCTCTAAGTACATGGTTCCGGATCAGAATGGCAATAACACCTTCACCGGTCTCAACGATCCCTACACTGGCGGCAGCTACGGAACCAAGATCCCAACGGATCCACTAAATTCGATTGCCCTAAGCACGCTCAAGCAGTTCTATCCCGATCCGAACATCGGCGACCCCACCGCGTACACCGACAATGGCGTGGCCAACTACCAGGCCAACGTGGATGCCAGCGGCCACTCCAACCAGTTCGATGTGCGCGGCGACCAGTACTTCGGCTCCAACCAGAAATTCCTGCTGTGGGGCAAATTCACCTGGAAGAACTTCCCCACCACCAACGCCTGAGATTCTCTACGTTCCCTCGCAATCTGAACATCAGCCAGAACCGCGCGCTAAAGATTGACACCAACTGGACGATCAAGCCCAACCTGATCAACGAAGGCGGCTTCGGGTTCACGCTTTACACCTCGGGCACGAGCGACAGCTTCAACGGCACGGCATGGACGAACGCGCAAGGCTGGCAGGGATTGCAGAACCTCTTCTACAACGGCATTCCGGAGATGGACTTCAACAACCTCCAGAGCCTGAACGCCGACCGCCTGACCAGCCTGACCAAGTCCTTCACCTACGATTACAGCGATGTGCTGATCTGGACCAAGGGCAACCACACGCTGCAAGTTCGGCGGCGACATCCAGACGCTCGAAGCGATCACCCCGCTGGGCTTCAACGGCTCTGACAACTACGGCACCTACCAGTTCAACACCAACGCCAGCACAGGGCGTGTTCACCGGCGTGGACTTCGCCGACTTCCTGCTCGGGCATTCCCGATGCCAACCTTCTACGACGTGGTCAAAGCAGGACAACGACGGCATCTCCGCGCACTACCATTTCTTTGGCCAGGACGAGTGGCGCCTCAGCCCGCAACTGACGCTTTCCTACGGCGTTCGCTACGAGCTGCACCCCGGCTACTACGACAAGTACGGCGACATCGGCAACTTCGATCCCAGCGTTGCCCTGGCCGGGAAGCGTGATCTATCCGCACGGGCAAACAGGCTCTGCTGGCGCAGGGCTTTCTGGCCAGCGCCAACGCCTGCGATGCCGGACGGCGTGAACACAACCAACTCAGCGCCACCGTCAACGGCGCGCCCTGCATGCAGGTGGTGGGCAACGAGGCTGCGGGTTATCCGTCGGGCCTGAAAAAGTATCCGCATCTGCGCTTCATGCCCCGCTTCGGCTTTGCCTATCGCCCCTTCGGCAATGACAAATGGGCGATGCGCGGCGGCTTCGGCTTCTACAACATCAACATGCTCGGCTCCAGCTTCTACTCGCTCACCGGCACCGTGCAGGCACAGACCCAGCAGTTCACCAACACCTACAACCCGGCGACCCATGCCATCGGCTACCAGTGGCCGCAGATCTACGCCGGCGCGGGCGGCGCGGCAGGCGTGGGCGGTTACGGCACCGATTACTTCGGCACCGCCAACAGCACCAACTGGAAGGATCCCTACACCGAGCAGTGGTCGCTCAGCGTCGATCACGATTTAGGCTCGGGCTACGCGGCGCGCATCTCCTACATCGGCTCTGAGACGCACCAACTGGTCTGGGCGCCGGATGAGAACACGCTGCCGTACTCCACCACCGTCTCGGCCTACAACGCAGCCCATCGCTGCGCGGCTCTTCCCCAACTGGGGCCGCATCAACACCCGCGCCACCGGCGCCAACGAGAGCTACAACTCGTTGCAGGTGGAAGCCAGCCATCGCCTGCAGCATGGTCTGGAATACAACTCCGGACTTTACCTGGGCCAAAGCGCTGGCCGACAACCAGGGACCAGCCGGCACGGGCTTTGGCGGCGAAGGCGGCGGCCAGCGCGCCACCTCAGTCCTCAACCGTCATGTGGACTTCGGCAATGTCTACGGAACCCGCCGGCTGCGCTGGAACACGACGGTGCTCTATGACCTTCCCTTTGGCCGCGGCAAAGCTTATGGCATCTACGATGCCGCGCGCTGCCGACCTGATCGTGGGCGGATGGCGCTTGTCGTCGATCCTCACCTTGCAGACCGGCCCGTATGAGACGCCCTACTTCCCCAACGGACAGGGCGATCCCTCGGGCACAGGCTCTGGCCTGAACTCAACCGCAGACCGGCTGGGATCCCGGCCACCGCAACCAGCATGCTGATCAGCTTGCCGGCACAAGCGTCAATCCAGGCGGCAAGAATCGCTTCAACTGGACTAACGCTGCAGCATTCACCTGCCCCGGCGATCCCCACTGGATTCCGGGCAATGCTTGCGCCACTGGAATTCCGGTGCAACCGTCACTAACGCGGCCGGAACAACAATCTGCACTGATTGCGAACTGATCAACGGGGTCACTTACACAGTTCCCAATCCCATTGGCCGCTTTGGCAACAGCCAGGTTGGGTCTGTCGAGGGCCCTGGGCTCGTCAATCTTTCCTCTGGATTGAACAAGACCTTCGCCATCACCGAGCGGTTCAAGGTCAAGGCCGAAGGAACCTTTACCAACGTGCTCAACCACACCAACCTGGGCGATCCGAACATGGATCTCAGCTCCAGAAGTTCGGCCTTATTACCGGCACCATCGGCTCGGACTTTGGCGGAGCGCGTACCGGCCAGGTGTCGGTGCGTGCTGAATTCTAAAACAATCGTATTTCTTTTACTTAAGCGCGGGCCTTCGGGTCCGCGCTTTTTCTTGGACTGAAATCAGCTTTCACCGGATAACACCCGCTTCAGTCAGAGAACTGCGAGCTGTTCGCGCATATAAGTACCTTAGTAACTTGACGCGCCTTTGATCAAACGGTTTAGCATGGGCTGCGCAGCTTTATGAAGGTGAACCGCTCGGAACAGATTGTCATGAATGCCGCATGATTTTGACGGCGGTTCCTAAGCAGGCCTCGGTTGATGATTCACAGTTTTTGTCTTGGGATGAAAATCGCTATTTAGCGCACTCCAAGATAGAATGCATCCCTTTCCCTAGCTTGTAATAAGTCTTGATTTTTTCCGCCTCGCGCAAGAGGAATTCATTTTCGTCACCACTTTGAACTTACTTCCTAATAAACGGCATGTGCATCTGTCGCGGCTCAACTTATGACCGTATTTACCTTGCAGGTTGCTAGAACCAGATATCGGCATTATTCATCGAAGGCGCGCTCATCTATCCGGATGCGGGCGGGTTCAGTGATGCACAAGGAGAAACTATGTCTCAGGCTTTTTATCCCTCCTGCGGGCGGGAACTCATTCGCAGGCTGTCCGGGTGCTTTACGGTACTCGCGGCACTGCTGCTAACCTTTGTTGCGCCGTGCGCCCATGCCGCCGCGGGATGCAATGTTATCTACACAATTTCGCCGCAAAATACGAGCGCATTCGGCGCGTCCATCGCCATCGAAAATACGGGAACAACGGCCTGGAGCAATTGGACTCTGACCTGGGCCTTTGCGAACGGGCAAACCATATCGTCTTTATGGAACGGAGTGGAAACACAGAGCGGCGCGAATGTGACCGTGACCAGTGAAAGCTACAACGGCAGCGTTGCCGCGGGCGCCAGTGTGCAAGGTGTTGGATTCAACGGCACGTGGAACGGCTCGACCAATTCCGTGCCCACGTCGTTCGCTGTGAACGGCGTGACCTGCGGAGCCGCACCGATCGGCGGCTTTACGCTGACGCCGTCGCCGGCTACTCTTTCGGTCACGCCGGGCAGCAGCGCCACCGATACCATCACTGTTACTGACATCGGCGGATTCACCGGCGCAGTAACACTCGCCGCCTCTGGCCTTCCCGCCGGCATGACTGCCGCATTTGCCACCAACCCCACTACCGGCTCCAGCGTGCTCACGCTGACGAATAGCCCGACCGCCTGCACGGCAGGGACTTCTGCGATCACTATTACAGGCACATCCGGCACATTAGCGGCATCTACCACCATATCCCTGACAATCGCTGTCCCGGCGGAGAACTTCACGCTTTCTCCTTCCCCGTCCGCGCTGAGTGTTGTGCAGGGCGGCACAGCCACTGACACAGTCACGGTGACTGAGCCTGTCTGCGGCGGCGTCAGCGGAGCAGTCACCCTTGCCGCATCCGGCCTGCCCACCGGCGTGACTGCGGTCTTCGGTACCAACCCAACCACCGGAACCAGCGTGGTGACCTTTACCGCCAGCAGCACGGCTACCGTTGGCGAAGGCACGGTCACCATCACCGGAACATCCGGCGCTCTTGCTGCGACCACCACGATTGCATTAACTGTTACTGCCAAATCTGGCTTCACGGTAACGCCATCTGCATCGACCCTCGCCGTCACTCAGGGCGCGAGCGCCACCGACACCCTCACTGTAGTCGACTTGGGGACGTTCACCGGCAATGTAACCTGTATTGCGTCGGGCATACCCACCGGAGTGACTGCTGCATTCGGAGCCAACCCGTTTGGCGCCTCCACCATCTTGACATTTACGGCCAACTCCACGGCGCCTGCGGGCACATCCGTTGTGACCATCGCCTGCACCTCCGGCACTCTGACCTGGAGCTTTACAATCATCATCACAATCAACGCCTCATCCCCCGGCAGCTTCACACTCGGAGCTTCGCCCACTGCGATCTCCATCGTGCAGGGAAGCACTGCTACCGACACAATCACGATCATTGATGTGAACGGATTCACCGGGTCTGTCACGCTCGCAGCCTCCAGCCTGCCCACCGGCGTCACAGCGGCATTCGCCACCAATCCCACCGCCGGAACCAGCCTGCTTACGCTGACAGCCAGCAGCACGGCAACCACCGGCACCTCTAACATCGCTATCACTGGAACCTCCGGCGGCATTACAGCATCAGAGACGATCCCCGTTACCGTCCAGCCCGCGTCCACCAGCGGCTTTGCCTGCGGCATTGTCTACACAGTATCCGCGCAAAGCTCGAGCGGTTTTGGCGGAGCATTCACCATCAGCAATACAGGAACAACCGCATGGACCAGTTGGACATTGACCTGGGCCTTCGCCAACGGGCAAACGATCTCCTCCTTCTGGAACGGCATCGAATCGCAGAGCGGAGCGAATGTGACTGTCCTCAGCGAGAGCTACAACAGCGCTGTTCCCGCCGGCGGCAGCGTAACCAACGTCGGCTTTGACGGCGTCTGGAACGGCGTAATCAACCAGATCCCCGCGTCGTTCTCCATCAACGGAACGCCTTGTACATCAGCGCCATCGAATGCAGGGAGTTTCACGCTTGCCGCTTCGTCCTCTACTCTTTCGATGACTCAAGGCGGTACTGCCACGGATACCCTGACCGTCACCGACATCGGCGCCTCCGTCGGCAGCGTCACTCTCTCTGCCGCCGGATTGCCCAGCGGCATAACAGCGGCTTTCGCCACCAACCCTACCTTCAGCACCAGCGTGCTGACGTTGACCGCAGCCAGCGCGGCAACCACCGGCCCAGCAACCATCACCATTACCGGAACCAACGGCTCCGGCACAGTGACGGCAACGACCACCATCGCCCTTACAGTGAAGTTGCCGCAGCCGGTGATCTCCTGGGTCAGTCCAACCTCAGGTATCGTCGGTACTTCGATGAACATCATGCCCGGCGGCGCGTTGGGGAATGCTTCGTTCGGCGCGACGCAGGGAACCAGCGCCGTGTTTTTCGGCACCACTCAGGCCACAGTGACTTCGTGGGCTGTAAACGGGGTGCAGGTTACGATTCCGAGCGTAGCGGCGGGCGCTCAGAATGTGACCGTCGCCGTGAATGGCCAGACCAGCAACGCGGTTCCATTTACAGTGACCAGCACGGCTCCTGCGGCGGCGACCAACAACGGCAACTCGACCTGGTTCAGCGCGCTGGGAACTCCATACGGCGGTTGCGGCGTACCCCAGCAGTTCCTGGACTCGCAATTCTTCGTCGCGCTCAACGTGCAGAACGATCCGGGCAACTACTCGCTCTTCCTCAGCCGTCCGATCTCCTCCGCATTTGCCAGTGACATCGGCCTGTGGGAGAACGGGTCGAACTGCGGCCGGTGGGTGCATATCACCATCGGCGACTTCTGCGAAGGCACGAACGATGGCGCGCAGGACGAGCCCTTCTGCCGCGGCGGCACGGGTTGGGTCTCCGACCAGTTCACCGGCGCGCAGCTTGATCTGGTGGTTGCCGACAGCTGCCAGGACGGCAACGCTTGGTGCCGCGACGATCCCTATCATCTCGATCAGGCTGAAGCAGCGCTGAACCAATATGTTTTGAACGGTGCTGCCGTCGGCGACATGAATCCGACCTTCTGGAACAACCGGCAGATCAGTTGGAATTTTGAGTTACCGCCCAGTTACACGGGCGACATTGGCATCGGCATGTTGCAGAGCTCGACCTCGGCATGGACGGCCATTTCCATCACCCATCTGGCCAACGGCATTCATGGGCTGCAATACCTCAGCAACGGAGTATGGACGATGGCAGTCAACGATGGCGACCTGGGAGAAGATTTTATAATCTCTCCCACTGTGCCCGGCGGGGCGAATTACGAGGTACAGGTCTACGACATCACCAACACGCTAATCAACAGCGGGCGCATCTACTCGTTCACTTATCCAACAGCCGCCTGCGGCACCGACTGCACGGCGGCATTTACGCCACTCACTTACACCACATCGCAGTAAGTGTGTGATCAACCAAGTGTGGAACCGGAGCGTATCTGCTCCGGTTCCACACTGCCCTAGAAGTCAACCCGCAGGCCGAACTGCATGCGGCGGTAAGTGGTCAACACGCCTCCATAGGCGCCGAATGTGCCGCTAGTCAGCCCGGCATTCAGGTTGAGCGGACTGTCGTCGAAGCGAACATCGTTGCCGACGTTATAGACCTCGCCGGCAAACTTCAACTTCGCCCTCTCATGCAGATTCCATGTCTTCGAGAGCGCGGAGTCAACATCGAAGTACCCATCGCCGCGGAAGTTGTTGCGCTGCCCGGCTTCCCCCGGATAGGGCAGCCGGATCGGCGATCCGTAGTAGACGCCGTTGTTGATGGTGTTGGCGCTGCTGCCGGCAAATACCTGGGGAACGCCATTGACGGTGTGCTTTTTCAACTGCACCTGCGAGGTGACGACGCCCGCACCTTCCAGTTGCCAGTTGGTTGACCAGCCGGGCTCATTAACCGAGAAAGGCAGGGCGCTGGCCCACCGGCTCAGGCCGGAGACTTGCCAATTGCCGATCAGGGCATTGAGCAGCGGATTGATGCCGCTGAAGGCCGCCTTGCCCCGGCCCACAGGAATCGCGTACACCGCGTCCAGCGTGACCAGGTGGCGTGTGTCGAAGTCGGAGGCCGCTTTGTTCAGCTTCGGATTCCAGGAGTTCTGAATCGCCGACCCGCCGAAGGAATCGACCGAGAATTCGTTGGAGCGCTCAGCCCCCGACCCCATATCGATCGACTTCGAGAAAGTGTAGTGGAAGTCGGTAGTGAGGCCGCGACTGGAAGGGTGGCGAATGGTAAATTGCAGCGCGTTGTAAGAACTGGTGCCGATGGAAGACCAGGCATAAAGCGAAGAGAACTGGCTCTGCCAGAACTGGGTTCCGTTGGGGCAGCCGTAATAGCAGTAGAAGTCCAGATCGGCCAGAGCCGTGGTTTCACCGTAGTCGTAGCGGTAGGGCGCCCATTCGTTGTTGTAGATTGCTTGCGTCGCGCTTTCACCGGGATAATCCAAGCTCTGCATCTGCGGGAAAACATGCTCGAAGTAAGGAATGGTAGGCACATTCGGCACCGTGCAGCCGTTGCCGGAATAGGGATTGCAGCCGCCGTGCAAGTCAGCGTCATGGGAGAGCTGCGCGGCGGCATGGTAATAGTCTCCGCCTCCCTGCTTGTCCACCAGATCGACCGGCTCGGCAAGGTCAAGCTGCTGCAGAAGGTGACGCCCCAATCGGCCCACATAATTCTCCTCAAAGACAAATCCACCGGCAAACTCGTGCTGGAAGGAGAGGTCTAGAGCATAGGAGTAGGGCGTTTTCAGGTGATTGTCGATGCCCCAGGTGATGGCGAAATCGCAGTTTGCCTGCGTGGACGGAGCGAACGGATACTTGATGGTGGTGGGGGCGCTGGGACAGCCCACCAGCGATGGAACCGCGTGCGGCGTGGTAAAGCGCGGGGAGTCTTGAACATTATAGGATCCTGCCGGGTTGGTGACGCCGCTGCTCAACCCGAACGATCCTTCCTGATCGAAGGAGTTCACGATTCCCTGGCCGAAGTGATCGAAGTACATGCCCGCGCCGGCGCGGAAGCTGGTATGCGCGCTCGGCGAAAAGACAAAAGCCAGCCGCGGTGCAAAGTTGGCCTTCTGCTTGGCCCAGTAGCCGGGGCGGCCGTTGGCCTTGCCGCTGGGGACAAAACTCAAGAGGGGTTCGGAAACGTTTCCCTGGGCCGCTGCCCAGCCACGTTCCTCGTACCAGGTGTGAGTGTCTACTGTAGGCGCAATCTGCTGGCCCTTGCTTTCATACGGTGCTTGCAGAATGGAGTGACGCACCCCATAAGTGATCGTCCATTTGGGCGTCATGCGCCAGGAGTCCTGCGCGTAGTATTCAAACTCGTTGGCTTTGAAATGGCGGTTGATAAACGTTCCGTCGTTGAAAAGATTCCCCGAGGTCGCGCTGGTCACCGAGTAGTTGTACTGCTGGGTTGTCGATGGAACCGTTCCCACCAGCGTGTCATAGGCAATTTCATAGGAATTGAAGAAACCGGCTCCCACATTGGATGGCGCGGGCGGGGCGCCGGCCAGCCAGTAGGGATTGGTGCTGGAGTTGGAATAAGAGTTTTCATCCGAGCCGCGGTTGTTCTGAATGCCGCGCCAGTTGCCGCCGAAGCTCAGCGTGTGCTTGCCTTTGGTCCAGGTCAGGTCGTCGGTGATGTTCTGCACCGGCACGTTGGCCGCAGTGGAAAGAGCGTGCGATGTGGGCTGGCTGAGAAAGCGGAAGGTTACCCAATCGCCTTGTCCCGATCCGACGCCGCGATTGGAGTAACCCTGGCGGATGAAGGCATAGCGCAGATCGTTGACGATGTTGGCTGTCGGAGTCCATGTGTGCCCGACTGCAAAGCCTTTGGTGTTGTCCTCCGTCCAGGTCGAGGCGGGTTGGCCGGGAAGGTTTTCAACTCCGCCTTCAGTATCTTTCTGCAGATTGCCGCGGATAAAAAGGTGCTGGTTCTTCCGCACTTCGTAATCCAGCTTCACGATGCTGGTATTCAGCGTTTGCGGATTTGGCGAAGAAAAAATATAACCCGCATTATTTACGCCATCGCCCGCGGTGGGTGCGGTTCCATAGATGCCAGCCGTGGCCAGCGTCCCGTAGTACGCAAGCACATTGGGGTTTGGACCGCACGCGACATTAGTGCTGCAACTGGAGTCGAGCGTGGTCACATCCGAAGCACTCAGCCAGTGGGTAACGCTGCTGTCATCCTGATAGCCAAGCGCACCGCTGTAAAACGGCTCCGTAGGCAGGGTTCGGGTCACCACTTCATCGATGGCTTTCCGCTGCCCCTCGTAGTTGCCGAAGAAGAACAGCTTGTCTTTCTTGATAGGGCCGCCGACTGCCGCGCCGAAGGTATTCTGCACATACTTCTGCGGTGTGTTGGGCTCGCCCAGGTAAAGCTCCTGATATTTATTGAACCAATAGTTGGCCACGGTGTTGGTGGGGCGGTAGTACTCGTAGGCTGCGCCATGAAAGGCATTGGTGCCGCTCTTGGTGATGAGCGATACCTGCGCGCCTGAACTGCGGCCAGAGCTGGCATTGCCGTTCGAGGTGGTGACGCGGAACTCTTCGGTTGAATCCAGCGTGGAGCGCAGCACACCGGTAAAGGCATATCCGTTCACCTGATCGTTGTCGTCCATGCCGTCCAGGGTAATGTTGCCCTGGTCAGATCGTCCGCCACTCACCGAGCCGCTGCGGCTGTCGTTGGTATCGTTTTCCGTTCCCAGGTAAAGCACACCCGGCTGCAGGGTCAGCAGTGAGATGGGGTCGCGCCCCTCCATGGGCAGCGCCTGAATGGTCGCATTGCCCACCGAATCGCCCAATGTTGCATCGGATGTATTGAGTGTCTGCGCTGTGGCGCTCACGTCCACCGTAACTGTGTCGGTTTGCACGGTGAGCGTAAAATCAACCGTCGCCGGCTGGTTGACCAGCAGCTCGGCGGCTTTGGTCTGGTCTCCAAAGCCGTTGGCGGAGACGGTGATGTGGTACCTGGCGGGTGGAATCTGCGCAAAGACATAAAGGCCCGAACTATTCGTCGTGGCGGCCAGCGTTCTGCCGTTTGCCTTGTCGGTAAGGGCAATTTTGGCTCCAGGAACCAGCGCGCCGCTGGGATCTTTGACCGCGCCGCGGAGCGACGTGGTTGCCGTCTGGCCAAAAGCGGCGGTGGTTGTGGATAGGATGCAAAATAGCATACATGCAGATAGGGATCGCTTCACGGCTACTCCTCCAGAAATCGTGTCTTCCAAATTGGTTAACTATCCGGCATTGGCCGGGTCAATCAAGATGCGGACCGCTTACGAGAATTGCAGTGGGTGAAAACTTCTATGCAACGTCCCAATTCCTGGTGATCTATGGCTTCTGTAGCGCACAAATAACAGCCCGCCACGGGTGAGTGTCGGAATTGGCGCTTACGGGGAGGGGGTGCGCCAGGGACGAGGTGATTCTTATTCTGTGCGATGTTGATCGGATTTTCAACAAGATTGTGAATTTTACGACCAGAAGCGGCCCTGAACGGCCTGTCCGGACCCAGCCTTCGATTCAAGCTGCCGTTCCCGACGCCATAAACGAAGGGCGTTCTGGTGCCGGAACGCAACGGTTAATAGAAGGGGATTGGGTTAGTTCAGTTTAATCTACTGATTTTTTTGGTCGGGGAGAGAGGATTCGAACCTCCGACCCCCTGCTCCCGAAGCAGGTGCTCTACCAGGCTGAGCCACTCCCCGAACAAGGGTTGCAGAGCGTATCGTTGGGGCGCTGCCTGGCGCGGTCTCCCCTTGATTGCGCTTTTGCTAGTGTAGCAGAGAGCTAAGCCGGTTGGCCAATTGGCTGCGCTTCACGCCACCGCTTAGGCCTGTGGTGTGCTTGAACTTCTTCATGGTTATCGCAAAAGGTCTTCGAGCGCGGTGCTCAGGCTGGTCTTGTCGTCGCGATACTTCACAATGACTGGCGCATAGAGGCTGAGGCCCCACTCGCGGCTGCGCTCGTGGCCCTTGCCTGGGCCTATTGAGCGGGAGCCAGGGACAACGACGGCATTTTCAGGGACAATGAGCGGCATCTCGGCAGTCGCGCGGAGGATCTCTCCGTTGACCAGATCGTAGACCGGAGTGCCGCGGGTCAGAATGGTTCCGGCAGCAACGACCGCGCCTTTCCGGACAATGGTTCCTTCGTAGATGCCGGTATTGCCTCCGACCAGCACATCGTCTTCGATGATCACCGGGCTGGCGTTGACCGGCTCCAGTACGCCGCCGATCTGCGCGGCTGCGCTCAAGTGGACACGCTTGCCGATCTGCGCGCAGGAGCCGACCAGCGCGTGGGAATCGACCATCGAGCCTTCATCCACATAGGCCCCGGCATTGATATACATCGGCGGGACGCAGACCACTCCCCGCGCGACAAAGGCCCCGGCGCGGATGGAAGAGCCCCCGAATACGATACGGATGCCGTCGTTGGCGGTGAAACTGCGCGGCGGGTAGGTGTCTTTGTCGATAAGGGAGAAGCCGGCAGCCGGCATTTCAACCAGCGCGCCGATGCGGAAGCCCAGCAACATGCCCTGTTTGACCCAGGCATTGACCCGCCAGCCCGTTGGAGCGGTAGCATCAGGCGAGGCGGAGCGGAGTTCCCCACGTTCGAGGGCTGTACGCAGTTCCAGAAACGCTTCGAGGGCAGCGGGATCGTTTGCGGCTGTAGCGCCGGCGGCAAAATGGCGTTCGATTGCTTCTTGCAGGGGTTGAAAGGTCATTACCAGATGAGTTTATCAATTGGACCGGCAGGGCATGGCTGGTCTGACCAGTTGTCGAGAAATCTTTAATGATTGGAGACGCGGATTACCGCGCCAGCGGCGAGGGTTCCCAGTGGGAGAGCGCTGGAAACCCTCGCCTTGCGGAGAGCGTTTAAGCAGCCGAGGCCTGCTCAGGCTTGGCCTTGGATGCGCTGGCCCGCGCCGGTTGCAGACGGAAGGAGTTAACGCCAGCTGGAATCATCGCCAGCGGGATAGAAGACCGCTCTGGATGGCCATGCAGATGGCGGGATTCCAGCCACGCGCCCAGCCTGGGATCGTAAATCTCCGGCTGCCCACGCCAGAAGTCCGGGGGCAGGCCACATTGAATCTGCAGATGGTCCAACTGCAACTCAATGACGGAAATGTTTTTAGGAAAATAGCGCCGGACGTTGCTTGCGCCAACGTGCAGTCCGGTAATTCCACGGCCCTTGCTCTGTGTTTTGACCACCATACGTACCTGCCTTACAACGTCAGATGAGGTGAGTCTAGGGAGCTTGGTTGAGGGAAACCTGTGACAAGCGGTGAGAACCTCTGATCGCAGTTCTGATTTGAAACCCGCCGACAGGAGTGTCCGATATGGGTTGATCGTGCACCCATTCTTGTAACGTGTCAAGGGTACTTCTGAATTGTTGACTTTTGTACCGTTAGTTGCGCGGTTCTGAGGCGGAGTGAAGCAGGAGGAAGCAAGTCAACCAGGGGTCGCAATCGGTCCTGACTTATATAGCTTACACGCAACCGGCATGCAAGAGAGATCAACTTCGAGTTAAATTCCCGTGTCGGAATCAGGACAGTAAGTCTCAGCCGCTGGATTGAAGAGCCTCAACAAGAGTAGCGCAGGTTTGCTGTTGCTGTACCAACGTGATGCGGTTGAAGAAGGGCAGCGCCAACGTTAGACGGGCGATGGACTCGGTCTGCGGCAGGCGGACGCGCTGCGCACTGGGATGATTGCGCCACGCTGGCTGGAGATGAATGGGGGCAAAGTAGCGGCCGGTAGCGATGCCGCGCCGGGCAAGGGCCGATTGGATCTGATTGCGGTCGGCGGTTTCCGGCAGACGAACAACGTAGACGAACCAACTCAGGCTGCGGCGCGGCAGTGAGAGCGGCGGCAGCTCAAGGCCGGGAATATTGCCGAGCAGTCCAGAATAGCGTTCGGCGACCGTCTCGCGCCGCGCTAGAATCTCGCCGATACGGCCCAGTTGCACGCGGCCCAGCGCGCAGGCCAGCTCCGAGAGCCGGTAATTGAAGCCCGCCTCGGCGTGGTCCAGCCAGTCGCCGGAGGGAACGCGGCCCTGATTGCGCAGCGACCGTAGCCGGGCGGCGTGAGAAGGATTGCGGGTGAGTACGGCTCCGCCCTCTCCCGTGGTGATCTGCTTGTTGGGATAGAAGCCGAAGACTGCCAGATCGCCGAAGCTGCCCACGCGCTGGCTGTCGAACTCCGCACCGATGGCCTCGCAGGCGTCTTCGATCACGAACAGGCCCTTACGGCGGGCGATTTCCAGAAGGGCGTCCATCTGCGCTGGGACTCCGAAGGTGTGAACGACGAGGAGACAGCGGGTGCGGCGTGTGATGGCCGCTTCTACACTCGCGGGGTCGAGGTTCAACGTGATTGTGTCGATCTCCGCGAAGACCGGCGTAGCGCCCACCTGTGCAACGGCATTGGCGACCGCAATAAACGCGAAAGAGGGGACAATCACCTCATCGCCCGCGCCAATGCCCAGCGTGAGCAGCGCCAGATGAAGCCCGGCAGTGCCGGAACTGACGGCCACTGCGTGAGGAACGCCATGGTATGCGGCGAGCGCGTTCTCGAAGGCCGCGAGTTCTGGGCCAAGGCTGAGGTGCGGGGTGCACAGGACTGCCGTGACAGCGTCGATCTCCACCTGAGTAATATCCGGCGACGACAGCGGCACCTGCGGTGCGGCAGACTTTTCTACAGTCGCTGTGCTAAGCGTCAGCTCGTCCATCTACATCATCGTATTTCGTCCGGTAGGGGAGCGGGCTGCTTGATCAGCAGTCCATTGAGCGGGACAGTCGCTAGCACCTCAGCAATCTTCGCCGCAGCGTCCCCGTCGCCGTAGGGATTCACCATCCCACGCAGCGAGTTGCGGAAGGCGGGATCGACCGCGCGGCGAATCGCATCCAGTATCGCGCGGGTCTCCGCGGGCGTATCGATGATATTCGCGGCGCGTTCGCGGCCCTGCTGCCGCATGCCGATGTTAACCGCGGGCAGTGCAAAGGAGGCTGCTTCCATGATGCCGCTGGATGAGTTGCCGATGATGGCGTCAGCTTGGCCCAACAGGCTCCAGTAAGTGACTGCATCAAGATTGACGAATAGATGCGTCTGCGGCCGCGCGGCGATTAACGCCTGCACTCGCGCAATTAGTCCGTAGCTGCCTGCATCGGAGTTGGGATAAACAAAGATCAGCTGCCCTGGAACTGCGGCAAGCGCGGTAAAAACAGCATCCGCTTCAACGGTTGTGTCCTTCAATATTGTCACCGGATGATAGGCGACAATCAGCGCAGGCGGCGAAAATTGCAAGCCGAGCCGCTCTTCCAAGGTCGCGCGGTTGAGCAGTGTGGAGCGTTGCAAGTGGTCGAGCGACGGCGCGCCTGCCCGATGCACACGCCAGGGTTCCTCACCCATCGCAGTCACTCTTCGGCGAGCTGTTTCTGTTGAAGTGAAATGAATGTGCGCCAGTTTAGTAAGTGCATTACGGATCTGGTCGTCGATTGCACCCTGCGAGACTTCCCCGCCTTCGATGTGGGCAATCGGAATCCGCAGCGCCACGGCAACTGAGGCTGGGGCAAGCATCTCATAGCGGTCGGCGATGAGCAGCAGCAGGTCGGGACGCCATGCGGTCAGCGCGTCGGCCAGGCCCAGCGTTGCCAGGCCAATCGTCTTGGCCATGCCGGTGTCGGTATCGGAACTGAGCAGGCATTCGATTCTCGCGCGAATCGGAAAGCCGTCGCGTTCAATCTCCTGGATCGTCGCGCCGAACTCCGGCGAAAGATGCGCGCCGAGTGTGAAGACCCCGAGTTCAATATCTTCACGCGCTTGCAGCTCGCGCAGTGGCCAATAGAGATGGCTATAGTCGGCGCGCGATGTGGTAACTACGCCGATGCGGCGCTTGGCGGCCTGCGCCTCCATCCCCGCCAGACCGGTCCCGCTCATGTGCAGACCCGCGGGCCAAACTGCCGCGAGAGCGCCTGCACTGCCTGGCTGGGTATGTAATCAGGAACCAGTTCGCGCAGATGCCCAAGCGCGCGAGCCAGATCGCGGTTTTCAAGTGAGGCGCGCAGCCCGTCGAGTCCACGCACCAGTTCCAACTCTTCAATCACCGGAGTCTGGATGGAGACCATTCCTCCCTGGCTGACAGGTCGCGTGACTTCACCTTCGGGCCACAGCCGCTCCATTGGCTTGTCGCCGGGGCGCAGGCCGATGAACTCGATGGAGAGCTGGCTCTCGGGAGCAATTTCGCGCGCGATAAATGTCGCAAGCTCGGCAATGGAGTGTGAGGTTGGCAGGTCAGGCGCAAGCAGCGATGCCGGCACCGGACGCGCCGCCGCAAAGATCAGCAGGTTGACGGCTTCGTCAACGGTCAGGAAAAAGCGCCGCGCGGCCGGATCGGTTACGGTCACCGGCGCGCCTTGTGAAATCTGCTGCGCGAAGATGCCTGCCACGCTGCCATGCGAAGCCAGTACATTGCCCAGGCGTACAACAGTGCCTCCGGCGGTAAGCACAATCTGCTCGGCCACGCGCTTGGTTGCGCCCATCACGCTGGCTGGCTCAACGGCTTTGTCGGTTGAGACCAATACCACGCGCGCACCGTGTGAACTGGCCACAGAAACCAGTGTCTCCGTAGCAATGATGTTGTTGGCAATGGCTTGCAGCGGATGCTCTTCCATCATCGGTACATGCTTGAAGGCCGCGGTATGAAAGACGATGCGCGGCGCATGGGCGGTGAAGGCTTCTTCGAGCAGATAACGGTCCTGCACACTGCCCAGAATCGGCGCAATCGGGCAGGCCGCGCCTGCAGTGGCCCACGCACTGCGGAGATTGTAGAGTCCACGCTCGGAGGCTTCGAGCAGCAGCAGCACAGGTGGCATCAGCGCGGCCAGCCGTAAAGCCAACGCGGAGCCGATGGAGCCTCCCGCACCGGTAATCAACAACGGCTCCTGATAAAGCGCGTCCAGAACCTCGGGCGGCGGCGAAGGCAAGCGCGGACGAGCCAGAAAGCTGCGCCAGTTGAGTTTTTCAAGCGGTGGAGTCACTTAACCAGTATAAGACCGCATGGGATTGAACAATTGTGATGGCTGTCGCCCGCAAGGTCGTAAATGGCTGCGATTTAGGCCCGAATTCCAGATTATGAGAAATGTTTCACGCTGGTACAGGCAGTGGCCGCCATTGGAAAATGCCAGTGTTTGGCCGCTTCGCATAAACTGAATGGTTCCGGATGGATTGAGCGGCGATGCAGTTTCGAGCCGTAATAGGAGAGATGGAAGATGCGATTTGCCTGGCTGCTGCCTGTGGTCTTTGCTGCGCTCGCCACTATATCCCAGGCGCAGGTGCGCTACGATGCCGAGGCCGTGCGGCTCAACAATCGCGGCGTGGCGCAGATGGGCCAGCAATTCACCGAGCGCGCCGCCGGCTCCTTTGCCGACGCATTCAAGAAAGATCCAAAGCTGGCGCAGGCCGCCGTCAATGAGGGCATCGCGCTTTTCTATCTGCAAAAGCCCGACGAGACCGAGAAGTGGATCAAGCAGGCGCTTACGATTGATCCATCCAGCGCGCGGGCCTGGTATAACCTCGGCCTTGCCCAGCACGCAAGTAATGAACTCGATGCCGCGCTGGCCAGCTTTCAACAGGCATCTAAGATCGATCCCGCCGATGCGGACTCCTATTATTTTCAGGGTGTCTGCTATCAGGAGATGAAGAAGTTCGACGAGGCGGTTGCAATTCTGGCCAAGGCTCTCGCCATCGATTCCAACCATGCCTCGGCGGAGTTTGCCACCGCGCGAGCCTTGCAGCGCTCCGGCCACACGGTTGAGGCCAAAGTGCACTTTCAGCGCTTTCAGCATCTGACCAGCGCGAAGATTTCGAGCGCTATCGGACTCTCTTACGGCGAGCAGGGCCACTACTCCACGGTCGAAGCCATCCAGGATCCGGAGACCGGCAACCATAAGATGATTCCCGTGCAGCTTGTGGCGCAGCCGCTGGTCTCCACGTCCACGAAATCAGCAACATTCACCACCTCCGGCGGAGCCTGCATGTTAGATGTAACTGGCTCTGGAGCGATGGATCTGGTGCTGATGCAGAGCGGCGAAAAAGCCATTCGCGTATTGCACAACAAAGGCGATGGAAGTTTTGAAGAGATCGATACAGATACAGCAGGACTCAGAGCATCCGGCCATGCTGTTGCCTGCGCTGTAGGTGACTACGACGGCGATGGATTGAATGATCTGGCCGTTGCGCTCGACGACTCCGTCCTCCTCTTTCGCAATCTCGGCAAAGGCAAGTTTCAGAATGTCACAGCGGCGGCCGGACTTGCGCCGCGCAATCGCCCTACAGGAATTACATTCATCGATTACGACCACGACGGCGATCTCGATTTATTCATAACTGGCGCGCCTCTCAAAGAAGGCACAGCACCGAATGTATTGTGGCGCAACAACGGAGACAAGACATTTACCGAGTGGACCGAGCCAACCGGCCTCGGTGGGAATGGAAAAACGCAAGCGGCGATTCTCACCGATTTCAACGATGATCGCGCAGTTGATATTGTAACCACTGGTGATAATCCAGCACCGGTTATTTATATAAATCCGCGTGAGGGCAAGTATCCAACACAAGCTTTATATAGCGCGGCAACACTGCCCCCATCGGAAGGTATCTCCGTGCTGGACTACAACAAAGACGGCTGGATGGATATTGCCGTAACTCACTCGGGCGCGCCCGGACTAACTCTCTGGCGCAATGTCGATGGGCCGAATCATGTAGGGCGCAGCTTCGAGCGTGTGGAGTTGCCGCTCAAGGACACGTTGCGCGGCTGGGGCGTGACGGCAGTCGATATTGACAACGATGGATGGATAGATCTCGCCGCGATCATTGAGACGGCCAAAGGTCCGCAGCTGCGAGTATTTCGTAACTTGGGCAATGGCAGCTTCGAGGATGTCAGCAGCGCGCTGGGACTTGACAAAGTCAAGCTGCAAACCCCGCGCGGACTCATTGCCGCAGACGTAGACGGCGACGGCGCGCCGGATCTGATCGTGACGCAGTTGAACGCGCCTCCGGTGCTGTTGCGCAACATCGGCGCGAACAAAAATCACTTCGTTCGCCTTGATCTCTCCGGCTATGCCGACAACAAAACCGCGCTCGGCGTAAAGGTGGAAGTCTTCGCCAGCGGACTCTGGCAGAAGTGGGAGCTGGCCGGCTCCTCCGGCTACGCAACACAAGCTCCGCCGCAGATTCTCGTCGGGCTAGGCAATGCAGAGGGTATCGATCTTCTGCGCATTCTCTGGCCCACCGGGGTCTTGCAGGATGAGATCGATCTGCCGCGACTAACTCAGGGAAAAGCAGTCATTGCAATGAAAGAGGCTGACCGCCGCGGCAGCTCCTGCCCGGTGCTTTTTGCGTGGGATGGGCATAAGTACAAGTTAGTCACCGATGTAATCGGTGCCGGTGTTGTAGGCCACTGGTTCACGCCCACGCGCCGCAATATCCCCAACCCCGGCGAGTGGGTCAAAGTCGAGAGGTCGCAGCTTGCGCCGACCAACAACAAACTGAGCCTGCGCTTCATTGAGCCAATGGAAGAGGTCAACTACATTGACCAGTTACGGCTGGTTGCTGTCGATCATCCGGCGAATGTCGAGGTCAATCCTGACGAGCGTTTTCTCGACGATCCGCCCTTTGCCTCAGGCCGCGTCGTTGCTTCTCGCGATGCGCGCTTGCCCGTAGATGCTTGGGACGGAAAGGGTCGTGAGGCCCTTGATGCATTGAGCCGCCGAGATCACCAGTTCGTCAGCGGTTTCACTCCATCGCCCTATGACGGCTTTGCGAATCTTCATGCCCTTACGTTGGATTTGGGAGAAGTCCAGCCAAGCGCTCAGCTTCGCCTGCTGCTAACCGGCTATGTAAACTACTTCAGTGCGACCTCACTCTATGCCGCATGGCAGGCAGGCATCAAGCCCATCTCTCCCTATGTCGAGGCGCAACTACCTGATGGCTCCTGGCAGCATATAGCCGATGATGTAGGCTTTCCCGCAGGTCTGGAGCGCACTATAGTAGTTGACCTTAGCGGAAAACTTCCTGCAGGCGCGCGCCGCATCCGCCTGGTCACAAACCTTGAAATTTACTGGGATCAGGCGCTCATCGATCAGAGTACAGATGCGCAAGCGCGCACTACCGAGATTCCGCTCAGCACAGCCAAACTGCATTTCCGCGGCTACCCAAAACAGATGGAAGGCCCAAGCCCCGGCGATCTCGATTACGACTACGATCGCGTCAGCCTCACCGGCCCCTTTCAGCATCAGCGCGGAAATTACACGCGCATGGGCGATGTAACCCCACTGCTTGCGGGAATCGATGACCGTTTTGTCATCTTCGGAAGCGGCGAAGAGATCGCGGCAGAGTTTGATGCAGCCCATCTACCTGCATTGCCCACAGGCTGGCGGCGCGATTACTTCTTCTACGCCAACGGATTCGTCAAAGACATGGACTGGTGGGATGCATCGCCGTTTACCGTCGCGCAACTGCCATTCCACGCGATGAGCACTTATCCCTACCCAGACTCCGAGGAATTTCCGCAGGACGCGCAGTCCCTCGACTATCAGTTGCAGTGGAATGATCGCTTCGATTCCGGCGAACCAGTTCATTCCTATCGCTTCAACTATCAATCGCTGCCGGCAACTCCGCTGGACAATGCTGCGCATCCGGCTGCGACGGCGGCCCAGCGATGAAGGAGATGGCGAACGAATTAGTCCTTCAATCCGCCGTGCGGCAACTAGAGCTTCTGCGCTCCGATGAAATTTCTGTCGTCGAGTTAGCCGAAGCGCACCTCATTCAGATTGCTCGGCTGAATCCGCAATTGAATGTATTCGCGGATTTCGATGCAGATCGCGTTCTTGATCGGGCGCGCAAGCACGATGCGTGGCGTGGTACGCGGTCCCGCAGGCCGTTATTCGGATTGCCGGTGACCGTGAAGTCATCGATCGCAACGCGAGGTTTCAAGTGCGAGATCGGCAGCTTGCTGCATCGGGGCGATACCCCGCGCGAGGACGCAGTTGCCGTCTCTCGCCTGCGCGCTGCCGGAGCATTGATACTGGGCACGACCAACTGCCCGGAGTTCCTGATGGCCTACGAGACCGACAATTTGCTGCATGGACGTACTTCGAATCCGTGGGATGTGGATCGCACCCCCGGCGGATCAAGCGGTGGTGAGTCAGCGGCGATTGCTGCGGGACTTTCTGCGGCGGGACTCGGCTCTGACAGCGGCGGATCCGTGCGTCTGCCCGCGCATTTCACCGGCATCTGTTCGCTCAAGCCTACGCCTGGGCGTATTCCTGGTACAGGCCACTTGCCACCTTGCGTTGGACCCTTCTCGACATTGGGCGCAATCGGCCTTATGGCCCGCACTATCGCCGATGTAGCATTGCTCTTTCGCACTTTGTCTGGCCAGGACAAGAACGATCCGGTCAGTCCACCCATTTCGTTGCGTGAACCAACTCTCGATGAATTGCGTTCCAACACTATTGGTTATTTTGAAGGCGACGGCCTGGTTCCCGTCACACCGGAAACATGCGCCGCTATTCAATCAGCCGCAGCAGCACTGCGCGAAGCAGGTTTTCGTGTTGAGCCATTTCGTCCGCAAACGTTGGAACCTTTGCGGAGACTCTGGACCAAATTCTTCGTCCAGTGCGGAGCCATGTTTTACGCGCCTGCGGTTCGCGGCAAAGAGCATCTGCTCAGCCCGATATTCAACGAGTTTCTCGACATTGCCAAAGCCGCAGGTCCGCTCAGCGCAACGCAGTTGCTTGACGCCTGGGCAGAGATGGACCTGGTGCGCGCAAAGACACTGCACATGATGAGCGCGTATCCGGTGCTGCTCTGTCCGGTTGCCAGCATTCCCGCCTTTCGTCACGGCGAGCGGGAGTGGACTGTCGAAGGTCAATCGGTCAGCTACCTTGATGCCGTGCGCCAAACGCAATGGTTCAACGTGCAGGCTGCTCCGGCTGCGGTGATTCCTGTTGGCAGGTCCCCCGAAGGGCTGCCCATTGGCGTGCAGATTGTTGCTCGGCCCTATGAAGATGAAATTGCATTAGGCATTGCCGCTGTTGTTGACTCGACCTTTGGCTATCGCCCGCCGCCGCTGGCAATTGCCTGAGCTCTGCATCCCTGTCAAGTTCATCTATCACAAGCTGCAGCAGCAAATCATAATGATCAATGCAGCCAATCCAGCCTCTGGTCTCCACCTTTGGATGGAGGCGCGCTCCATCCCTGCACGATACTCTGAATCTTCCGCTTCCCCAGAAACGGAGCGCACTCGGTGCGTGATTGTTGGCGGCAAAGATTTTCTGAAAGCCCGGACGTATTGCAAAGCGCAGCGACTGAGCAAACACGGGTGCCGGTGCTGGACTTTGAAATCGGCGGCGGAGAGTTTGTCACCATGGCTGGGCCTTGCTCAGTCGAGACGGAGTCTCAACTCCTCACGACTGCTCATCACGTCAGCCGTTGCGGCGCGCGCATTCTGCGCGGCGGCGCATTCAAGCCTCGTAGTTCTCCGTACGCATTTCAAGGCCACGGACTGGCTGGACTCAAGATGCTGGCCCAAGCGCGCAAGGAGACGGGCCTTGCCATCGTAACCGAAGTAATGGCTGAAGAAGATGTTCCGCTGGTCGCGGAGTACGCCGACATTTTGCAAATCGGCACGCGCAACATGGAGAACTACGCGCTTCTCGAAGCTGTTGGGCACTCTGGCCGCCCAGTGTTACTCAAGCGCGGCATGGCCGCTACCGTGGCTGATCTACTGCGTGCTGCGCAACTGATCCTCGACAACGGCAATTCTCGTGTCATTCTTTGCGAGCGCGGCATCCGCACCTTTGAAACAGCCACGCGCAATACATTCGATGTCGCGGCTATCGCACTGCTCAAGCAGGTCTCGCATCTGCCGGTCATCGCCGATCCTAGTCATGCCGCCGGCCATAGTGAGTTAGTTGCGCCGTTGGCGCGCGTCAGTGTTGCGGCTGGCGCAGACGGCATGATCGTCGAGGTGCATCCCTGCCCGAAGAAAGCCTGGAGCGATGGCGAGCAGTCGCTGGATTTCGCGCAGTTTGAAGAAATGATGACGGCATTGGAGCCTTGGGTTGCACTTCGAGCAACGGAGTGCAGCAATGAGATGGCGGAGCCAATGCAGATGGAGGCAGTGCGATGAAACTGCTGCCCGGGATTGCGAATTCTGCCATCATGGCGTGGTTGATTGCATTGCTCTGTTTCTTGTCAATGCGACCCGCGCAATCCCAGCAGCCGGACATCGTCGTCACCGCCGCGCCTGTCTACCATCCGCTCGCCGCGCTGAGCGGTACAGGTCAGGATGCAGAGCGTTTTCCGCTGGGAGCGCAACTGCTCTTGCTTCATACAGACAAGGCAAGCGCAGTGAAGGTTGAGCCACTGGTTGCGAGCTTTGTTGCGAGCGCAGACGCCAACATTTCTTTCGATGGAAAACGCGTAATCTTTGCAGGCAAACAAACCGCAGCAGATTCCTGGCAGATATGGGAACTGACGCTGGCCGATCACTCGCTACGCAAACTGATTGCGGGCGGGAGCAATGCAATTCTTCCGTTCTACCTGCCCGCCGGCCGGCTGCTCTATGCGGTCCAGACCGCGCACGGATATGAGCTAGAGACTGCGGGCACTGACGCCCCTAAGGCCTTTGCGCCAATTGATGAAAACGCTGGCTTAAAGCTTTTGCCGCTCTCGCACCTGAACGCCAGCGCGATTCCAAACGATGTACTGATGGATGGGCGTATTCTCTTCACCGCGAATTATCCGCTGGGCACTGGCGCTACACCGGAGGAGTTTTTGGTTTACTCCGATGGCTCGGGAGTTGAATCGTACCGCTGCGACCACGGCCAGGCGCGCTGGGGCGGGAAGCAACTGTCTTCGGGCGACGTGGTCTTTACGCATGGAGCTGCGCTGGCCCGGTTCACTTCAGCACTGGCCGCGGAAGCCCAGATCGATGCGCCACGTGCTGAGTACGCAGGCGCGGTTGCGGAAACAGATTCGGGCGCGTGGCTGGTCAGCGCTCGCATCAATCCTTCCGCGCACTACGCGCTCAAATCATGGATGCCGGGTTCATCGCTTGCAAGCAATTCAGTTCTGAAAACCATTTATGCCGTTACAGGAAAGGATATTGTCGAGCCGGTAGTTGTTGCGCCGCGCACGCGTCCCAAGCGCCATCCCTCTGGTTTGCATGATTGGGCCTATGCAAACCTGTTGGCTTTAGACGCGCGTCAGTCGCGTGAAGGCGATCTTAAAGCCGCGCCCGCGTCGGTGCGGCTGGAGACGATGGATGCGACCGGCCACGCAGTTTCAATGGGTACGGCTCCGGTGGAGTCAGATGGCTCATTCTTCGTAAAAGTGCCGCCAGACAGGCCGATTCGTTTTGCACTCCTCGACGGCAAGGGCGCAATCGTTCGCCAGGAGCATGGTTGGTTCTGGATTCGCAGCGGAGAACAACGCATCTGTGTCGGCTGCCATACTGGCCCGGAGCGCGCTTCGGAGAATCGCGTTCCTGCTGTGCTATTGCGCACGACACCCCCTGCTGACCTCACCGGCGAGAAGCCGGCGACCATCACTATGGGCAAAGCCTCTGGAGGCAACTGACAATGACTGCTCGACTGCTGATACTGATTCTTTTCGCGGCTCCGATTGCCTCAGCCCAGGCGCCTGCGACGCAATCCAAGGACGTCAAGCAGCAGCCGAGTGGCGCGCTAGCGCCGTCTGCCGCACCGCAGGTGCCTGCCGCGCCGCAGGTGCCGGCGATCAGATTTGAAGACGCCAGTGACAAGGCAGGCATCCACTTTACGCACAGTTTTGGTTCGCGGCAGTTGGGTTCATTGCTCGAGGGGACCGGCGCGGGGTGTGTCTGGTTTGACTACAACAACTCAGGACGGCAGTCACTGTATGTAGTCAATGGACGTCCGCTGGATGACTCGATGCATCCCTATCCGCTGAAGGACAAGCCCTCGACTCCGCCGCACAATCATCTTTATCGCAATGACGGCAATGGACACTTTACCGATGTGACCGAGCAATCCGGACTTGATCCGGATATGTATGGAATGGCGGTGACGGCTGCGGACTACGACAACGACGGCTATGTTGATTTATTGGTTACCGGTTATGGAAAGACGATTCTCTATCACAATGACGGCAACGGCCATTTTACTGACGTCACGGCGAAGGCCGGCATCAAAGTGGATGGATGGGCGATCAGCTCGACCTGGCTTGATTACGACAAAGATGGATGCGTCGATCTTTTTGTGGGCCGGTATGTGAAATTCGATCCTAAATATCGCGCTTACTACGCTGCGGATAACTATCCAGGGCCGCTGGACTACGAAGGCGAAACCAATCGGCTCTATCACAACAACTGCGACGGAACTTTTACCGATGTTACGGATAAATCGGGCATTGGCGCGTATGTCGGACGCACGATGGGCGTCACCGCAGCCGATTTCGATAATGATGGCTGGGACGACATCTATGTCGCCAACGACCGCACGGAGAATTTCCTCTTTCATAACAAACACGACGGAACCTTTGAAGAAATTGGGAACGACACAGGCACGGCCTTCGGCCAGAACGGAGAATCGACTTCTTCGATGGGTCCGGTCTTTGCCGATCTCGAAGGACGTGGCGTTCTCGACCTGTGGGTGACCGATGGGCATTACAACCGGTTGCTGCATAACACCGGAAAGATGAGTTTTGAAGACATCGGCGCGGAGACCGGCGTCTCGCAGGCGAACGCGCAATATGTTAGCTGGGGCACGGGCATCTACGACTTCGATAACGACGGATTGCTGGACATTCTTATCTTCCACGGCGGACTGATTCACCTGATTCCGCAGGAGCACACGCTTTTTCGCGGCATTGGCAACGGACAAATTTGCCGATGTTTCGCGCGAGGCCGGTCCGGTGTTGAGCGAGCGCACAACGGCGCGCGGCGCATGTTTTGCGGACTACGACAACGACGGCAAGGTGGATGCGTTTGTCGTGAACCTGGGCGGCAAGGGAACGCTGCTGCATAATGTCTCCACGAATACCGGCCACTGGATTGGCTATGTGCAAGCTCGAAAGGAACGAAGAGCAATCGCGACGGCATCGGCGCGCGGGTTGAAGTCTTCGCGGCGGGCAAGCGGCAGACGGCGGAGCGCGTGGCCGGCTCGGGTTATCTTTCGCAGGACGACGAGCGGCTGCACTTCGGCTTGGGCGCGGCAACCACGGTCGACAAGCTGATTGTTCACTGGCCCAGCGGGCGCGAGCAGACGCTGGAGAAGCTGAGCGTGGACCGCGTGCTGACTGTGGAAGAGCCAAAGGCGGGAGACGGCGAAGTGAGCAGCCGTGCTCCAATTCGCGCTGCTGTGTTGCGCCGCAATTGCGGTGGCCGTGGCTCTGCTGGCGTTTGCCCTCTCGCGCTGAATCGCGCGGTTCATGCGCGGACAGCGATTGCTTCGGAGGATTACGCTTCGCCGCTTGAAGTTCTGCTCTCGCCGGATGGCGCGCGGCTCTACGTGCTCTGCCAGCAGAGCGAAGAGGTGCGGGTGCTGGATGCGGCCAGCTTATGCGGTGATCAAGAAGATTGCTGTGGGCGCGTGCCGCGCGGCTTTTCGCTTTCGCCGGATGGGGCGCGGCTGTTTGTCACCAACTCCTGGGACGACACGCATCTCGGTGATCGATACGCGGACGCTTGCGGTGACGGCAACTTGGCCGGTGGGCGCGGAGCCATCGAGTGTGGTGGAAGATCGCGCGGGCAAGCATCTGTTTGTGGCCAATCGCATCTCGCAATGATGTGGCCGTGCTGGATGCGCAGACCGGCGTGGAAGAGAAGCGGCTGCTGGCCGGGCGCGGCGCGAGCTACCTGACGCTCTCGCCGGATGGAAGCCGAATTTATGCGACGCATGTTTATCCGAATCCGCCTCAGGTGCGGACCGATCTGGATAATCGCACTGCGCCGGAGTCGGAGATTACGGTGATCGACGCGGCGCGCGCGGTGGTGGTGGATCGCATTCCGCTGCACGCGATTGCCGGCGTCTTTCATCTGGCCTTCTCCGCCGATGGCCGGCTGGGCGTGGTGGCCGAATATCATCCCAAGAATCTTGTGCCGCTGGCGCATCTGGAACACGGCGGAGCATTCGCGTATACGCTGACGCTGTTTGGCGCGGATGTGGGCAAGCCGGTTGAAATTCCGCTGGACGAGTTGGAGCGCTACGCATCGCAGCCCTTCGGCGTGGCGATTGCGCCGGACAAGTCGCGCATCTATGTCACCTGCGGCGGCTCGGAGATGGTGACTGTCATCGATGTGCCGCGGCTGCTGCGCTTTGTTCACACGCATCGCGGAGATCTTTGTGCAGGATCTTTCGGCCAGCGCGAACTATGTTGTGGCGCGCATTGCGGTGGGGCACAATCCGCGCGGACTGACGCTCAGCCACGATGGGCGCAGGCTGTTTGTCGCCAACCGGCTGGACGATACGATCAGCGTGATTGATACGCGCACCAATCGCGTGGCTTCCACGATCACGCTGGACGGGCCGAAGACAGTCTCGGCGCTGCGGCATGGCGAACAGACTTTCTACACCGCGCGCTATTCGTTTCAAGGACAGATCGGCTGCGCCAACTGCCACATCGATTCCACCTTCGACGGCCTTACCTGGGATCTGGAGCCGGATGGATTTGGCCGCGACATTGTGGACAACAAACTGCTCGAAGGCGTCAAGGACACGGAGCCATACAAGTGGAATGGCGGCAATCCGAACATTCCCACCGAGTGCGGGCCGCGGACGGAAAAATATTTCTGGCGCTCGGAGAATACGACGATCTGACGCTTGCCGATCTTACGGTTTATATTCGCAGTCTTGCTGCCGCGGCCCAATCGCTGGAGGCTGCCGGGGCGCGAGATGACGCCGGCGCAGGAGCGCGGGCAAGGCGATCTTCGAGCGGGACACGGACAAATTCGGCAAGCCGATTCCGGAGAGCAATCGCTGCTCGTATTGCCATAGCGGGCCCAAGGGAACGAATCAGAAATTGTTCGACGTGGGAACGCGCAAGCCGACCGATAATTCCGGCCTGTTGAAATCGCCGCCGCTGACCAACATCGCGCTGACCGCGCCTTACCTGCACGACGGCTCGGCGCACACGCTGGAAGAGATTTGGACGGTCTACAACCCGGACGACAAGCACGGGCGCACCAACGATCTGACCAAGGATGAACTCAACGATCTGATTGAGTATTTGAGGACGCGATGAAGAAGCTTCATTATCGATTTCGATTTGCATGCATGGCAGTTGCATGCTTTTCGCGGTGCTCTGCGACTGCGCGCGCCGCATGCGGCAATCGTCTGCTGCCCACAGATGCCGCGCTTTCCGCTTTGAAAACTTCACCACGGCCAACGGCCTGCCCGACAATCATGTCTACGCCGTGCTGGTGGATGGCGACCGCATCTGGGCGGGCACCGAAAACGGGCTTGGCGCTCTACGAGAATCATGCAGTGGAAGACCTACACGACCACGGACGGCCTGGCGCATCGCGCGGTGCTTTCGCTGGCGCTGGACAAGCGCACCGGCGATGTGTGGGCAGGAACGATGGGCGGGTTGAGCCGCATCTCCGGCGGGCGCATCGACAGCTTTACGCAGTTGAACTCCGGGCTGAGCAACGACGTGGTCTACGGCGTCTCTGTCGAAGGGCGAAAACGTGTGGGTGGCCACGGCGGCTGGCGGCTGCAAGCTGAACACGCGCACCGGCCAATGGACGCTCTACAACGAGCGCAACACGCCGATGACAGAGATATGGGCCTACGGCGTTTCCGCCACGCCGACAAAGGTCTACTACGCAGTGTGGGGCAGCGGCGCTGCTGGAGTACGACCAGAAGACACAGGCGCTGGGACAAGTACGACGACCCGGACGGCGAGAACGAGATTGTGCTCTTCAAGGATCAGGGGCTGATCCACGAGATTGTCACTTCGGTCAGTTATGTAGACAATATTCTTTGGGCGGCCACTTACTTTGGCGACAGCCGCTACGACGGCCGCTACTGGCACAACTTTCTGACAAAAGACAGCGGGCTTCCCTCGAACTTTACCAACTACATCAAGGGCGTGGACGGCAACGCGCGCCTGGTTTTGCACGGACAAAGGGCTGGCTTACTACGACGGCGTGAACTGGGCCGTCTATCGCCACTCGCTCAAAGACGGCAAGCCGGAGATGACGGTGCGCGATGCGGCAGGCAAGGTGACGCCGGTGGCGGTCAACTACAGCGCCGGCGCACAACTACGTTCTCGGCATCGACTTCCAAGGCGAGGACATCTGGGTCGCAACCGCCAAGGGATTGAGCCACGGGATTCGTCAAACACAACAGGGACATCAAAAACAATAAAAACAGAGGAGCAGCACACAATGAATGCATTTGCGGAAATTCTGGAGACCATTGCCAAGCGCGACCAATCGAACAAGCGCGCCATGACCAACCACGGCGTGCTCAACGAGGCATATCACTACGCCAAGCCAAGTTCGTTCTCGCGCGGCATGCGCATTGACTTGAACGGCGCTGACGATTCTGATCATCTCGCGGCACGGCTTCGATCGACGAGAACGGCGTCAGCGTTCATATCGGCGACTTTGCCGGCGCAGCTGCAGCGCACCTTCGACAACATCACCGGCCTGCTGGAGAGCGAAGGCGCGACGTGGAAGGACATCGTGCAGCACCAGTTGCTATCTGCGCGACATCGACCGCGACTACGATGTCTTCAACCAGTTGCGCACGGCCTTCTACAAGGAGCAGGGGCTCGACCCGGTGCCCGCATCGATCGGCATTCAGGCGCATCTTTGCCGGCCTGAACTGCTGGTCGAAATTGAAGCGATGGCCATGTTCCAGACCGAAAAAGTAGAAGCCGGCAAGGAGTAACTCGCGATGCGCAAGGGATGGTTGCCGGTTGCTGTATTGCTCTGCGCTGTGAGCGCCGCTGCGCAGTATGCGAGCCAGGACAGTTCGCAACTGCGGGATCAGAACGCGGTTCCGGTGACGGTCACCGGCAAGGGCACGTGCGAGTGCGGAGCGCATCCGCCGGGACCGCCGAAGGACCGCGTGGTCGACGCCGTATGCAGGCGAACCTGCGGATATGAGTCCCTATGCGAAATTCGCCGAGCCATACGACCTCAACTACACCCATCCCAACATTTACTCGGGCGCGGGACGCGATCTTCCCGAGCCGAAAGACATTACAGAAGTGCGCATCGGTTTCTTCGGACCCATCGAGCACAACCCCGAATCGGTCTTCGGGCTGCGCATGTTGCATGGCGCGCAACTGGCCGTGGAAGAAGCTAACGCGCACGGCGGCTACGGCGGCAAGCCCTTCCGGCTGATGCTGCACAACGACTACGACAACTGGCAGGCCAAGGCTGTTTATGGCGAGGACCGGCCGACCGACCCTGACGATCTGGGGCTCGGCCTCGAATGAAGCGGTGAAGATGATCTATGACGACAAGGACTGGGCGATCTTCGGCTCGATCAGTTCCGAGTCCACGCACATTGCGCTGCGTGTCGCTCTGCGCGCAGAGATTCCCATTGTCAACTCCGCCTCGACCGATCCCACGATTCCCGAGACGTATATTCCCTGGTACTTCACCGACATTCAGGATGACCGCGTGCAGAGCCTGACACTGGCCCGGCGCATCTTTACCGAACTGGGCATGAAGCGCGTGGCGCTGCTGCGCGTGAACAGCCGCTACGGGCGCTTCGGCGTGCTCAAGTTTCGCGATGCGGCGCGCAGGCTGGGGCATCCGCTGGTGATCGAGCAGAAATATCTGCCCGGCGATACGGATTTTTCGAAGCAGTTGCAGGTGATCAAATCATCGCGCGCGGATGCGATTGTGCTGTGGGCCGATGAGACGCAGGCCGCAGGGATTCTGAAGCAGATGCGAGCGGTAGGGATGAAACAGCGCGTCTTCGGCGCATATCGCACGCTGGGTCCGACGCTGCTTGCCGAGGCCGGGACGGCTGCCGATGGCTTCGAGGCAGTCTATCCCTACGACCCGACGCGCACGGACCAGAAGTGGATCGACTTCAACCGCCGCTTCGAGGCGCGCTTCCATGAGAAGCCCGAGCAATTTGCGTCGCTTGCTTATGACGCAATGAATGCGCTGCTGGACTCGATCTGCAAGGCGGGGTTGAATCGCGCGCGCATCCATGATGCGCTGGCCAATATCGAGCAGTACGATGGCGTGACCGGAAAGATGATCTTCGATCCTAACCAGAAGAATGTTGCGCCGATGTATCTGGGTACCGTGAAGGATGGCGCGATCACCTACCGCATCGCCCGAATGGAAAAAAATACCGCACCAGCACAATCTTCCGGCGCGCAAGCGCAGTTGGTTGCACCGCAGGCGTGGACCGAGCCTGAGGGAGGACATGAACCCTACGCGCGCGTAGGCGAAGACGGCGTGGCGTACAACGGCCCGCATCGCGCCGATCTTCCCACAGGGCCGGTCTCTGTGATTCTCTTTGGGCAGAAAGCCGCCGAGATCGCGCAAGGATCTCCGATGCAAGCGGCCTTGGCCGCGATTCCCAAAGGTCAACAGTGGAAGCTGATTCCAGTTGAAAGCGGGCAGAACTGGGGCGTGGCTTCCACCGAACTGGTTCACGCTCTGATGGACCAGCACGCGTTGGCGATTGTGGCGCTCGATCGCAATGCCGCGCACCTCGCCGAGCAACTGGCGCTCAAGGCCTTTGTGCCGGTGGTTGCACTCAGCAATGACAAGGCGCTGACTTCGACCAATGTGCCGTGGATCTTCCGGCTACCGGAAGGGACAGTGCCGGAGGCCGCCGTGCGGCTGCTTGAAAGCGCTGCCGCGCACAGTGAATCAAATTCCGTAACTACTTTACAGCAACCCAATCCAGAGCGCATCCGCGATGTGCTGGCGTCGGGGACCGATCTCGGCGGCATTGCATTTATCGCGACAGGGGAACCGAAAGAGCAGTAAGCGAGTCAGCAGGTCAGCGAGTCGGCAAGTCAGCGGATGGGTGGCGGTCATTCGCTGATTTCAGGTTGACATTCGCCGGGCTGGCCGTTAGATTGGAAAAACGATGCAAGGCATCCCCAGAATCGCGTGTTGTTGTCTCTCCTGTCGCTAGCTCCCGCTGGCCTCTTTCGCGTTTCTGTCTTTCCGCATGATCTTCACACTCAATAGCTATCAGAGCACAGGAGTTCCGTGTTCACTGCAACGACAACACATTTTGCCCACGCCGCCCGCGCATCCCAAATGCGCACGGTGACTGGATGTTGTTGCCGGTGTTGCCTGCCCGCTTCGCGCAGCTAGATTCCAATTCCTACGGACCCAACAACCAAACCCATACTGCTCAATCCGTCGCGGCTCTGACTTCGTGTCTGCGCCGGCTGGATTGAAAAACACTGAGGAGACCACCATGTTACGCAAATTCATTGGCTTTTCCCTGGTTCTGGGCATGATCGCGTTGCCGGCTACGGCTGAGAACGCTCCCGCCCCAACTGCAGCGATCCCCGCCGCTGCAAATAGCGCCCCAGCAAATCCGCCTGTAGCTGGCGATGGCTCAATTGCCACGCCGCTTTTGCCTGCCGAGGTCCGGGCTGCTCTGGATCAGGTGCAGGCCGTCATTCGCGCACAGGCGCAGCAGCTTGAAACGCAGCGGCGGCAACTGGAAAAGCAGCAGAGCGAGATTGAGCAGTTGCGGAGCCAACTGACCTCCATTGCGCCGGGCAGTGGAGCTGGAACTGTAGACGGCTCCAGCGCCAACCAGGAACTGGCAGCGGCAACCGATGTTGCGCGCTTGAACACCGGCGCTCATGCGCTCACGGCAGTATCCGGTGCAGCGTCCACGCACCCCGCCGCGCCTGCTCTGGCCGCAGTGGAAGGGCCGCAGCAAGGACAAGGCACTGAAGCTGCTGATGCGCCGCTCTCCATTCACTTCGGTAATGGATCGCTCACACCCGGCGGTTGGGTGGACTTCACCTCGTACTATCGCTCCACAGATGTGGGCAGCGGCCTTGGCACCTCCTTTGCTTCCATTCCCTTCAACAACACCATCACCGGAGGACTGAGCGAGACCCGCTTCACGGCGCAAAGCTCACGTGTCAGCATTCGTGCCGATGAGGTCTTTGGAAATACCAAGGTCTTCGGCTATGGCGAGGCCGATTTCAACGGCTATCTGCCTTCCAACGCCTACGTCAGCACCAACTCCGATACCTTCCGCCTGCGCGTTTATTTCACCGATGTTGCGCGCGGCAAGTGGGAGCTGCTCGGAGGGCAGAGCTGGTCTCTGTTGACCCCCAACCGCGTCGGCGTCTCGCCATTCCTCTCGGAGATTTACAACACGCTGCATCTGGACACCAACTATCAGGTCGGCCTCACCTATGCCCGCCAGGCGCAACTGCGCGGCGTTTATCATTTCAACGACAGTGTCGCGCTGGGTCTCTCGGTTGAGAATCCGGAGCAATTCAGCGGCAGCGCGGCCACCTTCCCATCGCTCTTCAGCACCACCGAGACCGATACCAACTCAAGCTCCGGCGCGGGCGGAGGCACCTCGACACCGGCACTGCATCCAGATGTGATTGCCAAGCTTTCTGCCGATTCCCACTGGGGCCAGCGCGTCTGGCACTTTGAGACCGCCGGGCTGCTGACGCCGGTCGATATTATTACCCCGGAATCGGTCACCAAGACCAGCGCATCCACTGATATTCATCAAGGCGCTGGCATCTCCAGTGTGGCGAACCTGGCTGCCGCGAAGAATCTCCATCTGATCTTGACCGGCTTCTGGAGCGATGGCGGTGGGCGCTATATCGGAGGCCTTGGCCCCGGCTTCGTCGTCGCGCAGAACGGCTCAACCACCGCGCCCTTCCGGGCTCAACTGGTTCATTCGGGCTCCGGCATCGCCTCGGCGGAGTGGCAAGCCACGAAGCGCGACCTGCTGGAATTTTCCTACAGCGGCGCATACTTCGACCGCGTCTTCTCCACCGATCCCAGCACCGGCAAGCTGGTCGGCTACGGGTTTGTAGGCAGCGCCAACAGCAATAACCGCGCCATCCAGGAGGGAACCTTTGGCACCCAGACCACGCTCTGGAAGCAGAAGGGGTACGGCTCGGTGCAGATCCTCACGCAGAGTTCCTACATTACCCGTGCACCGTGGTACGTGGTTCCTCTGACCCCCAAGGACGCGCACGTCTTCGCCGGGTACGCCAACCTGCGCTATGTACTGCCGTAGAAATCGAGCATTTTCATGGATGGCGTAAGGATTGGTGCCCCACCCTCGCCGCGTCTTTGTTTTTGCGGCTAGGGTGGGATAGCAGGAGGTCACCTTACATGGACCCTGAAAATGCTCTAAATCTTCCGCAGAAACAAAGAGGGCAGCCCAACTGGTGGGCTGCCCTCTTGCTCGGCGTAAACCGAAGTTTACGGCAGGTAGTAGCGGAAGCTGGTCCAGAACATGTTGTCGATGCCCTTGGCGCCGACTCCAGGCTGCGGTGGCACTCGGAGGAGCGCCGGACCAGCCCTCGCGGACCGCGTAACCGTACTGGATGCTCTGGCGCAGGCGACCGTGGTCGCCCTTGTAGAGGTCATACCAGTAGCCGCCGGTGATCTCCTGCACGTCGCGTGTGTTGTTTCCGCATCCGGAACCCGCTGGCTGGAATCCCACCGAACCGGACGCGAGGCCCGGATTAGCCACGGTGGCGCAGGTTGCCGAAATGTTCGCGGAGCGCGAGCCGTAGCCGATCGCGGTAACGGCAGGGGCTGCCGTGAAATGCGAACCGTAACTGCCGCCGGTCGCAAACATCGCGGCTGTCGGTTTAGCCGAGCAGAATGTGGCGGCGTTCGCAGCCGTTACGCCGGTTTCGCAGAAGGTCGCTGTCGGATCCGTGAGCGTGAGGGCCGTGGTTGCGTAGTCGGCACGCGACGCATAGTCGCCACCGTAGTTGATGTAGAGCAGAAGACGCGGTGTCGGCCTGGATTCAACAGTTAACAGTCCCGATGCGTTGTGGATCGGCTTCAGATCGCCGTTCTGGTCGTTGGTCACGTCGGACAGGGTGGTGTCGCCGTAGCGGCCCATGCCGGGTCCATATAGACCCTTTACGCCAACAGTGAGCTTGTCTTTGCTGATGACTGGGACACGAAGGCTACCGCCAAAGCCCCCCAAAATGATGCTGTTCACGTTATAGCCGGCAGTCGATGACTTGGCCACCACAGCGGTGCCCGGAGCGGCGCCGGCAAAGCCTTCGATGTCCGTAATGCCGCCGTACTTGACCGAGTTCTGCGTGACTCCGGGGTAAACGGTCTCGTGCGCAAAGCCGGCGATGCCGAAGATTTCATAGTGTCCCCAGCCAGGATCAATCGCTGCCTTGAAGAGCAAATCGGGTGCCTGATTGAAGGAGATGTTGGTGATGTTGCTGTTCGCTGAGACGGTGTTGTAATTCCGAATGTAGCTATAGACCGAGTTGCCGGCGCTGTCCTCGGTGGTGAGGCCAGTGTAACTCTGAACGTAGGTGGTCAGGCCGCTCAAGCCGCTGATGGCTGCGTTGTAGTTGCCGCCGTTGGCGCCAGCCGATCCCAGAATCGCGTAGGGCGTGCTACCCGCCAGCGCTGCCGAGTAGAGCAACTGCGGATTCTCTGCCGAAAAGCCGAAGGCGACTTTGTCGAAGCTCTTCACCACGCGGAAGCCATACTGGCGGGTCCAGACAAAGCCCGGAACGTAGTTCGGGTCTATGGTCTGCGGTGTCATCATGTCTTCGGAGAGGTTCGAGATGCCCTTTTTGTCTTCGGTAGCCAGTGTCCACATCTGCCCGCCGGCGAACTTCCAGTGGGTGTTGGTCTCGGCCTGGGCATAGAGTACGCGCTGACGGAATACATAGCTGTTCGACTGGTTGTTGTTCGACGTGATGCCTGTGCCCAGGAAGTCACCCTCAAAGTAGCCGCGCAGCGTTCCCCAGTTGGTCTTGCCCTCGGCCATCATGGACAGGCGCGACTGGCGGCCGCTGCCGTAGAACTCGCTCAACGAGTAAGCATCCGCGCCCTCGTAAGGAATCGCGCTGAAAGCCGTCGGAATATCGCCGCCGGTGGCCTTGGTACGGTACACGGTTTCAGCCGCGGCGAAGCCTCCGGGGGTAATGGCGATGCCCTTATAGTGAAACGCGGTGGGATTGTCCAGCATTTTCTTCACGTTGGAGGTCGCATCGGAGACCGTGGTGGCCAGCGAAGCCTGGTTGCCCTTCAGGTCGGTCACGGTGCTCTGCAGCGTGGTCACTGCGGAAGCATTCTCGGTTACCGCCTGCTGCTGGGCTGAGGCAGCGGCCTGCGCCTTGTCGGCGGCGGCCTGTGCATCGGCGGCAGCCTGCTGCGCCTGCTTCAGTTGCGCGTCCTTGGTTGCCAGATCGCTCTTCAGGCCGTTGATCTGGCCTTCCAGTTCGTCGCGCAGGGTTTTGATCTGCTCTTCAACGGTGGGGGGTGGCGGGGTCTTCGCCTTCTTGGCAGCCGCGTGCTTCTTTGTCGTCGGCGCCGGTTCTTGGGCATACACGCTGGTAGCCAAAAGGCTAGCCGCCAGCATTACCACGGCAGCAGTCTTGAGTTGCAAGTTCATTAGGCCTCTCTTTTCCTCTCGTAAGTGGGTATGCGAGTTTCTTCGCATACGTCGTCAAACACTTATCTGCAAGCGCCCGGAATTCCTGGGCTGAAACGCATCGCTGATTCCGGCTTTGCCACAGAATTAGAACCACTATGCTTGGAGGATGCCCATAAAGGCGCAACTCCCCTCGGCTCGTTCCATCAATTACATTCGCAGAAACTGATGAATGGTTGATGAATTCAACTGATTTTCACAGTGATGGTTTCAGGCTGTTCGATCAAACGTGGAAGAGTTTACGCCGTAATCTTCATTCGTCTGCATGCAGAACAGCACACTCCTCAACTAATAAATGTGAGGCAGAATTCAAGCAGCGAAAAACATGGTTGCGACCGAAAACGATCGCAGGGACTCTTCGTTTGCCCGATTTAATAATGAATAAATTGCATAAAAATGCAATTTATTTCAGCATAGAGTCCTACAAATTTTGTGGTAATGGTAGCCCCGCCACAGCTCGGTGCGGGATGAATGCGGAATATCGGCGACTTTACGATCTCGCCTTATGTAAGCAGCTTAAAAGAAAATGCATATTGAACGCAAGAGCATTTCTGAATAAATCCTCTTCGCTGCTACTCCGGCGCCGAGGCAAGAATTATCAAATTTGCGAAGGCAAAATCTTCCCCATGAGGGTGGTCTGTGAACCCCGTCAGGTCCACAGACCACCCTCATGGGTTAGAAAATCCATCGCGCGGTCAGAACCAACGCATGGTTGTAACTATGCACTTTGCTTGTCGCAATCTGCATACCAGCGCCAAAGGCCAGGCCGGGGCGCGACTTGGGGTCGGACGGATGCAGGGCGCATTTGCCCACTATCAACCCAGGGGTGATGAACTCCTGCGTTTTGCCGTCGTTGCTTCCACCCTTGTAGAAGGTGGCGTTGCTCTCAAGCTCTGGCCAGAAGAGTTTGGCTACGCGGTACTGCGCCACTGTATTCCAGAGAATGGGCCGTCCTGCGGTAGTGGTTGCGGGGGTGCCGGTGGGCAGCGTCGCACCGATTGAGGTCTGGACATCGAAATTCCCAAAGCCCTTGCCCCCGCCCACGTTGGGTTGGACGCTGGCATTGGTCGAGCCGTTCTTGTAGCTGCCGGTAGGCACGGTAGTCAGCACCCAGGCGCTCAACGTATAGTTGCCGTGCTGCGCGTTGCCGCTGGCGATGCGGTACTTGGCGAGAAGCGAAAAATCGCCAAAGCCATCCACAGCCGTCGAGTTGTGCTTGATATACGGCGGCAGATCGACGGCAAATTCTGTATTGGCCCAGGGAACCACGTTTACGCCTTTGCTGTTATCCAGGTTCCAGGTGTCGGTCAGGGCCGGCGCAACCTGGCGGACAATGTCCGTGCGCACTACCTGGATCAGGCCGGTGTAGGTTGTGACCAGCGGAACTGCCCATGCGGGCTGTTTGGCTTGCGTGGCCGAAGTGCGGGCCATCCACTGGTTGAAGAATCCGCTGGGGGCGGCATTTGCCGAGCCGCCTTGCGCGTACAAATTGGCCGAAGCCAGCAGAATGAGCAGGGAAAGGGAAAGCTTTTTCATGTGCGTCTTCTCAGCATCAAGGCCGAGGGGGGTACGCATGCAACCAACCATTGGATTAGGCTAATCTCAATCGATTGGGGGAGACAGTTGGAACGGGTGTTCAATGCGCACCACTCACCTGTCCGGCACTGAGCAGGTTGGCCAGCAGCCGGTACGCGCCGGGAACCAGCTCCGGCAATTGCCGGTAGAGAGCATACGAGGTATAAATATAGGTTCCCTTGCCGGGATGCGCCACCAGCAACCCGCCCCGCTGCGGGTCTTGGACCGGGTCGGCGGTCTCGGTCAGCGCCGTGAAGCCCTTGTCCCAGGATTCGGCAAAAGAATGGCCCCGCTCCTCGACCCAGCCGTTAAAATCGGCGGCCGTGATTGCGTTGGGCGTGGTGAGCAGGGCATTTGAAGGCTCAAGCAGCTTCACCGGCGCTTCTTCATCCACTACCCGCTCCGGGGACCGGCCCAGCGTGACCCGCAGCGGGGCAGGGAAGTCACCGCTCTGGTACTGCACAAGCAGCGTTCCGCCGTTTTGCACAAACTCATTCAGCCGCGGCTGCGCGGTGGTCAGCGCCGGTCGCACGGAGTAAGCGCGAATGCCGACCACAATCACATTCCAGGCGGATAAATCTCCGCTGGTCAGCTCCGCGTCTGTCAGCAGATGCGCCTGGATTCCCAGTCCTTCCAACGCAGCGGGGACGGTATCGCCCGAACCCATCACATAGCCTACGCGCAACCCCACAGCCAGCTTCACATCCACCTTGCGGGTCTTTAATTCGGCAGCCTTGTAGAGGTTATAAGGTCGCAGCCCTGTGTAGCCTATGCTATGCCAGCCGGTAGTGTACTCATGCCCATTCGAGCGGGCAATGGCCGCAACGGTAAAAGCTCCCGCCTCGGTTGCCGTCGGCGTGACTGAGAAAAGAATCGGCTCTGTGTCTCCGGCGCTGTCGCGATGAAAAGCGGCTTCCGCAGGCTGTGCGGTCCAACCGGCAGGGAGCTTGAGCGCAACCGTCCCCTCGGCGGCTGCTTCGGTATGCACTGTAACCTTTACCGGCAGCGCCGAGCCGTCCAGCGGCAGGACGCGCGCTTCCGGCTCCATGCGCACACCGATAGCGGGCGTCACCACCAGCGGCTGATAAACGCCGCCTACGCCCGGCACGCGCTGCATCGTCTGCACTACCTGGCCTACTCGAATTGGCAGGCCGTCAAAGGTGAACTCTGCCCAGGCCGTCAGCGGATATGGCGCGAAGGAGCGTAGCCGGAACTCCGGCTTTGCCAAGTCATAATACGGCTGCTCCGTGCTGGGGCGCGTGAAATAGGGCTGCGTGGGCTCGGCGTTGTCTGCTGCGTGGACTCGGAAGATCGAATCCTCAACAGGCTCTGAGGGGTCATTTTCACTGGGCAGCTTATCGGCTTTCCACGGATCGCCGCTGCGGCTTTCCAGCCAGACGCGGCTCAACTTCGCCTCATTCCAGGCTTGGACAGTGTGGATGCGCACGCGGAACTCCTCGTCGGGGGTAACGCTGCGTGGAGTTTCGTCGGCGGAGCCTCCTCTGAAACCTGAATTGTCGACCTTTTCTGCCTTCGTGACGAAGGCGATCAGATCCAGGTCGAGCAGTTCCTTCAAAACCGCTTGAAACTCGTCTATTTTGGCGTCTAGTTCAAAGAGTATGGATGCTTTGGATTGCGCATCGAGATTGCTGGCTGCTACCTTTGAGCGCAGGTCGATGGTCAGCTTGTAGGCGGTGGCCAGCTTGTGCGCCGCAAGATCGCGATTGGCCCCAAACTCCTGAATACCTCTCGAGTTCTTGACCAGCTCAATGCTCGCGGCAATCTGTTGCAGTTGCACAATAAGCCATGTTGGAGGCGGTCCCTTTGCAAGCCTCGCTAAACCTTCAATACTGGTGTTGATGCGCGCGTTAGGGTTGTAGAAGAGTCCGCCGGGCTCTGTATAAATGTTGGATGGAACTTTCACGGCGGAAACTTCGGCCCACAAGTGATAACTCGTCGTTGCCGGGCCAGACAGTGCCGGGTTTGCCCCTCCGTTCTGCGACTTCTGCTGCCCCCACCCCTCGCGCGCAATCTGCGCATAGCTGCGGCCGAGCGTCTCATCTTGCCTTCCAACGTATTCCGTTACATCCGCAGAAAGCGCCCCGTCAATCCATTCCCCGGTCACATAATTCTTGAACCGCGCCGGAGCCCACTTGCCGGTTGCGTAATCAAACATCTTTCCGTCTTTGATCGGCGCAAACGGAACCATCGAGTAAACCGCCGACGGCTGCCAGGGCTGCAAGCCTGGCCAGCCAAACTTGGCCGGCTCGAACTGCTCAGGAAAAACCTTCGGGTCCCCGGCAGCCTTGAAAACCTCCTGCGCAATCTCGCCCGAGACTTGGTGATGGCCGTGTCCGTCCGAGACGCCACCGACAAAGGTCGATAAGATAATTTGTGGCCGCTCTTGCCTTACGGCCAGCACCGCATCGTACAAAACCCGGTCATGTCCCCAGCGGGCAAAGGCCTCTTCCTGAGTCTTGGAAAAGCCGAAATCCGCCTCCGTGCCCCAGAGCTGCTTCACTCCGTAATACTCATCGGCCTTCAGCAGCTCATTGGTGCGGATTAGCCCCAGAGCGTCGTAGCTGTCTTCTCCCATTGCGTTCTGTCCGCCCTCGCCGCGAGTGAGCGTAAAGAGAATCGTGCGAACACCCATGCCGCGCGAGAGATACGTCATCAGCGCCCCGTCCTCATCGTCGGGATGGGCAACGATCACCATTGCGCTGGCCGTGGTGCCCAGCCGCCGCAGCGACTGCTCCAGCGCCGCCGCACCGCGGTCTTCGGGCAGCGGTAGCGCAATATCGCTCGCTTCAGGCCGGACAATATTTGCCGCATCGTTGGTCTGCACAAGAACGTGCCCTTGCGATGCGTCCTGCTGCGCCGTCAGCACGCCTACGCCTGCAAACCACCCCATTAGCCCGGCCAAAGCCGCGCCCGTGACTACTCGTTGAATTTTCGCGAAGAGAATCATCATCCCCGTCAGTGTACAATCCGGTGAGCGGAACGGGTTAATGTGGGTGCAGAGAAAGTAGCTGTTCAAGCCAAGCAGGTCTGCGCTTTCGCCCAAACAGTATCGGTGCAATGAGGCTCTATGCGCAAGGAATTCGATGTCGTTCGTTTGAAGCGTGAGGTATCCGGCATACCGAAAGGAACCCTCGGAACGGTTGTTATGGTTTCTTTGCAACTTCCATCGAAGTGCCTGGTAGATTTTCCGGACCCGGAGGGAAAGGAACTCCTCGTGATCGATGTTGATGAGAGTGATCTAGAAGAAGGCGAAGCCAGTGCTGCTCCTGAAGATATAAGTATATTAGCTAAGATTTGGGATGTCAGTAAGTACAAGACATAGCAATGACCGATCCGTCCACGACTTCCGCCACACTCCAACGCCGCATCGGTCTGCGCTCGGCGGTCCTCTTCAACATGCTGGAGATGATCGGCGTCGGCCCGTTCATCACGCTGCCGCTGGTGATTGCCGCGGCGGAGCGCGGCTCTCGGTATGGGCGTGGGTGCTGGGCGCGGTCATCGCCGTGGCCGACGGGCTGGTCTGGGCTGAGCTGGGCGCGGCTTTCCCCCGCGCCGGCGGCTCGTATGCGTTTCTGCGCGAGATCTACCGGCCCGAGAGCGCGGGCAACTGGCTCAGCTTTCTTTACGTCTGGCAGTTGAGCTTTACCGCGCCGCTATCCATTGCTTCGGGCTGCATCGGTTTATCGAGCTTTCTGGCCTGGTTCTGGCCATCTCTAGATCACGCGCCCATCGCCTCTCTGCCCGCGCTGCATTTCACCAACTTTGCCGCCGCCGCTGCCTGCCTGCTGGTAATGGCCCTGCTCTATCGCAACCTGAGCTCGGTCACGCGCCTGGCCTGGGTGCTGTTTGCGGGTGTGCTGGCGGCCATCGCCGGAGTGATCGTTTCAGGTTTCGCCCACGCCGCGGCAACCGGCGGATGGCAGATGCCAGCCTCCGCCGGCCCTCCCAATTCCATTAGCGATCAGCGGGCTGGCGCAGGGAACGCTGTTGGCCACCTACTGCTACTGGGGCTACTACAACATCACCTTTCTGGGCAGCGAGGTGCGCGAGCCGGAGCGGACGATTCCCCGCGCGATTCTGCTTTCGGTGCTCTTTGTCGCGGCATTTTATGTCGCGATGAATCTGGCCGCGCTGCCCGCACTGCGCGATGCCGCCGGGCATCTAGGGCAGGCCGCGCAGAGCGCCGTTCGTCCGTGTGCAACTCGTCGCCGACATTGCTCAATCCGCCTTTGGCCATTGGGCTGGGCGGTTGATGGCCGCGCTGATCATATGGACGGCCTTTGCCTCGGTCTTCTCGCTGCTGCTTGGCTACTCGCGCGTGCCGTATGCGGCGGCGCGCGACGGCAACTACTTCAGCTTCCTTGCGGCCGTCCATCCAAAACACAAGATTCCCCACCGCTCTCTCGTTGCATTGGGGCTGGTGGCGGCGGCCTTTTGCTTTTTCTCGTTGGCGCAGGTGATTACCATGCTGGTGGTCACGCGCATCCTGCTTCAGTTCTTTTTGCAGCAGGCCGGGCGTGATTCTGTTGCGCATTCAGCGCCCTGAACTCGCCGCGGCCCTTCAAGATGCCGCTTTATCCGCTGCCTCCGCTCTCGCTATTGCAGGATTTATCTTCATCCTCGTCAATCGCAGCCAAGCGCTCGGCGGGCTGCTTGTTGCAGCGGGCATTGCATGCAGCGGAACCTTGATCTACTGGCTCAGAGCGAAGCGGCTGAGCCAATGGCCGTTTGCCGCCGAGAAAGAAATCCTGTAACGTCACGGGGTTGGCAAGCGTCAAATTGTAGAAACAGGAACGTGTTTCCTGCGAGGTCATAAATGCTCATCGGCAAACTGGCAGACATTCCTTCCTCGGCCATTACACCGAAGGATATGTATCTGAACCGTCGCAAATTTCTACGCACCGCTGCTTCGACCGTGACCGTGGCGGGCGCTGCCGCTTTGGGCGCCGAGAGACTCGCGGAGATTCTCTCACCCGGCACGCGCGTCCTTGCCGGAACCAAGCTGCAAACCGTGAAGAGTCCGCTTACCACCACCGGCGAAGCGCTCACCACCTACGAGGCCATCACCACGTACAACAACTTCTACGAGTTCGGCGTGGATAAGACCGATCCCTCCAAAAACGCCGGCCGGCTGCCCACTCGGCCCTGGACGGTCCGCGTGGAAGGAAAAGTCAAAAAAGAACAAACCTTCGACATCGATACGCTGCTCAAGCTGCGCCCGCTCGAAGACCGCGTCTATCGCCATCGCTGCGTCGAGGCATGGAGCATGGTGATTCCCTGGGTCGGCTACTCGCTCGCGGAGTTCATCAAGCATGCGACCCGCTGCCCAGCGCCAAGTATGTGCAGTTTCTCTCTTACTACGATAAGAAGGTCGAGAAGTGGGCTTCGGACTCCCAGATCGATTGGCCCTACTCCGAAGGGCTGCGCATGGATGAGGCGATGAACCCGCTGACGCTGCTCACCTTCGGCCTCTACGGCGAGGTGCTGCCCAACCAGAACGGCGCGCCAGTGCGCATCGTGGTGCCGTGGAAGTACGGCTTCAAATCCGCCAAATCCATTGTCGCGGTACGCTTCTTGGACAAGCAGCCGCCGACTACATGGAACCAAATGGCGCCGCAGGAGTACGGCTTCTACTCCAACGTCAACCCTAACGTGGACCATCCCCGTTGGAGCCAGAGCTACGAGCGCCGCATCGGCCAGCCCTTCTATGCGCAGCGCAGAACAACGCTGATGTTCAACGGCTATGGCGATCAGGTGGCGTCAATGTACACCGGCATGAACCTGATGAAGTATTTTTGACGCAAGGACTAGGCAATAGGGACTAGGCAATAGGGAATAGGGAAAGAATATGGGTGGCCCAGGTCTCGCTTTTGGGACCTGGGATAACTCCAACCGCAGACTCGCTGACTTGCTAATTGACAAACAATGAAAAAATCAACACTCATCCTGCTTAAGACATTTACCTGGCTGGCCTGTCTCGCGCCGCTGGCGCAGTTAGTTTATGGGGCGATCACCAACACGCTCGGTCCCGACCCCACCGCGAAGTTTGCGCTGACCACGGGATATGACACGCTGTTGCTGCTGATTCTTTCGCTGGCTATTACACCGCTGCGCAAGCTATTGCCGAAGTTATCCTGGCTCATCAAATTCCGCCGCCTGCTGGGGCTATTCGCCTTCTTTTACGGGACATTGCACCTGCTCACGTACGTCGCTCTCTACTCAAATTTCGATCTGCACGCCATTACGGACGACATCACCAAGCGCCGCTTCATCTTTAGTGGATTTGCTGCGTGGCTGCTGCTCGTTCCGCTGGCTGCCACATCGACAAACTGGGCAATTCGCAAGCTGGGTGGCAAGAGTTGGAACCGCCTCCACAAGCTGGTCTATCTGGCTGCGGTCTGCGGCATCATCCACTACTGGTGGCAGGTGAAGCCGGGCGTGCTGGCGCCGCTGCGATTGACCGTGGCGCTGGCGATCTTGCTCATTGCGAGACCGGTGCTGATTTGGGTGCAGAGTTATATTCAGCGAAAGAAGGCAGTAACTATCCAGGCTGGCGGCTAACTCATTTCACGGTTGCGGAGTGCTAGATTGCTTCGATGAGCTATCCGCCGCAACCGGCACAAGCTGGATTTGCAGCTCGTCGAGATCATCCTCTACCGTGATAGGAATCTCCTTGTCTGTGTAATGAATAACGGGCTTTGCTTTTGTGTCATTACCGGAAGCATTGCTCGCCGCAGACGCTTGCGATTCCGCATCCTCGGCGCCTGTGATCTGCACAATGTACTTGCCCTCGGGAACATACTCCAGGCTAAAGCTGCCATCCTCCAATGGAGTAGCTTCGCGCGTTTTGTCCCGGTCATCCGCATAGAGCAAACTCACAGTCGCGTGGCTGATGGCATGCCCATCGGCAAGCGCTGAAATGTTCCCGGAAACGGTATGCAGGCCGTTGAGTGGAATCTCGATATCCACGCCGTTGGCAATCTCCGCTGCCTGCACCTTGACGGATTTTGCATCCTTCACGCGATAGACATTGCCCAGGCAGACGCGCGGCGCGGAGTCTTCTGAATCCGCGGGCATCAAGGCGCAGACGGCGTATTCGCCCGCAGGCAGATTGGTCAGACTGTAATGGCCGTGGCTGTCACTGACCGCGCTGAGCGACCAACTGCTAAACAGCTTCAGCCCGACCTTGTTCCAGGCGCTCTTGCCGGGCTGATCTTTTGCAGCCGTCTTGCGGAAGGCCATAAAGTTCATCCCGATAGCCGGGCTGCCGTCGTCGAAAGTGACGGTTCCATTCAACTCCGCACCGCGCTCTACCTGGAGGGCGAGATCCGAAGTGCGATGAACGCCAACGATCACAGCCGCCAGATGATCCTTCCATTGCTTGATCGCATCGAGCGCCTGCTCCTTATCGCTGGTGAGAGATTCAATCCGCGCGAAGTCGAGGCCCTCCTCCGGGTCAAGATAGCCCTGCAATGTGGCGAAGGCATAGTAGCGGCCCGGCTCGACGGCCTCCATCCGGAATCGCCCGTCGAGTCCCGTGATTGTGGTTTCTGTTGCCGGAAGTGGGTTGCCATTCTCCAGCTTTTCTCCTTCCTTGGGAGCGGCGGAGAGAAATACCGTGGCAAAGCGCGCCGGCTTGCCGGTGTCGGCGCAGAGAACGACCCCTGTAACCACGCCCTTGGTGGGATCAGGCTTCTTCGGCGGCCCTTTGCCGCAGCCGGTCGCGAGAAGGCAGAAAAGTGCTGTGAGTATAAACAGACGCCGCCGATCCATCAGCACCTTACGCAGCCGCACAGGCAACACCTCAAAGCAAATCAGGATTCGCGAAATTGTAGCACCGACTGCGCCACGGGATGAAAGCTCTTACGGTGCAGCGGCGTTGGGCCAAGGCGCTCCAGAGCCTCGATATGCGCGGGGCAGCAGTAGCCCTTGTGCGCGGCTAGTCCGTAGCCGGGGTATTCGCGGTCGAGTTCGACAAGCAGGCGGTCGCGATGGACCTTGGCCAGCACGGAGGCTGCGGCAATCGAGAGGCTCAGAGCGTCGCCGTGAATCACCGGCTGCTGCGGGCAATCCCAGTCGATGGTGTCGCGGCCGTCGATGAGTAGGAAATCGGGGCTGAGGGCAAGCTGCTCGACGGCGCGACGCATGGCCAGCAGCGAGGCCTGGCGAATGTTGATGCGGTCAATGGTCTCCGCATCCACAGCAGCGATGGCCCAGGCAACGGCATTCGAGCGAATCTCCGGCGCAACTGCGTTGCGCTTCTTCTCCGACAACTTTTTAGAATCATCGAGACCGGGCAGATGGCAGCCCTTTTGCAGAATGACGGCGGCTGCGACGACCGGCCCGAAAAGCGGTCCGCGACCGACTTCGTCCAGGCCGGCAATGCGCAGCGCACCGCCTGAGCGCGCGGCATCTTCGAGTTGCCATCCGCATTTTTCCGGCTTTGCCATAGCTCCAGTATAGAAAATGCGGCTTGTTGCGCTGAATTGCGGAAGGCGAAGCGCGGAACGGGTTGTGCGTTTCGGACGAACCGGATGGAATCACAAGCTTGTGAAATGATCTGCAAGGTTTTGAAGTTTATTTATTTTTGCGAGGAGGGGGGAGGGGGTGTTTTTCTCGGGGGTACGGACCGGGCACATGGCTGAGATCTTTCACGTCGCGCAGTATTGATTGTGCGCCACAGCTGTGAAATATTCGGCAAAAAACAACCCCGGCCAGAGCCGGGGCAGTTTTGCTGAAAAAATCAGACAGGCCTAGGCCTTGGCGGTGACGCGATCCACTTCCTTGAGGCGGGCGGCCTTGCCGCGTAGTCCGCGGATGTAGAAGAGCTTGGCGCGGCGGACCTTGTAGCTGCGGATCTTCTCGATCTTGTCGATGACCTTGGAGTTGAAGGGAAAGATGCGCTCGACGCCCTGGCCGAAGCTCATCTTGCGCACGGTAAAGGTGCCCTGCGGTCCGCGATTGATGGCGATCACCAAGCCCTCGAAGGCCTGCAATCGCTCTTTATCGCCTTCCTTGATCTTTACGTGGACGCGTATCTGGTCACCGGAGAGGAACTCCGGGAGGTCGGTGCGCTTGAGCTTGTCGGCCAGGCGCTGCATTACGGGATGAATGGACATGGTCTCTTCCTGCTGTTGAACTCAGAATTTCCAGTTTATCAGAGAATCGGTTGGAGCGCCTAATCCGCGCTGCACATCCGCGGGCCAACACTGGGAAGTTTATATGGCGCCGGCTCTGTCGCCCCCTCGGCCCAATCGAGATACCGGCCGCACGAGACCGACCGTTCCTGGGAGATTTATCCTCAGAACGTCGAACCGTTTGTCAAGGAATAGCTGTAAGGCCCGCCAAAACTCTGGATGCCGCAGTCGTTGATCAGTGACCAGGAGAGTTTGCCGCCCACCCCATTCGTAAACTGCGCTGTCTTGCTCCAGTTTCGAGTTGACTTTCCCAGCTTTGCCGTATAGGTGCGGATCAACAGATGCTCCACATCGATTCCGTCGCTGATCCCGGTGTCATGCGGCGGAGCTGGAATGTCGTTGACAAGAATCTGAACCACGAAAACGAGGATGCTGTCCAACCCATCCCCGCTGAAGCCCAGCTCGCGGCAAGCCGCCAGCCGGTCTTTGAAACGCTTTTTCACATTATCGGCAGTCCCCACGTACACATGGTTGTTAGTGGAGGTGTTGTAGATCACATAGAGCCGGCTATCGCTGGTCAAAGCAGGGGAAGCATTAGCAAACCCGTCTACTAGCGCAATAGTGTGCGCGGATTTGTACTTGAATTCGACTGTCTTGGCCGGCATTGATGCTCCTTTTGACTCTCGGACTCCAGGAGAAAATTATGTTGTGGCAGAAAGTCTATGTCAAGCCGAAATGCGTCAGCCGGCAGGACCTGCGCATATAGAAACCTGCGATTTGGCAACGCCGACATAATTATATGCCCGGCCCCTGCATATCCGCCGATCTTGAAATTGCGGTATAGTTCCGCCATGGATGAGAAACGGGAATTACTGCGTCATGCGTTAGCTGCTGTCGCTTACCGGGCGGCGCGGGCGCTTGAGGGTGCGCCAGACCATTTTGCCGGATTTGCCGCCGCCGGGCGGATGCCGGTGCAGATTCTGGCGCATATGGGCGATCTTTTCGAGTGGGCGCTGAGCGCCGCGGTCGGCCATGAGCAGTGGCAGACCGCTCAGCCCCGAGTCTGGCCGGAGGAGAAGCAGCGGTTTTTCTCCTCGGTTCAGGCGCTGGATTCGTATCTGGCCTCGGATAACCCTTTGCAGGCTCCGGCGGAGCAGTTGGTGCAAGGCCCGGTGGCCGATGCGCTCACCCACGTAGGCCAGTTGGCGATGCTGCGGCGGTTATCGGGCAGCCCGGCGAAGGGTGAGAATTTTTATGTGGCCGATGTCCGCGCTGGCCAGGTGGGGGCCGATCAGCCGCCGGCGGTCCAGCCGTTTTCATGACGAGATTGCGCGAATTGAGGTATCCCGTATCCCCAAAGGAGAGGGATATGGGGCACCCGGCGTCTGGGCGATTAACGATCTACTGCTTTGATGCCCAAAAGACACATACCAAACCCATCAAAACAACCGCAACCCAGAGCACAAATACGCCGATTGGGTTGCTTTGATGGGTAGTAAAGCGCAACGTGAAATATAGAGCGATAGCCTCAAATATGAGATTGGTAGTTTCATACCTTCTCAATTTATTCAAGGGCAGCACACCAAAAAGCGCTGCCCAAAAGCTATCCTTGGGCATCTTTCACCTTCATGGCGAATACCACAAACATTCCGGTAAAGCAGCACAATATAGCTGCCGCAGGCTCAAATGGAAGTTTCAGAAACAAACAAGTTGCAAGCGATAAAAGGCATACCAGAGAAGCAATGCCGAATATGAGCCTCTGTTTGCGCAGATTAGCAAACCTGATCTGCTCTAAGGCGATACTTTGAGCGAAGAAAGTGGCGGGAACCTCTTTGATGACAGGAAACACGTTGGTAACCTCCGGCTCTTTCATCTTTTCGTCGAAAAATGTTGGCGCATCAACTCGAAATTGCTTCTCTTCGGAATCTACCGACGAGAAGTTCAGGACGCTTGATGTGGACATAGCAATACCCTCAATTGACTGGTCCGGTGGGGGGAACATTACCGGACCTCTGCTGTGTTGCCTGCTGAGAAGCAGCTTGCGCGAATCCCTGAGCTAAACCAGGTAGACTCGCAGGTGAAAGAACAACGCGAATGTCAGGTTGGAATCCTGGGGGAATAGGGCCAATGATTGGCTTATCAGGAAACGCGCTCTGACCTTGCCCCTGCAAAACGTATCCCTTAGCAAGCTGTTTTAATAGCGAAAGGGAAACGAAGATGACGAAGGCAGCGCGTGGACGTTACACGCTAGAGTTCAAGCAAGAGGCCGTTCGGCTGGTGGAGTCGGGCCAGACGATGGCAGGTGCGGCGCGGAGTTTGGGAGTGGTCGAGCAGACCTTGGGCAACTGGATCAAACTGCACCGTGCTGGAAGGTTGAAGGGTGCCTCTGGTAAGCACCAGGTGACTGCCGAGCAGATGGAGATTAGCCGACTGCGGGCGGAGTTGGCACGAGTCACGATGGAGCGCGACATCTTGGGAAAAGCGACGGCGTTCTTCGCAAAGGGCCAGCGATGAAGTACGCCTTTATTGAACGGCACAAACGGGTCTGGCCCATCCGGGTGCAATGCCGGGTGCTGCTTGTGAGTGTCTCCGGCTACCATGAACACTGGGCGCGGCGTATGAATATTGCCCAGCGCCGCCATCTCAGCAATGAAGCGTTGCTCGTTCATATCAGTGCTGTTTTTGCGGCGAATCGCAGCGCCTACGGATGGCCGCGCATTTGGCGCGAACTGCTGGCTCAAGGCATTCGCGTGGGCAAGCAGCGCGTGCAACGACTGATGCAAGCGCATGGCATTCAGGCGCGCGGAAAGCGCCAGTTCCGAGTTACAACCACCGACAGCAAACATAACTTGCCGATTGCGCCGAACGTGCTTGATCGCAAGTTCATCGTGGCCGCGCCTAACCAGGCGTGGGTGGGGGACTTCACTTATATCGCCACCGAGGAAGGCTGGTTGTTTCTGGCTGTCGTGATTGATCTGTTCAGCCGTAAAGTGGTGGGCTGGTCGATGCGGCCCGACATGCAACGCAACTTGGTGATCGATGCGCTGGAGATGGCTTGGTTCAAGCGCAATCCTGGCAAGAAGGCAAGGCTGATCTTTCACAGTGACCGCGGCAGTCAATATGCGAGCGAGGATTTCGCAAAGGTGCTTGAACACTGCTCCATCACGCCATCGATGAGTCGCAAGGGCAACTGCTGGGATAACGCCTGCGCGGAGACGCTGTTCGGCTCGCTGAAGGTGGAGCGGCTGCATGGGCAACGCTTTGAAACGATCAGACAGGCCAAGGATGAAACCATCGCATGGCTGCTCTGGTATAACCAGACACGGATGCACTCGACATTGAACTATGTCAGCCCGATACAGTTCGAGCAGGACTGGACAGATGCAACGATGAAGATAGCGGCCTGAAGATTTGCGGCGACAGAGGCAGGCCGTGGAAATGATGGAAATCGATGATGCCGATTCCCACATTCCCACCGCCGCGACGACGGCGGGGATGAATCAATATCCTCAAAACCAGCCGGTTAAGAGATACGCATTCTGAGGGCAAGGTCACTCCCAAATTCCAGAACTACTTCATTCGGCGTTACTTTCAGATTAATTACGTTCGCGTAAAGTGTCTGCATACGCCGTAGGAGGCCCTCGGAGCCTCACATTTCATTGGACGCTCAGTATTCATCGGCTGATTGCATAAAGTCAACAGTAGTAGTGACTATTTTACAGGTACCGCTTCTAACGATATGCAAAGCAGCGAAGATCGGGCGAATTCGGGAATCAGACCCGACAACTATCTGCAACACCCTAAAAGGACACTATTCCTAACCTTTCCGTCCCAGTTGCGTATACTTTCTGTTTGAGCATTGTAAGGAGAGAGAAATGGCCAAGAAAGAAAAGACCGTGAAGTCACCGAAAGAGAAGCCCGCTAAGGTTGCCCGGACGAAAGCAGCAAAAACTACCCGGCCCAAGAAAGCGGCCAAAGCGGCCAAGCCGTCGCGCGCGGTGGCGGAACTGGTCAGTTCCGAGGTGGTGTACCAGGGACCGCTCTTCCGCGTGTTGCATGACAAGCTGATTGAGCCGAGCGGCAAGGCCAGCGAGCGCGACGTGATCCGCCACAACGGCAGCGTAGTAATTCTGGCGCTGGATGCGACGAAGAGCAAGAAAGATCCGTGGATTGTGATCGAGCGCCAGTATCGCCATGCGGCCAACCAGTATCTCTGGGAATTGCCGGCGGGCAAACTCGATCCCGGCGAAGATGCTCTGACTGGCGCAAAGCGAGAACTCGAAGAAGAGACCGGCTACAGCGCCAAGAAGTGGAAGCTGCTGGTCGAGTACTACGCCAGCCCCGGTTTCCTGGGCGAGTCGATGAAGGTTTTTCTGGCCGAGGGGCTGATTGCCGGCGACGCTCATCCAGAGGAAGACGAGCAGATCGAGTTTCGTCTGGTGAAACTTTCTGAGATTATCAAGATGATTGAAAAGGGCGCGATTCTGGATGGAAAAACGCTCACCGGCGTACTGTTGTTTGCCCGGCTGCTGGGGCGCAAAGGTAAAAAATAGAAGTACTTCAAGCGCGGAGCTTGTCGCTCCGCGCTTATTCATAAACAAGCCGGAAGTCGCACCCAAGCGCGATTCGAGCTGATTTCCGCGCCTTGCCCGTCCCACTTCCTGGTGCGGCGGGAAGAAAAAATTCAACTCTTTTTCCTAATGCTGCGTCTTATTCACTATCAGTATGCGACTCCCCTCGCATACCGGATTCTTGCTTGACCTGCGTGGATTACCAGTAAGGCAAGATCAGGAAGGCAGGAGCCTGTGGCTCAGTACAAAGGGAAGGTCAAGTGGTTCAACAATGCCAAGGGCTACGGATTCATCGGCCGGGAGGACGGGCCGGATGTTTTCGTTCATTACTCGTCGATTCAGTTGGACGGGTATAAAACGCTGAAAGAGGGCGATGAGGTCGAGTTCGACATCGTGCAGGGCCAGAAAGGCCCTCAGGCAGACGGTGTGCTACGGTATCGCGATGTCGCTGTTCACAGCGTAGCGTAACCAATCGGCAGCCTTTGTACGTTCTTGGTGTAGCTCGAACCCCGCTTTCAGGCGGAATACTTGCGGTGTGCCTGCTGTATTTAGCTTGTCACACGGGCTGGTTTATACCTGAGGCGCAGGTGGACACGGCGCTTGTGCGCCCTTCGTCCTTTGCGGCTCATTGACTCAGATCATCTCCATCTTTGGCTATATGCAGCCTATTTAGTGCAGAATTGGGCACGATTTCCAGACTGAGGGCACGATTTCTTCGCCCTATCCGCGCCGTACGAGATAAGATAAGGTCGCGATGAGTCTACTTCAGCAAGCAACGACAGAGATTGACGACGCCGCCCTCGGCGAAGAATTTACCAAGGGTTCCACGCATCTGGTCTGGGCCGCGGGAATTGCCACGGTCCTGGTTTCCATTGGGATTGCGCTCTATTTCATCCTTGGGCAAAAGCCTACGGCGGCCACCGGCGAGGTCATGCAGGTGTGGGCTGAGCCGCTGACTACACAGACTTCAGGGGTCGACGCGAGCGGCGCTCCCGTCCCCGTGCAGACCGTTGAGCAGGTGCTGGTCTTTGCCCAGGTCCGTTTGCACAACCAGAGCAAGGATCCGCTGGTTCTACGCCAGATTCTCACCAACGCAGTGATGGGGGATTCAACCGTCTCCAGTTACGCCGCGATTCCCGCTGACTACGACCGGCTTTTCGAGGCTTATCCGCAGCTGACCTCTCCGCATGGCGCGGCGATAGCTAGCCGGCAGACTATTCCGCCGGGGCAGAGCGTCGAGGGGGAATTCGTCTCCGCCTTCCACATGAACAAGGCAGATTGGGACAAGCACAAGGGGCTGGATTTTACCTTTGTCTTTGACTACCAGCCCTTCCTCAAGCTTGCCCCCAAATCCCCGGTTCCATAATTCCCTGCTATTGTCCAGATGGGACCGTAGGCGGAACCGGCGCGCTCTTGGGAACAGATAAATATCCCGTAATCTGATTTTTAGCGTTGATCGAGTTGACTACGATCTCGAAGAGTCCTGGGTCTTTGCCGCTATAAAACTGCAACGGCTCGTTCAGATTCCGGTCCTTCTTTTCGTAGGTCTTGTCGTCAGCGTACACGAGAAGTGTAAACTTGCTCTTTTTGGCGTCGGTCTTCTTCAACTCCATGCTGACCGTGCCCACGGGCTTGCGCTGGCCCTTGCTCAACACAAATTCGTAGAAATTGCGGTCCCCCTTGTGCTTGAGCAGTTCCAGCTCGTCATGATTGCGGGCAATCAGGCTGCTATGGTCGCTCACATCCCCCTTCATCGACTGCAACTGGCTGATGGTTGTGGCCAGGTCGGTCTGCGCTTTGCCGAGGTCGGTCTTCACGCCGCTTACGTCGGTCTTCACCGTGGAGACCTCACCAGAGACCGCAGTCACTGCCTGCGCGGTCTGCTGCTGTGCGCTTTCGAGGCGCTTGTTGTCCGCCGCTTCGCGCGCCAATATCTCCTTGGCGCGGCTGTCCAACTGGCGCTGCGTCAGGCCCATCGAGTTGCTCAGCTCCTCGGTAGCCACCTGCAGCTTGGCGTTGGTCTCGCGCAATTCCGCGGCCTGCTTTACTGTCTGCTCTTTGGCTTCTGTCAGCGCAGCCTCCTGATGGGAGAGACGGCTGTTCAGCGTGTAGCTCCAGATGAGCCCGCCCAGCGCCGCTACCAGCGCCGCACCTAGTACCGCAAGCAGCGCGCCGGAATATGTTCGGGGTGTTTCGTCATCGTAATTGCTCATAGTTCAACCTTTCTTTTGCCAAGCGGCGCATCCTGCCCGCCGCTCCGGATTGTTGAATCGCCCTTGTTAAATTTGCCTCTGCTCCGCAGGATTATAGCGAAACCAGGGATGTTGTATCCCGAAAGCACGTCCGTGAAGTTGACGCGACCATCAGGGAGCGGCAACCTTGTACAAAACTATCGAGGACACAGTAACCCTGGTTTCGCTCTAAGAGGCTAGGAATAATTGACCCCGGCCACCCTGGATCGGTGAGCGAAAATTACCGGAGGTTGCGTCCCGCATTGCAATCCCGTGAACAGAATATAGAAAGAGCCTCGAAACTGCGAAAAATCCTTATCCCGCCCCACTCCGGCCGTCGCCGCAATGGGGCGCTTTGCCTCAGTTTGATGTAAAAATCGGCCTCCGCAGTGACAAGCAGGTAAGCGCTAGGCTATAAATGACTTTACCGCGTTTCTGGAGCCGGCCCTGACGGCAGGGCTGCGCACCGGTCGCTACTACCTAAAAAAACTTACGTTAAGGGGGCGTGCAGAAACCTATGTCAACTGCTGTCGCGGGCAAAGGGCTTGAAGGTATTGTTGCGGCGAACTCCGGCATCTGCTGGATTGACGGTGAGGCCGGCGTACTGGCCTATCGCGGCATTGACATTCACGAACTCGCCGTCCACTCCACATTCGAGGAGACGACCTACCTGCTCTGGAACGGCCGCCTGCCCAACGAACTGGCCCTGCGTGAGTTCAGCTCGCAACTGGCTCTGGCTCGCCGCATCGACCAGCGCATCATCGACATGCTCAAGACCTTTCCCGCCTCGGCCACGCCGATGGAAGTCCTGCGCACCGCGGTCTCTGCCCTTAGCTTTTACGACGCCGACGAGAAGGATTGCTCCCACGACGCCAATGTGCGCAAAAGCTACAACCTCACCGCGCAGATCGCCATGATCATCGCCATCTACGACCGTTTGCGCAAGGGTCTCGAGGTCATCCCGCCCGACCGTTCGCTCTCGCACGCGGCGAATTTTCTCTGGATGCTCAACGGAGTAATGCCCTCGGAGACCGCGACCCGCACCCTCGATGTCGCCCTGGTGCTCCATGCCGATCACGAGCTGAATGCTTCTACCTTTGCCGCCCGCGTCATCGCCGCCACGCTCTCCGACGTGCACTCAGCCGTCACCGGAGCCATCGGCGCGCTCAAAGGTCCCCTGCACGGCGGAGCCAACGAGGCCGTCATGCGCCTCTTGCATCTCATCGACAAGGCCGGCGAAGATCCAGTGGTTTACGTGAAAAACATGCTCGCCGCCAAGCAGAAGATCTCCGGCTTCGGCCATCGTGTCTACAAGACCGAAGACCCCCGCGCCACGCACCTGCGCAAGATGAGCGAGCAACTGGGCAAGGACTCGGGCAATCCCAAATGGTACGAGATGTCCCGCGCCATCGAGCTGTATATCAACTCCGATAAAAAGCTCAACGCCAACGTCGATTTCTACTCCGCATCGACATACACCACCCTCGGCATCGACATCGATCTCTACACACCGATCTTCGCCCTAAGCCGCATCGCCGGCTGGGCCGCGCACATCATCGAGCAGCTCGACGACAACCGGCTCATTCGCCCACGCGCCGAATACATTGGGCCGGTTTACCCTTCGCCGTATGTGCTGATTGAGGAGCGGGGATAAGCTTTTTCCTGCAGATGATTCACAACGCTGAGATAGACAGCGTCCGTTCTCTCGGTATTTCGTCCGCGGCAGGAATTGAGTGGATTAATGCGATACTTGTAGCGCATCCTGTTGCTGCTCGGAGGTATTTATGGCCGCTGTTTCTCTCCGTTTGCCTGAAGACTTGAAAGTCCGCTTGGATCAGCCTGTCTGCGCGTACCGGCCGAAGCAAAACCTACTACATGGTAGAGGCCATCAAAGAACACATCAGCGACCTCGAAGCCCTGTATATCGCCGAGCAGCGCCTTATCAAACACCGTGCCGGGCGCGGCAAGTCCTTTACACAAAAGGAAATGGAAGAGCGGTATGGCCTGGCGGATTGAGTACGATTCCGGCGCGGAAAAAGACCTCTCCAAGCTGGACAAGCCAATCGCACAGCGCATCATCAAATTTCTCGGCCAAAGAGTCGCAAAACTGGAGGACCCGCGCAGCATCGGCGAGGCACTCAAAGGGTCCACGCTCGGCAACTTCTGGAAATACCGCGTCGGCGATTATCGCATCGTTGCCGACATTCAAGATAAGGTCTTACGCATTTACGTTGTCGAAATAGGCAACCGAAAACAAGTTTACCGCTGACACGCTTCGGCAATCGAAGAACAACCCACTCACCCCAGCTGCGCCTTCCACAGCAGATACATTCCCCACGCCGCCAGCGTTGAGCAATCCTGAATCTCGCCTTCCCGCATCATCCGCTCAAACTCATCGACTGGGACAGAGTGAATCACCAGATCGTGCTCTTCCGGATCAGGCTCCTTTTCCGCCTGCGTCAGCCCGGTGGCGACGAAGACATGCTGCCGCTGCCGCGCAAAGCCGTAGGCAATCCACATCGGTCCGAGATAAATCATTTGAGCGGCTTCAAGGCCGGTCTCTTCCTTCAATTCGCCGCGCGCCAGCTCCTCGGGATTCTCGACCTCCATCTCCCAGCCGCCCTGCGGCAGCTCCAGCGCGCGCTCTTGGATCGTGTAGCGATACTGCTCGACCAACCAGACAAGCCCTTTGTCGATGGGCAGTATGATCGCGCAGTCGTCTTTTTCGACCACGCCATAGATGCCCTTTTTGCCATTGGAGCGCAGAATCTCATCCTCGCGCAGGCGCAGCCACGGGTTGCGATAGACCTCGCGGCTACTCAGCGTAGTAATGGAGGGCGCTTGGGGATCGGGCGTCTCCGTCATTGCATCTCCTCAAGGAATCTCGTAGTTAATCTAACGTTTGGGTGCCCCATGTCCCTCGCATTTGGGGACATGGGAATGTAGATACAGCTAGCCCTAGGAGCTTGTTGAAAAACGTGAAGTGTTCCCGCACGTGAAAAATGGAACCGCGCCAGAATGCCCGTAGAACGATCGGAGCGACATCGGAGATGGCTTTGGCATGCCGATTCTTGCCATATTCCGGGATCAAGAACCCTTTTTCAACAAGCTCCTAGGGCTTGAATCCCACACTCGTCCACAGCGGCGCAGGATCGTAAACCGCTCCGGCAGCCACCGTCCGCCAAACCTTGCGGCTGTTATGAATGTCGGCCAGCGGATCGGCATCGAGCAGCAGCACATCGCCGCGCTTGCCCGCCTCCAGCGAACCCGACTGCTTCTCAACACCCAGCGCGCGGGCCGCGACAATCGTCGCCGATTGCAGTGCTTCGAGCGGCGTGAAGCCGGCCTGCACATAAATTTCCATCTCCCGGTGCAGCGAGTAGCCGGGGATGCATTGATCGGTCCCAGCGATGATCGGAATTCCCGCCTGATGCAGCGTGCGCAGCGACGAGACCAGCGCCTGCCAGCGCGCAGTAGCCAGCGCGGCTTTGTCCGCTGGCGCGGGCGGCGAATCCAGCGCCTCATGCAGTTGCGGCGCAACGTGATCAACTCCAGGTTCAAGCTGATCAAGCGGAACGGTATTCATGAAGGTCTCAAAGAGCGCCATCGTCGGGTCCAGCACCGTGTGATGAGCAAGCAAAGCGGCAATCAGCTCTTTGGCCTTTGGTCCGTCCAGCTCGACAATGGGCGGCTTGGTGCGGTCGGGCTTGCCATCGGCGCCGGTGGGCCAGTGTGCAAAGTAGGGGTACTCGTACTGGATGTGGTTGATCTGGTCCATCCCGTCGTTGACGCCTTCCACCGCCGTCATCCCCTCGGGAATATGGCCGGTCACGGTCATTCCGCGCTTGTGCGCCTCCGCGCAGATAGCCTTCACCACCGCGGGCTTCACCGAGCTGTAAATCTTGATCTGCCGTGCGCCGGCGGCCTGATATTTCTCCACCAATGCCACAGCCTGTTCCGGCGTATCGGCGGTTACCGCGCCCAGCGACAACGGCCCTGTACCGTCGATGATTCCGGCAAACTCCAGATGCGGGCCAATCGCCGGATGCAGCTTGCGGTTAAGCTCCTGGCGTAGTGAATGGATGAAATCGAACTCATTGCCCACATCGCGCACCGAGGTCACGCCTGCGGCCAGATAGATCGGTCCCCACTCCACCTGCTCGTAGTGGGCATGCATATCCCAGAGGCCAGGGACAGCGTATTTGCCGGTGGCATCCAGAATCTTCGCGCCTTTGGGGATATTCACCGTACTGCGCGGCCCGGCGGCGGCAATCAATCCGTCTCTGATGACGATGACGCTGTCGGGAATCGCCGGCGCGCCGGTTGAATTTTCGAGCGTAGCACCGGTAATCGCCAGCAGCTTTGCCGGGGCCGTCCGCGCGGAGTCGCTGAGTTTGGCCAGCGCAGCCAGATTGGAGCGGACAGCCGCTGCTATAAACGTACCCAGATCGGCCTCAAATGGCTCGCGCACCGCCTCAAAGTGATCGAACTCGGCATCGGTCGAGACCAGTGCGACCAGATTACGGTCGTCGTCAATCCACAGTGACTCCTGCCCCCAGATCAGCCCGCTGACGGTATAGCCATGCACTGGGTGCCCGTCGATGGTGAGCGTTCCTGCGGGTTCAATCTGTACCTTTGCCTGCGCGGGATAGACGGTGAACTCGCTCGGGCTGCCATGCGCCAGCCACCAGCGCATCATCTCTTCCTGCATCGCCACCGGCGAGTAGCCGTCGGTGATGAACCACGCGCCCGCGGGCGTCGCCGACTGGCTTTTGCCGTCGCGCGTGATGGATATCTGGCCACCGTTGACGGTCAGCGCATCGTCCATTCCAGATTGCCGCGAGGCCTGGCCCTTGGCCGTGTAACTCACAGGCGTCAGATTTGCAGTCTCAAAGGTAAAAACCGTCTCCAGCGGAACCTTCGTCCCGCGATCCGTAAAGAGAAAGTGCGAGGTCAGCGTCGAATTTTCGTTCTTGCTCTCGATGGAGTAAGTCTCTTTGCCGAGTGCTTTGGCGAACTTATGCAGCGTAAACGCGCCCGACTGCGCCGGCTGCTGTTGCGCGAACGAACTGGCAGCAAAAGCCAGCGCAAAGATGAGGGAAGCAACAAGCCGGCAGGTTGTCCGGCAGGATTCAGGGAGGTAGATTTTCAGGGACAAATGAATTCTCCTGTGCGGCACCTCGCCGCGTGTGGCCGGCTTGAGCGCGCTGCTAGGATTTTAGAACGTGCGACTTCAGCATCAGGTTACCTGCTCGTACGCGCTTGATTTCTTCCAAATCCGGCTCAGTGCCGCCGACTGCGGCCAGCCTGCGCGAAGCCTCCAGATGAATCAGCGCCTTCAGAGCTTCGCGGAGTAGAGCGGTTTTCTCCGTCACACCCGATAATTCTTGTGCCTTCCGTACCAACTCATCATCCAGTGTCACAGTCGCTCTCATCTCACACCCCCTGTCACCAAGAATAGCGCTCAATGTTGACAATGAAGCGAAATATCGGCTATCAGGCATGCAACCTGGACAGCTACGATTATCGAGCGGAAGCGGTTGCAGTGGCTCTGGCTGGGTTGCCACCCGTGGAGCAAGTCTGGCTGGAGTCTTAATCGCATTGACGAGGGAAGGGGTCTACAGCACAGTTCGACGGCAAATCACGCATGTTCTGGTGTAAATTAGTGTGCATGGCCGATGTAGAAACTTTCCAGCCCGATAAACGCACACTTGGGCAACTTCTTAGCAACACCAGCCCTCCGATCCGAGTCCCGGAGTTCCAGAGAGACTTTAGCTGGGCCGAAGAGCAAATCTCTGAGTTTGGTCGGACCTAATAACGTTCAGCGGTAGCGCGTCACCGAAAGAATTGGCAGGGAAGGAATATTTCCTGGGTGCTGCGGTATTGGTTAACAACGGTAGTTTTCATCTTCTATTGGACGGGCAGCAGCGCCTGGCCACGACCACAATACTCCTCGCCGTTCTCAGGGACAAAATAAACGAATATAGCGACAAGGCCGCTCGACAGATTCAGGATCTCTACATAACATTTGAAAACTATTTAACGGGGGAAAAGATTTTCAAGATTCAATTAAATGTTTTTGATCGGGACTTTTTTCGTGATCGCATTCAATCCTTTCCAAGAGTGGAGAGTACCCCTCCAACGAAAAAATCACATCAACTGATAGACAACGCCTATGCGTATTTCAAAGCCCGGGTTGATGAAGGCTGGGTCTCCGCCGGCGATGGTAAGAAGGGGTTTGAATGGGCGGGAAACACCTCTGTGGCCCTTTGTGACCACTTGGCATTGGTTACTGTAATTTCGAACAACGAAAAAACTGCGGGTTCAATATTTACCACATTAAATGATCGTGGTATTGGGCTTTCGACCGTAGATCTGATCCGGAGTTCCGTGCTCCAACTTGCGCACGAGACCCAGCGTGAAGAGATCATTGTTTACTGGAACTCGACACTCGAAGCTAGCGGAACTGCGATCGGAGCCGAAACTTTGATTCGCATTTCGTGGGTTTCTCAACACGGAGACATCAAGGCTCGTGCCTTATATAAGGATGTGTCGGAACACCTTGAGACCGAGGGGGTTCCACTTAGCTATTCTCGCAGGCTTCGAGACGACGCCGTGCAGTATAAGAAATTCCGAGAAGGCGACACCGACGACGATTTGCTGCAAGGATATTGGACAGCTCTCCGCACTCTGAATGCCAATGCTGGGTACGCATTACTTCTAGGCGCATACCATCATTTCAATCAGGACGACCAGAAGTCTCTCGCAAAAGCTATTGTGAGCTTGGCGATTCGTCACAATATAGTGTGCGACATTGATCGTGCTAAATTCGAGTCCGCGGTATTTACTGCTGCTAAGAGGGTGTCTGGGGGCGAAGCGCTCGATAAGGTATTGGAAGGCCTTCGTTCAATTTCTCCGCACGATGATAGGTTTAGAGAGGACTTCGCCCGACTGAAGTTCTCGGCACAGCAGCACACTATCGCACGATTTATGCTCCAATCATTCGAGGACAAGCTAGCTTTGACGAAGGAGACGACCGTCGCTGGATCGGCAAAAGTTCATGTAGAGCATATATACCCACAAAATCCACCACAAGAACGCAAGTGGGAAAATCACGGTGAGTTTGTAAATCGTCTTGGAAATCTTACGCTTCTCGACCGCGGCCTTAACATCGGGATTAAGAACGCCGACTTCGCAGCGAAGAAGGATCAGGCATATTGCATTTCGCGGCTCGAAATCACTAAACAACTTCTCGAATACCCCGATGAATGGTCACCTGATACGATTATCCGTCGCCAAAATCAGTTGAGCGACGAGGCAGCGTCGATCTGGCCAGAGGCCCTGACCTAAACTCAGAACCCCATCACGTTATACCCGCAATCCACATAGATCGTCTCGCCAGTGACGGCGCTGGCGAGGTCGCTCGCCAGATACAAAGCCGTCCCGCCGACCTCGATCTGGTCCACATTGCGTCCCAGCGGGGCGCGGGCGGCGTGTGCGCGCATCATCTCGGTCAGGTCGCCGACGCCGCGGGCGGCGAGAGTTTTAATCGGCCCGGCAGAGATGGCGTTGACGCGAATGTTTTTCGACCCCAGGCTCCAGGCCAGATAGCGGACCGAGCACTCCAGCCCCGACTTGGCGATGGCCATCACGTTGTAATTGGGGACGACTTTCTCGGCGGCGTAGTAACTCATCGTCATGATGCTGCCGCCCCCGGTCATCAGCGGCACAGCGGCGCGGCTAACGGCGATCAGCGAGTAGACGCTCACGTCCATCGCTACGCGAAAGCCCTCGCGGGAGGTGTTGATAAAGTCGCCGCGCAGTTCGGAGGGGGGCGCAAAGGCCACGGCGTGCACCAGGATATCGAGCTTCGTGTACTTCTCTTTGAGCGTGGCGAAGAGCGCGTCGATCTCAGCGTCAACGGAGACATCGCACTGGAAGCCGCTGGCGCCGGGCAGCTCGGAGATCAGATCCCCCGCCTCGGCTTTCATGCGCTCATTCTGATAACAAATGGCCAGGGTTGCTCCGGCCTCGTGTAGTTTCAGGGCGACGCCCCAGGCAATAGAGCGCTTGTTGGCCAGCCCGAAGACCACGGCCGTCTTACCCGCCAAATTGATCATGCTTGCTTTGTTCCTCCGCGGCCTGCGCTCCTGCTTGGGATGCGAGACGCAACTCAATTAGTCTACCAGTCAGTGTTAACCACCCAGATCTACCAGAGTAACCTTGCCCGTTGGCCGTCCGAGAAACCGCGATCCCAGCCGCTCGAATTTCTCCACCGAATCCGTTGCGAAGCACTTGAGCTGCGCGCGCAGCGGGTCCATCGCGGACGGCGAATGTTTTTCTTGTCCATGCTGGCCGAAGTGCCGCACCGCCGCTTCCGCCGCCGCTTCCGCCGAATCGATCACACGCATTCCAGCCGGAACGGCGGCTTCAATCAGCGGGCGCAGCAGCGGATAATGTGTGCAGCCCAGCACCAGAGTGTCAGGATTCAGGCTCAGAGCGGCGGCTTCGTCACTCAGTTCCTTCAGGTAAATGCCAATGACTTCAGCAGTGACCGGATGGTCGGTCCAACCCTCTTCAACCAGCGGAACCAGCAACGGGCAGGCTTTTTCGAGAGCCCGCAGGCCGACGGCACGGCAGGCAGCGGCATAAGCATGGCTCTGCACGGTGGCATCGGTGGCGATGACCAGCACATCGCCAGTGCGCGAGGCAGCCCGGGCGGCCTCTGCGCCGGGTTCAATCACCCCTAGCACCGGAACCGGGACAGCCTCCTGAATCGCGTCCAGAGCCAGCGCGCTGGCGGTGTTGCAGGCGATGACCAGATATTCGGCTCCCTGCTCGCGAACGAGAAACTGCGCGCTCTCCGCCGCGTAGCGGGCAATCGTCCGCCGGGATTTGGAGCCGTAAGGCAAACGGGCCGTATCGCCGAGAAACGCATAGCGAGCCTGAGGCAAACGCGCAGCCAGTGCGCGCAGCACGGTGAGTCCGCCGAAGCCGGAATCGAAAACGCCGATGGTTGGGTTCATGTTTTCAATATCGTTCATGGATGAATGCTTTCAGTAGGCGCTGCGTCTCCTGCCAGATAAGTCCGTGTGAGGTCGGCATGGCCGGCGAGCGTGGCGCGGGTCTGCCCGTCAATCAAAAAACGCACAGCAGTTACGCGGGGCAGGTTGGCGTGCAGCGTTGCGCAGATGGATTGGATGGTCAGCGTCTCGACTTCGAGTCCTGAAGGATGGTTCGAGGTAAAGCTGCCGGTGAGGTTGACGACGGCCAGCAACGGGGCTTCGCCTGGCGTATCGTTTGCTTGAACGGCATCTTTGGGCTTTCGCGGCTTCTCAATAGGGTTTCCCGCAGAATCCAGCCGAATAATCTGCCGTCCCGCCGGGTTCGGCGCGGGCGGTGCAACGGCGGCAGTTCCTGTAGCCGGAAGCAGAAAAACCTGAGCTACTGAAGCTGCACCGCCGGGCACGGGATGGGTGGAATTCGGCTCGGCGTAGAGATCCAGCAGTTTGCCCAGCACTGCACGCGCCCGCGATCCTGGGTCGTCGAGCAACGGCAGCGAGTGAACCTGCGCGATCAGCGAGTCGTCGTCATCGTTGGCCACCAGCAGCGTGGCCTGCTCCACCGGAGCCACTTGTGGAGCGCGGGTGGGCGCTGAATCCATGCCGGCAATCATCCGCTTGTGGGCAGTCTCGCGCAGCTTCCACAGGCCGGTGCCCATCGCCAGAGAGGCAACCAGCAGAACGATCAGAATCACCGTCTGATAGCGGGGAATCATGAACTGGCGCAGGTTCATGGCTGATGGGCCTCTGAGCGCCAACTCACCAGCGCCGCGGTCAGTGCGGTTGCGATCCGCGCCTGGTAATCCGGGTCGTCCAGCTCCGCTGTGACGCCGTGGTTGGCGTCGCGCTCTGGCGCAACCTCAATGGCGATTGCCGGGCAGGTCATGCTGTCGATGGCAGGCAGCGTCGTCCGGCCCAGAGTAACGGTAAATCCAGCGTGCAGCAGGGCGGAGTTCACCTCGCCGGCCAGCGCCGTGCTGCGCGTTACCCATGCGGCTTGCGCGGTCTTCCACGCGGCCCAGCGCGCAGGCTGTGTGGGTGTAAGCGATGAAATAAAGATGTGGATGCCCCCGCCGCTCTCCGAGGCATGAATGCTGAGGCAGGCCTGCGCGTTGGCGTGGTTGGCCAGCTCCGCTCTTCTATTCGAATCAATTGCCGCATCGGATTCGCGCGTGGTTACTACGGGAATTCCCCGCGCACCGAGCAGAGAACGCAGCCGCACACTGAGCGCCAATGTGAGAGCCTTCTCCTGTTTGTCGTTGGCGAGCTGCGCGCCGGTATCATTGCCGCCGTGCGCCGCATCGAGCACAACCACAAAGCGCGCCGACGGGCCGGAGGGAGCGGGCGGGGCTTGTGCTAGTGCGGATTGCAATGGCGTGGCGAGGAATGCAAGAAGAGAGGCAATATAGAAACCCCGAATCGCACACGTATACACTGTGGACCTAGGCCGAGTTAATAGCCCCTCTGGCAAAGAAGAACCCCTCCGAGAAAAATCAGGCGGCAGAAAAACTCCCGATCTTCAAAGAGTATAGGTTGGGCGGCAGGTTTGTCTTTGAGTCTGGAAAAGCCTCTGGACACCAGCGGAGTTTATGGGTTTTCGTCGCGCACATAGAGCGTTGGGCCGCCGGGATAAAGTCCCTGCGAGAGCCGCGCCGCCTCTTTGGCGCTGACCGGCGTGACGGTGATCGGAGCCGCCAGGTGGAAATCAAGCTGCGATTCGGCGGGTATCGACAGAACCGGTCCGGGGCTTAACGCCGAGACCGCCGTGCCCACGCCCGCGCCGACGCCCGTGGTGACCGCCAACACTTTCGCTTCGTCTGAGCCCAGATTCTCTGTGCTGCGTTCGCCTGGAGCAGGATCGATCACATGCGGTCCGCTCTTGTCGGCAGATGCAATGACCGCAACTCCCAGAGATGCACCCACAGCGGCTCCGCCCGCGACCTTCTTCTCCGTCGGCTGCGTCTTGCTGACGCCCTTTACCTTGAAGTTATAGGTGTAAAGCGGATAGCTTCGTCCGCCGAGATCCAGTAAGGTCAGTCTGAAAGTCAACTCGGGGCTGCCAGTCAATCGGCCGGCCTTCTTGGCCTTCACCACGACGCCGTGGATGGTTGCGCCGCGTGGAATTGCAAGCCCATTTTCGGAGATCACATCTTCGCTGACGGTGAAAACCACCGGATCGCCATCCTTGGACCCTTTGCTGCTCACCGGCTCATTGGTCATCACTCGCGGCAACGTGTCTTCGATAACGGTGATCGGCGCTTTGGGTGCTTCCTTCACAGCCGGTGATGGCTGCGAGAATATGGACTGCTGCGGCTCAGGGGCAGCGGGAATGGAAGATTGAGCTATAGTCTGCTGGCCGCACAACACGGTTAGCGCAATCAAGGCCAAAACACCGGGATAGAGTCTCTCCAAGATTCGGCGAGTCACGATCAGTTCCCTCCGCAAGCATCATTATCCGGTTCTGTTGGCTTGGACGCTGGAGGTTGCGAGTGGTTAAGAAATAATTCTTGGACCACTCACTGATTCCACTTACTCCAAGGCATAAATCGTTAGCCCGCTCAGCAACTTCGGGAAGAAGTCGGTCGACTTCTGCGGCATTACATCCCCGGCAAAGGCCACCTCACGCAGTTGCTCCATCGTTATCGGATTGGTGAGGAATGCGACATTGGCCTCGCCGCGGCGCACCTGACCTAATGCCTCGTGCGCATCCCTTAGATAGCGGATGTTGGTCTGTTCGCGGACTTTTTCCTCGTTTAGCCCGAGCAGCCGGTCGAGAATCAGCGAGTGCAGAATGCTCAGGTCAAGCTGGCGCTGGCGTTCGGGCAGGTCAGCCAGGGCCGCTGCTGTCGCTTCGGGTTTTGCGCGCAGCAGGTATGCCTCCGCAAGCTCCGAGCTGGTCACAGCGACAAAAGCCGGAGTGGTTTCCTTCTTCAGCGTCTCGATATAGCTGGCATCGTCCGCCTCCGGCAGCGCCTCCACGGTGAAAAACTCTTTGGCAGACCTTGTGAAGATTGTCGGATCAAAAACGTGTTCCAGGCTATGTACCACGCGATGCGTGGGCAGAATCACCAGGCCGTCCGAGTCCATGTTCACGAAAGTCATCATCACCGCTGCCTCTGGAAACGCCGGCTGCGGCAACTGGCTCGTGCTGTGTGCGGAATTCGAGGCCGCGTTCGCCGCAAATTCCTTGGAATATTTCAGCGCCGTCTCATAGCGATGGTGGCCGTCGGCGATAATCAGCTTCTTATCGGCCATCGCCGTGGTCAGCAGGCGAATTGTCGCCGGGTCACTCACGCGCCATACGCGATGCAGCACTCCGTACTCGTCGGTCACTTCGGCTTCGGCGGGGCCGTTGCCGTCGTACAAAATCTTTTCCACGCTCCCCGCCGGGTCGGAATAAAGCATGAAAATCTGCCCAAAATGCGCCCGCGTGGCCTGCAACAGATTCAGCCGGTCGCTCTTGGGCTTGCTCAGCGTCTGTTCGTGGCGGAAAACCACCTGATCGGTGTACTCATGCAGCTTGCCAAGGGCGATAAAGCCGCGCCGCTCTTTCACAATCTCAGTGCCGGGAACCTTGAATCGCTGCGCATAGGCGAAGATGCACGGCTCCTTCTCCTGGCTCAGAATGCCCTGCTCGCGCCATGCGCGAAAGTCCCGCCCGGCGCGGGTGTAAACGCTCTCGCCCCGCTCGGCGTCAAAAAGTTCCGGCAATCCCAGAATGATACGCACCAGGTTGTACGGGCTGCGCTGGTAGTAGGCCTGCTGCATCGAGGGAGAAATCTTGTCATAAGGCTGGGTTACGGCATCTTCCAGCCGGACAGCCGTGGGATTGTAGCGCCATGCGCGAAATGGATAAATGCTTGCCATACGAAAACCTTTGTTCTCCGTCCAATACAGCAGAATTTGTGCGTGATACGGTCGGTTTCCCCGTTTGGGGAACGATTGCACGCCTCGGTTGATTGTATCGCGCGCCGTCCATTGCGGGAGTTCTTTCCCATCCCGCTGCGGGCCGGGTTTCATCTTGACAATGCGGTGACATTCCGCCGCGCCGAAGCTCAGCCTAGCGTGCTAATATCGCCTTCATTCTCAGGAGTTGCACTCCATGATTACGCGAGTCGAGAACGGAGAAGTTTTGAGCTGGCCGCATGGCTGCAAGAGGCTGCTGTGGCGCCTCTCGATTTGCGGATTCGTGGTTGTTTTTGCTCTGGCGCGGGCCAATGCCCAGGATGATCAGTTGAACAAGGTGCACATCGATCCGCAACCGGCCACCACCAACTCGCCGGCTGCTCCCGCGCCAGGCGCTGGCGCGCCTGCGGGAGCGGAAGCCCCAGCCGTCACCGGCGATGCCGGCCTCAACGTCAAGCCCGGCGCGCGCCTGCGCATGAATGTGGACATGGTGCTCATTCCCATCACCGTCACCGATCCAATGAACCGCCTGGTCACTGGGCTCGAACAGGAAGACTTCCAGCTCTACGAGGGCAACAGCCAGCAAAAGATCACCTCTTTTTCAAGTGAAGACGCGCCGGTCTCCATCGGCATCATCATGGATCTTTCCGGCTCCATGAGTTCCAAGCTCATCCGCGCCCGCGATTCGATTCTCGAATTCATCAAGACCTCCAATCCCCAGGATGAGTTCTTCGTCATCGGCTTCAACGACCGTCCCGAGCTGATCGAGGACTTCACCAACTCTGTCGAAGACATTCAAGCCCGCCTCGCCACCGTGCGCAGTGGACATCGCACCGCGCTCTTAGACGCCATATACTACGGCTTAACGAAAATGAAAGACGCCCGCCATGAACGCAAGGCGCTCTTGATCGTCTCTGACGGAGGCGACAACCGCTCCCGCTACACCGAGGGCGAGCTGCGCGCCCAGGTCCGCGAGGCCGATGTCGAGCTGTACTCCATCGGCATCTTCGACCCCTACGCGGCCACCCCCGAAGAGCGCACCGGCCCGCAGTTGCTCAGCGACCTGAGCGACGAGACCGGCGGACGCCTCTTCCGCGTCGATGACGTTGCCGAGATGGGCGACATTGCCGAAAAGATTTCCATCGAGCTGCGCAACCAGTATGTGATCGGTTACAAGCCCAAAGACCTCAACCGGGACGGTCGATGGCGTAAAGTAAAAGTGAAGCTTACTCCGCCTTCGGGACTGCCGCCGCTCACCGTCCATGCCCGCACCGGTTACTATGCGCCTTTGCAATAACGCGATTCTCGCGGCTCTTTCGATCCTCATCCCGGCATCGACGCTCTCGCTCCCTGCGCAGCAACCGTCGTCTTCGCAGTCAACGCAAACTGCCCCGTTGACTGTCGATCGCGACCCCGCCCGCACCCCCGACGACAAAAACCTCGCTCCCATCACCAAAGAGAACAAGGGCTACATCCTGCGCACCGACGTTGAAGAAGTCTCTCTCAACGCCACGGTCCTCGATGACAACCAACTGGTACCCGACCTCAAGAGAGAAAACTTCAAGGTCTTCGAAGATGGCGTGCAGCAGGCGCTCATTAGTTTCCAGCACTCAGACATTCCCGTCTCCATCGCGCTGGTCGTCGATAACTCCGGCTCGATGAGCCGTAAGCGTCCCTCGGTCAACAAAAGCGCGCTCGATCTGATTCAGGCCTCGAACCCCAGCGACGAGGCCTTTGTCGTCAACTTCTCCGACGAAGCCTTCATCGACCAGGAGTTCACCTCGGACATCAACAAGCTCCGCGACGGCCTGGCGCATATCGAGTCTCGCGGCGGGACTGCTTTGTATGACGCCGTCGCAGCTTCCGCCGACAAGCTCGCAGCCGACGCCAAGCGCCCCAAGCAGGTCATCGTCCTCATCACCGACGGCGAAGACAACGCCTCGCAGCTCGATCTCGAACAGACCATCCGCCGCGTCCAGGCTCTCTCCGGCCCGGTCATTTATTCCATTGGATTGCTCTTCGGCGACGAGATGTCCCGCGCCGAAGTTCGCCACGCCCGTCGCGCGCTCGATATGCTCTCCACCGAAACCGGCGGCATCGCCTACTTTCCCAAGTCCATCGAACAGATCGACCAGATCGCCGCCGAGGTCGCCCGCGACATCCGCAACCAGTACACCCTCGGCTACCACTCCACCAAACCCACCACCGAACCGGGCTTCCGCCGCGTGCAGGTCACAGCCGAAGCCCAGGGCCACGGCAAACTCACCGTCCGCACCCGCACCGGCTATTTCCCAGTGCCGCGCGGCACAAAAAAAACCACGCCAGAGCAGAAATAAGCCGCGAAGATCAGAGCTTTCATCGAGACTCAATGAATAATTAAGTGGATACTGGTCACTTCTTGAGTTCTATCGCCACAATCTGCCCATCAGCGGTCTTATCCGTGCTTTCCGCATACTGCACGCGCGCCTTCATGCCTTCGATTCCAGTGCAGAGATTCAGATCGCCCGCTGGCGTAAGTCCTATTGCGCTGATGTCGAGCTTGTAATAGTTGTTGCTGTAAACAGACGCGGTGCTCTTCAAATTCTCCACCCGAAACTCGATCATCGCCGGGTAACTGCACTGAACTCCGCGGATGACGCCTTCAATCGTATGCTTTGGTCCGGTGGCAGGTTCGGTGGGATGACGTGGGCCGCGGTCAATATCCACCACAGTGCTTGCTGGTTGCGCACCAGGGCTTTCGCCCGAAGGAATAACATCAACTACCCCTGGTTGGCCGGAGTCGGCCTGCGCGCGTGGCGCGCGAATTTGTTCGATAAGATCAATCCGGTCCTGCACTATTTTTGCCTGTGCAGGCATCTTCGTCAGTTTGAGGGTATCTCTCAGGCTGCTCTCGGCATCGGCATTGCGATCCATCGCCATCAGCACTGTGGCTAAATTCAAGCGGAAACGCAGGCTGCCTGGCTCAAGCTCGATGGCCCGCTGGCTGAGCTTGTAAGCCTCGTCCAGATTCTCGCGCTTCTGAGCAAGCAACGAGGCAAGCAGGTCAAAAGCCTCGGCAAAACGCGGGTTCAGCTCAATCGCGGAGCGCAAACTCGACTCGAGCTCGTTATCTATTCCCTGTCCCATCGACATCTGTGCGTAGGTGTAGTAAGTCATGTAGTCCTGCGACCCAAGATGGACGGCTTCTCCATAGTTCTGACGCGCGGCATCGAAGTGACCGTCCCGTGATTCAAGTATTCCCATTGCTTCATGTGCTTCGATACTCTTCGGGTCGGCTGCCAGAATGCTTTCCAATAAAGTGCGCGCTTCCGCAAGCCGCCCCACATGGGCCAGCACATCGGCCCGCACGGCATCCGATTCGGTTCCCGTCAGGCTTCGTGTCTTATAAGAGGATTCGTCAATTGGGGCGGCTGCGCTGGATATCATAATTTGTTTATAGCTGCTGGACTGGATGTAGGATTCTAGCGTCGCCTGCAGTTGTTTGAGGTCTCCAAAAGTCTTTTCTGCCGCAGTCACGGCATCTTCTCCCTGGCTGAGAAGCTTCATATAATCGCCGACCTTGTTAGTTCCCTTTTGCTTGTCGTTAATATACAAATAATGAGTCAACGCCCAGGACTCAGCATAGAAAACGGATCCCTTCTGCTCCTCGTGATAGTAAGGCGACTTGGCATCCACCTTGAACAGCACTGGCAGTGGAATGATCCTGTTTTGCCGCAGATAGAGGATGTCGTCTCTGCTGGGCTCACCCAGCAGCACGTCCTTCTCCCGAATCTCAGTGTTCTGGATGAACTCCGCCACGCCTTCGTTGAGCCAGATAGGCATCCAGGCGCTGGCGCTGCTGAATTGAAGATGGGTGTATTCGTGATAGACCGCGGAATATGGGTGCTCAAATTCAGCATCCAGCCTCAACAGTACGTAATTCTTATCCGGACCGCGAAGAAAAAGCCCTGCTAGATTGAGTTGTCCTTTGCCCAGGTAATCGGCAGGCTCCAGTTCCCGAAAATCCTTCGTACTCCGCGCGGCAACCACCACAATGGGCGCAACCGGATCGACATCGATCTTGGGAAACAGTGTTTGAAACATCCACCGCATCCGCTCGAACTGATCCAATAGGTGGCGGGCCTGCTTGTCGCCTGCGTCCGTGATTACCGTGAAATGAGAGCTTCGCACCTCAATCCATTGCGCCGGCGCGGCGAACGCTGTTCCGCGGAGCGCAGTAAGCAAGAAGAGAACGAATGCTGTTTGTCTAAACATGGCGGCAGGGAAATCTTATCAGAGGCCGGGTGCCGGGTGCCCCACCGCTGCGCTTTTTTTCTAGCGCAACGGTAGTATCGAACAAACCCCAACCAGACACGCCGAAGGCTCCCAGCTCCGCCGCATGTGGCCGAACCGGAGGTGGTTATTTTGACGAGACCGTCTTATGCGCCAGCAGTATCTCGCGCCGCAGAATCGCGTCGATCCGCTGGGCGCCCCATCCTTTTACATTCCTATCACTAAAAAAACGCAAGGATGGGACACCCGGCGAAGGTCCTTCTCTGCGCGGTAAACACTATCTCATCAACCTGCTTCTAGGAGCTTGTTGAAAAACGTGAAGTGTTCCCGCACGTGAAAAATGGAACCGCGCCAGAATGCCCGTAGAACGATCGGAGCGACATCGGAGATGGCTTTGGCATGCCGATTCTTGCCATATTCCGGGATCAAGAACCCTTTTTCAACAAGCTCCTAGAGCATTTTCGGAATACATGTAGACTTTTTGACTGCAGTGAAAGGCGGCTTTTTATTGAGAAAAAGCCACTTGAGCGTGTGCTTTCGGATTACAGCAATTCCGAAAATGCTATAACACAAAAGGCCTTCGCTTATTAAGCCTTCACGCATGATAGGGGCTAGGGGAAATAGGTAGTATTTCCCTAAGACGGAGCCAATCCACGCTTGTTCAATGAGTCCTCAATGAGGGAGTGTTGTAACTCCGCCTTGTGGCCCCCAAGCCGCCAATGTTGATAGAAACCATGAACCATATATACCTGCGCGTCATTTGAAAACCTTTCATCGGAGATAATTCGTGCAATAAAGAGCGTATGACTCCCGATCTTATGCACTTCTTCGACTGCCATTTCCCTAACTCTTGGAGCAGAGATAGGGACTGGAATATGAAATTCCTTCGAGTTTTTTAACGCAAAAGAAAGCCGATCCCAATCGATGGATTCCTTGGTATGATTGACCGCAAGCTTAAAAGCAGTCGAGCACAGAGACAGAGGCACGCTGCTCACGGCAATACGGCCTGCGCGTTCTACAAGATGAGCGGCCCGCCTCGAATCCTTCAATGCAAAGGCAAAATAGCCGTTGTCGAGATCGCCCATGAGGTTCATTGGAAAAATATTTCCCCCGTTTTCACCAGCGATGCTTCCCAACCCCAAGGGATGTGGACGAATGAAAGCCACCTGCGATGCGCGCATCTCCAAGGAAGTCATTTTGACATCGAATGTATGCAGTTTTCGCCAGTTCGAAAACGCCTGGGGCAGATAATGCGCCCAAAGGCGAAGCCTCGGTAGACAGTAATTCCTCGAACCCAGGACATTGAACAACATAAGCGCCGAACGATTTAGAGAGAGAGTGGCCTTGGGTCCAGGCGTATCACGCCTAACAGTCTTTTTTGGCCTTCACGCTCACAGAACCTGAGCAGGATTTCGGAGTTATTCCTCCTTAAGTTACATTCGTTCTTATCAATAGAAACGCCGATGATGAGCGGGGCGCAACATGCCGTAGTGTGGCGATCTGTGACATCGAGAGGCGCCCCTATGCCATCCAGAAATACCGCAATCTCCGTTTGCGGTCCTGCAATGCCGATGGTGAACTCCTGGGGAATCGAGGTATCGCCATACGCGATCTTTTTTAGTGCCTGTCTGGACCGTCGAATAATCGACATGCGAACATCCTCCTGCGGACCGGCAATTTGTGCACTACATCATCGCTTGAATCCCGGATGCGAAAACATATTCCATAGGAAACATTCCTTAGATCGTATCGGCTGCCTCCGCGAAAGTGATGCCTGCAGTGATCCCCAAGTCTCTTTATGTTCAGGGACCGCACAACAGCACGTCTGGCGATGGCCGCCAATCGGAGTGGGTACTGCACGTGTTTCGTTTTCGGTTTTATCATCGAAATAGGGTCGCATCTTTATACGAGTATGCTTTCAGAAAGGCCTACGCCAAAAGCAAGCTTCGGAGGCATGCATCGAAGATTTGTCTTTTGGCTTTCACAGCATACCCGCGTCGTGCGCACAGATCGCTACGTATCCTCAAAAATATCGCAAGTGCGGGTTGACACATGTCAGTGAATGATCGTGGAAATGTCATCCGAATATCACGCTGGAAAAGCTGTGAAAGAGCTTTTCCAGCGATCCTTGCGCAAGGGTTGGATCGCACGAACCCCAGCCAGACACGCCAAAGGCCGCCAACCGCACAGAAGGTGGCACATTGATCGTGGAACAGCTCGAATCTCTGCCAGCTCGGCATCATTCAGTTGCGATAGGTTGCCAAAGCTCGACGCGGTTTCCTTCCGGATCGGTGATCCAGCCAAACTTTCCGAAGTCGTAGCTTTCGCGTTTTGGATCGACGGTGACACCTTCGCCGATCAAACGGTCCAGCACGCCATCCAGGTCGTCTACCTGGAGATTGATCATTGCTTTCTGTGCCGTTGGAAAGTAATCATTGTCTTGTTTGAAAAGGGCGAAGACGACCTGCGGGTGTTGCGTCGGCGCGGGAAACGAGAAAGCTCCGCCGGCCTTCACCAGGCCGAGATGCTGCTCGTACCATTGATACAGAGCTTTTGGATCGTTCGCTCGCAAAAATATTCCGCCATAGCCAGTGATTGAAGCCATGCAGCCTCCTATAGAGCCGTTTGACAATTCAGAAGAGGGAAGGCCGGGGCTTACGCTCCAGCCTTCTGATTATATGGGGTCACGGCTGCGGAAGCGCCAGTGGGTTCGGCAGGGGCTTTGCGGCGCAGGATGGCGGCGGAGATGAGAGTAATGACAAGGCCCACGGGCAGGGGCTCCATGAAGGTATACGCCATGTTGACCAAGGGGTTCTGGTAGAGCTGCTGAGAGTGCTCGATGGCAGCGACCTGCGCGGCGGTGGTGGCGGGGTCAAGTCCTGAGGACTGCACCTTGTGAATCTGCGCGGCAAAGTAGCTGTCCATGAAGTGGGGAATGAAGTTGAAGTAGAGAATCTCCCACGTGGCGACGTAGCAGACGGTGGTGATGAGGGCGATCAGGATGCCGCAGGTGAAGGCGCGGCCGAAGGAGATTTGGCCGGCGAGGGTGTTGTCGCGGTAGCTGCGAACGCCGAAGTAGATGAGCAGGAACGACGCCACCATGATGGTGTAGCCGAGAACCATGCTGTGGCCGGAGCCGATCTTGTCGGCGAGCAGCAGCGAGCTGTCCATCAGGACGGAGATCATGAGACCGGCGATCAGGCCGAAGGTGAGAACGGTTTTCTTCATGGTTGGCTCCCGTTTCGAGTGAGGATCGAATGACTACGAAGTCACGATGCAGTGTAGCCGGTCTGGATGTCGTCATCCTTTCGGATGATTTTAGAGGATCGGAGCGAAAATCATGCTTTCGAGGGACGCGGTCGGTAGTGGGGCGGTTTGAATTTGCAGGGTTAAATGAATGGTTTTCGAGTTGCCGGTCGACCACCCGCAATCACCTCTGATAGCCTTGCTGCCATGAATTGGCGGCGAGGACTTCTGTTGGCTGGGATCAATCTGGCGGTGGCGGTGCCCATGATTTTGACGATGGAAGCCAGGGACCAGAAGTATGCGCTCACTCAAGAAGAGATCATGGCGAAAGGCGCAAGAGAAGGTGCTCGG
>CAVQMQ010000002.1:0-77417 GCA_963713645.1 uncultured Acidobacteriaceae bacterium | reverse complement strand
GCCTGTTATTAACTTTGCGTGAGTTTCCGGGCCAGATTTGCGAGCATGAGGATGGCGAAGGCAAGGTAGTGGAGACCGGCCAGTATCTTGCTTAGCCGCTCGTAGTCTCTTGCCAGTCGGCGGAAGCGGGCAGCCCAGGCAAAGCTTCTTTCCACCACCCAGCGGCGCGGCAACAGGACGAATCCTCGTTTGGCCTCGGTATGTTTGACCACCTCCAGCCGCACGCCGTGCTTCTCTGCTGCCTGGGCCGCGTTGTCGCCGGTATATCCCTGATCGACATAGGCCGACTCGATGGTGTCTCCGGTAATCTGCTGCACTGCTTCGGCCAGTTTCTCCACCTGTGCGCGGTCCTGCTCATCGGCCGCTGTAACGTGAAGGGCGAGCAGATGCCCCAGCGTATCTACCGCCGCATGAACCTTCGATCCCTTGCGGCGCTTGGCCCCATCGTAGCCTGAGCGCGCACCCGACTCTGGCGTCGACTGCAAGGTGCGGCTGTCGAGAACCATCGCCGTGGGCTGGCCTTTGCGTCCGGCAAACTCGCGCAGCAGAATGCGCAAATCCTCCACCATGATCTCGAAACATCGCGCATCAATCCATCGCCGCATTTGCTGATAGACCACTGTCCACGGAGGCAGATCGTTGGGCAGGAAGCGCCACTGATTGCCTGTCTTGGCAATGTAGCGAAGCGCGTTGAAAACATCGCGAAGCTGATAATCCCGCTGCCGAGCGTCCTCCCGGCACAGCGCCAAATAGGGAGCTATAAATGCCCACTCCTCATCGGAAACATCGCTCGGATAGCCAGACCGGACTCGTTTTCCCATGCCTCCATCGTCTGCCAGCTAACTCCAAACCCCCTATACAAAAGCAAATAAAGGGACAAAGTTAATAACAGGCTCTAGCGCTGTTATCGAGGCTCGGTAACGCTCAACAACCGGCTCAGCCAGTTGATGCGGCAGGAACAGACCAGCCTCTCGCCCACGTTAGGGAACCTCTGCGCAGGTTTGTGATTTTGCAGCGTGGGGGCGACCGGCGATCATTTTTCTCCTTTTGCTGCGGTTTACAAGGGAATGCGGCGAGGTTCAGTTCGTCTCTTTGATCTCCGCAGGCGGTTTTTCCGGCCTCCAGAGACACTACGCCGCTTGTGAGGCCAGCCGGTTGCGGTGTTGGTACAGGTTCACCAGCGCAAAGGCCGCGCAAATCCATTGGTGGTTTTTGAAGATGCCCCGGTAGCGCAGCCGGGTAAATCCAAAGACGCGCTTCAGGATGCGGAAAGGGTGCTCGACTTTGGCTCTAACTCGCGACTTAGCCGTGTTCTTGCGTCTGGCTTCTTCATCCACATAATTCTTGTATTTTGTCCGCCGGCAAGTCATATCCTGCGCCCGCGGCGCGGCGCGGATGGTTTCGCTCTGGCCCTGATAACCGCCATCGCCCCACACCTTGCGCTCCTCGCCGTGCAATAACTCGGGCAGCATATGTTTGTCGGCCACGCTGGCCGCGGTGGTCGCCACCGAATGCACCACCGTCTCCTTGCTATCCACGCCGATGTGCGCCTTGGCTCCGAAGTACCATTGGTTGCCTTTCCTGGTCTGATGCATCTCCGGATCGCGCTTGCCGCTGGAGTTCTTGGTCGACGAGGGCGCGCTGATAATGGTCGCGTCCACCATGGTGCCCGTCGTGATGCGGATGCCCTTCGACTCCAGATAGCGATTCACCGTGTCCAGCATCTGGCCGCATAACTCGTTGCGCTCAAGCAGGTGTCGGAAGCGAAGGATCGTGGTTTCATCCGGCGCCGCGGCCAGGCCCAGATCGACCCCGGCAAAACGGCGCAGCACGGGCGACTCGTAAAAGGCCTCTTCCATGCCGGGGTCGGAGAGGCTGAACCACTGCTGAAGAAAATATGTCCGCAGCATGATCCCCAGGCCCACAGGCTGACGACCGTTGCCCGCCCTGGGATAAGCGGGCTCGACCAACGCCTGTAACTCGGCCCACGGAACCACCTGGTTCATCTGGTCAAGAAACAGCTCCCGCTTGCTTTTGCGCCCATGCTTCTCAAAACTCGCCTGCGAGGCAAACGTCTGCTGAAAACGCGCCATCTGCTTCATGCCTATAGTTTATCCAAGAATCACGCGGCTTGCAGACTTGTGCAGAGCTTCCCTAGAGGCTATGCGTAACGCGGCTGACAATCGCGGAGAAATGGCCGAGCTGACCTTCGATAGCCGAATCGGGTCTGAGTTTAATGCAACCGAAATCTACAGTTACCTTCAAACCAGCGGTTTGTATTGGAGAGAGAGGCTTGCTTCTAAACTCTCGTTCGAATCTTCACGAGCCAATCCACGTATCCAAATTGCAGACCTTTTCGCGCACGAAGCCATGAAAGAACTCGACAACGAGGTAGGTCCAACTAAGCGAATGACACGTAAATCCTGGAAGTGCCTTAAGAGCACAGGGCGCTTTCGTATTGAGATGCGCGGGAAAGCGTATTTCAGCGATCCGCGAATGCAGCCCCAAACGCTGCTAAAGGCATTAGGCTTTAAGGATGGTGATTTCGACGAGTGGCGCGAGCGAAACAGATTGCCTCATGGATACACATCTTTCTTGCGATTTGTCTCTGTGCATCGGTCCAAGATGACCGAAGAGCAGATCAAGCAGTTCGCTGCTGTTTATGGGGATAGGTGAACAGGAGAGGGACATGCAACATACATTCAAGATCGTAATTACTTGTCTCATTGGCGGTGTCATTTATGGCGCAGTCTGGGGCATATTTGCGCTAGGGAACCTCTGAAAATCTCCCCAATCCACAGCCATCGCGGTTAATGTGGATTGAGGAGATTGATCGCGGATGAAGCAGCTTACTTTGGCCCAGCAGGTGGAGTTTCAACGCTACTCGAAGAAGACACGGCGCGAGCAGTTTCTGGAAGAAATGGACGCCGTCATGCCCTGGGCCGAGTTATTCGCGCTCATCGCGCCGCATTACTCGAAGGGCGAAGCGGGGCGCAAGCCGGTGGGACTTGAGATCATGCTGCGCGTCTATTTTTTGCAGCAGTGGTTCGCGCTCTCCGATCCGGCGGCCGAAGATGCGCTGTACGAATCACCCGTGCTGCGGCGCTTTGCGGGCGTGGACCTTGGCCGCGCGCCGGCGCCGGATGAGACGACCATCTTGAACTTCCGCCACTTGCTTGAAGAGCACGATCTATGCGGTCAAATGCTTGTCGCGGTCAACTTGTATCTGGCCACGCGCGGCATCCGCATCACCACCGGCACCATCGTCGATGCGACGATCATCCACGCGCCTTCATCGGCCAAGAACGAGAAGAAGGAGCGCGACCCGGAGATGCATCAAACGCGCAAGGGCAACCAGTGGTACTTCGGCATGAAAGCGCACATCGGCGTGGATTCAAAAGAAGGCGTGGTGCATTCGGTCTGCTCGACAGCGGCCAGCGTCAGCGATGTGCATATGCTACCCGAGTTACTGCACGGCGAGGAGAAGAAAGTCTGGGGCGATGGTGGCTATCAAGGACAAACCGAAGCTATCCATGAAGCCGCGCCTCATGCGCAGGATATGACTTCGCGCCGTGTAAAAACCAAGGCCGGAGTGGATGAGCAACAAAGCGCAAGAACCGCGTGAAGGCGCGGGTGCGTGCCAAGGTGGAGTGGCCTTTCCGCATTCTGAAGCGCGTCTTTGGACATACGAAGGTGCGCTATCGCGGCTTGAAGAAGAATCACGAGTGGCTGTGCGCGGCCTTTGCAGCGGTCAATATTTATCAGCATCGGCGCAGGCTGGCGAAGATCAATTTACGGCTGGCCCTTCAAGGGGCGTAGTGTGTCTGCCGGAGGCAGCAAAAGCCTCCGGTAGGCAAAATGAACGCAGGATCACTGCGAAACAGAACGATTTTGAACGGATGCAGACAAACGTGGGTCGAGAAACTTTATAACTCGGCGATTTTCAGAAGTTCCCTAGCTCATCTGATTGCAATAAACGATTGGGTCACTGCGACGGCTGTGCTCGTGACTGCGATCTTTATTCATTCTGAGCGAATGGTGGATATGCACAAACAGAATAACGATGGACTGATCGAGATGATTAATCGCGTCGTTCAACGGCTGCCACCCAAAAATTGAACCTGACCGGCTCTGAGCCACGGAGACTTCAAGAATGATCGACGAACACAATCTACGGGATACACTACTTGCCTTTGCAACTGAAAATCGTACTAATCACATCCTGATTGTTTCCCTCGTGAATGAACTTGCGGCTCTTCGTGAGACCGTTCGGAGTCTCGACCCGACATTCGCAGATGTGATGGAGCAACGGCGGGACGAAGCGCAGGAAAGAGGAGCCGAAATAGCTCAACACGTTCTTGCGCGTTTAGATCGGATAATTCAGCAAGTGAAAGATGGCTATGTTTGCTGACAGATAATGCTTCCATCCCCTAACATCACCGCACTCAACCCACTCAAGTCAAGCCCTTTAGCCCCATTCCCCACACTTTTCTCAACTTTCTATAGTCCGCCAAGTATATTCTCACCAAGAACTTTCACCGCAAAGAGCAGAGAGCTAATCCTCCTGCTCGCGTGCTCGATCCTCGTTGCTCAGATGTGCGTGGCAACGATGACGCTAGGCGCGCGGCTTTCACTATTAAACGCCGGTCATGGACCGGCTGGCGGTGGGCGGCAGCGTAATGCTACTTTTGGTGGCTGCCGCAGCTGCGGCGATTGTGCCGGTGCGACGGGCGGCATCCACTGACCTTAACGCCCCGATTGATCCTTTCGTGAAATTGCGAGTTGTTCTCGCAGCCTGTTAGATAATCCGAATTGCTATATCTAGATACAGTCTTAACCACGCTTAATGGCGTGCAAGAAGCAGAGCTTGACACCGCTCTTATCTTCATTCGCGATTATCTTCTGACTAGGGTGTGTTAACACTATCTGAGGGCATCGACGATGAGCACGAAGATGATGAAGGCGAGGAAGACGACATCGAGTTTCTCGAATCTGGAAAAGATGCGGCGGAAGCCTTTCAGCCTGCGGAAAAGCCGTTCCACTTCGTTGCGCTTTTTGTAGAGTTCGCGGTCGTATTCCCAGGGATCGAGCCGGTTGGACTTGGGCGGAACCACAGGAATCATGCCCAGATCGAGCACCAACTGCCGCGTCTCGTTGCCCTCATAGGCTTTATCCATCAGCATGGGAAGCCCTTCCGGCATGGGGCCAAGCTCGCGCAGCAGCGACCGTCCCTCGGGCGCATCATGCGCGTTGCCCGGCGACAGAGCGAAGACTACAGCCGTTCGAGCATCCGCGGCAACCAGATGAATCTTGGTGTTCCATCCGCCGCGCGATTTGCCGATAGCTTGGGGTCCGTTTTTTTTAACGCGCCAGTTCCATCGGGGTGAACCTTGATCGAGGTCGAGTCGAGAGAGAAGGCTTCAATCTTGATGCGTACGATCTGCTCGGTCTGTAACTTCTCGAAGACGCGATCCAGCACGCCACTCTTGGCCCAGCGATTCATGCGCGTATAAATGCTGTGCCAGTTGCCGAATCGAGTAGGTAAACCCCGCCATTTACAGCCCTGTTCTGCAACATACAAAATTGCGTTGAGTACTTCAAGGTTGTGTAGCTTCACATTCCCGCGCTGAATCGGCAGGCTGTCCTTGATCTTTTCGTACTGCGCTACGGTGATCTCCATTAACTCTTATTATAACATGGTTAGTGTTAACACACCCTAATTGATGAAAGAAAAAAATGTACAGTTCTTCAGCAAGTGGAACAGTCGATATGAACAGCATTCTATTTGGATCATCGTTGGCAAGTGAAAATAATGAATTTCGACTTCAACGATCAAGCATGGAGATCATCGATACTTCAAGCAGAGGAGTATGGAAACTATCGCTCTGATCTTTATTGTCTGCCGGCCAAGCGGTTTTTGCGGCGCGATTGCTGCCGGTCAGTCAGCAATTCAACTGGCAATGCCAACCTTATAGCGAGGCCACTCTGGCCGAATCTCGTGATGATCGATGACCGGAGGCTGGTCGCACTCGCAGGCGATGACTGTAACCGGATCGTCGGGTGCGTGAGCTGGCAGGCCAGTGATGCGCAAGGAAAATGCATCCTGGCTGAAGATGACCTTTTCTCCTGTCTTGAGAAGCTTGGCAGAGAGAACCTTGGCGCGCACGCCGCCCACGGCAACCACAGTCGACAGACCAAAGAACGGGAGCCATTCTGCGGCGGGGGTCGGCGAGGGCCAGAAATAGACGTGGATATAAAGAGTATTGCCTTTCCGGGTGAAGTTGGTGTAATTGCCAAAGCTGACGGATGCGCCGCCCTGTGTACCGTAGATGGCTTCTCCATTGACGGCGAGCCACTCTCCGGCAGTTTCCAGAATGCGCACCGATTCGGCGGGGACAGTTCCATCCGGCTCGGGGCCAATGTTCAGCAGGTAGTTGCCGCCTTGCTGGGCGCAGGTGGTGAGGTCGTTGAGAATGCGGCGAGGAGATTTCCATTCGGAGTCGGATCGTTGATAGCCCCAGCCGAGGTTGAGGGTATCGCAGGACTCCCAGGCTCGTTTGTCGGCCTGAATCTTGTGCTCGGGAGTAGAGAAGTCGCCGTCGAGACCATTGCGGTTATTAACGATGATGTCTGGCTGAAGGTTGAAGACCATGCTGTTCATGCGGTCCGCCTCCCACTGCTCGGCAGTGAGAGGGTAGTCGACGTCGTACCAAAGAATATCTATTTTGCCGTAGTTCGTGAGGAGTTCGCGGAGAAGGCCGTGGGTGTATTCGACGAATCGCTTGCGCGCGGCTGTGTCTGTTGCGCAACGGCTACCGTCGGGATGATGCCAATCCATGAGGGAATAGTAGAAGCCAATGCGGAGTCCCTCGGCGCGAGCTGCATCCACGAACTCGCGGACCAGATCGCGGCCCGGACCCTGCTGTACGGCATTGTAGTCTGTCAGTTTTGTATCCCAGAGACAGAAGCCTTCATGGTGCTTGGTGGTCAGGACCATGTATTTCTGGCCGGCGCGCTTGGCCAGCCTAGCCCACTCGCGCGCGAAGCCTGCCTTGGGCTTGAAGTGCTGCGCAAGGAGTTCATACTGCGGAATGGGAATGCCTTCGGACTCGAGTACCCACTCCTGCTGGCCGATGATGCTGTAGAGGCCCCAGTGAATGAACATACCGAAGCGTGCCTGCTGCCACCAGGCCAGGCGGCGGGCGCGCGACTCCTCTTGAGATCTCAACTTTCCCTGTTGAGTTGAGAGAGGACTTGCACCGGCTTCCTGAGCCATAGTTCTTGTTGTTGCGGCTGCTAGGGAACCGGTAGCCAAGGCCCCGGCGGCGGTAAGTTTGACAAAGCTTCTGCGCGAGATCGGTTCAAAGGGCATGAAGGTATGACTCCAGTATAAGGTGGAATAGTGACAAAACGTGCGGGAGAGCAGGGAGTGAGATCAACGAAACATGCTTGACAGAGCGCGACCGCAATCCGGAATAATCTGCATTATGCGATGGATCAGTGTGGCAGCGTTTGCAGTGTGCGCGATGAGAGTTTGGGCGCAAGAGGCGGTGGTATTGCCCGCTCCTCCAACGGCAAATGGACAAACAGCGGAATCGTTCCACTTCATAGCAGACGGCCCAACGGGGCCGGGCTGGACACGGCCCGATGAGATCGCTCGCAAGTATTTTCACGCCGAACTGCCTGCACTGTTTGAACGCACCATTGCGCTCACCGATGATGTTCCTCCACGGACCAGTCTGCGATGGATTTTTACCGGACCGCACGCCGGTTTTACAATGGAACTAAGCTCGAGCAAAGTCCGCATATCGGAACGGTATTACGATTCGATGGGTCTCAACGAGGGACAGGGATCGTATCCCGAGAAGACTGTCCTTGATGATGAGCGGCAATATGTGGGACAGGCGCGAACTTTGACCGTGATCGCCGACGCTCACTTGGCCGTGCGGGTGCTGGTGAACGGGATGCAAGTGCTAACAGCACCGTTGCTGTTTGATGTAACCCGGCATCAGCTCATGTATGTAGCCCCGAGAACAGGCCACGAGGTTGTGGAAGGCAGGCTGCTGGCGCCGGAGATGAAAGCGGCGACGGTGACGATCAAGCCTAGCGAGACACACCAAACCATGCTTGGGTTCGGCGGGAGCCCAAGCATCCCGGCGTACGCAGAGCTGAGCGACGAAGGAAAGAGTGCATACTGGCGGATGTTGCGACGCTATAACCTTCTGCTTTCGCGCGAGTACCCGATGGGAACCGAACTGAAGCGGGATTTGAGCAATCTGGAGGATCTCAATGACACCACGCCGCACTACTACGGAGATAATTTTCCGAACGGCGAGGTGTCGAGCTTTAAATACAACAAGCATGTTATAGATATCGGCGGAAGCGTGATCTACGAGATGTGGGCGTTGCCGCAGTGGGCTACCGAAGAGTATAGCGGGCCGCAGGTTTTGGATGCGTGGAATAAGCCGGTGAAGCGTGTAGCCAAGCCCGAGGAATATGCGCGGATTGTGGTGGAGTTCTGCAAACAGGAGCAAGCGAAAACAGGAGCGGCGCCGCTGATTGTGGGCATCGAGAACGAGGTGGAGCAGCCGCCGGCTGTTTTCGACGCGATGGTTCTTACGCTGCGGCGAGAGTTGGACAAGGCGGGGTTTCAGCAGACCAAGATTCATATGGCCGATGCGAGCTATCTTTTCTATGGAGCGGAACGGGCCAGGGAGTTGCAAAAGGATACGGCGGTCTGGAAGGCAACCGACTATACGGCCGCGCATGAGTACGACTTTCAGGAGTTCCTGGCCAATCCGGAGATGTACGACGAGCGGATGCGGGCGATGCATGAGGCAAGCGCGGGGAAAGATTTTCTGGCCACTGAGATCTGCTTCAACGATCCGCATTATCAGGAGCCTTCTTATCGCATCGCCCTGGCGGCGGGGCAGCTCTACCACAAAAATCTGACGGAGCTGGATGCGGTGGGGCTGCTCTATTGCTGGCTGCTGCTCGATGTCGAGGAGCCAACCTTTGGCGGATCGCGGGCGCTGATGGTTCCTGACCGAACGCAAGGAGACACGCCTGTGGCTTCAAGTTTTGAGCTACGGGTTCTGGGTGCGTATAGCCGGCATGTTCTGAAGGGAATGCAGCGCGTGGGAGCCGTGACGGACGACCGAGACCTGCTCACAACAGCGTTCGCGGACGGCCGCAATCAGACTCTGATTCTGCTGAACCGCGGAGCGGCGGCGCGACAGGTTGAGGTCGGAGGAGCGGCACGGCCGTGGGTGGAGATGGAACGCACCGGACTGGAAGAGGCAAATGCGGTTTCCGCGGTCCCCGCTCAGGTAGTAGTTAAGCCAGGAGAGATTGTGGTGCTTTCAACTCTCCATGCGGAAAAGTGAAACGGATTTGCAGAGTGAGATTTTGCGCTTAACGAAGGTAAGAACGCGATAACTATGAAATGAAATTCACAATTACACTTGCGTATTGCGATCATTCCTGAAAAAGAGGTGTCGAGTGCGTTCCAAGTGGAACTGTTTTGCGTGGTTTGTGTGTCTGGGTTGCATTAATGTGGGCGCGGCGCAAGTGACGATCGACCATCGCTGGTCGAATACCGATGCGCAAAGCCTGATTGGCTTGCCGATGGGAAGCCACAAGACGATCGTAGACAAAGAGGGCAACCTGAAATGGTCGCAGTGGAGTTTGAAGCGCAAACCGCTGGATACGCCCATTGGCTTCAGCAGCCAACTGGACGGTGAGCTGGCTATCGAGGCGTTCGCAGGCGTTACTCCGTTGAAGGTGAGCGGGCAGGAACTTTATCAGGGCCGGTACCCGTTTGTAGCGTCGCAGCTTGAAGGCGGTGGGGCTCGGGTTGGAAGAGTTGGCCTTCGCGGTTGATCCCAACGCCCAGGACGGCCGGTTGCCGGACAGAAACTCCGGCGCCAGGGGCGTGGATGTGGTGCGGCTGCGTTTTCGTAACGATGGCGCCGCACCAGCCGATGCAGTCCTCAAGCTGAGCGGGAAAGAGCGCAACCTGCCTGGACATGCCACTGGGCAGTCTCTTGTGACCAACAGTGGCGAGGACGTAGCGCTGGTGACCGATGCTGCCGGAGCCGCACTGTCGCAAGAAGACGGCGGGCTGACGCTGGCGTTACGCGTGAGCGTGCCTGCCCACGGAGAGAGGATACTGTGGATCGAACTGCCCTATGAGTGGTCCGCAACGCGGAACGGAGAACTGCCGCGCGAGAACTGCGAGACACTGCTCAAGAAGGCCGTCGCGCAGTGGGACGATCTATGGGCGCGAGGAACACAAGTCGAGTTTCCTCAAAAAGAGTTGAGCGATTTTTATTATTCGTCGATTGCCTATGTGCTGATCCTGACCGAGTACGATGCGCAGGGCGGTTTGTGGGCGCTCGACGGTCCGGCAGTCTACCGGCAGTATTGGGGACGCGGAGAGTACTTTCAGGCCCGAGCTATGGAGGTGGCGGGCTACCTTGAGCCCGCGAGAGAGAGCGTAGAGCACGGGTTTCGTATTATGAACGACGACGGAGAGTGGGACGGTCCGCCGACCAGCGGCTGGCCTGCATGGGATAACTCCGGCGGCAATGCCGGAGCGGTCTGGGACTACTATCTCTACACACGTGACAAAAAATGGCTGGAGCAAGCGTATCCATATCTGCTCCGCGCCTCGGTGTGGATTCGAGAGCATCGCGAGGAGACAACGCTGGAAGGCGTGAAGGATGTGCCGGCGGGAGCGCGGCCGGTGAAGCGCTTGATCTCTTCAAAATGCAGGCCAGAGCCGGAACCACAATTAAAACCGGGCGAGAAGACCTATTGGTATGGGTTACTGCCCTGGAGCTATGGGGATTCGGGATTGCCGGAAGGTCACTCTTACTCGCATAACTTTTTGGCTGCTTATGCGGAAAAGGTGACAGGTGAAGCAGCCAAGACCTTGGGGAACCCTGGCGACGCGGCCTGGCTCGACAAGGAATATGCGTCTTACGTTGCGAACATTCGCGAGAGCGTGCGCCGGTCTGTGACACTGGAAAAGACTGAGCTTGCCTATCTACCCGCAATGCCGACGTATCCGGAAGGCACGTATTCGCAGTCATTTCTGGCCGTGTATCCCACCGAGATCTATGCGCCAGACGACGCACTGGTAACGGGATTGATTGCGCGGATGGAACGCGAGGAGAAGCAGGGAGTTCCAACCAATGTGGCGTGGGCCGGGCCGGCCGGCATATGGGCAGGCGAGTCGATGAATATGGCTGAGACTTACCTGCTGCGCGGAGAGAAACAGAAAGCCGTGGAAATGCTGGTAGCAGCCATGAATCATAGCTACACGACCAAAGTGTGGAAAGAAGAGATTCTGGTGGATGTAGACCTGCCTCGGGCCTGCGACACGCCTCATAGCAAGCGAGCCAACATGGAAGGGACAGGCGATATGCCCGAGGCGTGGGCCAACGCCAACCTGGTATTGATGCTGCGCGACATGCTGCTGAATGAGCGCGACGGCAAGCTGCACCTGCTTGCGGGGCTGCCGGAGAGCTGGACCCCCGCAGGCAAGACGTTAGCTGTGGAGAACGCGCCGGTGACGACAGGTGGAACCGTGAGCTTGCATGTGGAGCACCCAAGCGCAAAGCGGTGGCGTGTGACGGTAGACCCGCATAAGCAGGCACGAGACTTTGTGTTGCACTTGCCCGTCGAAGACTTGAGCACGGTAATTGCAGTGCGCGTGAACGGACAGCCGGCGTCAGTAGCTGCCGAGTTGCCTGTGAGCACGGCAGGGAGTGTAAGCACAGTGGAAGTGGAGACTCGATGAGACGACGTGAGTTTGTCCGCAGCGTAGGGTGTACGGCTGCGGCTGTTTTGTTTGGACATCGCTTTTTGTCAGCGGAGAGTGCCGCGGAAATAGTACAGGCGACGCTAACCGTAGATGAGTCAGCAAAGCTGGCGACAGTGCCTGTGGACTTTGTGGGGCTGAGTTACGAGTCGGCACAACTGGCCAATCCGGCCTTCTTTGCGGCGGAAAACACGGCCTTGATTGCATTATTCAAAGAGCTGGGTAAGCAAGGAATGCTGCGGCTTGGCGGGGGCACGAGTGAGTTCACCGCTTTTACCAAAGAAGACTCCAACGAGCCTGCGCCGTTCGACGCGGTTGGACCAGATACCAGTAAAAATGTGAAGAACGATACGCCGATTACTCTCAAGAGTCTCCGCAATCTGCGCGCATTTCTGGATGCCGCCGATTGGAGCTGCCTTTATGGGTTGAACATGGGGCGCGGCCCAGTGGCGCGAGCGGCGGAAGAGGCGTTTTATGTGCAAAGCCTTCTGGGACCGCGTCTGATCGCGTTCCAACTGGGCAACGAACCGGACGCATGGCGCAGACGGTATCGGCCTGAGACCTGGACCTATGACGATTATGCGAAGGAGTGGGCGGCAGGACGTGCGGCCGTCTTGGCTCGAACTCCGTCAGCTAAGTTTGCCGGACCAGATGTCTCGAACAAAATGTCCTTCATCACCGGTTTCGCAGAGGACGCAAAAAAGAGCGCGCCGGAAGTGATCCTACTGACCTCGCACTATTACGCCATGGGGCCGGCGGGCGCGAAAGGCATCACGATGGACAAGCTGCTCTCGCCGGACCTCAAGCTAGAGCGTGACCTGAAGGCCGCCATGGATGCGGCGCACAGTGCTGGGTTGAAATACCGGATGTGTGAAGGCAATTCCTGCTGGAATGGCGGCCAGAAGGGCATCAGCGATACGCTGGCGAGCGCATTGTGGGTGCTGGATATGATGCTGGATTTTGCCTCTCTCGGATGCGCGGGTGTGAATCTGCACGGAGGAGGTAATGGATTCTACACACCGATTGCCGGCAGTCTGGCAAAGGGTTTCGTGCGGCGTCCGGAGTTTTTCGGGATGCAACTCGCAAAGGAGTTTGTCGGAGCCACTCTGGTGCGCTCCACGCTGGAATGCGGCAACGACAAGGTGCGCGCGTATGTTGGCGAGAAAGATGGAGTGCGCCAATTGGTTGCAATCAACAAGACCGAGCAGGCCGTTACAATCAAAACCCCGGTGCAGCACTGCAAAGAGCTGTGGCTTTTGAGCGGCCCGGCGATAGATGCCAAGGAAGGAGTCGTATTAACCAGTCAGCATGGACATCGGCTCCAGGACGGCGTTTTGCACGTGGGACCGCATAGCGCAGTGCTGATCAAGGGATAGGGAGCAACGATGGCGCGATGGAAATCAAGTAGAAGGCGATTCTTGCGCGATACGGCGCTAACCGGTATGGCGCTATCGCAACGGAAGGCCTTCGGTGTGTTGGCAGCAAGTCCATCCAATGCGGGCACGACAGGGCACAGAATCTTCTTTGAGCAGCCCGCTGCTAGCTGGCCCGACGCGTTACCTGTAGGCAATGGGCGGCTGGGCGCAATGGTCTTCGGCATCCCCGGCAAAGAGCGGTTGCAACTGAACGAAGAAACTGTGTGGATGGGCGAACGGCGGGATAGGAATAATCCCCAGGCGAATCGCACGCCGGAAGTACGTAGGCTGCTGTTGGCTGGCAAGGTGCATGAGGCCGAAGCCTTGGCTCAGCAAGTAATGATGGGAATTCCGGACCGGCTGCCGTGCTACCAGTCGCTCGGCGATCTATGGCTTGAATTCGAAGATGTGCCTGCCAAAGTAAATGACTACCGGCTGGAGCTGGATCTGGACGCGGCCGTGGTGAAGACGCGCTTTGTGCACGATGATGTGCAGTGGACGCGCGAGATGTTCAGTTCAGCGCCGCGCAACGCAATCGTTGTGCGCTTGGAATGTTCGCGGCCAATGGCATTGACAGTGAGGCTGGATCGGCCGGCTCACAGCCAGACAAAGGCCGTGGCCGATGACAGGCTGGTGATGACCGGCGCTGCCCGCCCTGTGACGGAGACAAACGATCCGGCGACCCAAGAACGGCAGGCAGGTGTGGCCTTTTGTGCCGAAGCGAAGGCGATTGCCGACGATCACGGCTCGGTACGCGCGGACGGAGACTTGCTGCGAGTTGTGCATGCGCGAACGGTCACTCTGCTGATTACGGCGGCAACGGATTTTCGTGAGCGTAATGAAGCGGGAATGTCCATAGCCTGCGCGCGGAATCTACAGCAGGCCTGTGCGCTCTCGTATGCGGATTTGCGCGCGGAGCACGTGGCAGACTACCGCAAATATGCGGGCCGGGCAGATGTCTGCTTCATGGATGGCGTGGACCCGCTGCGGGATATGCCAACGGACAAGCGGGTGCAGAGGGTGAAGGACGGGGGCGAGGATGCAGGACTGTTCGCGACCTACTTTCAGTTCGGGCGCTACATGCTGATCAGCAGTAGCAGACCTGGCACTCTGCCCGCCAATCTGCAAGGAATCTGGAACGAGAGCCTGGACCCGCCGTGGGGATCGAAGTTCACGGTAAACATCAACGCGGAGATGAATTACTGGATTGCCGAGACGGGCAATCTTGCGGAGCTGCATCCGCAGTTATTCGATCTGCTGGATAACACCCGGTCTGCGGGGGCGGAAACTGCGAGAAAGTACTACAACGCGCGGGGATTTGTGGTCCATCACAACACGGATATCTGGGGCGATTCGATTCCTGTGGACCATGTGCAAGCCGGCATGTGGGCCATGGGCGCTGCGTGGATCTCGCTGCATCTGTGGGAGCACTATGCGTTCAGCGGCGACACTAAGTTCCTGCGGCAGCGTGCATATCCGCGGCTGCGTGAGATTTCGGAATTTCTGTTGGATTATCTGACGGAGGCTCCAGATGGATCGTTGGTGAGCGGGCCGAGCCAATCGCCGGAGAACAAATACCGGCTGCCGGACGGAACCACGGCTAGCTTGTGCATGGCTCCGGCGATGGATACAGAGATCATTCGCGCTGTATTTGACCGAGTAGCTCACGGGAGTCAGCTGCTTGGTGTGGATGAGTATCTTCGCGGACAGGTGCAGGCCGCCGCCAAGCGGCTGCCACCCTTCAAGGTGGGCAAAACCGGTGCATTGCAAGAGTGGAACGAGGATTACGACGAGACTGAGCCTGGGCACCGACACATCTCGCATCTCTTCGCGCTCTATCCGGACAGCCAAATCACGTTGCGCGGAACGCCAGAGTTGGCGCAGGCCGCGCGCAAGGTGCTTGAGCGTCGGCTCGATAATGGCGGCGGCAGCACAGGGTGGAGCAGGGCGTGGATCATCAACTGCTGGGCCCGGCTGCAAGACGGCGAGGCGGCCTACCGCAGCGCGCTCGAACTATTGCGGCATTCCACGCGGCACAATCTCTTCGACGTGTGTGGATTGAAGGCCAATGCACCCTTCCAGATCGACGGCAATCTGGGCGGACCGGCGGGGTTGGCGGAGATGCTGCTGCAAAGCCACAGCGGCACGATCAGGCTCTTGCCGGCGCTGCCCAAGGCCTGGCCTGCGGGCAGCTTTCGCGGGCTGCGCGCTCGCGGCGGCGTTGAGGTGGACTGTCTATGGCGCAACGGCAAGATAATGAACGTCGCATTACGAGCCGGTTTGACTGGAACGGTAATGCTGGCCGCGCCAGCAGGGCAAAGAGTTGTGCGCGTTACTCACACCGGAAGGCATTTGCCGCTGCGCAGGGCGAGCGCAGATGAGGTTGAGATGCATTTGCAGGCGGGAGGAACGTACAGTGTGGAGTTTGCTTAATCGACAGTGCGTAGGGCAAGTCTCATTGCTTAAGCAGTATTGAAGAACAGAAAAGCGGGGGATGCATTGAGCATCCCCCGCTTTTGTTGGACTTGCGTTTGGTTTAGAACAGGAGGTGAACACCCATCTCCATGTTGCGGCCCGTGTTGAGCTGCGAAGTGATGAATCCGAACGATGCCGAGGTCGGTGTGAGGTTGGGTGTGTTGAGTTGATGGCGATTGAATGCATTGAAGGCATCGAAACGAGGCTGCACCACAACCCGTTCCCATACAGTGAAATTCTTCAATACGGAGATGTTGGTGTTTTTGGTCGGATCGGTGCGAAGCAGATACTCCGGGAACGTCCGGAAATTATAAGCGCCCGGCTGATCGTTTGCACCGCTCGTGGTGTCGAAGCCGGAGGTATCGAAAGACGCCGTCTTCCAATCATGCGGGTGGTCGCTGAACTTCCAGTTGCCGGTGTAGTTGTAGAGGTTGCTCGACCACTGGATCGGCGTTCCCGAATCGTACTCGTAGAGCGAGGTGACTTTGTAACCGCCAATCAACTCATCTAGAAGCCCGGAATGATTGGCGAACGGCTGTCCCTTGCCGAAGGGCAAATCGTAGGTGAGTGCAAGAGCAAAGTGCTGCGGGAAATCAGAGGTTGTTTCTCCATACCACAGCGGACCGCCGGGATTCAACTGGGTAGTGTTGCCGAGTTGACGGGACCATTGGTAGTTAAGGAAGAATTCGAGTCCGTTAGACATCCGCTTTTGGACCCGGAAGAGGAGGGCATTGAATTTTTCGCCTACTGCCGGAATCAGAGATTCAGATACGCCTGCAAAATTTTTCCCATTGGTTTGGTATTCCGGATAGGCCGCGATCAGTTGGGCACCTGTGAGGGTCTTGGCCGCCTGATAATTTGTACCTGTGGGATTGACAACGCCGTTCGGCGCAGTGGGAAACAATCCTTTGAACGGGTTGGCCGTTGGGTTGGCCATCTCAGCGGTAATAGTCGCGGCGTCGGCTGCCGTTGCCGTTTGGCTGAGGAGCGGTACCTCCGGAACAGCGCTGATGTTGTTGGTAAAGGTGTTGTGAACCTGATGGACACCGACGTAACCGGCCTCAATCATCCAGGATCTTCCAAACTGCTTCTGGATATCGAGAGTCCACTTTATCGAGTACGGGGCCTTGGTATCCGGGTCATAGTAAGCAATGGTACTTCCTAATTGGGCATTCGCACCCAGGGAGGAGCCATTGGGAAGAAGAATGGGGTTCGCGGTGGTGCCGGCAACAGTGCCGGTCGGGAATGGGTCAACTAATATCGGATCGCTGGCCGGGTTGGCAGGGTTCAGCCCGGAGTCGTATGTGGTGGTTAGGTTGGATGTTTGCGAGAAGCCATAGGATTGACTAAAGTCGTAGTCACCCAATGGATTGTAGTAAAGGCCTGCGCCTCCGCGAATTGCGAGGCTGTCATGAGAAAAGCCGGGAGAATAGGAGAATCCGACTCTCGGGCTGACGTAAGCCGTCGAGGTGGGGTAAGGTGACCGATGGGAAGAGGTAGCGTATTCGACGCCGCCTGTGGCCGTGAAAGCGGACGCCGCAAGAATTGGATTCGGAGCCGCCGCGTAGTTGGTGGCGGACTGCGCCGTGACCGCGTTGGTGGCAGTTGGATTCCAGCCAGTGACGAGCTGATTGTCGCCTTCAACAACCGGTGTCTCGTGCTCGACGCGTACACCCAAGCTGACGGTCAAATTGTGCAGAGCCTTCCAGTCATCCTGAGCAAAACCGCCGGTGTACCAGTTGCTGTACGTTTCCCCTTTGTCAACAGCATAAGAGCCAGTAGTTGGAATGCCGAGATCGAAGAGAGCATAGGCTCCGCCAAATGTTTGTTTGGCGGCCGATGCCTGGTTGCCTGAGGTCACAAAGTCCCCATTCCCTGAGGAGAAGGCGAATGTACCATTTGCGGCGCCGGGTGCAAGCAGGGACTCCTTGCTTGTGCGGATATCGGGACCAACCTTGAAGGTATGGCGGCCCCAGACCTTGGTCAAGCTGGAATAGAGCTGAAGATTGTTGTAGTCCTCGATATTGCCCGGAGCGCTGCTCAGGCTGGCGATGGAGGACGCATCCGAAAAGGTGATGGCCGGAAGCGCCTTAGATGTGGAGGTGGAGCTGATGTAACTTGCGAAGCCCTTTGAGGATGGATCTATTCCCGTGCTGGCCGGCAGGCTGCTGCTTTCGTAGCGGCTGTATGACAACCGGGTTTCGAGGTCAAGCGTAGATGAAAAGCGCTGGACGTCATCCAACTGTCCACCCAAATTGACGGCATCTGCATTTACTCCGGTAAGGACATTGGTGAAGTATTTTTGGGTGCTGTTGACGTAGTTGCTGTAATGGAAATCAGCAAAGATACTGTTTGAGGAGTTGACGTTGTAGTCGATTCTGGCCTGACTCGACTTGTAATTGTTGGTCACGGCAGGGTCAGCGAAGTAGTTGTTCTGGCCGTCAGCCGTGGTGGAAGGGCCATTGTAATTAGGCTGCGGCAACAACGCCATGTAGGCCTGGGCGACGGAATTGACCGAGAGGCCGGCGTTGGAGAGGATGTTTCCGGTAATGGGGGTACGGGTGATGACGCCGCCCGCCTCGGTGGCTGTGTAAGGGTTGTAGAGCTGGTAGGGATTGGGAGTGGCAGTGCTCAGCGCTAGCAGCGCCGAGAAATCTCCCATACGCTCAGCGGTGGTGGGTACGCTGCTGATTTGGGACGCATTGGCGACACCGGCCGCACCCGTAAACGGGCTATTGCCGATGTAACCCTCAAAGGCATAGAAGAAAAAAAGCTTATTGTGGCCATCGAAGACATGAGGAATCCAGACCGGGCCACCGATGGTGCCGGCGAACTGGTTGAAATGTGTCGAAACGGCGCGAGTAGTGGGAGTAACTCCAAAGCCGTATTGCTGTGCTTGAAACGGCCTTGAGCCGTCGTAGTATTCCGAGGCTGACCCATGAAACTGGTTCGTGCCCGGCTTGGTGGTGATATTCACGATACCGCCGGCGGTATCACCGAGATCTGCATTGGCAGAGAACTCATCGGCGTGGATGGCATCGACCGCGTCGAGTTCAGGGCTGAAGGCGGCAGTACGGCCGCCATCTTCCATATTGGGAGCGCCGTTGAGTAGCAGCTCGTTCGATGAGGAGCTGCCGCCGCTAAGTCCGAAATCGGATACTACAGAATTGTCGAAGGGGCGGGTTTCGGACATGGAGTGCTTGCCCTTGGCTACGGCTCCGTATTCCATGTGCGCAAAACCGAGGGGTGAGCGTCCGAAGCTGGGCAACTCCTCGACTTCTTCAGCAGTGAGTTCCTGGCTGGTGTTGGCGGTAGATACATCGACCAGCGACGCCTCAGAGTGCACGGTCACGGTTTCGGTGGCGTTCCCAATCGGCAGAACGATGTCTTCCATCACTGTCTGCTCCGACTGGAGCGTCAGGCCGGTGTGCACGTAGCTTCTGAAGCCAGGCTCATCCACTCTGACTTCATAGTGCCCCTGAGGCAGGTATGGAACGGTGAAGTCGCCGGCGCTGTTGCTTCGCACCGTGGTCTTGACGCCTGTGTCTGAGTTGATGATGTTGACATGGGCAAGGACCACTATGGCGCCGGTAGGATCTGAGACGTGGCCAGTGATGGTGGAACGCGACTCCTGAGCAACCGCAATGGGTGCCAGGAAGACGAAGGCGAGCGATAGAAAACGTTTCATCTGGGGCTCCGTAAGTTGCAACTTTGGCAAAAGTCTTCAGTGCAATACTGATCAACAATAGAGTGACGATATTGGCCTGTCAAGAAGAAAAGAAAATAATACAATCATTTTGAAAATTACTAATAAATTCATGAAAGTCACTGAAAATAAATATCTTACAGAAAAATCTTTCAATAGAACCATCTCCACATGCCGCCATGCGGAATCGATTCGGTACTGAATTGCCGGACTTCTATCGATGAAGAACATTGGCGCAACGGTAGCTCTCCCGCTTCGGACTACGGAATTTGGAAGATGGGCGCATGAAGCACATATGTTCACCCCAGCCGGACTGATCTTCCAGAAGAGCGGACCAATCCGCACCATTTGGGAAAGTATAGGCCTTGAACTTGACAAGTAAAATTGATTGTTCGGATGAACACCGGTAAGACAAATGAAAGATTGTGTTTATTTTCAATGTAATGCTTTAATTTTAATAATATTTGCCGCAGCCTCCAGCACTGCTTTTCGAGTTTCTTCGCCGCGCGCAGGAGTCATGCGGACCACGGGCGTGGATAGGCTGAGGGCGGCCACCACCGGCTGGCCGGGTGAGCGAATGGCGGCGCTATAGCAGATGCCACCTAAAGTAGACTCCTCGCGGTCGCAGGCAATACCGGTTTCTCGAATCTCATCGAATTCCTTAAATAGGCGGGCGCGGTCAGTTATGGTGTGTTCAGTGCGGCGGGAAAGGCCGTAGACTTCCAGCATTCGATCGGCAAGGGCACGCTCCTGGAAAGCCGTAATTGCCTTGCCCATGGCGCTGCAATGAGGAGGTAACACGCGGCCGACGCGGTTGGACATGCGAATTTCGTGAAAGCTCTCGACGGAGTCAAGCACATGGATGCGGTCATCGTAAAGGTAAGCCAAGCTTGCAGTTTCATTAAAACAGTTGGCGAGCCGCTCAAGCTCCGGCCGGACTTTGTCGCGGAGCGCATTCGCCTGCCCGATGAGCCAACCGAAACGGAGTTTGGCTGCGAGTTGGTAGGTGCCATCGACGGCCTGCTGGAGATAACCATGCTTCTCCAGGGTGAGGAGGACGCGGAAAAGAGTGGAGTCGGGCAGGCCAGTGCTTTCGCCAATATCTTTGAGCGCCAAAGGAGACTTGCCGTCGAAGCAGTCGAGAACTTCGAGGGCACGGCCAATGGACCGCTGGTAGTACTGCTCACTTGAGGTAGTATCGGTAGCCGATTGGAGCGCCCATTTGGGAATGCGGCGGCGAATGGATTTTTCAACTGCGAGTGTGGTTTTAGCTTTGCCAGCCATAACGATTGCTGCCGCCTTCTTCAGAGAAACAACCTTTATTGTTACTTTATATGGCTGTGAGAGCGTGGAGCGTAATAATTTTCATTTTTTAGGATCTGATTGACACTCCAGGGCAAGCTGTGTAGAACGGTGTCTTAACCTGACCAAACGCCGGACCGAATAGAAAGCCCGCATTTTGGACTATGAATAGGCCTGAACAATAGGCGTTTCAGACAGGGAGGAACGATGGATCGTAGAGAGTTGATCAAGCTGGGGGCAGGAGCGGTGGCATCTGGCTTCGCATTGACTGGCGCCGCTGCCCGTCCGGCAGCGGGCAGTGTCGTTCCCGTGGAACAGTGGGGTGTCTTCGAGACCGAGGCCAAGGGGCCGTCGAACGGCAACCCCTTTCTGGATGTGACGTTTGGCGCTCGGTTCACCCAAGGACACAGGAACGTGGAAGTCGCTGGGTTCTACGATGGCGATGGTGTGTACAGGGTGCGTTTTTCTCCGGATATGCCAGGGCACTGGAGCTTTGAAACGACAGCAAATGCCAAAGAATTGGCGTGGCAGACTGGGACGTTTGAGTGCATTCCTGCGAAGCCTGGAAACCTCGGCCCGGTGAGCGTCGCGCACCAGTTTCACTTTCAATATGCGGACGGAACGCCTTATTTTCCATTTGGAACGACCTGCTATTCCTATGGCTTTGTGGGCGATCCTCTGGAGCGAATGACACTGGAGTCGCTGAAGGAAGCAGGCTTCAACAAGGTGCGCATGTGCCTTTTGCCCAAGCCTCTGGGGGAGCGGAAACCGGTGGCCATGCCGTTTGAGAGCATCGGCACGCTACAGACAGGCGCGGAGAGTCTGGAGGACGATGGAAAGAGCAATAAGCGCTTCGATCTGACCCGGCTCAACCCTGAATACTTCCGGCATGTCGAGCAGCGGATTCAGGATCTGATGGCGGCAGGCATCGAGGCGGATCTAATTCTTTTCCATCCCTACGACGCATGGGGATTCAAAGCAATGGGTGAAGAAGCCGACGACCGCTATCTTCGCTATGCGGTGGCGCGGCTTTCCGCATACCGGAATGTATGGTGGTCGATCGCCAATGAATATGATCTGGTGAAATCGAAGACTATGAAAGATTGGGACCGGTTTTTTCGGATTGTGCAGGAGAGCGATCCACATAGTAGATTACGCTCAATTCACCACAGCAAAGTGATTTATGACCACTCAAAGCCTTGGTGTACGCACGCGAGCCTGCAGGAGTACGACTTTCAGAAATCGGCCGAGCGGCTGTCGGCATGGAACAAGCCGATTATCTACGATGAAATTCAGTATGAAGGAAACATTGCGCGGCGCTGGGGCAATCTCTCCCCGGAGGAGATGACGAACCGGTTCTGGCGGGCGATTGTTGCCGGCGTCTATGCAACGCATGGCGAAACGTACATATCGACCGACGGCAATCCAACTTGGTCCGACGCGGGAACTCTGCATGGGACGAGCGCCGCGCGCATCAGATTCCTGCGCAAACTGCTGGAAAGCACGGGAACAACAGGGCTGATAGCCGCCGAGGAACCGTACTACTCGAACGCGGCAAATCCAGGAGAGCGCTACCTCTACTTCTTCGATTTTCACTGCGTGGCCGAGTATGAGTTCCCGCTGCCGGAAAAGGGAACGTTCAAGCTGACGCTGATCGACCCGTGGGCAATGACGGCCACATCCGTTGCCGGGACCTTCAGCGGCAAGAGCAAGATTGCGTTGAGCGGCAAGCCATACATGGCCGCGCTGATTGAGAAAGCCTAAGTTCGGAGAGGATAAAACGAAAACAATGAAGACCAGGTTGGGAACGGCGGGTTTTCTGGCATGTGTAGTGGTGTCTGTTTTTGCATTGTGCGGCACAGCGTATGGCGCGGAAGTGAAATTGATAACAGCAAAGACTGCTACGGCCCGCGAATTGTATGGTGCAGAACGGCTGCGCGCCGCATTGGCGGGACTGAAAACCGCTCCTGCTGGTGCTAGGGTTGTTGCAGGGGTTCGTAGTGCGCCGGATGTGGAGCGGTTCGGAGTGCCGGAGTTCTGGCCGCAGGCCCAGGAAGCCTTTCTCATCAAGCAAGTTGGGAAAATCTGGGTGGTTACGGGAAGCGATGCCTCCGGCGTACTGTACGGCGAGATGGAACTTGCGGCGCGTATCAAAGCGGATGGCGCCTTGCCTGAGGGAATCGACGACACGGAGCACCCGGCACTGAAGCTGCGCGGAGCCTGTATCGGGATGCAGAAGCCGGAGATTACCTATGAGAATGCGGAGTACGACTATCCGTATACGCCCAAGGACTTTCCGTTCTTCTATGACAAAGCTGCCTGGACGCGCTATCTGGACATGCTGGCCGAAGAGCGCATGAATACGCTTTATCTCTGGAGCGGGCATCCTTTCAGCAGCCTTCTCAAGCTGCCGAAGTATCCCGAGGCGCAGGAGCTGCCTACGGCGCAACTGGACGAGAATATCGCGATGTTCAAGTGGCTCACGGCCGAGGCGGACAAGCGCGGAATATGGATATTGCAAGGGTTTTATAACATTCACTTATCCCATGTTTTTGCACGCGCACATCATTTGCCTTACCATCTGGCGGCCCCCAATGCAGAAGCCAGTGCCTATACCCGTTATGCGATCTCCGAGTTCGTCCGCGAGTATCCGAAGGCGGGTTTGATGATGACTCTGGGAGAAGCACTTTCGCCACATCATGGCGTGGAGTGGCTGACAGAGACGATTATCCCCGGCGTGCAAGACGGACTCAAGGAGCTGGGCTCAACGGTTGAGCCGCCCATTGTGGTGCGCGCTCATGCTACAGACATCGACGCTGTGATGAAGGCGGTCAAGCCTCTTTATTCCAATATCGACACGATGTTCAAATGGAACGGCGAATCGCTGACCTGGACGAATGTTCGCGGGCCGGTGCTGGACCGGTTCAAGATGTTGGCCGAGAACTCGAATGTGGCGATTGCCAATGTGCATCTGCTGTCGGACCTTGAGCCGTTCCGGTGGGGCGATCCCGACTATGTGCGGCAGACACTGACCAACTTCCAGCACATTGGGATTGGCGGCCTGCACCTTTATCCACTGCGGTATTGGGAGTGGCCGGTTGCAGGCGACAAAACTGACCCACTGCTACTGCAAACGGATCGCGATTGGATATGGTTCGAGGCCTGGGCACGGTACGCATGGAATCCGAATCGCGATCCGGAGAAGGAACACATCTATTGGGTCTCGCGGTTTGCCGAAAAATACGGCAGCAAAGAGGCCGGCGAAAAGCTGCTTGATGCATACACGCTTGCGGGACCGTGCCAACCGAGAATGCTGCCGCGCATCGGCATTACCGAAGGAAACCGCCAGGCATTTGCTCTGGGAATGACCATGCCGCAGTTGATCGATGCGGAACGCTTCAACCCTCCTGCAACGCTTTGGACCGGCGACGCGCCCGCCGGAGAACGGCTGAAAGACTACGTGGCAGAAGAGGCAAAGAATCAGCCTCACAGCGGCGAGACCCCGATCGGCGTGAGCGATGAAACGCTCGATGCTTCGGCCAAAGCGTTAGAGGCTGCCGAGGCTGCCCAGCCCTTTGTGACCAAGAACAAAGATGAATATGCGCGGGTAGTCAATGATATGCGCGCGATCTCGTTGTTGATGCAGTTCTACAACGTGAAGACCAAAGCGGCGGAGCAGACCATGCTGTACGGTCACGATCACGATGCGGCTCATTTGCAGCGGGCAGAGACGCTGCTGGCCGAGAGCGTGGAGCGTTTTCGCGCGCTTACGGATGTGGCTGGGTCCGCCTACCGCACAGCGAGCAGTATGCAGACGTCGCAGCGGCAGATTCCATTTCACGGCGGAATGAATCAGTATCCCAACTGGCAGCAATGCCTGCCTATGTATGAGAAGGAGCTTACAACTTTCAAAAATAGAATTACCCAGTTGAGTGCGGGTGCGCCCAGCGCGGAAGCCAAGGTAGCTGGCCCATTGCCGCAAGTGGAATTTACGTTGAAGCCTGGCGCGGGCGAGGCCTTTACGGTGGACAAGGGCGAAAAGCTCTTCATGGATGGAAATGCCGCAATTGCCGCTGTTGCGCCCGAGTTGGAAGGAATGAAGGGCATCCGCATCTCGCCCAGTACAGGCGGTACGCTGCACTTTGAGTTAGCCAAACCTGCGCAGATTCTGGTCGGTTTTCAAAAGAACGCGTCACGGAAGAATTCGGTGCTTGATCCGGAGACAGAACAATGGAATCTTCTTCTGCTGAATGCGATCGGCATGGAGAAGATGCCGGCGATGGCAGTTTGGGCCAAACCGCTGCCGGCAGGCGCAAACGATCTGGATCTGGGCAAGGGAGCGTATGTTGTGCTCGGGTTCATTCCGGAAGATTTACACGTAGCTCCACATGTGAACTTTGCACAGGCAGGCGATGGGAGCGAGGCTGTGAATCTGGATTGGTTCTTTGAGTAGGTCCGACAGAGTCTCTTGTGATAATACCGTGAGAGGCTCCGCGTATCATGGCAGCCTTCCAGGTAGTTTGATCCTTCGATGCGGAATCAATTAGCCGCCGGTGGTGCAGCCGCTTCCTGTTTGGGCGGGTCGCGGCGTGCGAGCAAGCGTTCAGCCTCTTCATCGGTAATTTTGAGGAAGCTGCCGTGCTTGCAGTACGCAGGCAACGAGGTCTGCGCGGTGATGTCTTCCCAATGCTTCCAGTCGCTGGTAGCAACAGCCTCATAGCGGGCGCGTGGGGCGCGGTAGTGATCGTAGAAGACGATGAATTTGTCGCCGACTTGAATGGCCGAAGGTCCTTCAGACCAGCTCTCGTTGATGGGTCCGGAAATGTTGCTCCAGGGGCCTTCTAGCGTCGGTCCGGTTGCGACGCGCTCCTGATACGTGAGCGGGTCCAGCGTCTGGTCTTTGAAGATGAGGCGGTAAGGGCCGGTGTCGCCGTGGAAGATAGTGGCATCGATGACCACATAGCCGGGATCGAAAAAGACAGAAGGCTTGGAGAAACTGTTGAAATCCGCGGTCATCGACGACCAGATGCGATGTCCCTCTTTGGAATCCTTCATGGAGCTGGACCAGATGATGAGCCACTTGGATTGCGCTGCATCCCAGTAGATTTCAGGAGCCCAGACATTATTGGTCTGAGGGAACTCCTGCATGATGAGGATTTCTTTTTGCTCGGACCATGTGAGCAGATCGCGCGAAGATGCGTAGCCAAGAGAGTTGCCATGCCAGTTCCAGGTCCAGACCATGTGGAAACGGTTGTCGGGACCGCGCGTGAGATAAACATCGCGCATGATCTCGCCCGGATGCCCTGGAGCAACCCAAGGTTCGCCATCGTTCAGCGGAGTGTAGTGGTAGCCGTCGCGGCTGAGCGCCAGATAGATTCCTTGGCTGCCCGGTTCCTTGAAGTAGACGAAGAGCCATGCGCCCGGATGCTGCTCAGCGGCGGGTTGCTGCGCGAAGACGGGCAATGAGGAGACCGTAAGCAGCGCGGCGATGAAAGTGCGAAGCAGGAGTTTCATTGGCACAGTTACTTCCCTTCCGCGATGTTAGTGTCCACCAGCTTTTTGCCGCGCCAGTGGGACTCGGAAGTTATTTTGCCGGCCTGATCGAAGTTACGCCATGTCCAAAGTGCATCTGCAGCGCCATCCGCCGCATAACTCTTCAGCCAGAGCCTGGAACCGTCGGCGCGATAGAAGGATTCCTCGCCAACCTTTTTGCCAAGATGGAAGGTCGCGGTCCACTGCTTTGCGCCGGCTTCGTTATAGAGTGTCCGCGGCCCTTCCAGCAGAATGCGGCCATCGCTGGCTCTGCCGGTGGACCAGACAGCTTTGAGTTTTCCGTTCGGCCAGTTTTCGCGATGCTCGGCTACGTTGACGATTGTGAGCGGCTGGGCAGCGGCGGACGCGGCGGAACTTGGCTGCTCTTCGCTGAGCACCCATGCTTCGTTCAACTCAATCTCGTAGTTGACCGTGTTCTTGGATATCGCAATGTGAATGATTCCGTCTGGACCCTGCGTCGCTGTAACGTAGCCTACGGTGAGGATGTCAGCAGGCAGGCGCTTCAGCTTCCAGGTCTTGCCGTCATCATCCGACAGAGCTGCATAAGCTCCATCCTTGTGGATGTGTTTTTGATTGGAGGGATTGTAGTCGGCGACGAAGAATAGCCGGCCTGAGACAAGGCGAATCACGCTGGGACGCTCGCCGCTGAGGAGCTGATCGAAGGGCGTCTTCGATTTGTGCCATGTCTTACCGCCGTCGCTGCTGGTAGCCAAAGGCATGCGGCCATCGATGTTGGAGTTCTTTCCGCCGAAGCCAAGGATGTCGCCATTCCTTGCGAGGACGATGGTTGTGTGACGGCCCGCGGTGCGGCCACCGGTGTCGTACCAGGTCTTGCCGTTATCATGTGTGGCCCACACTGCAGAAATGGAGCCGTTGCCATCGTCATCGCGGCCTGTGGAGTCAGTGGGAATATAGATGGTGCCATCATTTGCGCGGACGATGGAGTTGATGGGCTGCGAGATGTAGCGGCCCACCAGCGCAGTGAAGTGCGGAAACTGAATGGGTGCCCAGGTGACGCCGTTGTCGTCCGATGCGGTGTAGGCGAAAGGCGGCGCGCCGATCAAGCGCGGGAATCCGAAGAAGAGCCAGAGGTGGCCGTGATCGTTCCAGAAGACAGGAGCGGCATTGGCGGCATCGGCGAATGCGGGCCAAGGCTCGGGCATATCCCAATCCTCCGCTCCGGCGCGGCGGCGCATAACGAGGATGGTCTGGTCGGGATCATCTTCCTTGTTGGGCGCGTTGTAGTACGCAGCGAGAAGATCGCCGTTGGCTAGAACCTGGATCGCCGAGTTGTGATAGTTGATGCCTAGTCCGCGCGCCAGGCCAATGCTCCAGCCTACCTCGGGCATGGACTTGCCGTTGAGGTCGGGAAAGAGTTCATGTACGTGGTAGAAGGGTTTGGCCGGATCGGGTCCGAGATTGATGGAGACAGGGGTTTGCAAGACGCTGGTTTGGAAAAGGAAGCTTTGATCTGGCGATGGATGGGGAGCAGGCAGCGGCGCTTGCACAACCCGGAAGCCGATGTTGCCTTCTGCGGACGCATAAGCTGGAGCCATGCTGGCGCGATTTGCCGAGCGCGCAAAGAAAGGCGCAAGGGCCGGATAACTTTCTCCAGGCTTACTCTTGCGGAAGTCGAGACCGCCTCCGCGAACAACGCGAAAGTAGCCCTGCGCAGGGCCGGTGGGGTCAGTCTGCGGGCCATCGGTATAGGGTGCGTACCAGTCGGCGGTCCACTCGGGTGTACCTTCTCCGATTACAACTCCCCAGGGATTGGCCTGGCCCGGCATCGGCGGCGTATCGCCCGTGAAGAACGGTGTTTGATGGCCTACGCGGGCCGTGTATTCCCACTCCGCTTCGGTAGGCAGACGATAGGGCTTGCTTGTTTTCTTTGTCAGCCATGCGCAGAAATCGAGAGCCTGCTGATAGCTGATTCCTGCAGCGTAGTTGGGATAAGTAGTAACCGGTTGGTAGGTTGGGTCAAACTGCTGAAACTCGGCGACCGTAATGAGATGGGTCGCTATGGAAAAGTCGTGGCTGAGCGTGACCTTATGCGCCGGAACTTCGTCGAAATCTCCATGAATGGGCCGGTTGGAGTTGACGCCGAAGCCGTTGACGACGGCGCTCGAGAGCGGCTCCGCGTCAGCGCCCATGATGAAGGAACCGGCAGGGATCTGCGCCAAACCAACAGTGCCGGGACCCTGCGCGGCAAGCGGTACGGTCAGGGCAACAACGGCGGCGATGGCGATGAACCTAGGCACAGAGCGGAACTCCTTCAGGCAGTAAGTTTCCTGCAATCAGCGGGGCAATTTGATTGCAATGGGACCAAGTGTGGAGCGGCTAGCGATCTTCTTGCCGTCCGCAAACACGGCCAGGCCGCGCCCGCGCTTGTAATGCTTGCCTGTCCGGTCATAAACGATGGAAAGAATGTAACCGTGATAGGGCAGGCCGTCGAGAGCGAAGTAACTACACGCGCCGGCAGGCAAAAGCGGATGCAGAATCAGCATATCGCCAGATTGCGGACGCAGCCCGATGAGGCCGGTGATCAACGGGTCGGCAAAGCCGGAGTGATTGTAGTAGTTACCGCGTCCGATCTGCTTGTGTTTGGCGATCAGCATGTTTTTGGCAATCCACTCGCCCGTGTCGGCATCAAGATCTTCGTCAATCCAGTTGATAACTCGGCCGCTGGTCAGCGCGATATGCTGCGAGAGCACGTAATTGGAGAAGAGCTGATAGTACTCTTGCTGGCCGATATACGGCTGCTTGGGGCCGTTGAGAAGATTTGCCAGAGCAAGCAGGGTTTGAGTTGTGGCGAATGGCCAGGATGGGCCGTTCCATGTGCATTGATCGTCGGAAGCGAAGCGGAAGCGGGGACTGCGCCGCTCCGCGGTGGTGGGACCATATTTGCCGGCAAAGCCTTGCGAATCGAAAAGCTGCGCCCATGCGACGGCGCGGTCAGCCTCGGGCAGGTCAAACTGCCAGGGGATGAAGCCGATTAGCTCTCGTACACCGGAGAACTGAAGCACCGTACCGGGATCGAGAAATCTTTTCTGCTTGCGAATACCAGAATCCGTAGCCGGGGAAACGGCCTCATAGAACTGGTCCTTGGGATTCCAAAGCTCCTCTTCGATCAGACGTTTTAGAGTGGCCGCCTTGGCAGCGTACTCGGTTTGCAGTGCCGGTTTACCGTCTGCGGCTGCGAAGTCGGCAATTGCCGCTGCGTCGGCGGCCATGTAACTGTTGAGTGGGGGGCGGTAACCGTCACCACCGATAGACTTCTCCATGGCGTCGCGCGTGTCGATCTGCCAGAAAAGGCCGACGGAAGAATCAAGGTTGCTCTGCTCCCAGGCCTTGTAGTTGTCGATCAGAGCAGGTAGAAGATCGGCGGCCAACTTACCTTCGCCGGTAGCCAAAGTGACGTTGCGGACACTGTCCGCCAGTGGGAAGCTGTACTTGCGGGGTCCAGCTTCGGGCGACGCCCAGAAGCGGGCATAGTCTGAGGCAATTTGTGGATTGCGCAGCCACCGGGCCTCGCCCAGGTGGAATGGCGCGGCGTCGGGCAACGCACCGTAGAAACCGTCTGCCGCTTCCGGCTTGGGCAACCATTCCGTAATCAGAAAGCCGCGGCTGGTTGAGACGAGATGCTTCTGCCAGGCGTACCAGCGAAAGTAGTACATCTCCTCAAATTGCTTGTCTGAGCTGTCGAAGAGGGGAATGTTGGCCTGGAGCCAGGGCCACTCATCGGGCGGCTGGTTTCCTGTGGCTTCGTGCTCATCGGCGGCAAACTGGATCGTGTAGTGGTGATAGTCCTCAGCGCGAAGAACGGTAAAGGGGCTGTCTTTGGATTTACCGGGAGCAGCGCCCTGCGCGCGGACCGTGAGGTTGAGCGCAGAAGAGAGCAGAACGGCGCCAATAGCGAGCTGAACGACACCTCTCCTCGAAGTAGCGAGAAGGGTTGCACCGCCAGCGATGCGGTAGCGAGCAAAATATTTTTGAAAATAAAAGACTACTTGTGAAAATAATTTCGTCATCCGCGACTCCCATGAAAGGCCGCTGTATAGATAAACTCCGCATCCTTTTGAGTAATCTCTGCAACATTGTTCTTCATCAGGCGGGTCACAGCGAGGCCTTTGGCCGCGAGCGAGGGAATCTCCGATTCCGGTATGCGGAGCGCTGAGAGCCGTATCTCAAGGTCGGTCTGCTCGATGAGCTGCCAGAGAGAGTCTATGCCGGCCCGTGCCGTAGCCTCAAGGGCCGGTTGTTCCGTTGCCCCTAGGGCGAGGGCTATGGCTGCGTAACGTCTGGGAGCAGCAGACAAGTTGAACCGCAGCACATGGGGCAGCAGGATAGCATTGGCGTGACCGTGCGCGATGTGGTGGTGGCTACCCAGCGGATAGCTGAGGGCGTGCACCGCGGCGGTGTTCACGGGTCCGAGACAAAGGCCGCCATAGAGGCTGCCAAGAGCCAGATGAGTGCGTGCTTCCAGGTTGCCAGGCTCACGGACAGCCGTTGCCAGATAGGCGGCTATGTGGCGGATTCCGTCCAGCGCCCAGGTATCGACTAGCGGATGTGCGAAGTTGTTCGCATAAGCCTCGATGCAATGCGTGAGCGCATCGAGGCCGGTCGAGGCCGTGATATGCGCAGGAACGGTAAGCATGAGGGCGGGATCGATGAAGGCGGCGTCCGGGACCAGATAGGGGCTGATGACAGCTTTCTTCACCCGCACTGTTTCGTCGAGAAGGATGGCGTTTGGCGAGACCTCGCTTCCCGTGCCGGCGGTGGTGGGAATGCAGAAAAGCGGGAGAATTCGCCGGCCGAGGTTGCCGCTGCCAAAGGCTTCAGAGAGCGACTGCGCACTATCGCACAGCGCACCAAGCAGTTTGGCGACATCCAATACACTGCCCCCGCCCAGGCCAATGATCGCGTCCGGCTTTACTGTGCGCGCTGTTTCGAGCAGTTGGTAGAAATGGTTGACTGTCGGTTCGCTGCGCATGGAGTCGTTGACGCACGCATTGGGGTGGAGGCGTTCGGCATGGGCGCGAGCGGAGGGAAACGTGACGATGAAAGGGCGCTTGATGCCGAGAGACTGGAGGTGCTCTCGGGCGCTCAGGAGAGATTCCGCGCCAAAGACGAGTTGGGGAACTTGATGGAGCGTAAGAGGCATGGGTCTCACATACATACCGGCGACAAAAAGCTAAACGTGGACAACACCGCTTTCGAGAGTTTCGCGGGCTCGATCGAGGATGCTACTCGCGGCCTCTTTCAGGCATGCGATGTCGTTGGTACAAAAGAGCAGGTCGATATCTAGGCCAAGCCAGAAGGGAAACTCTGCCGGAGCGCAAGCAGTGGCGATGCACTTGCTGTGCCGCCGAGCAGCTCTGACAATTTCGACAGCGGCTTTTTGGACGTCCGGATGACTGGTCTGTCCAGGGTAGCCAAGACTGGCGGCAAGATCGGCGGGACCGATGAACAGGTCCACATCGTCGACGGACGCGAGTTCTTCAATCCTGCTCATTGCGGCCCCAGTCTCGATCTGGGCCATGAGGCAGAGATCAGAGTTGAGATGCCTCTGCTTGGCGACGACGCATTCGGTAATTCCGTAGTTGATGGCGCGGGAGACGGAAAAGAAACCGCGGCTGCCTTCAGGAGCAAAACGGGCATATTTGCGCAGGTCGTACATCTGTTCGGGGCGCTCAATCATGGGAACGTCGAGGATGTCAGGGCCGCACTCCGCGGCTTTGAGAACATTTTCACGACGAGCATCGGGAATGCGAATCATCGTTAACATGCCGGAGCCGGCCGCCATGCGGCATAGGTCCGCCGCCTCTGCGAAGGTGATGTGGCCATGCTCCATTTCGATCCAGATGGCCTGATAACCAAGGTGAGCACAGATCTCGAGAAATATCGGATCGTAGAAATAGACGGCCGCCCCTAGGAGGGTCTTACCGCCATTCATTTGTACTGCATGTCGAAGGCGATTCATAAAATTCTCCCTTAATGCAATTGACCAGTTACGAATACAGCCTGCATCTGCGTGGCGAACGAACATCGCGCTTTCTACGGTATCTTCCAGCACCAGCGTATCTGGATCCCGGAGGGTAAGCACATTTCGCATCACTAACAGAATAAAGAGCGCGAAGGCAGGGAAAACATACGTCTGCCAGTTCAATCGACCGCATGAATGCAAGACCGTTTGTTGGCGGCCAGCCAGTCCCACAACGTATTGCGGGAAGTTATGCCAGAGGCCGCGGGGTAAAAAGCCGCGGTCAAGAGACCTATAGCAAGAAGCAAAAGATTACCGATGGCGCCGATTGTGTATTCATGCCAAGGGTAGTTATAGCGATGGAAATTGAGAATCTTGCCGTTGTTCAGCGTGAGGGTGGCATAAGCGGTGAACAGAAGATTGGCCACAATACCCGCGACAGCGGCTGCGCGTCCCGCGCGACGCGCAAGAAAGGCAAGCAGAAAAAGCCCGGCCAGTCCGCCTGCAACAATAGCGGTTGCTGTGTAATAGAGCGCAAGAGCCGCGCCCTGCGTTCTGGCGAGGCGGAGTGCAACCCCGATAGCAAGCAAACCAGAGAGGATGATGGAAAATTTACCGAAACGCAGGCGCTGAAAGTCTGTGTGACGCGGGAAGAAGCGGGAGTAAAAATCTTCGACGAAGACAAGACCAAGGCAGTTCAGGTCTGAGGCGAGCATGGACATGGCGGCCCCAAACAACGCGGCAAGAAAGAGGCCGCCGACTCCGATGGGCATCTGGGTCACCATGTAATACGGAAAGATCTGATCGGGACGTGTTACAGCGGCTGGCAGCGCCTGGCCGCTAAGGCGATAAAAAGCCCACAGCAGCGAGCCGATGAACATGAAAGCTGTCCAGATAGGCAGGCAGAGGAATACGCCCATGAACATGCCGCCAAGAGCAGAGCGATCGGTCTTTGCAGCAAGGTAGCGCTGTACGACAGTTTGATCGGCGGTGTACTTCTGCAAATAAAAGAAAAAGCCGTAGATCGACATCGTCCAGAAGGTAGGCTTGGCGAGGTCGAAGCTAAAACTTCCCAGACTCATTTTGTGGTTTGCCGCCAGCAGGCTCAGCATCACGCCCGGGTGGGCGTGGGAAGAGAGCAACAGTAGGCCGATCGTTACAGCAATACTGGTCCACAGCAAAAAACCCTGCACAACATCAGTCCAGATGACGGCTTTCAAACCACCGATGAAGGTATAAAAGACGGTGATAACACCGAGGGTGACAATGATGAATGTAATGGACCAGCCAGTGATACCGGAGACAGAAAGCGCCAGGAGATAAAAGACAAACCCCATCTTGGCGAAGTGGCCTGCGGCAAATGCAAAGGACGAGTACATGCGGACGCTCGGGCCAAAGCGATTGCCAAAGAACTCGTACACCGACATCGAGACCGCATGGCGGAAGAATGGTACAATGACGGGACCGATGGCAGCGATGACCGCGACGAACAAAATGCCGGGAACAAGCAGGGTCCAGTCGCCACTGTAGGCCGCGCCGGGATAAGCAATAAACGTCACACTGGTAATTATGGTTGCGAGCAGCGAGAGGCCGGCTGCCCATCCGGGAACCGATCTGCCCGCAACAAAGTAGCGGTCGGTCGTGGTTTGCCCGCCGGAGACACTCAGTCCGATGCCTACTAGCGTGAGCAGGTAGGCAGCAATGACGAGTATGTCGGCGAGATGCATGCTAACGGATAGCTCCTGTCTGTTGCGGATTGCTGGAACTCGCTTCGTGAGCCAGCTTCCCTTGGGCCATGCGGGCGGCAAGCCGCATGGCAGCCTTCATATTGGCCGGGTCAGCGCAGTTGCGACCCGCGATATCGAATGCAGTTCCATGATCGACCGACGTACGGATTACAGGGATACCAAGAGAGACGTTTACGGTGGCCTCAAAGTCTAGCAACTTCATCGGAATGTGCCCCTGGTCGTGATACATCGCGACGATCAGATCGAACTCGCCGCGTAGACCGCGCACAAAGATAGTGTCCGGCGAGTGAGGTCCGCTACAATCAATACCCATCGCGCGGGCTTCGGCTACAGCGGGGACAATGACGTGGGCATCCTGAGAACCGAAGAGACCATGTTCTCCCGCGTGGGGGTTCAGACCGCAAACCGCAATGCGCGGAGGCAGCTGGCGCATCAGTTTCAGAGCATCGTTGCCAAGCTCGATTGTACGGACGATACGATGCCGGTCGAGCTGGCAGGCTTGTTCAAGTGGGATATGCGTGCTGACGTGTACGGTTGCCAGTTTTTCTGAAACCAGCAACATGCGCGATTCGGTGGCGCCGGTCAGTTGCGCGATATATTCGGTGTGGCCTGAAAAAGGGCGTCCAGAGAGCGTGACAGCCTCTTTGTTCAGAGGAGCGGTAACCATGGCGTCCGCATCGCCCGCCATGCAGAGTTCCGTGGCGCGACGCACATAGTCGATTGCCGCCAGACCGTATTCGGCGCGAAGCTGACCGAAGGCCAGAAGATGGCTGGCCGGTAAGTTATGGGAATAAATGAGAGAACAGGGAAGAGCATTCGGATCGATGCCTGTGATACGAGCTGCGGCGTCGAGAGCGGCTGAGTCTGCGATGAAAAGCCACTGCGCCAACGGCGCCACGGTCTCGTCTGTGAGCGCCTTGAGAGCGATCTCCGCGCCGATGCCGGAGGGATCTCCAATGCTGATGGCGATGCTGGGAAGCGTCTTCATGCTTGTCCTGTGAGCGTGGCAAAAAGTTCGCTCAATGTGCTGGGTGAGCCGAATCCGCCGGATTTGGTGATGACAACCCTGCCGTCGGCCGGACCGCCCTGTATGATCCCCCATGGTATGCCTGGAGCAAACTCGCCGCGGAGGACAAAAGAATGTGCATCCAGCGCGCGGGCGGCCAAGAGAGCTGTATCTCCGCCAGTAAGAATCAACGCTTGAGGATCCGTCTGATGAAACAGTGTGCAAATTTGCGCTTCGTCGTCTTCCGCGAAGCAGATACAAAGAGTTTGCGCCGCAGGATGATCCACCGCGAGGCGATCCAACTGAAGTCTGGCGACAGGATGCTGGGTTCCGGCAATGATGAGTGTTCTGCCGGCGTGCGGAAGCGGTTGAGGCGGCAAAGATGCGGGAACCAGGCTTGCGATGGCCTGCGCAAGTCCGGCTGAACCAGCGTAAAGAAGGCCAGGAAGCCCGGCCGCGTATTGCGCCAGAGCCTTGAGGTCTTCTTGCGTAACAGCGTCGCAAAGAAGAATCGACTTGCCCAAGGCCCGGGCCGATGCGATCTCTTCAGGGTGAGCAACGATGGCGATGAGAGGCTGGATTGCACGCGGAAACAGAGTAGCCAGTTGTCGCTGCGTGTCCTGGCCGGCTGCATCCCGGATATTTAGGACTCCGTTGCGAACGGTACGCCCGGCTGACGGGAAACTAGGCGCAACAAGAATCGCCTCCGTTCCAAGAGTGCGATGCGCCGCTAGAAGCTCAGTAGCCAAAGGACCGCGAAGAGCTGAATCGATCTTCTTGAAAAACAAAGAGTTGCGTTTACCACTGTGGCTGGCCGCCGATCGAGTAACCGCGAGGCCTGCATCCACAGGCGCGAGTGTGCGCGAAGAGGTATTGAAAGCTTGGAGGCTCTCCGGAGTTGAGTGTAAAGCTTTGGAGCCCAACCACACGCGAACGGAGTGCCCGGCCGGAAGAAACGCCGCGGCAGCATCACAAGCACCGGTAAGGTCGTCTGCAAAAAGATAAATAGGGGACAGTTGGGTGACCGCAGGCGGGTTCAGGGAACGATCACAGCTGAGGACAGACGAATGCATTTTGAAAGATCCCCGTTTATTTTCGATAGTATACATTTATTTTCTAATTCCAGACTATGTGCGGTTTTGCTCAGACCGAATTGCGGAACGGAAGATACGGATTCTAGCGCGGAAACGGTGTGCCTCAGGACACCATATTCCCTCCGCACGTAGATGCTTATCCATATGAAAATAAATTACTTGATAAATAATCAGAGGCTGATCTGCACGATGTTTTTCAGAGCATAAAACTTCTGCTGAACAATTACTTTGAACTGCTGAAAATTGACGCCAAATTGCACTTGGCGCTGTACGCTTCGGGTTTTTACTGTCGTTCACAAATCAATTTTCGCCAAATCTTCTATCCTGTGGTTTTTCAAGAAGGAGGTTTTATAAAAGCGGCAGAGGTTTATGCAATGAAGAGTTTGGCTGCCGATTATGCCCCGGGCCGAAGTGAGCATCGAGAAAGTTGAGGTATTGATCCCAGTCAAAAGCGGTGACGTCATGGATACCAGAACGAACATGGTAAGCGACAAAATATCTGGGGGCGGTGGGATGATCGACTGCGGGCATGGAACCTTCACTGATGCCGGGCTTGCCCAGCATTCGGTACACACGGGAAGCGCTGATTGCGGAGAGGAATTCACCGCGCGGGTCGGACCAGAGATCCTCTTCGGCAGATGCGACGTAGAGCGGACGCGGGGCGATCAGCGAGATTAGAAGGTTGCCGTCGGCGGGGATCTTGGTGTCGTGATCGACCCAGTGAGCGTAGTTTGCGCAGAACCAATAAGGAAACGAATGCTGAAGGTGAGCTACAGTCTCACCGAAGGTACGACGGGTAAGAGATTGCCCGCCTTTGCCGGATTCAGTGGAGAGGACGGCGGCAAAGCGGGTATCCTGTGCAGCTGCCCAGTCAGCGGCTTTACCCAGGCGGGAATGGCCGGTTACGGCCACATGTTTTCCATCGACCAGTGGATCGGTGACCAGGTAGTCGAGCGCACGCGATAGCCCCCAAGCCCAAACGCCCAGCGCGCCCCAATCATCGGAAGCAGGTGTGCTTTGACCGGATACATAGAAAAAAGGGCGAATGCCGAACTGGATGGAATCTTTATAGTCGGGGTCGAGATCCCCATAGTAGATCGTGGCCAAGCCGTAGCCGCGACCAAGAACTTTCTCAACCTGCCACTCCTCGCTCTGCTTGCCGCGTGTGGATGCATCGGGCACGGTGAGGCTCGGAGGCTCTTTGGATTTCGGCGCGCGGTTCCAAACCGGATTGAGGCGAATACCAGGGTCGGAGGCAACGGTATGATTGCCGAGAAAGTTGAGGCCTAAGATCACTGGTGCGCGCCCGCGGCGATGCGCAGGCAGATAAAGCAGCAGGTGTTCCTTGGGTCCATCCTCCAGCTTGGCGGAAAAGTAAAGTGTAATCTGCTTACGAACGGCGAGGCCGCCTAAAGCGTGATCGTCTTCTTCGTCGATGTGAATGCGCAGCGGCAAATGCAGTGCGGTAGTTGGAGTACGGCCGAAGACGTTCTCCTCGAAGAGAGCGGCGATTTCCGCGCGGCGGCTTGGCCACTTCGCCTTGGTGACCGGCTGTCCGCTTTGCGAAATAAGCGGGTCGAGCAGCGTGTAGGGAGCAACCGCAGACTCGTCCCGGTTATAACCTGCGGGAAACGACTGAGCGCTGAGCGTAACTGCGGAGAGGCATGCAACAGCAAGAATAAAGCGGCATGAGTTCACAAGAAAGCATCGTTGCATCGCAGCTCCAGTAGCAAACAGTCGTTAGGCATGCAAGGGATCAACGCTATTTCCGCAGTGTTAGGTTCCAGCCATCACTTCCGGCCAGGAACAGCTCCGCAGACCATTGTCGCGCCTCTTGCTCCGTGAGTTGATAAGAGTAGGTTTCGCGGGTCGCGGGGCTTGCGCCCTGGCCGGTGGATTGGTACTCCGCGTACCACGCAACAGGCAAGCTGGCCACCCCAAAGCGAGGCCATTCGGTCCATCCAGCGGCGATGACTGGTGCATCGATCTCAGTGTTGAGATAAACCACTGTGGCGTGAGGCCTCCACGGACGGCCGAGCGTTATTGCGCCAGCCTCCGGATCGGCGGTCAGTCGGCAGTGGTCAAACACGTAGCCGCTGCGCTCCTCCGCATACTGCTTGCTCTGCGCAGTGTAGTGTACATGACGTTCTTGCCGGCAATGCCATGGATCTCACAGTGATTGAAGAAAGCCTTACTGTCGCCGAAGATGAAATCGACATTCCCATCAATATAGCAGTCTTCGAAATACTGCCGCGCCGGAACACAAGGACCGTAGTCTCCATAGCAATACTTGGAGGCCGCGTAGAGCGTGTCTTGCGCGCCCAGCAAGCGTAGCTCCCTGAAGTCTGCGCGGTCCGCTGTGACCGCCAACGCTACGGCCTGCCCCTTTCCGCTTCCAGCATCGTTTGCAATGGTTATCTGATCGACTGAAACATCGTCGGCCTCGACAAACAGCGTTGCGCTGTTGAAAGTCCCCCCCGACTTCGGTCCAGTGTTGTCAAAGGCAAGTACCGTCTTTGCTGGATCGGAATCTTCACCGTGCAGATGCACATGCGGTTTGCGGATCGTAACCACTTCGCGATAGCTTCCCGGCTTAACTTCGATTTCGCCGCCGGTCACAGGGAGTGCTTCCACCGCCTCTTCAACGCTGCGGAAATCGCCGCTGCCATCCTGCGCTACAACAAGCTTGGCGCGTGCGCCGGATTTGTTGCCAGACTTACTGACCGCCTTAACGTCCAGCTCCCACGCAGGCATTGTCGAGCCTGCAATGGCCGCTGAGGAAGTAGCATAGGAGGCTGCGCCATCCTGCTTCATACCGCTTGGTTCAAGTGTTCCCTGGCCGGCAATTGCCACTCTCTCGAAGGCAATGCTACTATCTGGCGAAAGCTGGTTTGATCCAGCTCCACTATCTTGATCGACAGTCAGAGGCTGCTTGACCTCCTGCAGGCACGTGTCCCGAACGCGAATGTCGTGGAGGCGACCACCCTTTGCGCCACGCTGATTGAAGGTGAATCCTTGCTTTGCATCTTCGATGATTGCATGGCCAATTTGAATAGACCCGATATCTCCGTAGACATCATCGCCAAGTGAAATTCCCCGGCCGCCGGTCACATGCAGTCCGTCAATTTTCACACGCGACGTGCCGCCAAAGATGCTGGCGCAGATCGAGCGCAGGTCCAGGGACGTGAATGGTAAAGTTTGAAAGCGCGGCATCCGGCGAGTTGCTCAGCAGCACGCCAGACGATCCCACGGCAGAGGCTGGAGTTTCGATTGCAACATTATCGGCATTGAATCCTATGGTTTTGTACATTGCAATATGCGCCCCGGCTGCATTTCGCAAATGGACGCCGCGCACGCTGAAGCTTTGAGACTCATAAGACGAAACAAGGTCAGGCACGCTCATATTGGAATCGCCCGCTTCCGCGCGCAACTGCCACCATGACTTTGCGTGATCGGATGGCGCGGCCCCACCTTGGCCATCGATAGCGCCGTCTCCCTCTACGCCACTGTAGGCCGCACGATACGCAAACAAAAATGGCTTGCACCCCTGCTGCTTGCTGCCTGTAACTCCACAACCGTCGGGCCACAGATCGTAGTCGCGTGGATTCCGCGATGCGTACAGCGTTACGCCCTTCGCGATAAAGAGAACCACGCCCCGTGGCAGAATCAACGGAGCGGAAACAAACGCCTCCTTCGCTCCATCCTTGGCCAGGATCACGGACTTGCCCGGTTCGCACAGAGACAGCGCAGACTGAATGCGGCTGGTATCCATCGAAACGCTGGAAGAGATTTTCTGCGCCTGGCCGCTGTGGAATCGCGCTTTCAGCACGGCGCAGACTGTTACCTTCTGCGTCTGAGAGTGCATCGAAAGTGAGCACGCCAACGCCAAAAGCAGGATGCACCACCGAAGCAAGCCACGAATTACGCTTGAAATCTCTACCGATCGCAGTTGTCGCAATCACTTCTCCTTTCGACCGGCTATTTCCGGTCGATCTTCGCATTTTCCAACAGCGTTATTGCCTCTCCATCCGCCACTTTTACAGCGAAGCCGTGCGCGGCAACCGAAGCATCGCTAATCGTCATGCCCTTCTGCGCATTGATGGATACGTTGCGGAGCGAAATGGTTTTGATAGGACTCTCCAGCAGGCCAATGATGATGCCCGCCTGCTTCGCTCCGGTCGCTGTGAGATTCGTGATTCGTATGTCATGAAAGCGGGGCGTCAAGCGCGTAACCGGTTGCGCCGCGTCGTGGTCTGGAATCTTCGGATAATATTCGGAGACCACGATGGGGGTACCCACGTCCTCCATGGTGAGGCCGCGGAAATCGAAATCTCCGATGTCATTTCCGCGATCTCGGTTGGACTTGATGCGAATGCCATTTGCAGTGTCTTTGAAATGCACGCGCTCGACACGAACATTGCGCACACCGCCCGCAATTTCGCTGCCGATGGACATGCCGTGGCCATGCAGGAAAGTGCAATCTGCGATCTTGATATCCGTGCTGGGATTGTCGGGACCCTGTGATCCAGGTTGTCCGGATTTGATCGCTACATTATCGTCGCCTACATCAATGGTCATATGCGAGATGGTAACGTGGTGGGATGAGAAGGGATCAATGCCATCGGTGTTTGCCGAGCGCGCAGGGGCCAGAATTCTTCCGTTGCGAATCCTCACATCCTCCGAGTAATACGGCACGATCTGCCATGAAGCGGAATTCTGCACCGTAACGTCCTCGATCAGCACATGCTTGCAATGGTCGAGCAAAATCAGCCTGGGCCGCATCGCTGCCGAAAAATCAGACAAATGCTTGTGACTGTAAACATCGTCCCACCAAGGCTGGCCCGCGCCGTCGATCACGCCGCCGCCGCGGATCACAATGTGCTCGGCGTTTGTTGCGCCAATCAGCGGCTGCACCGCGTTTTCCCTCATCTCTTGCATCTCAGGGTAGTCGGCCTTATCCTGGCTACCGAGCAGCGTCGCACCCGTTTCTACATCGAGCGTGATACGGCTCTTGAGAATGATCGGTCCAGTGAGAAAGGTTCCGGATGCTAAACGAACTGTGCCACCTTTCGTTGCGCAGGCATCGATGGCGCTCTGAATGGCGTGGGTATCCTTGGTCTTTCCATCACCGGTCGCTCCATAGCTCTTGACGTCGCACACACGCGCGGCATGAACTGGATTACTGATGCACAGAGCCGCCGCCAGAAAGGCGAAGGGCACTACTCGCCAGGCTACCCCCAAAAATCTGCATCTTATATTCATCCGCACTGCCCATTCCTCCAAAAGCAATATTGTAGAAGCTGAACCACTTTCGACCCTCGACGGCAAGGAGATTGCTGCGTCAAGCACGCTGCCGGCTTCTTGTACCATCAAAGAGCAGGCAACTCAATTGATGAATATTGGTCCATCTTTTACTTTCATTCACCGCGGCACCCGTAGCCGGCACAGCGGGATTCTGGCGGCAATGCTTGTTGCGGCAATGCCACTGCATCCGCAGATATCCAAAAGAGAAGCTCGTGCCTGGCAGGAAAAAATCCGTGCGGCGCTTTTTGTTCCCGCGGTTTTGCCGCCACTCGATGCCAAAAGTTATGTCAGCTTTTCGCCTGCACCAGGCGTTGTCGCGGAGCGCGTCTCCTATACCACCGAATATGGGCTGCGCATTCCGGCCATTGTTTATCGTCCGGAACATGTGCGCGGAAAAATCCCCGGGATCGTGGTAGTGAACGGCCACGGCGCCGATAAGTCGAGCTGGTATTCGTGGTACACCGGCGTTCTGTATGCCAGCGCTGGAGCTGCCGTGCTGACCTACGACCCCATTGGCGAAGGAGAGCGGAACGACGACCACAAAGATGGAACCGGCGAGCATGATCGAGTCATCGACGTTCCGGGCGTGCCGCAGCGCATGGGAGGCTTGATGGTTACGGACGTGATGCAGGGCGTCTCGTTTCTGCGCAGTATGAAGGAGGTCGATCCTAACCGTATCGGTGTGATGGGTTTTTCGATGGGATCTTTCATCACCTCGATTGCAGGAGCCGTGGACGATCGGATTCACGCGGTGTTGCTGACCGGCGGCGGCGATCTGGATGGGCCGGGAGACTATTGGGATTCGAGTCATGCGGTGATGTGCCAGAGTGGCCCGTATCACGCGCTCGAATTCCTTGGTGACCGGGGAGCCGCTATCTTTACCTTGCAAGCCCGGCGCGGAGCCACCTTTATCATCAATGGCACAAACGATACCGTGGTAGCCATTCCCGAGCATGGCCCGGGATTCTTTGACGATTTGCGCAAGCGGACGATTGCGATGAACGGGTCTGCGAAGAATGTCTTTGAGACGTACTTCGACCCAGGCGCGAGTCACAGGCCCGCGTGGGTGACGAAACTGGCGGTAGCGTGGCTTGGCAGCAAACTTCACTTTGCAAACTGGAACGCTGATAGGATTGCTGCGCTGCCAACGATCCGAATCGGAGATTGGGCCGCGAAGAACAGCGTGTACTTGAGTAAAAGCTCCATGCGCGAGGATCGTGACGCGGGTCTGGCGGCCATTGACGTGAATGTGCCCAAACTGACGCCGGAGCAACTCAGCGTGCTTCCAATGGATGAATGGCAGCGGCAGCGGACGGAGTTTGTCTACTCCGCATGGGCAAGCGCCGCGATTGCCGACGCAAAACGCAGCGAACCCACGCCGCCAGTTTCCACGCTGCCTACCCAAAGCTCGCCAATCCCGAGCAGTCCCGATCATCCCTGAGGCCCGCTTGATACGCGTGGCACATTGCTGAGCGCCACGCGCACAAATTTGATGGTCTGCCGCCGCCATGAATAGGTAATCAGGAGATCGCCGTTTGCGGCTTGCACAATCGCCGGATAGGAATACTGCCCTGGTCCATTCTCCAGCGTCATAAATGTTTTGAAGTGTTCTCCATCTTCGCTTACCGCCAGGTTGAGCGGAGTGCGCCGGTTATAACTGTTGTTGAAGACCAGCACCACGCGGCCGTCTTTCAGATTCACCGCATCGATTCCCGAGTTGGGGTTGGGCAGATCGATGAATCGCACTTGCCCCCATGTCTTTCCGTCATCCGTTGAATCGGCAGCCACGATCCGCGCAGATTTCGTATGCCCCCGCGCATAGAAGCGCAGATGATCCCCTCCCAGCCAAACAACCGCGGGTTGAATAATGCCTACAGTCGTCTTCGCTGGCGGATAGAGCTTGGTATGCGTACCTTCCTCTGCATTGCTTACCGGTTCCTGAATCTCGGCGCTTGCCGCCTTGGCGCCTTCATCCGGCACGTCGGCACTCTCCGGAATTGTGAGCGGCCCGAAGCTGGTCCACGATTTTCCTTTGTCCGCTGATCTCTCAATCCATGCGGTCCATTTTCCGTTTTCCACCGACGATCCGCTGACAATGACGCCGTTTTTCATCACCAGCGGCTTGTCTTTGATGGGTCCAAGAATGCCATCGGGAAGCCGTTCTTCCGCGCTCCAGGTGCGGCCCTCATCGCCGCTCCACTTGCGCGCGCCTTTCCAGGTGCTGGGTTTTGCGCCGTATTTGTAGTAGAGCCACAACCGCCCATCGCGCGTATGAAACAACACCGGATTCCAGCACGCTACGTTTTCGGCACGCGCCAACTCAACGGGTGCGCTCCATATGCCTTGGTGCAACCGCGCCCTATGGATGGCAACATCCGGCGCACCCTCTTTGGAGCCGCCAAACCACGCGGCCATGACATCGCCGTCCTTCAGTTCCACTACCGTTGAGGCGTGATTGTCGCGCTGTGTTCCCGGCAGCGCCTTTGCGCTCGAAACCGGTTGAAAGATGAAACCGTCTACCCCGCTCTGCGCTTGCGCGCGGAGGAGTCCAAGGGTCAAGAGCAGCACCACTGCCCATCGCATTGCCTGCATTTCTATCGCCTCACAAACTCAAATTGGCCAGGCTGCCGCACTATGGCACGCACGCGCATTCCAGCTTCAACCGTATCCATCTTCACCTTGGCTCCGTCGCACATCCACTCGCCGGCTGGCAACAGAACCTCGGCCTCCACTCCAGCCGGAATCGCGACAACGATGCGGTTCTCGCGGGCCTCCACTCTCACAGCGCCAAGCGGAGTGGTGACCGCGCCACGCACCCACTCTAGGCCTGCCAGTTCAGGGCGTACTTGCACGACGCGCGAGCCTGGCTCGATAATCTTCACTCCCAGCACTTCCTCCATCAGCCAAGCAGCCGGTCCACTGGCCCAACCATGCGCGAGGCTTGCGTTGTAGCCGGTCTTGCCGTCGGCCTCAAGGTGCATGTGAGGATCATCGCTGGCCCACGCTGGGTCCCATGCCTCCCAAAAACTTGTTGCCCCGGCGTCGAGCATTCCGCCCCAATACGCGCGCATCCAATCGAGCGCTTGGCGTCTGTGCCCTAGCTTGGCCATTGCACTGAGCAAATAGTCGCCGTAGTACGGCGTAATCACGTCGCTGGGCTTGCGTCCAGTCACTGTGCGCAGGAGCACGCGACCGACAGCTTCGCGGTCAGCTGCACTCTCGGCAGCGCCCGCAAGCACGGCGATGGCGTTGGTCTGCCAGCGATCTCCATACGCACCGCTTTCGTCCTTTAGATATTTTTGGGCTGCGGCTGTCATCGAATCCGCGAGCACGTCATACTTGACGGCTTCGGTCTCATCGCCTGCCTGACGCAATAGCCATGCAGCTTGGCGAAATGCCAGCAGGTACTCGAAGTGTATGGCCCGCCTTGCTTCCGGCGAATCCGTATCCAATCCATTGGCCCAATCTACAAAGGGTTTAGCCCCGCTGGCGGCCACGAAGACATTACGCGCATCTAACTCGCGCTCCATGAGCGGAAGCAGTTCCAGCAGCCGCGCTTTCACGCCGAGCAACTGCTGCAAATCGCCCCATCGCCGCACGTACTCGGCCTCACTTACCACCCACCAGGCTGAGTATCCTGGCAGTCCATTCACATGCCCAGTAACTGGTTCACTACCGATTGCATCTTCCAGCGCCGCTTTCACCAGACGATTGCCCCCATAGACGCCCGCAATCACGCGATCGATCACCTCGGCGTCACCGATCCACCGACCGCGGTCGCGTTTGATGCCATCCAGAATTGAATCCTGCATCGAAAGATGCGCCGTATAGACAGCCGTCTCCCATATTTTGTTTAAGCGAGGGTCACTCGATTCGAAGCTGCCCACCTGCGCTGATGGGTAGTAAATGCCCTCGGCAAAAATTTGAGTCTCCGAATGATCGCCATCGAAGGAAACCAGCGCATAGCGAAATCCGGATTTCGGCCCTCTGGCCTCCGCTCCTGCTGCTGCGAAGAGCGGAAGGTCGCCGAGATAGGGCGCATTCAACAACTCATCGCGTGATTCGCCGTATCGCACTCGCGCCTGCAATCCATGCGGCCCAGCTGCGATCACCACGCGGCCATTCAACTCTCGTCCAAAATCGAGCAGCAGGCCGCTGGAGCGCGGTTCCTTGTTTACGGGGTTCAAGCGGTAATTCGCCATGTACGGAGCTTCGCCCAGATAGCCCGGCCATGCATACATGCCGGCATCGGCATTCCACTGAAAGAAGTCCACATCGCTTTCAATCCCACCCAGGCTTGCCACCGGTTTCCACAAACCATCGTCAAACTCGGGCTGTTCCCATCCCGCTGACGGATTCACGGTGCTCTTCCATGCGCCGTCGCTCAAGGCAAGTGCTGCCGCATCCACGCCGGCTGCAGCCGGCAGAATTTTTACCGCCAGAACCTCGCCGGAATTGAGCCACGAGGTCTTCAACGCATTGGTATGATGGTGGCTTCCATAGCCGCGCACGGCCTCGATTGCGATTGTGTTGCTGCCCACGCGTAGCGCCGAGCTTATTTCGGCAGTCATGACGCCGAATCCCATATGATGGCTGCTCGCAAACCGCATCTCTGCGACCTGTGCGCCATTTATCCATATTCTTGCGCTGCGCGGTCCGGCAATGTATATAGTGGCTTTCTCTGGCTTAGTGTGAATCACAAACGCCCGGCGAAAGCAGTGCGGCTGCACCTTCCAGTCGTCGCGCTTCAACTGACTCAGGGGCTCTTGCTTGGTGGCCACCGCCGCGTCCACCGCGGTCCAAATATATTCCTCCGGCAAAGGAATGTGAAAGCTCCCCACGGTTTGCGGCTCTTGCACTGAGCGCGACGGGTCCAACTGATTGCCGGGGCTGACTGGCGCGGCTGGCGGATTCAACTGGGCCAAAGCGGCGCAGGATGCCACAAGCAGAATTCCAGTTTCAAAAACCCACGGCAAATACTTCATTGCTTCTTCCCTATCCGTATGCGCACAACCACGGTTGAGAGGGTGTGCGTAAAGATTTGTGCGTACAACGCAAGCCCTCTTACTGGCTGGTAATGGTGTAATGTCCGGGCTTGTGCAGCACAACGGCGGCACGCGCACCCTGTTCCACTGGCGTAGAAGCGAGAGATTGGCCATTCACGAGCACATCGGCACCTGGATGCGCCAACGGGGCGAGCAGAGTTACTTCGACTTCTGGAGGAAGAGTGAGGTCGATTTTCATCTCAGGCTCTTGTCGCATCTCCACACGAATCACTCCTTGCGCGGCTGGAACCTGCCCTTTGACCCAGTCCAAGCCGAGAAGGTCGGGACGTACAATCGCTTTGCGGAAGCCAGGCTCCGATGCATGAATGCCCAGCACTTCTTCTTGAAGCCAGGCAGCCGGGCCACTGGACCAGCCATGCGCCAGGCTCACATAGTAACCGGTAGTCCCGTCGGCCTGGAGACTCCGATGCGGGTCCTGTTTCGGCCAGCGCAGGTCATATGCTTCCCAAAAGCTGGTTGCGCCCTCCGTCAACATGCCACCCCAATACTGGCGCATCCAGTCCAAGGCCTCGCGGCGATGCCCCATGCGGGCCATTGCCTGCAAGAGATACTCGTTGAAATAAGGACTGATGACCTGTGTCTGGGTTCCGTTCTGCCCCACACTGCCTAATGTCTGCGCCCAGATCGCCGGATAATCTTTTTCGGTGGCGACTCCGGCCATCACAGCCGCGGTGTTGAGCTGCCATCGTTCCCCATAAGCTCCGGAAGCACTGGCGAACCTGCTTCGTGCTTGCTCGGCTAATGTTTCTGCACGTGCCTGATACCGTGCTGCCGCAGCGCTGTCGCCCAGTTCACTCAGCAGCCATGCACCCTCTCGAAAGGCGCGCACAAACTCCAACACCGTGCCTTCCCTGGCGCCTTCTTCCGAGGCGAAAAGGCCGGGAGACCAATCGACAAAGAGCCAGCCATGATGCTTATTGAGGAACTGTCCACTGGAGTCAAACTCATCATCCGAGCTTTGTAACAGACTAAGCAACGCAACGTGTTTCCGCTCCAGCGCAGCCTTGTCTCCCCAATGGCGATATAGATCGGCCAGCGCGGTGATCCACAGCGCAGTATAGCCGGGGATTCCATTCACATACTGGTCGGGGGGAGGAATCAGGCGCGTGAGCGTCTCATCCAAGAAGACGTGATCTCCGAATACGTCGCCGATGACTGGCCCGCTCACATCCAGATCGCCCGCCCACCAGCCACGATCCCGCTTCGGTGCATCCCAAATGCCATCCTGCATACACAAGTGCGCGGTGTGCGCGGCAGTCTCCCAAATACGGTTAAGCTGAGCATCGGAGGATTCAAACGACCCTTTGTACTCGACCGGATAGGCGATTCCTTCCAGCCGGATGCTGGAAAAAGCGGTCTCTGGCGCTCCACCTACGAATCGCAGCCATGCGTAGCGCAAACCGCTCTTGGGTCCGCGTACCATGCCGTGCGGAGGAACCCGCAGCAGATTCTTGCCCAGGTAATGGCCGCCGCTCAACGCCTCAGATTCAGATTCGCCATAACTTACCAGCACCTGCGCCTCGCAATCGCAGCCGGATTCGATCAGCAGCCTACCGGCGGCCTCACGCCCAAAATCGAGCAGCACTCCCGGCGCATCTTGTTCCGCCACCGTTCCCGCAGGCAGATGCACGGTGAATTTTTCTCGCGACGAGACGTTTGTGAGCGCCTCGACATGCGCCAAGCCGCCCGCTCCGTCGGTGCGATGCGTGGCATCCGTCGCAGAGAGGGTGTAGGTGCGCAGAGAGGGAGACATGCCCAAATAGCCAGGCCAGTCATACATGCCGGCATCGATATTCCATTGAAAGAACGCAGAATCGCTTTCAATTGGACCCAGCGTCTGCACATGCTCCCATTCACGGTCGTCAAATTCCGGAGCCTGCCAATCCTGTGGCATGGCGGCTATGCTTCGCCACGTGGGGTTGGTAATTGCAATCGGCGCTGCTGTCACGCCGGGGTTGGCAGGCACGATCTTGGCCACCAGCGATTCGCCGTAGGCCAACTGCTGCACGGTCAGCGAGTCGCTGGCCGCGACAATCCCTGGGCCGCGCACCGCTTCAATTGCCAGCACGTTGCGCCCAATCCGCAGTGCGGAATGAACATCGGCGCGAAAAACGTGTGTGCCCAGTGTGGAAGCTGCATCGGCGGTCTCGTTCATGACAGGCATACCGTTCAGAAAAGCCTTTGCACTCCGTGGACCCGCGATATATAGAGTCGCAGCGGAAGGCAACCGACTCAGCGTGAAGCTTCCGCGAAACAAGTGCGGCTCCGTCTTGCGTTCCCGTTCGCGGAAGGAGAATTTCGCGCGGTCAGCGCGCAATGCTGCCGCATCGTTCACTGTCCAAACATATTGCTCGGCAAGCGACGCGTGAATGGGGCGATGCAGCGCGGCCGCGTTTCGCGCGGGATCAAGGTTGCCTGCAGGAATGGATTGCGCGCTGACCGAAACGGCTAGACCCAAGGCTACGGCAAGTGCGATTGCCATTCGCGTTATGCAACTTCTCTCGGCTATTTTCAAATTCATAGACACCCGGTTGCTCCGTAGCGCGCAGTGCTTGCACTCGCGGAGCCTGTTGGTTTAGAAAAGAGCTGATTCCAGGCAGAGTCTAAGGGCGAGGCGGCGGCCTTGTCCAGTTCATCTGCGAGAAGCGGCAACCACGGCTCACCGAATGCCCACCGCGGCCTTCGCGTGCGACAAGCCTCTTACTCTCAGGGTCAAATCAACCGAAATCAAGCTGCTGTGTGCAAGACAAGGCAAATGCTCTAACTTCCGCATTTGCCTGCGCTGCCGGTTGATTCCAATATACGGAACGTAAAGGCTGGCTCCTCGGGCTTATGCTGAGGCACTTTGATGTGAAGGCCATCTTTCTGCTGGGTCCATGTAAGTTGTTCATTGGAGCCTAACAGCTTTACGGAACAGACTGGACCGGAAAGGTAGGGGGTGCCCTGCCACAGCGAACGCAGGCGCAGTTCTCCGTTCTCAGGCCAGCCCAATGCAATGGCATAGAGCGCACCATCGTGCGTGGTGAATCGAATGTCTTCCGCTGTATATTCCTGCTTGTCGGTGTTCATCGCGGTGCTGGCAGTCTTGGTCGGTCCTTCGCCATAGAGGAGCCACGGCCTCGATCCGTAGATAGCCTCGCCGTTGACTTGGAGCCATGCCCCCATTTGCAGCAGGATCGTGCGCGCCTCTTCGGGGATGGTGCCGTCGGCTTTGGGTCCAACGTTCAACAGCAGATTACCGTTTTTACTCACGACATCCACCAATTCGTCGATGAGCGATTTGGCGTCGCGGTATTCATCGTTCTTCACATATCCCCACGAATGAATACTGACTGAAGTATCGGTTTGCCAGGGCAAAAGTCGCAGGGCGTCGAGCTTGCCGCGCTCAATATCGAGCACGGCGGCGTTCTCGGGAAAGTCGTGCTGTTTGTACGTCAACACAACGCCCTGCCGCAGCCCTGCTGCCTCATTGTAATAGTACGCGGCAAACCGCTTGAGATAGGGCTGAAAGGCCGGCTGGCCGATCCACCAATCAAAGTAGAGGAGGTCGGGATGATACTTGTCTACGATCTCCGAGCTGCGCGCCAGCCAGTCATCCAGAAACGGAGCATCCGGAGCCAACCAGTTTTCCAGATGGTCCGGATTGGGTTCCTTGAAGTCGTCCTCGCCGGCCAACGCCATGGGCCGCGCCGGTCCATAAAAATCGGCGTAGCGCGGGTCCTGCACGTCGGAGTCGAATTTCTTACCACCGTTGTACCACCACCAATGCTCGGCACGGTGCGAAGATACACCAAAATGCAACCCGCGCTTCCGCGTTGCTGCTGCCAGTTCGCCAACAATATCGCGCTTGGGTCCCATCTTCACGGCATTCCAGTTCGTGATTCCCGAATCGTACATGGCAAATCCATCACAGTGCTCGGCAACCGGCACGATATAGCGCGCGCCGGAGCGCGAAAACAAGTCCACCCACGCATCAGCATCGAATTTCTCGGCGCGAAACATGGGGATAAAGTCCTTGTAGCCGAACTTCGACTGCGGGCCGTAGGTCTCCACCTGGTGCTTGAATGCGGCGTTGCCCGCCTGATACATGTTGCGTGGGTACCACTCGTTTCCGAATGCCGGAACCGAGTAAACGCCCCAGTGGATGAAGATGCCGAACTTGGCGTCGCGAAACCATGCCGGAATGCGATATGCGCCTAAGGAGTCCCAATCGGCTGAGAACGGACCGCCGCGGATGCCCTCTGTCACCTGTACCAATTGCTGTTGCACATGTTGCGCGGGCTGCTGCGCATGGATCATGCCTGCTTGCGAAAGATAGAGAGCGATGAAGACGAGAGCCAGACGCGCAGATGAGACACAGCGGGAGCTATCCATCGCAACAACGTATCAGATTGGAATTCATTTGTGTATTGCAAATTGGGCGGCGCTCCTGTATCACCTTTCTTGAGTGCTCAATCCGGTCATCATGTTCGCTCTTCCGTTCCATTTTTTCGTCTTTGTCCTGAAAAAGGTACGCGGAGTCACCGTTCTGCGCGTCCAGATCCTTGCATTCTCGCTCTGCTCTTCGGCTTTGTACATGGCCGGCCAGCATCCATCTCCGGTTGCGCATTTGCTTCCGCCTTCTGTTCTGCGTTGCGCCAATCAAGACGAACCCTTGGCTGTCGTGGATGCGCGCCCAGACTTTTCGTGGCAACTGCGGGCTTCATCCCCAATGCTTCACGCGGTGAGCCAGGCGGCCTATCGGATTCAAGTTGCGGCCACTGATTCCGGCCTCGCATCCGGCCATGGAATTCTCTGGGATAGCGGGGTTGTTCAGAGCGCGTCAATCTCCGGCATTGCTTATTTGGGATTACCGCCGCAAGCGGAAGATAGCTATGCATGGCGAGTGCGCGTGTGGGACGAGCGAGGTCGCCCCAGCGGATGGAGCAAGATTGCACATTGGACGCAAGCGCCTGTCTGGCATGCGGCATGGATCGCGGCCTCTACGACAAACACGGAACAGACTGATAATCCCTTGCCGCTGTTCCGCAAAAGTTTCACTCTCTCCAAGCCGTTTATCCGCGCTGTACTCTATGCATCCGGTCTCGGGCAAGACGAGCTGCGCATCAATGGGCGCAAGGTGGGCCGCAATGAACATACACCCGGCTGGAGCGATTACCGTAAGACTGTCTATTACGACAGTTATGACGTGACCAACTTGCTGCACCGCGGAGAAAATACGCTGGGAGTCTTGTTGGGCAACGGAATGTATCGCGTGCTCAAGACGCCAGGACGCTACACCAAATTCACCAAAAGCTATGGCCCGCCAAAATGCATTGTGCAACTGCGCGTCGAGTTAGCAGGCGGCGACGCCGTTGAAATTGACAGCGACGGAACATGGAAGACGCATCCTGGTCCAATCGTTTTCTCTTCTACCTATGGCGGCGAGGACTTCGATGCCCGCCGCGAGCCTCAAGGCTGGGACGGCACCGGTTTCGATGACTCAGAATGGCCTGCTGCGACAGTGGTTGATGGCCCCGGCGGAACTCTTCAGCCCGAGTTGGCGCCGCCGATTCGAGTTATACGCACCTACATGCCGGTCAAATCAACTGAGCCTAAGCCTGGCATTCTTGTCTACGATCTGGGCCAGAATTTTGCAGGCTGGCCTTCGATCTCAGTAACCGGTGCCGGAGGCATAGTGGTAAAACTGACAGCAGGTGAACTGCTCAACAGCGACGGCACTGTTTCGCAGCATAGCTCGGGCGGACCCCAGTGGTTTTCCTATACTCTGCGCGGCTCCAACGTGGAGAACTGGCGCCCGCGCTTTAGTTACTACGGGTTTCGCTATGTGCAGGTGGAAGGCGCCGGAAGAGTGGCTGCGCCCGGCAGGGCACGAGTTCTTAGCCTGAGCGGGGAATCAGTTCATTCCTCATCCCGGAATATTGGCGATTTTACTTCATCGGACGAGCGGCTCAACCGCATCCATGCATTGATTCTTCGCGCAATCGAAAACAATGCTCAGAGCTTATTCACGGATTGCCCCCATCGCGAGAAGCTTGGTTGGCTGGAGGAGACGCATCTGCTTGCGCCCTCAATGCTCTACGACTTCGATTTCGCGGGCCTGTACGCGGCCACGGCGCGCAATATCGCGGACGCACAGAAAACCGAGGGCGCAAAGACGGGAATGGTTCCAGAGATCGCGCCGCAGTATGTGGTCTTCGATCCCAAATACGATGTCTTCAACGATTCGCCGGAATGGGGAAGCGCGGCCGTCCTTGCGCCCTGGTACGTCTATCAGCGTTACGGCGATCTGCATTTTCTTGCCGCGCAGTATGATGTGATGCGGCGCTACGTTGCCTATCTCGCGACCCGAGCTCACGATGGAATCATCGACTACGGACTCGGAGATTGGTATGACATTGGGCCTGGCAATCCTGGCTTACCGAAGCTAACCTCCAATGGTGTGACCGCAACGGCTATCTATTTTCAAAACCTGCGCGTGATGGAGAAAACGGCTGCGCTGCTCGGCATGAGCGAGGAAAGCCGTGGCTATCGCGAGCAGGCCAATTTGGTGCGCGGCGCATTTAATGCGCGATTCTTCGACGACACATCGCATCGATATGACAAAGGCAGCCAGACCGCGCAGGCCACGCCGCTGGCGCTGGGCATGGTCCCGGACGATCAACAGGCCGCGGTACTCAACACACTGGTAGAAGACATTCACGCACATCAAAATCATGTGACTGCGGGCGACATCGGCTTCCACTATGTAGTGGATGCGCTGCTCGATGCTGGCCGTTCGGATGTGCTGCTGGAGATGCTTGAACGTACAGATGCGCCGAGCTACGGCTATCAACTTGCGCAGGGCGCAACTGCACTCACCGAGGCATGGGACGCCAATCCTCTGAATTCGCAGGATCACTTCATGCTGGGTGATGCGGAGGAGTGGTTCTATCGCGGACTCGGTGGAATCAATGTTGATCTCTCCAAGCAGGGCGCGGAGCGCCTTGTATTGCATCCCGCCGTCCCCAAGAAAATTGCATGGGTACACACTCGCTATGAATCCGCTGTTGGGCTGGTTGAGAGTCAATGGAGGCGAGGTCCCGAAGCGACGGTATATGACTTCAGCGTTCCGGTAAACACCACCGCAACCATCCAACTGGATACGGCATTGCCCGGTATGGTCAACGTGAATGGCACTGCGCCCTCAAAGGCTCACGGCGGGATCTCAATACAATGTGGCAAAGACTCAGTTCAAATCGTAGTTGGTTCGGGACGCTATCGCATCCGCGCGGCGAATCCCGCGGAGAAAGATAAATGAGAATTGATCGAAAAACCTTGGCGGGATTTGCACTCATTCTGTTTGCCCTTAGCGCAGTGCGCGCGTTTGCTCAGACACCGGTTGAAGGCGCTCTTCAGACCGCTAATCTGGGCCGTTGCGAGCTCGATTCCGGCAAGTACATCGATCCTTGCCTGCTTGCCTACCGCACTTTCGGCCAGCTCAATCCAGAGGGGTCCAATGCGGTTTTCTTTCCTACCTGGTACAACGGACGTAGCGAGGATCTGAAGCAGTTCTTCGGTTCAGACAAGCTTGTGGATACGACGCAATTCTTTGGCGTGGCGATTGACGCTTTCGGCGATGGGGTTTCATCCTCGCCCTCCAACAGCACAACGCAGCCCGGCCCTTCGTTTCCCGCGATAACGATCCGCGACATGGTGCGCGCCGAGTACCGCTTGGCCACGGAGGTGCTGCATCTGCATCGGCTCCACGCAGTAGTCGGCATCTCGATGGGCGGAATGCAGACCTTTGAGTGGCTCGCTGATTATCCTGACTTTGTGGAGAAAGCAGTTCCCATTGTCGGCACACCCCGTCAAACCTCTTACGATTTGCTTAACTGGGATCTGCTGCGCCGTCTGATCGAAGCCGATCTCGGCTTTAACGGCGGCAACTACATCACACAGCCATCGCTAGCTCCGGCAAATGAGTTCAACGCACTGACACTGCCTTCGCCTGCTTACACTGTCCGCAAAGTCTCCCACGCTGAGTTTCCGGAGTATCTTGAAAACTCCTTGAAGACCTGGGGCGGACGCGACGCCAATGACCGCATGCTTCAACTAAGGGCCATGATCGCCCACGATGTAACCCGCGGTAGCGGTACTCTTGAAGATGCCGCGCGGAAGGCTCACAGCAGCCAGATGATCGTGGTAGCTATCAACGATCACCTCGTAAATCCGGCCCCCGCTCTTGAGTGGGCGCATTCAATTCACGCGCCTGTTTTTATCTCGTGCGACGACTGCGGCCATCGCATCTTCGAGTGCGGCGGCCCAGAGATCACCTCCGCAGTGCGTGGCTTTCTTGCGGCCCCTTAAATGGTCCGTCACCAGGGCTTGGATCGAGCTACAGAAATGCCGCGCACCTCGTTTGGCCATTTACCAGAGACAGCGCAGTAGAAGTGATAGAGCGCCCCATTGTGAAAGATGACAGATGTCTTGTGCGCAAAGGTTTCATCCACGCTGCCGGGTGCTCCCACATCAACCAGGATTTCATCTGCCTTGGTGAAATGATATGGATTGCGGCCTAGCGCCAGCAGTTCGCGCGCCTTGCCGTGCGCGTCGAAGCCGAAGTAATACATTGCCCATAAACCATGATGGCGCACTACAAATGGATTGCTAGCAAAACGCGCATCCCAAGATTTGTGGCCCGGGCTGTTGCCACCATTGGTCAGAACCGGATTTCCCGGGTAGCGCGTCCACTGCTTGAGATCGCGCGCTGTGGCCACGCCGCTCTGTTCGCGCCATCCGCCGCCTTCACTTTTCGGCAGCCTGTCGGTCTTTGCGTTGTAGTAGAGATAGAAAACCCCGCTCTCTTCAACAAGGTTGGGCCGATAGAGACCGCCGTGCTCCCAGGGCGCGCCGTCTGCTGGGAAAAGAATCGGCTCGGTCAATTCCCAATGCAGCAAATCGTCGCTCCATGCCAGGCCGATGATCGCAGCCCCCTCTTCATAACCCGCATTTGGATACGCGTTCCAAGCGCCGAGATAGCGGCCATGCACTTTCTTCAGATTTCCCTGCGAGGTAAGTCCGCTCTCTCGCACAATGCAGCTCAAGGCCATGTTATAGCGCGTGTAGCGGGAGTTGGGATCGCGGCGCGCAACGCAGCCCAGGCGTTCCCAGTGAATCAGATCGGAAGACCTGGCCAGGCCGGTCTGATAGCCTGTGCCATCGAAGCCGATGTAGAGCATATGGAAAGCACCCTGATGATAGAACACGAACGGATCGTCTACTGACTTGCTGTCAAATGCATCAAGTTCCATTGACGCGCTCAACACCAGCTTGCCATACTTGTACGGCGTGCGAAACGGCGCAATCGTTTTTTCGCTGGGCTCTCCGCAAAGAGGCTGCGCTCCCCAAGCAGCGGCAGGCCGGCAAGAGCCATCCCCAGTCCGCAGGCAAACCCTCTGCGCATGAGTTTCCCTTTCATCTCTTTTTCCTCTCTCGATTGTGGATCAATGCACATCAGATTCGAGTACCGCAACGCCCTGCGGATTGAGCGCAACTTCCGTTAGAGCGTGTTGGTCTCCAAGCAAATCTCGCATTGCCTGCTGCAGGCCGATATGCACAGCAGTTGCGCCGTGGTTAATAAGCACATAGACTATGTGATCTTTGCCCACGCGCCGGCACACTTCTACCTCCGCAGGAAGCGCGCCAAATTCCGGCTCGACGTTAGCATCGCTAGTCATCCATTGCAAAGTCGAGCGCATCAGCGCTGGGTCTAGCACAGCGCCCAGATAAGTCATGCGGCCTTTGCCCACGCGACGAGAGATCATGGCCGGCTGTCCATCAAGCCACCCGTTCGCTTTGCCGTAGCGCAGCAGAATCTCCCCGGCGTCCTTACCGGCTTGCGTTGAGAGCTGCTCAGCCCACACAACAGCCGTGCCCTCGCCCGCCGCGCCGCTTACCGAAACAGGAGCTTCGAGTGCGTAGAACTGTTCGACGCGGCCGCCGAGCGCTTCGGCAAGCGGACCAGGTTGGCGCTGGACATTCAAAGAGTTATGCTCATCCTTCATGCCCGAGCGTGGCCCCAGCACCAGATGCCCGCCCTGCTGAACATAGGCCAGTAGACGCGCGGCAAGCTTGGCAGAGATGACGTTGAGACTGGGCGCAACCACCAGCTTGTATCCATCCAGAGGAGCTTCAGCGCTCACAATGTCTACAGTGAGCCGCTGCTCACGCAGTGAGGTGTAGTAGCCAAGCAGTACGTCAAGCTGATCGTAGTTACGGTTGTGGGGCTGAAAATCTATAGCCCAACGGCTGTCATAGCTGTGCAGCACAGCCACTTGAGCTACCGGTGCTGTGCCCTCCAAAGATTGCGCCGCGCGTTCAAACTCGCCACCGGTCTCCGCTATCTCGGTATAGAGCGGCAACGGCCCGCCATCCGGCCCGACGATCGCGCCGTGGTATTGCTCCTGGCTATTCAGCGCGCTGCGCCACTGCCAATAAAGCACTGCATCTGCGCCGTGGCCGATCGCCTGCCAAGCCATGGCACGCGTTTCGCCCCGGTCAAGCGGATTGTTTACCGGCACCCAATTCACTGAGCCGGGCTGGGTCTCCATTACCCAGAAATTGGAGCGCTTCCAGCCGCGCGCAAGGTCGTGCATAGCTCCATTTCGCGCGACGTTCAAATGACCTTGCCCCACGTAATCGTCCCAGGAGGCGAGGTCTAGTTCGTCGTTGATCTCGTAATGATCGAAGTTGTCCGACCAGCCAAGACCTCCGATATTGGTGGTGATGAATTGCCGCTTCTCGGCGAAGTTGCGAATCGCCGCCACCTGCACATGTTGAAAGTCACGCCATGTGTCGCTGACAAAATGACGGTGTTCCAGCAGCAGCCCTGGATTGCCTCCCGAGGTGGGCAAGGGAATTTCATCCCAGCGGTCATAGGTCTGGCTCCAATAGGCTGTCGCCCAAACCCGGTTCAACGTATCGAGCGTGCCAAAGCGCAGCTTGAGCCATGCTTGAAACTGCCGCTTCGTCTCTGGGTCGAAGGACTCATCGCTATACTCATTGCCGATCTGCCAGCCGATCACATCGGGATCGTGGCCGAAGCGCTTGGCCAATCGTTCCGCGATCTCCTCGCAGTAAACCCGATAATGCGGGTTGGCATAGTTGAATTGCCTGCGTCCGCCGTGTTCGGCTAGACGACCCGTTGCGTCCATGCGCAGCGTTTCAGGATGTGCCGTGGTCAGCCAAGCCGGAGGAGCATCGGTTGGAGTGCCCAGCACCACCGCGATGTGATGTTTTTCAGCCAGCCGCACCGCGCGTTCCAGCCAATCCAGATCATACTTGCCCTCTGCCGGTTCCATGCGGCTCCAGGCAAACTCACCTACCCGCGCCACATGCAGGTGCGCTGCTTCCATCAGTTGCAGGTCCTGGTCCCAGCGCGACTCCGGCCACTGTTCCGGATACCAGGCGGCGCCGAGCAGCAAGGAGGAAGTCTGCGCACAAAGGGGTCCGCGTACGAAAACAAAAGCCATCAGCGCAATTGCAATGCGAAGCTTGCGCCTTCGTGCTATTGCCGCAAGATTGATCTCAGATGTAAACATGCACACTTGCAAATTTCTATCATATGGAACTCTCGTGGGATACCTAAGCGAACTGTACGCACTTAAAATCCAATAGAATTCGGCAACTTGTTGCGGCTCGCTCCTACAAACACAGGCAATACACTGCTAAGATGTACCGGTTACCGCAGGGAATACGATTCCGCAAAGTGGAATTTAATTCAGATAGGTGAAAGCGCGTCGCCATAATAGGGATAAAGCCGCTAGCGTGTTGCACTACAACTCGCCGGCCAACAGCATTCGTCGTAATTTGTAATCGACCCGGACTTGCTGGCCGGACAGGACTGCCCGACTGAAAGGTGACAACTTGTCTTCCACTTCATCTCCAACTCTTGCCCTGATTCACACCAGTCCCACTCTTGCGCCCACGTTTGCGGCACTTTGCCGCCAGCACATCCCCGAGGCTGGATTGGTTCATCTCGTGGATGAGAGCCTCATTCAAGATACGATTCGCGCCGGAAGGCTGCGCAAGCTAACCATGCGCCGGCTGGTGGACCAGATTGCCTCTGCGGAGGCCGCTGGAGCCGATGCCGTGCTGGTCACCTGCTCGTCGATCGGGCCGGGCGTCACACTGGCGCAGCAATTTTTCGAGATTCCGGTTCTGCGCATCGATGAAACCATGGCCGAGGCCGCGGTGCAACAGGCTGCAACCATCGGAGTGCTGGCAACGCTGCGGACCACCCTCGATCCCACCACCGCGCTGCTGCGCGAAAAGGCAGCCCAAGCAGGCCGCGCGGTGGAACTGGTAGAGTGCCTATGTGAGGAGGCTTTCCCCGCGGTGCTGGCCGGCGATACGGAGACACACGACCGGATACTGCGCAAAGCTTTGATGGAAGATCTCAAAGGAGTAGATCTGATCGTGCTTGCACAGGCATCCATGGCGCGTGTGGTGGCAACGCTTCCGCCCGGTTCGTTGGCCGTCCCCGTGCTCTCCAGTCCCGAACTGGCTGTGCTCTGCGCGCGTGCGGCTCTTTCGCTGCCAGTTGTGGAGAGGCCGCCGGTTTGAGGCAGCGCCACAAGGTTCTCGGCTTGCTCTGTGTGCTTTCGGTCCTCACATTTCTCGACCGCATGGCCATCGCGGTAGCCGGCCCCGGCATTCAAGCTGACCTGCATATCCAGCCGCAGTACTGGGGCTGGATACTGAGCGCTTATGTGCTGGCCAACGGACTCTTTGAAATGCCTTCGGGAATGATGGGGGATGCCCATGGCCAGCGCGGAGAACTTACGCGCATCGTTACCTGGTGGTCGGCCTTCACTGCACTTACTGGATGGTGCAGCGGCTTCTGGCAACTGGTAGTTGTTCGTTTCCTCTTTGGTGTCGGCGCAGCGGGAGCTTATCCCAACTCCGCAGGAGTAATTACGTGTTGGTTTCCGGTACGGGAGCGCGCACGCAGCCAGGGTTTTGTGTGGGCGGCCAGCCGGCTGGGCGGAGCGCTTGCGCCGCTGTTGATTGTGCCGCTTCAGCGTTCGTTTGGCTGGCGCTCAGTCTTCTTGATCCTGGGCCTGGCCGGCTTTGCCTGGGCCGGCATCTGGTATGTGTGGTTCAGGAATTTCCCGGCGAACCATCGGGCAGTTACTGCGGCCGAATTGCAGGAGATCGGCGATCCAGGCTCCGCTCACATTAACGGTCCACCAGAGTGGAAACGCTTGTTCCGCCTGCGCGCTCTGTGGATGATCGTGTTGGCCTACGGCTGCTATGGCTGCGCAAGCTGGTTCTATTTCTCATGGTTCCCGACGTGGATGATGGAGAGCGCTGGCCTCTCTCTGGACGGGATGGCCCTGACTTCCCTTCCCTTTTTAGTTGGCCTGATCGCCAATCTAGCAGGCGGCGTACTTGGCGACCGGATGACGGAGCGCTGGGGCGCTGGAACCGCGCTGCGCACCATCACCAGCGTTTGCCTCTTGCTGACGGCAGTAGTACTAATCGCGATGGCAATCTTTCATGGGAAGGTCGCGGTAGTTGTGCTGTCCAGCCTTGGTTTTGGCATGATGGACCTGATGCTTCCCTCGGCATGGGCTATGTGCCTAGCCATCGGAGGCCGGTCGAGCGGCACTGCCAGCGGCATGATGAATACTGCCGGCCAAGCAGGCGGCTTCCTCTGCACGGTTCTTTTCGGTTACATCGTCCATGCCACGGGCAGTTACAACCTGCCGCTGTGGTTTATCGCGGCCATGGTCCTCGCCAGCTCACTGATCTTCTCGCGCATCGACTGCACCAAGGGCTTGAACTGAGAACCGACAGCATAGAGCATTATCCGCCGTCGCGCACCTCGGCGAAGAACGATTCCGATCCGACCTGTCCCCCTTTGAGCACGACTTCCAACCCGTCCAACGGCGAGTCCAGTGCGTGGCCAAGGCACAAGGGCGCGCCCGGCGAGAGAGGCGCAGCAAAGGTCAAAGCATCGAGTCCCAACTGTTTTACTGCGTGGGTCGATGTATCGCCGCCCGCCACAACCACCCGGCGCACGCCGGAAGTGAGCAGCAGTTCCCGCAACCGGTTGCCGAGCGCCACTCCAAACTCCTCGCCGTGCTTCTGATCCGGCGGCTGGGGTCCAAGCGCGGTATAGAGCACCACGCTCTGACCCCGCGCCAGTGCTTCCAAGGCTCCCCGGGTTTGGGTCTCCCACGGCTCCGGACCTTCAAGAGGCAAGATCGCAAATTCCTGTTGCCCTGCCCGGAGAATCTGCTTGGCCGTGATGGGTGAGCAACTGCCGCTCAGCACCAACAGACGATCCACTGCGGCAGCCTTAGGGGTCGTTTGCGTTTGTGCGCCGACGATGCCCTGACGCCGCCAATGCCGCAGGAGGCCATAAGTCAGCCCCGAGCTGCCGACAGCGAAGAGCGGTTGTTCGCTTGCCGGCTCCCACAACATGCGCGCGGTCTCGTCGAGCATAGCGTCCGCGCAGCCGTCAAAGATTACAGCATCCTGCCCGCGTGCGAGTTCAGATTGCAATTGCTTTTCTGCACAGCCAGCCTGAAACGAATTCAGATCGACCTGGCCGATTTTCATCTGTGTCTGCATGGCCAGATGCAATCGAAGATCGGCCTCGGTCATTGCGGTTACCGGATGTTGCCGCATGGTTGGATGCGGTCGATTCGATAGACAACGCCTTCCGCCGCGGCAAACAGATTGCCGAAGATCACTGACCTTCCCAGATGCGGCGCGGCCACCACCACCGGCACAAACTCCGCGCCGAGAGCTGCGCGGCCCAACTCCATTGCCTGGCCAATGCTGCCCACCTCTGGTGCGCTGTCGAAGGTAGAGCAAACTTTGTAATGATTCACAGGAGCGCCCAGCGCTCTCATGCGGGCAAAGATATGCGGCAGGTTCTCCGTCATCCATTTCGGATCGCGGCTGCGGCTCTCTCCGGCAATTCCGATTGCGCGGCATTCAGGAAACGCGAGAAGATCGCGCTCGTCCGGTAAATGAGTGAATAGAACCGCCGGAACCCCGTGCAGGCCCAAGGCTTCCAGCACGTCGGTAGAGCCGGTGAAGTCGTCGCCGTAAAACGTATAGAGAAGACGAGGATGCTTGGGAGAAGTCACGCGGCAAATGCCTCCAACGCTGCGCGCAGTTCCTCATGTTCGCGTGCGTACTCCGCCAAAGAAACACCAGCGGCCGCCTCCTCCCACGCCTGGCGCAGGCTGCGCACGCCTGCGCCAGCTCCATCGGGATGCGCCAAAATGCCGCCGCCGCAGGCATAGATCAGATCCACTGATCCAAGCGCCCGATAGGTATCCGGAACCTGCTTTGCGGATTGTCCCGAGGAAAATACCGGCATGATCTCGCAGCCTTTATTCGGCGCGGCAAACATCGGCGTCAGGCATTCGTGGGCCGAGGCAGTCACTGAGGCGTCCTCCTCGCAGAACTTGTTTTGCAGGCCATTCACATGAACGTGGTCGATGCCCGCCAGCCGCCAGAACTTCTGGTAAGCGATAAAACTCATTCCGATGGCGTGGGAACGGCTGAACATACCCCAGCCGTTGCGATGTCCATGAATCGCGACCTGCGCGTGACGCCGCAGCTTTGTCAGGGCAGGCAAGCCAACGCTGTTGATGCTGACCATCACGCAGGTTCCGCCGCCTAACACAACCGCATCGTGGCGGCGGAGCATCTGGTCGATCTCTCCGGTAATATTGGCCGCATACATTGGCCGTCTGCCGGTTCTTGTCGGCATACTCGTTCAGCGTGCGCAACACAGCGGACAGCCGCAGATCAAACGGGCAATGCGGTCCATCGGCCTGCAACTCATCATCCTTGATGAAGTCCACGCCAGCCTCGGCCAGCATTCGCACCTGCGCAGCCGTCTGTTCAGGCGTCATGCCCACGCTGGGCTTGATGATTGTACCGATCAGCGGCCGGCCGCGGACGCCCGTCAGCCGCCGCGTTCCTTCCACGCCGAACTGCGGTCCCTGATAGGAATCCAGGAATTCAGGCGGCAAGGTTACATCCAATAGCTTGAGACCGGAGAAGGGTTTCAACTCGAAGAGATTGCCTGCCACCGTGGCCAGCAGGTTCGGCAAGGACGGACCCATGTTCTCAAGCGGCCAGGAAAGTGCAACCTCCGCTGTTCGCCGCACCGCCTTCCCTGCGTGCTCCTTCGGCAGCGCGGCCCCTGGCAACGATGGCTTCTCCACGGTTCCCAATTCAACGATCTCTTCCACGCGAGCCGCGTATCTCTCGCGTAACTCGTCCGTCTCGCCCGGCACCCGGATAAAGGTTCCAGTGGATTGCTCTCCGGCCATCATCGCCGCGGCCTCTTCCAGAGGATACGCAGTCTCAATCCAATAGCGAGCTTGCACCCGAGTTGTCACTACTCTCCCCTTTCGAGCATTCGCAGTTTCCATCTGACAGTTCTCTAACTCTTCTCGAAATACGTCGTGTAACTCTCTTCCCGCACAAAGTAGAACGGCGCATGGACGCTCTCCCGTCCCGCTCCGCGCTCCACAAAGAGACCAGCCGCGCCGTCAATCGGCTTTCGTCCATCAAGTCGCCCGAGCTTGGCTTGTCCAAGCTCCGGGTTCAACTGCACATACATCAGAGGCCCGCGCAACACTGCCACCGCCTCCGGATGCAGATCGTCAATGGCCTCGGTGCGGAAGCTCTGCGGCAGTTCGAGAGTGATCTTATCTCCTGTGCTCCAGCGACGCGTCAGGATTGCAAACCCGCGATGCGTCTCCACGAATGTTGGTTTGCCATTGACTTGAATCGATGGCCTCCGTTCCAGCCAGCCCGGAATCCGCAACGAGATTGCAAAAACTACGGGCGTTGAACAATCGACGCGCAGGGTCACTGTCTGCCCCAGAGGATATTCGGTCTGCTGGGTCAGTGTCACCGCCGCGCCGTCGTGATTCCAGTGCAAAGTGGAAGGGGTGTAGAGATTGACCACGACTCCATCCGACGCGCGGAAGTAGATATTCTTCACATAGTCGGCCACGCCCTGGATCAGAGTGCCCGAGCAGCACGGCCACTTTTTCGGGTAGTAGATCTTGCGCGCCCGCGCTCCGTAAGTTGAGTAATACGGATAGTCCCCGTCGCTGTCCGGTTCCTTTGCGGCAAGGATTGTGTTGTAGACCACTCTTTCCAGCCCGTCGCCATAGCGACCATCCGCAGTGGCGCGCAGCAGATAGTGCGCCAGCTTCATTGCGGCATAGCTTCCGCAAGGCGTCTCGAAGTGATCTTCAGTGGTTCGCAAACTCTCGTAGAGCTGCCCTTTGTGGGGTTCGATGAAGGTTTCATTCGGTCCCCAGCCCCCCGAGGCATATTGCTGCGTCGTGGTCAAAAATTCCCATGCATTTTCCATGGCCCGAAGGTACTTTTCATCTCCCAGCACAAGGTGGGCCTTGCCCGCCGAACTAAGCGCGATAGCGTGACTGTAGGCATGGCGGCCTGGCAGCACATCTTCGTGGCGCGCGAGCGGATCGAAATACTCGCGGTCCAGCAAGTAGGCTACTGCCCGCTCACGCATTGCTACCTCGCCGGTCATTGCATGAGCTGCAAACAGACTTTCCGGCAGCACATATGTCTCGTCGTAGGGAGGGTCTTTTTCGCCAATGCGATCTCGCCCATCTTTCGGAATATATGGAAGAGCGCCGTGAAATACCCGCGGCAGAAGCGCGCGCGCTTGCTCGATGCCACAAAGACTATAGGCATCCATCAGGCCGGCAAGATGCTTATCCAGAATGTAGCAAGGCCACAGATTCTCCGCATTCGGCCCGGCGAATATCCGGTCTCCGCTGCCCAATGTGGCGGCAAAACGCTCTACCAGTTCCCCCACCTTGGCTTGGCATGTTCCATCTCCTGTAGTCCGACCAATGCGCGCCAAGCCAGAGATGTACTGTCCCAGCGTGTGACCGGGCACAAACCCATCGCCATCGTACCAGCCGCCCATCGCCGCTCCAGGAGCGGCAAGACCGGCCCGTTCGCGATAAGCCTTCAATAACCGGTCGTTGTCCAGAGCCAGATAGGCCGCGTGAACACGGTCATACTGCTGCTTCAGGGGTCCTCCGGTCAGTTGCACTTGGCCGTAGTCGAACTGCTCCAACAGCGCCGGTCCAGCAATAGCAGCCGCAGTTGTCAGTCGGGGAATCCCGCCGGCAAGCATCAATGCTCCTGCGCCTGCCAGAAACTCTCTGCGCGAGAGATCCCCCGTCATTCGACCTTGCCTGCTCCCCATTCTCATCTGCACGTTACGGCCTCAATGCGGTCTTCTGAACTGCAAATATTCAGATGGGCGGAATTCCGCTTTGCGGAATCATCCTTATCAAGCCGATACGCGCTGCGGCTGGTTTCGGTCCTGTCCGGCCACGAATTCCAGTTGCCTGTCTAAGGGATAAACCAGATCGACATTGCGCGGGGTGAGGAGCTGATGTTTTACAAAAGTGGTCGCCGGTGCCGGCTTCTGCCGCAGAATATTCAGTGCAAGCGGAATTAGTTCCTCGCCATAGCGTTCGGGAAAATAGGCCACCGAGCCAACCAGACGCGTTCCAGGACGGCGCAACTCTGTGCGTGCCGCGCCTAATGCATTCTGGCCCATCACCGCGCATTGGCTGGCTGCGCCTGCCTCTTCAAAAGCGCGCAGCGCGGCCAGTGCGCAGATGTCATTGACCGTGCCCACCAGTGTACGCCGAAGACCTCGCCGGCGGAGATACTTGCGCAGCACGTCTAGCACCTGTTCAAAGTTGCCGCGCCCATTCAAGCGCGTCATCGGAGTTTCAACAATTTTGGGCAGTTCCATGCGCAACCCGTCCACCAAACCCGCCAAGCGCAGCTCCAGCAGCGATCCGGCAATGGGCAATTCCAGCAGAAGCAGTTGCTCCACTTGGCCGTTCCAGTTTTCGTTGGCCCATCGGCCAAGGGCCCTGCCTCCAATCAGCCCAGCCTTGTAGTTGTCCGCGCCAAAATAGATCGCCCCCGGATGCGGCACCTCTATAGCGATCACCGGTGTGTTGGCCGCGAGAAATTTTGAAGCGATTACCGACGCCACGCGCTCGTATGTTTGGAACTCGAGTACCAGGTCCACCCGTTCGCGAATGAGCAAATCGGCATTGCGCAGGGCCTCGCGGGCGCTGTAGCGATTATTCAGCGTGATCAGCTGCACATGCTCGCGAGCGGCCACCGCCTCCACGCTCTTGGTTACCTCGCGCGCAAACTCCGTATCTCCCTGAGAAGCGAACCCTATGCGAAAAGGCCGCGCTGTAACCGGAGCGAAACTGTTGCGGTACACTCCCGCGCTAGCCCGTTCGATGAGGCCGCCGTGAATCAGAGTGCGCAGGAGCCGGAAGGTTGTTGTCTTGGGCAATCCGGTGCGATCCATCACGTCGGCTAACTGGAGTTCTTCACCGACGCGCCGGAAGGCTTTGAGTACCTCGCACGCTCGAAGTACGGTTTGCGATTCGTTCCGATCTCCGCTGCGGCCGCCTTCTTCCACCGACTCCACTTCATCCATTTGCGCTTTTGTCGTGCCCTCGGTCATCGCCTCACCTGGATTCGTGATACTGCGGAGAGTAGGCTACATTCCATATCCCGGAATTGGCAAGTCCGATTCTCTTTACTGCTGCAATCAGGATACGCTCGATTTCGCCCCTGCACTTGAAGAGTGCCACGAGCATCCTCACAGGCAAGCCGGCTGCCACTTTGAGCGCGAAGACTATCCACTCCGTTAGCGGAATGGAATGCTCAGGCATATGCGTTGTCGTGAGCACCAGAACCTGCAAAGATTTGCTCGACTACCTCACAACAGTGCAATGGACAAGGAGTGCGGAGATCGCTCGAAAGCTGCACGTCGCCGCACTTACTTGTCATTGCCGGATCGAAGACGAACAAATCGGACCCCTCTGGTGGGTGAAGTGGACCAAGCGAAAAGATCTTGTGTGTTCGAGCACTTTTCACTTGCAGACTGCACTCCAGCAGCAATATTTGCGAGCACTGCGAGGCACCAACACTATCCCCAGGGTCGGCCCCCTTCCTCCCCCACTGGTTCCCAAGAGGATAGGTCCGTTGCCCACTCCATTGCGGGCCGCCCGCTCAGTAATACTAGCGAGTGAAATACAGCGGCGATGCGCATCACTCCCCGCGCTGAGTGCCGTTAGCGTGTATTCTAATGACAAGGGCTGACTCAAACGGCTCACATATCATTTTCAAAAATGTCTTAAAAGGGATCTCGCTAAAGAATCCTATCGTTCGGATATTTGCTTACACTGAAGCTCTCGACATAGATAATTTTGGATCTGACATCTGGAAGCAGTACTTAGATCAGAATCAGAAGTGTTATGAGGCGGGCAAATGCTTTGAGCCATATCATCATCATTACCCTCTCGGCTCAGACGAGGCAGCCATGCCCCTTGATACTTCCCTTAAGATCTTTATTACTCATACGCGCTTTCTGGGCTTTCTAGGGAAGCTCTGCACAAGTCTGCAAGCCGCGTGATTCTTGGATAAACTATAGGCATGAAGCAGATGGCGCGTTTTCAGCAGACGTTTGCCTCGCAGGCGAGTTTTGAGAAGCATGGGCGCAAAAGCAAGCGGGAGCTGTTTCTTGACCAGATGAACCAGGTGGTTCCGTGGGCCGAGTTACAGGCGTTGGTCGAGCCCGCTTATCCCAGGGCGGGCAACGGTCGTCAGCCTGTGGGCCTGGGGATCATGCTGCGGACATATTTTCTTCAGCAGTGGTTCAGCCTCTCCGACCCCGGCATGGAAGAGGCCTTTTACGAGTCGCCCGTGCTGCGCCGTTTTGCCGGGGTCGATCTGGGCCTGGCCGCGGCGCCGGATGAAACCACGATCCTTCGCTTCCGACACCTGCTTGAGCGCAACGAGTTATGCGGCCAGATGCTGGACACGGTGAATCGCTATCTGGAGTCGAAGGGCATCCGCATCACGACGGGCACCATGGTGGACGCGACCATTATCAGCGCGCCCTCGTCGACCAAGAACTCCAGCGGCAAGCGCGATCCGGAGATGCATCAGACCAGGAAAGGCAACCAATGGTACTTCGGAGCCAAGGCGCACATCGGCGTGGATAGCAAGGAGACGGTGGTGCATTCGGTGGCGACCACCGCGGCCAGCGTGGCCGACAAACATATGCTGCCCGAGTTATTGCACGGCGAGGAGCGCAAGGTGTGGGGCGATGGCGGTTATCAGGGCCAGAGCGAAACCATCCGCGCCGCCGCGCCGCGGGCGCAGGATATGACTTGCCGGCGGACAAAATACAAGAATTATGTGGATGAAGAAGCCAGACGCAAGAACACGGCTAAGTCGCGAGTTAGAGCCAAAGTCGAGCACCCTTTCCGCATCCTGAAGCGCGTCTTTGGATTTACCCGGCTGCGCTACCGGGGCATCTTCAAAAACCACCAATGGATTTGCGCGGCCTTTGCGCTGGTGAACCTGTACCAACACCGCAACCGGCTGGCCTCACAAGCGGCGTAGTGTCTCTGGAGGCCGGAAAAACCGCCTGCGGAGATCAAAGAGACGAACTGAACCTCGCCGCATTCCCTTGTAAACCGCAGCAAAAGGAGAAAAATGATCGCCGGTCGCCCCCACGCTGCAAAATCACAAACCTGCGCAGAGGTTCCCTAGAGCATTTCCCTTTTTACCGTAGACCGTTTATGCAGAGTCGGAACCAAGCTTGAGCATTGTCAGCCGAGATGAGTTTGAGAGCTTCTTCGATGGCTTGATCGAGGGCCTCTTTGCTGCGGGCCTTGACCGAGCGGAGCAGTTTTTTGAGCTTGGCCCAGGCCTTCTCGATGGGGTTCAGATCGGGCGAATAGGGCGGTAGATAAAGCACCTCCGCCCCGGCTGTTTCAATCAGTTTCCGCACGCCACTGACCTTGTGCGAGCTCAGGTTGTCCATCACCACAACATCGCCCGGTTTCAGCGCGGGATACAGCACATGCTCGACCTGGGCCAGGAAAATATCCGCGTCGGTGGCCGCTTCGATGGTCATGGTTGCGATCATGCCGCGAAGGCTCATGGCTCCCAAGATGGTCATGATTTTCCAGTGGCCGCTGGGTGTTGATTCATAGATGCGGCCGCCTCCGAGCGAGCGCGCATAGAGTCTCGTCATCGACGTGGCCACGCCGCTTTCGTCAAGGAATATTAGGCGTTCCGGCGTGACCGTACGGATCTTGGCGACGAACTGTTCGCGGCACTTGCGGTTGGCTTCTGTGTCGCGTTCGGTGGCGTGGAGCGACTTTTTTTCAGGCGCAGACCCAACTTCCGGACCAGATACCAAACCCGCCCCCGGCTGATCGAAACACTGGCGTCATTGTTCAGCTTGGCCTGCAATTGGGCCAGCGTCAGATCGGGCTGTGCGGCCACCCAGCCGATCAATTGTGCTTGCGCCTCAGCTCCGGCATGCGGCTTGCGTCCAGGCTGGTGAGCCACGCGCTCGGCCTGCCCACTGCGCTTGCGCTGCGCGGAAATCTTCTTGGCCCAGCCCAGGCTCACAACAAACTGTTTCGCCAGCTCTTCAAGCGTTCCCGCGCCCTGATCATAGGCCAACAAAAACTTGCGGCGCAAATCATCCTCATAGGCTCTTGCCATCGTCTCTCTCGCCGCAGAGTCTCGCCAATTACAGTCTACATCATTTCGGGAATTGCCCTAATAGCTGGAGAGCAGGAAAGACTTCGTACTGAAGTCAAGAGCTATGTGATTTCTGTGGCCGATACTGCAGAAAGTGAGAAGTGGTTTAAGCAACAAAATGGAATCTGTTGAGCGCTCACGGCTTCTCCACAACCGTTGCAATCCAGAGCGAAATGTGACTTCCTGCGGCGTAAGCTCGGACATACTTTGTGGCTTCTGGTCGGTTTTTTCTCTCTGCCCTACGGTTCGGTTTGTTTTCGTTGGTGCGGTTTACCCGGGCTGCTCCATGCAATGAATCCACTATTTCCCCTTGGCTCTTCTTTCAAGCGAACTTGTTCGGGCACAATCGATTGGAGCATGGTCTTCCAAATGCATATATATATGCTGTAAGATACATCACGAGAGGAAAGATGCATGTCCCCACCAAAGAAGCCTCAGCCCGCGCAAAACGCAGAATTGTTGCTCCAGCAGAGCAGCGGACGCAGGTCCGGCTCACGGTAGATTCCAAATTCACTAAAATCTATTTCAGCCAACTGTTTGCCGTGCTCAATATCCGCAACAAGAACGCTCTTGCCGAGCACATCATCATGAATTTCAAAACCAAGGCCGCTCAGGCGCAGATTCAGGCGTTTTATAACGGCCCGTGGCTGGACATTCCGTTTCAGAGCATCGACACCTCATTCGTCTTCCCATTGACCCACGAGATTGCCGATGAACTGGAGAGAGTGGGCGGGGAACTCCTCGGCGCGTGAATAAGTCCAAGACGTTTCGGGTGATGGTGGCCTACTTTGCAGCGGTCCACAGACTCAAGACGCCGGCACAATCCACATTCGTGTAGTCGCGGTCAGTACATATTGATGGCGGCGACCACGTCTGCGCGATGATCGCGGAAGGCCCGCTGCCGACGACAATGGCACATCGCTCATGCTCTTCGTGGGCGCTGACGAGCGGTTTCTTTAGCAACGGGCTACCTGCCTCCTCTTTCTTGCTGGCGTTGGCGTGGATTTGCCAGACGTTGTAGAAGGTGCAGGGCGTGTTGCATCTCCCCGTCGGTGAATTGAACTGAGATTCCGTGTTGCGCCGCAATCTTTGTGACCTTCCGCTTCCACTCCACGCTGCCGTCACACGCGATGCGTGACCCGTATTTTTGTATGGCCATCTCCAATCCAAAGAGAACTGCGGCTTTATCCTGGTTGAGCACGGTCACAATGCGTCCGCGGTCGATGACGGAAACTTGCCCGTTGAGTGCGTAGGACACATCGCCGGTCTTGCGATCAATTTTCCAGATGCGAGTCGCGGCGATCTGATTGGCGAGCGCCTGCACCTTCTGTTGGCTTGCGAGCCGCTGTTGTGCAAGGTTGGCCCAATCGGTGCTGCTCACATTTTCAGACGGCGGCCCGATATGCAGCGCGTCTGCTTCCAGCCTTGCATCGAGCCGCCGCTGGTTGCGTTGATCCGCATATCGCCATCCTCGAAGCTGCGCGGCCGCCCGCGCATCTCCCTCGTTGGCCCTGTCCGCGACCCACGCGCGAAGATTCTTCGGAAATGCCTCCTGCCGCCGCCGTTGAATAGCCAGTTTTAGGGCGCGCACTTCGAGGACGGATTGAGCCGCAGCTTTGGAGAGAAGGACTTTCTTGTCTGGCCATGACAACGCGGATGCACGGATCTCTTTCTTCTGTTGCCGCAGAACCTCACGGAGGTATTGCGCACCGTCCCTCCCATCTTTTGTGAAGCCTTTGCAAACCTCACGTTGCCGATTACGATACTGGTTATATTCATCCATCAGCGAGGAACGGTCAGCCCGTCGCTGCGCTTGGCGTTCCTCCCTCTGTGCGATATTGCGTCCGCTATGTAGTGCCGGATGTGGTGCAGGCTGTTGAAAAGATGTTGAGGCCAGTGACCAAGGGCCAAGAGCGGATTCTGTCGTCTGACGGTTGACCTTTCCGGCGAAGTTGCTGCGGAATACATCGGATGCTTTCACCCGGATGTTGTGGTCAACAGCAAGGACTGTGTATCCACCTGCTTCTCCCTTCTCAAGCCGGAGATGAGCCTTTGATAGGAGGATGTGAAGATCGTCCCATGTCAGATTGCGCCGGATCAGGAGTTGCCGTACACGAGGAGCCATCTCCCGGCGTATGTAGGTTTGTAGAGATTCCTCATCGTGATAATGCTCAACCTTTGCGGCCGCACCTGTCGGCTGTTTGCGGGTATCCCGAAGCGCATTGCGTTCTGAATATGATGTGCGTACTACCTGCTTCGATTGCTCATCCCATCGCGTCGGACCCGCAGTATGCGTCCAGCCATGTTTTGCTTCGAGTGCTCGCATTGCGGCATCGAGCGTCAACCAGTTGCGATAGGGTGTATGCGCCTTGAATGTCTCCGGATGAACCTTGTTCACCATGATGTGAATGTGAAAGTGCTTCTTGTCATCGTGCGCTACAACCATAAATTGATGGTCCCGGTATCCAAGTGCTTTCAGTGTGTGCAACGAGCAGTCCATCCATTGTGGCCGAGTCGGACATTCTCCTGGTGGCCACGACAGTTCATAGTGACAAAGCGCATCCTTGCAGCGTGGGTTCAAAAATGCAATCCCTTCCATTTGAACTGACACCGTGTCCAAACCTGCAAGGTTGTCCGACAATACAACGTCCCCTCGCACAAGCGGCTCCTCTGTATCGGCATCACGTTCCGTAGTTAGGTACTTGCATAGCCGCCTGAAACTGCTCGCGTGCTGCCGAGTTGGTTGTACTTTGGCAATCATCTTTACTCCGCCGTATTCTTGTTGAAGGTGGCGAGTGCCGTGTGCAACTCCGATAGCACAGTGTTGAGTTCGCTGCGCAGTTCTTCCTCATTGGGACGGCCTTTTATCTCCATCAGGAGATGCTTTTGCAATCCGAATAGCTTGCTGAGTTCGGCGGCAACTTCCCGGCTTACACGGGAACGTATTGGCCGGTTGAGAGCGCATTTACGAATGAACTCGCTGACCGTCAGGCCGGCGAGATGGGCCTGTTGGCGAATGGTTTCCTTCTCCTGGGACAAGAGTTTGATGAGCAACCCCCGGCGATGTTCTGTCTGCTTTGGCCTGGCCATTTCGGTGCTCCTATGGGGTCTCGGGGCGAAGCCCTGAGCAAGGTGCGCAGGCCCAAACCCGAGTAGCGCAGCGGATTGGGTTGGGGCCGGTGGATATGCCAAAACGACCGCAGGGAGTTTCGGTATATCCAGCGCCTACCTTGCCCTCAGTCTGTGCCACTCCAGTGTCAGTATAATATATCTATGCTGTATTATGTGCTATATTGTTTTCAACGTGCCTCTACTGTTCGTGGCCGTAGGGTAATGCGATGGACAAAGAACGAAGAAGGGTGCAGTTGTTCACGTCAAACCAGGTGGCGGATGTTCGTTCATTTCTGGCGCAAAAAACTACAGAACCGACGCCGCAGCCTGATTCGTGCATGATTCGTGACCTTGTGCGCGCCGTATTTCCAGAATTGATGAAACTTCGGGAAAACGGATATTCGCTCAACATGTTGATCCGTGTCCTGGAAGAAAAGGGTGTGAGGATCACGGCAACAGCCTTGTCACGGTACTTGGCGGCGTTAAGCAAACCAAAAGAAGAGATGCAGGCAAGGGGACCTCGCAGAGAGAGATCACAGCCTTCGTCAAGCGTTCCGCAAACACGCGGACAATTCGCCATGAGAGCTGATGTGGCGTTGTAGGAAAGGAGATGTGCATGGCAAGGGTATTCTTCGTTACCGGCAGCAAGGGCGGTGTTGGGAAGTCAATCGGATCGATTGGTCTTCTCGACTACTTTGAGATGAGGAATCGAAAGGTCTCGCTGGTAGAAACCGATACAGCAAACCCAGATGTTGGCAAAGCATACCAGAAGGATGTCAAGTCGTTCTCGCTTGTGAACCTGGATGAGAACGAAGGTTGGCTTGATCTTCTCGACATAGTAGACGCGAGCAAAGACGATGATGTTGTCGTCAATACCGCCGCACGAAACAATGAAGGGGTCAATCGTTACGGCTCAATGTTCGATGAAAAGCTGCATGAATTCGATTGGCCATTCATCTCGTTGTTCCTCATCAATCAGCAGCGAGATAGTTGCGAGATGCTGGCTGAATACATGAGCGTGGTGAAACACGGAACAATTCATGTCGTTCGTAATCGGTTCTTCGGCATGGCCCCATCGCTCTTCGAGTTGTATGACACATCGGCTCTGCGGCAGACGGTGGAGGCAAGGGATGGATTGTCGTTGTACCTTCCGCAATTGGCTACGCGCGTCACCAATCTCGTACAGAGCAGCCGACTGACGCTCGAAAAGGCGCGAGAATCTGCAACGCTTGGTAGCCGCGCAGAGATTGAACGGTGGCGTCGCGAATGTGCCCTGAACATCTTTGATAAGGTCTGTGGCGATGATCTCAACAAGTGACGATCTGTACAGCGTTTTTCTTGCGGATCTGTCGGAGAAAGAACGTGACCGCGTTCGGCGATACGCAGACAACTTCGGCATCGAACCGACCGATGCCGTGTGGGCTTTGATGATCGTGCTGGGCTGGTATGGCGACTTGTACGAGGCAGTACCGCAAAAGATCAATGTAACCGTGCAGGGCATCCTGGAGAAAATTCAGTCGGCCGCCGCGGCTGAGGCTGAGTCTTCGAGGGTCCGTTTGCAGGTGTCTTTGACCGATGCCGTGGTCGGTGCCGCTGAGTCCGTGGCTGCAAGGAAGGGTCTGCGCGATCTGTTGAAATGGAGCGCCATTGCGTCCACGGCTGGGGTGTTTGTTTTCGCCGTCATGTTCGTTCTTGGGTATTGGCTCGGGTTCGATCACGGGCGCGCCCGCGGCTTCAATGCTGGTGTCGAGGGTCATCTTGCGGCGTCGTGGGCGCAGTCCGTAGATGGTTTGCGGGCATACGAACTTTGGAAAGCAGGCGATCTGGAACATTTGACCGCCTGCGACCGGCCCGGCTGGAAGTTGGAATCCGGGGTCTGCTACCCCAAGGCTGACGACGGCAAGCTGTATGGTTGGCGCGTCCGGTGATGCCGGACGTAAATCTGGTGCAACTCAACAGACGGGAAAGGTGAAGGACTCATCATGGAATCAACTCCGCGTTCTCAATTATCTGCCGACAAGAAACCTGAAATTCGGGTCGAAGAGAAGTTACTCCTGAGTCGGCGGGATGCTGCGCAGTTGCTTTCTATCAGCCAGCGGGCATTGGATTATCTGGTGGCGACTCGGCGCCTGACGACCAGAAGAATCGGCAAGCGTGTCCTGATCCCAGTGGCTGAGCTGCGCAGGTACGCTCGTGCCGACCATCCCGAACCGCTTGCGGGGTGATCACTACCAGCGCATGGGGACTCTCAATCGGCGTGTACCATATCCAATATAGATACTAACATCTATATTGGATATGGTACACTCCCAACATGGAGACGCACATGGATCGCCTACTAAAGTACGCCGGCCAGCAGTCCGTCATACGGCCGCGTGATCTGGTCAGGCTGCACATACCGCGCAATTACCTGGGCCGGCTGGTCCGAGCAGGGAAGCTCGAGCGGGTTGGCAAGGGACTCTATTCTTCGAGCGAGAACCCGCCCACGGAGAATCGGACGCTGGTGGAGGTCTGCCGCAAAGTGCCACAGGCCGTCGTCTGCCTCTCGTCCGCGCTGCGCTTCCATGAACTCACGACCGAGAATCCATTTGAGGTTTGGATCGCCCTCAAGCAGGGAGCCTGGACGCCCAGCTTTGACTATCCACCGATTCGAGTGGTGCGCTTCTCCGGCCCGTCCCTCACTTCCGGCGCTGTGGAGCATACGATCGAGGGTGCCAAGATCAAAGTCTACAGCCCGGCAAAAACGGTCGCCGACTGTTTCAAGTTCCGGTCGAAGGTTGGAACGGAACTCGCAATTCAAGCTCTTCGGGAGTGCTTCCGCGAGAAAAAGGCGTCGATGGACGAACTCTGGGAAGCGGCGAAGATTTGCCGGGTCGCCAACGTGATGCGGCCCTATATGGAGTCCCTGTCTTGACCAAGAATGTCACCAACCTCGCTGCTTCCGTTCGGCAACGCCTGGCGAATCTTGCGCGGCAGCGGAAAGAGGATTTCGGGCTGCTTCTGACGAAATATGCCTTGGAGCGCCTTCTTTTCCGCATCAGCCAGTCGGAATACCAGAAGATTTTCGTTCTCAAGGGCGCACTGCTTTTTGAACTCTGGACAGAGCAAGCCCACCGGCCGACTCGGGACGCCGACTTTCTCTCCAAGGGCGATAACGATCCGAGCCGATTTGAAACCATCTTCAAGGAGATCTGTGCTCTTCCTGTGGATGAAGACGGTCTCCAGTTTGATGCGGCGAGCGTCAAAGCGCAGCGCATCAAGGAAGATGCGGACTATGAAGGGGTCCGTGTCACCTTCCTGAGCTATTTGGAGAGGGCGCGCGTTCCCATGCAAATCGATATTGGGTTTGGGGACACCATCACGCCCCCGCCAGTCGAGACCTCGTTTCCAACGATCCTCAACGGGCCGGCGCCGTTGCTGCTCGCCTATCCCAAGGAGACCGTGGTCGCTGAGAAGTTTGAGGCAATGGTGAAGCTCGGCATGGCGAACAGCCGGATGAAGGACTTTCATGATCTGCGCGCCCTGTCTGAGCTTTTCCAGTTCGATGGACAGCTTCTCGCCGAAGCAATTGTGCGGACGTTTGAACGAAGGAAGACTGCACTTCCCACAATCGCCGCGCCGCCGCGCGCGTTCACCGCGGAGTTTTTTGAGAATGAATCGAAGCAGCGCCAGTGGGCCGCGTTCAACACCAAGAATCGCCTCTACATCGAGGCTATTCCTTTGCAACGCGTCGTTGGCGACATCGAGCGGTTCCTCATGCCTCTCCTGATCGGGTTGACGACTGAGGGGCACTGGAAGATGTTATGGCCAGCGGGAGGCCCTTGGCGTCACTACTTTCGCTGAGCGCATTGGCCTGGAGTCGTCTAACGACGACGCACTTCCACCTGTCGCGGACGAGGCCGATAGTAGTACTGCAAGAATTCCTTCGCCAACTTTCCATATAATGATTAATCGAGCGCAATCCGTGCGACAGCATCGCGGAACGAAGAAAATTGTTCTGTGTGAACGGGAGATAAGCCAGTGTCACAACCTTGCATTTTTTGCGACAATAGCGCTGGTAACCGCGAGCATCTTTGGCCGCAGTGGATACTTGATCGGAAAAGTTTCGGCCCTTTCCGCTTGAAACGGCCGGGAGCGCCGGAGGTCATCCTCAACAACACTGAGTTAACCGTGAAATCGGTGTGCGAGAAATGCAATAACGGCTGGATGAGCGCGCTGGAGGGAGATGCCAAGCCTCTCCTTGAGCAGATGTTCGACGATAAACCACTGGCGTTGGACCTTCACCGGCAGCGGATTATCGCCACTTGGATCACCAAGATGCCATTCCTCTTCGATTCGACGAAGGGCCGCAATGCGACCAACGTATTCTACGAGAAGAGCGAGGGCACGGCATTCAAGGAGCATCTGCTGATACCGCAATTTACTCTGATTTGGATTGGGAGGCTTAGCGAGGAACATCGGTCGGCAGACGGAGCAGATTTCACATTGTTGTCGGAAGAGGATCGCATTGGAGAAGGAACATCGCTGACCCTCGCAAACGAGCATTTCGTAGCCCAGATCGCCGGCGTCCGCCTGAAGGTGACACCAACGATTCCTACTGAACTCAACATTGAACCGAAACCCGGCAATTGGAACAACCAGCTAATACAAATTTGGCCCCCTGAGAATACGGTTGTGCATTGGCCCCCTCCAATTCCATTCACGAACGGTGGACCTGATGGCTATTTCTACTTGATGGATCGCTGGAGGCAGGGAGATGAAGTCACCAAGATTACGAAAGGATGAATATCAAGCTAGCTCCGGCATGTCGACAAGCTGTTTGTAGGTGATGGTTTGCGTAGTCAGGCATGCGCGCAGCAGGCGAGCCATCAGGTCCGGTTCCATGGTGCGGCGGTTGAGCCTGTAGTTGAATTCGGCGACAGAGTGTTTGAGGTGCTTTTACTCGACCTTGTGATGGGTGCCGAGCAGAAACCGTTTCAGGTTCGACAGCGTGATGTGAACCCAGGGGAACAGCCCATGCGCTGGTCGATCCTGTTTCCAGATCGCCGTTGCCGTGTGCTCAAAGCCCTTCTGCTTTAGGCGCCGATAGCCGTGCCAGCCATCGGAAAGAATGCGGCTGCCGGGCTTGACCTTGCCGGCAAGGAACTTCT
>CAVQMQ010000001.1:0-50012 GCA_963713645.1 uncultured Acidobacteriaceae bacterium | reverse complement strand
GTTCGAGCAGTTTTGTCATCTCGGCCACCGCAGGAGAAGAGACCGGGACGGTGCGATTGAAGATGCTACTGTAAACGGCGCAGGCTAGTTCGAGCGCCACCGGGCCGCAACCGCCCACCACCTTGGGGATGTCGCGCCGGGCGACAGAGTCGTTGCCGGGTATCCTCGCGTTCGGGAGAGAACGCTACGTAAAATCCCCTCATCCCTTCCTCTCTCGCCAGACGAAGCCCGGCGGGATTTCCTTGCTCAAGCAGGGGCACGACCACCTCTTCGGTGGTGCCCGGATAGGTGGTGCTTTCCAGGATGACGACCTGCCCTTCGCGCAGATGCGGCGCAATGCTGTTGACGGTTTGGATGACGTAGCTCAGGTCGGGCTCATGATTCTGGTTCAGCGGGGTGGGGACGCAAATGATGACCACATCCAGCTCGGCGACCCGGCGGAAGTCAACGGTCGCAGAGAACCCGCTTATCTGGGCCAACTGAATCTCCGTGCCCGGAATGCGCACGATATATGACCTGCCCTGGTTCAGCATCTCCACCTTGACGGCGTCCACGTCGAAGCCGGTGATTCTGAATCGAGCCTCGCTAAACAACAGAGCGAGCGGCAGGCCAACATAGCCTAAACCAACGATTCCGATGCGTGCGTCGCGCGTTGCGATGCGATGCCTGAACTCTTGCGTCTGATCAAGACTGCTCACTTCCATTGCTGTCTCCTCCGGATTCTGCACGGTATGGGATGATTTGTCTAGCATAAAGTCACAACCGGTATTGCCATCGGACCGTCCACGTTTTCACAAAGCTGCGGCCAGGAAGCCGACGGTCTATCTCCTAACACCGCCATCCGCTTCACCGGCCTCACGACGCAAAGCAGGCCCCACGCACGATCGCTCCTCCATTTCCTCTGTCCGCAGCCGCTCCCAGTCGTCTTCGCCAGAGAGTGCCGATCCTTTCCAAATCAATTGCTCGTAAGCCTCGATCAGCACATCGCGAGACACACCCCAATGCAAGGAACTGCGCACCAGCTCCGCGGCATGTTTGCCCATCCGCGCGCGGAGTTCCGGGGCATCCAATATACCGAGAATCGCGTCGCCGAAATCCCTCGGACTGTTCCCCTTCACATAGACGGCGCTCGCGCGCGCGCTTCGCTGCGACTCCAACAGGTCGAATGACACGGTGACATTGCCGAAGCACATATACTCCATGATCTTAATGAAGGTCGAAAGGTGGTTGATCCGGGTTGGAGGGTCGGGGGCTAGACATACATCGGCCGTGGACAGGTAGCGAAACAGCTTGGAGTCACCCACCCACCCGGTAAAGTCAATAAACTCCTCCACCTTCAGGGCGCGCGCCAACGCGCGAAGATCGTCGAGGCAATCGCCATCGCCTAGGATGGCAAACACCACATCCTTGCGCTTGCGCTCATGAACAATGTAGCCGGCGGCCTTCACGACAGAATCGACTCCGTCTTGCTCTCCCAGGGCGCCGACATACAGCGCTATGAAACCCGCTCCGCCCTTGAGCGCGGGGTCTGGGGGAAGATTGACAAAATAATTCAAATCGGGGCCATTGCGCACAATGCGGACCTTACCCGCTCTTGCGCCACGCTCGATAGCCATCTCGCAAGCGGACTCATTCGTCACGATCACCAGAGCGGCGAGCCGGTAGGAACAGCGCTCGGCGAAGAGCAGCAGGTCCCTGAACGACGAGGCCTTGCCCATCTTGGAATCGAATAACTCAGGACAGAGATCGTGTTGATCGAAGACAAATTTCTTGCCCAGCAGGGTGAAGGGAGCAGCGATGAGAAAGAACATATCCGGGGGATTGGCCGCGTGAAGGACGTCGAATCCCCTCGTTATCAAAATCCAAAGGGTCAGAACTAAAGAGCAGACTGCGGCCCACGCATATTCGGCCAGATACCCGGGTATGCTCCTTCCCTGCAATGGTTGCCAGTACCGATACACCTCGACGCGATCGACAACCTCGAATGGTTTTGTAGCGTATCCTCTGCCCCTGGGGCAGACCACGCTGACATCGCAGCCGGACCCGATCAGCGCAGCTGCCTCCTGTCTCACCCTTCTGTCTTGAGGAAAGGACATATTCTCTACCAGAAAAACAACACGCGGTCTACTCATGATTTCTCGGCTCCCTATGAGCAAAGTGGCCAAATAAGATCGATTGCATGCAAAATCGGCCCGTCCGTCACCGCTTTGTGGTGACGGGCGGGTTCGCAAGTTTAGGGAGGGAAGGCTATCGAAAGGTCGGGCCAACTGCAAAGAGGAGCAATTCCCGCAGCCCTAGTCAGAGAAGATCATGGGAGCGTGATGGAGATAGCGGGCATTCTTGCGTTTTCCATCGATCATCGCGTAGGCCCGTGCAACCATATCCTCAGTGAGACCCAGCAGGGCGGCAATCTCCGCTGGCGCGCACTCGCGATCTCTGCCATAGAGGCACACATCCAATTGCTCAAGCGGCATGGAGAAGTAGAATTCCTCCTGCGATTGAGGAAGCGAATAGGTATCCGTAGTTGGCGGGCGGCGGCGGATTTCAACGGGGATTTCCAGGTAATCCGCCAGTTGATAGACCTGGGACTTATAAAGGTGCGCAATTGGCTTGAAGTCGGCGAGCCCGTCGCCTCCTTTGACGAAGAATCCGAGTTCGTACTCCAGGCGATTGGGAGTGCCGGCCACCGCGTAGTTCAACGCGTCGGCGTGAAAGTATTCGACCATCTTGCGCGCGCGCTGCTTGAAGTTGCTGGCAGCAACGATATGCAGGTAGGCATCGAGCGGCAGGCGAGCTTTCTTAATTTCTCCCCCCGGCGACTGAACCACGACGGAGAAGATCGCGTAGCGCTGCTGGTCAAGAAGACTGGGCAGCGAGATCTTGCACTTGTAGTCGTCCTCGTATTCGGGAATGACGCTGCGAATTGCCAGGTTTCGACGCCTGTAGCATCCGGCTCCATCGAGAATCGGAGTGATATTCTCCAGGACTGCACGGATGCCCAGGCTGTCGGTGAGAACGCGGCCGAGACTCAGGCTTTCCGAGTCGGACTCCGACTCCGGCATGAACAGAGCCACCACGCGGTCCTTTCCCAGTGCGTGCGCGCACAGTGCGGCGACAACGCTGCTGTCTATCCCTCCAGAGACGCCAAGAACAGCGCCCTTGCGCCTGAATCTCCGCAGCACTACATCGCGGATATTCTCCGCGATACGTTCCACTTCCTTTGCCGCGTCGATTCGCAGCAGATCGGTTTCAGGCTGAACAGATGCTTCCATTTCCTTCCTTTCCGGATGGGACGGTGCTTCAACTCTGGTGAGCGGTGCGGGTTGCGACCGCCAGGGTCGGAATTTTCAGTTATGCGCCAACGACCGGCTCCAGCCGACTGCTGTGCTCTTCGAGGATCAGCCGCTTACTCACCTTTCCGGTCTCCGTCTTCGGCAGGGATGCCTGAAACTCGACAATCTTGGGAACCATGAAATCCTCAAGGCGCGCGGAGCAATGGCGAAGTACATCCCGCTGGGTAAGCAGAGCTCCCGGGCGCAGGGTCAAGACCGCCTTGATCACGCTGCCCAGAATGGGGTCGGGTACGCCGACCACCGCGGCTTCTGCGACCCCGTCGAGCGCATAGAGGACATCTTCCACCTCGCGCGGACTGACCTTTTCCCCGCGAGTCTTGATGATGTCGTCCTTCCGGGCGATGAAGTAGAGATAGCCTTCCTCATCGGAGCGAAACAGATCGCCGCTCATGAGAACCCTTTCGCCGGGAAGCGGGCCGGGTTTGAGGCAGCGGTCCGTCTCTTCAGGCAACTCCCAGTAGCCTTTCATGACGTTCGCACCGCGGATGACAAGTTCGCCGGTCACTCCAGGACCCACGCGCACGCCGTTTTCATTCACGATATACACTTCCTCGTTGGGCATGCCGCGACCGACCGAGGAGGGCCGGATGTCGAGCTGGTCCGGCGGCAGGTAAGAGACGCGCTTGCATTCCGTCAGTCCATACATGGAGTAAAGTTTGGCCTGGGGGAAGAGAGCGCGCAGCTTCCGAATATGCTCCACAGGCAGGGCCGCGGCGGTGTTGGTGATGTAGCGGAGCTTGGGAAGGGAATACTTTGAAAGGTCCATCTGAAGCAGCAGTGCGGAGATGGTGGGGACGATGGGAAACCCGGTCACGCCCTCGCGAGCCATCATTTCGAGAACCACAATCGGAAAGGCGAAGGAATTGTGCAAAACCAGCGTGCCGCCCAATTTGAAGATCATCAGAAGCTGGTAGAGACCGTAATCGAAGGCCAGAGGCAGCACATTGATGACCACGTCCTGTGACGTGTTTTCCAGATAGGTAGTGACTGAGGTCGCTGCCGAAACGATATTTAGATGGGTGACCATCACCCCCTTGGGGCGCCCGGTCGAGCCAGAGGTATAGATCAACGCCGCAAGATCAATGTCGATGCGCCTCTTGGGAGGAATTGCAATCTGCGCCACCGGATCGCGCGACTTCTCGATTCTCATTACATGCTTTCCGGCGGCTCGCGCGGCAGCTTCCTGCGCTGCATCTGCGCCGTGAACGAAGATCGATTTCAGGTGCGGGGTACCATCCCAGTCGGCGGAGTCCGATATAAGCCCGCCGCCCCAGGTCATCATTGCCGTGGCACGGCAGTTATTCAGTACGAACATTAGCTTGTCGCGCTTTGTTGTCGCGTTGAGAACCACGAAGACGGCCCCGGCCTTGAGGATTGCAAAAATCGAGAGCACAGCCTCGACCGAATTCGGCATGAAGGTAACAACGCGGTCTCCGGCCCTGACACCGGCGTCGATCAACGCCTGAGCGAGCAGGTTGGCCTCTCTGTCGATCTGACCGTAGGTCAACCGCTGGCCTTCGCAGATCAGGGCCACCTTTTCCGGGTAGAGCTTGGCGCTGTTTTCCAGGAATTGTTCAACCAGCATGTGTCCTCCTCGAACTATCGTTGTCGCTCCACACCATCGCAGCGGGAATGGCGAAACTCCAGGCCTGAAGGCCGTGGCGATCCGTGACGATTCGCGGGGACCGAAGCCCCCGTCTCACTCCGGAATGTGCGTTCGACATCGGTCGTGCTAAATGGAATAGGCGAGCTTTTTCTCGACGTAGGCCGCGATGTTTGCCGTCGAGTCAAGGTTGTCGGGAATCACTTCGTCGTCCTCGACCTTGATCCCAAACTGCTCTTCGAGAAAAGCGACCAGTTCCAGGACGCCCGTCGAGTCGATCACTCCATTGTCCAACAGCGATTCGTTTGCCTGCAGCTCTACCGATTGGCCGAACAGGAAGTTGGTGATGACAAAGCTGTGAATCTCATTCTGAATGCTGGTTAGATGCATTGTGCTAATTCCTCGCTCCTGTTGTGAATGAACTGGTTGACGAGCAGTTGAGTTGACAGAATGCCGACCAGGGCCATGTTGTCCTTGATGCTGCTGGCGCGTCCGCTCTTGAACTTTGCCACCAGGGCGGTCACCGCCGAGGAGTCAAACAGGCCGTTGTTCCGCACGGCTTCCGGAGATAGCAACTCCTCGGCATAATCCGTAGTTGCCGATCCAAAGAAGCACTTGCCGTCGGGAGCACGATAAGGCTGCTTAGGCCGCCGCACGATCGAATCGGGGATCAGGCCTCTGAATGCCTTCTTCAGCAGGTGCTTCTGATCGAGCGCCTTCATCTTGACGGTGGCTGGAAGCCGAGCGGCGAACTCGACGAGTCTGTAATCCAGGAAGGGGTAACGACCTTCGACGGAGTTGGCCATCGCCATGCGGTCTCCCTGCGACGAGAGGATATATCCCGGCATCAGATACCTTGCCTCGAGATACTCCGCTTGGCCGAAATACGACCACGCATGAAACTCGGAAGGCAGAGTCGCCTCGATCTCTGCGATCGCATTGAAGGGGTTGGTCGCTTCTCGAACCTCGGCGGAAAAAAACTGCTTGAGCTTGGCCGTCAATTCCCAGCGGGGCAAATGAGAGAAGAATGGATTCGACAGATCCTCAGCGCTCACCCGGAAAAAGTGTTGCAGATAGGCGGCCGGCTGACGCTGGATGCCTTGCATGTACGGATAAAGCCTCTTGAGCAAGAGCGGGCGCATCCGCGAACCGGGATCGCGGCCCAGGAAGCGCCTGATCTTCGCCTCCTTGAAAATGTCGTACCCGCCCAGCACCTCGTCGGCGCCCTCTCCAGTCAGGACTACTTTGAATCCGGATTCCCGCACTAACTTCGACAAGAGGTACATGGGAGCAGGCGCGGTTCGAATCACAGGCTGTTCGGTGTGGCGGATGACCTGCGGAAATACACGGGCAATATCGGAAGACGAGCAGGAGACGTTCCTGTGCTCGGTACCGAGAAACCGGCTTGCCTCCTGCTGATACGACCTCTCATCGAACTCGGCATCTTCAAAGGCGATGGAGAAACTGCGTAGCCGTTCACCGGCGATCTTCCGGGCCAGCGCCGTAGTGACCGTCGAGTCAATGCCCCCGCTCAGGTAAGCCCCGACGGGCACATCTGAGCGCAGACGGATGGCGGTGGCATCCTCCAGGATCGAGTAGAGTTCTTCGGCGAGTCTGGCTTCGCCGGCAGCCTGCGCGCCTGCCGCTTCCGCATAGGATATCGACCAATATTGGCTGACCCGAACTGTTCCATCCTTGACCGTCAGCGAGCAGGCCGGCGGCAACTGGTAGATATTCTTGAATGCTGTGCGCGGAGGAACGGTAACCCAGAAGGTGAAGATCTGGTCAAGTCCCTGAAGATCGATTTCCGCTGCCACCTCAGAGCAGCTCAGAAGCGCCTTGATCTCCGAGGCGAACAGAAAGGTATTGGCAACCTGCGTGTAGAACAGCGGCCGAACCCCGAACCGGTCGCGTGAAACAAACAGCTTCCGTTCCCGCGCATCCCAGATTGCGAACGCCCATTGGCCATTGAAGTGTTGAATGCACTCTTCTCCGAATTCGCGGTAAGCGTTGAGGATCACCTCGGTGTCGGAGCGGGTGGCGAATCGATGTCCTCTGGCGATGAGTTTGTCGCGAAGTTCGATGTAGTTGAAGATTTCGCCGTTGAATGTAATCCACGTTTGGCCGTCGGTGGTAGACATCGGCTGTGCGCCGCACTCGATATCGATGATGCTGAGGCGCGCATGAGCCAATCCGGCCGGACCCGCCAGATGCACGGCGTGCGCGTCGGGTCCGCGGTGCAGCAGCGTTCCGATCATCGTCTCAAGCACCTGACGCTCGGCCGGAGCACCATTCAGATTTACCAATCCAGAGATGCCGCACATTGGGGTACACTCGCTTCCTGATGAAAACAGCAGCGGGCCGGGACGCTGAGGCGCCGGCCTAAGCCCGGCCAGGACAGAACCAGGTTCTCAAGCCACGAATGAGTCGCGGGAAAGACGTTCATCCTGCTCGCGCGCAGTCAGATAACTGAGGAATCCGTCGAACGAACTGAACGCTGCCAGGTCGTCGGATTCGATGCTGATGCAGAACTCTTCTTCGACCACGGCAAGAAGCGTAACGCCTGCGACCGAATCCCAGTTTGCGACAGAATCAGATGTCGCCACAGTAATTTCATCGGCGTTCAGCTCAGGAAATACGGCCTGAAAGCAGCTCGCCAGTCTCGCTTCCTTGTCATCCATTCACAACCTCCGCAGTTTCCGCCATGATCGCCAAAAGCCTTTCGAGAGTTTCTCTGGGCAGAATGCATCCAGGGGTAAGAGTAGTGCCCATCAGCCAAGTCAGACACTCGGTGAGAGGGCCGTTTCTTTCGGTTCGAGCATAATCGAATTCGACTTCTGCAATATCGTTGTTGGCGATAACATCCGCTAGGCACTGATATTCAATCCGCCGCGAGAACGCCCTGCAGCTCAGCACCCACGCATTGACGACCAGCCTTCGTCCAACCCGGCGTCCAGCAAGAACACCAACCTTGCCAAGCGGGCCGAATTTGTCGGTATAGGACGCCACTAACAGGACACTCATGGGATCCAGAAGATAGTTATGCCAGGACGCCTCGGAATATCTCCTGCCGTTGAGGTTGAACTGGTTTGTCTTGTTCACCAGTTCCAGGGCACGCGGGTCGAGAGGAAACTTGCCGAAACTGCACTTCACCTCTGCCCCTAAGTCCTTGACAGACTCGGGCACGATGGCAACGCCGGGAGCCCTGGCCCGTTCGGGTGAGTTGCGTATGCTCACGGCGCGGATTTGGTCTTCTTCCAGGACCGCATCTTTTCCGAATAGGTCGCGCAGCGTCGATGTGAGTTCATCGACCGCAGCGAGCTCCTGGGCCGGAAACTGCAGGCATTCGATTTGCGGGTGCGCCGCCTTGACCTCGGCTAATTCCAGTGGGCTGTCGTCCACAAACACGACCGAATCGGCGCCTATGTTCCACGCGTCCAGGATTCGCGTGATGGAGCGGGACTTGGCGCCCCAGTTTGCTTCGACGGGATAGATCGCGGATGCGGACAACGCGAGGTCGTCCCGTGAGAGAGCTTCGGCGACGAGAGAGGGATCATTCTTGCTCGCGACGCCGATCAGCACACCCTCACTAGCCAGAGCGCCGACAAAGCGCTGGTAAGCGGCGTGCATTTGGCTCTTATTTTCCAGGTCCCACGAAATACCGGTAACTCCATCCTCACCGACGATTCCCTTCCACAGCGTGTTATCCAGGTCGGTAATCAGGCCTTTTTTCGGCACTCCCCGGTGCGCGAGGCGGGCCAGACAAATGGCAAGCATGGAAGCGTGCGGGAGACGATAGGGAAACCCTGAAAGAACCTCAGAGTCAATGTCGCGCCGCTGCCCCAGGGGTGAAAGACGGTCGATGTGTTGGGGACTCAGGAGACGGCACTGGGGAAGGCCGACTGCCCGGCCAGCGAGAGATTGCGTGATCGCCATCAAGTCGAGTTCGAAGGAACCAGCTTGCCAGCCCGGAACCACTGACAGTGGCGGCAGCGGCAATGTGGGAAGACTCACCGCCAACGGAGTGGAACTGGCGGCGTCTTCAAGCGCAAGGTGAAGGATGGCCCCTCGCTCACGGGCCGTCGCTACGATGTCATCGACCTCCGATGGACTCCATCTTGCCGAGCTGCGAACTCCAAGCCGTGGATCGAGATCGGACCATTCAATCAAGATCGCTCCAAACTCTGCGCCTGCATCCGCCAGTCGGGCGAGGTTTCCCGCAATATCCCCATACAGGCCTTCGACGATCTCAACACACCTGTCGGGATAAAGCAGGCCCAGCTCGGCGGCCAGAAAAGAGCTGAAGTGAAGCGGATTGATTCCAGATGCGAGAAAGCACCGTAAAGCGCCGCCGCTTCTCTGCTTCATCCCCTTCACAATCTTCAACGCTTCAATCAACTTCATCATTCACCGCGAAGTACTCTGTTCCTCATCTATATCCTGCCGTCGATGCGTCTGCCTTCTTCACAGATACGCCGCCGGCCGCCCGGAGACCTTCCTCGCAACCTCTGGCGCGATCCACGTCAAGGCGAACTTGGCCGCCATCTTCGGTGTAAACCCGCACCGGATTGCCTCTGACACCTCGTGCCGGGCGGCAGTGTAGCGACGATTCTCCAGGTGCCAGTTAGCCCAGTCGGCGTGATTGGCCCGCAGCTCTCCGACGATCGTCTTCCGCACGTCCGCCGGCAACTCGTCTTCCCTTTCAAGCCAGCTTTGGTACATCGTGCGCAGACCATCGAGCCTCACTTCCACCTCGTCCCACGGTCTACAGTTCGAGCCCGCGGGGGTCTTGCTTCTGTCGCTGATCACGAGCGGCTTGCTGACACAGCAGAGACCCGTCGCCAGAGCCAGGCGAAAGTAGAGGTCACGGTCTTCCGCGTAACGGACCTCTGTGTTGAAGCCGCCGATTTTCCTCACTGTTTCTGTCCGTGTCAATAGGGCAGAAATAAAGAACCCGCAGAATGACTTGGCGAGAAGCTGCACCGCATTGCGTTCGATTGCGATTGTTTTCTGGTATTGCCTTTCAAACATCGAAAAGGTGCTTAAGTCCATCCCGTCATCGTTGGTATAGCGAGTATCCGAGCAGCAGGCTCCGCAATCACCTCGCAGTTCGTCCAATGCCTTGACCTGCCATTCCAGTTTCTCGCTGTGCCAGGTGTCATCCGAATCCAGAAATGCGATGAGCTCGCCCCGGGCTCTGCGGATTCCCTCATTGCGTGCAGCGCTCGGGCCTTGATTCGCCTGCTGTATCCAGGAGACGTTGTCGCCACTAGCCTTTCGCTGCTGAACAAACTGCTGTACCGTTTTATCGGAACTATCCGTGGAGCCGTCGTCGATCACGAAGACTTCATATGGCTTGTATGTCTGAACCAAGACACTTTGGATGGCTCTGATGGTTGGCTGAGCGCGGTTGTACGTCGGAATGACCACGGACACCGTAGGATTGTAGGACATCGGACTTTTCCCACCTTTCTCTCGACACCCCGCCCACCGGGTCGAACTCCTTATTCAGCCATCTGAATCGAGTAAACCGGTCTGCGGTTTTCTTCGCTGGCTTCGGGAGGACGAACCGATCCCGCTACCCACATTTTCCCGATCGGGTCGTACTGCCTGACGATTCTAGCTGGATTCCCGGAAAGAACCGAGTAAGGTGGAACGCTTCTCGTAACCACCGCATTTGCGTTCACAACGCAGTGGCGCCCCAAAATTAACTCGCCCTGAGAACAGATAATCGCTGCTCCATGTCCGATCCAGGAGCCCTCCCCTATTCGAATTCTCCCCCCCGCCGTGTATTCATACATTCGGACCGCTGTTTTTATATCTTCATATGCGTGGCCGTGATCTATTATCAGCACATCTTGCGTAACGATGACATCGCGCTCCAGATGAATATGGTTTTTCGCATCAATCTGCGAGCGCCAATGAATAACGCACCCATCATCAATCTCAATTACTGGTTCACCTACTTCTTCCAGTGGTCGGCTAACTCCCAGGTAGGCGTCCTTTTTCAGGATCACATCATTGCCTAATCTAATCCGGTGAGCAGCCATGCGGTTGATGGGACATGTGTGATGGATCGACACCCGCGATCCCATGAACGCAAACGGATATGTCATCCTCAGCCACTCGGTATAGCACTTGTTGAGCACACGAGGAAAGATCCCCGACGGATTAGGAACTCGCATCCGCGAACTGTACTTGGGGTGTGACATTCTTTTTCTCTCCACAGACGCGGGAACGACCGCGCACAATGATTACAAAACGGGCTCCGCGGCTATGGCGCGGCCAGATCCGCCGCCGATCCACACTTCTTTCGCTGGATCGAATTGCCTTGCAACCCTGCCGGGGTTACCTACAACAACGGAATAAGGTGGAACACTCTTCGTAACAAGCGAATTCGCGCCGACAACACTGTTTCGGCCAATGACCAGTTCTCCCTCGTTGCATATGATCGCAGCACCTTGGCCAACCCAGCAGCCCTCCTCGATTCGAATGCGTCCACCGGGCGTGACACCCTGCTTCGCAATGGGCAAGGTAATGTCTTCGTAGGCGTGGTTATGGTCCTGAAGAAGCACGGAGCCTGCCATAATTACATTGCGGCCGATGTGAATGCAATTCCTGGATGATATAACCGTTCGAGCACTTACCGTGGTATGGTCGTCGATAATGATCTTCGGTTCTTGGCTCTCACTAGCTTCAATGTTAAGCCAGACATCTTTGCCGATCTGAATAGAGTTTCCGAGACTAATTGCATTGGCCGTTTTCCTGCTCACCCTGCACGGGTAATGAACCGACAGGTTCCGGCCGCGGCACGCAAACGGATATGCCGTTATGAGCCATGCAGTGTATATCTTCGTCAACGCTCTCGAAAGGTAATTCAGCGGATCTTCAAAACGGGCGCGGGGCCTGCGGCTATCTATTGTCATGGCTGACTCTTCACTCCGGCGTGGTATGGATCGGGCGCGTAATGAGTGCTTCTGCGGTATGGCTTGCGCCGCGCGCCCCCTGGGCAAGAAGCAGCCATCGAATCGCTCAGGTTCCCAGGGAAGGGATTCTTGCTCACGGGCAATGCACCGAGGGGGTCTCTAGCGGTCTTCCGAGAGAGACTTCTTGCGTAGATCAGGATATCGACGCCAGATCTCGATCCGCGGCCGGGCCGAGTGGTTGCGGGGAATGGGTGCGCGTCTGGACCCGCCGAATAATGGGCAGCATCACTTCGAAGGGATTGGCGCTCCGAACTGGAATGACCGTCGCTGTCTGGTCGGTTAGCATTCGCGGCAACCGGCTGGAGATGACATGGATGTTAGCCATAGATTGATTCATGGAGTCGCACAGCATTTCACCCGCCATTTTTGCGATCCGGTATTCGATCATCTCCACCGCACCTTCGTCGATGAACACGGAGGAGGGGTAGAATGCAACAACAGGTTCCCGCGCGAGCGAGGCAACGCATTGGCAGCACCGATGGAATGCTTTCACATACACTTCAGAGAACTCTTCGAAGAGACGCGGGACAAATCCCTTTCCTTTCGGGTGGAAGATTGGGGGCGTCGCGAAGTAATACAGATGAGTGACACTGGCGGCTACGGCCGATAACTGCCCGGCAAGATCGCCGCGAACATCGAGCCTGAGGATCTGGCAATGGCTACGCGGGGCGCCGCAACGAATTTCTTCGGCTAGGAAGATTGCATCCTGCTCTCCGTTCAGGTATGTGATAATCGTGTTTCCGCCACCGGCGGCAATCACTTTGGCGGTGATCTCTCCGAGTCCACGCGACCCGCCGATGACCAGCGCGGTAGATCCTGCGAATTCGTTCGGGGCAGCGTATTGGGTCACCTCGCTCAGAGAAGCCTGCGCCACCGGGGGGAAACGTTCGAATGCTAGGACGGATCCGCAGATTCCGGCCCCGGAGATCGACAGGCGAACGATCCTGCGCTTCTCGTGCCATTTAGCAACGCGGAATCCTAGACCTGCTTCTCTCTGATCCTCTGCGATGAGTTCAAGAGTAAAGCCGGAGAACAGTGAGTGCAGGCCCGGGCAGAGCATGCCAACGATCGTCGACAAGGAGAGAATCGCCGCCACCCTCGCGCTGCCGATTGCCTTTGCCGCATGTGGATACTGATCTTCCGCCGCGCCGAGATCGGCAATGCCGATCCGTCCGCACAGGCTCTTCATCTGCTCAGCGTTTGGCGTAACGGGCCTGCGCTCAACTCCGATCCGCGGGAGCGGTCCAAGCTCCACCGGCGTCTCGCCGCATCCCTTACGCAACCCGATACCGAGGACGAGAGTGACCGCCGTGACTCCGTCCTGGGTAATCTCCGCGGTCACAGAGTTTCGATCCCTGCGCAGAAGCCTTGCTTCGACCGTGCAGTCCAGGTGGATGAACTTATGAAATGCCACGCTGATAGAGCAAAGCTCTCCACGGACTCCACATAAGTCCATGGTCCGATCCAGAACCCACAGCGCCGCATTGACACCATGTACGACGGGAGATCCCGCCTGAGTTCGGCGAGCCGCGACCGGATCCATGTGCATCGGGTTGCGGTCACCGGACAGGTCAGCGAAACGGAGCTGGTCAGCGTCAGTGAAAGTCCTGGTTCCCAGGTTGCTTCTGCACATAAGATCTCCGAACCCGCCGGTCAAGCAGGAGGCAGCTAACGCTTGGTGGTTGAAGCGCTCCTGGGCGCAGACCGCAGCAGGTTATTGAGGACTCGTCAATTACACGTCATGCGGCCACCCTCGCCTTGAAAAATGCAGGCATCAATATCAGGTAGGCGATGGCGCAGGTTCCGGTAGCAATGCCGATGTTGATCAGCGGCTGACTTCCAAGGCCGAGAAGATGTGTTCCCACTCCGACCAGGATCATCCCCGCCGAGACCATCGCCGCAGGTACAACGCCGCGTGCGCAGTGGAAGATGGACAACCCGGTGATTTGGTGACTTCGGGTGACCTGAAGAACATAACTTGTCGCGATCGCGCTCAGAGCCGCCAACTGTCCGCCGGCCGGGCCAAGGTACTTGCACGCGGGATAGATCACGATTAGCATCACGACCGCCGATGCTGCAACGGCTCTGCGGTGTAACTCCGGTTTTCCAAAGGCGAAAAACACGGTCGTCAGCAGGCTGTTGAGTATATTGAGGAGTGCGACTCCTGCGGCCAAGGCGACCGCTCCGGCCGCAGGGGCGTATCTGGGCCCATAGGTCACCGTCATCAGCGACGCCCCGCACAGGCAGACCATGGCTACTCCGGGAAGACCTGTAAGAGTGATCCACGAGGCCGCCTCGGAAACAACTCGGTTGACCCGATGCCTGTCTGCCTGAACGTGCGCGAGGGTGGGCAGAAGGGTTGAGCACAGGATATTCATAAGGAAGTTCGATGGTGTCTGAATCAGGTACACTCCCATCGTGTAAATTCCTAACTCGGCAGGAGAGACCATCTTGCCCAAGACGAATATGTCCGCGCGCGCAAAGACGAGGTTCAGGAATGACAGCCCGACCATACCTCTGGAAAACTCCCAGATTTCTCTGAAAGCCTTTTTGTCCCAGCGAGTCGATGGCAGTCCGGGGCACAGAACAAAGGAGAGGAGGCAGCGGAAGACATTCTCAGAACAGTAGCCAATGGCCAACGCCCAGACATTTCGAAAGGCGAGCGCAAGGACGATGGTCAAGAACACGCCACATAGGGCCCCGCCGTTGGTGATGATCGCCCATCGCGAAAACTTCATCTCCTTTTGGATCAGCTTGGACCGCGGACTGAGCAGACCGTCGAATATGGTACCCAATAGGGCGACACGAAGCAGCCCGGATATGTCTCTGTCTCCATAGAATTGTGAAAACCAGGGAGAAGACGCGAAGATCAAGGCATAGACAAAAAGCGCCCGGCTCATTCCCATCCACCAAGCCGCATTGAGGTAATTATCCTTTCCTCCGTGCGGGTGCTGGATGACTGCCGGGCCCAGCCCCACATCGGTCATCGATCCGACGAGCGAGGACAGGGATAGGACGATCGCCATGGTCCCAAAAGCGCCGGGAGCGAGCAGTCGCGTCAATAACAGGTTTCTGGCCAGCCGGCCAAACTGTTCAGCAGCGCCTCCACCTGCGAGCCAGACACCGCCGCGAGCCGCTCTTGCCCTAAGTCCACCACCCAATGGACCGCGAACCGACACGGCTTCTGATCGCCCGTTAACTGTCACAGTTTCCTCCCTGGTGTTGTTAACGGGATTATGCCGAGCATCTGTCTTGGCACTAAGATTCGGGATACCACCGCGAGCGGCCAACGCCGATCGAGAGCGAGTCCACCAGGTCAAGGTACTCTTTCTTCTTTCCATCCCACCCGTAGCGCTCGACATACTGCAATCCCCTCGTCGCGAGGCCATCGCGCAAGGATCGATTGCCTGCAACATCGAGGATTGCTTCCGCAAGGCTGGGACTATCTCCCGACGGGAAAAAGTGGACCATTCCCTCGTCGAAATAGAACCTGTCCACCTTTGTCCGCGAGACGACCACTGGAACCCCCTGGGACATGAATTCCATGATCTTCGTGCTATAGGCCTCGTTTCCGAACGAGTCGGCCCGCTTGGGCACGACCCCCAGGTCCGCGTTCGCGATCACATCCGGAATCCTGTCGAGCGGCACATTGCCACAGAACCGAACGCATCCACTCAACCCCAGGCGCCGGACCAATTGTTCGAGCTCGGCGGCCAGTGTTTTTACCCCCCCGCCGTAGAGGTGAAGTTCGGCCTCGGGCATCTTGAGCCTGACCAGCGCCATCGCCTCAATGGCAATATCGAGGCCTTGATGCCACTGAAAGCCGCCGTGAAAGAGGATGACATACTTGCCGTCTTCCCTACTTCTGCGACGGGGATAAAAGATGGCAGAGTCGACATGGTTGAGAAATACCGAGCACTTAACTCTGGCCACAGACCTTTCGACCATCGTCTCGCGCCAGATATGATTGGAGACGATGAGGTGATCGACGAATCGCGCTGACAGCCTCTCAATGGTCTTGAGGATAGACACGTAGATACTTGAGGGCTTCGCGCCGAATTTGCTGACAAACAGCTCTGGAGCCAGATCGTGAATGTCGAGAATGAGTCGAGCACCACAGAGTTTCGGGTACCAGGCGGCGAAGACCAGAAAATCCGGCATATTGTGGATATGCACCACATCATACCGTTGTTGCGCTTGAAGCCGGGCGAGCCACAGCGATGAATTCAAGAAGAAAAGCAGGTTGCGGAACGCATATTCCCACTTGCTCTTTTCGTTGTGATCGCGATATTGAATTCTATATACCGTTACTCCGCTTCTGACTTCTTTTCGCTGGTAGGAACGCGTGCCGCTCAAGGCGATAACATCCACACGATCACCGCGTCTGGCCAGGGTTTCCGCGTAGCGGCGCACACGATTGTCGCATTCGTACTCGGTATAGGCGAGCATGCAGACGCTCTTGCCCGCGACTCTGTCCTGCGCCGCTACGGCCTCCGGCCCAGAGTGATCGATCTTCTGGTCGATTGCTGTTGTTGGCACGCGTCTCTCCTTATCGTCCTTGTTTTGGCTATATCTTTGTTGGTAACTCCGTCGTCTTGTCAGCGGCCGGAAGTGATGCCACCAACTCCAGTACCCGTATCGAAGCGGTTCTGATCCATGAATACCAGCGACCGCAGCCGGCCCCATTGTTCCTTCCTCAGGAACGAAATAACATCGTCAGGCGCCTTTCTCGGCAGCCCCCTGAGATACGACAGCAGGTACCCGCTTAATCTCGCCAATGCGCCAAGTACATATGGCCGCTGCCTAAGCCGCCTCCCACACTTAAGCACCTCGAACAGGAGAAGACTCCCCATGAAATAATCCATTTTCCCTTCTCTCAGCCGGACTTGCAGAGCGCGCCTTCCTTTGTCGGCTTCTCTCAGTTGGATCACATGGGTTTCCGTAAACGAGCGCGCCAGCCACCCATTCATTCTGGCGCTCAGCTCGGCACACCAATCTTCTCCGCCATACTCCAACGGAAGGTACCCTCCGATTTGCTCAAAGCACCTGCGGCGCACCAGCTGCGCTCCATGCGGCACCGATGCACCGGCACTGAAGTCGCGGAGAATGACTATCCCATCTTCGGCCTGGTCGATAAAGCCGCTCGCCAGGCCGAGTTTCGGATCCCTCCCAAATCGATCCAGCAGGCTTTCATAGTACTTCGGGGGCACCTCGATGTCCGCATCCAGATTGCCAATGAATTCGAAGCTCAGTCCCTTCACTTGCTGGTAGGCTAAATCGAATGCATGATTCTTGTTTGCAAAGCTGCGCAGGCTGCGAGTTTCCCTTCTTGCGTATTGAAGATGAGGGTTGCGAACCGCGTACGACTGAATGATCTCGTCGGTCCTATCTGTCGATCCGTCGCTGACGATGAGCCATCTGAGCGGCTGCACGGTTTGTGCCAGCACAGCTTCTATGGTTCTTCCGATAAAAGCCTCTTCATTCCGGGCCGCGGTAATGATCACATACGGCGATTCTCCCGGGATCTGGTCCTCCAGCGCCGATTCGAGGGAGTTGTCTGGCTCCTTCAGCAGATTGCAATGCATCAAAGGCGTTTGCTGCGGGAAGATCTGCCCAGTGACTGTCCGCCTCGCCTGGCCCGCCTCATGGAAAATTTCTGTGGCCCCTTTTTCCGGCACTTGTCTCTCCTCTCTCCGTCCTTGTCAGGCGTTGTTACAAGAGCGTGTGCGGTCGGGAACCTTTAGCACCGTTCCCAGGACCAGTTGCCATTTCGCGGATACAGAAGGTTGAAAGCCCGGAGTTCCGAGCAGGCGGCGCAAGAGATTTGCGGCGGTGATGGCTGTCAGGCGCGCGAGCGCCGCGAGAGCAATCGCCAGGCGGAAGGCGAACCCGTAGAGTTTGCCGCGATGCTTCTCGCAGAACAGCGCCACCGCTCTCCACTTCATCCTGGTCGCGGCCTTCGGGTTACTGCTCTTTCCCCCGTAGTGAATCACGTGGACCGCTCCGAGATAGTAGTTGGAATAACCTTTCTGCATCGTCTTATAGCAGAGATCCAGGTCCTCGGCGTACATGAAGTATTCTTCCGAGAACCGCCCGACGTGTTCGAAGACCTCTCGCGCGATGAGCATGAAGGCGCCAGAAATCGCCTCCACTTTGATCGGACTCTCCGCCTTCAAAGAGAGTGGAGTGGTACCCCAGAGCCTGGAGTTTGGCCAGCGGGAACGGAGCCAGTCTGAATCGAGCACTTGATTGACAATGGTCGGAAATGTTTGAATGCAGCTGGTCTGAACGGAAAGGTCTTCGTTCAGCAGGGTACAGCCCGCTATGCCGCAGTCACGGGTTTGCTGCAACTGTTCCAGCATTTGATCTATCGCCGGACCCACCAGTTCGGTATCCGGATTGAGAAAGAGGATGCAGTTACCGGTGGAGTGCAGGAAGCCCAGGTTGTTGGCCCCTGCAAAGCCGCGATTGACGCTGCTCTTGACAACTGTGACCTCCGGAAACATCGCATCCAGCAGCGCCGCATCCCCATTCGGCGAGGCATTATCAACGACGATGATCTCATAGGGGACACTTGTGAACCTGCGGATACTGGCGATGCAAGACCGCAGGTATTGGATCGAATTCCAGTTGACGATGATTATCGAGAGTTCCATGATAAGCTGCTTCTCTCAACTTCAGTTCGCCGATCCAGAGAATGGATCGGTGTCGGCGGATTCCAGCGATGCCTTCAGGGAACCCCGATGGCAGCTGAAGAGAATTTGTCCTGATTGCCGTTCTGGAGCCAGGCGACTCTCTTTGTGCTCGCTCCAGATGAAACCCGGCAGATGGCTGGATTGGTTACCACCGAGATGGCGCTCAGAAGAGCGAACCACGCGAATTTTGTTTGATCGAAATAGCTGATGCCGAAGAACCCGACGCAGTGGGAAAAAAGCGCCACTCCGATAAACCAGACAAACCACTCATGGTTCTGATCGCGGGAAAGTCGCGCTCTAGCTTTGCCCAGTCTACGGAACATTTGCGTGATCAACGCGATGAATAGAACGAGGGTGGCGAGTCCTCCTGTTTCCCCCTCTTGGACCCACTGTTCGCAGAGGTCGTCCATGTCGAGGCCCCAGGTGACCGCCTTGTTTGTTCCGCACAACCACCAGTCGCCGAAGTGTCGGATGAAAGTATCGATGAGCATTGCTCGGTGCCATCCCGAGTTGCCCGCGACAATGTCGATGTGCGCAATGAGAAACCACACGGGCGCCTTCATCGCCATCTGGCTGACTACGAGAACGATCACCGCGACCCATCGAACTACCCGCATCGATCGACGCAAAGGCCACGCGAAGACGCCGATCACGCCCGCAAGATAGGCCAGCAGCGGCGTGGACGAGGACGAGGCAACGACCATGGCTGTGCAGCCCATAATGCCGATCGCCGCTAAAAGCCTGGCTTTCCTTCCATGCCAGATCCAGAAGAAAAGCGGAAGCAGAGTGGCCGCAAACGACCCGGCAAGCAAGGGGTGCTCGAACGGCCCCTGCGCCCGGATGCTTCCGTCGCGAAGCGCGGGGTAAAGCTGCACCCCTCCGAGATAGCCGAAAACGTTGAGGTCGCGAATTCGCTCGTTCATCATGGCGACGCCGAGCAGCCCGGCAATGATGGCGAAGGTCTTTGCAAGCCGTTCGATGTCGGAAGTATCTCGAATAAGATAGCGGAGGAGAAAGTATCCTCCCAGAGTGTCCCAGAGAAAGGCGACCTGGTTTACCAGAGAGGACGAGTTTCCCCAATAGAGAACAGTGACCGCCGTGGCGCGAACAATAGCCCAGAGCGTGAATAGCCTGTCTAACTCGTTCCATTTTCCGGGCAGGATCGGGGAGCTCGATTTGAGTTTTGCCGCCGCGAGAATTCCAAAACCAAAGAGAAAGATGATCCGGGGAACATACAGATGGACTCCCCCAAGATAGAGCTGTTGCCCGACAGGCAGAAGAAACAACGCGAGGAGCAACGGCACCACTGCGTACCTTCGCGGAAGCCCGAGGAGGCACCCGATGGTGACCAGCAGCGCACCGGCTACAACGGGGTGCATCACGGTGTCGGATGCCCCTCCGCCAAAGGTACCTTGATATAAGCTCTGCGCCTGCACCTATCGAGGCCTCATATCCTTTCTCGACCAAGTTACCGAACCGTGGCGTCTTTAGCGAAGACCGCGTTGATGCATTCTCCGCGCCCCAGTGTGGAGATCGCGAGATGCGCCACTGGGAGGACGCTGAGCCGGAATGCCTTACGAGCGATCCGCCAGGGAATACCAGGCTCGGGTACTGAGGACAAGGGCGTGCGTGAGACATCGACGCGGCGAACTAGGTCATCAATGATATATTTGGCGCTGTATTCGACCGCCGGATACCGGCTCGTGGATAGATCAATCGCAGTCAACTTTGCAGAGCGAGCCATCGATTGCAGCGACTCGGGAGAAAAATGGGTCAGATGGCGCGGCAGTTCCAAGCCATACCAGTAAGTACCGAAAAACTTTACCGCGGCAGAGTCGATGTTGGGAACGGCCAGATAGAAGATGCCACCGGGCTTCAACCAGAGCCAGATCCTTTCCATCACCGTTCGTGGTTGATAGACGTGCTCCAGGACGTCAAAGCACGTAACGACGTCGAAGGTCTCGTCTGGAAAATTCGCATCGAGGATATCTCCATTAAATATCTGCCCTCCGGAACAGGCCCGGGCCTTTTGTGCGGCATCGGTCGACATTTCGATTCCAAAGAGGCGCCATTCAGGCGCCTTCATAACTTTCAGGAAAGAACCGGAGCCGCAGCCGAGGTCCAGGAGCGCCCCGCCAGATTTATACTTCACGACAGTATTCTTCCGTTTCCGCCATCGTTCCGGAGAATGATCGCCTGCTCTTCCGATGAACCTGTCGTATCCGGTACCGTAGTGTCGGGCCATCTCCGACGGCGGGGGCGGATTGCCCAGCACAACCAGTGAACATCCAGCGCAGCGTACGAGCTTGTAGGATTCCGTTCTGCCGTTGAAGCGATCTGTGCCTCGTATCCAGGTCCTCATTTCCTCCGTGCCGCACGCCGGACACGCCTGGCTTAAGTTGTTGCTGGACATCACTCCTCCGCACACAGATTCTTGAAGCTGGCTCATAAGTCGATCCATTGTAGAGACTCTCAAAGCGATGGGTCAGGGGACTCGGCGGCTCCAAGCCATCGTCGTGTACTTCGTATCTTCGGAAACGGTCCTCGACTTCTAGGCAACGCCGACCTATTCCGACACCGCACTATTCACTTGGGTTCTGCGCGGATTGCCGTCTGGCGAATGGATCGAACCCGGCACACCACAACAACTTACAAAATGTAAATTGGCCCGCTTGCTTGGGCTCCCAAGCTCAATAGAAGCGCGATATATTCACTGTGCCGATTGGTGTGCCAAATGCGTACGACAATCCGCCCTCCCGGAGAGATGAGAGATTGACGGCACCGTTCAATCAGAGCAGGAACGGACTTCGGTCTTACATAGTAGATGGATTCGCACAAGCAGATGGTGCTGACCTTTTGATGGGGGATTGGAAAATTCTCTATTGTGCTGACGTGCCATTCGGCATTGTTGGACTCCGACTTACTGGCTACTTCTATAACTTGCTCGGAAATGTCAACGCCGATGAAATGACCGTTCCAGCCACGTAATCGGAGCGCCGCTCGAAGGTTACCTGGGCCACATCCCAGATCAAGGACCGCTGAGTTGAAGTCTAACGTATGGAGGCAGTCCAGGAGGTCACGAGGGCACCCTGCCGGATCGTTGCGGGTGCTCCGGAACTTCCAGTTCCAGACCAATCTCTTAATGAATGCTGGACAGTAACTACGAATCCTAGACATAGATTTCGTCCATCCGTGAATTCTCCACGGCCTGACCGGGTGATTTGGCTATCCCGTTTCTGAATTTTAGTTTCCGAGGTCTCGTCTTTTGAGACCTCGAAAACCAAAATTCCACTTAGTCAGGGTACTGGTTCATTGCCGCCGCGCCCCGAGGCTGGAGGGCGGCGGAGTGGCGCTTAATTCACGACTACCGAAGCGGTCAGCGAAGTCGGGGGACTGGGCGCCCTGTACATGTAGGCACCTGCATCCCATGTGCCAGTCGAGCTACGCAAAACCGGCGTCCGCATGCCTCCGGCGCTGGTGTCGTTGTCAAGCGAAACGATTCCGAGCGATGTCAAGTCGGTTGCGATGCCGGTGACTGACGATCCGGTCTGCGGAGCTCCCATGGCGGTCAGATTCAACGAAGCGCTATAGGTTGAGTGCGAGTCGCCTCCGGTGCAGGTTTTCCAGGCAGCGAATTGCGAAGTTGCGTAAAAATTGCTTCCGCAGATGAAATTGTTTGAGCCACCTCCTCCGTAACTGTTGTAATCGGTGGTGAAGGTTATCCCGGTCGGTATCGCTATTGACTCATTGAAAGAGGTCAGGGCGTTGTTTTTGAAGGTGACTGGTCCGAGGTTGGCCAAGTATCCCGTTGCCGTCTCGTCCATATAGAAGCCCATCCCAGTGCTGGTGCCGGACCCGACAAGCGTGTTGTTATAGATATTTCCCGTGCCGGTGAAAAAGGCGATCAGCCCATTGCTGACAGGTCCATTCGCGGTCAGAACGTTGTTATAGATGTTGATAACTGAAGTGGAATCGGCGCAAGGGGTGTCCCCAGACGTTGATCCTCCTTCAATGAAGATGTGCGCCGTAATATTCGTACCGACCCCGGGACCGAACATGTTGTCATAGATGTTCAGCGCCGTGATGTGCGCGGGCAAGCTGGTGCTGGCCGCCGTGAAGCAATGGATACCGTCATGGTGATAGGCGTCGCTCGTTGTGTCCCAGTTGGCGTAGCTGGAAATCTGGTTTCCATAGAAGCTGAAGGGCCCCGAGCTTCCACCCGCGGTTCCCGAGGCCAGCATCCATCCATGGTCGATGTTATACAGTTTGTTGTTATAGATGGCCACATTACTGTCGCCGTTGTTGTACCCCTCGAAGAGGCACCATCCGGCGTCGTGCATGGTGTTGTTGTTGACGGTCACATTAGACCCGGAAAAGGTAATGCAGCGCATCGCGGTCTGATCGATCGAGCTGTTCCCGTTCAGAAGGTGAACGTAGATATTGGCTATGGTGAGATTCTCGATGGTGCAATTGCTGCAATTACCGGCTTCGATGGCCTCGCTGTCCACCTGGTAGGTCAGGCTGTCGCCGTTGGCGGTGTTTTGAATGATTCCGTTCGAGCCGCCGTTGATGACGATGTAGCTGAGTTTGTAGATGCAGATTGCGCCGCCGCAGCCGCCATTCGGGGATGGCGCCCAATAGGGAGCATTGAGCTGGGCGTTGGTGTCAAAGAGCAGGGTAATGGGGTAGCCGCTGGTCCCACTGGCCTGGAACTTGAGTTCCGTGGAGCCGGCTGCTCCGGTAAACGTGCCGCACAGCAGAATCGACGTGCCCGGCCCGATCAAACCCGCTCCCGATCCCCAAGACGTGGAGGTGTTGAACTGCGCCGGAGTCAGGTTGGGCGCACTTGCGGTTCCGGTTGGGCAATTTCCCGTGGCGCTGCCGCTGGGAGTCACGTATACGTTGGTTGCCGAACAATTGGCCTTCTGCGAGCATGCCAGGATAGCAATGAACACGAACAGAAGCATCAAGTCGGATATGGCACTACGGTTTTTCACATTCCCTCCAGGAATCAAGCGAAGGGAATGACCACCACTGCACACCCTCCTGCTCCGCTGGCGGAATAGTTCGTGGCTTGCGATGCCTGTAAATCCCCGCTCTGTCTGACGGGACCGATGCCTACTTAGCGACCAGGTTCCCGCCTGTACCACAAAACAACAAGCTAAGTCAATCTTTTCGCGGTACAATTCCCTTTTCGGCGGGAGGAATCAGCGCATCACTTACGTGAGTACTTGAGAAATAAGTCCCATCTTCTCTGGAGAAATTCGTTATCTTTGTACCTAAGAAATCTATTCCCACAGATTTCAACGCATCTAAAATTGGCCATCTTCGGGCTGTTTCCAACGAAGCCTCTGCGCGCGCAAGCCCACCGACAATCTCTTAACCGTTTTCACGGCCAACTGCGCTTTGGCCATCCAATCGTATCCGCCCATCAATTTTGCCTGGAACAAAGCCGGGTCGTCGACGTCATTCACTGGGAGGCGCTCCATCAGGAGCGCGTCGCTGCCGGCTCCAGATCTTCCCACTGTCGTGCATACGCCGTTACGATATCCGGCGCGGCAAAGCGACTCGCGCAGCCTTATCCTGAAATCTCGATTTGTCCGTGGGAACGCAAACGGGTAGGCAAACGATTCGACGACGCAGCCGAGTTTGTCTTCAATGGTCAACTTCGAGTCGCCAATCTCACGTTCCATTTCCTCCTTGTTTAAGGAACTTAGTTGTGGATGGGTGACGGTGTGGGATCCGAAGCGGATACCTTGTCTGTGCAACTCGCGCACTTCCTGCCACGTCATACACGGCCGCCCACTGAACCGCAGCGAGCTTTCCCCGATGTAAGCGGTGGGCAGGAAAACCGTTGCGGAAAATCCATACCGGTTCAAGATTGGAAAGGCATCTTGATAAAAGTTCCGATAGCCGTCATCGAAGGTGATGACAACGCTTCTGTGCGGGCACGGGCCGGGGGACTCGCGCTGGGCAATGCTCTCGGCCAGGCTGCATGCCGCAAAACCATTCCGGTGAAGGCATTCCATTTGCGCGGCGAACGCGGACGGGGAAGTAGCGATCCGAAAATACGGATTGATCCCGGACTCATTCTCTTCGGCGATGCTGTGGTACATCAGAATCGGAACCGACGGCCGAGATACGCCGCGCCATTGCTCGATAGGCGAGAACAAATAGAGGGTTGCGATCCGGTCCAGGCGGAACTGTGAGCGGCGCTTTGCCGGCGTGCAATCAGTGAGCCGCGCGCTTTCCGACAGGCTCTGCACGGACTGATTCACGCCATTCCTTCGTGTCATTGAACTCGATGTAATTCGCGGACAACCAAGACCAGAGCGAACTATGCGCTCCCCACCATTCCGGCTGGAAGCAGGGTCGCCTCCACCGATCTGCAGGAGGATTCGAGGCTGAAAGCGCGTATCTCGTCGGCCACCCTGGATTGCTGCTCCGCGGTCAGTTGGGGGAACATGGGCAGGGAGACGATTTCCCCGGCGAAGCGCTCGGCTACTGGGAAGTCTCCGCGCCTGTAGTGCAGCCGGCCGTAGGCGTTCTGCAGATGCAGCGGAATTGGGTAGTGGATTCCGCAGCCGACTCCGGCACTTTTCAAATGGCTCATCATGCCGTCGCGGTCGCTGCTGCGAATCACATACAGGTGATAGACGGCATTAGACCACCAAGGCTCAATAGGGAGTGTGATCGCTCCGTTCTCCGCCAGAAGACGGTTGTACTCGTCCGCCCGCTCGCGGCGTTGCGCATTCCACTGCGCCAGATGCGCAAGCTTGGCGCTCAAGATGCCGGCCTGGATGGCGTCAAGCCGCCCATTATAGCCCTCAACGTCGTGGTAATACTTCTCCACCTGGCCGTGATCGCGGAGCATCCTGACTTTGTCCGCCACGGCCACATTGTTGGTCGTGACGGCGCCTGCTTCGCCGCAGGCTCCGAGATTTTTTCCTGGATAGAAGCTAAATGCGGCCGCTTGCCCCATCGACCCTGCCTTCATCCAGCGATTGAACCTCTTGGAGAAGTACTCGGCGCCATGAGCTTGGCAGGCATCCTCGATCACTGTCAGCCCATACTTGGCGGCCAGTTCGAGGATGGTATCCATCTCCGCCATCTGGCCATAAAGATGGACGGGAACCACGGCGCGGACTGGCCGCCCGCTGCGCCGGCTGACCAGCCCGCCGGATACGCTTTGCGAGCACTGCGTTTCCAGATACTCGCGCAGCCGGACGACCGACATATTGTAGGTGTCCTCGTCAATGTCGATGAATTCCGGTACACCGCCGGCCTGAGTGATCGCCTCGGTGGTGGCAATGAAAGTATTCGGCACCGTCAGCACCACATCGCCCCGTTCAATTCCGCAGGCCATGATGGCAAAGCGCAACGCATCGGTTCCGCTGCCGACGGCGATGGAAAAAGCGGTTTCGCAGAAGCGCGCAAACGACCTCTCGAATTGCTCGACCATCGGACCGCCGATAAACCCGGCCGTCAGCAGAGCCTTCTGGAAGACGCCGGTCAGTTCGCTTTCGAGACGTACATGGGGCGTAACCAGATCGAGAAACGGGATCTGGTTAGAAGTGGTCCTAGAGATTCCCATTGCAACCTTCCTCATTCTTATCGACGTAACGCAGCACCTTGGCCGGGTTTCCGGCCACGATCGCGTTGGGTGGAACATCGTGGGTGACCACGCTGCCTGCGCCGACGATCGCGTTCTCGCCGATGTTGGTGTTAGACAGAATCGTGGCGCCAGAACCGATCGACGCACCCTTCCGTACGACGGTCAGTTCAATCTTCCAATCGGATTCGGTTTGCAGCTTTCCGGCTGCCGTGGTGGCGCGGGGATACGTGTCGTTGATGAACACGACCCCGTGTCCGATGAACACGTTGTCCTCGATGACTACGCCTTCGCAGACAAAAGTGTGGCTGGATATCTTGCAGCAGTTTCCTACCTTGGCGTTCTTCTGAATCTCCACGAACGCGCCTATCTTCGTCTCGTCGCCGATCTGACATCCGTAGAGGTTGATGAACTTGGAAAGCCGGACGTCCCTTCCCAGCTTGACGTCACTGGCGATGCAGTTATGGTCGTTCATAGGTGCACCAGCGATCCCCTGTTGCGCAGCGATTCGCTGGCAGCCTCGAGCATTCTGACAACCCGCAGCCCGGCTGCTCCATCGTTGAACGGATCCACGTTTTTCTGGACGCAATCGCCGAAGTAAGCCAGTTCCCGGCTCAACGCCTCACCCTGCTCCAGTTGAGGGGCCCACATATCGCCCGACCTGTAGCTGACCAGCAACTCGTAGACGCCCTCGTTATTGGTGATCTCCACGCCCTTGTTGTAGACCTTCACCTTTTCGTCGGCCTCCAGGTCGTTCCACACCACCATCCTCTTCTCTCCGCCGATCAGCGTGGTTCTCACCTTGACGGGAGAAAGCCAGTTGACATTGATGTGCGCAATCACCTGATTCGGAAAATACAGCGTCATGTAGGCCACGTCTTCGCATCCGTTGAGGTGGGTCTGGCCGGTTGCCACGACTGCTTCGGGGTTTGCCTTGATTAGGTAATCCATGATCGACAGGTCGTGCGGGGCCAGATCCCAAAGCACGTTGATGTCGTGCTGGAAGAGGCCAAGATTCACGCGAGTGGAATCGTAGTAGTAGAGGGGACCCAGCGTTCCTTCCTCAAGCAACTGGGAGATCTTCCTCACCGCGCCGGTGAACAGAAACGTATGGTCCACCATGATCTTGAGGTTTTTTCGCTGGGCAAGTTCAATCAACTCCTCTCCTTGCTGCGCGTTGCTGGTGAACGGCTTCTCGACAAATACGTGTTTGCCGTTCTCCAGCGCCGCCTTCACCAGCTCGTAATGCGTCCAGACCGGAGTCACGACAGCAACCGCATCGACCTCGACGGAGGAGTTGACCTCGGCAGCGCTGGAGGTGATGCGAAGATTCGGGTACAACTTTTGCGCGCGCAGACGCGCTCCGGGACTTGCATCCGCAATCGCGACGACACGGTGACCTTCGAGACTCGCAAGGTTGCGCACTACGTTGGGACCCCAGTATCCGAAACCGATAACTGCAAAATTCACATTCGCCTCGTCAATTTCATCTCTTCGCGCTGTTGGACGCGGTTTAAAGTGCGCCCGCGCCCCTGATCACTGCAAGAGGGGTACGCATGAGGATCGACAAGTCAAGGGAGGGCGACCAGCATGTGGCATAGCGCAGATCCAACCGGACCATCTCGTCGAAGTTGACGAGGCTGCGCCCAGTCACCTGCCAGAGTCCCGTGATCCCTGGCTTGGCGTCCAGCACCCTGCGTCTGTGCCAGGTTTGATAGGCCTCCAGTTCATAGGGAATCGGAGGACGCGGTCCTACTAGCGACATCTCGCCTTTGAGTACGTTGAAGAACTGTGGAAGCTCGTCGAGGCTGCTTCTGCGCAACAGCTTTCCCATGCGCGTGATTCTGGTATCGTTGGTGAGCTTATAGACGCCCTCGCCATCTGCGGTTGACGGCTGCTTGGGTGCTTGGCTGGCTATGAACTTGGTCACGTATTCCCGGTGGATGTTGGAGTCGTTGTCGACGCGCATGGTGCGGAATTTGTAGAAGGTGAAGAGTCTTCCATACTGCCCGACGCGCAGTTGCCGGAACAGCACGGGGCCCTTCGACGATGCTTTGATGGCGATGGCGATAATCGCCAGCAGCGGCGCGGAGAGAATCAGCAGCAGCGCGCTTCCGAACACGTCCATCGCGCGTTTGACAATGGTCGCACTTCTCCTCTGATCGCTCGACCAGTTCAGGTCGGGATACAGGGCGGGGTTACTTGGACGGCCGGGTCCGTCGTCCACCCAGTCGTCGGGGAAGTAGTGCAGAAAGATGCTCACCTGCCGGAATTGATCGGGAGTCAGAGCTTCGCCAAGAGCCAGGCTCACCCGGTTCAGGATCATGCTCATTACCGAGTTCTTGCAGTCGTTCGCAAGGCCCGAATAAATGACGCCGATCATCTCTTGATCTTTGTACCATCCGATGACGTCCGTTTCGCGGATGGATGGCAGCAGTGCGGAGACGATGCTGTCGAGGGCGCAGATGCTCTTTGACGAACTGCGATGAGCGGACACCCCCAACTGCATGAGAAGGAACGGCTGCTTGGATCGCTCCGTTCTCTTGCGCTCGATCGCGATCATCCGATGTAGAGCGGCCTCATCCAGCATCTCCCGCTTTTCGGGCATTGCGGGTCGCGATAAACGCTCAGCGCGACCTGCGGTACTCTCCACGTTCACCAAAGCCATGGTTCACTCCTTTTTTTTCGGTCAATGGAAGTATCTCGGCGGTTGATTATGCTTGAGCGGTTTCGATTCTACTGTTTACAAAAACCTTGATGGCAAGTGGTAGTTCCCGCGGTATAACTTCACCTCGCGTAATCTGCAGAGGTCGACGTGCGAATCGAAACCTCTCTGACAATTGCGAAATGAGAGTCGCTGTACCCCGAAAACGTGGCTTCCTGATCTACGTGACCTTAAGGAGCGGCGACTTCGCTCAGGCCTCAATAGGAAAACCTATTCTGATTTCGTCTTGGATGGCCCAACTCAACTCCGGGCGGTTTTCTCGAAAGGCGATGGCTGCCGGCGCTCTCGCCAGGAATACGGCGAAAGTGCGGCGTGCAGAGACTGGCGGTAAGCAATCGGCCTCGGATTCAGGCGGCGGATGGTCCGCCTCGCCTTGAAGAATGTGCGGTGCCGTAATAGTCACCGTGCGGCATGTTCTTCGAACAGTTGATCAGGGCGCCAATCACCTTCTTTGTTTCCAGGGCTTCAAGTCCTTCCCGCAGGTGGCGCTTCTCGGTGATTCCTTGGCGCGCAACGATGAGGATCCCATCCGCAAGCGGAGTCCAGAGGCTGGTGTATGCCAAGGGCAGGACCGGAGGCGAATCGATGACGATCCAGTCGAACCAGGAGGACAAATGATCCATCAGTGCGGGCAGTTCCGGCGACTGAAGGAGATTGAGCGCGTTGGCCCGCGCGCAGCCGGCCGGAAGAATCCACAGGCTGTGCTCTTCAAGGTGATAGATGCACTTTTCGATTTCCTGCTTGCCACTCAGGTATTCACTGAGTCCGGGGGCGCTTCCCAGTTGGAAAATCTCGCCTATCGAGGGACGCCGGAGGTCGCCATCGAGAAGCAAGACCTTTTGTTGTGTTGCGAGTGCGAGGGTGCCGGCGAGGTTTTCCGCCACCATGCTCTTGCCTTCCTGCGGGATGGTGCTGGTGACGAGAACCCTTTTCAAGGGCCGGTCGCGGCGCAGCTGCCGGACGCGAACTCCGAGCAAACGAAAAGCCTCGGCCGCGGCGCTCTCGCTGTCGTTGAAGCAGACCAAGCGGTCCTGAGGCGTAAAAGAACGATGCAGCGATTGGAACCCTGCGAAGTTTGCGGTTCGGGTCTTCGCTAGACGGCTTTCGCTCGCCGCGGGGTCGGCGGCGGCAGCAGGGACGTGCGCTGTCGCCACTAACGCCGCCTCGTTGGAGGCCTCCCATTGCGACGCGACTCTGCGCTCGGCTCGGCGCAGCAACTCCGTCGCCTCCGAAGGGGCGGGCCAGTCAATCCCGGCAAGCTCGCCTTCTGATCTTTGCAGCGCGTCAAATATACTGCTCATCTTCACTCACTCGAACCACGGAATGGGTTTCCGCGGGGGAAAAACGCGCGACTTGCTGCAACGCGGCCAGGGAATCCAGCAGGGCGTTCATGGCCCGCTGAACATCAATCGAATCGCCTCCGCCTGCGCCCCTGGCCACGGATGCGGATGGCGCATCAAGACGAAACTCTCTCGCTACCTGAAGGACATGCTTCGGAGCCACATTCGCTGCCCGCTCCGCATAGGCTGCGATCAGCGAATTTTCGCAGATCGTGTTGATCAGCCGTGGCAAGCCCAGGGAATAGCGATAGACCGCATCCATGGATTCGCCGGAAAAAAGCTCGACGGTTTCTGCTTCCGATCCGGCAATCTGAAGCCGGCGCCCGATGTACTGCTTGGTTTCGGCGGCGTCGAGCGCGCCCAGTTGCGCCCGGACCGCGATTCGCTGCTTGAGTTGGCGGAGTCCGGACGAGTCAAGCGCTTCGTCCAACTCGGGCTGCCCAACCAGCAGGATCTGCAGCAGCTTGTCGTCGGTGGTTTCCAGATTGGACAGCAGCCTGACCTCTTCCAGGGTGTCGGCCGACAAGTGGTGCGCCTCATCGACGATGAGCAGCGTCGTCTGCTTCAGCGCCCCCCGCGCGGAGAGAAAGCGGCTCAAGTCGAGCAGCAGCTCGTACTTGCTCTTGCCGGTTGCAACCAGCCCGAAATCGGAGAGAACGTATTGCAGGAATTCGGTAGGCGCGAGCCTTCCGCTGAAAAGATTGGCGAAGGCAATGTCCTTGCTTCCATTCAACAGTTGCAGCAGGCACCGGACCAGCAGAGTCTTTCCCGTCCCCACCTCTCCGATAAGAACGATGAATCCCTTATGCTGGCGAACCCCGTGGTAGAGCGCGGCCAACGCCTCGTTGTGGCGCTTGGTACCGACGAAGCAGACAGGATCCGGCGTGAGGCTGAAGGGATTGCGCGCGAGTTTGAAAAACTGCTCATACATGGAACGGCACGCCTTAGTTGTGAAGATAACTGATCACCGAACCTGCTACCACCGTGGTCACTACCAATATCGCCACGGACCAACCCAGCGCGGCCCTTCTCATGCTGCCTTTTACATCCGACGCGAGTCTGATCTCGGGAATCTCGGAAAGGATCGCAACCGGCACCAACCTCTTGATCTCCTGCTCACTGTAGATGCGGTCGTCAAGAAACTCAAGACCGCCGGCCACCAGGGTTCCGAACGCGAGGCCGATACCCAGCCCTATGCCGCAGAACTTGAGCTTGTCGGGAAAGTCCGGTTTGAGCGGGAGACTGGGAGGGTCAAGCATGCTGAACCGCTCGCCTTGCTGCATCTGTTCCATGCTGGTCGCCATCTCCGATTGGTCTTTCTTCTTGAGAAGATCGTCGTAGTTAGCCTTGGATTGTTCATAACCGCGGGTCAGATCGGCCAGTTTCTGCTCTACGACGGGCTCCTCGTTCAAACGTCCCTGATACTCTCCCAGTCTTGTCTTCAAGCTTGCGATTGCCTGCTCCCGATTTTCGATCTCAGCCTGATTGGCCTGGAGCTGTCCCTGCAATTGCTGGGCGGGAGAGCTTTGCAAGGCATCCGGGGCGACTCGCGCGCCTGCGCTCTCATCGGCCTGCTTCCCAGTTTTGGCCTTGCTTCCTTCTCCCGCAACGAGCTTTTCTCTTCTCTTCTCCGTTTCGGCGATTTGTTTCTTCACGCTTTGCACTTCGGGGTAATGATCGGTGTAGTGCGACTGAAGGCCGGTCAATTTTTCGTGTAACTGGTTCAGCTCCTGGTCAATTGCGGACAGGGTGGTCGGAGGGCCTTCGGCAGACCAGATCAGGGTGTGCCCTTCGCGGTATTGCTCGATCAGCGACTGAAGGTAGACGCGCTGCTGTTTGGCGGTGTTCAGCGCGTCCTGCTCGTTCTGGAGCTGTGCTTGAAGGCCGGCGAGGATTTGCAAGTTGCTGGCTTGCTGCGATGGCATGGCGCCCTCATGCTGTCCTTCGAACTCCCGCACCTTTGCCTCCTGGTTGGAGAGGCTGGCACGCGCGTTCTCGAGCTGGCTGGAGATGAAGTCGGTTGTATCTTCCGACTCCTGCTGGCGAATCCTGAGGTTCTCGTTGATGAACAGGGCGGTCAGCTCACTGGTCACCTGCTGGGCCATGCGAGGGTCACGCGCGGTGTAGTTGATCCGGAACGCGGTAATCTGGTCGCCGTGATTGTCCCGCACCAGCTCGATTTTAATGTCTTTACGCATTCGCTCCACCTTCTCATCGGGGGAAATTTCCTTGCCCCCAGCGGAGTAGAGATGGAGCTTATCGATAATCAGGAGGAGGCGCGTGCGGCTGAGAATCTGCTCTGTAATGCTTTGCAGCCGGTCCTGCAGATCGTCCTCTACATTCGGCACCACATAGTTCTTGGGCATGGTAGGCTGCTCGACCAGGATGAGGGTGCTCGACTTATAGTGAGCCGGAAGAATCCAACTCGCCTCCCAGACGGCCAGCCAGCCCAGCAGAAATGGCACCAGGAAATGGATATGACGACGCCGGACCAGATTCACGTAACGCTGAAAGTCCGGCCGCTCCGATTTTTTTTCTTCGGGATCTTCTGTCATGCTTATCTTCCCAAAGGCCTGGTGAACTGATAAGAGATGGAAACGTAGCCGCGGTCGCTGTCGGGGTTGTCTGACACGGCTGCCACGTCGCTGTAGTTTTGGTGAAGGCGTGTGTAGCCGAACTCGGTGCTGATGTGTTCGCCGATAATGTGCTGCACCGTGACGGTTTCCGACACGCCGTGGCCTCCAGAGGAAGACGCGAAGTAGGCCGGGAGGGCCGCCTTTTGAAGTGAGTAATGGGCGGCCGCCGCCAGGGTCCAGGCGCGGGCGCATCGATAACCTGCCGAAGCGCGCGCGCTGTCGGACTGAAACACTCCGAGGAGCCCGCCGGCACCGGAGACGAAACGCGAGTAGTTGGCATCCAGACTGGTGCGGCTTCTTTGCCATCCCATACTTGCTGTGACAGACGGCGTCCACGAGGTGGACGGGGGAAGCGTTGACTCCGTCACGGAGAAGTGTTGAGTACCACCCGAGATAGAGAACGTAAGGCTGTGGATCAGGTAGAGCGTGTAATACGAGCTGATGGTCTGCACTTGGGTCTCACTCTGCGAGCCCCTCCAGCGACGCGATCATGCGAGAGTATTGGTAGGTGATCCCGACATACTGGGATTGCGACAAGCGCAGGTTGTAGAAAGCGGATGCGCCGCGCGTGTCGGAGTTGGAGAGTCCGGCCGCCTGGGAAGGATTCGGGTAATCCTGCACCGCGTAGGTGCCGCCGCCGCCGATCATCCGGTTCACGCCGAACTGATAGGTCGCTTCACCACTGGCGGCGTTGGAGATCGTCTCGGCGAAGGGCGCAACCACCTGCGCCGCCGTTGATTGGGAGGCGCCGGTGATGTCGCCATAGGGCTGGTTCAGAACGTTGGTGCTCTTCTGGAACGTTTCTCTGAAACTTACCGTCGTGTGCGGACTCGACCGATAATCAATGCTCTCTCGAACGAATTGATCGGCCTCGTTGCGCGGACTTGTGTGCTGATAGAAGCTGAACCCCGGGTAATAGGCGAGGCTCTGATGAAACCTGGCCGTTCCTTGATCGACTTTGATCGTAGGCTGCACCGAGTAGGTCTCGTCAGAGACCGCAGCGGAGTGTACGCCGGATAGGATGTTGTCGTCGTAGGCGGTCTGGATGCTCAGACCAATGCGAAGTTCGTTGGACCTGGCCTCGGACGCAGTAGCTGACGGATAGGCATCACCGCTGACCGGAGGCGGGGTCCGCATCGGCTCTTCAGACGAGGGGGACGGGCCGGTTTCACTGGGCATCACCTGCGACCAGGCAGGCATCGTCACCAGGAACACGAGACTGAGAAAGCAGCCGGCGGCCATGAACTTCCTCTACGGCACAACAATCGTGTCGCGCGGTTGGATATTGATGTTCTGCTGGGGATTCCTGCCCCGGATGACGTCTTTGTAGTTGAAGACGATGCGAGTTTCTTCGCCATGCGCGCTTTGCCTGAGGATATAGATCCCCTTCTGCTTGGCGAAGTCGCGGAATCCGCCGGCGGTGGCGATGGCGTCGAGAACCGTGGTCGCGGTGGCCAGGGAGTAGGAGCCAGGCTTGACCACCTGGCCCAGAATATTGAACTTCTGGCTGTTGATCTGCTCGACGATCACCGTGACTTCCGGCTCGGAGATGTACTCCTTCAACTTTGTACCAATGTCCTGCTCAAGTTGCAGGGGCGTTCGCCCGGCTGCCTGCAACTCGCCCACCAGCGGCAGCGAAATTTTTCCGTCGGATCGAACCGGAATCGAGCGGGACAAGTCCGGCTCCTTCCAAACATTGATGGCTAGGTGGTCTTCATTCCCGATGATGAAGCTGCCGTTGTCTCCTGCTGCGCTCGCTGAAGGCCGCGGTACCGCTGGCGCATCGGCTCCGGTTGCGGCCGTCAGTGCGCCACCTGCAAGTCCTGGTTTCGGTGCTTGCCCGATAAGGCAAACGCAAAGCGCCAGCACTGCGCATCCAACTCCGACGGAGAATTCGAGCCTTGTTTTCATCCCAGCACCTGGTTGTCATGGCGGGTCCGGCATCCGTTCCGTTGGCGCCATCCCCGCGTCCTGATCGCGCTCTGGAAAGAATTTGCGGCCTGCCCTAAATGGACAATGCCCCTTGAATCATTCCATTCCCCTCGGCATGGCGCAGAGTCGCGCCAAGGAACCGATGCGCGGCGACGGGTTCAATGTCCGAGGCGTCGATCTCCACAGCCACAGACTGCGCCAGCATTTCGACCGACAGGACAAGCCGAAAAAGATTTTTTTTGCGGACTAGAATACCTTCGACGCCCTGCAGGCTTCCCCGGATGACGCGAACCCGCTCTCCGCACTTCAAGAATGGGTGGGGCTCGACGCGAAACGCTCCTCCGACTGCTTGACGCACGGCCTCGATTTCGGCCTCCGGAATTATCGCCACCCGCTCTCCGCAACTGAGGATCATGTGTACGCCCGGCGTTGTGACGACCTGGAGCCGGCGGTTGAGTCCTCCGCGAACAAATACATAGCATGGGAAAAGAGGAAGTGAGATCAGCTTCTTGCGGTCGTTCCACTGCCGCATCGAGTCGTAAAGCGGAAGAAAGACTTCGAAGCCTTTGGATGTCAGTAACTCCGCAACTGTCTTCTCGTGTTGATGGCGCGCGTAAAGAGCCCACCACCCGGAATCCGCTGAGGTTGTCTCATCATAACCCGGTAAGGTTGCCATCTCGTTCCTCCTTGTCCCGTTTGGCTTTTCCACTCGTTTAACTTGCAGAGTAATCCGGACAAAGCTTCGCCCTGTGGGTCACAGACCGCACTTTTCACAAATTTCCGGCGTCGCCAAGTATTGCCCCGCGCCGGTATTTCACTCGGCGCGAACCCTGCCGGAGTGATAAAAGCCCGTTTCTACCGTCTTCGCAATCCAACTCGGCCCGGCCCACATGCCGAACCGCCGTTCACTCAAATCCCTACAGGTGCGGCAGCCCCTTGCACTTCTTTCCAAAATGTACTTCCGCTTCGTGCAACTTGTTAAGCAATGAACGATAGCTCATGTTCAGATCCGCCGCTGTCTTTCTCCGGTTGCCGTGGTTGGCCTGAAGGGTTTTCAGAATCGTTTCTCGCGCCGCAGCCGAGGTAGCCTCTTTCAGGTGGCCGATGCGCGGTCTCATGAAATTCGAACCGCGGGCCAACGCCATCTGACTGGCAAGCTCCTCGCTCGGTACCTCTTCACCGCCTAGAATCACCACCCGCGCAATCCAATTCTCCAATTCCCGCATGTTTCCCGGCCAACTCCATTGCTTCAAAAGCCGCAGAGCATCCGGGGTCAACTGTCGGGCGCTCCTGCCGAACTTCGCGGCAAGCTTTTGCATGAAGTATTCGCAAAGATGCGGAATATCCTTCTTCCGCTCGCGCAGCGGCGCCAGACGCAGGCTGATAACGTCGATCCGGTAAAATAAATCCTTGCGGAAGGATTGAGTTCCAACGGCTGCTTCTATCTCGACATTGGTCGCGGAGACGATGCGCGCATGCGACTGTAACTCCTCAAACCCTCCGATTCGGGTGTAGTGGCCGTCTTGCAACAGGTGAAGGATCTTTCTCTGCAGTGTCAACTCCATGTCGCCTATCTCGTCTAGAAAGAGAGTCCCGCAGTCCGCCAATTCTATGAGCCCGCGCTTGATCTCGTCGGCCCCTGTAAAGGATCCCTTTTCGTAGCCCATCAACTCGCTCTCGATCAGCCCGGCAGGCATCGCAGCGCAGTTGACCTTGACGAAAGGAGCTTCGCGCCGATTCGAGTGGGTATGAAGAAAGCGAGCAATAAGTTCCTTGCCCGTGCCGCTTTCCCCGCGGATGAGTACGGGTAGATCGTTGTCTTCCACACACCTTATCTTGTTCCACACCTCTCGCATGGCATCGGTGCTGCCAAACAGGATCGCCTCCGGGGGCAATTCCGCGGGATCGATCTGAAAGCTTTGTGTCATGCTGGAAAGCATAGGCTCCCTACGGTGTACAACTTCACTGCCCTTTCTTATGCAAGATGTGGGCCAAACCATAACTACCGTGTGTTATGGGGATAATCCTGTATTTTTCCGGTTTTTTCCCTTCCGAGTAAGAAATAGAAAGGTGCACGGTCTTGCACACTTAGTTGCACATCTATGCATACTTTCCAAGAACCCTCACGAGTGAAGGCGAGCTATAAGGTCCAGAACGAGAGCGGTCAGAGGAATAGCTTCCTACGCATGACAAAGCATCTGCTGGTGTCGGCGGCCGAAGCAGCTCAGTCTGATTGCGCAATCACTTGTGTCCGGCTAAATATGCCCTCGCGTGCCGTATCTCTCTCGATACAAATAAGTTGATCAGGCATTCAGGTGTCCGCGATTTGAACATATCTCTTTCCTATCGTGCCTATTCTAGCCATTAGTCATACCGCTATCGTAGGGGTGCAGGCCGAAACTAGCTTGGGAAGTAAAGCGTTGTAGATTGGCAACAATCACGTTTTTATTGTAGTTTTTCGAGCCTTTCGGGAGAATTTCCATCTCTCCATCTTCTATATTCTCAGAGCTTGGTAACTATAGACGAAAAATCCCGTTTCATAGATAGTTTTGAAGAAGGACATCGCAGAATTTACACTAACTCACCGCAACCAACTGATTCTGTCGGTCTTTCAGCCGGGCAGCGGTGTTGCGTAATAAACTCCAACAGGGATGTTTCCGGGGACGGAGTTAGCTCGCTTGCTACGGCAGGATGCAGCAGAAGCGTAGAGGGCTGGCATCCCAGGTAACTTCGCAACTCTTCCGCCCCTTTCGCAAAGGAACGCGAAAGGACGGGGTACGACCCAGGTCCACTCCGGCAAAGCGGCTCATCATCGCCGACTCTTAAAGCGCATCATCGACCGCTCGGTCCGGCAAGGCAAGCCGCTGTTGCAGAAAGTACACCCGCGGCATGATCCCCAGGCCCACCGGCTTGCGCCCCGTCTCGCCCTTCTAACAGGGCGGCTCAACCAGTGCCTGCAGCTCGGCCCAGGGCATCACCGCTTACATCTCCTGCGCACTGCGCAGTTACGTCCACAAACTGCTCCCGCCGTGTCTTCTTCCAGTGCCGCTGAAACTCTGCTTGGCGAGCCAAAGTCATCTACTGCATCCGCGATTCGCCTCCATATACAGTTTCCGTCAGAAACCATGAGAATTAGAGAGTCTTTCAGCGGCTCCCAAAGGCATGGTCGCGATGTCCTTGCAGCGCGACGAGCCAATGCGCACGCCATCGCCGGGGTAAAGCGGCGGTCTGCGGGCCAGAGCGTACTGGTTGATCTTGTAAAGCAGCCCGCGGTAACTGATGTTGAGGTACTGTGCGGCGCGCCGGCGATTCCAGCCGGAAAGTTCCAGCGCGTCCTGGATCATGTGCGCCTCAGTGCGGTTTTTGACGTCGCGGACCAGAGAGCGCATGGGAGAAAAGACAGGCTCCTCGGCGGGTGGGTAGGAGGGCGACTGGGGCGCGACCATGGTAGCGGTCTTGATCTCCAGTTCCTGGATGGCCTCGTCCTGATCCCCCATGACAATGACGCGGGTCATGAAGTTACGTAGTTCTCGCACGTTTCCTGGCCAGTCGTATCGCATCTGGGCATCAAGAAGACGGGAGCTGAGATGGAACTGAAGGCCGTTCTTCGACAGATGGGGTGTCCGCCGAATGGTCTCTTCGGTCAGGTAGGGAATTTCTTCGCGCCGCTCGCGCAGGGGCGGGATCTCGAGGGTAAAAGTGTTCAACCGATGATAAAGGTCTTCGCGGAAGGTCCGCTCCGCAAGAGCATTTTCCATATCGATGTTGGTGGCGGCCAGAATCCGCACATCGACCTTGGTGGATTCCTGGCCGCCGAGGCGCGTGAACTGCCCATCCTGCAGCACATGCAAGAGTTTGGCCTGCATCTGCACACTGATCTCCCCAATCTCGTCAAGAAGGAGGGTGCCGCGATTCGCCTGTTCAAGCTTTCCGGGGCGGTCTCTGAGCGCGCCGGTAAACGCTCCCTGGCGATGGCCAAACAACTCGCTCTCCATCAGCTCCGTCGGCAGCGCAGCGCAGTTGACGTTGACAAACCTCTCTCGGGATCGCTGCGAGAGCCGGTGGATCAGATGCGCCACGACCTCCTTACCGGTGCCGCTCTCTCCCAGAATCAGAACGCTGACATTTACATCGGCGATGAGCTTCACCTTGCGATGAATCTCCAGCATGGCGGGTGAAGCAGCCAGAAAATACTTGTTCCCCCCGAGTTCTTCAAGATGGACTCGCTTGGGTGAGTCCGCGCATGGCGCGGCGAGGCTGGCCTTCGCGGAAAGAAGGTCAAGCCCGGGGCCGACTCGCTGCGCCGAATCGGTACTCATGCTTTCAACCATCGACTCGATATCGCCGCGCGTTAACGGCTTGAGGAGAAAGTGCTTGATTCCAAAATCGGAAACCTCCCTCCGCAAGCACTGTTCGGCCATGCCCAGGATGAGACAGATGCGGCCTTTTGGGAAACCCTTCGGCAGATGCAAGTGCTCGAAGGCTCCGCTTTGTCCGGCGGAGGCGGACTCGGCGATCAGGATGTCAGGGGCAAGCCCTTTGCTCAGCAGCAAACGGGCCTGTGCATCGTCATGCGTTTCAATCACTCTGTGGCCGGCGCTTTCCAGCACCATTTTCAAAAGCGAACGCGTACCGCCGTCGCGAACGACGGTGAGGGCAAGCAGCAAATCTTTCACAAGGCACCTTTTCAGCAAAAATGCTCAACTTTCGAGCATTGATCAAAAAATGTTCCGCTTCTTCCGCATCGAGTTATTTCACGTTTTCGGGCGGAATGCAGCGCTGTCTTCTGTTGCAACATGACGTTGCTATCTCTAACTGAACTTGGACCCTGGAAGGTTTCCGGTCATCCTATCCGTAGCGACGCACGAAAAACTCATGATCGCGTGGCTTCACGCGATCGCAACTTTTAGTGTGGATGGAAGGCTCTTGCGTGTTCCCGCCTCGAAGAGTTCGGGCCATTGCCTTTCAGGCAAAAGAGGTCACGCTAAGTTACCCGCATCAGTCGCAGGGGAAAGGGGAATATGAAAGTACAATCACATCGTACCATTGAGCCTGCCAACTGGGCCGACTAGTTGAGGAATATTTTCCCATTGTGCAAAGCCTCGATCAAAAGGTGTGCTTTCCCCTCCCATCGGGCACATCAAGTTCGCTGACTACTTGGCTTATTCAACCTGAAAACCGATCTCCTTCCCTCAATGGCCCGCTCGGACAGAGCGCAATCAACGGGCTACCGTCCGCATACACAAAAAGCTGTCAAGGAAAGAACAGAAAGCTGCAAATCGATCCAAGAACCAAACAAAATTGCAGAGAGTTCCACGCTATTTGGTTTGTGTCTGAGCAAGAATGATCACTCAGAATTTCCATACTCTAACGGAGACTCCATCGCACGTCAACGGGCCTTTGGTAACTTTATGACGAGGTCTGAAGGTAACCATTAAATCATGACCGGGTTGTACTCTCCTTGTGCTTAGAGGCCCATGGAAGCTGCCTTCTTGCTGATTGCTAATATCTTCTGCGCGGATGGGAACCCCGGAGCGATGAATTTAGCCATGATTCAAGGCTGTGGACTGCCGAACGGTGTTTCCGATACTTCGGCACCGCTTCAGTTGCCGCAAGGACCACCTGCCTGCAGAAATCCCAGGGACTCTGTGACCTGTTTGCAGAGAGGTTCGAACATTGGAAGGTTGTAATGTCAGTGAGTGTCGCTGGTGAGACAAGAAGTCCTCTATCGAGGGGCAAAACGGAAGTAATTCGACTCCGGGTCTGAACTATGATCCGTCTCGTTTCTATTTTATTTCAATAACTTATCTCGCTTACACCAGGATGGTCTATTGTGGCTCTCTCCCGCCTGTTTTCTAGTTTGCCAGCGTGGATAGCTAGGGGAATGCTCATGTAGATAAAGCCACCGCCGATGACTGGGTTGCGGCCCATGAAGAAATCCAAAGAAACTTGGGGGCCATATGGTGGGTTGAAGTGAAAATTCTGGCGTTCTTGAACACTCTCTGCAAATCTTCTAATCGTCTTCCCTCGTGCCACTGGTTCACAACCAGAAGGGCACCTCAACACGAAAGTGCTCCCCGGCGCAGTCCCGAGGGTGCTTGCTCTCGCCCCTGGATCTGCCGGCCCGGCGTCTGGAGCGGAGCCTTGCTGGTCCTTTTGACTAGTTGCTTCCCCTTGGCCGCCTCAACAAAGAGGGTGGCAAACGTCACCGCAGCGCTCGATGCGCTTTCTTGCGCAAAGCAAAGCTTAGTGGGTTCGGGTACGGACAAATGCACGGTGACGTTGACCGCGGCGGCGCCTGCGGGCGGCCTGATAGTAAGCCTGTCGAGCAACAGTCCGGCATTGGCAGTGCCAACCGAAGTGACCGTCGCGGCTGGCAGCAAGAGTGCCAACTTCACGGCAAAGGGAACGCCGGTGGGCACCGCTCAGATCGTACAACTGACGGCCACGGCCAGCAGTGTATCCCAGATCGTTGCTCTCGAATTGAATGCCGACATCCCCACGCTACTCCTATCCGGCTCCAGTTCATCCTCCACTTACGGCACTCCGGTCACCTTCACCGCAACTGTCTCCAGCGGTCCCACCGGGATGGTCACGTTCTATGACAGCGGCGTTGCCATCGGTGCCGGAGCCATTAATGGAACCGTCGCGATCTTCACCACGGGTTCGTTGACCGCCGGCACGCACAAAATTACCGCAGCCTGGCCAGGCAACATCAACTTCGGTGTCACGGAATCCGCTGCTCTGGCCCTCACCGTCAACCAGGCGACTCCGGCCATTACCTGGCCAGCGCCCGCCGCCATCGCCTACGGAACGGCGTTGAGTTCCACGCAGCTCGGCGCAACCTCCACCGTGGCGGGAACCTTCGCTTACTCGCCCGCCGCAGGAACGGTCCTGAAGGCCGGCGCTCAGACCCTCTCGGTCACCTTTACGCCAACCGACACAACCGACTACGCCGCCGCCACCGCAACTGCGGCCCTCACCGTCAACCAGGCGACTCCGGCCATTACCTGGCCAGCACCCGCCACCATCGCCTACGGAACGGCGCTGAGTTCCACGCAGCTCGGCGCAACCTCCACCGTGGCGGGAACCTTCGCTTACTCGCCCGCCGCAGGAACGGTCCTGAAGGCCGGCGCTCAGACCCTCTCGGTCACCTTTACGCCAACCGACACAACCGACTACGCCGCCGCCACCGCAACCGCGGCCCTCACCGTCAACCAGGCGACTCCGGCCATTACCTGGCCAGCGCCCGCCGCCATCGCCTACGGAACGGCGCTGAGTTCCACGCAGCTCGGCGCAACCTCCACCGTGGCGGGAACCTTCGCTTACTCGCCCGCCGCAGGAACGGTCCTGAAGGCCGGCGCTCAGACCCTCTCGGTCACCTTTACGCCAACCGACACAACCGACTACGCCGCCGCCACCGCAACCGCGGCCCTCACCGTCAACCAGGCGACTCCGGCCATTACCTGGCCAGCACCCGCCGCCATCGCCTACGGAACGGCGTTGAGTTCCACGCAGCTCGGCGCAACCTCCACCGTGGCGGGAACCTTCGCTTACTCGCCCGCCGCAGGAACGGTCCTGAAGGCCGGCGCTCAGACCCTCTCGGTCACCTTTACGCCAACCGACACAACCGACTACGCCGCCGCCACCGCAACTGCGGCCCTCACCGTCAACCAGGCGACTCCGGCCATTACCTGGCCAGCACCCGCCACCATCGCCTACGGAACGGCGCTGAGTTCCACGCAGCTCGGCGCAACCTCCACCGTGGCGGGAACCTTCGCTTACTCGCCCGCCGCAGGAACGGTCCTGAAGGCCGGCGCTCAGACCCTCTCGGTCACCTTTACGCCAACCGACACAACCGACTACGCCGCCGCCACCGCAACCGCGGCCCTCACCGTCAACCAGGCGACTCCGGCCATTACCTGGCCAGCGCCCGCCGCCATCGCCTACGGAACGGCGCTGAGTTCCACGCAGCTCGGCGCAACCTCCACCGTGGCGGGAACCTTCGCTTACTCGCCCGCCGCAGGAACGGTCCTGAAGGCCGGCGCTCAGACCCTCTCGGTCACCTTTACGCCAACCGACACAACCGACTACGCCGCCGCCACCGCAACCGCGGCCCTCACCGTCAACCAGGCGACTCCGGCCATTACCTGGCCAGCACCCGCCGCCATCGCCTACGGAACGGCGTTGAGTTCCACGCAGCTCGGCGCAACCTCCACCGTGGCGGGAACCTTCGCTTACTCGCCCGCCGCAGGAACGGTCCTGAAGGCCGGCGCTCAGACCCTCTCGGTCACCTTTACGCCAACCGACACAACCGACTACGCCGCCGCCACCGCAACCGCGGCCCTCACCGTCAACCAGGCGACTCCGGCCATTACCTGGCCAGCACCCGCCACCATCGCCTACGGAACGGCGCTGAGTTCCACGCAGCTCGGCGCAACCTCCACCGTGGCGGGAACCTTCGCTTACTCGCCCGCCGCAGGAACGGTCCTGAAGGCCGGCGCTCAGACCCTCTCGGTCACCTTTACGCCAACCGACACAACCGACTACGCCGCCGCCGCCGCAACCGCGGCCCTCACCGTCAACCAGGCGACTCCGGCCATTACCTGGCCAGCACCCGCCACCATCGCCTACGGAACGGCGCTGAGTTCCACGCAGCTCGGCGCAACCTCCACCGTGGCGGGAACCTTCGCTTACTCGCCCGCCGCAGGAACGGTCCTGAAGGCCGGCGCTCAGACCCTCTCGGTCACCTTTACGCCAACCGACACAACCGACTACGCCGCCGCCACCGCAACCGCGGCCCTCACCGTCAACCAGGCGACTCCGGCCATTACCTGGCCAGCGCCCGCCGCCATCGCCTACGGAACGGCGCTGAGTTCCACGCAGCTCGGCGCAACCTCCACCGTGGCGGGAACCTTCGCTTACTCGCCCGCCGCAGGAACGGTCCTGAAGGCCGGCGCTCAGACCCTCTCGGTCACCTTTACGCCAACCGACACAACCGACTACGCCGCCGCCACCGCAACTGCGGCCCTCACCGTCAACCAGGCGACTCCGGCCATTACCTGGCCAGCGCCCGCCGCCATCGCCTACGGAACGGCGCTGAGTTCCACGCAGCTCGGCGCAACCTCCACCGTGGCGGGAACCTTCGCTTACTCGCCCGCCGCAGGAACGGTCCTGAAGGCCGGCGCTCAGACCCTCTCGGTCACCTTTACGCCAACCGACACAACCGACTACGCCGCCGCCACCGCAACCGCGGCCCTCACCGTCAACCAGGCGACTCCGGCCATTACCTGGCCAGCGCCCGCCGCCATCGCCTACGGAACGGCGCTGAGTTCCACGCAGCTCGGCGCAACCTCCACCGTGGCGGGAACCTTCGCTTACTCGCCCGCCGCAGGAACGGTCCTGAAGGCCGGCGCTCAGACCCTCTCGGTCACCTTTACGCCAACCGACACAACCGACTACGCCGCCGCCACCGCAACCGCGGCCCTCACCGTCAACCAGGCGACTCCGGCCATTACCTGGCCAGCGCCCGCCGCCATCGCCTACGGAACGGCGCTGAGTTCCACGCAGCTCGGCGCAACCTCCACCGTGGCGGGAACCTTCGCTTACTCGCCCGCCGCAGGAACGGTCCTGAAGGCCGGCGCTCAGACCCTCTCGGTCACCTTTACGCCAACCGACACAACCGACTACGCCGCCGCCACCGCAACCGCGGCCCTCACCGTCAACCAGGCGACTCCGGCCATTACCTGGCCAGCACCCGCCGCCATCGCCTACGGAACGGCGTTGAGTTCCACGCAGCTCGGCGCAACCTCCACCGTGGCGGGAACCTTCGCTTACTCGCCCGCCGCAGGAACGGTTCCGGCCGTCGGCACGCAGACCTTGTCGGTTACATTCGCTCCGACAGACACGACCGACTACACAACGGCCACGCAGTCGGTGACCTTGACCGTCAACCAGGCCACCCCGACGCTGAGCATCAACGCCACCACCATCCCATTTGGCAGCGTGGCGCTGAACACGGCCTCTACCCAAAGCGTGATCTTGACCTCGACCGGCACGGGAGCGGTGACCGTGAATTCCACGACGGTGATCGGAACGGGATTCACGCTTTCGGCACCCTTGGCGCAGACAACCTTGACGACCGGCCAGACGGTCACACTGGAAATTGTGTTCGACCCCACCGTGGCGGGCGCGTCGACCGGAACGCTGACCATCACGAGCACCTCATCGACCGGCGCGACGGCCAGCATTCCTCTCTTGGGAACCGGCACACCGGCCTCCTACGTGGTTGAACTGAACTGGGATGCGCCAAGCAGTTCCACAGATCCGGTTGTCGGTTACAACGTCTATCGATCGCCAAGCGGGTCGTCTGCATACCAGCTGTTGAACTCGTCTCCCAGCACGCAAACCACCTACTCGGACAGCACAGTGCAAGCAGGGCTGTCATACCAATACATCATCGAGAGTGTCGACGGCTCAGGAGTGGTAAGCGCCCCCACCAGCTCTTTCGCGGTGACCGTTCCCTGATTCGGAAACCTGTCACATGAGTTGCATCGGCCAAGCGGCCTCTTCTCCGGGAGAGGCCGCTCGGCGTTGGGGGAAGCTTTTCCACTGTTTCGGCAAATCTCCCCAGCAGCAGCCATTGCTGCTGTCCCTCCGCCAACCCAAAACACGATCTCTAAAACACTATTCCCGACTCGCTCTGGGCAAGCGCGTGAACGGAGACGCAAGGACAATAGCCTAATTGACGGTCAGGGTAAAGGTAGTTGTGGGCGTCGAAGTTACAGCTGGATTGCCGGTTCCAGTCACCGTAAAGGTGTAATTGCCGGCAGTGGTACCTGAATTAAGTTGGGTGCTACTGCGGACAGTGACACTGTCGCACGCAGTCAGGCTGCCCAGCGCCACCATCAGCGCTAGAACGCCCAGTATCGCCCGCCAACTGCGCCGTCGTGCGGGAATGCCCAGGAAGACCAGCAACGCCAGAACCGTGCCGCTGCCTGTGCCGGCCCATCTCTTGCCATTGCCCAGTTTGGGCCAGTTCAACCCGCTGCTGCTAACCGCTGTAGTGGTCACTGTCGCGGTCGGCGTCGGCGTCCCGATCATTGACCCGGAAGCCAAAGTCACCGTCGAGCCATTTAAGAAGGAACAGTTGGGCAGGTCCGTTGCTCCAATGGGAGACGAAGTTAGCGCACAGGCGAGAGTTACGGTTCCCACATAACCAGTTGCGGTGCTCACTGTAAGCGTCGAAGTCGCGGACGAACCGGGAGCTACGGCGGTTGGCGTTGATGCAGACAGCGTAAATATGGAGGATACCGTCGTGATGGTGTAAATGGCGCTTCCCACGCTGCTGTCCGTAAATCCAGTTCCGCCTGCGACCGCGTAAAGCGTCTCGCTCGATGCAACCGAGACCGCGCCGCTATAGAGCGTACCCGAAGTGCAACCTGTCAAGCCGTTGGTCGCCGGAGCGCCGCTCGTGTTGTAACAAATAATCGCGCCACTGCTGGTGCTGCTTACTGTTACCATCTGCGTTCCTGTATAACTGCCAGCGATAGGTGTAAACTTCGGTTTTTCCGCTGCTACGACCGTCCCGATGGTGTAGATGGCGCTTCCAACGCTACTATCCGCAAGTCCAGTTCCGCCTGCGACCGCGTAAAGCGTCTCGCTCGCCGCAACCGATATTGGGCCGGTGTAGAGCGTACCCGAAGTGCAACCCGTCGAGCCGTTGGTCGCCGGAGCGCCGCTCGTGTTGTAACAAATAATCGCGCCACTGCTGGCTGTACTGATAGTTACATCTTGCGCGCTGGTATACGAACCCGCAATGGGAGAGAAAGTCGGAGTACCAGCCATCGTAGGCTCTACAAACTGAAAGGCTCCCGTGTCCCAGGCGCCGGTTGTGGGGCGTTCCACTGGAGTAACGGAATTCCCGTCGCTGGTATCAAGGTCCAATTCCGCTATGCCCAATGATGTCAAATTGGTTCCCGTTCCGATCACCGCCGATCCAGACTCTGGCTCTCCTGTGCTGGTCAACTGCAGCGATGCACTATATGTAGAGTGGGAGTCGCCGCCAATGCAACTTTTCCAGTCCGAGAATTGGTTCATATTGTAGAGATTGGATTGACAAGCGAAAGCATTGCTACCTCCATTTCCATAGCTGTTGTAATCGGCGGTGAATGGGATGTTATCGGAAATCGCCATCAGCGTGTTGAAACTCGTAACTGCATTGTTCTCGAACAGCACATTGCTCACATCATTATCTGCCATAAAGCCAATGCTGTCACTCACGCCTTCTCCCGGTCCAATCAGCGTGTTGTTGAAAACAAACACATCTCCCGTAAATATTCCCATTACGCCATTACTGATGGATTGGTTCGCGAAAAACACATTATTGTAAATGTAAAGATCTGAGGTCGAATCGGCGCAAGGAGTCGATCCCGACCCGCCTTCGATGAAGATATAAGCCGTGATATTGTTTCCCGCCGGACCACTGAAAAGGTTGTTGTAGATGTTCAACTGGGTAATATGCGCTGCTGACCCATTCGCCGCTGTAAAACAGTGAATTCCATCGTGGTGATAAACATCGTCAGTTGTATCCCAGTTTGCATAGTTATAGATATAGTTGCCGTAAAAATTGAACGGCCCCGAACTTCCCCCAGCTGTGTCGCTCGCCAGCGTCCATCCGTGGTCGATGTTGTAAATCTTATTGTTGTAAATCGAAACGTTGCTGTCGCCATTCGCGTACCCCTCAACCAGGCACCATCCGGCATCGTGCATCGTATTATTGGCGATGGTCCAGTTCGATCCATAGAATGAGATGCAACGCATTGATGTCTGATCGAAGCTGGTATTGCCGTTCGCAGTATGGATGTAGATATTTGCGATGGCGATGTTCTCAATAGTGCAGTCGCTGCAGTCCATCGCTTCGATCGCCTCGCTGGACTGCTGATAGGTCAAGTTGTCGCCATTGTCGGTGTTCTGAATGATTCCATTCGAGCCGCCGTTGATGGTGATGTAGCTCCGACCGTAGATGCAGATCGCTCCTCCACATCCGCCATTGGGAGACGATGCCCAATATGGAGCATTGAGTTGCGCGTTAGTATCGAAGAGCAAGGTGATTGGATTCCCGCTGGTTCCGCTTGCCTGAAATGTTAGTTCGGTAGCGCCCGCAGTACCAGTAAATGTGCCGCAGAGCAGAATGGTTGTTCCGGGTCCGATTTGACCGGTCCCCAATCCCCAATGGGAAGACGCATTGAACTGCGCCGGGGTGAGATTCGGCGCGCTTGTGGTACCGGAGGGACAAATTCCGGATGCGCTTCCGGTTGGCGTCACATAAACGTTTGTCGCCGAGGCGGAGGCCAGAGGTTGAAATGCAAGCACATGGCCGATAGCCAGCAAAAGAATGATAACCAGTGATCCGTTCCGGGATTTGTTCACTTTATCCTCCTCGACTTGAGTACCTGTATTTACAACTATGTGATCATCTCTCGTTGTTGCACAAGCCGGGTGGTGACACATGGTCCATGCAGGTCTTATGGCGGGCGACACAAAAGCTTGGGCGTGGAATTGCTCCCTTGGCTGAGATAAACAGTTAATACCCGCGTTGCCGTTCGCTGCGAAACGCTCGACCGGCAAGACCACTTTAGAGCATTCTATTCGCATCCGGTGCAGCGGATGCGGGTTCCGGTGTCTATGCCGAAACTATTGCCGTTGCTATTGCCGAAGCAGATGGCGAAGTGCGCAGCCTGGGAACGATTGCCAACCGCACGGAGTCGATCCGCAAGATGGTCAAAAAACGTGGTCCGGCCGAGCAGTTGAAGGCCTGCTACGAAACTGGTCCGACGGGCTACATTGTTTATTGGCAGTTGGCCGAGTTGGGCGTCGCCGCTGGCGAAGTGATTGCGCCGACGCTGGTTCCAATAAAGGCGGGTGGAGCAGGCGATCACAGAAGCGGTGAAGCAGGCCTCGCCCGAAGTACAGGAGTGGTCGCGGGATTAGAGGCGTTGCGTGGTATTGCGCAGGTTTCGGGGTAACTATCGTGGCCGAGTTGAGCGAGATTTCGCACTTGCAGAGCGCACGGCAGTTGATGGGTTACAGCGGTATGATACCCAGCGAATACTCCAGTTGCTGACGAACGCAGCGGGGCCGTATCACCAAGACCGGCAACGCGCATCTCAGAGGGATCGCGGACGAAGCGGCTTGGAGTTATCGAATGGGGCCATGCGTCGGACCGGCGTTGCGCAAGCGACGAGATGGCTGGGCGAAGAGATCAAGGAGGTCGCAACACCGATTGCACTGGCGCTCTATGAGGCTGGCAGGCGCGGGCAAAGATAAGAAAAAGACCGTCGCCGCGATGGCGCAAACTGCTGGGATTGATCTGCGCCAGCGGAATCAAGGCGGAAGCGGCGGCCAGGGAGCGGATGGCGGCTTGACGAAAAACAAGAACAAAGGCAAAGCAAAAACTTTTCAAAGAATGAAAAAACATGGGCTTCGGAAGAAACGGTCGTCAGAGCGGATACTTTCTGAGCATGGATAGTATCACTTTGTAGAGGTTGTTTTTCCTCTTGTTGAAGCGGAATTATGTTTCTTTCAAATACGAGTGGAAGGTGCTTTTTCTCATGCGGTGAAACTTGATCAGACAATGTTTTTCATAACTCCAGAAGCTCTCGATTCTGTCAAGGGTGGAGCAAAACCAGGCCAGTGTGGTGGAGTAAAAGTAGTCCAGTAGATAGCTGCATTGTCGTGGGATTGCGGGGTAGAAGGGCCTCTTCCGCTACGCTCCAGAGGCCCTTCTACCCCGAGGCGCGTTCGGATGGGAGGAGTTCAGCGTTCTGCGGATGGAGTTCGTTTGCGGCGGCTCTGCTTGCGGCGGTATACGACGTCGTGGTCGCTGCATGTATCAGGAGTGGAAACCTGGACCTTGCTGCCTTGGCTCAGGCAGATCGGAAGTCCTTTCTGGGAATCGAGTAAACGCCGAACCTGACCGTTCTAGATGCGCGCACCGCTAGAGCCTGTTATTAACTTTGCGTGAGTTTCCGGGCCAGATTTGCGAGCATGAGGATGGCGAAGGCAAGGTAGTGGAGACCGGCCAGTATCTTGCTTAGCCGCTCGTAGTCTCTTGCCAGTCGGCGGAAGC